>NC_007963.1:1232216-2464432 GCF_000055785.1 Chromohalobacter israelensis DSM 3043
TGATTTGGCTAGAAAAATTGAAAGCATGATTTCGGATGGTTCATTGCCACCTGGTAGCCGCCTACCCACGCATCGGGATGTTGCGGAAAAGCATGGTGTGGCTCTTGCCACTGCTACCCGGGCGTATAAATTGCTTATAAGCAAAGGTTTGATCATAGGTGAACGTGGTCGTGGCATGTTCGTACGCCACCAAGGGCACCCCCTACCACGAGGCTTCGAGCAGGTTTCACCCGATGGTTTTATTGATCTGACATTGAATATGCCCGGTAATACTTCTGATTCTGACCTCCTGAGGAGTGTGCTTCGCAAGATAAGTGCCAAAGGAGATTTGGAATCAATGCTGCGGTATCAGCCTCATGTAGGAAGAGCTGAAGAGAGACTGGTTATTGCTAATTACGCTCGAAGGTTAGCAGGTGATTTTGATCCTGAGAGATTGTTAATAACTTCCGGCGGCCAGCATGGTCTTTTTGTCTCTCTGCTATCAGTGTTTAACCGGGGTGACACCATCGCGGTTGACCCCTTGACTTATCCGGGGTTTATTACAGCCAGCTCTTTACTTAGCAACCCCCTTTTTTCATTTAGTAAGGAAGGGTCAGCAATAGATCTTGATCACTTCGAAGATGCTATTGTTCGAAAAAGAATAAAAGGTATGTATTTGATCCCCACTGTACATAACCCTTTGGGTTATGTGATGTCTAAAGAAGAGCGGGATGCCGTTGTTTACCTTTCCAGGAAATATGGGTTGACTATTATTGAGGATATGGCGTATGCATTTTTAGAGCCTGACGCTCCACCAAGCTTTTCAGAGATTGCTCCTGAAGTAACTGTTCAGGTAGGAAGTTTTTCGAAAAATATAGCCACAGGGCTTAGGGTAGGATATTTAATTTCTCCAGAAAAGCATGTAAGTAAGCTAGCCTCTTCCATCAAAGCTTCCACTTGGAATACGCCATCGTTGATGGCTGCTATTGTTACCAACTGGATTGAGGATGGAACCATCAATAGTATTGAGAAGGCTCGAAAGGATGATGGAGCTTCCAAGCAGTTAGCATGTAAGGAGGTTCTAGGAGAGTTTGATATACAGGCACACTCTAATGCAAACTACTTGTGGTTGAGACTTCATAATAAAGTACGTGCTGAAAAAATTATGTCCAAGCTCCTGGAGAGAGATGTGGTGGTTTCAACTGCTGAACCTTTTTGTACTACTGATGCCGTCCCTCAAGCACTTAGGATTGCTTTTGGTGGTATTCCAGATGGCGTGTTTGATGAAGCTATTAATGCGATACGTGATACTTTGAAGTGTTATTCGTAGCGCTGTAGATTCTAAGCTAATTGCTGAGGGCTTTGGGAGAATTGTTTTCCCCTGTTAGCTTGGGCGTCTACTTATGGGGTGTAGCAGGTGTAAGCTTTGCTGCCAAGCAGCCTTTTGGTACACGCTCCGACAATTTCTTCTTCATGAGTGCTTTCACCATGAAGCAAGACATTATGAATGGATATGTCGATAAGCAAGGACGTAAGCATGACGCATGCCCGGCTGCGTACAGATCGAAAACTTGACCCTGATCAAGCCCTGTTTTTCCGCGCTTTCTATACTCAGGCAAAGGCTTGCCGAGTCGCGGTGGGCGTTACCCGGGGAAGGGGATATGAAAGCGCTTGTCTATGAGGGAGTGGGGCAGAAGGCCTGGAAAGAGAAGGATCGGCCCGCAATCGAGCAAACCACGGATGCCATCGTGCGGGTGACGTATACCACCATTTGCGGCACCGACCTGCACATCCTCAAGGGCGATGTGCCGGCGGTGACGCCGGGGCGCACCCTGGGCCATGAAGGCATCGGGGTGATCAAGGAAGTTGGCGGGGCCGTCAGCGGCCTCGCGGTCGGCGATCAGGTGCTGATCTCGTGCATCACGTCGTGCGGGCACTGCGATTACTGCAAGCAGGGCATGTATGCGCATTGCCGCGATGGCGGGTGGATTCTCGGTCACAAGATCGATGGCACCCAGGCCGAGGTGGTGCGCATTCCGCATGCCGCCAACAGCCTGTACCGGTTGCCGCCGGGGCTGGAGCCCGCCGCGGCGCTGATGCTGAGTGACATCCTGCCCACCGGCCACGAGATCGGCGCGTTGAACGGAGAGGTCTCGCTGGGGGATACCGTGGCCATCGTCGGCTCGGGCCCCATCGGGCTGGCCGCCTTGTTGACCGCGCGCTTCTATTCGCCGGGGCGCATCATCATGGTCGACCCGGACGAGAATCGCCTGGCCGTGGCGCGGCAACTGGGCGCGACCGACACCGTCAGTACCGATCCGGTGGAGACGGTCATGTCGCTTACCGACGGCGAGGGCGTCGACGTGGCCATGGAGGCCGTGGGTATCCCCGAGACGTTCGATACCTGCCAGCGCATCCTGCGTCCGGGCGGGCGGCTCGCCAACATCGGCGTGCATGGCCGCAGCGTCGAACTGCGCCTCGAGGAGCTGTGGATCAAGAACGTCACGGTCCGCACCGGGCTGGTGAATACCAATACCATTCCCGTGCTCATGCGGTTTCTCGAGACCGGCGGCATCGATGCCGAAAGCCTGATCACCCACCGCTTCGCGCTGGACGAGATCGAAAAGGCGTACGAGGTGTTCTCGCGTGCCGCGTCGGAAAAGGCCATCAAGATGCTGCTGACCGCCTGATGGTTGCCGCTCGCTGAACGGACCGGAGAGGCCCGATGTCGATTCGCAATCTGGATGCGTTGTTCGCCCCGGCCACGATCGCCCTGATCGGGGCGAGCAATCGGCCGGGCTCGGTGGGGGCAGTGCTGGCGCGCAATCTGCTGGAGGCCGGTTTCGCGGGGCCCATCCTGACCGTGAACCCGCACGAGCGGGCCATCCGCTCGACCCTCAACTATCACAGTATCGCCGAGCTGCCGTTGGCGCCGGACCTGGCGATCATCGCCACGCCGGCGGAGAGCGTGCCGGGGCTGATCCGCGAGCTTGGCGAGCGTGGCTGCCGCGCGGCGGTGGTGATCTCGGCGGGCTTCGGCGAGGGCGCGCGCCCCGAGGGCATGGCGCTCAAGCAGGCGATGCTCGATGCCGCCAAGCCTTATCTGATGCGCATCGTCGGGCCCAATTGCCTGGGGATCCTGGCGCCGCACATGGGCATCAACGCCAGTTTCGCGCATCTCACGCCTGCCAAGGGCGATGTCGCCTTCGTGACCCAGTCCGGCGCGGTGGCGACGTCCATTCTCGACTGGGCCTCGGCGCGCGGCATCGGTTTTTCGCACGTCGTCTCGCTGGGGGCGATGAGCGATGTCGATTTCGGCGACATGCTCGACTACCTGGCCCTGGACCCCAAGACCCGCTCGATCCTGCTCTACGTCGAGGCGGTGACCGAGGTGCGCAAGTTTCTCTCGGCGGCGCGCATGGCCTCGCGCAACAAGCCCGTGGTGGTGGTCAAGACCGGCCGCAGTACGGCGGGAGCCAAGGCGGCGCTGTCGCACACCGGGGCGCTGGCCGGGGCGGATGCCGTCTACGATGCGGCGTTCCGGCGCGCGGGGATGCTCCGGGTGGCGACGCTGGACGAGCTGTTCCAGGCCGCCGGCACCCTGGCGACCGGCATCCGCGTGAAGGGCGACCGGCTGGCGATTCTCACCAATGGCGGCGGCATCGGCGTGCTGGCGGTGGATGCGCTGGCCGCCGCGAACGGGCATCTGGCCGAACTCGCCGAGACGACGCTGGCACGCCTGAACGAGGCGCTGCCCGAGGCATGGTCGCATGCCAATCCCGTGGACATTCTGGGCGATGCCCCGGGGAGGCGCTACGCGCTCGCCCTCGAGGCGCTGCTCGACGAGCGCGGCGCGGATGCGATCCTGGTCATGAACTGTCCGGCGGCGGTCGCCGATAGCCTGGACGCGGCCCGGGCGGTGGTCGAGACGATCGGCACGCGGCAGGCGGCGGTGCTGACCTGCTGGCTGGGCGAGGGCGCGCCCGACCAGGCGCGGCATCTGTTCGCCGCGCAGCGCCTGCCCACCTACGAGACGCCGGAGCAGGCCATCCGGGCCTTCTCGCACCTGTTCAGCTACCGGCGTAACCAGCAGGCGCTGATGGAAACGCCCCCGGCGCTGGCCGAGGCCGTCACCCTCGAGCCGGCCAAGGCGGAGGCGGTCATCGACGGCGTGATCGCGGCGGGGCGCAGCGTGCTGACCGAGCCGGAGGCGGTGGCGGTGCTCGCGGCCTATGACATCCCCACGGTGCCCGCCATCGTGGCGCGGACCCCGGAAGAAGCCAGCCAGGCGGCGCAGCGGCTGGGCTTTCCGGTGGTGCTGAAGATCCTCTCGCCGGATATCTCGCATAAATCGGATGTCGGTGGGGTGCAGTTGAATCTGGCCTCGCCCGGCGCCGTGACGCAGGCCGCCGAGGACATGCTCGCGGCGGTGCGGCGTGCCCAGCCCGAGGCCCGCGTGGAGGGCTTCAACGTGCAGCCGATGATCCGCCGGCCGGGGGCGCATGAGCTGATCGTGGGCGTCGCCGAAGACAGCCTCTTCGGGCCGGTGATCGTGTTCGGCCAGGGCGGCACGGCGGTCGAGGTCATCGGCGACCGGGTGGTGGGGCTGCCGCCGCTCAATCCACTGCTGGCGCGGGACATGATCGCCTCGACGCGCGTGGCGCGGTTGTTGCGTGGCTATCGGGACCGCCCGGCGGCCGACCTCGAGGCCGTGACCGCGACGCTCATCAAGGTCTCGCAACTGGTCAGCGACCTGACGCGCGTGGTCGAGCTCGACATCAATCCGCTGCTGACGGATGCCAGCGGGGTGATCGCCCTGGATGCGCGCATCGTGGTCCGCGCCGAGGGCGACCAGCGCAAACCCCTGGCGATTCGGCCGTATCCGCAGCAGCTGGAGGAAGAGATCGAGACGCGGGCCGGGCAGCGTTACTGCCTGCGGCCCATTCGCCCCGAGGACGAGGGCGCGCTGGTCGAGATGCTGCGCAATTCCACGCCCGAGGATGTGCGGATGCGTTTCTTCGCGGCCATCAAGCCCTTCGATCATGCCTTCGCCGCGCGCCTGACGCAGATCGACTACGACCGCGAGATGGCCTTCGTGGCGACCTCGCCGGGGGAGTCGGCCATCGTCGGTGTGGTGCGGCTCTCCGCCGATCCCGACAAGGAGAAGGCCGAGTTCGCGATCATGGTCCGCAGCGACAAGAAGGGCACCGGCCTCGGCTATCGCCTGATGCAGCGGCTGCTCGCGTATGCCCGTGAGACCGGCATTCGCCAGGTCTTCGCCGATGTCCTGCGCGACAACCACCCCATGCGGCAGATGGCGGCGGAGCTGGGATTCGTGACCCAGCCCGCCGGCGACACCGTGGATACCGTGACGCTGAGTCTCGATCTGACACGCCCCGCGCCGTAACGACACGATCCATGGCGACAAGCGGCCGGGCGCCCCGGCCGACCCTCGAGGAGACAAGATGCAGGCACCTTCGGCGACGCGAGGCGTCGCGACCTCGCCCGATGACACCCTCGCGGCGCCCCATGCGCAGGCGGCCGATGACGTGCTGGCGGCGTTGGCGAGTTCGCCCGAGGGGCTGGCGCCGGACGAGGCGGCCCGTCGCCTGGCCAGTCATGGCCCCAATCGGCTGCCCAGCTTGGCGGGGCGGTCGCCACTGGGCCGCTTCCTGGCGCATTTCAACAACGCCCTGATCTACTTCCTGCTGGCGGCGGCCGGGGCGGCGGCGTTGCTGGGGCACCTGGTCGACGCGGCGGTGATCCTCGGCGTGGTGCTGGTCAATGCGCTGGTGGGTTTTATCCAGGAAGGCCGGGCGGAAAAGGCGCTGCAGGCGATTCACGAACTCATCGCCGCGCAGGCCCATGTGCTCCGCGACGGGCGGCGCATGCAGGTGCCGGTGGAGACGCTCGTCCCCGGCGACATCGTGCTGTTGGAAGCGGGCGACCGAGTGCCGGCGGACGTGCGCCTGGTGCAGGTCAGGGCGCTGCGCATCGAGGAGGCGGTGCTGACCGGGGAGTCGGTGGCAGCGGAAAAGCAGGCAGCACCGGCACCGGCGGCGGCCGCGCTCGGCGAGCGGCATTGCATGGCGTACTCGGGCACGCTGGTGGCGACCGGGCAGGCCACCGGGGTCGTCGTGGCCACGGGCCGCGAGACCGAGATCGGGCAGATCAGCGCGTTGCTGGGCGACGTGGCGCCCTTGACCACGCCGCTGCTGCGTCAGATCAATCGCTTCGGCACACGCTTCACCTGGATCACCCTAGGCGTGGCCGCCGTCTTGTTCGCCTTCGCGGTGCTGGTGCGTGGCCTTGCCTGGCCGGAGGCCCTCATCATCGTGGTGGCCCTGGCGGTGGGGGCGATTCCCGAGGGCCTGCCGGCGGTCATCACCATCACGCTGGCGATCGGCGTGCAGCGCATGGCGCGTCGCAATGCGGCGATCCGGCAGTTGCCCGCCGTGGAAACGCTGGGCGCCACCTCGGTCATCTGCTCCGACAAGACCGGCACGCTGACGCGCAACGAGATGACGGCGCGCCGGGTGGACGTGCCTGGTGGCGCGATCGCGGTGAGCGGCGCGGGCTATGCGCCGGTGGGGCGGCTGACGCCCGAGCCGGGGGCCGAGAACGCGGAGCAGCGGCTGGCGGATGCCGAGCGGCTCATCCTGGCCGGCGTGCTGTGCAACGATGCCCGGCTGCACCAGGTCGAGGGCGAGTGGCGTGTGGTGGGCGATCCGATGGAGGGGGCGCTGGTGGCGCTGGCGCTCAAGGCGGGGCTGGCGCCGGAAGCGCTGCGCCGAGCGTGGACGCGGCTCGATGCGATTCCCTTCGATGCCCGGCATCGCTTCATGGCCACGCTCGACCGTCATGCGGCGGGCGACTGCCGGATCTTCGTCAAGGGTGCACCCGATGAGCTGCTGGCGCTGTGTATGGCGCAGGCGGCGGGGGAGACAGGCGTGGCGCTGGACCGTGACGCCTGGGCCGCACGCATCGCACAGGCGGCCGGCGAGGGAGAGCGCGTGCTGGGGCTGGCCGTCAAGCCGGTGCCGGCGGGGACCCATGCGCTGCAGTTCGCCGACCTCGAGGAGGGCCTGTGCTTTCTCGGCCTGGTGGGCTTCATCGATCCGCCCCGGGAGGAGGCCATCGCGGCCATCGCCGAGTGCCGCGCCGCCGGCATCGCGGTGAAGATGATCACCGGCGATCACGCCGCCACGGCCGCGGCCATCGCCTGCCAGCTGGGGCTCGGGGACGCGCCGCGCGTGCTGACCGGGGGCGAGCTCGACGCCATCCCCGACGACGCCCTGCCCGGCAGGGTCGCCGAGACCGCAGTCTTCGCCCGCACTACGCCGGCACACAAGCTGCGCATCGTCCGGGCGCTGCAGTCGACCGGCGCCATCGTGGCGATGACCGGGGACGGCGTGAACGACGCGCCAGCCTTGAAGCAGGCGGATGTGGGGATCGGCATGGGCCACAAGGGTACCGATGCGGCCAAGGAGGCCTCGCGCATGGTGCTGCTCGACGACAACTTCGCCTCCATCGTGGCCGCCGTGCACGAGGGGCGGGTGGTCTACGACAACATCCGCAAGGTGGTGGCGTGGACGCTGCCGACCAACGGCGGCGAGGTGCTGGCCGTGATCGCCGCCCTCGCGCTCAACGTGGCCATGCCGATGTCCGCCGTCCAGATCCTGTGGATCAATCTCGTCACGGCGGCCACGCTCGGCCTGGCCCTGGCGTTCGAGCCGGCCGAGCCGCAGGTCATGCGTCGCCGGCCTCGTCCTCCCGAGCGGGGGCTGCTCACGCCTTTTCTGATATGGCGCGTGGCCTTCGTATCGCTGCTGTTCATGGCGGCGGCGCTGGGCGTTTTCTTCTACTCCCTGGGCCGGGGCGACGAGCTGGCCATGGCGCGCACGCTGGTGGTCAATATGGTTGTGGCCATGGAAGTCTTCTATCTTTTCAATGTGCGCTTTTTGCACATGACCTCGTTGCATTGGCGCGGCGTGCTGGGCACGCCCGCCGTGCTGGCGGCGGTGGCGACCGTCGTCGCGGCGCAGCTTGCCTTCACGTACCTGCCCGTCATGCAGGCCGTCTTCGATACTCGCCCGGTCACCTTCGCGGACGGATGGCTGATCATGGGAGCCGGCATGGTCATCATGGTCGTGCTGGAAAGCGAGAAAATATTGATGCGTCGAGTGGGGAAACGCTATCACCGAGGAGATCGACCATGAGACGGATTGTCTTGGCGACGGACCTATCTGCTCCGGCTCGTCAGGCAGCTGAACGTGCTGCACAACTGAGTCATTCGTTGGCCGTGCCCATGGAGCTGCTGCATATCGTCAATCTTGAGCTCATGCCGAGGCTTCAGAACGCTGTTCCTGCGGCGGTGGCTGCGTCGTTGCCCCTGCGTGTCTTGAAGGCGGCGCAAGAGACGTTGGAAACATGGGCTGCCGACTTGCAGTCACGCTATGCCATAACCCCAACGGCTCGCGTCATCGACGGTGAGCTGTTGCATGAACTACTCGACGCGGTTGGCGACGAGGATGCCGTGGACAGCTTGCTGGTTTGTGGTGCTACCGGGGAAAGTATCGTACGCCATTTTTTCCTGGGCTCGACGGCGGAACGTTTATCAGGCAGGACGACCTGTCCCATGCTCGTCGTTAAAAATCCGGTGACGGGGCCGTATCGACACGTACTCGTTCCCGTGGATTTTTCTCCCTCTTCGTTAGCGGCGATCCAGCATGTTCAGGCGCTGGCACCTCAGGCAGGGCTGACCTTGTTGCATGCGGTGGAGCTTCCATTCCAGGGGCTACTGAGTCTCGCCGGCATCGGTCGTGAGGACATAGATGGCTATCGCGCCACGGTCGAGCAGGAGGCAAACGAGAAGCTGCATGCATTATGTCAACAAGCAGGACTTCCCCCCTCGACCCTGCTTAGGGTGGTTCAGGGCGAGCCAGTAGCCTCCATCCTGGCTCAGGAACAAGGGTGCGATTTGATCGTCATGGGCAAGCATGGCGAAAGCCGGTTCCAAAAGCTATTTATTGGCAAAAACACGAAGAAAGTTCTCGCTGAGTCGCGGCACGATGTGCTCGTGTCAGTATGAAAGGGGAGGTTGCAAAATAGTTGCCCTGACGCTGATGAGTGAGCTTTCCATCATGGCGTCAGGTGAATGTGACGATGCGTTCCACGGCACGCTCTGCAGCATCATGGAACGGCATGAACACCACATCCGCCCCCTTGGCATGGAGCATTTCCTTTTCATGCTGCCGTTGGGTGGATATGGCAATCCTTCCTGTATAGTGCTGCTGCTTTAGCGCATTGATCAATACGAGTCTCGGGTCTTCATGGGTGATCCCAAGGTCGTGCTGCGGCATGGCCGAGATAACCCATTTGACGTTTTCGATAGGGAGCTCGCTGAGCAAATCTTGATCAAAGGCATCTCCGTAAAGCGCATCGTTACCTATATTCCTCCAGCGCTGAACTTCGTCAGGGTTGAAATCAACCGCCAAGATGGAAAAGCCTTCTTTTCGAAGATATTGTGCGATGGCTTTGCCATACCGGCCTAGTCCAAACAAGATGATGTCGTAGCTTTTTTTCTCGATCTTTTTATGGTCTTCTATTGATGATTCTCGGATAGGGTGCTTTCTCTCGAAGAT
Organism: Chromohalobacter israelensis DSM 3043; assembly: GCF_000055785.1. GTDB lineage: Bacteria > Pseudomonadota > Gammaproteobacteria > Pseudomonadales > Halomonadaceae > Chromohalobacter > Chromohalobacter israelensis. The sequence continues at coordinate 1,241,840 of NC_007963.1, forward strand.
AGTGAGCATGGGCTCTATCCAGTTGTAAAGAAAATGCGAGTAGGTGATCATGTAAACGGAAAGTGCGATGGTGATAAGACCAACCAAAGTGACAAGCCCCAGAGACTCAGCCGTTACATGGCCGAGTGAAACTCCCATGGTCATGAAGATGAGTGAAAACTCGCTGATTTGAGCAACGGTCAGCCCCGCCAGGAAACCTGTGCGTTTTCGATACCCCATGAACCCCATGATGATGACAACGATGAGGGGGTTGCCAATGAGAACGAATAGAGAAAATACCATGGCAGGATAGACTTGAGCGCCGAGAAGGCTTAAGTCCAATTGTGTGCCTAAAGCGATGAAAAAGAATAATAATAAAAAGTCGCGCAGTGAGGAGAGGCGTGCCACGATCGCCTCGCGGAAGGGGGTCGAGGCTAGAGACACACCTGCAAGCAGCCCACCTAGCTCCTTTCCGAATCCAAGATGGTCACCTAACGCGGCAAGGAGCGATGCCCAAGCGATCGAAAAAACGATCAGCAACTCGGTCGAACGAGCGATACGAGACACGATGGGAGTCGCAAGGTAGCGAATAAAAACGCCGACAATGGCCAGCATGATCAGACCATAAGCGATGATCTTTACAATTTGCACAAAGGCACTGTCGCCAGTGCTGGGTTGTGCGCCGACGCCATAAGCAGACAGCATCATCATGGCAAGAACCACGAAAAGGTCTTGCACGATTAGAAAGCCGATGGCGATTCGACCATGTAAGGAGTCGGCTTCACGCTTGTCGGAGAGCAGCTTGACGATAATGATGGTGCTGGAGAAAGTGAGCGCGACTGCCACATAGATAGCCGTAATGCTGTCCAGCCCAAGGAGCAGGCCCAAAAGGAAACCGATGACCGAGGTGAAAAGGACTTGTCCTAGCCCCGTGGCCAGCGAGACGGGACCAAGCGTGTTGATGAGTTTCAAGTCAAGCTTTAAACCTACAAGGAATAACAGGATGGCAATGCCTAGTTCGGCCAGAATCTCGATGTTTTCGTGGGAAGACACCATGTCGAGGGCCGACGGACCCGCCAAGATGCCCGCCGCGATGAGACTGACGATCATCGGTTGCTTCAGGATCAGACCGATAGAGCCGACGATGGCAACCAGTAGCAGTAAACCGGTGAGTTCGTAGAAAGAGTTTGCATGAAGAAAAGACAGGTCGAACATGACATTGTGCCTCTGGCCACCGTGAGCATAGCGGTAGGATGCCGCCTGGTCATTGGAGCATACCGCCGGGCCGTCCTTTTTGATGTATAGCAAGACCGAAGAAACGAAGCGATATCGTCTTCCCTTTGGCACAAGTCTAGGTCACATGGACAGTTTGCGGATCAGTGCATGAGTGGCGATGCCGGCGGAAGGGGGCGTGATTGAGCTGTCAGCGTCGTCGCGGACATCGTGATGGCTACGCGCCGGCCATGAGTGGGGACGCGTCGTCCACTTCACTGGTCGGGCACGAAAAAGGGGCCTGCAGGCCCCTTCTGTCTTCCGGCATGCCGAAGGACGGTTACTGCGCGGTGATGGTATCGGTGACCAGCTTGCCGTCCATCTTGACGGGACCGTCTTCCTTGGCGCCGAGGGTGTACTCGAACACACCGGTCTCCATGCCGCCTTCTTCGCTGTGGACCATCAGCATCAGGTGATCGCCGGCACTGACGTCTTCGGTCAGCAGCGCGGTGACGTCCATGTTCTCGCCTTCCTTGAGCGGGGCGTGACCGACCACGGGGCCGGGCTTCATGCTCTCGTCGGTGCGGTGGACCACCAGCCAGCCGTTGCTGTCCGCCGTGACCTTTTCCGCGGTGACCGTGCCGCCGGCCACGGATTGGTCGTCGGCCCAGACCTGCGGATGCATGTCACCGTGCATTTCCGCCTGGGCCAGTGAGGCGCCGGCGAGCAGGGTGGCGGATACGAATGCACTTGCCATGAGCTTGGTCATCATTCTCTCCTTGAGTTCCGAGCACGCCCCATCGTTGCGAAGTGGTTGGGATGGGCGTGCTCCTAGTTACGCAAGGAGCGCGGGCAAGGTTTCACCTCGGCGCAAAAAAATCACAGATGCTGCGATACCGCGTTTCGGTCGGTGGGATAGAGGTAGCCGTGAATCGCGGGACTCGTCGGCTGGCCCGTGGGCGAACCGCCCGGCGGCTCGATGCTGATGCCGAAGGTGGCCTGCTTGAGCAGCTCGGGGTCGTAGTCGCTCAGGGCGTCGGCCGGCAGGCTCAAGTCGTCGTTCAGCACGCCCACCGAGCGGGGCTCGGGTCCCAGCGACTCCGCCTTGATCCATAGCTGGTAGCTGCGGTCCGGCAGCGGCTTGGCGGTCACCGGTCGCACGTTGAGCCGGCGGCTGTCGAGGTCGACGGAAAGCATGAAGGCCGGCTGCTGGTCGTCCTGCTGGAAGACGGCCACGAAGGGCGGTTCATCCGACCTGTCATCGAACGGCGCGATCAGCGCCACGGCGAGTATCAGCGCCGCGGCCGTGGCCAGGCCGGTGCATCCGCGCCAGAAGCCGAGGCGGCGGCGCAGCGCGATCACCTGGGCCGTGCCGTCCGGGTCTCCTTCCGGCTTGGGATTCGTCCGCGAAGTCGTTTCGAGCTCGTCGATGCGACGTTCGATCCTGGCCAGCAGGTCCGGCCCGGGGGCGATGGCCTCGATCTCGTCGCCGAGCGGGGCGAGGCGTGCTTCCCAGGCGAGAATGCACGCGTCCAGACCGGCGTCGTGCTGCCGGCGCCGGGCCACCTGCGCGCGTTCCTCGGCGTCGAGGGTGCCCAGTACGTACTCGGCGGCCAGCATGTCGATGTCGTCGTGGTCGGTCATGGTGCCAGGCACCCCTTGAGTTGCTTCAAGGCCCGATGGAGCCAGGTCTTGACGGTATTCACCGGCTGCTCGAAATGCGTGGCCAGATCGGCGCGCGACCAGCCGTCCAGGTACGCGAGGCGGACCATGTCCCGGCGCTCGGCCTCGAGCGCTTCCAGGCACGCATGCAGCCGCTTGGCGTCCTGCTCGTATTCCAGGTGCTCATGGGCGCTGGGCCCGTCGGCGGGCGTGTGGGCCAACGCCTCTTCCGGCTCGTGAGGAGCCCGAGGCCGGCGGCGCAGCTCGTCGATGGCGGCATGGCGGGCGATGGCGACCATCCAGGCAATGGGCGAGGCACGCTCGGCGTCGAACTGTGCCGCCTTCTGCCAGATCGTGACGTAGGCCTCCTGAACCACGTCGTCGGCCCGGCCCCTCTCCTTCAAGATACGCAGTACCGTGCCATGGAGTTTCGCCGACGTGGCCGCGTACAACTGCGTGAAGGCGCGGCGATCGCGTTGGGCCACGCGCAGAAGCAGATCGGGCAGACGCTCTCCTGCGGGGGCGGGCGTGGCGGAGGCGTCATCCGCCGCTATCGAGGAGCGCCCTGGAGAGCGTCTTGAGGCATCGGACATACCACGTTCCCTGTTGTCGTCGTTGGGGCATGCGGCCGACGGCGCATCTGCATCCGCGCCATCGCGAGGCAGTTTGCAAAACCCCCGTGATCATTACAAGCAAGGCGTGTGCGTCCATTGCCTGGGTTGCTGTAAGCCTGAATCCACGTCGGGTCGGCCGCAGCGACGGGAGAAAGAGGCGGGGAGAGGGGGCGGAGAGAAGGAACGCTGGGAGACGGAGCGCGGCCAGGTCGTACGTTGCCTAAAGTTTACTTATGACCGGCCGATACGCGGGGCACGGGGCGTCAACGCCTGCCCCTGCCCACTTGAATCCTGTCATGACGAGATCGTTTCCATGTTGCCTTGCTTATCCATGTGCCGCCAGGTGGCGGGCGCTGCCGTATCGGCATCGCTACGTCCCGTATGCTCCTTCGCCCGGTCACTCGGGATGGAGGTGTGAGCATGCATTTCAAATCGATTCGTACGCTGGTCGCGACACTCGTCGGGGCCTGCATCGTGGTCCTGGTGGTGGCGCTGGTGGGCTATGCCACCTTCGCCAACTCTCGCTCGATGGCCTTCGTCGATGGTCAAACTCGTGAACTGCTCGAACAGAACATCGAGCAACGTCTGGATGCGGTGGCCTCGACCCAGGCCGAGCGGATTCAGGCGCGGCTGACCCAGGCGTTGGATCAGGCGCGCAACCTCGCCTCGCTCAACGAACTGATGGAGGGGGATCGGGGCGTCTCGTTGTCCCGCGAGGAACTGTCGAACGTGATTCGCGACACGGTGGCGGAAAACCCCGACCTGCTGGATGCCTTCATCGGCTGGGAACCCGATGCCTTCGGCGATGACAGCGAGTACACGGGGCGTGAAGACGCCGGCTATGGCCCCGATGGTCGCTTCATGCCATGGTGGTATCGCACCGAGTCGGGCGACATCGAAGTGCTGCCTCTGGGCGAGACCATGGAAAGCGAGACGCGCCAGGACAGTGGTATTCGCGAGGGCGAATACTATCTATGCCCGCGCGAGACCCAGAAGCCCTGTGTCATCGACCCGGCCCCGTACGACTACAACGGCAAGACCCTGATGGTGACCTCGTTCAACGTGCCGGTGATGGTCGACGGTGAATTCCGGGGCAGCGCCGGGGTCGATTTGTCGGTGGACTTCATCCAGGGGCTGCTTCGCGAGGCGAATGGCTCGCTCTACGACGGTGCCGGCGAGATGGCGCTGATCGCCCCACGCGGCGGGATTACCGCCTCCACCGGTCATGCCGAGGCGGCGGGCAAGCAGGCGGGCGCCATCTTCGACGAGACGGTGGTTTCGCAATTGCAGCGGGCCAAGGCCGGCGATCCGGTGCGTGACGCCTCGGGCGAGATGATCGAGCTGTACTGGCCGTTCCGATTGCTGGAAGACAGCAAACCCTGGGTCGTGATGATTCGTCTGCCGGCGGATGTGGTCATGGCCGGCGCCGATGACCTTCAGTCGGACCTCGAGGCTCAGCGCCAAGCCGACATGGCCGGCATGATCGCGGTGGGTGCGGTCATCGCGGCATTGGGGCTGCTGGTCAGCTGGCTGCTGGGCGGCAGCCTGTCGCGGCCGCTGCGCCAGTTGGCCGGCCGCATGCGCGATATCGCCTCCGGTGGCGGCGACCTGACCCAGCGCCTGCCGGTGCGTGGTCGCAACGAGATCGCCGAGCTGGCGACGCAGTTCAATGCCTTCGCCGACACCATGAACGATGTACTGCTGGACGTGCGCGACAGCAGCGATTCGGTGCGCGTGGCCTCGTCGGAGATCGCCTCGGCCAGCCAGGATCTTGCCGGACGCACGGACACCACCGCTTCCAGCCTGCAGGAAACCTCGGCCTCGATGGAGGAGTTGACCGGCACGGTCTCGAATACCGCCGACTCGGCGCGCCAGGCCAGCGGCCTTGCCACCTCGGCCAGTCAGTCGGCGACGCGGGGCGGCCAGGTCGTCGGGGACGTGGTGAAGACCATGGACGAGATCGAGGCGGCCTCGCACCAGGTGGCCGAGATCGTGACCACCATGGATGGCATCGCCTTCCAGACCAACCTGCTGGCGCTCAATGCCTCGGTCGAGGCGGCGCGGGCCGGCGAGCAAGGGCGTGGCTTTGCGGTGGTGGCCAGCGAGGTGCGCCAGCTCGCCACGCGCAGCGCCGAGGCGTCACGCGAGATCAAGTCGCTGATCGACAATGCCGCCGACAAGACCCAGGCCGGCGCGGAGCTGGCACGCAGCGCGGGCACGGCGATGGACGAAATCGTCGAGGGCGTGGCTCGGGTCTCGGAGGTCCTCGGCGAGATCGACGCCGCGACCAGCGAACAGCGCGATGGCATCGGCCAGGTCAATGTCGCGGTGACCGAACTCGACAACATGACGCAGCAGAATGCCGCCATGGTCGAGCAGAGCGCCACCGCCGCCGCCGAGCTCAAGGCCCAGTCGCATCGTCTCGCCGAGACCGTCGGCGCATTCACGCTGCGTGAGCGTGGCGAAGGGGAAAGAAACCACCAGCCGGCCGCGCTACCCAGCGACTCGCACGCGCGCTGACGCGCGGCCCTCGGGCCACCACGCAAACCCGCCGGACACCGCCGGCGGGTTTTTTGTATCGGGCGGTTGGATAGCGCTGCCCGGGCGAGCGGTATTTGCGCTTCTCAGGTGGCCCTGTCTACCTTCAAGGAGAGATTGAAAAAAGCGTGATAACACAGCGTTGTCGAACGGGCAGGCCAGGGAACCGATAGGCCGCGTTCGAATGACGTCTTGCAAGTGCGCGGGGGCCATTCTGCAAACGAGGAGAGTTTGACCATGGCCAAGAACCCCCATACGCATTCCAATAGCGATGAGGCGCACGATACGGCCCACAAGACGACCGAGTCGAGCAAGTCCGATCGCCTGGAAGCGTTTCGCAGCGATGCAAAAGGGCACGACCTGCGTACCAATCAGGGTACTCGGATCGCCGACAACCACAATTCGCTGAAGGCCGGCGAGCGTGGCCCGACCTTGATGGAAGATTTCATCTTCCGCGAAAAGCTCAACCATTTCGACAACGAACGCATTCCCGAGCGCATCGTTCACGCTCGCGGCGCGGCGGCGCACGGCTATTTCCAGCCTTATGCGGCGGCCGCCCAGTACTCCAAGGCAGGGTTGTTTCAGGACCCGGACAAGAAAACGCCCGTCTTCGTGCGGTTCTCCACGGTGCAGGGGCCGCGCGGTTCCAACGATACGGTGCGCGACGTGCGGGGCTTCGCCACCAAGTTCTACACCGACGAAGGCAACTGGGACCTGGTCGGCAACGACATGCCGGTGTTCTTCATTCAGGATGCGATCAAGTTTCCCGACTTCGTGCATGCCGTGAAGCCCGAGCCGCACAACGAGATTCCGCAGGGGCAGTCGGCTCACGACACCTTCTGGGATTTCGTCTCGCTGATGCCGGAAAGCGCTCACATGGTGCTCTGGACCATGTCGGATCGCGCCTTCCCGCGTCATTACCGCAACATGGAAGGTTTCGGCGTGCATACCTTCCGGCTGGTCGACAAGCAGGGCAAGGCACGGTTCGTGAAGTTCCACTGGAAGCCGCTGGCGGGCACTTGTTCGTTGATCTGGGACGAGGCGCAGAAACTCTGGGGGCGCGATCCGGACTTCAATCGCCGCAATATGTGGGACGATATCGAGAGCGGCGATTACCTCGAATACGAGTTTGGCATTCAGGTCATCGAGGAAGAGGACGAGCACAAGTTCGACTTCGATATACTCGATCCGACCAAGCTCATCCCCGAGGAGCAGGTGCCGGTCACCCCCATCGGCAAGATGGTGCTCGATCGCAACCCTGACAATTTCTTCGCCGAGACCGAGCAGGTGGCATTCAATCCGGGCAATGTCGTGCCGGGTATCGACTTCACCAATGACCCGCTGTTGCAGGGACGCCTGTTCTCCTACCTGGACACCCAGATGCTGCGTCTGGGCGGGCCCAACTTCCACGAAATCCCGATCAACCAGCCGGTGTGCCCGTTCCACAACAACCAGCGCGATTCCATGCATCGCCAGACCATCAACAAGGGGCAGGCATCCTACGAGCCCAATTCGATCGATGACGGCTACCCGAGCGAAACGCCGCCGGCACCGGAAAATGGCGGCTTCGAGACGGTCAACGAGCGCGTCGATGCCAACAAGATCCGTGCGCGTAGCGCGTCGTTCGGCGATCACTATTCGCAGGCCACGCTGTTCTGGAATTCGCAGACCGACGTCGAGAAGGAACACATCATCGCCGCCTACACCTTCGAATTGTCCAAGGTGGAACGGCCGTGGATCCGCGAACGGGTGATCCAGAAGATCCTGCCCAACATCGACCTTGAACTGGCGCGGCGAGTCGGTGAAAACCACGGTATCGAAACGCCTGCCGAGAAACCGGCCCCCGCCGAGGAACTGGGCAATGGCTCGCAACAGGCTTCCGAGGCGCTGAGCCTGATGGCGCGCCTGCCGCATGACATCAAGTACCGCAAGGTGGCGTTACTGGTGGCCGACGGCGTCGATGGCGATCAGGTGGAAGCCCTCAAGGCCAAGCTCGAGGCCGAGGGAGCCAAGGGCATTGTCATTGCACCGAGCATGGCGCCGGTCAAGGCGACCAACGGGCAGCAGGTCGTCCCCGATGCCATGCTCAACGGCTTGCCGTCGGTGACACTGGATGCGGTGATCGTGGTCGGCGGCGCCGAAAGCGCCAAGGCGCTGTCGCAGTCCGGGCTGGGACTGTATTACGTCCAGGAGGCCTACAAGCACCTCAAGGCGATCGCCGCCATCGGCGAGGGTCGGGATCTGCTGTCCGCCGCGGGCGTGCCCACCCAGGAAGACGGTATCTTCCTGGGAGCCACGGTGGACGATGTCTTCACTCCGTTCACCGAGGCGATGGGCCAGCATCGAGTCTGGCCGCGCGATGCCAGGGCCAACAGCATGCCGGCCTGAACGCGTCGCCGGTCGCCGGCCGGTAACGCCCCCGCACGTCTTGCGGCAGCACGGCAATGTGTCGCCACCGAAACCCGACGGATACGTCCGGCGGGTTTTTTTGTGAGGGGGCGTGCCTGGGTGAGGCACCGTGCTGGGCGAGCGATCGTCGCGCCAGAGGAGAGCCTCGTTCCATCTCCTTACAGCGTCTGCCAGGGCGACGATGGCGCTTCCGAGAGTGCCTCGTCGATCAGCGACAGCGCCTTTTCCAGTGAGTCGCGATTCGCAGGAGGCCCCAGACACAATCGCAGTGCCTGGGGGGCCGGTTCGCTGCCCATGCAGAAGGGCTCCGGCGTGGACACCTTGACGCCGCGCCTGGCAAGCAGCGTCTGCAGCTCGCTGCTGCGTCGTCCTGCCGGTAGCGGCAGCCAGACCAGCGACGAGCCCTGACGGCTCCGCGCGCCATGTACTGCCAGGCGGTCCAGCGCCAGCGTGCGACGAGCGGCAAGCTCGTCGATCTGCCAGTGGAGCAGTTCCTGGCTGGCGGGGTTCTCCATCCAGCGGCAGGCCGTCTCGACCATCAGCGGCGCCACCATCCAGCTTTGGGTGCGAATCGCCGTACCCAGCCGCTCCAGCAGATGCGCCGGCACCGTGAGGCTGCCAATGCGCAGTCCGCCGGCCAGCACCTTGGAGGTACTGAAGATGTGCAGGGTGCGCTCTGGCGCCAGCTCGACCAGTGGCGTGCCGCGCTCGGCCTGCGGGAGGTACTGCACGGCGTCCTCGATCAGCCAGATGTCGTGCTCGCGCGCCAGGGCCACCAGTCGCCTGCGATGTGCTTCGTCGAGTCGTGCACCGGTGGGATTGTTGAGATCGGGCGTGGTGTAGAGCGCGCGCGGCGGTTGGCGAGCGCACAACCGGGTCAGGGCATCGAGGTCCATGCCCCCCTCGTCCATGGGCACTGCCATCGGCCGCAGGTGGGCCTGCTGGGCGGCGGAGATGAAGCCCGGGTACGTCAGCGCGTCGCCCGCCACCAGATCACCCGGCTGGGTGAGGACTTGCAGGGCGAGCTGGATGCCGTGCTGGCCGCCTTGCGTGATGACCAGCCGACTCGGGTCATCGGGCAGGCCGAGGCTTCCTTGCCAGGCCGCGATGCGCGCCCGCTGCCCCTCGTCGCCGGCCTCCGGCTGGTACTCGGTGGCCGCCTGAAGGGACTGCGGCGAGGCAGTGAGACTCTCGAGGGCGTTTTGAAGTCCCTGACTGCGCAACGGATGCGGCGGCGGCAAGCTCATTCCCATGTCGATCATGCCCTGGTCGACAGGTTGCCCGGCACGAAAACTGGTGGGCGCTTCCCCGAGGGGCTGGCGGACATAGGTACCGCTGCCCACCCGCGAATCGACCCAGCCCTGGCGGTGGGCCGTGGCGTAGGCGCGGGTGATGGTCCCGATGGTGACGCCCAGACGATCGGCCAGTCGGCGTTGGGGCGGTAGCTTGTCGCCGGGGGCCAGATCGCCGCTTTCGACGGCCCTGGCGATGGCCTCGGCGATGCGCCGGTAGCGTGGACCGCCCTCGGGCAGTTCGGGTGTCCAGATTGTCATGGTGACAATAAAACCTTTGACGCTGTTATTGCACTCATTATTCTCACAAAAGAGGGAGACAATAAACCCATTTGAATAAATTGTGAGGGTACAATCCAGATGGACATGCTGTCCGCTTTCGGGCCCGCTGCCTTGTTCATGATTTCCATGACCATCACGCCGGGCCCCAACAACATGATGCTCACTGCCTCCGGGGCCAATTACGGGTTCCGACGTACCATGCCGCATCTATTGGGCATCATCGGTGGCTGCTTCGTGCTGTTTGCATCGCTGGCGCTGGGCTTGGGTGTCGTCTTCGAGCGTTTTCCGCTGGTGCAGACGCTGCTGCGCATCATCGGCAGCCTCTACCTGCTGTATCTGGCCTGGGGCATCGCGACGGCACCGCCGCCGCACTTCGGCGCGAGCGAAGGCCACCCCTTGAGCTTTTGGCAGGCAGCCGCCTTCCAGTTCGCCAACCCCAAGGCCTGGGTGATGGGATTGACGCTGATGGCGAGCTTTCTGCCCGAGGATGGCAACACCGTCGTTAACGCCCTCGTGCTGGCGGGGGTGGCCGAGCTCGTGGGGTTCCCCTGCATCGCGCTCTGGGCGGGATTCGGCACCGCCATCGGACGCTGGCTCAAAGGCCCTCGTGCCTGGCGGGTGTTCAACGTGACCATGGGGGCGCTCACTGCGGCCTGCGTGATCTTCATCCTCGGCTGAGGAGCGCTTGCCCGCATTGCCGCGCGACTCGCACGTGCCGACGGCGGCCTCTATACCACACAACGATTGCGCCGATGTGACGCATGGCGGAACTTCGCGCATTGCACTAAAGTCGTAGTGGTAGCCGTGAGTCACACACAACAAGCGAGACAGCAAGTGTATCGGGAGGTCGGGAGATGATTACCCAGGAAGACGTCGAGCTGGCACGCAAGGCGCCGTGGCTGAAGTCACCGCGCGTGGACGACACCAGCCCTGAAAACAGTGCCTTGTTCACGATCGGCACCATCATCGAGGCACGCGTTCGCGAGGCGTCGCGGCCGTTGCGCGAGGTCGTCGACGACATGGCGCGACGTTTCGCGCCCTGGGGGCTGGACTCGCGTCTGGCCGAAACGGCCTATCGCTACGTGCATTGCTGGGGCTGATGTCCTCTTCGGGACGCCGGCGCCGATAAGCGTTGCATTGCGCGGCGCCGCGCCCCACAATGCCGCGCTAGCGGAAGGGGAGTATTCCCGATGCGGGCCGCCCGGCCCGTCGATTCGCGCTGTCATCGTCAGCACGGGCGCAACGCCCCGGTGACAGCGGCTCGGTGCCAACGCCGAGCGGGAGAGACCTTCGGCAACGTTGACCGTTGACCGGAGGTAGACTCATGCACGTTCCCCTGTGGGTATGGCTGGCCACCGTGGCCGGCATCATCGCGCTGTTCGTTTTCGATTTCGTCTGTCACGTACGCAAGCCGCACGAGCCGAGTTTCAAGGAAGCGGCTGCCTGGTCGTGCGTGTTCATCGCCATTGCCGTGGTGTTCGGGGTGGGACTGTGGTTCGTCTGGGGACCGCAGCGCGGCGCCGAGTACTTCGCGGGTTTCATTACCGAGAAGAGCCTTTCGGTGGACAATCTGTTCGTGTTCGTGATCATCATGGCCAAGTTCGCGGTGCCACGGGTCCATCAGCAGAAAGCGCTGCTGATCGGCATCGTCATCGCCTTGATCATGCGCGGCGTCTTCATCGCCGTGGGCGCGGCGGCGATTCATCAGTTCAGCTGGGTCTTCTACATCTTCGGCGCCTTCCTGCTGTGGACCGCCTACAAGCTCGGCAAGGAGAGCTTCAAGGACAGCGACGAGGAAGAAGAGTACCGCCCCAACCTCGCGGTGCGCCTGGCGCAGCGCTGGCTGCCCGCGACCGAGGCGTATCATGGCCAGCGCCTGATCGCGAAGGTCGACGGCAAGCGGGTGGTGACGCCGCTGTTCATGGTGATCGTGGCGCTGGGCTTCACGGACCTGCTGTTCGCGCTGGACTCCATTCCCGCCATCTATGGGTTGACGCGCGAGCCCTATATCGTCTTCACCACCAATGCCTTTGCCCTGCTGGGCCTGCTGCAGCTGTACTTCCTGCTCGGCGGTCTGCTGTCGCGCCTGGTCTACCTGGGCCTGGGGCTGTCGGTGATCCTGGCCTTCATCGGCGTCAAGCTGGTGCTCGAGGCGCTGCACGAGAATACCTTGCCGTTCATCAACGGTGGGCACCCCATCGAGTCGATTCCCGAGATCCCCATCTGGCTGTCGATGACCGTCATCGTCGGGGCGCTGGTGACCACCAGCGTGGCGAGCTGGATCAAGGACCGCCGCGACCGGGTTCGCGCCTGACGCAGGTTCAGGCCACGCATGACGGGGCGACGTCAGGAGGCGTCGCCCCCGTACAGCCTGTGCAGCAAGTCGCGTAGATCGGCCATCGAGCGCGCGGGCGTATCGCGGAGCGGTTGTGTGCCGCGCACGAAGCCATGCTCGAGAAAGGGGGCGATCAGGTCGGGGTCGCCGCTGACAACGTGCACCGGCACTTCGCGGTCGGGCGTGAAACCGAGCATTCCCGGGGCTGCCTGATGATCGCCGAGCAGGATCAGCAGGCTGTCGGCGTCCACGTCATGCACGGCGTACTCCGCGGCGACCGCCAGCGAGTACGCCAGCGAGGGGCCGTAGCGCTGACGCATGCCCGCGTTGTCTCCCCATTTTTCGAGAAAGTCGCTTCCGGCGTCTTCCCAGCGCGAGAAGCCCTCGCCGTCGCCGATGGCGTCCCAGGGCAGCGGTTCGATCACCGGTGTCCAGGGGGCGTGGCTGCTGATCAGCGCCAGTTCGGCGAATACCGGCTCGGCATGCGCGTCGCGCAGCTGGCGCAGGCGATGCCAGACGAATTGGTCGGGGATCGTCACCCAGCCCAGGCGCGGCCCGCGATAGTCGAGTCGGGGGTCGTCGTGGATGGTGTCATAGCCCAGGCGCCGTCCCGCCGGCCAGTCGCGATAGATGGCCGGCATCATCGCCACGCTGGTGTGCCCGCTGCGTTCGAAGTCGTCGACGAGAGTCGCGCGCGGGCTTTCCAGCAGGAGGTCGTAGCGTAGCGTGGAGTCGATCCATAGCCCGCTGAGCACGCTGGCGTGGGCCAGGCGCGACTGGCCGCCCAGCGTGGGCGAGACGAGCCGGCCGCTGGCGACGCTGAGGCCGGCGCGTTCGAACGTCTCGGCCATGGTGTCGAGACGTTGGTTCACCGGTGCCGCGAAGGGCGCGCGTTCCAGCGCGGCCATGCCGTAGGACTCGACGAACGCCAGGATGACGTCGCGCCCCGCGAGCCCGGGCAGGGGGTGCCCCTCGGGGGCATCGAGCGGCGTCTCGCTGCGTGTCAGCTGGGCATCGAAATCGCGCACAGCCGCGTGGGTGGCGTAGGCGCGCGTGACCTGGTCGGCGAGCAGGCCGACGCCGGGCGTGCCGAGCCAGGTCGTGTGTCGGGTGGGGCCGAGCAGCACCAGTCCCGCACTCACGACCAGCACCCCGACGAGAGTGAGACGGGCGGACGGTCGGCGAGGGCGGGGCAGGGTGGCGAGCAGATGACCGAGCCCGCCGCCGATGGCGAGCAGGCCGACGATCGCCACCGCTACCAGCACCAGGCTCGTCGCCAGCCCCAGATTGTCGCGCAGCAATTCCAGGAAGATCGGCAACTGCGCGGGGTCGAGATAGGGGTTGAAGAGGCGGCCGCGTATTTCCTGGGTGACCGTGTTGCCCACGGTGCCCAGCACGACGATGGCGATGAGGGCGCCGGCGGCGTAACCCAGCCCGCGCCGGGCGTGGCGATGCCCTGGCCACAGGCTCAGGGCGGCGATCAGCATCAAGCCGTCCACGGCCAGCCAGGGCATTGCCGTGACCCCCGTACGCGGGAGTGCTGTGGCGATGAGCGTGACATTGACGAGCAGTAGCGTTAACCACCAGCGGCGCATGCGGATCCCTCGTTCGCTATAGAACAAAAAGCATCTAAGTCCATTCCTACAAATAACTTCAGGGAATATTCGCGGTTCGTCACAATGCGCCTATCGTTTTCTGTTTAGGACATTGGCGGTATGCCGTTCGATGCGTGGCTGACGCTGGCCGTGGTGGCGGCGTCGTTCCTGTTGATGGCGCTGAGCCGTCTCGGGCCGGACGTGATTCTCCTGGGCGCGGTCATCGCGCTGTTCGGCGTCGGCATCATCGATGCCGACGAGGCCCTGGGAGGCTTTTCCAACAGCGGCCTGTTCACCGTCGCCTTCATGTACATCCTCGTGGCAAGCATACGCGAGACGGGCGGCATCGACCTGATCATTCGCTACCTGCTGGGCCGGCCGCGACACGAGCTGGGCGCCCAGGGGCGCCTGCTGTTGCCGGTCTCGGCGATCAGCGCCTTTCTCAACAACACGCCGGTGGTGGCGACCTTCCTGCCGGCGGTACTGAGCTGGAGTCGCCGCCTGCGTCTGCCCGCGCACCGCCTGCTGATGCCGCTGAGCTTCGCCTCGATCCTGGGCGGCACCTGCTCGCTGATGGGCACCAGCACCAACCTGGTGGTCGATGGCCTGCTGCGTGAACGCTATCCCGAGCGTGCCCTGCACCTGTTCGACATCGCCTGGGTCGGCGTGCCCGTGGCGCTGGTCGGGCTGGCCTACCTGATGCTGGTGGGGCGCTGGCTGCTGCCCCGGCGCCGCACCGCATCGGATGTCTTCGAGAACCCGCGCGAGTACACCATCGAGATGCAGGTCGACCCGCAAGGCCCCATTGTCGACAAGAGCGTCGAGGAAGCCGGGCTGCGCCATCTCGAGGGCCTGTTTCTGGTCGAGATCGAACGCGATGGCAACGTGGTCTCGGTCGTGGGGCGCGGCGAGCGCCTCAAGGCCAATGATCGCCTGGTCTTCGCTGGGACCACGGAAGCGGCGGTGGAGTTGCAGCAGATTCGTGGCTTGCGGCCCACCGGTCAGGGGCAGTCGAGCCTCAAGAAGGCGTTCGCCGAGCGGCGTCTGGTCGAAGCGGTGGTCTCCGAGCAATGCCAGTTCCTGGGTCGGCGCCTGCGCGAAGGGCATTTCCGAACCTTCTATGGCGCCTCGGTGCTGGCGGTATGCCGGCATGGCGAGCGCGTATCCGGCAATCTGGGACAGATCCGCCTGCAGGCGGCGGACGTGCTGCTCATGGAGGTACGCCCGGCGTTCGTCGAGCGACATCGTCAGTCGCGCGACTTCCTGCTGATCAGCGAGCTCAATGGCCAGGCGCGGCCGCACCACGAACGCGCCTGGGTGGCATGGAGCATCATGCTCGGCGTGGTCGGGCTGGCGGCGTTCGGGGTCCTGAGCCTGCTCAAGGCGGCGATGCTCGGCGTCGCACTGGCGCTGATGACGGGGTGCTGCTCCATCGGCGCGGCCCGTCGTGGACTGGACACCCAGGTGCTGCTGACCATCGCCGCGTCCTTCGGGCTGGGAGCGGCGATGGAAAGCTCCGGTGCCGCCCAGGTCCTCGCCCAGGGCGCCCTGTCGCTGGCCGATGGCAACCCGTACCTGCTGTTGATCGGAGCGTATCTGGTGGTGGCGTTGCTCACCGAAGTGGTCACCAACAACGCGGCGGCGGTGATCGCCTTTCCCATCGTCACCGGAGCCGCGCAGCAATTGGGCGTGGATATCATGCCCTTCGTGATCGCGGTGATGTTCGCCGCCTCGGCCAGCTTCCTGACGCCGATCGGCTATCAGACCAACCTGATGGTCTACGGGCCCGGCGGGTATCGCTTCAGCGACTATCTGCGCGTCGGGGGCGGCCTGAGTGTATTGGTGGGCGCGGTGACGCTGGTGCTGATTCCGTTGATCTGGCCGTTCTGACGCACGCTCGGGAGGCGTGGACAGGGCCGCCCGTTTGCCACATCCTGTGCCTTCTCATCCGCGCAAATCGTTTCAAGGAGCCCAGCCGATGGCCGACTCTTCGCCTCTGATCATCGAACCCCGACAGGCACGCGCGGCCGATGCCACGGTCATTCTCCTGCACGGCCTGGGCGCCGACGGGCATGACTTCGAGCCGCTGGTGCCGGCGCTGCCCCTGGCCAAGGACCTGGCGGTGCGTTTCGTGCTTCCGCATGCGCCGCGCATGCCGGTGACGGTCAACGGCGGCATGGAAATGCCGGCCTGGTACGACATCCTCGACATGAACCTCGGCCGGCGCATCGACGAAGCGCAGCTCAAGGCATCGGCGGACATGGTGCATGGGCTGATCGATGCCGAGATCGCCCGCGGCATCGACAGCCGGCGCATCATCGTCGCGGGGTTCTCGCAGGGCGGTGCGGTGGCCTATCACGCGGCGCTGACGTACCCCAAGCCGCTGGGCGGGCTGCTGGCGTTGTCCACGTACTTCGCGACCGCGACCTCCATCGAGCCCAGCGAGGCCAATCGCGCACTGCCCATCGAAGTGCATCATGGCAGTTTCGATCCGGTGGTGCCCGAGGCGCTGGGGCACGAAGGTGCCGAGCGGGCCGAGGCGCTGGGCTATGCGGTGACCTACCGCACCTATCCCATGCAGCACGCGCTGTGTCCTGAGCAGATCGAGGACATCGGCCAGTGGCTGAACGCTCGGCTGGGCGCGAAGGAGGCATGATGCAGAGCATGGAAACGCCCGAGCCCGGTGACGGCGTGCGTCTTTCCACGCCCGCCGCGAAGCGCAACCGCGAGCCGATCCTGGCGCTGCTGCGCGAGGTCTTGCCCGCCACGGGGCGCGTCCTCGAAATCGCCAGCGGCAGCGGTGAGCATGCCGTGCATTTCGCGACGCACCTGCCCGCGCTCGTCTGGCAACCCAGCGACCCCAGCGCGCAGGCCCGTGGCTCCATCGACGCCTGGCGGCGTCACGCGGGGCTGACGAACCTCGAATCGCCGCTCGCGCTGGACGTCACCGGGTCCTGGCCCGATGCGGCCGACGAGGTATCGGCCATGGTCTGCATCAACATGCTGCACATCTCGCCCTGGGCCGCGACCCAGGCGCTCTTGCGCGAGGCCGGCCGTCGCCTGCCGGCGACCGGCGTGCTGGTGGTGTATGGTCCCTTCATGCGACACGGCGAACACACCGCCGCGAGCAATGCCGCGTTCGACACCGATCTGCGCCGCCGCGATCCGGCCTGGGGCATCAGGTCGCTCGAGGACGTCGCGGCCGAGGCCGAGGCGCACGGGCTCGATCTGCAGCGTGTCGACGAATTGCCGGCGAATAACCTGGGCGTGGTCTTTCGGCGGCGCTGACGACGGTGGCACGTTGCTGCGCTTGATTTCTCGCCCAGGGCCCCAAACACTAGGGGCAGTACATGGATTGTGGCGGCGTCGGCGCAAGCGGCGTGGGTCTCGATCCCTTTCCGCAGGCTCATGGAGGAATGGCGATGAACGAGGACTTTTCCATCGAGATGCGTTTGCCCAAGGGATGCCCGAAATGCGGCAGCCACAAGGTGACGGTCTCCCAGGCGCAGCAACCCGATGACCGGGTGTTCTGCAGCTCATGCAACACCGAGATCGGCGATTATCAGACCGCCAAGCAGATGCTCGACGAGATGCCGCGCAGCGAGAACGAGCAGCTCATCGAGGACGTGGTCAACAACCGCAAGCCGTCTTCCACCGAGGAGTAGCATCTCCGTCGGACGGTCGGCCTTCCGGTTCCGCCGCCCATGCATGATGACAGCGCCCCGGCCGTTCGGCCGGGGCGCTGTGCGTTTCGGGAATGGAACGCGCAGGAGAAACGCGTCGCGAGACGCGGTGTCAGAGCAGTTCCTCGGCAGCCAGGGCCAGGCGTGAGCGCTCGACGCTTTTCAGGGTGATGTGGCCGGCATGCGGCCAGTCGCGGAAACGTTCCACCGCGTAGGCCATGCCGCAGGTGTTGGCGGTCAGGTAGGGCGTGTCGATCTGTCCCACGTTACCGAGCAGTACCAGCTTGGTATTGCGTCCCGCCCGGGTGATCAGCGACTTGAGCTGCTTGGGCGTGAAGTTCTGCGCCTCGTCGATGATCAGGAAGGTATCGCTCAGGGTCCGCCCGCGCATGAAGCTCGGCGAGCGAATCTGCACGCGCGAGCCGATCAACTGACGGGTCGCGCCGTCGCTCCAGCTGGAACCGCCGTGCTGTTCATCGCGCAGCAGATTGTCCATGTTGTCGTGGAATGCCCCCATCCACGGTGACATCTTCTCCTCTTCGGTACCGGGCAGAAAGCCGATGTCCTCGCCCATGGGGATAGGCGCACGGGTGAAGACGATGCGCTCGAAGCGCTTGCTGTCCAGGGTTTGCTGGAAGGCCGCCGCCAGGGTCATGTAGGTCTTGCCGGTACCCGCGTTGCCGGCGATGGTGACCAGGTCGATCTCGGGGTCCATCAACAGGTTGAGGGTGAAGTTCTGGCGGCTGTCGTGGGCATGCACGCCCCAGACGCCGTCGTGGTGGCGGTAGTTGGTCAGCAGTTGCAACGAGGCGCGACGCGGGGCGAGAGAGCGCACGATGGCCTCGAAGCCGGCGCCGTTCTCGCTGTCGGAGACCAGCATGCCGACATGCCAATCCTTCGGCAACTCGCCGGATAGATGGTAGAGAGTGCCCTCCTCGGTGCGCTCGACGTCGACCTCGACATTCAGCCGGTCCCACAGCCCGCGCCCTTCCTGGCCGGCCTCGGCGTAGACCTTGGCACCCTCGATCATCGCATCCAGATCGTCGAAGGCACGGTCGTTGAGATAGTCCTCCACGGGCACGTTGAGGGCCGCCGCCTTGACGCGCAGGTTGATGTCCTTGGTGACCAGGATCACCGAGGCGTCGGGACGCTCGTCGCGAAGGCGGCAGGTTTCCGCGAGCAAGCGGTTGTCGGGCGAGTCGACCAGCGGGTCGAGTGTCTTGAGGTCGGTGTAGCACAGAAAGCGTAGCCGACCGCTGGGGCCGTGGCTGACGGGCAGGGGGATACCGTCTTGAATCTGATCGGGGGTGAAGCGGGACGTCAGGTCGGAAAGCGTGCGGCTGATCTGCCGCGCGGTCTGGGCGATTTCACGGATGCCATTCTTGTGCTTGTCGAGTTCCTCCAACACGGTCATGGGAATGACGACATCGTGTTCTTCGAAGTGGTATAGCGCTGCGGGATCGTGGATCAGGACGTTGGTATCCAGCACATAGAGCCGGGTCGCTTTCTTGTCGAGTCTCACCATCGGGGGAAGCACTCCTTGGTTAACGGCTTCTCCGACCCTGACAGAATGATGTTGCGCCTGCATGGCACTCGACTCACCCTGGCAGCGTCGCCTGCGAAACGGTCCGGTCGAGATGGTGTCGGGCTCTCCTCCTGTCGGTATGGTTATCTTCAGCATGGCCCAGCGACACGAAAATGCAATGCAGGCAGGCAATGGACGGCTCATTCGTCCATCGTCGGCCGATGTCATCGCCATGGCTACACCAGGTCGCGGGGGATGTCCTCGTCCCAGCTCTTGGCGAACACGCGGCTGTCGTTCTCGTAGGCGTCCAGCGTGGCGCGCAGGCGAAAGCTTTCCGCGCTGGAGGTCATCAAGGTGCGGGTCACGCTGCGCACCTCCCAGTCACCGCGCCGGAAGCGTCGCTCCCACTGCGTCCAGCCGCTCAGGCTGTCGTAGTTGCCGTAGGCGTAGGTGTAGCGTTCGATGACGCGTACCGAGAGTTCGAGGTCGATGTCGTCGAGACGTATGACGCCCTCGTCGTTGATGACCTCGAGCATGGTCTGGTCGTTGGCGAGATCGCGTATCACCCGCCACGTTTCCTGATTGGGTTGTATGCGAGTCACGGCGAGCGGTGGGGCACCTTCGGGATCGGCGAAGACGGGCAGGTCGGCTTCCTCGCGGGGCTGCGGTGGTCGGCAGGGCAGGAGCAGTCGGCTGCCGGCAGGATATAGCGTCAGCTTGACGGGGGCCGGCGCGGGCCAGGCGAGCGGCCAGTAGCTGGTCGAGACCGACAGCCGGATGGCGTTTCCCGCCGGGAATTGCTGGGCGATGTGCTTGAGCAGGACGCGCACGCGGTAGCGTTTGCCGGGCTCCAGGGGCTGCGGATGTTCATCGCTGTCGCGGTGGGTCAGGTTGAGCAGGCCGTAGGAGATGCGCGTTGCCTTGTCGTCCTCGGCGATGTCGCTGAGACGCAGCGCCACCATCGCCACCGGCTGATCGGCTTCGAGCTCCAGTTCGACGACGGGCTGACCGCAGATCTCGATGTCCCGGTCGAGCCGTGCGGTCTGGAAGACCAGGGCGCCACCGTCCTCGTCGCGCTGATCGTGTGGCAGATCCGGGGGCGCGTTGTACGAACACCACTTGCCAGCGTAAAGCCCCACCGAAAGCGGTGAGCGCACCGTCAGCGGAGTATTGTCGGGTGCCGCGTCTTCCTGAGTTCCGGGGAGAAGGTCGTGGCCGCTGGTCAGTCGGAAGGGGCGAGTGTCGATGCGCGGCGACGGCCAGCAGGGTTCCGATACCCAGCGGCCCGGACGCGCCTCGTAACGCGCCGACGGCGGGACCGATTCCTGCATCCAGACGCGCAGCATGGGCTCGTCCATGATTCCGGTCGCCTTGCCCTTCAGCCAGTGGTCCCACCAGCGCAGCGATTCCTGAAGGAACCCGATGGCAGGCCCGGGCACGCCGAGATGAGGATACTTGTGCGCCCAGGGACCGACCAGCCCCTTGCGCGGCACGTCGAGCCCCGCCAGCAAGCGGAACACGGCGTTGCAATAGCCGTCAGCCCAGCCGCTGACGGCGTACACGGGGCAGCGGATGCGCGAGAAGTCCTCGCAGACCGAGCCGTGCTTCCAGTAGGCATCGCGGCGCTGATGCTGCAGCCACTTGGCCAGCCACAGGCCGCTGCCCTCGAGGCGTTCCTGCCACATGTCGCGCCAGCGATCGCCGACGAGCAACGGGTCCGGCGGACAGGCATTGGCATCGAACATGGTCGAGGCCCACGAGAGGTTGTCGCCGAGCAGACAGCCGCCCATGTGATGAACGTCGTCGGCGTAACGGTCGTCGGTCGAACACAGCGTGATGACGGCCTTGAGCTCGGGAGGCTGCAGCGCCGCGATCTGCAAGCCGTTGAATCCGCCCCAGGAGATGCCGATCATGCCGACATCCCCGGTGCACCAGGGCTGCCGGCCCAGCCACTGGAGAATCTCGACGCCATCGTCGAGTTCCTGCTGCAGGTATTCATCGCGCAACACTCCATCCGATTCGCCGCTGCCTCGCATGTCGACGCGGATGCCGGCATAGCCGTGGCCGGCCCAGTAGGCATGCGACTGGGCATCGCGCATGGCCGTCAGATCGCGCTTGCGATATGGCAGATATTCGAGAATGGCTGGCACGGGGTCGCGCTCGGCATCCACCGGACGCCAGATGCGCACCGCCAGCCGACAGCCGTCGGCAAGCGTGATCCAGTCCTCCTCCTCGTGAATCTGGCGGGGAAAATGGCTGACGATGCGCATGAAACGGTACTCCCTGGCGTGTCACGAATTGGAGCGGCCGCCCGTGGCCCGACGTCGTCGGAAGCCGGACGGGCCTAGCCCACGATGTCTTCGAACTCGAAATGCAGTTGCTCGGCGAGCCGTGCGTAGTTGGCTTCCAGCGAGGCGTCGTCGTCCGCGCCCATCCAGACATACGCCAGGGCGAAGCTGTAGCTATCCTGCTCGGGGAGAGAGGACAAGCGCATGCCGACGTCGACCTGCAGGGCGATCACGGTGCCGGGAAAGGCCTGCTGCAGGGCGTCGATCTCTTCCATGCTGGGGACGCGAGTGACGGTGGCGTCGACGAAGAACACGCGATAGAAGAATTTCGCCGCCACCTTGAAGGCTCCCTGGCGATAGGGCATGTCGGGCATGTTGCCCAGGGCCAGGTCCACCGTCACCTGCTGGTGGCTGACCCCGTCGACCTTCTCGAAGAGGTCGCAATGCGACTGTGCGATGCGCGTATTGATCTCCAGCAGCCAGATACGGTCCTGAACTTCATCCCAGAAATATTCGATATTGAAGGCAGCATCGTCATAGCCGATATGGGCCATGACAAGGCGTGTCAATTCTCGCATCTTTTCCTGAATATGATCGGGAAGTCGCGAGGGATATCGATAATGGAAAAAGCTTAGCACCTGCGGATAACGAATCGAGTCGACGATACCGTAGGGTACGACTTCTCCCTGAAAAACATAGCCTTCCACCGTGCACTGCCAGCCACCAATGATTTCTTCCGCCATGCAGTGACCGCCATCGATGGCGCGCACTTCATCGGGAAGGTTGGCGTGCTCCATAACGAAGTTGAAGGGTTCGGAGATCGTTCCGATGTCTTCCTGTAATCGTGATACGGCATGTTCGAAGTCTTCGGGGCTCTCGATGCGAAAGCCTAGCCGTGACCCCGACGATTTGATGGGTTTGACGAAAAACGGAAAATAAAGCCCCTCTTCGCCTATGTGATGAAGCGCCTGAGGGTCGAAGGGATCGAAGGCGGTGAAGCGGGGAATATAGTCGCCGATGACCTCGCGCTGGACGAGTCGGCTCCAGTACTTGTGTTCGCACTTGAGCAGGCTCTCGAGGCTCGTGGAGCGCGTGCCGAAGCGCTTGCAGAGCAGCGGGAGCATGGTCGAGACGGGAAAGTCCATGTAACCGACGATGGCATCGATCGGCTCGCCGAAGGCGCTCAGTTTCGCCTCGGCCCGTGAGACCATGTCTTCGATGGGAAAGATCTCGGTATCGTAAACCTCCGACGGTTCAATGACGCCGTGGAACCGGTAGTGCTCGGCTCCATGTAGATGTTCCAGTCGCGCTCTGTTCAGCTCGTCCAACCCGACTACGAAAATATTGCGATCGCTCATGGTCGCCTCCTGGCGAAAAACGGCGCTTTCCTTCCCTGACGTCGAGATCGTTATCATTTTTTTAAGACGGCATTCGCGGCCTGAAAATCCGGAGGCGGGGTTGCCGATGACTGAAGAATAGCGGGTTATCGACGCTGTGCAGCAAGAAAATATGAGATACCAAAAAAATCATTGCTTCACATGATCGTGATCACCGTTACGAAAGCCTGTTACTTATCTGGCAGGGACGAGAGGGGGCTGTTATAAGTGAAGTGTCTGGGGCAGCTGCCGCACGATACGACGTTGCCTAATGCACAAGGTGATGATTCAGTCATTCCTTAAAAGCGTCGCTGGGCGACGAGGGAAACATGACATCAAGACCTTCGACGGTACGCGGCCATATCGTGGCCATTGGCGGTGCCGAGGATAAGACCTCGGAATTGGCCATTCTCAAGCGGGTCTTCGAACTCGCGCCCGAGGATAGTCATGAAGTCTCTGTCATCGCGACGGCGAGCAGCATCCCCGACCAGCTCCTGCCCAGTTATGAAGCCGCCTTCAAGCGCCTGGGGGCCAGCCAGGTCCATGCACTGGACATCCAGGACCGCCAGCAAGCCGCCGAGGCCGAGGTCGTGCGCTTGATCCAGCGCAGCGGGGTGATCTTCTTCACCGGCGGCGATCAGTTGCGCCTGACCACGGTACTGGGGGGCTCCGCCACGCTGCGTGCGGTTCGTGAGCGCTTGCGGGCCGGGGCCGTGGTAGCGGGGACCAGCGCGGGGGCGGCGGCGATGCCCAGCACCATGATCTACAACGGCGCGGCGTCGGATGCCCTGCGCAAGGGGGCGGTGAACATGACCTTCGGGCTCGGCTTCGTTCGCGGCATGGTCATCGATAGTCACTTTCTCGAGCGTGGTCGCTTCACGCGTCTCATGGAGGTAGGGGCCAGCAACCCCGAGCAGCTAGGTGTCGGCCTGGGCGAGGACGCCGCCGTCATCATTCACCCCGACCGCATTCTCGAAACCATCGGGCCAGGGCATGTGATCATCATCGACAGCCGGGATCTCGCAAGCTCCAATATCGCGGAACTGGAGATGGGCGCCCCGGTCGCCGTCGAGAACATGATTCTGCACGCCATGGTCAGCGGGCATGGCTATGACGTCGATGCTCGGCGCTATCTGGTGGCCGAGGAACTCGAAGCGGTATTGGCAAGGAGGCGCCAAGAATGAAGATTCTCGAGCATCGCGCGTTGCGAGGGCCGAACTATTACAGTCGTTATCAGGCGATCTTCATGCGTCTGGACATCGAGGCGCTGGAAACGCGACCGAGCGATCAAGTGCCCGGCATCGTCGAGCGCTTGACCGGGCTCTTGCCGACGCTGCAGGAGCATCGGTGTTCGGTGGGGCGTCCCGGCGGTTTTCTGGAACGCCTCGCGCGCGGCACCTGGGCCGGCCATGTCGTCGAGCACGTGGCGATCGAACTGCAGAACCTGATCGGTTTCTCGGTCGGTTATGGCAAGACGGTCGACTCCTACGAGCCGGGTATCTACAACGTCGTCTACCGCTATCGCGACGAGGCCTGCGGGCTTGCGGCGGGCGTTGAGGCCGTCGAGCTCGTCACGCGACTGTTCGCCGGTGACGACATCGATATCGAGGCCATCGTCACGCGGCTCAAGGATGTACGCGACGCGCACGTGCTGGGGCCGTCGACGGCCTCGATCGTGGCGGCCGCGCAGCGTCGGGGCATTCCCTTCATGCGCCTCGACGCGGAAAGCAGCTATGGACAGCTCGGACATGGGCATCGCCAGCAACGCTTCCAGGCGACGGTGACCTGTCGCACCAACCTGATCGGACATGGCATCGCCCACGACAAGGACTGGACCAAGCGAATCCTCGAGGAGGCGGGCATTCCCGTGCCGCGTGGTTACGTGTGCCATTCGCTCGACGAGGCGAGCGAGACGGCGAGAGAGGTCGGCTATCCGGTCGTCGTCAAACCCTTGATCGGCAATCACGGGCGCGGCGTCAGCACGGATGTCGAGGACGAGGCGGCCCTGGCCAATGCTTTCGCGGCGGCCGCCAGGCACAACGAGGCGGTCATCGTGGAGCAGTATGTCCGCGGCGAGGATCATCGCCTTTTGGTGATCGATGGCAAGCTCGTGGCCGCGGCCCGGCGACGTCCGGCCCATGTGATCGGCAACGGCCGGGCAACGTTGCAGGCGTTGATCGACGCCGAGAACCGCGATCCGCGTCGCGGCGTCGGTCACGAAAACCTGCTGACGCAGATCCATGTCGACGAACAGACGCACCGGTTGCTGGCGCAGCAGAATCTGACGCTGGACAGCATCATCGACGATGAGGCGGTCGTCTATCTCAAGCCCACGGCAAACCTGAGCACCGGGGGAACGGCGACGGATGTCACCGAGGATGTCCACCCCGAGGTGACGTACATGGCGGAGCGCATCGCGCGCTTGGTGGGGCTCGATATCATCGGCATCGATCTGCTCGCCGAGACGTTGACGCGTCCGCTGGAGGAACAGTCGGCCGCAGTGGTCGAAGTCAACGCCGGGCCGGGCTTTCGCATGCACCTTTCGCCGACCCATGGCACCGGCCGTGATGTCGGGGCGCACGTGGTCGACATGCTGTTCCCGGACAGCGAGGACGACGGACGCATTCCCATCGTGGCGGTCACCGGCACCAACGGCAAGACCACCACGGTGCGCCTGATCTCGCACTTGCTGCGGCAGGCGGGGCGCAGCGTGGGCATGGCCTGCACGGGCGCCATCGAGATCGACAACCATGTCATCCTGCGTGGGGATTACAGCGGGCCCCAGGCGGCGTCGATCGTCCTGCGCGAGCCCACCGTCGAGTACGCCGTGCTCGAAGTGGCCCGTGGCGGGATCATGCGTCGCGGCCTGGGCTTCGATGAATGTCATGTCGGCGTGCTGCTGAATATCGCCAGCGACCATCTGGGGGAGAGCGACATTCATACCCTCGATGAACTGGCACGCTGCAAGAGCGTGGTGATCGATGCCGTCGGCAAGTCGGGCACGGCCGTGCTCAACGCCGACGATCCGCGCGTGCTGGCGAGTCGGGAATGGGCGCGGGGCGATGTCATCTTCTTCACCCTGGACCCGGAGTCGCCGACCGTGCGGGCGCACGTGCGCGACCACGGAGTCGCCTTCACCGTGCACCGCGACCATATCGTGATGCGCCAAGGCCACGTCGAAGCCGAGATCATTCCCGTGGCCAACGCGCCCATCACCTTCGAGGGACTGGCCAGCTTCAATGTCGCCAACGCCCTCGCCGCCAGCGCGGCGGCGCATGCCCTGGGGCTGGGCATTGCCGACATACAACGTGGTCTGCAGACCTTCCATCCGACGCCGGGGCAGAATCCCGGACGCACCAACCTGATCGATGCCGGCGGTATGAAGGTGCTGATCGACTACGGGCACAACGTGCCGGCCCTCGAGGCCTTGAGCGAACTGGTCAACCGCATTCCGGCCCAGCGTCGACTGTGCGTGGCCAGCGCGCCGGGCAATCGCCGCGACGAGGACTTGTTCAGCCTGGGGGCGCAACTCGCCAGCATGCATGACGTAGTGTTTCTGTGCGAGACCGCGCCGCGTGGCCGCCCGGAGGGAGAAACCGTCGATCTGCTGCGCCAGGGGGCGATGTCGGTGTCCGGCACCTGCCGGGTCGAGACGATCATGCAGGAGTCCCAGGCCGCCGCCAAGGCGCTCGATGAAGCCCACGAGGGCGACCTGCTGGTATTGCTGGTCGACGATGTCGAGGGTGTTCTCGAACGTCTGCGTGGCCGCCGCTTCCTGCCGTCCCATGCAACGCACGACACGCCGGGAGATCGCCCATGATGTCCGGCAAGGCGCGTCAGGCCGCGCCCATGACCTTGTTGCGCGTGGCTGAGGTGTTCGCCCCCGAACGGCTGGCGGCCACCGACATTCTCATGGCGGGCGGACGGATCGTCGCCCTGGGACAGGGGCTCGCCGTTCCCCAGGGCTGGCCGGTCCAGGTGGTGGACGCGCGCCACCTGATCGCCGTGCCCGCCTTCATCGATCAGCACGTGCATGTCACCGGGGGCGGTGGCGAAGGCGGTTGCGGCACCCGCTGCCCGCCGATCACCACCCGCGACATCGTGGCGATGGGCATCGGCACGGTGGTGGGCGTGCTGGGGACCGACAGCATCAGCCGCTCGCCGGCCGACCTGCTGGCCGCGGTGCGAGGACTGGCGGCCGACGGGCTGGCCGCCTACATGTACACGGGCGCGTATCGAGTGCCGGCGCCGACCCTCACCGGCGATATCCAGCGCGACCTGGCCTGGATTCCCGAGGTCATCGGGGTGGGCGAAATCGCCATTTCGGATCACCGCTCTAGCCAGCCGCGCCAGGACGAGCTCGAACGGCTGGTGAGCGACGCGCGGGTCGGCGCCATGCTGGCCGGCAAGCGGGGCATCTGTCATTTCCATCTCGGCGACGGCAAGCGGGGCCTGGAGCCTCTGCGGCGCTTGCTGACGGAGACCGAGATTCCGGCGGATCAAGTGATCCCCACCCACGTCAATCGTCGTGCCGAGCTGCTCGAGGAGGCGGCGGAGTATGCGCTGGCATTCGATGCCAGCGTGGACGTCACCGCGTTCGAGGATGCCGGCGACGGGCTTTCCGCGTTCGATGCGGTGTCGCGCCTGCTGGCGCGTGGCGTGTCGCCGGCACGCATCACCCTGAGTTCGGACTGCAATGGCAGCCTGCCGGAATTCGATGCCGATGGCGCCTACGTGGGCATGCAGGTGGCGCGCAATACCACGTTGATCGCGGATTGGCGCCGATTGGTCCATGCCCGGGTGCTGCCGCTCGAATCGGCGCTGGGGCTGCTCGCCGGCAATGTCGCGCGCGTGCTGGGGCTGGCCGACAAGGGCCGCCTGGCGGTGGGCAGCGATGCCGACATCACGCTGCTCGACAAGGCCCTGCAGCCCCAGCGCACGTTCGTCGCGGGGCGCTGTCTGTACGGCGCCGTCGACCATCACGAGACCGCGCGGTGAGCAGGTCGCCGGGCCGCCGACGAGGCTTTCGCGTCGGCGGTCCTTGCTCGACGCTCAGACCCTGATCATGACCCGATCGCCGTCGATCTTGACCTCCCAGGTGCGCAGGTGGACGCTTTCGTCCTCGACGCAGACGCCGTCGTTCAAGCGGAAGTGCTGCTTGTAGAGCGGCGAGGCGATGACCGGCTCGCCCTTTATGTCGCCGACGATGCCGCGGGCGATCACGTTGGCGTTGGAGAACGGATCGTGGTTGTCCACGGCGTAGATCTCGGGCGTCCGGCCGGGCAGGTACAGAAGCGCGACTTGCGTGTCGGTGCCTTCCAGCCAGGCGGCCACGCCGGAATGGGCCACCAGATCGTCCCTCGCACACAGCGTCTGCCAGGTCCGGGTCGGGGTTGGGGGAATTGCGGTTGCGGTAGACATGGGTCATTTCCTCGTGCGTTCGGAGAGCGTGATAGCTGGGGCCTGGTGCCGTCGATCGCTCCCGGGGCCGGGCCATCGAGGAGGCGTCGTGAACCCTTTCCTGGGCACTACCGACGCCATCTCTGGCGTCGGATCTCCTCTACGGCCCGCCTCGGTACCCCTGATGAGCAGGGGTTGCGCTGCCATGAGAGCGGCTCGGTCGTTCAGGCCGGCCGGAGCTGGCCGCGCTCCTCGGTGGCAATGATGTCCGGATCGGGGCGGCTGTCATTGACGAAGGTGCGAAAGCGCTTGAGCTTCTCCGGATTGGAGAGGGTGTTGGCCCATTCGCACTCGTAGGTGTCGATGACGTGTTGCATTTGTGCCTCCAGCTCGTCGCCGAGGCCGAGACTGTCGTCGAGCACCACGTCCTTGAGATAGTCGAGTCCCCCTTCGAGGTTCTCGCGCCACACCGAGGTGCGTTGCAGACGGTCGGCGGTGCGGATGTAGAACATCAGGAAGCGGTCGATGGTGCGGATCAACTGCTCGTCGTCGAGATCGGTGGCGAACAGCTCGGCATGACGCGGACGCATGCCGCCGTTGCCGCACACGTAGAGGTTCCAGCCGTGTTCGGTGGCAATCACGCCGACATCCTTGCTTTGCGCCTCGGCGCACTCGCGGGTACAGCCGGAGACGGCGAACTTGAGCTTGTGCGGCGAGCGCAGCCCCTTGTAGCGTTCCTCGAGCCGGATCGCCATGCCCACGCTGTCCTGCACGCCATAGCGGCACCAGGTGCTGCCCACGCAGGACTTCACGGTACGCGTGGCCTTGCCGTAGGCGTGGCCGGTCTCGAAGCCGGCCTCGATCAGTTCGCCCCAGATGTCGGGGAGCTGATGCAGCTGGGCGCCGAACAGGTCGACGCGCTGTCCGCCGGTGATCTTGGTGTAGAGGCCGTATTTTTTGCCGACTTCGCCCAGCACGATCAGCTTCTCGGGCGTGATCTCGCCGCCGGGGATGCGGGGCACCACGGAGTAGGTGCCGTTCTTCTGCATGTTGGCCATGAAGGTGTCGTTGGTGTCCTGCAACGGCACGTGGGCGGCGTCGGTGATCGGCTCGTTGAAGCAGGCCGCCAGGATCGAGGCCACGGCGGGCTTGCAGATATCGCAGCCAAGCTTCGGGGCTGATGAAGAGCCGAGGCCGTGACCGGCGGTCGTGCCGTGTTTTTCGAGCAGTTCGCTGAAGGTCTTGATGCCCTCCACACGAACGAGGGAGTAGAGCTCCTGGCGGGTATGCGCGAAGTGCTCGCAGATCGACTGGTCGACCTCGACCCCGCGGGCCGCCAGCTCGTGGTCGACGACACTCTTGAGCAGCGCCGCGCAGCCGCCGCAGCCGGTGCTGGCCCTGGTCTCGTCTTTGACGCTGGCCAGATCCAGGGCGCCGGCGTCGAGCGTCGCGCAGACGTCCCCCTTGGTGACGTTGTGGCACGAGCACAGGGTGGCGGTGTCCGGCAGGGCATCCGGTCCCAGCGTCGGCGCACCTTCGCTGGATGGCAGGATCAACGAAGCGGGGTCGTCGGGCAATGCCAGCCCGTTGGCGTAGTACTGCATCAGGGTGTCGTAGGTGGCGTTGTCGCCCACCAGCATGGCACCCAGCAGCTTCTTGCCGTCGCTGGAGACCACCAGCTTGCGGTACTCCTGCTTGAGCTCGTCGAGGTAGCGGAAGGTGCGCGCGCCCGGTGTGCGATCGCCATGAGCATCGCCGATGGCGCCGACATCCACGCCCAGCAGCTTGAGCTTGGTGCTCATGTCGGCGCCGGTGAAGGTCGCATCGCCCTCGGTCAGCGTGGCGGCGGCGACTTTCGCCATCTGATAGCCCGGCGCGACCAGCCCGAAGATGCTTTGATTCCACAATGCGACCTCGCCGACGGCGAGGATCGCGGGGTCGCTGGTCAGGCAGCGGTCGTCGATGACCACGCCACCGCGCTCGCCGATTTCCAGGGCGCAGTCTCGCGCCAGTTGATCGCGAGGCCGGATGCCGGCGGAGAACACGATGAGATCGGTTTCCAGCATCTTGTCGTCTTGGAAGACCATGCGGTGAAAGCTCGTCTCGCCGGCCTCGATGCGCTGCGTGGCGCGATCGGTGAGTACCTGCACGCCCAGGGCTTCGATCTTCTCGCGCAGCAACGCGCCGCCTTCGGCGTCCACCTGCATGGGCATCAGACGGGGCGCGAACTCGACCACGGCGGTATCCAGGTTCAGACCGCGCAGGGCATTGGCGGCCTCCAGCCCCAGCAGCCCGCCACCGACGACCACGCCGGTGGTGGCATCCTCGGCGGCCTCGCGAATGGCGTCGAGGTCGTCCAGGGTGCGATAGACCAGGCATTTCTCGCGGTCGTTGCCGGGAATCGGCGGCACGAACGGGTAGGAGCCGGTCGCCAGGACCAGGCGGTCATAGGGATGACGGTCGGACTCGGTGACGACCTCGTTGGCGTCGCGGTCGATGGCGGTCACCGTGTCGTGCAGGCGCAGGTCGATGCCGTGCGCGGCGTAGTCGTCGGCGCTGGCAAGCGCCAGCGAGTCGGCATCGCGTCCGCTGAAGTACTCGGACAGGTGGACCCGGTCATAGGCGATGTGACGTTCCTCGCCGAACACGGTGATGGCGTAGTCGCGGGGCGCACCGCATGCGATGAGCTGCTCGACCAGGTGGTGGCCGACCATGCCGTTGCCGATGATGATCAGTCGTTGCTTGCTCATGATAAGTACTCCTGTCGCACTCCGGCGATGAATAGAGACGGCCCGAGGGTCGGCGCCAAGACGGATGACCTTCGCGCCGGCCAGCCCCGGCGCTCATGAAACGGGGGCTGGGGCGCCGCTAGGCGACCTCCTCGAGAAGTGGCCTGGCGTCGCTGGCACCAAACAGCAGGGCCTGGCGACAGGCGCTCAGATCGTCGCCGGCCAGGGCGCACTGGAAGTACCAGGGCCCGTCGCCGGTGTCGCCGTACAGCACCGCGCCGTCGATGACCCCGTCACGCAGCAGCAGGCGGCGGTAGTCGCCGTGCTGCGGATCGTGGTAGGTCAGCACCTCGTGTGCCGAGGTGGGCGCGATCGGGCCGAAGGCGTACAGCGAGATACCGCTGACCTTGAGCTTGGTGGCGCAGGGGCGTTCGCGATAAGGCGCGGGCGTTTCGCCGCATAGCCGGGCGGCGAGGACCTCGGCCTGGCGCCAGATGGGTTCGACGAGACCGTAGGTGGTGCCCTCGAACTCGCAGCATTCGCCGAGCGCCGAAATGTTCGGATCGGACGTGGTCATGAAGGCATCGACCTGGATGCCGCGGGCGGTCGCCAGACCGGCGCGTTCGGCGAGTGTGGTGTTGGGCACGATGCCGATTGCCGCGACGACGCAGTCGGCTGCGAGCGTGGTCCCGTCGCTCAGGACGACGCCGGTGGCGCGCTGGCCGTCGGCATCCGGGGCATAGGCCGCGAGATCGGCGCCGGTGTGGATCTCGAGGCCTCGGGCGCGCAGCTCGGTGGCGAGCATGTCGGCGGCGGTGGGGTCGAGTTGGCGATTCATCAGGTGCATTGCGCGGTGCACGACGCTGACCGTCATGCCGCGCTTGCGCATGCCTTCGGCGGCCTCCAGGCCGAGCAGGCCGCCACCGATGACCACGGCGCGGCCGCCCGCGTCGGCCAGGCTGGCCAGCCGCTCGCCGTCCTCCAGATCACGGAAGGCGTGGATGCCGTCGAGGTCGCTGCCCGGTACCGCGGGGCGTGCGGCGCGCGATCCGGTGGCGAGTACCAGCCGGTCGTAGGCGAGTCGGCGCCCCTGGTCGGTGGTCAATGTCCGGCACTGCCGGTCGATGGCGGTGACGCGCTCGCCGGCGATCAGCGAAACGCCCTGCGCGGCATACCAGTCGTTGTGGCGCAGCGTCAGGGCCTCGCGGTCCATGTCGCCGGCCAGCCAGGGCGAGAGCAGGATACGGTTGTAGGCCGTTGCCGGCTCGTCGCCGAGAATCGTGATATGGCGCGGGCGGTGAGGGTGCGCCAGCACGGTCTCGAGCAACCGGTGCCCGGCCATGCCGTTGCCGACGATCACCAGATGTTCGTCGTATGTACTCATTTCCCTGCCTCCCTGACAGTGTGAAGCAGAAACGCAAAAGCGCCTGACACCCGGCGGGGAAACCGGATGCCAGGCGCCTTTGCCTGAAGAGAATCGTGTTGTCGCGAGCCCTGTGTCGGCTCCGGCCGGCGCGAGACGCATGCCTGTCTCGTGCCCGAGGGGTCGACGTTGACCCGCCTTGTCCGATGTCATGCCAGGGGCGTGCCAGTCACCAGACAAGGCTTTTTATTCAGTCGGTTACGAAATATCGGTTGGCTCCGGCGAGGCAGGAAGGCAGCCGGCGTGAACGATGGCTGTGCGGGAACGCCGATGCCTGCACCAGTCTGGTGCCGTTTGCACCCCGAGCGCTGGATCGTCGTCATGCCTTGCGGCATAAGGGCTTGTTTTGATGGCGCAAACGATGGGTTGGCGTCGTGCTTGCTTGAATGGGGTACGTCATTTTTCGGCCACGGTGCGCCGAGAACGCCAACGGCGGCGAGACGCAATTCATCATGGCGGGCGGCCCACGCGCCGCCCAACCAGGCAAAGAGGCCTGATCCCGTTTCCGCGGGGTCGGGCCTTTTGCGTTTGCAGGTGGAGGGCGAGACAGCATGCAGCAGCACACGACCTGCCCCTATTGCGGCGTTGGTTGCGGCGTCGCGGCAACCATCGAGAACGGCGTCATGACGGGCGTCGAAGGTGACCGGGCGCATCCCGCCAATTACGGTCGGCTATGCGTGAAGGGCTCGGCGTTGCATGAAACGCTGGGTGACCGCGGGCGTCTGCTCGCGCCCCGCGTCGATGGGCGCGAGGTGAGCTGGGACGATGCGCTCGATCAGGTGGCGACACGCCTGGCGGCGGTGCGCGATGAACATGGCGGCCAGGCGATTGCCGGCTATCTCTCCGGCCAGTTGCTCACCGAGGACTATTACGCTGCCAACAAGCTGTTCAAGGGCTTTTTGGGCTCACCGCATCTGGATACCAACTCGCGGCTCTGCATGGCGTCCGCGGTGGCGGGCTACAAGCGCGCCTTCGGCGCCGATGCCGTGCCGTGCAATTACGAGGACCTGGAAGAGGCCGAGCTGGTGGTGCTGGTGGGCAGCAACCTGGCGTGGAACCATCCGGTGCTCTTCCAGCGTCTGCGTACCGCCAAGCAGCGCAACCCGTTGATGCGCGTGGTGGTGATCGATCCCCGGGTGACCGACACCTGCGAGATTGCCGATCTGTATCTGCCCATCGCCCCCGGCAGCGATGCACGGCTCTTCAATGGACTGCTGGCCTTCATGGCCGACAAGGGCAGGCACGATACACGTTATCTGAGGCGCCACACCCGGGGCGTCGAGGAGGCACTGGCGGCAGCACGCGCGGAAGACACCTCGCTTGCCGCGCTCGCCGAGGCATGCGACGTGGACGCCGAGGCGCTGGAAACCTTCTATTACTGGTTCGCATCGCAATTGCACGTGGTCACCCTCTACTCCCAGGGCATCAACCAGTCCACCAGCGGCACCGACAAGTGCAATGCCATCATCAATTGCCATCTGGCGGGCGGCAAGCTGGGACTGCCGGGAGCGGGGCCGTTCTCGATCACCGGTCAGCCCAACGCCATGGGCGGTCGCGAGGTGGGCGGATTGGCCAATCAACTGGCGGCACACATGGACTACCACACGCCGGGGGCTCAGGCGCTGGTCAAGGCGTTCTGGGATGCGCCCCACCTGCCCGAGGAGCCGGGCCTGAAGGCCGTCGAGCTGTTCGCGGCGGTGGAGCGCGGCGAGATCCGGGCGCTGTGGATCATGGCCACCAACCCGGTGGTCAGCTTGCCCGACGCGGATCAGGTCAAGCGTGCGCTGGCGGCCTGCCCGTTGGTGATCGTCTCCGAATGCATGGCGGATACCGACACCCTGGCCTATGCCGACATCGTGCTGCCGGCCACCTCCTGGTCGGAAAAGGACGGCACCGTCACCAATTCCGAGCGGCGTATCTCGCGTCAGCGCGGCATGCTGCCGCCGCCCGGTGAGGCGCGCCACGACTGGTGGATCATCGCCCAGGTCGCCAAGTATCTGGGGTATGAAGAAGCGTTCGAGTATCGCCATCCTCGCGATATCTTTGTCGAGCACGCGCGACTCTCGGGATATGGCAACCACGCTGGCGGAATACCGCGTCTGTTCGATATTTCCGCCCTGAGTGATCTGGACCGTAACGCCTATGACGCGCTGGTGCCGCTGCAGTGGCCGGTGACCGCCGAGGCGCCGCAGGGCACCGCCCGGTTGTTCGAGACGGGGCGCTTCGCCACCCCGGACGGTCTGGCGCGACTGGTGCCGGTGCGCCCGGCGCTGCCCGAACAGGCGGTGGAGGCTCGCTACCCGCTATGCCTCAACAGCGGTCGCGTGCGCGATCAGTGGCATACCATGACGCGTACCGCGCGCGCGCCGCGCCTGCTCAACCATCGCGCCGAACCCTATGTCGATATCCACCCGCAGGATGCCCGGGCGCACGCCCTCGTCGACGGGGGACTGGCGCGGGTCTTCAACCGTTGGGGCGAAGCCCGGGTACGGGTGCGTGTCGCCACGTCGCAGCGGCGTGGCGATGTCTTCATTCCCATCCACTGGAACGCCCAGTTCACCGGGGCCGGGCGTGTCGGCACGCTGTTCGCGCCGCTGACCGATCCGCTCTCGGGGCAGCCGGAGACCAAGCACGGCGCGGTGGCCTGCGAGCCGCTCGACGTGGCCGAGGAGGCGACGCTCCTGCTGGCGCCGACGTGCACTCGAGCCCCCCTTCAGAGCGACGATGCCTACTGGGTGCGAATGCCGCTGAATCACGCCCAGCGCTGGCAGATCGCCAGCACCACGTCGCGCGACTGGCTGGCCTGGTGCGCCGCGCGGTTCGGCGTCGAGGCGACGCTGTGGTGCGAGGACGCGACCGGCGGCCGCCTGCGGGCCGCGGGGCTTCGCGATGGGCGTCTGGTGTGGTGGCTGATGGTCGGGCCGCCCAGTGAACTGCCGGGGCTGGCCTGGCTCGATGCGCGGTTCGGCGACGCCGCGCTGACCGACGAACAGCGTCGCCGCGTCCTGGCGGGCAGCGCCTCGGGGCAGGCCGATACGGGCCCGGTGGTGTGCAGTTGTCACCAGGTCGGCGCCAAGACGATTCGCGAGGCCATTCGGCGTGGCGATGCGAGTGTCGATGCGCTCGGCGCGCGTCTGGCCTGCGGGACGCAGTGCGGCTCCTGCATTCCCGAACTCAAGTCATTGCTCGAAGAGGAGGTGACCCATGCTCGCGCTGCTGACACGCTGGAAACGGCCTGAGGGTCGCGTCGCTTCCTGGAGCGCCTGGCTGGGACGCATGACCCACCGGCCGGGGAATGGCATGGCCACGATGTGCCGGGAGACACCCGCCACGCATGTGGCGCCGGCGGTGCAGCCGGGCCATGTGTATCTGGTGGGCGCCGGTGCCGGTCACGCCGATCTGCTGACCCTGCGTGCCTGGCGACTGCTCACGCAGGCTGATGTCATCGTCTATGACCGTCTGGTCGGCGACGATATCCTGGCCATGATTCCTCCGTCGCGCGAACGCTATTACGTCGGCAAGGCCCGCGGGCATCACAGCGTGCCACAGGCCGAGATCGGCGCCTTGCTGGCTCGGCTGGCGCGGGAAGGGAAGTCGGTCGTGCGTCTGAAGGGCGGCGACCCCGGGATTTTCGGTCGCATGGGCGAGGAACTCGCAATTCTCGGCGAGGCCGGCCTGCCCACGGAGGTCGTCCCCGGCATCACGGCGGCCTCCGCCGCCGCCGCCACCCTCGGCATGCCGCTCACCGACCGCGCCCATGCACAGCAGTTGCGCCTGGTGACCGCCCAGCACTGCCGCGAAGGTGGCGAGCCGAACTGGCACGACCTGGCGCGGCGTGACGAGACGCTGGTGTTCTACATGGGGCTTTCCAGGGTCGACGCGATCTGTCGCGGATTGCGCGACGCCGGCCTGCCCGGCGACTGGCCGATCATGCTTGCCGCCAATGCCTCGCTGCCCGAACAGCAAACCCTGGTCGGCACCCTCGACGACATGCCCGAAAGGCTCGCCGCCACGCCGCTGCCCTCACCGTGCCTGATCGTCGTGGGCAGCGTGGTCACGATGGCCGACGTGGTGCAGTGTCGTGAGGCGGCCACGGCATAAGATGCGATCAGAGGCCAGCTGTCTGCATGTAGGCACTATCGCTTGATGCCTAAACGAAAAATGGCCGCCTCGAAAGGCGGCCGCACGACGAGAGAAAAGCTTTACTTATTGTGCTGATTGGGGCTTGTCAGGATCGGCACCTACCAAGTAGTTTACGGTCTCCCCGCCCTGGTCGTTGATATGTTCGCCTTTGGGGAGACGCTCACCCGTTACCAGTTGGCTATAAGCCGTCAGGCTATCCACCAAGGTATCTCCCAAGTTCATGGCATCGCTGGCGCGGGTATAGGAATAGAACGTCAACAATGACTGGGCCTGCTCGCGCTTGCCTTGTTCGATGAGCGTACGTGCGGATTCCTCGACCCATTGGATGTCATCGAAACTCTCCTGCTCGAATCCCTTTAGCATACGCTGCACGGTGGGGCGGAAGGTTTCCGGGTCTTCGCACATGTAGTACATGACCTGCTTGAAGCGACGACCCGCGAAGTCGCTTGCTTCCTGCATGGCATAATCGGGATTGAGGAAGTGGGATCCTGCCCCCTTGGTAAGGTAGCGATGCTGCGCGAAGGAAGCAGGAACTTTCTGCACGCCTAGCCACCATGGGATGTAAGGCGCAGCAACCGAGCCAGTCGGTGCCACCCAAATACGCACCATGTCGGGATCACGTCCTTGTTCCAGCGAGACTACCTGACCATAACCAGCTTCATCGTCGGAGATCCGATGATCCCGTACCCGCGTAATCATGTCCTGCTCGGAGACCGGCGCCATGTCACGCGTGGCTTTCTCCAGCTCCGCCTGGCTCATGTACTTGTAGCCGCCGGTACGCGCTTGAGTGTCCTGACGTCCATAGACGTCGAAGATATTGAAAGACTCATCGCCCTGCGCGTCGAACCAGCCTTTATCCTCCGCGTAGGAAACGAGATTATCAGATCCCATATAGTTGGAGTCGTTCTGGAAATCCTGTGGGAAATCTTCGATATAACCGGGATACAACACCCGTACATCATCTGGCCCCAAGCGTTCGGCGGCCCAAAGTCCCTGGCTACCGGGCAGTTCCCAGACCACCCAGGCCTCATCGGGATCGGCAATCAAATGGGTATTGCCGCCGTAGGTGGCATAGCCATACTCATCGATCAGTTCGCCAATCAGCTTGACCCCTTCACGTGCGGTTTTGGCCCTTTCCAATACCAGACGGGCTAGGTCGCTGTACTGAACGCCCTTTTGTGGCGTCTCGGTGGCATCGATAAGCTCCTCGCGGCCCGTGGCCCATACATCGCGTACCGCCACTTGGTGCTCATTGACACCGCCATTGGTCAGCGGCGCCGGGAAGCCCTCATAGTCTGAATAAGACATCGAGAGGTAGCGATAGGTATGCTCGACTTGAGGGATTTCGATCAGTTCGCCGGGGATCCATGCGGCTTCGGTCACCCCAACGTCGATCGTCTCCCCGGGCTCATGGTCAGCGGCAGGCACGATTTCCAGCCAATGGCTCGATACCTCTTCCCCGGTGCCGCCCACCAGCACATTGCCGCTTTCCGTTAGATTCTTGCCAACATAGAACGCATGACTCGCCCACGCGGACGTGCAGGTGCCAAATACCGTTAAGGCCAATACTGTGGCGAGTGTTTGTCGTTTCATATGATTTTCCTTGATGATCCCTTATGAATGGGTGGTTAGCAGTCTATTGGCTATAGATAACATCATCAATGTTTACATGGGATATTTGATAACATGGCGTTATGAATTAGAGCGTAAGTAGCATATATCTTGCTGCAAGAGCACTGCGACGTTGATGGGAATTGGAGAAAAGTAAGCTATCGACCAGAGGGTGCGAGCAGCTAGTCTGCCGAATTTGAGTCTCTATCTGGTTGCGTCTCGAAACCTGGCTGCTTCGCCGAGCAGCCAGTCGATGAAGCCTCGTACCGCGGGGGGCGCGTGACCGGTGCTCGGCAGGATCAGGTCGTAGGTAAAGGGCGAGTCGATCACGTGACGATCCCCGAAGGGGCGTACCAGGACGCCGCTGGCGAGGCGGTCGGCGACGACGGCGGGGTTGGCGAGCATCACGCCGCGCCCGGCGATCGCTTGGTCCAGGGCCAGGCCGTAGAGAGAGAAGCGCTGCTGAATCGGCAGTGTCCGGTCGGGTAGCCCGGCGGCGTCGAACCAGTCGCGCCAGCCGGGGAACGCGACGTTCTGGCGGGATTCCCAGACCACGTCGAGCAAGGGATGGGCAAGCAGGTCGGCCGGCGTTGCGATGGGAGAGCGCTCCAGCAACGCGGGCGCGCAGACCGGGAACAGCTTGTCGTCGAACAGGCGGTGGCTGTCGACGCCGGCCCAGGGGCCGCGCCCGTAGCGGATGGCCAGGCGTGCGCTGCCGTGCTGCCACGAGGGAGAGATGATCGCTTGGTTGGCGTCGAGGGTGATGTCCAGCTGACCTTGTCGCGCCTCGAAATCGGCCAGGCGTGGCAACAACCAGACCTGAGCGAACGAAGGCGGCGCGCTCACGCGCAGCGTGCCAACGTCCCGTGCGCGTTCGCTGGCGGCGCTCACGCCGGCGGCGATGCGCTCGAGCCCGGCATCGACATCGTGCGCCAACTGCCGGCCCGCTTGTGTGACGCTGACGCCGTGCGAGTGACGCTCGAACAGCACGATGCCCAGCCGCGTCTCGAGCTGCTTGACCTGACGGCTGATCGCTCCCGGCGTGACGTTCAAGCGTGCCGCCGCGGTTTTGAAACTGCCCTCGCGCGCGGCCTCGACGAAGGCGCGCAGGGCATTGAGGGGAAGTCGTTCGAGCGTCATGAGTTGAGTTTTCCTGAGCCTGAGACTGCAGATTAATCGTTTGGATCGCGGCGCGGCAAATGCTCCACTGAGTCTCGATTCAATGGAGGATGCGATCATGACGGAGTCGACTTCGGAGGCTGTCGCGGGAAGGCCGGCGTCGCCGCGCTTGCGACGCGGCCTGGATATGCCTGCCGGCATCGCGATGACCGGGTTTTGTCTGGTGCTGGGATTGCAGCAGGTGGCCATCAAGGCCGTGGCCGACGATATCACGCCCTTGAGCCAGGTCGCGTTGCGTTCGTTGCTGGCGGGGTTGCTGGTGCTGGTCGTCGCGCGCATTCAGGGCATCGGCCTGGCGGCGTTTCGCGGTCGGCTGGGTGCAGGCATTCTCGTCGGCCTGGGCTTTGCGGGGGAGTTCGGTTTCGTCGCCTGGGGGCTCAACTACACCCTGGCGTCGCACATGTCGGTGTTTCTGTACACGGCGCCGGTGTTCGCCGCCCTGGGACTGCATCTGTGGGTGCCGGGCGAACAGCTGGCGCGGCACCAATGGTGGGGGATCGGCGTGGCATTCGCGGGCATGCTGGTCGCCATGGCGCCCTCGGCCGCACCCGGGGCGCCGGCCGGCGACATTCTCCTGGGCGACGCCCTGGGATTGCTGGCGGGGTTGTCATGGGCCGCCACCACCCTGGTGGTGCGTCGCTCCTCGCTTTCCGAGGCGCCCCCCGTGCAGACGCTGACGTACCAACTCCTGACGGCGGGCGCGCTGTTGTTGCCCATCACCCTATGGCTGGGCGATTGGCAGCAGGCCACGCCCAGCGGCATGGCCGTGGCCAGCATGACCTTCCAGACGCTGGTCATCTCGTTCGGTGCCCTGCTGTTGTGGTTCGCCCTGCTGCGCCGTTACTGGGCCTCGCAACTGGGTGTCTTGTCGTTCCTGTCACCGATCTTCGGAGTGCTCTTCGGCGCCGCCTTGCTGGACGAGCCCTTGAGCTGGAACTTCCTGCTCGGCGGGGCGGCGATTCTGCTGGGGATCGTGCTGGTCAGTCGCCAGGCGTGATGGCAGAGGCCCGGGTCAGGCGACCCAGTTCCTCGAGGTAGCTTTCCACTACCAGGTTGGGCGGCGCGCCCTTGCGAGTGATGGCGCTGTAGTGGGTCAGGTAATGCCAGCGTTCGGGGTTCAAGGCACGCATGCGGCCGTCGCGCACCCAGCGCTCGGCATAGTGGGTCGGCAAGTAGCCGATATAGCGGCCGGACAGGATCAAGAAGGCGATGCCTTCGCGGTCGGTCGCCGATGCGGCGGCCTTGAGCGGAGCATGACACGCCTTGACCTCCGGCGTCTGGGCGTAGGCGGGCACCACGGCGTCATGTATCGCGAGTCGCTCCTCGTCCACGTCCTCGACGTCGAAGAGCGGATGGTCGGCGGCGCAGTAGAGCCGCGACGCTTCCTCGTAGAGCGGCAGATACGCAAGCCCCGGCAATGTCTTGAGTGCCGGGATCACGCCGGTATGCAAGCGACCGTCCAGCACGCCCAGTTCGATGTCGCTGGGCGGAATCATGCGGATATTGATGCGCACCTCGGGTCCCCGCGCCTTGAGTGCGCTGAGGGCATCGGTGATATACATCTCGGGCATGGTCACCAGGTTATCGGTGATGCCGATGCTGAGCTCGCCCTTGAGACGGGCATGCAGGCCATTGACGCGTGTCCGGAACCCCGCCACGGCCGTCTGCAGCTGGAGGGTGGCATCGTAGACCTCGGCGCCCTCGTCGGTGAGGGCGAAGCCGCCGCGTCCTCGCTGGCAGAGCCGCAGGCCGAGCCGTGTCTCCAGGTCATTCATCGCCATGCTGATCGCCGCACGGCTGATGTTGAGTTCCACTTCGGCGGCGGAGAACCCGCCGCACTCCACGACCTTGCGGTAGATCCTCAGCAGGCGCAGGTCGGCATCGCTCGGCTGCCCCATCAGGGTCTCGCTGCGGGAAGGCATGGCGGGATTCCTCATCTCGACGACGGACACCTGCGAGGATAGCCCTGCCGGCCCGTAAAGTTAATCGGTGACTTGAACGAGATTCAGTATTTCTGGATTTAACTTATCCGCCGTCCCGCCTAGCTTTTTCGGTAGCACCATTCATCACCGCCTATCGGCAGGAGAAGACATGTCGGATCGCGAGTTTCCCCCCATGGCGGGTTTGAGCCCGGAGCAGCTGGACGCCTACTGGATGCCGTATACCGGCAATCGGCAATTCAAGCGCGATCCACGCCTCATCGTGGGCGCCAAGGGCAGCTACCTTACCGATGCCCAGGGTCGCCAAGTCTTCGATGCGCTCTCGGGGCTGTGGACCTGCGGCGCGGGGCATTGCCGCCCCGAGATCACCGAGGCGGTCAGTCGTCAGCTCGGCGAGCTGGACTACTCGCCGGCCTTCCAGTATGGCCACCCCAAGGCCTTCGAGCTGGCCCATCGTCTGCGGGAATTGACGCCTCAGGGCCTCGATCACGTGTTCTTCACCGGCTCGGGCTCGGAGAGTGCCGATACCTCGCTGAAGATAGCGCGTGCCTACTGGCGCAAGAAGGGCAAGCCGAGCAAGACCAAGCTGATCGGACGTGCCAAGGGATATCACGGCGTCAACTTCGGCGGCTTCAGCCTGGGGGGAATCGGTGCCAATCGCACCGTGTTCGGCCAGGGCGTGGATGCCGATCATCTGCCCCATACCCTGTTGAAGGAAAACGCCTTCACCCAGGGCATGCCCGCGCGGGGGGCCGAGCGCGCTGACGAGTTGCTGGAGCTGATCGCGCTGCATGATGCCTCCAACATCGCGGCGGTGATCGTCGAGCCGCTGGCCGGCTCCGCCGGGGTGATTCCGCCGCCCAAAGGCTATCTCAAGCGCCTGCGCGAGATCTGCGACCAGCACGACATCCTGCTCATCTTCGACGAGGTCATCACCGGCTTCGGGCGCATGGGATCGATGACCGGGGCCGAGGAGTTCGGCGTGGTACCGGATCTGCTCAATGTCGCCAAGCAGTTGACCAATGGGGCGGTGCCCATGGGCGCGGTAATCGTGCAGGGCGAGATCTATCGGACCTTCATGGAGCAGGGCGGCCCCGACTACATGCTCGAGCTGCCCCACGGCTATACCTATTCGGGGCACCCGGTGGCCTGTGCCGCCGCCCTGGCCGCGCTGGACGTGCTCGAGAACGACCGCCTCATCGAGCGAGTCAAAGAAATGGCGCCGATCTTCGAAAGTGCGCTGCATTCTCTCAAGGGGACGCGCTACATCAGCGACATCCGCAATTACGGCCTCGCCGGCGCCCTGCAGATCGAACCGTATCCCGGCGAGCCGGGGCGGCGTCCTTTCGAGATCGCCATGAAGTGCTGGGAAAAAGGTTTCTACGTGCGCTATGGCGGCGACACCATCCAGCTCGGCCTGCCGTTCATCGTCGAGCGCGAGGAGATCGATCGCCTCGTCAATGGGCTGGGTGACGCCATCGGCGAACTGGAATAAATCAGACGACGCCTGTCGAGATGCGCGCCGGGGACAAGGCGCAGCGAGGGTCATCCGTCATGGATGACGGATGTAGCGCCCAGGGAAGGGTCTACAGCGCCCTCGCGAAGACTTGTCCACGGAAAGCGCATCGGAACGCCGGCACTCAAGCATTTCTCTT
This sequence comes from Chromohalobacter israelensis DSM 3043, assembly GCF_000055785.1. Taxonomy (GTDB): domain Bacteria; phylum Pseudomonadota; class Gammaproteobacteria; order Pseudomonadales; family Halomonadaceae; genus Chromohalobacter; species Chromohalobacter israelensis. The sequence goes on from NC_007963.1 coordinate 1,284,710, forward strand.
ACGGTTGCATTCAAGAGGTGATACATGACCACACTCGGCCATCTGATCAACGGCTCACGCGTCGCCGGAGAAGGACGCACCCAGGACATCTTCAATCCCTCCACCGGTGAGGTCGGCGGCCAGGTGAGCCTGGCCAGCAAGGCCACCGTCGAGGACGCCATCGCCGCCGCCCAGGCCGCCTTTCCGGCCTGGCGCGACACGCCGCCCGCCAAGCGGGCGCGGGTGATGTTCAACTTCAAGCAGTTGCTGGAGCAGAACGCCGACGAGATTGCCCGGCTGATCGGCCAGGAGCACGGCAAGATCGTCCATGACGCCAAGGGCGAACTGCAGCGCGGCATCGAGAACGTGGAATACGCCTGTGGCGTGCCGGAGCTGCTCAAGGGCGAGTACAGCAAGAACACCGGGCCCGGCATCGACTCCTGGAGCGAGTTCCAGCCGCTGGGCGTGGTGACCGGCATCACGCCGTTCAACTTCCCGGCCATGGTGCCGCTGTGGATGTATCCCATGGCCATCGCCTGCGGCAACACCTTCGTGCTCAAGCCCTCCGAGCGCGACCCGACCTCGGCGCTCTACATCGCCGAACTGGCCCTTGAAGCGGGCCTGCCCGCCGGCGTGCTGAACGTGGTCAACGGCGACAAGGAGGCGGTCGATACCCTGCTCGACGACGACCGCGTGAAGGCCGTGAGCTTCGTCGGTTCCACGCCGATCGCCGAAACCATCTATCAGCGCGCCAGTGCCAACGGCAAGCGCTGCCAGGCCCTCGGCGGCGCCAAGAACCACGCCATCGTGATGCCCGACGCCGACATGGACAACGTGGTCAATTCCCTGAACGGAGCTGCCTTCGGCTCCTCGGGGGAACGTTGCATGGCGCTGTCGGTGGCGGTGGCCGTGGGCGACGAGACCGCCGACGCGTTGATCGCCAAGATGCAGACGCAGATGAAGACCCTGAAGGTCGGCCCCTTCCATGACGCCGACAATGACTTCGGCCCGGTGATCACCAAGGCCCATCAGGAAAAAGTCTGCGGTCACATCGACAGCGCCGAGCAGCAGGGCGCCGATATCGTGGTCGATGGTCGCCGTATCCAGGTACCGGGGCACGAGCATGGCTTTTATGTCGGTGGGACGCTGATCGACCGCGTCACGCCCGACATGACCTGCTATCTCGAGGAGATCTTCGGGCCGGTGCTGTTGGTGGTGCGTGTCGGCACAATGGAAGAGGCCATGCGGCTGATCGACGACCACGAATATGGCAACGGCACCTGCATCTACACCCGTGACGGCGAGGCGGCACGTTACTTCAGCGATCGTATCCAGGTGGGCATGGTCGGCATCAACGTGCCGCTGCCGGTGCCGGTGTCCTATCACAGCTTCGGCGGCTGGAAGCGCTCGCTGTTCGGCGACCTGGCCGCCTACGGGCCCGACGCCGTGCGTTTTTACACCAAGCGCAAGACCGTGACCCAGCGCTGGCCGTCTGCCGGCGTCCGAGAGGGCGCACAGTTCTCCTTTCCTTCCTGACGCTCGATGGCCCCGCTTCAAACGGGGCCATCGCTTCCTTGGCTAGCAGCAGTGCCTAGCTGCCGGCACTGCCCGCGAATTGCGCGAAAACCTCGTCGCCGGTCAGGCACGGAGTGTCGTTGGCGAAATCGTAGAAGCTCGGTTTTTCGTCGATGAAAATCTGCTGGGCGATGGCCCAGGGTTCGCCGGCATCCAGCAAACCCACGGGAAAGGCGTAGTGCTGCCCCTGGGTGAGACGATAGAAAAGGTGCGTGCCGCACTGGCGGCAGAAGCCGCGCTCGGCCCAGTCCGAGGAAGCGTAGACACCGACGTTTTCCTCGCCCTCGAGGGTCATGGGCGCGTCGCTTTCGACGGCGAACATCGGCCCGCCACTCCAGGTCTGGCACATGCGGCAGTGGCAAATGCTCACGTCATGACGCTCGAGCGTGACACGAATGCTGACGGCGCCGCACAGGCAGGTGCCTCGGCTCTCTTGGGATACTGACATGGTGGGCTCCTTCTGGTGAGGGTCGATGAAGACCGGCAATGTCGTCAGGAATGGGGGAGTCAGTCAATGGCCTCGATGGCATCGGCGACGGCCGCCTTGACGCGATTCAAGTAATCGCTGCCGTTGGAGGGCGGCGTGGGGTCGCTGGTCATGACAAGGGTGGCGTCATGCTCCGGCACCACGAAGAGCAGTTGCCCGCCATACCCCCAACCATAGTAGACCGGGGTCTCGGCGAGGTCGGTCATGAACCAGCCATAGCCGTAGTCGTCCTGATTGAAGTGCGAGCGAGTACGTGGCTGCCAGGAACGTTCGATCCACGAGGCGGGCAACACGCGCTGGCCGTCATGCATGCCCTGCTGCCGGTAGAGCTCGCCGATCTTCAACAAGGCGCGTGGCGTGAGCCCCATTTCGTTGCCTCCGAAATAGATGCCTTGCGGATCACGCGTCCAGGGCGGTATCTCGATCCCTAGGGGGGATCCCAGCCACTCGCGCATCAACGAGAGCGTATCGCGGCCACTGGCGTCGGTCAGCGCGGCCGACAGCAGATGGCTGTTGCCGGTCGAATACAGCATGCGACCGCCGGGATCGGCGACGAAGGGGCGCGACAAGGCATTGCCGACCCAGTCGTCGCTGGCCACCCAGCCACCGTAGTTGGCGCCGGAGGTGCGCTCGAGTCCGGCCTGCATCGACAGCAGGTGGCCGACTTCGATGTCCTGGACACGAGGATCGGCGTCACGAGGCACCCGGCCATCCAGCAGCTCGGTGATCGGCTGGTCGACGCCCTGGATGACGTCACGTGCGATAGCGGCGCCCACCAAAGCCGAGATGAGTGTCTTGGAGAGCGACTTGATGTTGGCGATGTCGTCGGGGGAGTGGCCGCGCCAGCCACGGGCGACGAGAGTTTCGCCGTCGACGGCGATGAGCAGGGTATGCGTGCGCGGCAAGTTGCCGAGCCGTTGCGCGGCGTCCTCCAGGGCCGGACGATCGATGACCGCCATGGCATGCGGTGTCATGCCGGCGAAGGCGAGGGCAAGAACCGGCAGGCGCCAAGGATGCATGAATCGGGATAGCATGCGGCAAGCCTCCCATTGCAGATAAAGCAATAGTGTGGCCGATGCCGAGCAATACCCCCAACGTATGCGGTGCAAAAAAAAGTCCCCAAGAAGGGGACTAGGGGAGCACGCCAGCTCACTCGGTTCATCGCTGTCATCAGCGACGTTGAAAAAGGTTGAAGCGTTCGCCCTGAGGCATGGGCCGTGCTTCGTACCTTTTGATTAGCGAAGGGCGTGCCATGTTTGTTAATTCTCTTTAAATACAGCTCGTTAGGCGGCCTGGCGGGCAGGAAAGGCGTGCTGTGACGTGCTGAAACGGGGGACGTCGTGCCCCAGGACGGGCAAAATGCCCGTCCCGTTGCACCATGGAAGGGCGTTGCGGCCTAAATCACCGAGAGCAGACCGCCGTCGACATAGATGATCTGGCCGTTGACGAAATTCGAGGCGGGAGCGGCGAGATAGACCACGGTGCCGACCAGGTCGTCCGGCGTGCCCCAGCGGCGCGCGGGCGTCCGATTGATGATCCAGTCGTTGAACTCGGGCTTGTCGACGAGGGGCTGGGTCATTTCGGTGATCATGTAGCCGGGGCCGATGGCGTTGGCTTGAATGCCGTGCTCGGCCCATTCCGCGGCCATCGACTGCGTGATCAGGCGCACGCCTCCCTTGGCGGCGGTATAGGCACCGACCGTCGGACGGGCCACCGAGCTCATCAGCGAGCCGATATTGACGACCTTGCCGCCCTGACCGCGAGCGATCATCCGCCTGGCCACGTGGCGTCCCATCAGGAAGGTACTGCTCAGGTTGGTGTCGAGCACCTTCTGCCATTCCTCGTGGGATGTCTCGACGAGCGGTTTGCGCAGCTGGATACCGGCATTGTTGACCAGGATGTCGATGTCGATGCCCTGGGCGTCGAGGTCGGCGAGCGCCCTCTCGATGGCGGCCTCGTCGGTGACATCGAACGAGGTGACGAGCACGTCGTGCCGCGCCTCGGCCAGGGCCTGCCGGGCCTGCTCGAGCTTCTCGGTGTTGCGTCCGTGCACGATCACGCGCGCGCCGGCTTCCGCCAGGCCCTTGGCCATGGCATACCCGAGGCCGCCGGATGAACCGGTGATCAGGGCCGTCTTGCCGGTGAGATCGAATAGCGTCATCACGTGTCATCTCCTTGTGTTGCGTGGTAACTCCAGTCTAATCCGAAAGGACCGGTGCTGACGCCGCCACGAAAGTCGGGCAGGCGCTTACGAAATGGCCCGCCGAGAGGCGGGCCATGAGGACAGCATCGCTGGGCGGTCTCACAAGTTGGCGAGGATGGTTTCGGCGCTGCTCTTCTCGACGCCCTTTTCATCGACGCCCAGGTAGCTCACCACGCCGTCGTCGACGATCATGGCGTAACGCTGGCTGCGGGTGCCCATGCCGGCGCCGCTGGCGTCTTTCTCCATGCCGATGGCGCGGGTGAAATCGGCGTGGCCGTCGGCGAGCATGGTGATCGCCTGGGCGTTTTGATCCTGCTGCCAGGCGCCGAGCACGAAGGCGTCGTTGACGGCCAGGCAGGCGATGGCATCCACCCCCTTGGCGAGGATGTCGTCGGCGTTGATCACGAAGCCCGGCATGTGGGTGTTGGAGCACCCCGGCGTAAAGGCGCCGGGCACCGCGAACAGCACCACGCGCTTGCCGGCGAAGAACTCGCCGGTATCGAGGTCTTCCGGGCCGTTGGCGCCGTTGGTCTTGAGGGTGACGTTGGGCAGCTTGTCGCCTACCGCGATGGTCATAGCGAACTCCTTTTGGTGTCGATCCTGACCGTTCACAGTGCGCCATTCATGCCGGCTGCCGCAACCCCTCACTGGCCGGAGGGGCAACATGGCGACAGCCACCGCCATGGCGGTGGCCTTGTGTCGTGGCCCGGTAAGCGGGGGCGGTTCAGCGCGCCGCGATGGCATCGCCTGGAGTGTCGTGACCCGCGACGGCGTTGCGGTAGGCGGCATCTTCCTCGGCGAGGACCTGTGGCGAGAAGCGCACCAGCAAGGCGCAGAACGATGCAAGCAGTACGGCCAGGCCAAGATAAAACAGCCCTTGCTGATAACTCAGCGATTCGCTGCGGAACAGAAAGCCCGCCGCCACGGCGCCGGCGTTGCCGCCGGCTCCCACGATGCCCGCCACGGCGCCGAGCGCCTTCTTGTTGATGAAGGGCACGACCCCGAAGGTGGCGCCCTCGGCCATCTGGGTGAACAGGCTGAAGACCAGCATGATGCCGATGGCGAGTGCCAATGTCTGCATCTGGGCGAAGCCCATCAGCGCGATGCCTTCGCAGAACATGGCGATGAACAGCCAGCGCACGCGTCCCCTGAGGCCGCCATGACGGGCGAACAGGTCCGAGAAGATGCCCCCCAGGGTGCGAGCGAACAGGTTCATCAAGCCGAACAGGCCGGCGATCAAGCCGGCAGTGGCCAGATCGAGCTCGAAGGTGTCGAAAAAGTAGATGGCGGCGATGTTGTTGATGGTCAGCTCGACGCCGAAGCAGGCCGCATAGACGATGAACAGCGCCCATACACGCACGTCCCGCATGGCCGCGCCGAAGCTGTGCGCCATGCCGTGCTCCTTCTCGGGATAGGGAAGTTCACCGCGTGCCCGAAGCGTGTCGAAGTTGCCGTCGGGCGCGTCCTGGGTAAAGACGTAATAGGCGATGCCGGTCAAGAACAGCACGATGCCGGGCACGACCATGGCCAGTCGCCAGCCGAGCGCTTCGTTGACGCCCAGCATCAGGATGCCGGAAAAGACCAGCGGCATCAGGATCTGCGTGGTGCCGCCCCCCAGGTTACCCCAGCCTGCCGTGGTCGCGTTGGCGGTACCGACGACATTGGGCGCGAACATGATCGAGGAATGATATTGGGTGATCACGAAAGAGGCGCCGATGGCCCCGATCGCCAGCCGTGCCAGCAGGAAGGTCTCGAAGCTGTCGGCCAGGCCGATCAACATCACGGGAAGCGAGCCGAGGCATAGCAGCCAGGTGTAGGCCTTGCGTGGCCCGATCTTGTCGCAGAGCAGGCCGATGACCAGGCGGACCAGCACCGTGATGGCGACGGAAGCGATGATGGTGTTGCCGATCTGGGCCTTGCTCAGGTCGAGGTCTTCGCGCACCACGGCCATCAAGGGCGCGATGCCGAACCAGCCGAAGAAGCAGACGTGAAATGCGAACCATGACATGTGGAAGGCACGCATTTGCGGTGACTTGAGGCTGAAAAGCCTTATCTTGTTGGCTTTGTTGCGGATTTCCATGACTCATCCTCTCGCGATGAAATGACGGAGCTCGAACGCGACGCCGGCGACCTTCGGGGAAGGGCCGTGTGCTCGGGTTCGACGCACTCGTACTCACCTGGTGAGCCTGGTCCACGTCTCGGTACTGTTGAATAAGCAAGGGGTGTGCCAACGTGGGAGCGCCGGGCGAGTGCGCCGCCGTGGGCGCCGCCGCCCCGTCGAATCCCGCGAGGAAGGTGCGGTAATGGTGCGGCACGAGGCGTCGTTGCACCGCTGCAATGCATCCTCGGTGCCGCGGCGATGTGCAGCCGGCCTGACGCCCGGGCTGCCACGGAGCTTTTTCTGGCATGCAAGCTGCATTGCAAGTCGACAAGCACCCAGGAGAGGAATGCGCATGACCGTGAAGGTGCTGATCGTGGATGCCCGCCCGGAGCGTTCCCGGGCACTGGAGCAAGCGCTGCATGAGGCGGGGTTCGATGTGGTGACGCGCGTCGACGAGCATGACGACCTCTACGCCATCATGACGCGTGAGGTGCCGGATGCGGTGATCATCGACGCGGCCCTGCCGAGCCGCGACACCCTGGAGCACATGGGGCAGCTGGGGCGACGCTTTCCCAAGCCCATGATCATGCTGGCCGAGGAAGAAACTCCCGAGCTGACACGAGAGGCGACGAGCGTGGGCGTCAGCGCGTATGTGGTCGAGGATGTGCAACCCGCGCTAGTGCGTTCGATGGTCAACGTGGCGATCGCCAGCTTCGAGTCGCATCGTGCCTTGAAGGGGGAGTTGACCAGGACGCAGACCACCCTGGCGCAGCGGCGCACCGTCGAGCGCGCCAAGAGCCGGCTGATGCAAGCGCATGCCCTCACCGAAGATGATGCCTATCAATGGCTGCGCAAGCGTGCCATGAACCGCCGATTGACCATTTTCGAGGTGGCCCAGGCGGTCCTGGCCACCGACGATTCCGAGTCGTAGGAGACATTGATGAACGATCGCCAGACGCCTCGAGATGCGTGGCCTTCGCCGGAACTCGACACGCTGACGCTGGGCATGCTGCCGCTCAACGATGCCGCGCCGTTGGTGGTAGCGCGTGAGCGCGGCTTCTTCGCCGAGCAGGGGCTGGACGTCACGTTGAGCGTGGAGTCGTCGTGGGCGGGGATACGCGATGCCATGCAGTTGGCACTGCTCGATGGCGCACAGATGCTGCCATTGATGCCACTGGCCTCGACGCTTGGACTGGACGGTCGACGAACGCCGATGCTCTCGGCGCTGACCCTCAGTCTCGGCGGCAATGCCATCACCGTGTCCAACGCCTTGTACGACGACATGCTGGCTGCCGATCCCGACGCCATGGCGGCCTCACCGACCTCCGCCCGAGCGCTGGCGACGGTGGTGAGACAGCGGCGGGAGAAGGGGGCGCCACCGCTGCGTTTCGCCAGCGTGTATCCCTTTTCCTCGCATCGCTATTTATTGCGCTACTGGCTGGCGGAAGGCGGTGTCGATCCCGATCGCGATCTCGAATTGCGCGTGGTACCGCCGCCTCTGGTGGCACAGCAGCTCGAGGCCGGATGGCTGGACGGCTATTGCGTGGGCGAGCCCTGGAATACGCTCGCGGCACGCCGCGAACGTGGGCGTGTGCTGATCGGCAGCCACGCCATCTGGCAGAACGGCCAGGAGAAGGTCTTCGCGGTACGCGAAGAGTGGGCCCAGGCGTATCCGGCCACGCACCGTGCCGTCCTGCGTGCCTTGTTGAAGGCATGCGCATGGCTCGAGGCTCCGGCGCACCGAGGCGAGGCGGCACGCCTGATGTGCGAGCGGGGGTATCTGGATGTCGCGCCCAGCGTGGTCGAGGACAGCATGCTGGCGGAGGGGGCGTCGCTGACGCATGGCATGAGTGTCTTTCATCGTCATGCCGCGAATTTCCCGTGGCGCTCCCATTTGCTCTGGTACGCCGGGCAGATGCGGCGCTGGCAGCACCTGGACGTCGACGACGCGGTGCTTGATGAGTGCCTGTCCCGTTGTGTCCGGCCGGACCTGTTTCGTGAGGCCGCCGATGACCTGGGCATCAATTATCCGTTGGTGGATGCCAAGAGCGAGGGCGAGCATGGGGGCGCCTGGGTGATGGAAGGGCGGCATGGTCCGCTCGACATGGGCGGCGACCGGCTTCTGGGCGGTGCCCGATTCGCACCTTCCCTGCATTCATGACCCCTGAAAACGCCACGCCCCACCAGAAGGTGGGGCGTGGTGCTGATTGCTCGACGAGCGAGGCCGGGATCAGCCTTCGTCGCCGCTGTCCTCGTCGAGACGCACGCTGGCGATGGCCGGGGCGTCGGCATTGCTTTCCAGCTTGGCGAGCAGCGGTTTGGACTGCTTTTGAAACGCCGCCAGTGCCTTGCCTTCCAGGCTCTGGTTCTCGGGAAGCTTGACGCGCATGGCATCCACCGCACGGTTGTTGACCATCACCTCGTAATGCAGGTGCGGCCCCGTGCTGCCACCGGTGTTCCCCGACAGTGCGATTTTCTGCCCCATCTCGACGCGATCCCCCTCGGAGACGAGACGCTTGGAGAGGTGCATGTAGCGCGTCTTGTAGCCGTTGTCATGGCGGATGACCAGGTAATTGCCGGCGCCGCCTGCCTGATAGGCGGACTTGATGACGCGACCGGCGGCCGGTGCGTCGACGGGCGTGCCGGTACGCATGGCGAAGTCCGTGCCGCGATGCGGGCTGATGCGCCCGGTGATCGGGTGATGACGACGCAGGTTGAAAGGCGAACTGATGCGATAGTGACCTTCGAAGGGGTAGCGGTTGAACGCGGGATCAAGGCTTTGCCCATCGGGCGTGTAGAAACGGTCGTCGGCGCTGTTGCGGACGACGGTCAGGTCCATGCGTTCGCCCTGGTACTGGGCGGCCAGGATGCGCGAATCGACGCTCTCGCCTTCGAGCATGTCGGATTCGACGAGTACCTGGAAGTGATCGCCGGCCCGGGTGTTGCGGCGAAAATCCAGTTTCTTCGACAGCAGGTTGGTCAGTTGGGCGACTTCCGCGCCGGAGAGCCCGGTGGATTCCGCCGACAGCGTAAAGCTGCCGCTGACCGTGCCGGCGAACAGGCGCTGAGTGGCCTCGGTCGCCTTGGTGATGTTGGAGACGTCGAAATCGTCATGCGAGGAATCGCGCTCGATCAAATAGCCTTCGCGAGCGTTCTTCATGACGCGCAGTGCGAGCAGGTCGCCTTGTTCGTCGAGCTGGTAGTCGAACGAGCGGCCCACGCGCCAGCGGGTCAGGGTGTTCTTGTCGGGAACGCTGTCGAGGATGTGCATCACGTCACTGTAGCCGAGACCAAGCGTGCGCTCCGCCATCTGGGCGAAGGTGTCGCCCTTCTGGACCGTATAGGTTTCCCACTCCGGCACGAATTCCTGCTGGGCGGCGATTTCCCGCTCGAGATTCGGGGTGCCATCCTCGTCATGCAGTTCCATCGGGTCGATGGAAAAGTCTTCGTAGGAGGTGCCGCCCAGTTCTTCGCTGTCGTAATCGCTTTCGGACGCTAGCTTCGGCAGCTGAATGGCGACGTGCATTGCGGCGTTGGCAATATGAGCGTGCGTATCGCGAGTCTCGAAGGCTTGGGCTTCGGGCAGCGCATTATCCTTGGCATGCGCTTTGTCGATCAGGCTGACATCGACGATTTCCTGGGCCTTGAGATCGCTCAGCGGGATGTTCCGTGTGGTCACGGTTGCCAGGGTATCGAGGGCCTCGCCACCCAGTGTGGAAGCGGTCGAGTCGCTGGAAGTCGCCACTTTGGGGCTGGTGGCGTTGCCGCTGTCGTCGCCGACAACGGTCACGATCTGGTGTGCGCCCAGCACGGTCACCATGGTGGCAACCGGTAACAAGAGTAACTTATGCGTGCGGGGCAGCGAATGAAGAATTCGCAACATGATGAATAAAGGCCGTATATATGAACATGGAAATGGGTAAAAGCCAACGGAACCTTAACCCATGGCAAATAAAATGCCTATCCTGTTCATGCATACAGCCAATCATGCGTACAGGGCAAGCTGTCGTATCAGCCTGCCTGCCCTGGTGGCTATGTGGGTAATCCTTTACCTTTGCCACGCTTTGTACAGTAGTTGCATAAATTTACTCAGTCAAGGTGCCGTCCCGGTAGGCTTGCATGGCGGCCTCGAGCTCGTGGCGTGAGTTCATCACGAAGGGGCCGTAATGTGCAATGGGCTCGCGGTGCGGCGTGCCGCGCAGGAGAAGGGCGCCTGCCGAGCCCGTTGCGCTCAGTGTCAATGCGTCGCCGGCATCGAGGATGGCGAGGTGGCCGGCGGTTACCGGCTGTTCGCCTACATCGAGGGTGCCGCGATAGACGTAGACCAGCAGGGTGTCATCGGTGAGCCCCATCAGTTGCAGGGTGCCGCCTTCGAAGCGCGCATCGGCGACTGCGGCGTTGCCTGCCAGGGCATCCAGGGGGCCGTCGATTTCTGCCGACGCATCCTGCCAATGGCCGCCGAGTGCGATCAACGTGGCGCCATCCGCGTCGAGACGAGGCATTTCCTGCGCGCGAATATCGCGGTAGGTGGCGGGGCTGAGCTTGTCACGCGCCGGCAGATTGATCCACAGCTGAAAGGCGTGCAGGCCCTGGGCGTCGGTCAGGGGCATTTCCGAATGAATCATGCCGCGTCCGGTATGCATCCATTGCGCATCGCCGGCATGGATGGTGCTGCTGTGACCGAGGTGATCCTCGTGCGTCAGCCCGCCATGGATCACATAGGTCAGTGTCTGCATGCCGCGATGAGGATGCGGGGGGAAGCCGCGGATATAGTCGTCCGGCTGGTCGGAGCCCAGCTCGTCGAGCATCAGGAAGGGGTCGAGCCCGCCCTCGAAATCGTGCAGGCGCAGGATCTTGACGCCATCACCGTCTTGGCTGGGGTGGCTGGCGCGGATGTCGCGAATCCGGCGTGGCGTTGTCGTGGCATGGGACATGGAAAATCTCCTTTACTTTTGTCTAGCATTCTAGTTCGGATTTTTCGAAAATTAATCGCATATTGTTGGCTTCTTGCTTCGAGTATTTCGAATGAAAAATGTCACATTGGCGCAATGGCGCATGCTGGCCGCCGTGGTCGATCATGGCGGGTTCGCGCGTGCCGCCGAGGCCGTGCACAAGAGTCCTTCCACGCTCAACCACGCGGTGCACAAGCTCGAGGAGCAATTGGGAATCCGCGTTCTGGAACCGGTGGGACGTCAGGTGCGCTTGACCGAGTCAGGCGCGATGCTGTTGCGGCGTGCCCGCCAGTTGCTGGAAAGCGCCGAAGCCCTCGAGGATGTCGCCGGGCGTCTGGCCGAAGGGCTCGAAGCCGAGGTCGTGCTCGCGGTGGACCAGATCTTCCCGCCGGATGCCTTGGCGCATGCGCTGGATGCCGTCTCGCGGGAATATCCGCATGTCCGCGTTCAGCTGCATGAAACCGTGCTCAATGGCGGCATCGAAATGCTCTATGACGGGCGCGCCGACCTGGTGGTATCGGGTATCGCCGCGCAAGGATTTCTGGGCGAGCCCCTGGTCAACGTGACGTTCCTGGCGGTATCGCATCCCGACCATCCCTTGCAGCATCTGGGGCGCGAGCTCGATTTGCGCGATCTGGAGCAGCATCGCCAGCTGGTGGTGCGCGACTCGGCCCTCCGCCAGTCGATGGATGCCGGGTGGCTCAAGGCCGAGCAGCGCTGGACGCTGAGTCATCTGGAGACCTCGCTCGACATGTTGTGCCGGGGGCTGGGGTTCGCCTGGATGCCGACGACCCGCATTCGGGATGCCTTGCGCCAGGGCACGCTGGTGCCGCTGCCGCTCACCGTGGGAGGGCGTCGCGAGGTGCCGATACAGTTGATCTTCCGCGATCGGGATCGTGCAGGACCGGCGACACGCGCGACGGCACGCTCACTGCATGATGCGGTGGCGCGCTGCTGTGACGAGCATTCGACAGAAACGAACGGTCGGGCCACTTAAATGCGCTTGAGCTTCGATGGCATCGTTTTATGCTGAGCGCTGTCGAGAGTGGTCGTGCGTCGCCCACTCGTTTTCCGATGACGCATTCATTGCGTTCCGAACCGAGAGGGAGCACATGGCATGGGACTGTTGATCGACGGTCGCTGGCACGATCAGTGGTACGACACCAAGAAGCACGGCGGCGAGTTCGTGCGCGAGTCGGCCAAGCTGCGCGATTGGGTCACGGCGGACGGGTCGCCGGGGCCGGAAGGGCAGCCGGGGCTGGTTGCCGAGCCGGGGCGTTTTCATCTCTACGTCTCGCTGGCTTGCCCCTGGGCGCATCGCACCTTGATCATGCGCAAGCTCAAGGGGCTGGAGGACATGATCGGCGTGTCGCATACCAGCCCGTTGATGCTGGCCAACGGCTGGACGTATGCCACCGATGAAGGCTCCAGCGGCGACCCGCTCAATGGCGTCGATTACCACCACCAGCTGTATACGCTGACCGATCCGCAGTATACCGGTCGGGTCACGGTGCCGGCGCTGTGGGATCGCCGGACCGGACGCATCGTCAACAACGAGTCCGCCGAGCTGGTGCGCATGCTGGGCAGCGCCTTCGATGACCTGACCGGCAATCGCCTGGATTTCTACCCCGAGGATCTGCGCGAGACCATCGATGCCGTCAATGCCGATGTCTACGATCACGTCAACAACGGCGTCTACAAGGCCGGCTTCGCAACGGATCAGAAGGTCTACGACAAGCACGTCGCGGCCCTGTTCGCGGCCCTCGACCGGCTCGAGGCGCGTCTCGAGGCAGGCCGCTATCTCGCCGGGGAGTGGCTCACCGAGGCGGACATTCGACTCTTCACCACGCTGGTGCGCTTCGATGCCGTCTATCACGGACACTTCAAGTGCAATCTGCGGCGTATCGAGGACTACCCCAATCTGTCGAATTATCTGCGCGAGCTGTACCAGTGGCCGGGCATCGCCGAGACCGTGAGCTTCGATCACATCAAGCGCCACTATTATTACAGCCACGACACCATCAATCCGACGCGCATCGTCCCCCAGGGGCCGGTACTCGATCTCATGCGACCGCATGATCGCGAGCGCTTGCCCGGTCGAGGCATTCGCGGCGCCTGAGGCGCCGGCTGTCCACCCCGGGGTGCTGTCAGTCGCCGCGTGCCCGGGCGCGTGTCAGCCAGCGGTCGAGTGCATTGGCGAAGGTGCGGCGCTCGACATCGCCGTAGGGCTTGGGGCCGCCGGTATGCTCGCCGCTGGCGCGCAGTGTCTCCATGAAGTCGCGCATCTGGACCTGGGCGCGGATCCCGTCGCGGGTCAGCGCTTCGCCGCGGTTGGTGATGACGTCTGCGCCACGGCCCAGGGCGGCTTCCGCCAGTGGCAGGTCGGCAGTAACGACCAGGTCGCCCGCGGCCACCCGATCGACGATCGCATCGTCGGCGGCGTCGAAGCCCCCGGGTACGGCCAGCGCGCTGACCCAGGCCGAGGGCGGCAGGGGCAGGCGATGGTTGGCCACGAAATGCGTCGGGGTCCGGGTGCGTTCGGCGGCACGCACGATGACTTCGCGGGCATGGCGCGGACAGGCGTCGGCGTCGATCCACAGCGTCGGCATAGATAGAGGCTTCCTCGGGAGTCGTCGGGTTCGATGAACGAATTAATTTGGGCAAAGCCATTGGTCAATGGTAGTATGCCACCTCCTCGCATGTGTTGACCCCTCCATCCTGTATTCGTCCCTGTGCGATGTGCCTTCCACCGAGTGTGGATTGGACCAAAAGGACGTTTCTGCGCAAGGCGCATTGCCCGCTCGCTTCGAGCCGGCCGTGAGAGCGCTTGCCGCATCGATGGCGCGCCAAGACGCGTAAGGTCGCCACAGCTGCCGCTCATGCGGCAGGACGCAGGTGCTGCGACCGGCGCCTTTTGTTTCGATGCCCCAGGCCAAGCGGCCGATGGGCGATGAAGGCGCCTTGAATTTTTCCGCCGGTTCGCGCCGGCTATCCAAGGTGTGACATGACCACGACTCCCGTTGCCTCGCCGACTTTCGCCGAGCTTTCGCTGCCGTCTACCATTCTTTCGACGCTTGAAACCCTAGGCTATGAGACGCCTTCGCTGATTCAGGCCAAAACCATCCCCGCATTGCTCGAAGGCCGCGATGTGCTGGGACAAGCCCAGACCGGTACCGGCAAGACTGCCGCCTTTGCCTTGCCGCTACTGTCGCGTCTCGACCTTCAGCGCCGCGAGCCGCAGGTGCTGGTACTGGCGCCGACGCGCGAGCTGGCCCAGCAGGTGGCCGCTTCCTTCGTCCAATACGGTCGCGGCGTCAAGGGCCTCGAAGTGCTCAGCCTTTGCGGCGGCCAGGAATATCGCGAACAGCTCAGCGGGCTGCGCCGTGGCGCTCAGGTGATCGTCGGCACGCCCGGTCGCGTGATCGACCACCTCGACCGTGGCAGCCTCAAGCTCGACGGACTCAATGCGCTGGTGCTCGACGAAGCCGACGAAATGCTGCGCATGGGCTTCATCGATGACGTCAAGCGCGTGGTCTCCGACACGCCGAAGGATGCGCAGCGCGTGTTCTTCTCGGCCACGCTGCCCGATGAAATCTCGCGCATCGTCAACCATTACCTGGTCGACCCGCTGCGGATCGCCATCGAAACCAAGACCAAGACCGCCGAAGGCATCGAGCAACGCCTGGTGCGCATCGAGGGCGGGGCCAAGCTGGAAGCGTTGTCGCGTCTGCTCGAGGTCGAGCCGGTGGATGCCGCGATCGTCTTCGTGCGTACACGGGCGGCGTGCACCACCCTGGTCGAGCAACTGTTGCTGCGCGGCGTGAATGCGGCGGCACTGTCCGGGGACCTGGACCAGAGCCTGCGCGAACGCACCGTCGAGCGCCTCAAGCGCGGCAAGGTCGACGTCCTGATCGCCACCGATGTCGCCGCGCGCGGCCTCGACGTGCCGCGTATCACCCACGTCTTCAACTATGACCTGCCCCAGGACGCCGAAGCCTACACGCACCGCATCGGGCGTACCGGCCGTGCCGGGCGCACGGGCGTGGCGATCACCTTCGCCGGCGGTCGTGAGCAGCGTCGCGTACGTGACATGGAGCGCGTGACCGGCCAGCAGATGCAGGAAGTCGAGCTGCCGGACGAAGACGCGATTCGTGCCCATCGTAACGAGCTTTTCCGCAAGCGTGTACTGGATACGCTCGCTCGTGGCAGCGACTATCAGCGCGAGTTGATCGACGGCCTGGTGGATGACGGTTACGACCCGGTCGACCTGGCCTGCGCCATGGCCAGCATGGCGCGTTCCGGCGAAGCGCCCATCGGTCGCTTGCCCAAGCCCGGCGAACGCCGCTCGCGTCAGAGCAGCGGCCGCGACGACAAGCCCAACCGTCGCGATCGCGGGCCCAGTGCCGGCATGACGCGTTATCGCGTGTCGGTGGGTCACAAGGATGGCGTCAAGCCCGGCCAGCTGGTCGGGGCGCTGGCCAACGAGGGTGGCATCGACGGCGGCAAGATCGGGCGGATCGACATCCGCAACGCCTTCTCCGTGGTCGAGCTGCCGAATACGCTGCCGGCAGCCGTCCTGTCGCGCATCGCGCAGGCACGCGTGGCGGGTCGTCCGCTGGAGATCGCCGAGGACCATGGTGCGCCGGAGCGCGCGCCCCGTCGGCGCCGTGAAGACGGCGACAGCACGCCGCGCCGTCGCTCGCAGGCATAACCGGGCCGTTCGCGGCCGATGTCGCTTGCCGGTCTCTCGGCAAGCGACCAAGAAAAACGCCCCATGGCCATGCCATGGGGCGTTTTCGTTTGAACGGGGCGTGTCATGCCACGCCCCGGCATGTTGCGTTATCAGCTTTCGCGCTTGCCATCCACCAGGCGCTTGAGTCCCAGGCTGTTGGCTTCCTTGAGCGCTTCGGGCAACAAGGCATCCGACAGGTTCTGGTAGCACACCGGGCGCAGGAAGCGATAGATGGCGGCGCTGCCCACGGAGGTGGTGCGCGAGTCGGACGTGGACGGGAAGGGGCCGCCGTGCACCATGGCATGGCAGACTTCGACGCCGGTGGGCCAACCGTTGGCCATGATGCGACCGGCCTTGCGCTCGAGCACCGGCAGCAGCTTCGCCGCGTCCTGCGTATCGCCTTCATCCATCTGCAGGGTCGCGGTCAACTGGCCTTCGAGGGCCTCGGCCACACGCTTCATTTCATCGAGATCGTTGCAGACCACGACCAGAGACGAGGCACCGAAGACTTCCTCCTGAAGCGACTCGTCGGCCAGCACGTCGGCGCCCTGCGTGGTGAAGAGCCCCGCCTGGCACTGGTTCTCGCCGTCGCCGGTCAGGCCGCGGCTCACTTCGTTGACCTTGGGGTTGCCGGCCAGCTTGGCGACACTCTGCTCATAGGCCGCATGGATGCCCGGTGTCAGCATGGTGTTGGCGGGCACTTCCTTGAGGGCCTTGCCGGCTTCCTCGATGAAGTTGTCCAGCGCGTCGCTCTTGAGGCCTAGCACCAGCCCCGGGTTGGTGCAGAACTGGCCCGCGCCCATGGACAGGGAGCCCACGAACGACTGCGCGAGATCGGTGCCGCGCGCTTCCAGTGCCTTGGGCATCAGGAAGACCGGGTTGATGCTGCTCATCTCGGCGTAGACCGGGATCGGTTCGGGGCGAGACTGTGCCGCCTGCAGCAGCGCCAGGCCACCCTTGCGAGAGCCGGTGAAGCCGACGGCCTTGATGAGGGGATGCTTGACCAGCGCGGTGCCGACGTCGTAACCGGCATCGAAGAGCAGGGAGAACACGCCTTCGGGCATGCCGCACTTCTCGGCGGCGCTCTGGATGGCGCGCGCCACCAGTTCGGACGTACCGGGGTGGGCGGCGTGTGCCTTGACGATCACCGGGCAGCCCGCGGCGAGTGCCGAAGCGGTATCGCCACCGGCCACGGAGAACGCCAGCGGGAAGTTGCTGGCACCGAAGACCGCGACCGGGCCCAGCGCGATATGGCGCTGACGCAGATCGGGACGCGGCAGCGGCGTGCGTTCGGGCAGGGCCGGATCGACGCGTACGTCGAGCCATTCACCGGCACGAACCACGTTGGCGAACAGGCGCAGCTGATTGCAGGTACGCCCCCGTTCGCCTTCGAGGCGCGCGACCGGCAGACCGCTTTCGCTCATCGCACGTTCGATCAGGCCACCACCCAGGTGTTCGATTTCCTCGGCGATGGTTTCCAGGAACTTGGCCCGCGTTTCCAGCGAGGTTTCCCGATATGCATCGAAGGCGTCCCAGGCGAGCTGACAGGCACGTTCGACCTGCTTGCTGTCGGCGCTGAGGAATTCGGGGGGCAGCGTCTCTCCGTTCGAAGGGTCGACGGCTTGGAAGCTGGCGCCGGGGCCGGCTTCGATGGTGTTACCGATAATCTGCTTGCCTTCCAATATCATGGTTGCCTCCTGGCATCGATGGGCATTGCTATGACATGGCGACGCGTGACGCCCGAGTCAAGGGGGGCTTTCGATACGCTCGCCGATGAGGCGTCATCTGGTGACATGATGTCCGCCTCCCGTGTCATGGAGATGAAGCTTGCTTGAGTGTCACGGGCGGGTGCGATGCCCGCCCGTGGGTGTCGCGGGCGCCGGTCAAGCGTCGCGACGGCGCATGAGATAGTCGAACAGGGCACCGCTGCCGAATTGCCAGGGCCGAATGCGGTCGCTGGTGTCGACGCGATTGACCAGGGCGCCGAGCGTGGGGGTGGCGATGGTCACCACATCCTCGAGATGGTGAGTGAAGCCGCTGCCCTGCGTATCGCGATCCTGCGTCGGGGCGAAGAGGGTGCCCAGGAACAGCATGAAACCATCCGGATACTGATGGTGGCTGCCGAGCGTCTGGGCGACGAGATCCAGCGGATCGCGGCTGATCTGGTTCATCGAGCTGACCGCCTCCAGCTGGAAACCGTCCTCGCCCTTGACATCGAGGCTGACCTCCAGCGTCCGTACACTGTCGATGTCGAAGTGGTCGTCGAACAGGCGGACGAAAGGTCCGATGGCGCAGGAAGCGTTGTTGTCCTTGGCCTTGCCCAGCAGCAGGGCGCTTCGACCCTCGACATCGCGCAGGTTGACGTCGTTGCCCAGCGTCGCGCCGCGGACTCGGCCCCGGGAATCCACCGCGAGCACCACCTCGGGTTCGGGGTTGTTCCACTTCGACGCCGGATGGATGCCGATGCGATGGCCCAGGCCGACCGCCGACATGGGCTGGGACTTGGTGAAGACTTCGGCGTCGGGACCGATACCGACTTCCAGGTATTGCGACCACATGCCGAGTTCCACCAGCTTCGCCTTCAGGGCGTCGGCCTCGGCGGAGCCCGGGGTCAGCTGCGACAGGTCGTCGCCAATCAGCGAGGTCACGGTATCGCGCAGCGTGGCGGCCTGCTGGCTGTCGCCACGGGCCTGTTCCTCGATCACTCGCTCCAGCATCGACGCGGCGAAGGTGACGCCGCATGCCTTGATCGCCTGCAGGTCGCAGGGCGCCAGAAGGTGCCAGGTGGCGGGATCGCCTTCTCCCTGGAGCGACGCCTCCAGGCAGTCACTGACCGGCATGATCGGGGCATCCGGCGCCTGGGCGACACGCACCAGGACGTCATCGTACTCCAGCAATGCACTGAAGGTGGGCGCCAACGCACTGATGTCGTGCAGCACGCCGTCGCGTACGGTGACCAGGCGCGGTCCTTGGGCATCGGGATCCCAGAGACGGCCGATCAGGCGATCGTTGCCGGCTTCCTGGGGCAGAAACGGGTGGAATTCGTTCATGAGGGCGCCTTTGGCTTTATCGCATCAGGCCGTAAATGTTGAACATAGGCTGCACATGTTCAACATAGACTTTCGTATACCCGGTGGCGTGCGGCGTGCTGTCGAACGGTGCCGACACGGCCTTCTCGGGCAAGGTGGCCGTCGCCGTCGGCGCTCGAAAAAAATCATGTCAGCAGCGATCTGGCGCCGCTCGTGAGCGTTTCGTATCGGAATGGATCGTCGGGCCTGAAGGACTGGATGGCCACAGGGTGTATCGGGAATAACCATTGGTATATCGGTTTCGGTGTTTTTTGACATTATCAGGTTATTGAAAGAGGCGTTTATGGTGACGGCAACGCTGATGCGACCGTGACTGGAGGAAGACGCATGACCCATAAAAAGCGCCCGCTACGCTCGGCCGAATGGTTCGGCAACGATGACAAGAACGGCTTCATGTACCGCAGCTGGATGAAGAACCAGGGCATTCCCGATCATGAGTTTCGCGGCAAGCCGATCATCGGTATCTGCAACACCTTCTCCGAGCTGACACCGTGCAACGCCCATTTCCGCAAGCTGGCCGAGCACGTCAAGAAGGGGGTGCTCGAAGCCGGCGGCTATCCGGTGGAGTTTCCGGTCTTCTCCAATGGCGAGTCCAATCTGCGTCCCACCGCGATGTTCACGCGCAACCTGGCGAGCATGGATGTCGAGGAAGCCATCCGCGGAAACCCGCTCGACGCCGTGGTGTTGCTGGTGGGGTGCGACAAGACCACGCCGGCTCTGCTGATGGGCGCGGCAAGCTGCGATATCCCCACCATCGTGGTCACCGGCGGTCCGATGCTCAACGGCAAGCACAAGGGGCGTGACATCGGCTCGGGCACGGTCGTCTGGCAGCTCTCCGAGGAGGTCAAGGCCGGCAAGATATCGCTGCATGACTTCATGGCCGCCGAGGCCGGCATGTCGCGCTCCGCCGGCACCTGCAACACCATGGGGACGGCCTCGACCATGGCCTGCATGGCCGAGTCGCTGGGCACCTCGCTGCCGCACAATGCCGCGATTCCTGCCGTCGACTCGCGCCGTTACGTACTGGCGCACCTGTCCGGCAATCGCATCGTCGAGATGGTCGACGAGGACCTCACCCTGTCCAAGGTGCTCACCAAGTCCGCATTCGAGAATGCCATTCGCACCAATGCCGCCATCGGCGGTTCGACCAACGCGGTGATTCACCTCCAGGCCATCGCGGGGCGCATGGGGGTCGATCTCACGCTCGACGACTGGACCCGGGTGGGACGCGGCACCCCGACCATCGTCGATCTGCAGCCCTCCGGCCGTTATCTGATGGAGGAGTTCTATTACGCCGGCGGCCTGCCCGCCGTGCTGCGCCGTCTCGGCGAGGCCGACCGGCTGCCCCACAAGGACGCGCTGACCGTCAACGGCAAGACGCTGTGGGAAAACGTCCAGGACGCGCCGCTCTACAACGATGCCGTGATTCTGCCGCTGGATGCGCCGCTTCGCGAGGATGGCGGAATGTGCGTGATGCGCGGCAATCTCGCGCCCAACGGGGCGGTGCTCAAGCCCTCTGCCGCGACCCCGGCGCTGATGCAGCACCGTGGGCGTGCGGTCGTCTTCGAGAACTTCGACGATTACAAGGCGCGTATCAACGACCCGGATCTCGACGTCACCGCCGACGACATTCTGGTGATGAAGAACTGCGGGCCGCGCGGTTACCACGGCATGGCCGAAGTCGGCAACATGGGGCTGCCCGCCAAGCTGCTCGAGCAAGGCGTCACCGACATGGTGCGGATCTCCGATGCGCGCATGAGCGGCACGGCGTATGGCACCGTGGTACTCCACGTGGCGCCGGAAGCCGCGGCGGGCGGGCCGCTGGCCGCGGTTCGCAACGGCGACTGGATCGCGCTCGACGCCTATTCCGGCAAGTTGCACCTGGAGGTCGACGACGCCGAGATCGCCTCACGGCTGGCCGAGGCGGACCCCACCGCCGAGTCGACGCGCATCGCCAGCACCGGCGGATATCGCCAGCTCTACATCGAGCACGTGCTGCAGGCCGACCAGGGCTGCGATTTCGACTTCCTGGTGGGATGTCGCGGCGCGGAAGTCCCCCGTCACTCGCACTGAGCCGAGTGGCACGGACAGAGCAAGAGGGCGGCCGATCGGTCGCCCTCTTTGCGTATGAGGCAAGAAGACCGGGGCGTGACGAGGCGTCTACGCCTGTTGGAAGACGTCGCGCTTATGGCAGAGGGCGATAGTCAAAGTAGGAGAAGTCCGCGGCTCGGCGCCGGCCACCTAGATCCTGTGCACAGAGTCCCACGAAAGTGCCGGTGAAACGTATGTAATCGGCAGCATCATCGGAAAGATGGCGGATATCGATCACGTCGCCAATGGTGCGCCACGCCTCATCGACTGACGCAACGTGGAACTGCAGCCGTTCGTTGTGGATCGTTGCCATCAAGCGAATCGGGCCTTCCGGGAGTGCGACTCTCTCCGTCAGCAGCTCATCGTATTGGCCATGGCGGGACTCGATGATGCCGAGACATCTTCCCCGTGCCTCATGATGCGTGACACACAAGTAGGCATAATCGGTCGTATCGTAATAGATGATCAGCCCTGCCATCTGTTGAAAATTTTCCGGCGAATACTCGAGTTGGGTTTCGATCTCGACATGGAAGTCGGTCAGTCGTCTTGCCAGCAGGCTTTGGCGATGCATCGACTGCATCGATTCGCCCCCTTTGAGACGCAAGAAACCAGGACGTTCGGAGAGCGATATCCAGTCCTCGCCGAAGGGTCGCCGTAGTGAATTCCAGTAGCCCTTCAGCTCGGGAGAAGAGAATTCATCCCGATCGTTTTCCATCGGCATGGGGTGGGGCGGTAGCTTCGGTGCCTCTACGTTGATGCTGGGGTGAGGACCATCCATGACACGTAGCCATCCGTCCTGGGTCCAGTGACATTTTTGGATGGCCGTTTCGCGTCCGAGAATGCATTTGTCCTCCACGACCGGGCGAGCGCATAGATGGGCCATATACCACTCTCCGTTTTGTGTCTCGACGAGGCTGGCATGCCCTGCCTTCTGCAATTGCCCTGCCTGACCTGGATCGGAAGTCAGGACTGGGTTGTCGGGATCGACTTCGTAGGGCCCCAGCAGGGAAGCTGATCGCGCAACCGTGACGGCGTGAGTGTATCCGGTACCGCCTTCGGCCGTGATCAGATAATAATATCCGTTGCGCTTGTAGAGGTGAGGCGCTTCCGTTACGCCGAGTCGAGTCCCTTTGAAGATGTTGTGCACGGGCCCCGTCAGAGATTGACTGATCCTGTCGTAACGCTGGAGTGCGATGCCAGCGAAAGCGTTTTCCCCCTGGCGGAAATCCCAGATCATGTTCAGAAGCCAGCTCGAGCCATCATCATCATGAAACAGGGAAGGGTCGAAGCCACTACTGTTCAGATAGACGGGGTCGGACCAGGGCCCTTCGATATTCTCGGCGGTGACGAGATAGTTATGTGTATCCTTGAAAGCGCCTTTTCGGCTTTTGACATCGGTATAGATCAGGTAGAAGACTCCATCGGCATGGCTCAAGCAGGGTGCCCAGACACCGCCCGAGTCGATGTTGCCAACCATGTCGAGCTGAGTAGTTCGCGTCAGCGGATACGTGAGCAACCGCCAATGCACCAGATCTCTGGAATGGTGGATTTGCACGCCGGGAAACCACTCGAACGTGGACACCGCGATATAATAGTCGTCGTCTACGCGTAGCATCGAGGGATCCGGGTGATACCCAGGCAAGACGGGATTGGTAATGATCGCCATATGATCGGCTTCCTTGTTGCCAAGCGGTATGAACTCAAGCTCTTGCCTTGAGATCCTCGATGATGCTCGGATAGCGTTTATCAAGATCGTAAAAAAGCATGAGTACGATAAGAAGCACGCAAAGCGCGAGCGGCAGATAAATGAACAGCGTCTGGATCGATAGCAAGGCCGTTGCGCTCTGTTCACCACCCCCGCCGACATAACCACCGAACGCCAGTACCCAGCCAATGAGGGCCGTACCCAGGCCGCTGCCGACCTTGATGCCCATGCTGCCGCCGCTATACACCATGCCTTCGTTGCGGATGCCGGTCTTCCATTCGCCGTACTCGATGGTATCGCCGAGGATGGCAAACATGCTGCCATTGATCGGTGCCTTGCCGATGCCTCGAATAATGGTGCCGGCGATGATTAGCGTTACATTGCTGAGATCGATCAACATCACGAGATATCCGAAAATGGTGATCAATTCGCCGACGATGATGGCGTTACGTTTACCGTAACGCTTGGTTAGCGGAGCCACGCAGGCCATCCCCACGAGGATGAAGGCGATATAGGCCGTGGTGACGATTCCCACCATCCAGGTATCGTCCAGAATGTATTCCGCGTAATAGACCACGGCACCGGAGTTGAGCGCGTTGAAGATATAGGTCATCAGGATGAAAGAGGTCGCCAGCGCCCAATACCGGTTCTTGCATAGTGTCAGCAGGCTTTCCTTGAGTGAGACGGTAGAATCCCGTTGGCGTTGACTGGCAGGTTTGACGCGCTCGCGTGTCGTCTTGAAGGTAAAGATGAAAAGCGCAGTACCGATCGATCCAAAAATCATGAAGGTCACGACCCACCCGAATTGTCCTCCGCCGAGCAATGTCGCGACAGGTAGCGTCAGATTGCTGACCAGCAAGACCCCCACGAGGGCCAGACTCATGCGGTAGACGTTCAGCAACGAACGTTGATATTGATCCTGGGTGATCAGCGAGTTCATCGTCCCGTAGGGAACGTTGAGCCCTGTATATACGAGACATACCACGTTGTAGGTCACGGCAATGTAGACCACTTGCCAGAAGGGAGAAACGTCGGGTACGGCAAAGAGCATGACCGCTGACAGCGCGAAGGGAACTGCCAGCCACAACAGCCAGGGTCTCGCCTTGCCATGCCGAGAGCGTGTCTTGTCGATGACATATCCCATGGCGATGTCAGATACGCCGTCGAACACCCGTGAAAACAGCATGATCGAACCGATGATGCCGGCGGCGACACCGATGACATCCGTGTAGTAATACACGATGAAGATGCTCATTGCCTGCCAGATGAAATTGCTTGCCAGATCGCCACAGCCATAGCCGATCTTTTCGAGAAGGCCGATCTTTTCGGCTGATGTCGCTGGAGAAGCGGTAGACGCTGCGTGCTCGCCAGGAACGGTTGAAGTCTGTGAGCTTGCCGACATGGTGGACCTCGTTGTCATGGAAGAGGCGCATGGACCTCGAGTTGTCTTAAGACGCCATGGCGTCATGCCTAACGACTACCTGCGTATCCATTCAGGAGGGGGAAAGGTCTTTAGTTTTGAGTTTTAACTAAGTTGATGTTTGTGGATTAAGAAGACGGTTGCCATTATACGTTGGTCATAAAATCGTAACTAATTGAAACAAATCCAATGTAATCGTGGTCTGACAGGTTCCAGCCAGCGCCGTCATGCGTGGGAATACGGAAACGCTTTGAACCAAGTGATGGCGAGCAAGGTGATGGAGACGGGTGTGGAACCCGTAGGGGACGAAGGCATCAGCCTGGCCCCGGGACCTGGCAGGCTGTTCCAGGGCCACCGGGGGCAGTGAGGCTTGTCGTGACGCGCCTGTATGTTGAACATATCATCCTTTTGTTCAACATACAGGCCGTCTGCTATGAATTACGCTGACAGCAAGGCATGGCCTTTTTTCGAAAACGAGTGTCATTGAGCAAAGGCGTCAGATCATGAACGATCACAAGATCACCCCCGACCAGCTGCGCTCGCGCTGGTGGTTCGACAACCCCGAGCATCCGGGAACCACCGCGCTGTGCATCGAACGCTACATGAACTACGGCCTGACCTTGGAAGAGCTCAAGAGCGGCAAGCCGATCATCGGCATTGCCCAGTCGGGCTCCGACTTGACGCCTTGCAACCGTCATCACATCGAGCTGGTGAAGCGCGTCAAGGACGGTATCCGTGCGGCGGGGGGCGTGCCGTTCGAGTTTCCGCTGCACCCGATTCACGAGAACGTGCGTCGACCCACCGCGGCGCTGGATCGCAACCTGGCGTACCTGGGGCTGGTGGAAGTGCTGCATGGCTACCCGCTCGATGGCGTGGTGTTGACCACCGGCTGCGACAAGACCACGCCGGCGTGCTTGATGGCCGCCGCGACCGTCAACATCCCGGCGATCGTGCTCTCCGGTGGACCGATGCTCAACGGCTGGCGCGGCAGTCAGGAACGCGTGGGCTCGGGCACCATCATCTGGGAGCTGCGCAAGCGTCTCGCGGCGGGCGATATCGACTACGAGGAATTCCTGTCCCGGGCCACCGACTCGGCGCCTTCCATCGGTCACTGCAATACCATGGGCACCGCGTCGACGATGAACTCCATGGCCGAGGCGCTGGGCATGAGCCTGCCCGGCTCGGCGATGATCCCGGCGCCTTACAAGGAGCGCTCGATGGTCGCCTATCAGACCGGGACGCGCATCGTCGACATGGTGTGGGAAGATCTGCGCCCGCTGGACATCCTCACGCGTGAGGCGTGCGAGAACGCCATCGTGGTGTGTTCGGCGCTGGGCGGTTCCTCCAACGCGCCGGTGCACATCAACGCCATCGCCCGTCATGCCGGCGTCGAGTTGACCAACGACGACTGGCAACGGCTGGGCCATGACGTGCCGCTGCTGGCCAATGTCATGCCCGCGGGTGCGTATCTGTCGGAGGAATTCCACCGTGCCGGTGGCGTTCCCGCGGTACTCAGCGAGCTGCTCAAGGCGGGGCGCGTGCATGGCGACGTGCCGACGGTCAACGGCAGGACGCTGGCGGAGAACGTCGCCGGGCGTGAAACCCTGGACGACGACATCATCCGCCGCTACGACAATCCTCTGGTCGAGGCTGCCGGCTTCATCAACCTCAAGGGCAACCTGTTCGACTCGGCGTTGATGAAGACCAGCGTGATCGCCAGCGACTTCCGGCAGCGTTTCCTGAGCCGTGCCGAGGATCCCGATGCCTTCGAAGGGCGGGTCGTGGTGTTCGACGGCTCCGAGGACTACCACGCACGGATCGACGATCCGGCCCTCGAGGTCGACGAGAACACCATTCTGGTGATGCGCGGGGCCGGCCCCGTGGGGCACCCCGGCAGCGCCGAGGTCGTCAACATGCAGCCGCCGGAAGCCTTGATCAAGCAGGGGATCGAATCGCTGCCGTGTCTCGGCGACGGGCGCCAGTCGGGTACCTCGGGCTCGCCGTCGATTCTCAACGCCGCGCCGGAAGCTGCCGTGGGCGGTGGCCTGGCGTTGCTGGAAACGGGCGATCGGGTGCGTATCGATCTCAAGCGCGGGGAGGCCAACCTGCTCGTCGACGACGCCGAATTGTCCCGTCGTCGCCAGGCGCTGGCATCGCGCGGCGGGTACATTTATCCGGTGGATCAAACGCCCTGGCAGGAAATCCAGCGCGGCATGGTCGAGCAGCTCGATCGCGGCATGACCCTGGGCCCGGCGACCAAGTATCGGGATGTCGCACGTCAGAGTCCGCCCCGGGACAATCACTGAGCGGCAGGCCGCTGGACCGACACGGGCTTCGCATGGCGAAGCCCGTTTTACATCTGGTACCCGAAGGCGTGCTGTCGCGTCCGGCGTCAGGTCGGCGAGAGCAGCTCGGCGTTATGCCCGAGCGGTGTCTCGGGGATTTCCAGTCCCAGTGCGCTGGCGGTGCCGGCGAGCACGGCCTGGGCGGCCAGGAATGCCTCGTGGGGGCGGCGTGCGCGAATGCTTTCCATCAGCAGGCGGTGGCGCTCCAGACTCTGGGCGGGGTCGCTGGCACTGACGTTCGAGGTTTCGATCAGCAGCAGGATCGACGGCCGCAGGATATGCGAGAGCTGGGACCACACGATATTGTGCGTGGCCTTGAAGATCGCCACGTGGAAGGCGATGTCGTAATCGCTGTGCAGGCGCCCACTGTCGTTCGACGTGGGGTCGTTCAGGTCGCTGCCCATGCCGTTGAAGGCCTCTTCGATGGCGACCAGGTCGTGCGCCGTGGCACGCTTGGCGGCGGTCATCGCCACGTAGGGCTCGACATCCAGGCGGAAGGCCAGAATCTCGCGCTGCACGCCAGGATTGGGCGCGGCGTAGCGCGTCATCCACTCGGTGACCTGCGCATCGAGGATGTTCCAGTCCGAATATTCCCGGACTTTCGAGCCATGACCGGAAATGCGTTCGATGATCCCGGCATCGACCAGCTGGCGCAGGTCGCTGCGCACCGCCGAGCGATTGAGGGCGAAGCGCTCGCACAGGTCGACTTCGCGCGGCACGAAGTCCCCCGGTTGGTACTCGCCGGAGAAGATCTCCTGGGCCAGCGCCTCGGCGACGCTGGGACGTTTTCGGGATGGGGTCTGCTTACTCTTCACGTGACATCGTTCCGAACCGTTTGGGCCACGCTGGCATATGTCGAACATTTCGACAAGGCGCCGATGGTAGAGGTTCTCGCGATGGCGGTGCCGCGACGTCAGTCGATACTTGCCAGGCGCTGGCCGAGCGCCGCCATGAAGGCATCCGCCGCCTCGAGTTGCGCCACCTCCAGGTATTCGTCGGGCTGGTGTGCCTGGGCGATGCTGCCGGGGCCGCAAATCACCGTGGGCAGGCCGGCGCGTTGGAATTGCCCCGCTTCGGTGGCATAGGCCACGGCTTCGCTGTCGGTGGCGCCGAGCAGCGACTGGCATAACGTCACCGCCGCCCGGTTGTCGCGGTCGGCCAGGGCGGGCACGGTCTCGGTCAAGTGCTCGGTGTGAATGGCGATCTGCGGCGCGCGCGGGCGCAAGTCGTGGATCAATGACTCGGCGTAGTGCTGGAAGCGCTCGAACAGGGCCTCGAAGCCGTCCGTCGGCAGGTGACGGATCTCCCAGTCGAAATGACACTCGCGCGCCATGATGTTGATCGCCGTGCCGCCCTGGATCTTGCCCACATGCAGGCTGGAATGGGGGACGTTGAAGAGCGGGTCGACACGCCCCTCGCTGACCAGTTCCGCCATGATGTCCTCGATGCGGGTCACCAGGCGGGCGGCCACATGGACGGCGGACACCCCCTGGTGCACCTGGCTGGAATGCGCCTCGCGGCCTGTGACCGTGGTGCGCAGGTTGGTGATGCCTTTCTGGGCCACCACCGGCGCCATCAGCGTGGGCTCGCCGACGATGACCGCCGCCGGCGTCGGCGCATCGGCCATCAGACGTTCGATCAGGCGGGGCGCGCCCAGGCAGCCTACTTCCTCGTCGTAGGAAAACGCCAGATAGACGGGCCGTTGCAGATCGCTGGCCTGCCACTGGGGTACCTGCGCCAGTGCGCTGGCGATGAAGCCCTTCATGTCGCAGCTGCCGCGCCCATAGAGGCGGCCGTCGCCTTTGTCGGTCAGGGTGAAGGGATCGCTGCTCCAGGGCTGGCCATCCACCGGTACCACGTCGGTATGCCCGGACAGCACCACGCCCCCCGCAACCTCGGGGCCGATGCGGGCCAGCAGGTTGGCCTTGCTGCCGTCATCGTTGTCGATGCGGGTAAAGGGCACGTCGTGCTCGGCGAGATAACGTTCGATGAAGGCGATCAGTTCCAGGTTGGAGTGACGCGAGACGGTATCGAAGCCAACCAGGCGTTCGAGCAGGGCAGTGGTGTCGGACACGGCGGCCTCCCGGCGGGGATGTGTTGCGCCAGCCTAGCATGCCCGTGCTTTGACGCCACCAGCGCTTTGCCCCATCTTGAAAGGGTTCATTCACCCAGCGGGAGAGCACTCACGTGAGCAAGGTTCTGGTTCTGTACTATTCCAGTTACGGGCATGTCGAAACACTGGCCAACGCCGTCGCCGAAGGGGTCCGGGGCGTCGCCGGCACCCAGGTGGATCTGTATCGCGTGGCCGAGCTCGTGCCCGACGAGGTGGCCGCCAAGTCGGGCTACAAGGAAGACACCACCGCCGCCGTGCTGGACGATCCCAGCGTGCTGGCCGAGTACGACGCGATTGTCGTCGGTACGCCCACGCGCTTCGGCAACATGGCTTCGCAGATGCGCAACTTCTGGGACAAGACGGGGGGCCTCTGGGCGCAAGGCAAGCTGATCGGCAAGCTGGGTGGCGCCTTCACCTCCACCGCCAGTCAGCATGGCGGACAGGAAACCACGCTGACCTCGATTCATACCACCCTGCTGCATCATGGCATGGCGGTCGTCGGTGTACCTTACTCCTGCCCGGCCCTGACCGAGCTCGATGAGGTCTCCGGCGGGACGCCCTATGGCGCGACGACCATTGCCGGTGGCGACGGCAGCCGCCAACCCAGCGAAAACGAGCTGACCATCGCCCGTTTCCAGGGCCAGCACATCGCCGAAATGGCCGCCAAACTCGCCGGCTGAGCCTTCCGCCTGTCGCCATCGATGCCAGACGCCGTGCCCAGGGCACGGCGTTCTGGTGTCGGTCAAGACCGCCGCGCTTGCCCGCCTATCCGCTCACCAACCTCGCACGACTGGTGCCGTTGCCCAGCGGTTCGACCTGAATCTGCACCGGGATGCGTTCGTGCATTTCCTGGACGTGGGAGATCACGCCGACGCGGCGGCCCAGGGCTTGCAGGCCGTCGAGCGCCTCCATGGCCAGGGCCAGGGATTGCGGGTCGAGGCTGCCGAACCCTTCATCGATGAACAGCGATTCGATGGTCAGTTCGCCGGAGGCCATGGAGGCCAGTCCCAGCGCCAGGGCCAACGAGACGAGGAAGGTCTCGCCGCCGGAGAGCGAGTGCACCGAGCGACGCTCGTCGCCCATGTCATGATCGATCACCAGCAGGCCCAGCTCGCTGCCGCCGCGCATCAGGCGGTAGCGGCGGCTGAGCCCTTGCAAGTGAGCGTTGGCATGTTCCAGCAACTGCTCCAGGTTGTAGGCCTGGGCGATGCGTCGGAAGACCTTGCCATCGGCGGAGCCGATCAGCTCGCTGATGCGGCCCCAGCGGCGATATTCGTGGCGTGCTGCCTCGAGCTCGGCCTGGCCGGCCTGCTGTCGCTCGCGGCGACGATCGTCGTCGTGCAGGGCGTGGGCAGCGTGATCGCGGGCCGCTTGCGCGGCGTCGTGCCGGGGCGCCAGCTCCTCCCGAGCGTGGTCGAGAGCAAGCCGGCGGCGGGCGATCTCCGCCTCGGCGGCATCGCCAAGCAGCGCCGTCTCGTCAGCGTCCTCGGCGACGAGTTCCTGGTCGCGGCGATGGGCGATCAAGGCCTGGCGGCGCTCGGCGAGAGTGGCTTCGGTGCGTTGTCGGGTTCGCTCGGTTTCTTCGAGTTGACGTTCCTGACGCTGGATCTCGTCCTCGGTCTGCGCCAGTAGGCGTTCCAGGAGGGCGTCGCTCAGATCCGGATGCATGGCGCGCCACTCGGCCAGGTCGCGATCGAGAATGCTTTTTTCGTCGCGCAACGCGTCCAGGCGCTCGCTTTCGTGCTGGGCCTGCTGAGCAAGCGTCTGACGGTGCTGCTGGGCGTCATGCAGGCGTGTCAGCGCGGCGTCGCGGGCCTGGCGGGCGCTGTCACGAGCGGCGTCGAGAGACTGCTGCCAGGCATCCGGCGAGGCGTGTTCGCCGAGCAGCCCCGCGAGTTGCGCGGCGCAGGCATCACGTGCTTCGCGCAAGGGCGGCAGACGTTCCGTCAGTTGGGCCAGTTCCTGATCCAGCCCGGTGCGCTGGGCATCGAGCTGGGCGAGCGTCAATTCGCTCTGGCGCAATGCTTCATCGAGGGGTTCGAGTTCGCGTTCGGCCTGGCTCAGGGTGTGCAGGAGGTGCGCGTGTTGCTGGCGCGTGGCGTCGGCATCCTGGCGTTGACGGACCAGCCAGTCATCGCGTGCCGGCGGCTCGATGGCGGCCAGTTCGGCGCCGAGGGCGTGCGCGTCGAGGGCCCGGTGCGCCGCCTGCCGTCGCTTATCGGCGTCGGCGAGATCCTGACGTTGCTGCGTCAGCGAGGTTTCCAGCGCGCGATAGTGGCCGAGCAGTTCGTCGCGTTGCTGCTGGGCATCGTCCAGTGCCTGCTGGGCCTGGGTGAGCTGGCGTTCTTCTTCCGCTTGCTGGGCCGCGAGCTGGGCGGATTCCGGGCTGGCCGGCGGCGCGTGGCGCCAGGGGTGGTCGAGTCCGCCACAGACCGGGCAGGGCTGACCGTCCTGCAGGTGCTCGCGGAGCCGGGTCACGCTTTCGCTGCGCACCGCGCGGTTGCGTTCGACCATCTCGCGCACCGTGCGGTAATGGCGATCGCAGTCGTCACGACGCTGACGTGCGGCCTGCCCCTGGGTCAGCAGGGTCTCACGGCGTTGGGTATCCGCGTCGAGGCGTTCGGTGAGCGTGCGATGGGCGTCATCGGCACGCTGGACATCCTGCCAACGGCTGTGCAGCTCGCCCAACGCCAGGTGACGCTGGGCGGCCTGATCATGTGCCTGCTGAGCGGCCTGGCGGGCATCCGCCACGCGGGCGTGGTCACCCATCGATTGGCGCAGGGTGGCTTGCCAGTCGTCGCGCTGCTGGCGCTGGCGTTGCTGCGTCTCGCGGGCCTGGCGGTGCCGCGCGGCCAGTGCTTCCGACTGACGGTGGCGCTCGGCGTGGCGTTGTTCCAGTTCCGCGAGCTGCTGCTCTTGGGTGGCGAGTTGCTGGGCCTGCTCGCGCGCCTGGCGTAGCGTCGGTTCGGCATGCTGACGGGCCGCGTCGGTCTGGGCGAGCGCTTGCTCGGCCTCGTCGCGTGCCCGGGTAGCGCCGTGCTGCGCGGTCTCGGCGCGTGCCAGGTCTTCGCGCGTGGCAGCATGTGTTTTCTCGAGGCGAGCGATTTCGTGGGGCAGCTCGGCCTGGCGGGTCAGACGATGACGCTGAGGGGCGATCAGGCGTCGCCATTCGCGATCGGCCCGCTGGGGGGCCAGCGTCTGCCAGTGCGCCTCGGCATCGCGGTGTTCGCGCTGGCCGTGATCCCGCGCGTCGCGCAGCTTGGCATCCGTGGCATGCCACTGGGCCTGTGCCTCGAGATGCCGGGCCTGGCGTTGCACGGCATCGAGCTCGGCCTGGGTCTGCTGGGCGTGACGTTCCAGCTCGGCACGGGCCTCGCTGTCGGCGGGCAGATCGTCGGCGAGCCTGGTCTCCAGGGCGTCGACGGCGCGTTTCGCGTCGCTGGCACGCCGATAGGCAGCGATCGAAATCGCCGAGTACTCGGCGGTGCCGGTCAGGCGCTCGAGCAGGTCGCTGCGTTCGTTGTCATCGGCCTTGAGAAAGGCGGCGAACTCGCTCTGGGCCAGCAGGACGGCCCGAGTGAATTGCTCGAAGCTCAGCCCCAGTCGCTCGGGCAGCAGGCGATCGAACTCGCGCTTCTGGGTGGTCAACAGGCGGTCGCTATCCAGGTCGGTGAGCGACTGCTCGATCTTCTGCAGCTTGCCGTCGGCCTTCTCGCGGGCGCGACGCACGGCCCAGCGGGCGCGGTAGCGGCGGCCGTCGCGGCCCAGGAAATCGACCTCGGCATGGCCGCTGGCGGTACCGCGCCGCAGCAGGGTCCGCGGGTCGGCAGTGTTGAGGGTTTCTCC
The DNA here is from genome assembly GCF_000055785.1 of Chromohalobacter israelensis DSM 3043. Classification (GTDB taxonomy): domain Bacteria; phylum Pseudomonadota; class Gammaproteobacteria; order Pseudomonadales; family Halomonadaceae; genus Chromohalobacter; species Chromohalobacter israelensis. The sequence goes on from NC_007963.1 coordinate 1,317,348, forward strand.
TTCCACGTCAGGCAATGGCGCCTCGCGGCCGGGAGCCTGACGCAGCCGAGGCGTGCCGCCGTAGAGCGCCAGGCACAGGGCGTCGAGCAGGGTGCTCTTGCCGGCGCCGGTGGGGCCGGTGATGGCGAACAGCCCGGCATCGCGCAGTGGTGCGGCGGTGAAGTCGAGCTCCAGCGGACCGGGAATCGAGGCCAGGTTGGCCAGGCGCAGGGCGAGGATCTTCATGAGGGTGTCTCGTCGTCGTCCATGATGGCCTGACGCAATCGGTCGAAGTCGGCCAGTGTCGCCGTGTCCGGCGCTTCGCCCCAACGGGCTTGCCAGGTGCGTTCGAACAGCTTGCGCGGACCGAGCGAGGCCAGCTCCACCCGGGCCGGGGCATCGTCGGTCGCGACCCGGGGCAGACGTCGTTCCAGACGCAACAGGCGCAAGCTCCTGCCGGCCAGCGCGGCCTCCACGCGAGCCCGCAGGTCCGGCATGGGTGCCTCGAGCTCGACGCGCACCTCCAGCCAGGGCCAGCGCTCGCGCGGCAGGTCGGGCGTATCCTCCAGGGCGTCCAGCTCGACGAGCACGTCATCCAGTGGCGCCGGGCCAAGGCGGTGCATGGCCACCGGGCGCGGTATGGCCAGCGTTTCCACGCCGGCGAGACGTTCGTTCTCCAGCGTGATCTCGACGACCTGATGAGGGTAGGCCACTTCGCTGAAATCCAGCGGCAAGGGGCTGCCGCTGTAGCGGATGCGCGACTCGCCGACCTGCTGAGCGCGGTGCAAATGGCCCAGTGCCACGTAGGCGATGTCAGCGGGGAACAGCGAGGCCGGGATCGATTCCTCGCCGCCGATGACGATGGGGCGCTCGCTGGCCTCGGAGACGGTGGCGCCGTGCAGGTGGGCGTGGCTCATGGCGACGAGCGCCTGGTCGGGAGTGCGGCGCTCGCGGGCGGCGGCGATCAGTTGCCGGTGCACCTGGGTGATGCCGGCGACGTAATCGTGGCGCGCCTCGCATTGGGTGTCGTCGCTGGCCGTGAAAGCGCCGGTGACCTCCGCCGGGCGCAGGAAGGGCAAGGCCAGGCACCAGGCACGTGTCTCGCCACTGGCATCGGTGAGCGGGATCAGCAGGTGCTCGGCGTCGAGCCGGCCGTCGTCGAGCCAGCGCACGCGGCCCAGAGCATGGGTGTTGAGGCGCTGCATCAACGGCGCGGGCAGCTCGATGCGGTTGCCGCTGTCGTGATTGCCGGCGATCATGACGATGGTCAGTTGCGGCAGCCGCTGATGCGCCTCGACGATGAAGTCGTAGAGCAGTTCTTGGGCGCGCAGCGAGGGATTGACCACGTCGAAGACGTCCCCCGCGACCAGCAGGGCATCGGGGCGGCGCGTGTCGAGCGTCGTCAGCAGCCAGTCGAGAAAGGCGCGTTGCTCGACATGGCGCTCCTGACCGTGGAACGTCTGGCCCAGATGCCAGTCCGCAGTGTGGATGAGTTTCACGCAAATCTCCTATACCGGCCCTTCAGTCTACCGGTTGACGCGGAACGGCCCAATGGCCGTGCCAAGGGGCCGGGCCGGGAGGCGTTCAAGACAAGGAGGAAGCGTTATGGCCAGGCAGGCCGCATTGCATGAGTGGAGTCTTTCCGCCGAGGAGGCCGTGGCGTTGCAGCGTCGCCTGGCGCCGCGCGTGGTCAGGCACGGCAGACCTCAAGCGGTGAGCTGCATCGCGGGCGTGGATATCGGCTTCGAGGACGATGGCGAGACCACGCGCGCGGCGGTGGTGGTGCTCGACTGGCCGTCGCTTGCGGTGTGCGAGTCGGTGGTTCACCGCGAACCCACGCGGATGCCCTACATTCCCGGCTTGCTGTCGTTCCGCGAGATTCCCGCCGCGCTGGGCGCCTTCGAACGACTGGCAGCACATCCCGATCTGGTCATGGTCGACGGTCAGGGCATCGCGCATCCCAGGCGGCTCGGCGTGGCGTCGCACCTGGGCTTGTGGCTGGACGTGCCGACCCTCGGCGTGGCCAAGAAGGTGCTTTGCGGTCGTCATGGCGAAGTGCCGACCACGCGCGGTGCATGGACGCCGCTCACCGACCGTCGGCGTGCCGAGGACCCCGCCGACGTCGAGGTCGACGCCGAAGGGCGCGTGGTCATCGGCGCGATGCTGCGTTCCCGCGAGAACGTCAAGCCGGTGATCGTCTCTCCCGGGCATCGGCTGGATCAGGCCACGGCGCTGGAATGGGCGATTGCCTGCCTGGGCAGGACCAAGCTGCCCGAACCGACCCGGCTGGCGGATCGCCTGGCCTCGCGAAGAGGTTAGGTCGTCAGTGCCAGCCAGTGCTCGCCGAGCCAGCGTCCGGCGCGCTCGATCTCGGCTTCCGGGGCACCGGCGTAGCCGAGAACGAGGCCTGGCCGGCCGGGGGCCTGCAGATAATGGTCGGAAAGCGGCGACAGCCGCAGGCCTGCCTGCTCTCCACGACGGATCAGCTCGCGTTCCAGGTCGTGGCTTGCCAGGTAGGCGACCAGATGCATTCCCGCATGGCCGGACGAGAGTTCGAGCCCGTGTGCCACTGCCGGCGCCAGGGCGCGTCGCAGCGTGGCCTGCCGCGCCCGGTAGCACTGGCGCATGCGGGCGACGTGGCGCGCGAAATGGCCTTCGCCGATGAAGTCGGCAAGCGCCGCCTGGGTCACGTACTGCCCTTCCCGGTGCAGACGGGCGTTGATGCGCTGAAAGCTCGTCACCAGTGACGGCGGCAGCACCAGATACCCCAGCCGCAGCCCTGGATAAAGGACCTTGCTGAAGGTGCCGACATAGATTACCGGGGCGTTGTCCATCAGCCCCTGGAGCGAGGCGATGGGCGCGCTGGTATAGCGGAACTCGCTGTCGTAGTCGTCCTCGATGATCCAGGCGCCATGCTGCTGGGCAAGCCCCAGCAGTGCCGTGCGGCGCGCCAGCGACAGGGTCGCGCCGCTGGGGTACTGGTGCGACGGTGTCACGTAGATCAGTTTGGGGGAGGGCGTCTCGGGGGGCAGCGACGCGACGTTCAGGCCCTCGTCGTCGACCGGCACCGGTTGCAGGCTCAGGCCTGCGGCGGCGAAGCAGGCCTGCGCACCGCCGTAGCCCGGCTCCTCCAGCCAGACGTCATCCCCGACATCGGCGAGCAGGCGCGCGATCAGCTCGAAGCCCTGTTGCGCACCCTGGGTGATCAGGACCTGTTCCGGCCGGCAGCGCACCGAACGCGATAAACGCAAGTAGTCGCACAGTGCCTCGCGCAGTGCCTTCACGCCGCCTTCATTCCGGTAATCGAACCAGTCGATGGGGGCGCGTTGCTGATGACGGCGCAGCAAGCGTTGCCAGCGCTCGCGAGGAAAACGATCCAGCGCCGGCACGCCCGGCGCGAAGACCGCATGACGTGCGCTCGGGGGCGCCGTGAAATCGAGCAGGCGTTCGCCACGACGCGAGAGCGTCACGGGCGTCGAGGAAGGGACATCGAGGGGCGTCTGGGGACCCCGCTGCCAGTCGGCAATGAAGACCCCGGCGCCGGGACGCGACACCAGGAAGCCTTCGGCGACGAGGCGGTCGACCGCACTCAGCACCGTGTTGCGCCCGATGCCGAGCTCGGTCGCCAGTTGACGGGACGAGGGCAGTGCACTCCCCGGAGGGAGCCGGCCCTGCTGGATGCCGCCGCGCAGGGCGTCGTAAAGGCGCTGGCCGAGCGTACGGACATCCGGCTCGGCCAGTTGAAGATTCAGTGCCTCCTGAATCCAGAGACGGTGAGCATTCGGATCAGCCACTGGTTCCCCGTAAATAGGACAAACTGGTTCTTCTTGGGGAACCATTATGTCGCCAGACTGAGGTTTCGTCATGTCCGAACGCGAGCCTTGCCATGATCACGATTCGCTCTGCCACCTTCGCCCACCTCGACGACCTGGTGCCCCTGGTCGATGGCTATCGCCGCTTCTACCGCCAGTCCAGCGATGTCGACGGTGCCCGTCGTTTCATGCAAGAACGCTTTTCCAGGGGCGATGCTCATGTGCTGCTGGCCCTCGATGACGACGACCATGCGATCGGCTTTGCGCAGCTCTTCCCGGTGCCTTCCACGACCAGCCTGTCATCGCGCTGGATTCTCAACGATCTGTTCGTCATGCCCGATGCTCGCCGCCAGGGTGCCGGGAGTGCCTTGCTGGAAGCGGCTCGCGAGCTGGCTCTCGCTCATGAAGTGCCACAGTTGATGCTGCGCACCCAGGTCGACAACGAGACGGCCAAGGCCCGTTACCATGCGCTTGGCTGGCAGCGCGACCAGGCCTTCGATACCTACCTGCTGACGATCTGAAACCTGATGCCATGACCCATCGAACCAACGACTACGGCCAGCCGGTCGGTTCCGACATCCCGCATTGGCAACCGCCGTCAGAACCTGATGCCGAATGCCTGGCAGGGCGTTTCTGCCGGCTGGAACCGCTGGATGTCGCCCGCCATGCCGAGGCCCTGTGGCAGGCGTGGCAGGTGCCGGCCCCGGAGATCGATAACGACACCGAGGCGCGCGCCCGCTGGACCTATCTGGGGGGCCGTCCCTTCGACGACGCGGCCGGCTGTCGAGGCTGGCTGGCCCGCATGAGTGCAGCCCGGGACATGCGCTGTTACGCCGTCGTCGATGCCATCGAGGCGCGGGCGGTGGGCATGGCCGCGTATCTCAATATCGTGCCGGCCGATGGCCGCATCGAGATCGGCCATCTGAGCTTCTCGCCCCGCATGGCACGGACCCCGATATCCAGTGAAGCGCTGATGCTGATGATGGCCCATGCCTTCGACCGGGGATATCGGCGTCTCGAATGGAAGTGCGATGCCCTGAATGCGCCATCCCGCCGTGCCGCCGAGCGGCTCGGTTTCCGCTTCGAGGGCATCTTTCGCCAGCACCGGGTCGTGGCCGGGCGAAACCGGGATACGGCCTGGTTCTCGCTGCTGGATGGCGAGTGGCCGGCGGTTCGCGAGTGCCACCGCCGCTGGCTGGCCCCCGAGAACTTCGATGCCACGGGCCGCCAGCATCGTTCTCTCACGTCGATGACGGCCGCCCTGCGTCACGATCCTTTTCCCTCCTGAGAGTCGAACCATGTATCAGCCGCCCCAGTTCCACATCGACAGTCGCGCCGAATGTCATCGGGCCATCGAGGAGGCGCCTTTCGCCACGCTGGTGACCCGTGATGCCTCCGGCGAGCTGTGTGCCGATCACTTGCCGCTGTTGCTGACACCGGCGGGAGGCGAGTGGCCATCGGATACCTTGCGTGGCCATATCGCCCGTGCCAATCCGCTTGCCGGGAGGGGCGAAAGCTCCCTGGAGGGCATCGAGGCCCTGGCGATCTTTCATGGGCCTCAGGCCTACATCACGCCGAGCTGGTATCCGGCCAAGCGTGAGCACGGCAAGGTGGTGCCGACCTGGAACTATCAGGTGGTGCACGCGCATGGCCGGCTGCGCCTGATCGACGATCCACGCTGGCTGCGCGAGATGGTGACCGCGCTCACCGAGCGCTTCGAAGGCGAGCGGCAGAGGCCCTGGCGGGTCGAGGATGCCCCCGACGAGTACATCGCCGCGATGTGCCGCGCCATCGTCGGGATCGAGATCACCGTCGACCGCCTCGAAGGCAAGCTCAAGGCGAGCCAGCACAAGCCGCTCGATGAACGCCGAGCCATTCATCAGGGGTTGCAAGATGAATATGGCTACGGGGAGCAAGAGGCCGCCTGCCTTGGCGGTGTCACACCCGAGGATTGAGCGTCGGTATGGCGGCGTCGTCAACGCCTAGACGATATCCAGGGGCGGCTTGCGCGACGGCGCGGGGAAGGCGGCGTCCAGCCGTGCGAGACTGGCGTCGTCCAGCGCGAGCCGCATGGCGGCGGCATTGGCTTCGACGTGTGCGGGCTGTACCGCCTTGGGGATGGCGATGACATCGCGTTGACCGTCGGGCGCGGGGCGGGTCGCCCAGGCCAGCAGCACCTGGGCGGGGCTGACACCGAACGCGTCGGCGATGGCGCGAACCTTGGGGTGGTCGAGCGCTTGCCCGCCCTGGGCCAGGGGGCAGTAGGCCATGGTCGGCAGGCCGCGTTCACGCTGCCAGGGCAGCAGGCTGTGCTCGATGCCGCGCGAGCCGAGATGGTAGAGCACCTGGTTGACGGCGCAGCGGTCGCCGCCGGGAACGGCCTGCAGGGCGCGCATTTCGTCGACGTCGAAGTTGGAGACGCCGTAGCGACGTATCTTGCCCTGGGCTTGCAGGTGCTCGAAGGCTTCCAGCGTTTCCTCCAGCGGAACGTTGCCGGGCCAATGCAGCAGATAGAGGTCGAGACAGTCGGTATCCAGGCGTTGCAGGCTGCGCTCGCAGGCGGCGATGGCGTCCTCGCGGCCGGCATTCCACGGGTAGACCTTGGAGACCACGAAGGCCTCGTCGCGACGACCGCGCAGGGCCTCGCCGACGATTTCCTCGGCACCGCCGTCGGCGTACATCTCGGCGGTATCGATCAGTGTCATCCCCAGGTCGAGGCCGTATTGCAGGGCATGGACTTCGTCGCGTCGCGGGGCGCGGTTCTCGCCCATGTGCCAAGTCCCCTGGCCGATGGCGGGCAGGGCGACGGCGGGCTCACGCTCGGTGGCGGCCAGCGTGACGCGGGGAATGTCGTTGGCGGGGGACGTGGTCATGGTGGAGAGCCTCCCTGGCAAGTCTGGCATGGATGTGGGCTTGCCTTCAGGGTGCGCCGACACGGCGGGATGCGGCAAGTCCGGTATACTGGCAACGTCACTTTCGTTTCAGGATCGATCCCATGCCCGAGCGTCCTCTGGATGCCGATGTCATCGCCATGACCCGCGCCTGGGTGGCGCGCTTCGTCGTGGCACGCAATATCTGCCCGTTTGCCGGTCGCGAGGTTCGACGCGACACCATTCGTCATGCCCTGGTGCGCGGCGACGATCCGCAGGTCATGCTGCACGCGCTGGTCGATGAATGTCGTCGCCTGGATGCCGAGCCGGCCATCGATACGACGCTGATGATCCTGCCGGACGGCATGTCCGATTTCGAGGATTACCTGGATCTCTTGAACGTCGCCGAGGCGTTGCTCGAGGCGGAAGGGTATGCCGGTATCTACCAGCTGGCGAGCTTCCATCCCGAGTATGTCTTCGCCGGGGCGCCGGCGGAGGACCCCGCCAATTACACCAACCGGTCGCCGTGGCCGATGTGGCATCTCCTGCGCGAGACCAGCGTCGAGGCGGCCGTGGCGGCGTACCCCGATCCCGAATCGATCCCCGAGCGCAATGTCGATGCCCTGCGCGAGGCGGGCCATGCGGTCCTGGCGGAAGAGTGGGCGGCATGTCGCGCCGTGCGTGCCGACGAGTGAGCCCTTGAAGTCCACGACATCACCCATATGGACTATGGTGTAGGGGCATCATGTCCACTCACGAAAGGAGGCACGAATGAGTATCGAGAAAACCGGTTCCGCCCATTGGCAAGGCAGTCTCAAGCGTGGCAAGGGGACGGTCTCTACCCAGAGCGGCGCGCTCAAGGACAATCCATACGGTTTCAACACGCGTTTCGAAGGCGAGCCGGGCACCAATCCCGAGGAATTGATCGCGGCCTCCCACGCCAGTTGCTATTCGATGGCGCTGTCGATGATTCTGGGCGAAGCGGGCCACGACCCCGATGACGTGCGCACCGAGGCGACCGTGACGCTGGACAAGGACGACAGCGGCTTCAAGGTCACCAAGGTGAATCTCGTCACCCGTGCCAAGGTACCGGGTATCGATCAGGCGGGCTTCGATGACGCCGCCCAGAAAGCCAAGGAAGGTTGCCCGATCTCGCGCCTTCTGAACGCCGAGATCACGCTCGACGCCCGACTCGAAGGGTAACGACGCGTTCCATTCGGGCCGGCCTCGGCCGGCCCGTTGATGCTCCCTGTCGATTGTTCTCCCCACGGTGCCGTAAAAACCTTGACAACGGCGCTGAAGTCTTCCCGTGAATCTGTTAGCCTCCTGCGCGGTCGTCGGCCGGTACCTCCCGCCTTGTTTGGGTGCCGCGACGCTGGACGCTGACATAACACGATCACCGATCATTCGAACGGAAGACCACATCCATCATGGCTACTTCGCAAGAGACCGACGCGAGTGCGTCGCGCCCGCTGAATCGTCGCGACGTCAAGGTGCTGTCGCTGTCCGCGCTCGGCGGCGCCCTGGAATTCTACGACTTCATCATTTTCGTGTACTTCGCGACGGTGGTGGGGCAACTGTTCTTTCCCCCTGAAATGCCCGAATGGCTGCGTCAGATCCAGACCTTCGGGATCTTCGCCGCCGGCTACCTGGCACGCCCGCTGGGCGGCATCATCATGGCGCATTTCGGCGATCTGCTGGGGCGCAAGAAGATGTTCACCCTGTCGATCTTCCTGATGTCGGTGCCGACGCTGCTGATCGGCGTGATGCCCACCTACGACACCCTGGGGTATGCGGCGCCCTTGCTGCTGGTGGCGCTGCGCATCCTGCAAGGGGCCGCCGTAGGCGGTGAAGTCCCCGGCGCCTGGGTGTTCGTCACCGAGCACGTCAAGCGCCACCATGTGGGCTTCGCCTGCGGCACGCTGTCCGCCGGCCTGGTATCGGGCATTCTCATCGGCTCGCTGATGTCGGCGTTCATCAAGACCACCTACAGTGATGCGGAGCTGGCCGCGTATGCCTGGCGGATTCCGTTCTTGATCGGCGGGGTGTTCGGATTGCTGGCCGTGTATCTGCGGCGCTGGCTGCACGAGACGCCGGTCTTCGCCGAAATGCAGCAGAAAAAGGCGCTGGCCGAGGAACTGCCGGTCAAGAGCGTCTTGCGCAACCACTTGCCGAGCGTGGTGCTGTCGATGGGCGTGACCTGGATTCTCACCGCCGCCATCGTGGTGGTGATCCTGATGACGCCGAGTCTGCTCGAGACGCGTTATGGCCTGGATGCCTCGCTGGCCAATGTGTATGCCATTCTCGGTGTCGTGGTGGGGAGTCTGGCTTCCGGCTGGTGCGCGGATCGCCTCGGCAGCGGCCCGACCATCGCCTTTTGGGGCGTGCTGCTGGCCATCAGCTACTGGGTGATGATGACCACCGTGAGCACGCACCCCGAATGGCTGACGCCGCTCTATATCCTGAGCGGCTTCGCGGTGGGGATCGTCGGTGTGGTACCCACCATCGCCGTCAAGTCGTTTCCGGCGGTGGTGCGTTTCACGGGACTGTCGTTTTCCTATAACGTCGCCTACGCCATCTTCGGTGGCTTCACGCCCATCGTGGTGTCGGTATTGATGACCGTGCATCCGCTGTTCCCTGCGGTCTACGTCGCCGCGCTGGGCGGGCTGGGCGTGATCATCGGCGTGTACTTGATGCAAACGTCCAGCGGGCGCCGACTGGCGGTCATGCCATCGTGACGCATTGACGCGCGACCTCGCCATGCCACGACGCCCCGCCGATGTGCGGGGCGTCGTCTTTCGGGCTCTTCTAGGAGCGTCGCGCGGCGTCGACGAGGCCTCGGATCAGGCGCTGCTGGGGACGGTTGAAAACCAGGAATTCGGGATGCCACTGGACGCCGATGAGGTACGGGTGGGTCGGCGCCTCGATGGCCTGGATCAGGCCGTCGCGATCGCGCGCCACCACCTCCAGGGCGTCGCCGAGCCGGTCCACCGCCTGATGATGAAGGCTGTTGACGCGGCATCGCGAAACGCCAAGCAGGCCGTGCAGGCGGCTGTCGGCGGTGATGTGGACATGCTTGCGGGGCAGTACGGTGCGTTGACGCCGCACGTGATCGTAGGCGGTGTAGATATCGCCGATCAGCGTGCCGCCGCAGTGGACGTTGATGATCTGTGCGCCCCGGCAGATGCCCAGTACGGGGAGTCGCTGGGGAAGAAAGCGTTCGAGCAGCGAGAGCTCGAGACGGTCCCGTGCCGGGTCGACGCGCACGTCCAGCCGCATCTCTCCCCCATACAACTGGGCGCCGATATCGTCGCCACCGCCGACCATCAAGCCCGCGAGCCCCTCGGGGATCTCGCGCGATGGCGACAGTCGCACCGGGCGGCCTCCGGCACGCCATACGGCGAGCCAGTCGCAGGCCCAGGCCATCAGACTCTTGTGGTCGGACGTGGTGATCCCGATCAGCGGCCTTGCCCTCATCCTTCCACCCAGCGTTTCAGCTTGTCCAGCCAGTGGCTCACCGTGGATTGCGTATGGTGGGCGCAGTAGGCCTGCCGCTGCGTGTGCAGGCTGTGCGCATCGGCGGCCAGGCGTTCGACCGTCACCCAGCGGTTCCATTCCGTGACGCTGCCCCAGCCGGGCGCGTTGAGCTGAGCGTTGGGCAAACGGTAATGGAACGTGGGGCGCGGCTTGACCAGTGACTCATGCAGCAACGGGTGCGCCGACTCCGGCGCCAGATGGGCAAACAGCGGGCACATGTCCAGCTCGCGGTTGCGCGTCGGGTTGTCGCGCAGATAGTCGCTGATCAGTTGGGCCCGTGTCGGCGCGTAGTCGGGCGCGAGGATCCTCAGGGCATAGGCCTTGGGAAACGGATTGGTATGCGGCAGGATCTCGCGCGTCAGGTCGACCCGAATCTGATCGCGCAGCCAGGCGGCCAGGATGGTGTAGGCCTGCAGGTGGGCCAGCACACTGGCGGTGCCGGTATCCGGCACCTCGGGATTGAGATGCAGGCCGAAGCCGTAAAAGACGCTGGCGTCGGTGCCTTCCGCGCCATAGCGACGCAGGGCGTCGAAGAGGCGGTCGAACTCGCCGAGCTCCGACCAGGGGATCGGCGGCGAGACGATTTCGGTGGGCACGAGCCCAGCGACCATCTCGCCGAGCCACTCGCGGGAGCGTTGATGGAATTCCACGCGCCACTCGCGTCCCGCCGAAGGTGCCTTGCCCGGCGTCATCCCGTTGGCCTGCATGACCGTCGCGTCGGGATGCACGTACTTGCTGTCCAGCTCGATGGTGAACTTGCCCCAGGGCGTGCCTTCGACACTCATGCGGTGGGGGCTCTGGCGCACGATATCGCCACCGAAGCACTCGGCGACCAGCCGAGCGGCGGTGTCGGGCATGATGCCGGCGAATTCGATTTCCACCCCGACCCGCCGTTGGCGTCCCTGGGCATTGGTCGGGTGGGGAGGCGGCAATGGCTGCACGGATGACTCCTCGCGGAATTCGCGGTGCCGGTGAATGAGATGGCACATTAGCCCTACAGGTTAACATCGCCGGGGGCCGAAGACGTAATCCAGCGCCGGGGCAGGAAGCACGATTTCCGGCGCGGGCCGCGGGCGTTCCACCGCATGAGCGCTCATCACGCACGCCTCGCCAGACACGTCATGGTGCGCGACGGTCGATGAACCAATGCTTCATGACCTCGGTGATACGGCGCAAGTCGTGAGTCGAGGTGACATAGGCCGGCATGGTGTACAGCCAGCGGCCGAAGGGGCGCAGCCACACGCCTCGTTCCCGGGCGAAGTCGGCCACGCCCGCGAGGGCGGCGGCGTCGTGGACCTCGATCACCGCGGTGGCGCCCAGCACGCGCACGTCGGCCACGGCCGGGTGGGCGCGCAACGCCGCGTCGTCGCGCAATTCCTCGCGCAGCACGCCGTTGAGCGTCTGTATGCGGCCCAGATAATCGTCCTCCTCGAACACCGCCAGGCTTTCCAGTGCCACCCGGCAGGCCAGCGGATTGCCCATGAAGGTGGGGCCGTGCATGAAGGCATGTTCGGGACTATCCCCGATGAACGCCGAATGCACCCGGTCGGTGGCCAGCGTCGCGGCATGGCCCAGGTAGCCGCCGGTGAGCCCCTTGGATAGCACCATGATGTCCGGGGTCACGTCGGCGTGGTCGGCGGCGAACATCCGTCCGGTACGCCCGAAGCCGGTGGCCACCTCGTCGAACACCAGCAGCACGTCGAACTCGTCGCACAGCTCCCGGGCGCCGCGCAGGTAGTGGGGCGAGGTCATGTTGAGCCCGCCGGCCGCCTGCAGCAACGGCTCCATCAGCAGAGCGCCTATTTCCTCATGATGGGCCTCCAGCACGGCGCGCAGGGCATCGAGGTCGGCCTGCACTTCTTCACGGCTGGCCTCGAAGCCGGCGGTGGGCGCCGGCGCGAAGTGATGCTGCGGCAGGAAGCCCGCGAACAGCGAATGCATGCCTTCCTCGGGATCGCACACCGCCATGCACCCGGCGGTGTCGCCGTGATAGGCCTTCATCAGGGTCAGCATGCGGCGCTTGGCCGGCTTGCCGCGCAGATGGTGGTACTGCACGGCCATCTTCATGGCCACTTCCATGCCCACCGAGCCGCTGTCGGAGAAGAACACATGGTTCAGGCCGGCGGGCGTGACGCGCACCAGTTCCCGGGCCAGGCGGTCGGCCGGCGCGTGGGTCAGGCCACCGAGCATCACGTGGCAGAGTTCATCGGCCTGTTGCTGGATGGCGCGCACCAGGCGGGGGTGACGATAGCCGTGGATCATGCACCACCAGGAGCAGGTGGCGTCGAGCAGCGACTCGCCGGTGTCCAGGGTGAAGCGCGGGCCGTCGCCGCCGACCACCTTGGGGGCGGGAGCTTGGGTCTTGAGGTGCGCGTAAGGATGCCAGACGGGAGATGTCATCGGAGTTCCTCGCATGTGGGTTGCGTATCAGGGCGCGGGGGCCGGACGTCACGCATCGCCGGGCAGCGTCAGATAGTCGGCGGCGGCATGGGCGCGCGCGTCCGGCGTGGCGGCGGCCAGGCGCGGCACGATGCCCAGGCAGGGCGCCTCCAGCGTGCGCTCGAGGGTCGCCAGGTTGTCGCGATAGCAGGCTTCGTCGGCGACCTCGTCGAAGGACAGGCCCGGGTCGATCAGGTTGCCCACCCAACCGGCCAGCGGCAGGCCGTCGGCGCGGATCGCCTCGGCGCTGAGCCGGGCGTGGTTCAGGCAGCCGAGCTCGAGCCCGACGACCAGGATCACCGGCAGTTCGAGGCGCACCGCCAGGCCGGCGAGGTCCTCGTCGTCGTTGAGCGGTACCCGCCAGCCGCCGGCACCCTCGATCAGCGTCAGGTCGCGCTTCTCGGCCAACGGGTCGGCGACGTGCGCGACCAGGGCGTCGAGGGTGGGTATCCTGCCGGCCCGACGGGCGGCCAGATGCGGCGCGATGGCCGGCGCATAGGCATAGGGATTGAGGGTGGCGTAGGGCGGGGTCGGCATGCTCTGGGCCTGGAGAGTCAGAGCGTCGATGTTGCGCAGCCCTTCGGTGGTGGACTCGCAGCCGGAGGCCACGGGCTTGAGCCCTAGGGTGGTCAGGCCGCGACGGCGGGCCAGCGCCAGCAGGCCGCTGGCCACGAGAGTCTTGCCGGCGTCGGTGTCGGTGCCGGTCACGAAATAAGTGGTCATGTCAGCGTTCCAGATCGAGCGTCAGAAGGTGGTAGGAGACGGGCAGGCCGGCGTCGGTGCGCAGCGTCTCGAAGCGCCGGGCGGCGCGGGCCACGTCGGCGCGCGCGAGCCGCGCCCCGCCGCGGGCCACCTGGGCGCCCACCCCCTTGATGGAGGCCATCACCGCGGCGAGGTCGGGATAATGGAAGCGCTCGAGACGCGCCGTGATCTCGACCCGGCGGAAGCCGGCTGCGTGGGCGGCACGGCGGTGGCGGGCCGCGTCGCGAAATTCGAGCAGCGCGGCCGGGCGTTCCCAGGCCCGGCCGACCTCGTCCAGCGTGCCCGGCGCCAGGGTGTTGATCAGCACGCGGCCGCCCGGTCTCGACACACGGCGGATCTCGGCGAGCACCGCGTCCAGGTCCGGGCACCACTGGATGGCCAGGTTGGAGACCACGAGATCGAGGCTTGCATTGGGTAGCGGCAGATCGGCGGCGTCGCCGCATATCCAGCGGATCGCGCCGGGATGCCGTCGATGCGCTTCGGCGAGCATGCCCGGCGCCAGGTCCAGGCCGCTGACCGTGCAGGCGGCACCGTAATGCGTTGCCAGCGCAGCGGTCAGGTCGCCGGGGCCGCAGCCCAGATCCAGCACATCGCCAGCGTGATCGGGCAATCGCTCGAGCAGTCGCTTGCCCATGGCGTGCTGGGCGGTGGCGCGACGGGCGTAATGCGGCGCGGCACGCGAAAAGGCACGCGCGACCCGGGCGCGCCAGTCGTGTGCCCGGGCATCGGTACCTGCATCGAGGCCGTGGCATGGCAGCGCGGTCATGGCATCGTCTCCAGGGAGGCCTCGGCGAGTGACCGTGTCGGCGCCACGGCGATGGCGGCCAGTGCACGGGTGAGTCGCATCGGTTGGCTGATCGGCGGGCAGTGGCCGGCCCCGGGCAGGCGGTAGTCGGCCCGTTCGCGAACCGTCGGGGCCAGCAGCGGGTCGTCCTCGCCGGCCAGCCGATGCACCGGACAGGGCGGCGTGGCCAGGCGCCGGGTATTGTCGATCTCCGCGAGATGCGCGAGCCCCGCGGCCAGGGTGGCGGCATCGGCGTTGATCTCGTCGCCGAGCAGGGTGCGCAGCCTTCGATGGGCGGCCCGGGGCGACGGCTCGCCGCCGAGCTGCCAGCGCATGAAGTGGGCGTGGGTCGCCACCGGATCGCGCCGGAAGGCCTGGCGAAAGCGGGCCAGGGCGGTTGGGCTGACGCCCTCGGGATGCGGGAAGCGTTCTCCCATGCCGAGCAGCACCAGGGCGCGGGGCGTGGGCAGCCGGTCGAGCAGGGCCGCCGCCAGCAGGCCGCCCAGCGACCAGCCGACCCAGATGGCGTCAGGCGGGAGATCGTCGACCATGGCATCGGCCAGCGCCTCCAGCGAGGCGGGGTCGGCGAGCGCGGTGCGTGCGCCGTAGCCGGGCCAGTCCGGCGTCATGACCTCGAGCCCGGCCGGCCAGTGATCGTCCAGCGCCTGCCACAGGCGGGCATCGCAGCCCCAGCCGGAGAGCAGCACCAGCGTGTTCGTCGCCGAATCGCTCATGCGGCCTCCTCCCGCTGGCAGGTCGCGAGCCCCTCGAGCAGAGCGTCCAGGGCGTCGTCGTCGTGGGTGGCGGAGAGGGTGATGCGCAGCCGCGCCTCGCCCTTGGGGACCGTGGGCGCGCGGATGGCGCCGACACGCAATCCCGCCCGGGCCAAGCGCTCGGCCCAGCGCATGACGCGGGCGTTGTCACCCAGCACGATGGGTTGAATGGGCGTCCGAGAGTCGGTCAGCGGCAAGCCGAGCGTCCCAGCCTCGCGTCGAAAGTCGGCGCTGCGTTCATGCAGTCGAGCGCGGCGCTCGGGTTCGCGCTCGAGCACATCCAGGGCGGTCAGGGTGGCCGCCGCCACGCCGGGTGGCTGGGCGGTGGTGTAGACGTAGGGACGGGCAAACTGGATCAGGTGGTCGATCAGCGCCTCGTCGCCGGCCACGAAGGCCCCGGCACTGCCCAGTGCCTTGCCGAGCGTGCCGACCAGCACCGGCACCTCACGACGATCATGGGCGCGACCCACGCAACCGTCGCCGACCTCGCCGAGCACACCGAGACCATGGGCGTCGTCGATCATCAGCCAGGCCCCGTGGCGACGGGCGGTCGCGGCGAGCGCTCCCACCTCGGCCACGTCGCCGTCCATGCTGAACACGCCGTCGCTGACCACCAGCGTCGGCGCATCGTCCGGGGCGCGGGCGAGCAGCCGCTCCAGATCCTCGAGGTCGCGATGATGGAAACGCCGCGAGGTCGCGCCGGCGAGCCTTGCGCCATCGATCAGCGAAGCGTGGTTCAGACGATCCTGGAACACGCGCGTATGGTGGTCGCACAGCGCCTGCAGGACGCCGAGATTGGCCATGTAGCCGGTGGAGAAAAGCAGGGCACGGGGACGTCCGGTCAGTTGGGCCAGGCGTCGCTCGAGACGTTCATGGATCTCGAGGTGGCCGGACACCAGGTGCGATGCCTTGGCGCCGGCTCCCAGGCGTCTCGCGGCCTCGGCCTGAGCCTCGGCCAGACGCGGATCGTCGGCCAGGCCCAGATAATCGTTGCCGGCGAAGTCGATGAAGGGCGCGACATCGCTCAGCGTGGGACGCTGCCGCCAGCCGCCGTCGGCATGGCGCTGTTCCGCGGCCTTCGCCAGCCGCGCCGACCAGGGATCCGTACGCGAGCCCATGACTCAGCCCCGGGTGGCGTCGTAGAAAAGGGCGTCGTCACGCTGGCGCTGAATGGCATGGGCCAGCGCGATCTCGGCCTGTTCGTCGTCACGGTGGGCGTCGTCCGCATGCGGGTCGCTGGGTTCGGGATGCAGGCCGAGCTTGTCGAACAGTGCCCGGTCGCGCTCCACCTGGGGGTTGCCGGTGGTCAGCAGGGTGTCGCCGTAGAAGATCGAGTTGGCGCCGGCCAGGAAGGCCAGGGCCTGGGTCGACTCGTCCATCTGCTCGCGCCCGGCGGACAGGCGCACGTGGCTCTTGGGCATCAGAATGCGGGCCACGGCGATGGCGCGAATGAACGTCAGCGGGTCCATGTCCTCGACGTTTTCCATCGGGGTGCCCGGCACCTTGACCAGCATGTTGATCGGCACCGACTCGGGATGCGGATCCAGGCGTACCAGCTGCTGGAGCAGGGCGGCGCGATCGCGAGGTGCCTCGCCCATGCCCAGGATGCCGCCGGAGCAGACCTTCATGCCCGCTTCGCGCACGTTGGCGAGCGTCTCCAGGCGGTCGGCATAGGTGCGGGTGGTGATGATCTCGCCGTAGTAGTCCGGCGAGGTATCCAGGTTGTGGTTGTAGTAGTCGAGCCCGGCCTCGGCGAGGCGCCTGGCCTGATCGACGTCGACCATGCCGAGCGTCATGCAGGTCTCCAGCCCCAGCGCCTTGACCCGGCCGACCATCTCCGTCACCACCCGCAGATCCTTCTCCCGCGGGCTGCGCCAGGCGGCGCCCATGCAGAAGCGGCTGGCACCGGCCGCCTTGGCGGCACGGGCCTGCTCCACCACCTTCTCGATCTCGAGCAGCTTCTCCTTGCCGAGACCGGTGTTGTAGTGCCCGGATTGCGGGCAGTACTTGCAGTCCTCGGGGCAGGCGCCGGTCTTGATCGACAGCAGGGTCGAGACCTGCACGGCGTTGGGATCGAAGTGCGCGCGGTGGACCTGCTGGGCACGGAACAGCAAGTCGTTGAAGGGCAGCGCGAACAGCGCTTCGATCTCCTCCAGGGACCAGTCGTGGCGCATCGTCGGCTGGAAGGTCGGCGACGCATCGGTCCAGGCAGGGTCGCGGGACTGGGCGGTCATGAGATTCTCGCTTATGGTCAACTTATGGTTTTTAAAAGGTTGACCAAGAGGGTACGAGGCTGCGCCGATATGTCAACCTGTATCACTCCTTAAGGTTGACAAAGCGGCGGGCGACAGCGCTCGGCGTACCGGCCGCCAGGCGCGTCGGTTGTCTTCCGTCCTCCCCGGGCTCGGGGCTGCCCTCGCGATGGTGTAAGATGCCGCTGGACGCCACCTCGACCGCCGGGAGCCAGCATGTTCAGCGTCATACACGCCAACCACCTCGAGGACCTGGGGACGCTCGCGCTCGATGTCATTCGGCGCCATCGTCAACCGCCGCTGGTGCCGGAAACCTTCCTCGTGCAATCCAACGGCATGGCGCAGTGGCTGCGCTTGACCCTGGCCGAGGCCGACGGCATCGCCGCCTCGGTGGACTTTCCGCTGCCTTCCAGTTTCGTGTGGCGCGCCTATCGCGCGGTGCTGGGAGACGACATCCCCGAGCAGTCCCCGTTCGACAAGACTCCCCTGGCCTGGCGGTTGATGGCGTTGCTGGAACGTTGCCTCGATCCCGAGACGTCTCCCGACGATCCGACGTGCTACGCGCCGCTGCGCGACTATCTCCAGGGCGAGGCACTGGAGGCGAGTCCCTTGCCGGGCGCCGCGGAGGAGGCACGCGAACGGCGTCGCTGGCACCTGGCGGTGCGTCTCGCCGACCTCTTCGACCAATACCTGATCTACCGCCCCGAATGGATCGAGGCCTGGGAACGAGGCGAACACGCGCCCGCGGACCTGCCCGACGACCAGCGCTGGCAGCCGGCGCTGTGGCGCGCGCTGATCGAGGACGCCCCGGCCGCTGCGCGCGAGCACCACCGCGCACGCCTGCATCGGCGCTTTCTCGACGCCGCCCGGGGGCTGCGCAAGCGGCCCCGCGACGTGCCGCCCCGTGTCTTCGTGTTCGGGATCTCGGCGCTGCCCGCACAGACGCTGGAGGCCTTGCACGCGCTCTCCGGTGTGGTCGATGTGTTCTTGATGATCGCCAACCCCTGCCGTCATTACTGGGGGGACATCGTCTCCGACCGTGATGCCATCAAGCGGGCCGGACGACTGTCGTCGCAGGCCCGGCGTGAGCAGGAGGCGCGCCACCCCGAGGCGCCGTGGCTGGCCGAGCTCGACGAGGAGGCCCTGCATCTGCATGCCAACCCGTTGCTGGCGGGGTGGGGCACGCAGGGGCGCGACTTCATCGTGGGCCTGTACGAGTTCGAAAGCGACCGCGGGTTCGATCTCGAAACCGATGTCTTCCGCGACATGGCGCCCGAGCAGTCGCCGACATTGCTGCAGCAGTTGCAGCAGGACGTGCTCGAGCTGGTGCATCCCGGCGAGCGTGCCCGGCGTGAGGGCGGCCCGCGAAGGATCGCCGAGGATGACGAGTCGCTGTCCCTGGTCAGCGCTCACTCACCGCTGCGCGAGGTGGAGATCCTGCACGACCGTCTGCTGGCGGCCTTCGAGCGCGCCGAGGCGGCGGGCCAGCCGCTGCGTCCCCGCGACATCATCGTCATGGTGCCGGACATCGACCGCTATGCCCCCTGTATCGAGGCGGTCTTCGGCCAGTTGCCGCCATCGCATCCCCGACACATTCCCTTCACCATCGCCGACCAGGTGGCCAGCGAGGCACACCCGCTCATGGCCCTGGCGCTGCTGCTGCTCGAGCTGCCCGAACGCCGCCTGACGGTGAGCGAGGTGCTCGACGCCCTGGAAGTCCCTGCCTTCCGCACCGCCTTCGCCATCGACGAAGCCGAGCTCGAGCGGCTCCGCCAATGGCTGGCGGGCAGTGGCGTGCGCTGGGGGCTCAGCGCAGAACATCGCGACTCGCTGGGGTTCCCGGCGCTGGGCGAGAACAGCTGGCGGTTCGGACTGTCGCGCATGCTGCTGGGCTATGCCGTGGGGGAGCCCTCGGCCGGCGGGGCGCGAGACGATAGTGAAGACTCACTGGGGCATGCCCCCTCGGGGGATTTCCAGGGCATCGTGCCCTATGCCGAAGTCGGCGGCCTGGAGGCCGATCTGGCGGGGCGTGTGGCAACGTTGCTGAGTACCCTGGAGCAGCAGTGCGCAGCGCTGGGCGAGCGCTTGACGCCGATGGCGTGGCTGGGCCGTTTGCAGGCGTTGTTCGCGGCCTGCCTGCAGCCTGGCACGGCGGATGAACACGATGTCATGGCGCGTCTCGACGCGGCCCTGGCGCGTTGGGCCCAGCAATGCCGGCATGCCGATTTCGAGGAGCCGGTGGGGCTCGGTGTGGTGCGCGATGCCTTGCGTGCCGAACTGGACGAGGGCGGCCTGGCGCAACGCTTTCTGGCGGGCAAGGTCAATTTCGCCACCTTGATGCCAATGCGGGCCATTCCGTTCCGCGAGGTGTATCTGCTGGGCATGAACGACGGCGATTATCCGCGTGTGCGCCAACCCCAGGACTTCGACCTGATGGCCACGCGGCCGCGTCCCGGTGACAGGTCGCGGCGCGACGACGACCGCTACCTGATGCTCGAGGCCATGCTGTCGGCGCGCGCCAAGCTGACGCTTTCCTGGGTGGGGCACGATGTGCGCGACAACACGCCGCGTCCGCCCTCGGTGCTGATCGGCGAGTTGCTCGATACCCTCGAGCAGGGGTGGGACGTCCCCGAGGACGGCGCCGGTTCGCGTGACGCGCGGCTGGCACGCCGGCTGATCGAGACGCACCCGTTGCAGCCCTTCTCGCGCCGCTACTTCGAACGCGACGATCCACGTTTCACCTACGAGGCGAGCTGGGAAGCCTTGTACGCGACGCCTGAAGACACCGCCGCGGCGACGGCGGACGGCGCCCCCTCGCCGGATGCCTCGATGGCATCGCTGCCTGACGAGCCCTTGTCGCTGGGCGACCTGCAACGCGTGCTGCGCCGCCCGTGGACGGTCTATCTCGGGCGCCTGGGGGTTCATTACGTCGATCCCCACGTCCCCGACGAGGACAACGAGCCCTTCGCGCTGGACGGCCTCGAGGACCATGGGCTCAAGCGCGAGCTGCTCGACGGCGCGCGCGGGGGCGTGGCACTCGCCAGCGTCGCCGAGCGGCTGCGCCTGGCCGGCCGCCTGCCAACGGCGGGCTTCGGCGAGGCCTTGATCGAGCCGCGTCTGGCCCGTTTGTCGCGCCAGGTGGAAAGCTGGCGTCGCGATGTGGCCGCCTGCACTGCCGCCTCGCCGTTTCTCGCCCGCTTCCAGGGGGGCGCGTCGGCGCTGACGCTGGAGGCACGCCTCGACGACGTGTTCGCCGCGCCGGAGGATGGCGCCGCGCCCTGGTGCCTGATGACGCTGGAGCCCGGGCATTACGGCCACTTGAAGGTCGAAGGCACGGGGCCGCACCGACACGTCGGCAAGGTGCATCGACTCTACGGCGGGTATCTGCGCTGGCTGCTCGCCAATGCCACGCTGGAGGCACCCTGCAGCTGGACGGCGGTCTTCGAGGATCGTTGCCTGAGCTTGCCGGGAATGGCCGCCGCCACGGCGCGACAGCAGCTCGCGACCTGGCTGGACGCCTGGGCGCGTGCCTACCGCATGCCCTGGCCGGCGATCGGCGAGGTGGCACAAGAGATCTGGAAACGCGTGCCGCGCGAGACCTGCGAGGCCCTGCAGGCCGGGGAGCCGCTGGAGAGCGGCCTGCGCGAGGCGCTGATCGCACGTTACGAAACCGATGCCTATGCCGGTCCGGCGGCCCTGAGGGCACGCGACGGCGCCCTGGGACAGCTGTGGCCCGATTTCGCCGCCTTCGAGGCGGCAGGGGGCGTCGCGGCCTCGCTGACGCTCTACGCGCCCTTGCTAGACATGCTGGCGCAGGTGACCCAGCGAGTACATGGAGGACGCGCATGACGACGTTCGATGACGCCCCGGTGGCGCAGCCCCAGCCGCTGGTGCTCGAGCATCTGCCGCTGGCCGGCCATCACCTGATCGAGGCCAGCGCGGGGACCGGCAAGACCTTTACCCTGGCGGCGCTCTACGTGCGTCTGGTGCTCGGTCCGTTGCCGGGGCGTGAGGCGTGTGACTATCCACGTCCGCTGCTGCCGCCGGAAATCCTCGTGGTGACGTTCACCGAAGCCGCCACCGCCGAGCTGCGCGGGCGCATCCGCGCGCGCCTCAAGGAGGCCCGCGACTGGTTGCTGGCCCCGCCCGAGGCCCGCCACGACGATGTGCTCGGCGCCTTGCTCACGCCCCTGGTGGAGGCCGGGCAGACCGCCGTGGCAAGCGCCGCCAAGCGGCTCGATCAAGCCGCGCGACTGATGGACGAAGCCGCCATCTTCACCATTCACGGTTTCTGCCAGCGCATGCTGACCCGTCATGCCTTCGATGCCGGCGCGCGCTTCGGTGCCGAGCTGCTGCAAGATGGCTCGACCTTGCTGACCCGGGTGGTGGAGGATTACTGGCGTTGTCATTTCTATCCGCTCGCCGCGCATTGGCAGCGCGAGATTCGCCGCCGCTGGGAAGGCCCGGAAGCGCTCAGCCAGGCATTGCAGCCACTGCTCAAGGACGCACGGCCGCAACCCCTGTGGTGGGACGGCGAACGTGTCGAGGCCCCCGCATCGCTGACGACATTGCTGGGCGACGCCGAGCGCGCGCTGGCGGCACGCCAGGCGCTGGAGGATTCGCTGCGCCAGGCCTGGGATCGCGAGGCCATCGCCGGTTGCCTGAACGAGGCCTTCTCGCGCGGCGCGCTCAACAGGAACAGCTACAAGCCGGACGAACTCGATACGCGGCTGGCGGCGTTCGAGCAATGGTTGGCGACCTTCGAGGCCGATGACGGCACGACCGACAGCCAGGGCCGTTTCTGGCTGAGTCAGGCCAAGCTCGAGAAGGCCACCAAGAAAGGCCACGACGTGCCCACGCATCCGTTCTTCGCCCGGCTGGACGAACTGGCGGAGACCGCCACGCCCTTCGATGTCCTGGCCCCGCGACTGCTGGCCCACGCGCGCGACACCGTGGCGGCGATGTTCGCCGCCGAGAAGCGTCGCCAGGGGTTGTGGGAATTCGGCGATCTGCTGCAGGACCTGGACGCCGCACTCGACCCCGAAGCCGCGCCGGAGGCGGCCTGGCGGCTGGCGGGACGCATTCGCCAGGCCCTGCCGGTGGCGCTGATCGACGAGTTTCAGGACACCGACCCACTGCAGTACCGCATCTTCTCGCGTATCTATCGTGCCCCTGAGGCCGATGCCGACACCACCACGTTGTTGATGATCGGCGATCCCAAGCAGGCGATCTACGCCTTTCGCGGTGCCGACATCGAGACCTATCTGGCGGCGCGCCGCGAGACCCCCAGCCGTTTCACCCTGACGCGCAACTTCCGCTCCAGCGTGGCCATGGTCGAGGCGGTCAACCGCCTGTTCGCACGACATCCCACGCCGTTCGGCAGCGACGAGATTCCCTTCGTCGAGGTCGCGGCCAAGGGGCAGAAGGCGCGTCTTTGCAACGCCGACGGGCAGGAGGTGGCGGCGTTGGGTGCCTGGTGGCCGGGTGACGAACGCCATGCGAAGGCCGACTATCAGGCGAGCATGGCCAGCGCCGCGCGGGCCGAGGTGCAGCGGGCGCTCGAGGGCGGCTGGCATTTCGTCGACGAGAAGGGCGGGCAACGCGATGTACGCCCGGCGGATATCGCGATCCTGGTACGCAAGGGGAGCGAGGCGCTGGCGGTACGCCGCGCGCTGGCCGAGGGCGGTATTCGCAGCGTGTATCTCAGCGAACGCGCCAGTGTCTTCGATACCGCACTGGCCTTCGAGCTGCTGCAGCTCTTCGAGGCGGTGGCGCAGCCGCGCCAGGACGCGCGCCTCAAGGCCGCCCTGGCGACGCGGTTGCTCAACGACAACCCGGCGGCACTGGAGACCTTGCTCGCCGACGAGCTGGCCTGGGAGCGCGAGGTCGAGCGCTTCGCCGACTATCACCGCCAGTGGCAGCGGCGTGGCGTGCTGCCGATGCTGCGCGCGGTGATGCGCGATTTCCGCGTGGCCGAGCGCATGGGAGCGCGCGACGACGGCGAGCGGGCGCTTACCGACCTGCTGCATCTCGGGGAACTGGCGCAGACGGTGTCGGCGCGTCTCGACGGCGAGCATGCGTTGCTGCGCTGGTGGCATCGCGCGCTCGTCGAGGGCACCCGACAACTCGATGCCGAGGCCGTCAGTCAGCGCCTGGAAAGCGACGAGGACCTGGTCAAGGTGGTCACCATCCACAAGGCCAAGGGACTCGAGTACCCCATCGTGCTGTTGCCGTTCGTGTGCGATTACCGCCCGGCGGAGCCGGAGCGCGGGACCGGACTGCTCGAATGGCGCGACCCCCGGCATGGCCGCGCGCTGGTACATGGCGCCGATGACGAGCAACTGGCCGCCGCCGAACGTGCCCGGCTGGATGAAGACGTGCGGCTTCTCTATGTGGCGTTGACGCGGGCCGCGCACGCCTGTCGCCTGGGCGTGGCGCATCTGGGGCGCGGTCGTGGCACCAGTGGTTGCCTGCACGAGACGGCACTGGGTCGGTTGCTCGGCTGCGAGGCCGACGACCAGGCGCATGACGTGCGCGAACGTCTCGCGGCGGCGCTGAGTGTCGAGGCCTGCCCCGCGCCGCCCGGGCATCGCTTGCGCGTTCGTCACGCCCTGCCCGCCGTGGCGTCGGCGCGACGTTTCAACGGCGGCATCGACGACGACTGGTGGATCGCCTCGTACTCGGCGTTGATCGTCGACGCCCGCCTTGCACCGGCGGGCGAGGAGGCCTCGATGACGTGGGATGCCCCGGCGACCCTGGATGTCGAGGTCAGTCGCGAGCAGGACCCGGTGCCGCGTCCTGCGGTGCGCACCCTGCGCGACTTTCCTCGCGGTCCGCGTCCCGGTACCTTCTTGCACGGCTTGCTGGAGGCGGTGGACCTCGATCGCCTGCGCGAGCCGGCCTATCGCGACGAGTTGCAACGCCTGGTCAGCACGCGCTTGCACCTGGGGGGCTTCGAGCCCGAATGGGCGCCGCTGCTGCTCGACTGGCTGTGCACGGCATTGCCGACGCCTTTCCCGGGGCACGCGGGGACCGAGATTCGTCTCGACGGCCTGGCGGCCTGGCGCCCCGAGCTGGAGTTCTGGCTGCCTGCCCACCAGGCGTGGAGCGCGCCGCTCGACGCCCTGGTCTCGGCCTTCGAGCCCTTGCCCGAGCCGCGTCCCCGGCTGGCGCCCCGCAAGCTCAACGGCATGCTCAAGGGGTTCATCGACCTGGTGTTCGAAGCCGAGGACGGCCGCTGGTACGTCCTCGACTGGAAATCCAATCATCTGGGCGATGCGCCGGCGGATTATCGTCCCGAGGCCTTGGCCGAGGCGATGGTCGAGCATCGTTACGACCTGCAGTACGTGCTGTACGTGCTGGCATTGCACCGTCTGCTGACGGCACGCCTCGACGATTACGATTACGACACCCACATGGGGGGCGCCTGTTACCTGTTCCTGCGCGGCGTGGACGGCACGCCGGGGCAGGGGGTGTTTCAGCGCCGCCCCGAGCGCCGCCTGATCGAAGCGCTGGATGCCTGGCTGGAGGGCGACACGGGCCCCGTCGAGGCGTTGCGTGCGACACTGGAAGAGAGTGCGGCGCCACGTGCGCAGCGGCATGACATCGAGGCAGCCATGACACAGGCATCGTCAGCAACCCGGAGCAGCCCATGAGCCCAGACCAATACACGCTGGCACTGGATGCCTCGCCGGGCATGAGCCGGGAGTCGCTCTTCGAGAGTCTGGCCTGGTGGGAAGCGCTGGGCTGGCTGCGTCCCCTGGATGCGCATTTCGCGCGCTTTCTGGCGGAACACGATGCCCGGGCGCCGGTCGAGGTATTGCTGGCGGCGGCCCTGGCCAGCCACCAACTGGGGCGCGGACATGTCTGCCTGACCCTGCCGCGGGCACTCGCTGCTCCGCGCGACGTGCTGTCGTTGCCGCCTCTGGAAGAGGACGCTCCGCACGAGTCGGTCCCGTTGCCGGACGACTTCCTGCGCGGTCTGGAGAGCGCGACCTGGGCCGCGCGGCTGGCCGAGTCGCCGCTGGTGGCGTCGCCCGGGCCGGGCACCACGCCCTTGGTGCTGGTCGGCGAACGTCTGTACCTGCGGCGCTACTGGCGCGCCGAGCAGGCCGTGGCCACGCACCTCGGCGCGCGTCTGGGGCGCCCGTTGCCGGTGGAGGCCTCGCTGGCCGCACCATTGGCGCGGCTGTTCTCGGCCAATGGCGCCTCGGAGGACGCGCCGGACTGGCAGAAGGTGGCCTGTACGCTGGCGTTGCGCAACCGGTTGACGATCATCTCCGGTGGTCCCGGAACCGGCAAGACGACGACGGTGACGCGCTTGCTGGCATTGCTCCAGACGCAGGCGCTGGCGGCCTCCCGAGGCGAGCGTGCGCTGCGCATTCAACTGGCGGCGCCCACCGGCAAGGCGGCGGCGCGCTTGTCCGAGTCCATCGCCGGCGCCATGAGCGGTCTGGATGTCGAAGCCGACGTGGCGGCGACGCTACCGCGCGAGGCGCTGACGCTGCATCGGCTGCTGGGCGCTCGTCCCGATACGCGACAGTTTCGCCATCACGCGGGGCAACCGCTGAGCCTCGACCTGCTGGTGGTGGACGAGGCCTCGATGGTTGACCTGGAACTGATGGCGGCGCTGCTCGAGGCCCTGCCCGACGAGGCGCGCCTGATCCTGCTCGGCGACAAGGACCAGCTTGCCTCGGTGGAGGCCGGCTCGGTGCTGGGCGATCTCTGCGCCAATGCGCTGGACCAGGGCTATTCGCCGGCCGCCTGCGAAGTGCTGTCGCAACTGGCGGATACCGACATGACGCCCGACCCGGCATGTTCGCCGCTGGCAGACCACGTCGTCATGCTGCGCAAGAGTTTCCGCTTCGACGCGCACAGCGGTATCGGTGCCCTGGCCGCGGCCACCAACGACGGCGATGTCGCGGCCTTCCGCCAGGCCTGGCAAGCGCAGTACACGGACATCCAGTGGCTGGCATCCTCGAACGCCCAGCGCGAGGTCGAGCGTGCCGCCTTGGCGGGGTATCGCGATTTTTATCGCCGCGTGCGCGACGGGGCGTCCCCGGCCGACGTGCTGGCGCGGTTGAACGACTTTCAGGTGCTGTGCGCCCTCAAGCGCGGGCCCTGGGGTGTCGAGGGGCTCAATGCCCGTATCGCCGCCGGCCTGTGGCGTGAAGGCTGGATCGAGGACCCGCAAGGCTGGTATGCCGGGCGCCCGGTGATGGTGACGCGCAACGACCCGCAGCTGGGGCTCTACAATGGCGATATCGGCATCGCCCTGCCGGATGCCGAGGCGGGGCGGCGCCTGCGTGTGTTCTTCGCGACTGCCGGTGGCGTCCGGGCCGTGCTGCCATCGCGGCTCGACGCCTGCGAGACGGTATTCGCGATGACGGTGCACAAGTCGCAAGGCTCCGAGTTCACGCACGTGATGTTCGTGCTGCCCGAACGCGCCAATCCGATCCTGACCCGCGAGCTGGTGTATACCGGCATCACTCGGGCCAGGCAGCGCTTGACGCTGGCCGGGGGCGGCGCGAGCGTCGTCGAGAGTGCTCTGACGCGACGCGTGGTGCGCGACAGCGGGTTCGCCGAGTGGGTGGCGGCCCTGGACTGGCCGAGGGATTGAGGGCCGCGGTTCGACCGTTTCGACCGAGAGGACAAGGACATGGAGGCATCAACGCCTGGAGACAGCGCGCCCGGCGGCACCGACTGGGCGTCACTGAGCAGCCCCGAACTGGCCGCACGGGTGACGCCGGAAAGCGTCGCGCTGTTGCCGCTGGGGGCCGTCGAGCAGCACGGTGCACACCTGCCGCTGTCGACCGATGTGGATATCGCCGACGGCCTGGTGGCGGCGGCTCGCGCCCACGTGGCACGTGACATCGAGTTGCTGGTGCTGCCGACGGTGGCGGTGGGGGCGAGCATGGAGCATGGCGATTTCGCGGGCACCCTGAGCCTGGCGCCGGAGACCGCCATCGCGCATCTGGTGGAGATCGGCGCCAGCGTGGCGCGCGCCGGGATTCGTCGCCTGGTGCTGTTCAACAGTCATGGCGGCAACAAGGCGGTGGTCGACCTCGCGGCGCTCACGTTGCGCGAGCGCCATGGCTTGCTGGTGGTCAAGGCGAATTACTTTCGCTTCGCTCCGCCCGATGACGCGCTGCCTGCCGAGGAGTTGCGCCACGGGTTGCATGGCGGGGCACTGGAAACTGCCATGATGATGCATCTGGCGCCGCACAAGGTGCGCCACGCCCATCTCGGCGAGGCGGTATCGCTGGGCGCGCGGCAGGAACAGACCGGCCACGGGCTGTTGCCCGAGGGCGATGCCGGTTTCGCATGGCTGGCCCAGGACCTGCATCCCGACGGCGTGGTGGGGGATGCGCGACTGGCCACCCCGGCGCTCGGAGAGCGTCTGGTGGCCCATTTCGCCGCGCGTCTGGCCGCCGTCGTCGAGGCGGCGGCATGTTTCGACCTGACCCAGCTCGGCGCGCGGTCCCGCGAGTGAAGGACGCGCTCCGGGTCACTTGAGCGAGCTGATATCGCGTCGCGTGGCGTGCGTACCGTCACGTTCCAGCACGTCGTTCAGCCAGTGCCCGGCGCGTTCGGCCTTGGCGCTCAGGTAGCGCCGGTTGTGTTCGTTGAGCTTGCCATAGCAGGCCTGGCGGCCGACCACCTCGACACCGCCTCGGCTCATGGCGTCGATCTTGCCGGGATTGTTGGTCAGCAGCTCGATGCGCGTGACGGCAAGGGCCTCGAGCATCTGCAGCGCGACATGATAGCGGCGTTCGTCGTCGCCGAAGCCCAGCACCTGGTCGGCGTCGACGGTATCCAGGCCGTCGTCCTGCAGGTGGTAGGCCCGCAGCTTGTTGGCCAGACCGATACCGCGCCCTTCCTGGGCGAGGTACAGCAGAATGCCGCCACCGCGTTCGGCGATGGCGGCCACGCTGCCGCGCAATTGCTCGCCGCAATCGCAGCGCAGGCTGCCGAACAGGTCGCCGGTGAGACACGCCGAGTGCAGGCGCGTCGGAACGGCGTCGGCCCATTGGGCAGGATCGCCCACCAGTACCGCCAGGTGCTCGCGCAGGCCGTCGCTTTCGCGGAACAGCACGAATCGCGTGCGATCAGCCTCGGCCAGCGGTATCTCCGCCTCGCTGATGCGCTTGAGGGAGGTCATGTCGCCTTCGTCGTAACGCTGCACATCCTCGAGGGACACGACCAGCAAGGTGCCGTCGGCGATGAGGGCGTTCACCGCCTCGCGGCGTGATGGGGCCACCGTGGCGCTCAAGGCGGCGGGCACCAGCAGTCCGCGTCGCATCAGGCCCAGTGCCGCCGTCTCCGCCGGTGTGGCGGGCTGCGATGCCTCGGGCGTTTCGGCCTCGGCTGCCATGGCCCAGGCCACGACATCGCCGGCACGCTGGTCCGCGCTGAGCGGCAGGTGTACGGCGTGAGAGACTTCGTGCATCGGCGCGCCCAGGCAGGCGAGTCGATGCTCGGTGATCACCAGGCCCGGCGCATGGCCGGTCAGGGCGGCGAGTGACGTCAGGGTCTCGTCGTCGATGCCTTCCAGTGGCTGAATCACGACGTCGTCTTGCGGGGTGCGCAGCACGATCGGCAAGCCGCGGCGCACGTCGAAGATCGCACGTTCTACCTGTCTCATGAGCCTCTCCTTGGTTTTTTCGCGTCGTAATGCTTCGATGACGTCTGGTCCGCCTGCGGCGCCTCGTCTCGCGACGTGGCCAGACGGCAGGCGGGATGGCGTTTTCGCCGGCACACGGCATGGGAGACCGTATGAGCGCTTCGATACTCGATGCAGCGTTGGCCTGGCAATGGATCGGCCAGATTCGCGAACAGGACTGGCATGCCCAGGCCACGCTGACGCTGCGCTCGCCAGCGTGTACCTTGCGGGTTCAACGCGGCGGTGACTGGCAGGCCGAGGGCGAGGTGACGGCGGACGCCGCGGCGCTGCTCGATACCTTGCTGCCCTGCTGTGCCACGCCGGGGCGTTTCGTCATCGGCCAGCTCGGGCAGAGCCTCGATGGGCGCATCGCCACGGTCAGCGGTGCGTCGCATTACGTCACCGGCGAGGCGAGTCGCGTGCATCTGCACCGGCTGCGCGCGCTGGTCGATGCCGTCCTGATCGGCGCGGGGACGGCATGCGCCGACGACCCACGGCTCAGCGTGCGGCACGTGTCGGGACATAACCCGGTTCGCGTGATTCTCGATCCCAATGGGCGCGTGCCCGCCACCCAGGGCGTGTTCCAGAACGACGAGGCGCCGACCTTGCACATCACGCGGCATCCGTTGCCTCGGGGAGCGCTGGGGGCGCATGTCGATACCTGTGTGGTCGAAGATGCCGCCGACCTGACGCCGGCTGCCTTGTGCAGGACCCTGGCAGCACGCGGCTTGCGGCGTGTGCTGGTCGAAGGCGGCGGGCAGACCGTGTCGCGCTTCTTGGCCGACGGCGAGCTCGATCGCCTGCATGTCGTGGTGGCGCCGCTGTTGATCGGCTCGGGGCGTCCGGCGGTGAGTCTCGCCGAGATCGAGACGCTCGACACCGCCCTGCGACCACCGTGCCGCACGTTCGCGATGGGAGACGATACCTTGTTCGATCTGGCGCTGCGTGCCGTCGACGCGGCGTGATACGTCATCGTGCATGGCGGTCTCCTCAGCGTTCGCTCGTCAGCGGGGCGCCCGGCGGCGGGGTGTCGCGGCCCTGGCGTGGCGGACGCCGACGGCACAGCAGCCATGCCCCCGGCAGGCTCGAGACCAGCACGATCACGCCATACACCAGCGAGATCGCCACGCCTTGCGCGGGGTCCAGGCCCGCACCCATCCATACCAGCGCCGCGGCCCCCTCGCGGAGCCCCCATCCGGCGACGGAAAGCGGAAT
Source organism: Chromohalobacter israelensis DSM 3043 (assembly GCF_000055785.1). Taxonomy (GTDB): domain Bacteria; phylum Pseudomonadota; class Gammaproteobacteria; order Pseudomonadales; family Halomonadaceae; genus Chromohalobacter; species Chromohalobacter israelensis. Next base: position 1,347,433 of record NC_007963.1, read on the forward strand.
CGCCATGACCATGAGAACCGGCGGGATCAAGGGCAGCAGGGTGCTCAGGGCGATATCCGCGCCGATGGCCCGGGCGGCGATGGCGTAGATCGCGATATAGCTGGCCACCACGCCGAGCGACCCCAGGGACTGCCACAACCACACGCTCGATGCCACCAGGGCGACCTCGAGATCGTGCAGCGTATGACGCAGCCAGGCGGGCGGGCGCCGGCAGGCCCAGAGTGCCAGCGCGGCGAGCCCGGCGATCCCTGCCACGAGCCCGGTCCACGAGGCATTGCCCAGTCGGAAGAAGAGGGCGGCCAGGCTGTCGCGCAGCGCCGGCGCGGCGGCCAGGCCCACCAGTGCGATGAGCAGCAGCATGACTTGTCCGGACAGGCGTTCGATGACGACGGCACGCCAGGCACGTGCGCGGTCGAGGCTCGACTGGGCATGTCGCCAGGCACGCGTGGCATCGCCCACGACGCCGCCGGGCAGGACCTGATTGAGGAAGGTGGCCGCATAGTATTCGGCGACCGCGCGACGCAGCGAGAGCGTCAGCCCCATGCGTCTGGCCGTCAGGCGCCAGCGCCAGGCGGACAGCATGACCTGGGGAGCGCTGATCAGCAGCGCCAGCCACAGCCAGCCCGGGGCGGGAGCGGCGAAGGCGTCGCGTAGCGCCTGGGCGTCCAGTCGCCAGGCGAGCAGGCCGATCAAGGCGCCGCTGACACCCAGGCGCAGCAGCATGGCGTTAGCGCGGGCCATGGTCCGGCTCCGGTGCGGCGAACACGTCGCGATGACCGACGTAGAGATCGACCAGACCCTGATCCAGCGCTTCGCGGCGACGCCGCCACCAGCGATCGATACGTGCACGTTCTTCCGGCGCTTGTTCGCGGGCGGCGCCGGCCCAGCCGTCGAGCAGGCTCAGGGCCAGAGGACGTTGGGCGGGACCCAGTCGCCAAGGACTCGGGGCGTCGACGAGCCGGAAGTCCCGTTCGGCGAAGGCGGTGGCGAGCGCCTGGGGGGCGGCCGTGCCCAGGGCAGGGCCGAAGCCCTTGTCGCGGCGCTGATGCGCGGCCAGGGTGGTGAACAACCAGGCATCGTCGCGATCGGTGACATCGGTGTCGTCGACGCAAAATCGGGTATCGCCATCCACGCTCAGGGCGATCAGGGCGGCACAGCGGTGTCGCGCGCAAGCCGCCGCCAGGGACGCGACCCAGGTGTCGCTGACCAGATCGCACAGCGCCGAGGCGGTGACCAGATCGACGCCTGTCAGCCAATCTGCCGCCAAGGCGTTCAGATCGTGTTGCTGGGTGGTCAGGCGAATCGGCGTGCCGTCCATGTCGCGAAGCGGCTGGCAGCGTCCCACGGCATGCCCCAGCAGGTCGGCGTCATGATCGATGAGCCGCCATGTCTGGGGCCCGGGAAGACGCGGTGCGAGATAGCGCACGTTGGCCCCGCTGCCGCTGCCCAGGTCGACGAGTCGTGCCTCGCGTGCCTGGCAGCGTGCGGCGAGCCAGGCGCCGGCGGCTTGCGTCGGCAGAGCGGCACGCGCGCTGTGGTCGGCATGCTCGCGACGCGTGAGCCAGCTTTCGCTGAAGATGGCGGCCGTGTTCATGTCGTGCCTCGTTCGAGGGCGGCGGCAAAGGCATCACCCACCTGCGACCAGTCGCGCAGCGCGGCGCGCTGGCGCTCGGCACCTTCCCGCCAGTATCGGCGATGTGCCGGGTCGGCGAGCATGTCGCGCAGGGCGCGAGCCAGGGCCTCGCTGTCGCCGGGCGGTACCTTGATGCCGGCATCGTCGGGGAGGGTATGCGCCAATGCCCCGCCGGTGGTGGTGATCACGGGCAGTGCATGCGCCAGCGCCTCGCTGACGACCATGCCGTATCCTTCGTAATGCGAGGGCAGCACGAAGATGTCGCTGCCCTGGTAGGCCGCGCCGAGCGCCTCGGCGGGACGTTCGCCGAGAAGATGTAAGCGTGTCTCCAGGCCATGCTCGGCGATGCGCGCCCGGACATGCTCGACATGCGCCGGCGCCCGGTCCAGGCCGCCGATGCAGTCGCATGTCCAGGGCAGGTCGGTGAGGGTGGCCAGGGCCTCGACGAGCACATCATGCCCCTTGCGGGGAGTGACCGTGGCCACGCACAACAGGCGGGGCACATCGCCGTTGCCGCGCGCTGCCGGGGCGCGTTCCACGCCGGGTTCGACCACATGCAGGCGTTCGGCGGTGACGCCGAAATCGGCGAGGCGGCGAGCGGTGAACGCACTGGTGACGATGACATCGCGCACGGCCGACAGCGCCCGGGTTTCGCTGATCGTGAAGCGCTCGCGTTCGGCGTCGCCAAGCCCCGTCTCGTCGGCGAGCGGGTGATGCACCAGGGCGGTGATCGCCAGGCGGCCGGCGTGCGAGTCGACGACCTCCGGCAAGCCGCCCATTGCCAGGCCGTCGATGACGACTCGGGCGCCATCGGGTAGGGCCGCCAGCGCGTCGTCCAGGGCCCGGCGTGCGGTGCCGTCGGGCTCGGGGAAGCGACCCTCGAGGCCGATGACCCGCACCTGCCAATCACGCTGGCGCAGCGCCTCGACGATGCGGGCATCGTAGACGTAGCCTCCGGTCAACTGATCGGGATCGCCGGCCACGATCAGTGTCAGCACTTCGCTCATAGGGCGCCCTCGTAACTGGCCCAGGCGATGTGCGATTCATGCAGCGTGACGCCAAGCCCCGTCAGACCATAGCCCGTCTCGCCCAGTTCGCCGTCGCGAATCGCATGGGCGAGACGCTCGAAGATCACCTTGGCCATGAATTCGGTGGTCGTGTTGCGGCCTTGAAATTCGGGGATCTCGTCGAGGTTGTTGAAGTTGAGTTCGCCGAGGACACGCGACAGCGTCTGGCTGGCCAGGCCGATGTCGACGATCAAGTCGTCACGGTCGAGCTCCGGACGCTTGAAGGCGACATCCACCACATAGGTGGCGCCATGGAGGCGCTGTGCCGGGCCGAAGATATCGCCGTTGAAACTGTGCGCGATCATGAAGTGATCTCTGACGGTCAAGCTGAACATCCGTGTGTCTCCTTGTGCCTTTGCGTTCGTGAAGTGGGGTGCGTCGGCAACGTGTCGGGGCGCTCGTCAGGCCGGCCGAAGCCGCGCAAGCGCTTCAGGGGTAACGTATACGATGACAGAGCCCCGGACGGTGCGCGGTGCTGAGTCGTGCCAGTGTCGTCGGCAGGTCCGCGAAGTCGCTTTCCCCGTCGATGAGGGCATCGAGGCGTGCGTCACGCAGCAACGACAAGGCCAGTTGCAGGCGCTGCGAGTGGCTGCGCCGGGCACGCCGCGCTGGCGATACGCCGCCGACCTGGCTGGCACGCAGCGTCAAGCGCTGCGAGTGGAAGGCCTCGCCGAGGGGTAGCGTGACGTCGTCTTGCCCGAACCAGCTCAGCTCGATGATCTCCGCCTCGTACCCCGCCAGCGGGAGCGCGCTGCGCAGGCCTGCCGGGCTGCCACTGGCGTGGATGATCACGTCCTGGGCGCCCTCGGCGTCGTGGGGGTGGCGGAACGCCACCCCCAGCGCGGCGGCCAGTTCTGCCTTGTCGGCATCGATATCCAGCAGTTGGACGCGCACGCCGGCGATCTGTCGGCACAGCCAGGCAACCAGGCCACCCACCACGCCGGCGCCGATCACGGTGATACGGTCGCCGATGCGCGGCGCGGCATCCCACAGCGCGTTGATGGCGGTTTCCATGTTGGCGCCGAGGATCGCCCTGGCTGCCGGCAGGTCGTCCGGCAGCGGCACCACGGCCTCGATGGGCACCACATAACGTGTCTGATGAGGATAGAGACAGAACACGTCGCGTCCCCGCCAGGCCGCAGGCCCCGCCTCGACGACACCGACATTGGCATAGCCGTACTTGACCGGGCCGGGAAAGTCGCCTTCCTGGAAGGGAGCGCGCATGCGAGTGTATTCGCTCTCCGGGACCTTGCCCTGGAACACCAGACTTTCCGTGCCGCGGCTGACGGCACTGAAATGGCTGCGGATGAGCAGGGCATCTTCGTCCCGTGGCGGTAGGGGCTGGGATCTTATTTCACCGTGCCCCGGTGACAGCGTCCAAAAGGCGTCGGCGTTCGCTGCGTGCATAGGCAACCTCCTTCGTTGTCTCGAGTATCGTCCATGAGACCCTTACATGTACAGCTATTGTACATATCGTTTTTTATGTACCATTTTTTATTTGTGTCATATAACGTCAGCGTAGTGAAAGTGACGCTCGCTGGCGGGTTTATCTGCCATAGTGAATGAAAAACATGCTGCACCAAGGGGTATCGCATGCGTGATTCTTCGCGTCCTCCCCAGGCTCGTCGACCGGCGTGGGCTCACGGCCTGCCCGCCGGCATGGAATTGCTGGCCGGGCTGGGCCTGGTGGGGCTGCTGGTGGAGGCCGTGCAATGGCGGCTGGCGGCTCCGCGCGGGCTCGGCTGGTCGGTAGGGGGCGTCTACCTGGGCATGGCGCTGATCATCCTCTGGGCATGGCCCGCGGCGCGGCGCTGGCTGGGATGGGCCAACCGGGTCACGTTGCTGCGCGCCGTGTTGATCGCCTTGCTCGCCGGCAGCATGGCGTTTCCGGCGTTCATGGAACGACACGTCCTCGAGATGACATGGGTGGCGCTGCTTGCACTGTGCCTGGACGGCATCGATGGCTGGGTGGCGCGTCATACGCACTCCGCCAGCGATTTCGGCGCGCGTTTCGACATGGAACTGGACGCATTTTTCATCATGGTGCTGTGCTGCGCGCTCATCGTGCTCGACAAGCTCGGCGGGTGGGTGCTGGTGGTGGGCGCCATGCGTTACACCTTCGTGGCGGCGGGGCATGCATGGACATGGTTGCGGCGACCGTTATTCCCGAGTCTGCGCCGCAAGGCGGTCTGCGTATGGCAGGTCGCCAGTCTGCTGGTGGCGCTGCTGCCCTGGGTGTCATCTTTCTGGGCGGCGCTCTGTGTCGGCGTGGCGCTGGCGCTGCTGATCTATTCCTTCGCGCGCGATGTCGTCTGGTTGTATCACCATCGCCACATGGGGGGCTGAGGCCTGGGGGCTCGCGGTATCCTTGAGTGGTCGCTGAGCGACACGATTCGGGCTGTGCGTCGGGGCGGCCCGTTCCGTCGTGGGACGCTTCCGGTGACGCTATTCCAGGTGACTCAGGTGGTTGATGAATTGTGTGAAGATCTCCGCCTGGGTGGAGGTGTTCAGTCGTGCATGGATGTTCTTGCGGTGCACCTTGACCGTACCGACGCTGATTTTCAGGTGGTCGGCAATCGCCTGGGAGGAAAAGCCGCGGAGTATGAGGTCGGTGATCTCGCGCTCTCGCTGCGTCAGCACGCCGCTGGCGAAAGTACGCAAGGCGCGCTTCATGGGGCCGTCGGAGCGGCCATACTGCAGGAACTCGTCGGACTGCGTCTGCCAGAACTGACGCATGAGCGCGCTGATGATCGGGTGAAAGTCCTGCAAGGCGTTCAGCTCGATGCGCGAAATGCTTTCCAGCGAGGCCTTCCGCCCGAGCGTGATGGCGCAGGTCACCTCGTCATCGAGATGGATCAAGAGATTGATCTCATCCACCAGTCCGAAATTCTGGTAGCAGGTCTGGTAGTACTCGGTACTCTTGAAGGAATCCGGCATGATATCGGCAAGGCGCACGATGCCGGGTGAGGCGGTGTTCTTGATGGCATGAAAAAGCGGGTCGAGGACATAGGCGTGGTTGATGTACTGCCGCAGGGTATCGCTCTGCTCCGCCGGATCGGAAGGATGGACGAGAATCGGCCGCAGCGATTTCTTGTAGGTCAGCAACAGAATCGTGTCGAAGCAGCACAGGGTCGACAGGAAGGCTTCCAGCATCACCGGAAAGCTGCGCAATCGCTGATGCTCGATGAGGACACCCAGGTTTTTCTGCCAGCTCTCATTGGTCTGTATCTGATTGACGCGATCTCTCATCGCTTGTCCTTGCTTCTTGTATGCGGCCGAAAGGGCGCTATCAGGGATAGCCTCCAAGGCTAAGCCAGATGATCAGCCGGTACCAGCCCGGCTCGCGTGGCGAGCATGCCGCAGGCAGTTCGCCAGTCCCGAGGCAGGTCGTCTTCCGGCGGCCGAATACCCCCAGGGTGATAGATACAGCATTATCTGGATGGGATACCTTAAGGCTCTGGTTTTCGAAAAAAGCTCTCAAGAGTCATGCGTATGACGACGGATAAAAAACAGGGCAAGTCCCGCGAGCTGGATCTCTTTATCACGGATTTGAACGGCAACTTGCGCGGCAAGCGTCTGCCCGCCAGCGGCTTGAAGAAACTCCGCAAGGAAGGGCTCAAACTACCGCTCTCGGTAGTGGGCTTCGATTTCTGGGGGGCGGATGTTCTGGACAATGGCCTGGTATTCGAGACCGGTGACAGTGACGGCGTCTGCATGCCTGTCAGCCAAGAGCCGATTCCGGTGCCCTGGTCGGAAGCGCCGCGTGACCAGATGCTGGCGATGATGTTCAATCCCGACGGTACGCCCTTCGGGGCCGATCCTCGTCAGGTGCTCAACCGCATGGTCGATCGCTTCTCCGCAAAGGGGCTGACGCCGGTACTGGCGACCGAACTCGAGTTTTACCTGATGGATGCCGAATCGGAAAGCGTGCAGCGTCCGATACCGCCGGCACTGGCCGATGGCAAAGGGCGTCGTCTCGCCAATGCGGAAGGTTATTCCGTGGAGGAAATGGACGGCTTCGAGGCCTTCTTCGCGGATATCCGTGAGGCCTGCCAGGGACAGGGGATCGGCGCCGACACCATCATTGCCGAGATGGGCCCGGGGCAGTTCGAGGTGAACCTCAACCACGTGGCCGATCCGCTGAATGCGGGCGATCAGGCGATTCTCTTCAAGCGCCTCGTGCGTGGTGTTTCCCGCCGCCACGGCTATGCGGCGACCTTCATGGCCAAGCCTTACGTCGAGGAAAGCGGCAACGGCTTTCACACGCATTTCAGCCTGCTCGACCGCGACGGCAACAATGTTTTCGACGACGGTACCGAGCAGGGCAGTGACCTGTTGCGCCACGCCATCGCCGGGATGATGCAGTTGATGCCGGAGAGCATGCTGGTGTTCGCGCCGCATCTGAATTCCTATCGTCGCTTCATGCCGGGCGCTCATGCACCGACGCATGCCAGCTGGGGGTACGAGAACCGAACGGTGGCCCTGCGTGTGCCGGAAAGCCCCAACCTTGCTCGCCGTATCGAACACCGAGTGGCAGGGGCCGATGCCAATCCGTATCTGGTATTGGCATCCATTCTCGCCGGTGCGCTGCATGGCATGGAAAACGCACTCGAGCCGGATGCCCCGGTGGAAGGTGATGCCTACGCGGAAGAAAGTCCCCGCTATCCACTGCCGTGCGAGTGGCAGGATGCGATCGCTCGCTTCGAGCAGAGCGAGATTTTGAGGGAATACCTGGGCGAAGAGTTCGTGCGTGTCTACGCGCAAGCCAAGCGCCAGGAGCGCCGCCGGCTGAACGAGCGCATCTCCGATGTTGAATATGAGGCCTATCTGGGATTGCTCTGATCCCGGCCAGGCCTGAAAAATTCACGGCGCGGCCGTGAGCGAGGAATCCGTCATGACACTGAAGATCGGCATACTGGCCACCGGCACGACGCCGGACAATCTGATCGACCAGTATGGCTCCTACGCCGACATGTTCGTTCGTCTGTTCGAACAGGCCGGCTATGGCTTTACCTTCACTACCTACGATGTGCGCGACGACGTCTTTCCCGAGTCAGCCGATGCCTGCGATGCCTGGATCATCACCGGCTCGAAGTTCAGCGTCTGCGACAAGTCGCCATGGATGGCACGGTTGAAAGACCTGATTCTCGACATCTATGACACCGGCGGCCCGATCGTGGGCATTTGCTTCGGCCACCAGATCGTGGCGGAAGCCTTCGGCGCCGACGTCGATCGGTATCCGCAAGGCTGGGGCGTGGGATTGCATACCTACCGACTGGAGAAGAACGTAGCGGAGCTGAGCGCCCTGGATGGCCGATTCACGCTGAATGCAGTGCATCAGGATCAGGTGCTGAGCAAACCGGAGCAGGCTGACGTCATCGCCTCTTCGTCGTTCTGCCCGTTTGCGGCCCTCCAGTACGACGATCGCATCCTGACCCTGCAGGCGCATCCAGAGTTCGACGTGGCGTTCGAAACGCGGTTGCTTCAGTCACGTCGTGATGCCCCGATTCCGTCGAGCGCGACCGATCCGGCGCTGGTCGCGCTCGACGAGGCGTCGGCGCAGACGGACTCGCTGCAGGTCGCCCACTGGATGGCCGAGTTCCTGCAGCAGGGTCGACGTCGTTGAGCGTGCCCACGCGTTGTCTGAACGCCCGGCTTGCCCATACCGCGCTTGATGCGACCATCCGGGATCAAGCGGGCCATGTCGCGATAGCCCGATGATCCCGAAGGCCCATGCAACGCTCAGACACGCGGCTGCTGCTGGGTGATGCAGTGGATGTTGCCGCCACCGAGCAGGATCTCGCGGGCATCGACGGCGACGACCCGGCGGCCTGGAAACAGGTTCTCGAGAATGGCGTGTGCCTCGTCGTCATGTGCCGGGTCGAGCCTGGGCATCACCACCACCGAGTTGCCGATGTAGAAATTGACGTAGGAGGCGGCCATGCGGTCGCCCGGTTGCCGTGGGCGCGAACTGCTCAGCCGGTCGACGCCGCTGGCTTCGGTCTCGGCGATGGTCAGCGGACCGGGCATCGGTAGCTTGTGCACGGTAAGCCGCCGTCCCCTGGCATCGGTGGCCGCCTCGAGAATCCCCAGGGCCTCGCGGGAGATGGCATGTTGCGGGTCGCTATCGTCATCGGTCCAGGTCAGCGCCACTTCGCCGGGGGCGACGAAGCAGCACAGGTTGTCGACGTGGCCGTCGGTCTCGTCCTGGAAACAGCCTCGCGGCAGCCAGATGATCTTTTCGACGCCCAGATAGGCGCACAGCAGCCGTTCGATCTCGGGCTTGGCGAGATCGGGATTGCGATTGGGGTTGAGCAGGCACTCCTCGGTGGTGATCAGGGTCCCCTCGCCATCGACGTGGATGGCGCCCCCTTCGACCACCAGCGGGGTGATGAAGCGTTCGATACCGAGGACTTCGGCGATCTTCTGGCGGATGCGACGATCCTTGTCCCAGGGAAAGTAGAGTCCACCGTTGAGTCCGCCCCAGGCGTTGAATTCCCAGTCGACCATGGCCAGGCGACCATCCGGATGGGTCAGGAAGGTCGGCCCGACATCACGCATCCAGGCATCGTTGCTGGAAAGCTCGATCACTCGGATGCGGCTCGGCAACTGGTTGCGGGCGTTCTCGTATTGGTCGTCGTTGACGCCGACGAATACCGTCTCGCTCTCGGCGATCGCGCGGGCCACGGCGACGAACGCCGCCTGGGCCGGCTTGGCGCCATAGCGCCAGTTGTCGGGACGCTGCGGCCAGAGCATCCAGCAGGCGTCGTGCGGGGCGAACTCGGCAGGCATGGAAAAGCCGAGTTCTGCCGGGGTGGCGGTGCGACGCTCCGTCGCGATGTCCGTGTCGTTCATGATGAACCTCAAAGATAACCTGCCGCCAGAAATACCAGCGTGGCCAAGAAGGCGGCAATAAGCGCATAGGGAAGCTGGGTCAGGGCATGGGCCATGGGCGTGCAGCCGCTACCCTGGGCCGACAGCACAGTGGAGTCGCCGTAGAAACAGGCGTGGCTGCCGAAGGCGCTGGCCGAGATCAATGCGCCGATCACCAGTGGCATCTCGGCGTCAACGCTGCTCGCCAGTGGCAGAACGATCGGCATCGCCACGGCGAACAGCCCCCAGAACGAGCCGGTGGCAAAGGCCAGGAACGCCATCGTGACGAAGCTCACTGCCGGCAACAACTGAGCCGTCATCAGCGGTTGCAGCGTCTGGATCACGTATTCGGTGAGTCCCAGCCCGTCATTGACTTCCTTGAGCGTGAAGCCGGCGACCAGCGTGCCCAATGGCATGAGCATGGACTTGAAGCCATCGAGTGCGGTATCGAAGGTGGCGTGAAAGCTCATCAGACGCTGGCTGAAGATCAGTACCAGGGTCACGGCCAGGGCCACGATCACGCCGCGCAGTATGTCGATATCGAAATACCAGGTGAAGAAGATCAGGCTGGCGATGGGCAGCAGGAAGTTGAGCAGATGCGGGCGGCGCTGGCCTTTATCTTCGGTCTCCAGGGCGTTTTCCTCGGCGCCGTCGGGCATTACCTGGCCGCCGCTGGCGCGCAGTTCGGCCGTCTTCATGGGCCCGATGGCGGGGATCCAGCCCATCGCGACCAGCGGCACCACCGCGGCGGCAATCCAGGCATAGAACATGAAGGGGATCGCCTCGATGTAAAGTCCCATGCCGCTGCCGGTCACATCGTTTTCCTCGAGCAGTCCGGCGAAGAACACGGCCCAGGTCGAGAAGGGGACCAGGATGCAGATCGGCGCGGCGGTGGAGTCGACGATGTAGGCGAGCATCTCTCGCGAGACCTTGAAGCGGTCGGTGATCTTCTTCATCGAGGCGCTGATCGCCAGGGCATTGAGATAGTCGTCGACGAAGATGGCCAGACCGAGGAGCCAGGTGGTCAGCAGTCCCTGGCGCCGGCCGTGGATGCGACGAGTCATGACGTCGCCGAAGGTCAGCACGCCACCGGTACGCACCAGTAGCGCGATCAGGCTGCCGAACAGCCCGCAGACCAGGATGATCCAGGTCACGGTATCGTTGCCGAGCACCGTGAGCAACGTGTCGGAAGCCTGGGTCACCACGCTTGTCGGATCGATCATCAACATGCCGACCAGGGCGCCGGTCATCAGCGACTCGATGGTGCGGCGGGTGATGATGGCCATGATCAGCACAATCAGGGTGGGAAACAGGCTCCAGAGTCCGTAAGTGTCCATGTCATACTCTTTTGTGATTGTGGTGTCGGGAATCGAGCCCGTGGATGGCTCCGGCAGGCCGCCCTGTTCGAAGGCACTGCAAACCCTTCCATGAGCGCTACATTCGCCATTCATTGCGAATGCCCTTCTGACGGGCGACCTGCCTCGGATGCTCCCATCGGGCAGGTCGAGAAGGCGTTTTTACAGGTAGCCGTCGGCCTTGAGGGTCGCTGTCGTGGCGGTCAGCGCGGCGTCGAGGATATCCACCACGCGGTCGACGGTTTCCCGCGTCCAGATCAGCGGTGGCGACACGATGTTGAGGTGTCCGACCGGGCGAATGATCAGACCGCGCTGCTGTGCCTCGAAGGCGACTCGGTCGCCCACCCGTGCCTCCACAGGGAAGAGCGCCTTGGTCTGCTTGTCGGCGACGTTCTCGAGACACATCATGAAATGGCTGCCACGCACGTCGCCCACCGTGGCGTGATGCGACAACGATGCCAGGCGTTCCTCGAGGTAGGGGCCCACCTCGCGGACGTTTTCGCAGATCCCCTCGCGCTCGATGATCTCGATGTTCTTGAGAGCCGCCGCGCAGCTCACCGGATGCCCGGAATAGGTAAAGCCGGTGCTCAGCACGCCGCCCGGCCCCTGCGGCGTGGACAGCACGTCGTAGAGCGTGTCGGAGATCAGCGTCGCGCCCAGCGGTGCATAGCCGGAAGACAGCCCCTTGGCGCAGTTGATGATATCGGGTTGGGTCTCGTACACCGCCTCGGAGGCGAAGAAGTGCCCCAGGCGACCGAAACCGGTCACGACCTCGTCGGCGATGTAAAGGATGTCGTTGGCGCGACACACCGCCTGCATGCGCTTGTGATAGTCCGTCGGTGCCACCAGCACGCCGCCGGCGCCCATGATCGGCTCGGCGATGAAGGCGGCGATGTTGTCGGCGCCGATCTCGGCGACGGTGTCCTCGAACTCCCGGACCAGGTGGTCGCAGTAGTCGGCTTCGGTCATCCCCTCGGGGCGCCGGTAGCAGTTGGCCTCGCTGAGATGGGTGACCAGGTGATCGAGGGTATCGAAGTCCCAGTTGTTGCTGGCGATGCCGGTCAGGGTCGCGGCGAGGTAGGTGGTGCCGTGGTAGGCGTTGTTGCGTGAAATGATGCGCTTCTTGGCCGGCTTGCCGAGGCGGTTGAAGTAGTAATGCACCAGGCGGATGGTGGCGTCGTTGGCCGTCGAGCCGCCGCAGCTGTAGAAGACGTGGTTGAGGTGCGCGGGGGCGAGCTCGGCCAGCCTGGCGGAAAGCTCGGCGGCCGGGGCGTTGGACAGGTTGTTGAAGGTCGAGAAGTAGGCCATGCGGGTGGCCTGATCGGCCATCGCCTCGCCGATCTCGCGGCGGCCGTGACCGACGTTGACGCACCACAGCCCGGCGATGCCGTCGATGAAACGGTTGCCCTTGGCATCCTGGACGTAGATGCCGTCGCTGTCGGTGATCAGGTCGCAGCCCTCCTCGTGAAAGGTGCTGAAGTCGGTGAACGGATGGATGAAGTGATCCTTGTCTTTCTGCCACAGCGCTTGGGCATCGTGGGCACGGGTCTCGATGGTCATGGTGTCGTCTCGCACGTTGAAAGCGGTCAGTGCCGGGATGGGTGGCCGCGATGAGTCGTCGTTGTGATACGTCGTTGCGTTCGCAAAGAGACTAGCGAGGAAGGGTAGGGCGGGAATATATCCTGATAGGGGTATATCGCAACGACCCGGGAGCCGCCTAATGTGTTCCATGACCCAAACACCTGACAAGCACAAAGGGGAGACTTCATGGCGGTTTCCATTGACGGCCAACGGCTGTGGGACAGTCTGATGGCGATGGCCGAGATCGGCCCGACCGAAAACGGCGGTAGTTGTCGCCTGGCCTTGACGCCGGAAGATGCCGCCGGACGACGCCTGCTGCTCGACTGGTGCGAGGCGCTCGGTTGTACCTGGCAGGTCGATCGCGTCGGCAACCTCTTCATCCGCCGCGCCGGCAAGCGCGACGATCTCGCGCCAGTGGCCATGGGAAGTCATCTCGATACCCAGCCCAAGGGCGGTCGCTTCGACGGCATTCTCGGCGTTCTGGCCGGGCTCGAAGTGCTGCGCACACTCGCGGACCGCGACATCGTCACCGAGCGGCCGCTGGTACTGGTGGTCTGGACCAACGAGGAAGGCAGCCGTTTCGCGCCGGCCATGGTCGCTTCCGGTACCTATGCCGGTGCGTTCAGCGTCGAGTCGACCCTGGCCCGTGAGGACCGCGACGGCGTGACGTTCGGCGAGGCGCTCGAGGCCTGCGGTTATGCCGGCGAATCGCCGGTCGGCGAGCCGCGTCTGGACAGCTTCTTCGAGCTGCACATCGAACAGGGCCCGGTGCTCGAGGAAGAAGGCGAGACCATCGGCGTGGTGACCGGTGTCCAGGGCATGCGCTGGTTCGACGTGACACTTGCGGGGCAGTCGGCCCATGCCGGTCCCACCCCCATGCGTTATCGGCGCGATGCCCTGGCCGCGGCGGCGCGTCTGATCGACCGGCTGCAGGCCCATGCGCTGGCCGACGAAAGCGGCGACACCAAGGTGACCTGCGGCTGCCTGGAGGTCGTGTCCGCCTCTCGCAATGTGGTGCCAGGCGACGTCAAGCTCACCATCGACCTGCGCCATGTGGTAGAGAACGAACTCGACGCATTGCAGGCGTATTTCGAGGGACTGCTCAGCGAAGTGGGCGAGACCTGCGGCGTCACGGTGACCCAGGAGCGGATCTGGGCCTCGCCGGTGGTCGAGTTCGCCCCCGAGTGCGTCGCTGCGGTGGAACGTGGCGCCCGAGAGCAGGGGCTGAAATACCGTCGCATGATGAGCGGTGCCGGTCATGATGCCGTCTATGTGTCGCGGGTCGCGCCGACGGCCATGATCTTCGTGCCCTGCCGCGACGGCATCAGCCACAACGAGGCCGAATACGCCACGCCGGAAGACTGTGCCGCAGGCACGCAAGTGCTCTGCGATGCGATTCTTGAACGCGCCAACCGTGCGTCCTGATACTGGGAGAACAACATGACTCACTCCACCCCTTCAAACCCTGTCACTCACGCCGATTGGCAGGCCCTGGCCGAGCACCTGACTGTCGAAGCAGGCCTCGAGGCGCGTGCCTATATCGATGACACCTTCGTCGATGCCGCCGATGGCGCGACCTTCACCACGCTCAATCCGGCCACCGGCGAGACGCTCGCCGAAGTGGCCAGTTGCGATGCGGCCGACGCCGAGACGGCGGTGTCGGTGGCGCGGCGTGCCTTCGAGAGCGGCGCGTGGTCGCGTTCGTCACCGGGCGAACGCAAGGCCGTGCTGCTGCGTCTGGCCGACCTGATGGAGGCGCACAAGCACGAGCTGGCGCTGCTCGACAGCCTGGACATGGGGAAGCCGGTATCGAGTGCCATGGGCGACATGGCCGGTGCCATCGGTTGCATTCGTCACCATGCCGAGTCCATCGACAAGCTCTATGGTGAAATCGCGCCCACCGGCGAGGAAAGCCTGGGGCTGGTTCTGCGCGAGCCGCTGGGTGTGGTGGCGTCGATCGTGCCCTGGAACTTCCCGTTGATGATGACGGCCTGGAAGATCGGCCCGGCGCTGGCGGCTGGCAACAGTGTCATCCTCAAGCCGTCGGAAAAATCACCGCTTTCGGCGTTGCGCCTCGCCCAGCTGACGCGCGAAGCCGGCTTGCCGCGCGGCGTTTTTCAGGTACTGCCCGGCTTCGGTCATACCGTGGGCAAGGCCTTGGCATTGTCCATGGGGGTCGACTGTCTGGCCTTTACCGGCTCCACCGGGGTCGGCAAGCAATTGATGCAGTACGCCGGTCAGTCGAATCTCAAGAAGGTCTTTCTGGAGTGTGGCGGCAAGAGTCCGAATCTCGTGTTCGCCGACTGCAAGGACCTGGATCGCGTGGCCGAACACGCTGCTGCCGCGATCTTCCACAATCAGGGCGAGGTGTGCATCGCCGGCTCGCGCCTGCTGGTCGAGAACAGCATTCGCGAGCGTTTCGTCGGCAAGGTGCTGGCCGCCGCCGAACGCATGCAGCCCGGCGACCCGTTGGATCCGGCGAGCTTCATGGGCGCGATGGTCGATCAGACCCAGTATCAACGCGTACTCGACTACATCCGCCAGGGTGTCGAAGAAGGCGCGACGCTACGTGCCGGCGGCCAGGCGCTGGATATCGAGGGGGCCAAGGGCCTGTTCATCGGGCCGACGGTATTCGATGGCGTCACCGACACCATGGCCATCGGTCGGGAGGAAATATTCGGCCCGGTATTGGCGGTGTTCGGCTTCGACACCGAGGAGGAGGCCGTACGTCTGGCCAACGACAGCGACTACGGCCTGGCGGCGGGCCTGTGGAGTCAGGACATCGATCGCATCATGCGCGTCACCCGTCGGCTGCGCTCGGGCCAGGTCTTCGTCAACAACTGGGCCGATATGGATCAGACGGTGCCCTTCGGCGGGGTCAAGCAGTCCGGCAACGGTCGCGACAAGTCCCACCATTCGCTGGAGGAATACTCCGATCTCAAGACCGTCTGGATGACGCTCGCCACCTGAGCGCCGCCCACGCCATGCATCAGGGCGGGAGCATCGGCTCATTCGTGGAGGCAGGCCGGCCCTCGGGCCGGTCTTGTGAAGGGCGCGTCCGGCGAGGGGGGATCGCGTATCCTGTCGTCCAACCGTCGAGAGATCGCCCCAGGAGACTCCCGCCATGCGCCGATTGCCCTCGTTGACCGCGCTGCGCACCTTCGAGTGCGCCGCCCGCCATGCCCACTTCGGCCGCGCGGCGGCGGAGCTGTGCGTCACCGACAGCGCCGTCAGCCATCAGGTCCGCCAGTTGGAAGAGCAGCTCGGGGCGACGCTGTTCGTGCGCCGCGGGCGCCACCTGCAGCCCACGCCTCAGGCCCGACGCCTGCTGCACAGCCTGCAGCAGGCCTTCGAACGAGTCGGCGAGGCCTGCGAGACGATCGCCGCCCCGGATACCCAGGCCGCGCTGCAAGTGGCTGTGCCCGCCGAACTGGCTCAGAAGTGGCTGGTGGGACGGCTGGACGACTTCTGCCGTCGCTACCCGCATATCGACCTGCATCTGCATGCCCGCGCCTACGACGTCCAGGACGTCGGCCCCGACCTCGACCTGGCGATCATCTACGGCGCCGGACCGGCGGACGCCCATGAGCTTTTCGTGCGTCCCTTGCCGGCGCTGCACTTCTTCCCGGTGTGCAGCCCGGGGCTGTTCAACGCGGGTGGCCTGACGTGTCCCGCCGACCTGGCGGGTTGCCGATTGCTGCACGACGACCAGGACGGCGGAACCTGGGCCGCCTGGCTGGCCACCCACGCCGGCGACGCCCGGGCCGGTCGCAACCTTTACTTCGAGCACGCCGGCCTGGCCCTGGAAGCCGCCGCGAACGGCCTGGGGGTGGCGCTCGGGGATGTGCTGACGGCCTCGGAGGACCTGACGCGGGGGCGGCTGGTGCGCCCCTTCGCCGCCAGCGTGGGTTCGCTCGGCCAGTACGCGCTGGTCTGCGATCGTCAGCGTCTCGAGCGGCCGGCGGTCGCGCACTTCATCGACTGGTGCGTCGCGCTGCTCGAGACTCCTGAATTCCATTCAAGGGTGGCGCAATAATCGTCGCTGGTGCGTCGCGCGAGGCCGGGCCTAGCATCGGAATACCCCAACAACGAAAACGAGGTGTTCCATGGCGCGCTTGCTGACCTCCCTGCCCAAGGCCGACGGTTTCCGGCTGCCCGGCGAATTCGAACCCAAGGCTGGCTGCTGGCTGGGCTGGCCGGAGCGCCCGGACGTGTGGCGCAACGGCGGCAAGCCGGCACAGCGGGTATGGGTCGAGATTGCGTCCGCCATCGCCGAGAGCGAGCCGGTCACCGTCTGCGCTTCCGCCGCCCAGTTCGCCAACGCCCGGCGCCTGCTGCCGCCCTCGGTGCGGGTGGTGGAGATGACCTGCAACGACAGCTGGTTCCGTGACAGCGGGCCGGCCTTCGTGGTCAACGACGCGACCGGCGAGGTGCGCGGCGTGGATCTCGAGTTCAATGCCTACGGCGGCCTCGACGGCGGCCTGTACTTCCCCTGGGATCAGGACGATCTGATCGCCCGGAAGGTACTCGAGATCGAGGGGCTGGACCGCTACCGGGCGCCGTTCATCGCCGAGATGGGCGGTATCCAGTCCGACGGCCAGGGCACCCTGCTGACCACCGAGCAGTGCCTGCTCAACCGCAACCGCAATGGCCACCTGGGCAAGCAAGCGGTCACCCGGCATCTCGAGGACTACCTCGGCGCCGAGCGGGTCATCTGGCTGCCGCGGGGCTGCAAGTTCGACGAGACCGACGGCCATATCGACGATCTGGCCTACTTCGTGCGCCCCGGCGAGGTGCTGCTGCAGTGGACCGACGACCGCGACGACCCGCAGTGGGAGATCTGCCAGGAGGCCTATGACGTGCTGAAAGGCACCCGCGACGCCCGAGGGCGCGAGCTCACCGTGCACAAGATGCCCCAGCCGCGGGCCTTGGAGTGGACGGCCGAGGAGGCCGCAGGACTCGATCAGGTCGACGGCACCCATCTGCGTCAGGCCGGCACCCGTATCTGTGCCTCCTACATCAACTATTACGCCGGCAACTCGGTGATCGTGGTACCGCTGTTCGGCGATCCCAGCGATCGCGTCGCCCAGGCCACCCTGGCCGAACTGTTCCCCCGTCATCGTATCGTCGGCATCGAGAGCTCCCGCGAGATCCTGCTCGGCGGGGGCAACGTTGCCTGTATCACCATGCCCCAGTACGCCGCCCCGACGCCGCCGACCGGCGGCTGAACCGCGCCTTTCCGACTCGACAGCCGGCCCCCGCGGCCGCCGGTGCCCCGCCCGTGCGGAGTGCCCAGGGCCCCTGCGGCCGGAACCGACTCGACAACAATCAACAAGCGAGTGAGGTATCCACGATGACGCAATCCACCACCGCCCCGGCCGAGGCTCGGGGACTCCCCCGCATCGGCGTCGACCATCCGCTGGCCATCGCCGCCGCCGTGGCGATCAGCTTCGTCGGCAACGCCGTGGTCATGGGCATGCCGCTGATGGTCGGGGCATGGGCCGACTTCCTGCATTTCGACGAACAGCAGGTGGGCTGGCTGGCCTCGGCGGACCTGGGCGGCATGTTCCTGGCCTCGCTGGCCACCGCCGCCCTGGTGTCGCGCCTCAACCGGCGACACCTGGCGCTGTTCGGCATCCTGGTGGCGATCGCCGGCTTCCTGCTGGCCCGGGAACTGGGCTACGGCGCGGTGATGCTGCTCGGCGCGGCCGGGTCACTGGCGGCGCTGTGCTTGTATGCTTTCGTCTATGCACGACTGCGCCGGCTGGTGCCCGAAATGGCCGACGCCGAATAGCTGCAGACAGAGGAGGGCGGCAGGGCAGTGAGCGGACTTTCGAGGGGCGCTTACTGCCCCGCCTGCTGGCGGGAGACGAGCGCCACGTGATCGAGGAAAAGCCGGAAGAGCTGCGACTGACTGGAAACCTCGAGGCGTTGGTAGACATGCTTGCGATGGACCTTGACGGTACCATCGCTGATGCCCAGTTCGCGGGCCGCCGATTTGGTGGAGTGCCCGGCCAGCAGCAGGCGCACGATGTCCCGCTCGCGTGCCGTCAGGCGTTCCCGCCCGAAGCTGTCGAAGGCTTCCTCCACCGGTTCCCGCTCGGCCAGGCATTGGTGGAAGCGGTGTTCCTGCCACTTCCAGTATTCCCCTAGCAGCACTTCCAGTACCGGCGAGATATGGCGTAACGCCAGCATATCCCGGCGGGTGATCCGTGGGGCATCGTCGCGAAACCCCAGTGACACCACCATGACGACGTCAGTGTCGACCCTGGCGAACAAGCCGATCTCGTCGGTGAGTCCCAGGGCCCGATAGTAGTGGTGATAGTAGTCGCTGTTCTCGAAACGGTCCGGTGCCAGCTCGCGCAGTCGGTGTGCGCCGTTCTCCAGCCCGTCATGCACGGCCTGGAAGAAGGGATCGAGCAGGAAGGCCTGGTTCAAATAGCGTTCGATTCCCTGTTCGCGCCGCGTGGCTGGGTAGTTGTCGTGTATCAGCAGCGGGCGCCGTTGTCCTTTATAGGTATTGATCAGAATGGTGTCGAAACCGACCAGCTCGCGCAGCGTCTGTTCCAGCAGGAGCGGAAAGCCGCTCCCGGTGACGGCCTGGAAAAGACAGGCCAGATGATGGTGCCAGGTCAGGCTGGCGGCACTTGCGAGATGGTCGGTGGGTGTCACGAAAAATCAGACCCTGAGCAGAAGGTGTTCGCGCTCCCAGGAGCTGATCACCTGGAAGTATTCGCGGTGCTCGGCGCGCTTGACCGCCAGGTAGCTGTTGGTGAAACGCTCGCCGAGAATCTCGGCCAGTGGCTGGCATTCGCTCAGCATGTCCAGCGCCGGGCGGATATCGTCGGGCAGTTTGTGGCCACCGGACCAGGCCGACCCGACCATTGGCGGACGTGGTTCGAGCTGGCCGAGCATGCCGAGATAGCCGCAGGCCAGCGAGGCCGCCATCACCAGATAGGGGTTGGCATCGGCCCCGGCCAGACGGTTCTCGACTCGTGTCGCTTCGGGCGTCGAGACCGGGACTCTCAGGCCCACGGTGCGATTGTCGGTCCCCCACTCGACGTTGATCGGTGCCGAACCGCTGGTCTCGGTCCGCATCAGCCGGCGATAGGAGTTGACGTTGGGCGCCAGCAGAGGCATGGACGCGGGCAGATAGCGCTGCAATCCGCCGATGAAATGCTGGAACAGCCGGCTGGACTGACCGTTGTCGCTGGCGAACAGGTTATCACCGGATTGCGCGTCGAGCAGGCTCTGGTGTAGATGCATCGAGCTGCCCGGTTCGTTGGCCATCGGCTTGGCCATGAAGGTGGCGTACATGCCGTGGCGCAACGCGGTTTCGCGCAGGGCGCGCTTGAACATGACCACCTGATCGGCCAGGTGCAGGGGATCGCCGTGCTGGAAGTTCACTTCCATCTGGCCTGCCCCCTCTTCATGGATCAGGGTGTCCAGGTCGAGGCTCATGGCGTCGCAGTAATCGTACATCTCCTCGAACAACGGATCGAACTCGTTGACCGCGTCGATGGAGAATGACTGGCGACTGCTCTCCTGACGTCCGTTGCGGCCGATCGGCGGTTCGAGCGGATAGTCGGAATCGGTATTGGTCTTGACCAGAAAGAACTCGACCTCGGGGGCCACCACCGGCTTCCAGCCCCGCGCCTGGTAGCAGGCCAGTACCCGCTTGAGCACATGCCGAGGGGCGAGCTCCACCGGCTCGCCGGTCAGATAATGGCAGTCGTGGATGATCTGCGCCGTGGGATCGTCGGCCCAGGGCACCAGGAAGACGGCGTTGGGGTCGGGCACCAGCTCCATGTCCCGCTCGGCAGGGTTCCAGAAATGGATGTCATCGTCGTCGGGATAACCGCCAGTGACGGTCTGGATGAAGATCGAATCCGGCAGTCGCGGGCGGCCACCGCCCAGGTACTTGCCGGCGGGCATGATCTTGCCCTTCAGGATGCCGGTGAGGTCGGTGACCAGGCACTCGACCTCGGTGATGCCACGCGCCTGGAACCAGTCGTTGAAGTGGGGTTGTTCTTGACGGTTACTCATAAAGTGTCCTTGTTCTGCAGATGGTCCCGGCCCCGTCAGAGCGGCCGAGACCTGTCGCCTCAGCGTGACTGGACTTCTGACCAAAGCTGCTGGAAGACCTGCAGTTGCTCGCCTTCGAGACTGGGCGTGAAGTGCAGGCGCTGCATGTCTTCCTCGGACGGCTGGATCGGAGGCTGGGTCAGGATGTCGTCAAGATAGGGCTGAGCTTCCGCATTGGGGCTGGCGTAGTAGTTGTAGTTGGAGAGCTGAGCGCCGATCTTGGCATCCAGGATGAAGTTGATGAACTTGTGGGCCAGATCGGGGTGGGGGGCCTTGGAAGGGATCAGCATGGTATCCACCCACATTTCGGTCCCCTCGTCGGGAATCATGAACTTGATGTTCTTGAATGACTCCGGATTTTCCTGGCGATAGAAGAGGTAGTCGCCGTTATAGCTCAAGGCGGCGTGGGTCACGCCGCGTGCCAGTTGCTGCAGGCTTGGCGTCCCGTCGACGAAGCCGCTGAAATTGTCGCGGTTCTTGGTGTCGATCAGCAGTCTTGCGGCCTCCTTCCAGGCCTCGGTGTCGGTGCAGTCATAGCCGTGGCCCAGGTACGCACAGGCGCCGCCCATGGTGACCTGGCCATCACCCATCAGCGCGAAGGGATGTCCCGAGTTGACCTCGGAATCGAACATCAGCGACCAGCTCTTGGGGGCGTCGGGGAACGTCTCGGCATTGTATACCAGACCGGTCACGCCCCACTGGTAAGGTGCCGAATAGGTGCTTTGCGGATCGTAGCTGGGATTCTCGAACTGCTCCATGACGTTGTCGAGGTTGGGGATCTTGGACTTGTCCAGCTTCTGTACCATGCCGGTCTCGATGAGCCGTGGCACGTAATAGTTGGACGGCACGATGATGTCGTACTGCGACACCCCGCCAGCATTGAGCTTGGCGTACATTTCGGGCAGCGAGTTGTAGTAGCTCTGCACCACCTCGGCGTCGTATTTCTCCTCGAAGGCCTCGATGATGGCCGGGTCCATGTATTGGGTCCAGTTGAACAGGTACAGCTTGTTGTCTTCCTGAGCCTGGGTGCCGCCGGCCAGCAATAGGCCTCCGAGTGCAGCGGCGATTCTTGTGGTCATTGTTTTCATCGTGTCGCTCTCCTTCGGTGCTACGTTTTGTCGGTGTTGCATCGTATTGACAGAAAGCGCCTAGCGGCGTCCCTGCCGGTTGAACAGCATGCTGAGTATCGCGGCCATGGCCACCGCACCGATCATCAGGGTGGCGATCGCATTGATTTCGGGCGTCACTCCCTTCTTGATGGCGCTCCAGATATAGATGGGCAAGGTGGCGCTTTCCGGTCCTGCCGTGAAGAAACTGATCACGAAGTCGTCGATCGACAGCGTGAACGACAGGAAAAAGGCGGAAATCAGCGCCGGTTTGATGGTCGGTACCATGAAATGTACCACGCGCTTGACCGGCGACGCATAGAGGTCCTTGGCAGCTTCGAACAGGGTCGGGTCCAGGCCCACGAAGCGCGAGTAGACGATCAGTGCCACGAACGGAATCTGGAACGTCACATGCGCGATGATCATGGTGCCGAGCCCTGGTTGCAGCAGGCCGGTCCATTCATGAATCTGCACGAAGAAGGCCATCTCGGAAATGCCGAAGACGATATCCGGCAGCACGATAGGCAGATAGATCAAGACGATCAGCCAGCCCAGTTTGCGATGGCGATGTCGGTACATGCCATAGCCAATCAGGCACCCCACCACCAGCGCCACGACCGAGGAGCTCACCGCCAGCACCAGGCTGTTGCCGAAGGCACTGATGATCTGCTCGTTGCCGAACAGCCTGCGGTACCAGGCCAGCGAGAAGTTTTCGAAAACGGCTGTGCTGTTGGCCGAGTTGAAGGAAAACAGCACGATCACCAGGAGTGGCGCGTAGAGGAAAACCAGCGTCACCCACCAGATACCGGCGAGACCGCGCGCAAGCGTTCGCTTTTTCATATCACTACCTCCTCACCACCGCCGAGACGCTTGCCGATACGCCGCATGGCGAACAGGCCGATGAATGTCGCGATCAACATCAGGATTGCGCCCGCGGCGCCCAGGGGCCAATTGGAGCTGCCCGCGAACTGGTTGGCGACCAGGTTGCCGAGCATCATGCCCTTGCCGCCGCCGAGCAGCTCGGGAATCACGTACATGCCGAAGGCGGGAATCGCCACCAGCACCGTGCCGGCCAGCAAACCTGGCAGCGTCTGCGGGAAGACCGCGTGCCAGAAGGCCCGCACCGGACTGGCATAGAGGTCCTGCGCGGCCTGTACCTGCGCCGTATCGAGCTTTTCGAAGGCGGCATACAGCGGGAGTACCATGAAGGGCAGGAAGTTGTAGACCAGCCCCAGGGTGACCGCGAAGTTGGAGGGATACAGCCCCATGTTGGGCGCCACCAGCCCTATGCTCTCGGCCAGGCTGGAAAGCGGTGTTTCCGGTGCCAGCAGGTTCATCCAGCCGAAGGCACGAATCACCTGATTGGTCCACGATGGCACGACGACCAGCAACAACAGGACCGGCCGCCACTTCTCACGACAGGTCGTGATGTAGTAGGCCACCGGATAGGCGACGATCACGACCAGCACCGTCGATACCAGGGTCTGCCACAGCGAGCGCAGCAAGGTATAGAGGTTGCCCGGGCTCCAGCCGAGAAAGCCCACGCCCGCCAGCCGTTCGAAGGCGTCCAGTGACAGGGGCATCTGCGGCAGGCCATAGGGGCCGTTGGTCATGAAGGCCACCCCCATCAGATACGCACTGGGCAACACCAGGAAGATGAAGATCCAGAAGGCCCCGGGCGCCACCGTGAACAACAAGTGACGGGTCTCGCGGACCATGGCCCGGCTGCGGGCAGTGGGTACGGCTCCAGAATAGGACATGTGCGCCTCCTCACTCGTGCAGGGTGACCAGGTCTTCCGGCGCTACCGCCACCGTCACCGTTTCGCCGATCTCGGGCAGGTGACGGCCGCGGTTATTGACCGTGGCCTGCAGGGTGGTATCGCCGATCTCCAGACGGAACTCGGCATGACTGCCGCGGTAGAGCCGCTCGGCCACTTTAGCCGTCAGATGATTGTCGCCCTCGACCTTGCCGGGCAGCAGGTCCAGCGTCTCGGGGCGAATCAGCAGAAGCTCCCCGTCGCCGGGGTCCTCGGCGGTGAGCGTCCCCAGCGCCGTGGTCAGGCGACCGCCCTGGCGGTTGCTGATCGGATAGAGGTTGTCGTGACCCATGAAGCGCGCCACGAAGGCGTTCACCGGACGCTCGTAGACTTCCCGCGGGGCTCCGACCTGCTGGATGGTGCCGCCATTGAGGACGGCGATACGGTCGGACATGACCATGGCCTCCTGCTGATCGTGGGTCACGAACACGAAGGTCATGCCGAGCCGTTTCTGCACCCGCAGCAGTTCCACCTGCAACTGGCTGCGCAGGCCGGCATCCAGTGCCGAGAGTGGTTCGTCGAGCAACAGGACATCAGGCTCGCAAATCAGCGCCCGAGCCAGCGCGATGCGCTGGCGCTGGCCGCCGGAGAGCTGATCGACATGACGGTCGACCAGGTCGCCGAGCTTGATGAAGTCGGCAATCTCATCGACCTTGACATGACGCTCAGCCGCCGGCATGCCGCGCATCTTCAACCCGAAGGCCAGATTTTCGCGGACCGAAAGGTGCGGGAAGAGCGCATAGGATTGGAAGACGGTATTGACGCTGCGCCGGTGTGGCGGTACTTCGGTGACGTTCTTGCCGCCTACTACCAGCGATCCGTCGTCCGGCTCCTCGAGGCCGGCGAGGATCCGCAGCAGGGTGGTCTTGCCGCATCCGGAAGGCCCCAGCAGGGTGAAGAACTCGCCGGCCCGGATGTCCAGGTCGACGCCGTCGAGCGCCACGGTATCGCGCCCGAAGCGCTTGTGCAGGCCCTGCATTTCGATCGAGGATGCCTTGCGGTTCGCCCGATCCTGCTCATCGGCAGCCGGGTGGACCCCCGGCTTGTCGGCAATCTCCGCCGTGGTGGTCTCGCTCATGGGGATACCCTCTCGCTTGTCGGCGGCCCCTCTCAGAGCCGGTCGCGCAGTTTGTAGAAGTTGGTAGCCAGTACCAGCAGGGGCTTGCGCAGGGCTCGCCCACCCGGGAACTGCCGGTGTGGCATGGCAGCGAAGACATCGAAACGCTCGCTCTGCCCGGCGATGGCCTCGGCCATCAGCTTGCCGGCCAGTCCTGCCATGGCCATGCCGTGCCCGGAGTAGCCCTGGGCATAATAGAGATTGTCGCCCAGGCGGCCGAAGTCGGGAGCCCGGTTCAGGGTGATGGCCACGTCGCCGCCCCATCGATACTCGATGGGGACGCCTTCCAGCACCGGAAACAGCCGGGCGATCTTGGCATCCATGCGTGCCTGCAGCTTCGGCGGCTCGCGGCCGTCGTAGCTGACCTCGCCGCCGTAGATCAAGCGGCGGTCGGCACTGAGACGATAGTAGTCGAGCACGAAATTGGCGTCGGCCAGGGCATCGTTCTGCGGCAGCACCTGCGCCGCCTGGGCCTCGCTCAAGGGGGCGGTGGCGATCATGTAGTTGGCGGCGCGCATGATGCGTCCGGAGAGCTCCGGCACCAGGTCGCCGTGATAGGCATTGGTGGCCAGTACCACGAAGTCGGCGGTCACCTGGCCGCGTTCGGTGATGACCGTGGCCGGCTGCCCGCGGCGGATTTCGCGGGCGGCGCTGCGCGGGTGCACGCGCACGCCGGCGCGCTGTGCCGCCCGGGCCAGACCCAGGGTGTAGTTGAGAGGATGGAGGTGCCCACCCTCACGGTCATGGAGGGCCGCCGGGTAGGTGTCGGTGACCACGTGCTCGCGCAGGGCATCGCCTTCTAGCCATGTCAGGGCGTCGTAGTCGTAGTCGCGGGCCATCTGCTCGCGGAAGGACGAGAGTTCCTTGATATGGCGCGGCTTGACCGCCGCGTGCAGGTAGCCCCAGGCCAGTTCGCAGGGAATCGCATGACGCTCGACCAGCTCGGCGGTGAGGCGTACCGCCTCGCGGCTCATTTCCCATATTTCACGGGCACGGGGCAGCCCGAGGGCCTGCTGGACGGTAGTGATATCGGTGCCCAGCCCGGGCAGGATCTGCCCGCCGCTGCGGCCGGAGGCGCCGTGGCCGATGTCGCCGGCCTCGAGCAGTACTACCGAGTAGCCGCGTTCGGCCAGATGCAGCGCCGTGGAACAGCCGGTCACCCCGCCGCCGATCACGCATACGTCGGCCCGGGTGTCGCCTTCCAGAGGTTGGCTGGGCTCGAGCTCGACGGCGATGGAGGCCCGATACCAAGAAGCAGGAGGATCGGAGACGGTACTGCACATAGATGTCATCCTGTTATTGTTGTTGAAGAATTGACGAGAATACGACAAAACTACTTTCGATATACAAGCGATGGTCGTGGGTGGTGGATCGTCAGATTCCCAGCCTGTCGCGCAGGTTATAGTACCAGGCGCCCATGGCGGTGAGCGGAACCTGCAGCCTTCGTCCTCCGGGGAAGGAGTGCTGGGGCAGGCTGGCGAAAATATCGAAGCGTTCAGCCTGTCCCTGAATCGCATCGCTGATCACCTTGCCCGCCAGATGGGTGCAGGTGAGGCCATGGCCGCTATAGCCTTGCGCGTAGTAGATGTTCGTTCCGATGCGACCGAACTGCGGGAGACGCGTCAGCGTCAAAAGGAAGTTGCCGGTCCAGGCAAAATCCACTTTCGTGTCTTTCAACTCCGGGAATGTCCTGAGCATCTTCGGGACGATCAATGCCTCGATTTTTGCCGGCTCACGCGCGCCGTATGTGACGCCGCCGCCATAGACCAGCCGGCCATCACCGGACAGGCGAAAATAGTCCAGGAGGTAATTGCAGTCCTCGACGCAATTGTCTTTCGGGAGCAAGCGCCGTTGTACCCTTTCCGGCAGGGGCTCGGTGGTGATGATCTGGGTGCCGCAAGGTATGGCCTTGGACTCCAGTTCTGGCAGCAGGCCATTGAGGTAGGCGTTGCCGGCGACCAGCACGTAGTCTGCTTCGACACTGCCTTGCTCTGTATGAACGACCGGCTTGTCACCTTCGCGAACGTGCAGTGCCGGGGACTCTTCGTAAATGGTTCCGCCCAGGGACTCCACGGCGTCGGCTTCACCACGCACCAGGTTCAGGGGGTGGAAATGCCCGCCGCTGTGATCGATAAGGCCACCGGCGTAGCGCTCGGTTCCCACGTATTGCTGGATGGCATGTGCGTCGAGAAGCTCGAGCTGTTCGTGGCCGTGTTTTTCCCAGAGCTTTTTTTTCTCGACCAGCTCATCGAACTGCTTGCGGTTGCATGCAGCGAAAATGCCGCCTTCCTTCAGGTCACATTGAATGCCGTAGTCTTTGATGAAGCGGCGCAGGATACGCCCGCCCTCGAAGGCCATCCGGCCCATCTCGGCGCCGACCTTCTGGCCGTACTGGCGCTCGATGAAGTCGATGTCGCGACTGTAGCTGTTGACGATCTGTCCGCCATTGCGGCCGGAAGCACCGAATCCGATGCGGTTGGCTTCCAGGACAACCACGTTGTAGCCATTCTCGGCCATGTGGAGGGCGGTGGACATGCCGGTAAAACCGGCGCCGATGATGCAAATGTCTGCCTTTACATGACCCAGCAGGGGCGGTCTTGCTCGCGCGTCATTGGCGGACGCCGCGTAATAGGACTGAGGATAAGACGTTGCCAGCACGGTTTGCTCCCGAACCATCGTTGTGTCTTGGCCAGCCTTTGCTAAATGTCGGCCTTGTGAGTCTTTGCGTTGGGATAACGTTACGAAGGAGTGGCAATCCTGTGATATACCCCCTTGGGTATATTTTGAGTGCAAGTCGCGAGGACGGTGCCACGAAGTTCTCGGGAAATGAGCATGTATCATGGTTTGCAATATGACGATGCTCGAAAGACTGCACTGCCGTATGGTTCGCGCCTTTCAAGGATGACTAAAAAAGAATCGCTTGCATGAATGGGGTATCATGAGGCGCCATGGCGGATATCAAGAAACTGCCGCTTCTCGTATAGGACAACTCATGGCTCGTGCTCCCTTCGAACTGGCCGGTACACGCATTCCTCCCGGCAGCCGGGCACAGATCGATGTGCCGGTGGCCAAGCTTTACACCCATGCACCGCTGCATATTCCCGTCGAGGTCGTCCATGGTCGTCAGCCCGGGCCGACCCTGCTGGTCTGCGGCGCCATCCACGGCGATGAGATCAATGGGGTCGAGATCGTGCGTCGCATGCTCAGACTGGCGTCGTTATCGCGCTTGCGCGGCACGTTGATCGCGGTCCCTATCGTCAATGTATTCGGGTTCGTGCAACAGACCCGCTATTTACCCGATCGGCGTGACCTGAATCGTTGTTTTCCGGGTAGCGAGGTCGGGTCGCTCGGGTCGCGTGTCGCGGCGCTGTTTCGCGAGCAGATCGTCGATCTGGCGACGCACATCGTCGATCTGCATACCGGGGCGATTCATCGTACCAACCTTCCCCAGGTGCGGGCGCAGCTACGTGACCGGCCCGAGACGCAGGCCATGGCGGAAGCATTCGGTGTGCCGGTGATCCTCAATGCCGAATTGCGCGAGGGGAGTCTTCGGGAATACGCGCAATCGCGCAACGTGCCGGTGTTGACCTACGAGGCGGGCGAAGCGTTGCGCTTCGACGAGTGGGCCATCGCGCCGGGCGTGCGGGGTGTGCAACGGGTCATGCGCCTGCTGGGCATGCTGCCCGCCGATCGGCGGCGGCACGCGACCGCCTCGGCGGAGGTGGCCAATGGGTCGAGCTGGGCGCGTTCGCCGATCGATGGCATTCTGCGGCCTCGGGCGCGCCTGGGCGCGCGTGTTGCGCGAGGCGATGTGCTGGGGCGCGTCGCCGACCCGTTCGGCAACGCCGAGCAGGAGGTGCTTGCCAACGCCGATGGCATCGTGATCGGCATGAGCAATCTGCCACTGGCGAACGAAGGGGAAGCCCTGTTTCATGTGGCCCGTTTCGATGAGATCGAAGAGGCCGAAAACGCCGTGGAAACGTTCCACTCTGACTTCGAGACGGGGCCTGGCCTGTAGCCCCGTCGTGGGGTGGCCCGGCAGCGGAGTGGCCGGGCGCGTCATGCGGGGGCGGTGTCAGGCGATGGCCCGCTCGGGGTCGTGTACCTTGCTCAAGGCCTCGTCGAAGACCGCGAGATCGGCGCCGGGACGGTGAGCGTTTTCCGACAGGTGGCGGCGGAACTGACGCCCGCCGGGGCAGCCCTGGAACAAGCCCAGCAGGTGGCGAGTGACATGATTGAGCTTGGCGCCTGCCGCCAGACGCTCGGCGATATAGGGCCTCAGGGCACGTGCCGCCTCCTGCCGGCTGGTCACGGGCGACGGTGTGCCATAGAGCGCGGCATCCACGCCGGCCAGCAGCCAGGGGTTCTGGTACGCTTCGCGCCC
Organism: Chromohalobacter israelensis DSM 3043; assembly: GCF_000055785.1. GTDB lineage: Bacteria > Pseudomonadota > Gammaproteobacteria > Pseudomonadales > Halomonadaceae > Chromohalobacter > Chromohalobacter israelensis. The sequence continues at coordinate 1,376,451 of NC_007963.1, forward strand.
GATCATCACGCTATCGACGTGCTCAAGGTGTGCCTGGCAGTCTTCCAGGGACTTGATACCGCCATTTATGCCGATATGCAGCGCGGGATACTGGGTCTTGAGCCGATGCACGCGGGCATAGTTGAGCGGCGGGACATCGCGATTTTCCTTGGGGGAGAGTCCCTCGAGCCACGCCTTGCGGGCGTGGATGATGAAGGTGTCGGCGCCGGCGTCCGCGACCGTGCCGATGAAGCGTGCCAGGTCGGCGTCCTCGTCCTGGTCGTCGATGCCGATGCGGCACTTCACCGTGACGGGAATCGAGACCGCGGCCTGCATGGCACGCACCGCTGCCGCGACCTTGTCGGGATACGCCATCAGGCAGGCCCCGATCAGGTTGTTCTGTACCCGGTCGCTGGGGCAGCCCACGTTCAGATTGACCTCGTCGTAACCCCACGCCTCGGCGATCGCCGCGCATTCTGCCAGCTCGGCAGGGTCGCTGCCGCCCAGTTGCAGTGCCAGCGGGTGCTCCACGTCGCTGTAGCCCAGGAAGCGCTCGCGAGGGGACCCATGCAGGATCGCTCCGGTCGTGACCATCTCGGTGTACAGCAGCGCCTCGCGGGTCAGCGTCCGAGCGAAGGCCCTGTAATCGCGGGTCGTCCAATCCATCATCGGGGCGACGGAGAAGGTCCTATCCAGCTTGCGGCGCTTGATGCCAGTATCCATGCCGGTCGTAGCAGTTGCGTTATCACTCATAACTGTTCATGTTTACAGTGTTAATGCCATGTTTTTCACCATGTGTTGGTACAAATTTGGCACATGGTGAGTCGGCAATTTGGGACATCAGGGAGGTTTGCGTGGCGACGATCAGGAAGCGCCGACGAAAGGACGGCAGTTTCTCATATCTTGCCCAGATTCGCATCGCCCGCCGTGGGCAACCAGACCACTCGGAATCCAGGACTTTCCCGCGCAAGGCGATGGCCGAGGAGTGGGCCAAGCGGCGCGAGCTCGGGTTGCACAGCCCCCGCGGCGTGCTCTCGGCGAAGTGGAAGGGTGTGACTTTGGATGATGCTATCGAGCGCTATCTTCACGAATTCGCTCAGGACGCCGAGCGTTCGAAGCGGGCCACCATCCAGCAGCTGCAGCGCTTTCCGATCGCCAGGGTGCAGGTCACCGAGCTGACCAGCGAGCAGATCATCGGCCACGCCGTCATGCGTCGTGACAGCGGTATCAAGCCCTCGACGATCAACAGGACATCACCTGGCTGGGCATCATCCTCAAGACGGCCGTGGCGGCCTGGAAGCTGCCTGTCAACCTCAACGAGTTCGAATCGGCCAAGCTGCTGATGCGAAATAAGGGGCTAGTGTCACGGCCCGGTGCCCGCGATAGGCGGCCAACGGAGAAGGGGGTCGAGCAGATCCGGGCTTACTTCCGTCGCTCGCAGCGGATCCGGCCGAGCCCGAGCATCTCCATGGAAGACATCATGGAGTTCGCCATCGCTTCCTCGAGGCGCCAGGAGGAGATCACCCGGCTCACCTGGGCGGACCTCGACGAGCAGGCGATGACCTGCTGGGTGCGGGATGCGAAGCACCCGTGCCTGAAATGGGGCAGCCACAAGGGCTTCAAACTGACTCACGAAGCGATGGCAATCATTCAACGTCAGCCCAAAGCTCAGAAGGAAAGTCGAATCTTTCCCTACAGTGGAAAGTCGATAGTACACGCTGGCGTGCGCGACCGCAGCTTGCGGAATCGAGGATCTTAATTTTCACGACCTACGCCATGAGGCGACATCCCGGCTCTTTGAAGCGGGCTATGAGATCGTGGAAGTGCAACAGTTCACTCTGCATGAGAGCTGGGAGGTACTAACGCGCTACACTCATTTTCGGCCAGAGACATTGGAGCTGCGCTGATGAAACTTCTTGTGTTCATCTTTCAGAGCTTTGAGCCGTTGCTTCAGCGGCTCGCCTTCTTTATGTCCACAGCTGATTAATCTGGAGACTCGGCCCATGGCGCTTGAGTATCTACGGCACCATTCGTGATAGGAAACTCTGTTAAATTCAGTTTTCGATAATTTATCGACAAAGGCCCGCACTTTTCGTCGTTCTACTTTGCTAATAGTTACACTGCTGTGGTGAATGGAAAGGCTGGTTACTGTGATTGGGTTGCGGGTGGTCTCTTGCGTTTCTTTGTCTTTTCCTATGATTACCTGGCTCCGCTTTAGGACTATGGTCTTGTTCTTCTTGAGGGAGCAGCCTCTTTTTCGTATTGTTCTCCTGACCTCATGAAGAACTTGGGTCTTAAGGCTTTTTGAAATACTTTTTTTGGCAGAAATCGTGATGTCGTCAGCAAAACGGGTGTAAGTTAGTCCAAGGCTTTCTAGTTTCTTAACCAGTAATGGCTCAACATCCCAAAAGGCTAAGTTGGCAATGTAGCTGCTGGTGCTGGCGCCCTGTGGTAGTGTGCCATTATATGTGCATAGATCGGTCAGTCTCTGTGACACGTTTGGTGAAAAACCTAAACAATGCCTAAAAATAAAAAAAACAGTTTTCGCTTTGATAGAAGGGAAGAAGTCTTTTATGTCGCACAGTATGACTTGCTTGCAGCCTGCGTGAGGGTAAGCGTTAGTATAGATATTTCTAGGAGTTTTTGTGTCTCGGATGCATCCGTGTATATAGTGAGGAAAATTTACGCGATGGAAGATGTTGGAGGTGACTTTTTTTTGCACGACCTTTAAGGCTGAGGTGGCATCATAAGTGACGCGAATTGCTCCGTCTTTTTTCTTTATTGGGACTTCTTTGTAGCTAATGTTGCTCAGAGCATGAAATATTTCATCCTCATCAATGCCGAGGGCCCTGTTAAGGGCTTTCAGGCTATTGATGGGGTGATGGGGGTAGTACGTGTGTTCCATTATTCACTATCTGTGTGGCTACATGAACTGCTGTAAGAAGGTGAGGAGGTCAGAAAGATATGGTTCTGCAAGTAAGTAAGCTCGGTATAGCTTTAAAAGCCTAAGAACCAAGCTCTTTAATGCATTACCCAATCTCCCCCATCGTTTAGTACCAAACTTACGAGTGATCGTGACTTTATGCTTTTCCTTGTGGCCACCGTTATTGCTAGTGGTTGAAGGCTTAAAACGCTGGTATTTCATTGCACTTACTCCCGATGACGAGCCCACATGGCTCCGCCGCCAGGCCAATGGATCGTTAAAGGGAAGTCACAATCACTACAAGCAGCCCACTTCGCCCGTTTCTCGTAGAGAAACATTCCGCCGCAATTTCCAGAGCTCCCGGTATTGCTCATCAGGGATTGCCGCATGCGCTAGGCATATCGGCGAACACGTGATGCGCGGTACCGGTGTCGCCGGAGGCGATGTGCGGGGATAGAGACTCTTGCAAAAGCTCGAGTCGACCAGAGCGTTGCCTGATCTAACCGCATCGATCCATCGTGCAATAGCGTTTTAAAGAGCAACTGTGCGAAACGCCCAGCCTAGATGAAGGTTAGCTTCTTGATAGCTGTTTGTAAACATTTGCGCATGTTTGCGGTTTTTTATCAGTGATCACTTTGCACCACATCTCATGCGCCTCTGCCCGCCGCTTATCCAAGTACCTGGCGAGATCCACGGCGCTCACCAGCCACGGTACCTTTTGTGAGTCGCCGGCGCGGTACGCGGGCACCGGCAGGGCCTGGCACCAGCGCGCATGCCGGTGGTACGCGCGCTGATACCGAAGTAACGAGGGGCAACCTCTTCCAGGGGCAGTTCGGCGCGGCCGTTGAATTCGGCGAGCAAGCCAAAATAGGTGTTCATGAGCGGCCTCCTTGTTGCTGCTTCCAGCGGTTGTAGCGCTTACGGATGTGCTGAAATATTCCCGCGGCGCGCTGGTGATGATCCAATTCTACGCGGCTTCCTATGCCACAGGCGGCGCAGAGCCAATCCCTTGCGTCTTGCTCGTTGTGAGTACCGTCGGGCAGGTCCTGCTCGCTGAGCCCGAACTTGTGGCGCCGGGGGCGATCCAGGCCCCGCGATGTGATCGACATGCCACGTTGACCAGCCGCCTCCGGGCGGCTTTTCGTTTCGATCAGTAGTGTCGTTGAGGGCACTAAGGATTTTTCATCAGATGCCGATAGATCCCAAACGCACAACGCGCCAGTCAAGGGGGGGCAATGGGAGCCGGCATTCTCCTATTCGTTTTTGCATCGGACGTGGTGATGACCGCTCTCGGTCATCACGTGGATCCGGAAAGCATGCTGCACGACAGATATGGCTCCAACGGCTACTACGTGGCCAGCTACGATCCCGCTGGGATCGAGATCTGTGAAGGTGGTCAGGACATCTTCTACTTCGATGCCGAGGGAGAGGTCACTGGCGAGCCCGATGCGGTGTATCTGGCATGCCGTCCCCTTTCCGGACTCTATGGCCACGTACAGACCACCGTGGACTGAGTGCTGTCGCTCGACTTCGGGGAGCGCTTCGCGGCCGCCATTGAGCGGCCGTTTGCGTGCCTGGCGCTTCGCCTTCGTGGGCCCGCTTCGCGCCCACCGCGCGCCGTCGACTCCCCGCCCCGCCTGCGCGCTAAATGGGTCAGAAATGATGCAACGTTGCATCTCGACTCGAGCCTTGCTGCTGCGCGATGCTGCGGCGGTTTTACAACGAAAGATTTTGATGCGAAATGATGCATTCTGACGGCCCCGCAAAACGGTGGGAGTCTGATCACTCGACATGGGAAGGAAACGGTGGAACTTGAAGCGAAGACATGCATCTGGACGCGGCCGAAAGATGAATATCTGCACCCACTGTTGAAGTCATGGCTTGGTGCGCTAGATGAGTATTCCAGGCTTCACCGCGATTTCGGCATCAGCGATAATCCCTGGTGGCATAACGAACGCGCTTCGATAAGCCTGTTGGCCGGTGCGGCTTGGAGAGAGGGATGGGTTGCTTTGGAGGAATTCGGTACCAGCAAGCGAGGACACAAGATCCCATCCGAGGAAAGAGGAGATCGGGTAGGCCGGTGCGATTTGTACGTCACCAACCGGGAAGCGTCCATCGCCATGGAGGCCAAGCAGGCCTGGCAGCGCATTGGATACCGCAGCCGAGCCGACAAGGAGGTGCGGGATAAGCTTCAGGCGGCATGGCGAGATACGGGGTATCTCCACGCCTATGAGGCCGATACACGATTCGCTGCGACTTTCATCGTTCCGAATTTACCGGCTTCCGAAGTGGAAGACGGAGATGCCATCTCGCCCAGCTTGCTGCGAGAGAAGGTTCTCGAGTGGTTGGAACTGATGGCTGGATTCTGTCGCCGTCCAGGGAAGCCTGTCAGCTTCGCGTACTTTTTCCCCTCGGACGGAGAGCGCTACTTGAATGTGTATACCGGCACGGTCTATCCCGGTGTGGTACTGGTGATGGAGGAGCGCGAAAGAGGAGGGTGAGGGCACTTGTGTGTACGCTGAGTTTACCAATTAGGCTGTCAGCCTCATGATCGCGGGCCTTATGGTCCAATCCATCAATAAAACGTTGTTCCCGGGGGAAGCGTATTGTACGCAATACACCAGGGGCGGCAACCGCATGTCGATGCGGCAGGCTCTCTTTTCAAGCGTCGGTCGCATTCGCTCCTGTATCGCAATGGGGCGTCCTGTTACATTTCGAAACATTAAATCGACGTTGTTTAATATAGATCAGTTTTTCTACTGCCTGTCTTCTGCCATGGTGTGCATGTCCGCCAGGGAAGGGCGGAGAGCAAGGAAGACAGGCAGAAAGGACGCCTAGCACTGCAAGGAGGCGCGGACAGGATGTCCGTGACAGCTGCAAGGAAATGCAGTTTTGCGATAGAGCCCGGCCGGCTTTGGTCGGGCTTTTTTATGTCGTGCTGTCGGCAACGATCACGGTGACGTGTCTCGACGCCGCTCCCTGAGAGAGCGCTGTGAGTCCTCCAACTGGCGCTGGGAGCGTTCGAGTTGACGCTCATGGCGAAGCCGGTCGTCGAAATCGTCGTCGCGGCGCTGGCTACGCTCCAGCGCTTGGCGCCTTTCGGTGACCGTGGCGCGGTCGCTGCTGATGTCGCGTTGAAGCTGGTTGCGTTCCCGCGCATCGCTCAGAGAGTCCTGCTGGCCAGGGTCGCTGGCGAATACAGGCCATGTGATGGCAGCAATTGCCATGAACAGCAGCAGTTTCGTCATGATGTCCTCCGCAGTGCTTGCGCTCTCCGCGCCTGGTCTCTCCGAGTATGGACCATGACACGCGTTTCGATCCTTGAGCGCCCGGGTGGGCCGGCAGAGGCATCCCTGAGATCGATCCCGGGGTCACTCGTTGTCGCGGCGTTGCTGCCAGCGTGCCCGAATGCGTCCAATGATGCAGAGAGATTGTGGCGGCAAGGTCTCGCTGGGCGGCTCGCCGTCCATGCTCAACGCCCCTGAAGGAAGTCGGCTGAGCTGCTGGATGACGAGTGTGTGTCGCCATTGCAGGAGATACAGGCCTTCCTCATCGAAATGCGATGTGGGGAAGACGGCGGCGATATCGCCGGTCCCTAGATGTGCGAAGGTTTCGCCATCGGCTGGCGTAACGAGATAACACCCTTGAAGCAGTTCGCTGAGTGCCGACCCCGGCGCGGATGCCACAGGAGCCAGGAAATGCCGTTCCCACGGGGGAGGAGAGGCGCTATGCAGCGCCAGTATGCTGGCATGAGCGAGCTCGCCCTCGAACTCGTGGTGCGTCGGGGTGTTGTTGTCCAGCAGTCTTTCGAGCGGACATTCCAATGCCTCGGCGAGGGAGAGGAGTCGCTCATGGCCGATTTGCTTGATCGTGCCCGACTCCCAGTAGGAAATCGTCACGTCCGACACGCCGACACGTCTGGCTAGTGCGGCCTTGCTCAAGCCGGCTTCCATCCTTAGCTGTTTGATTCGCGGTCCTAATGTGTCCATTTGTACATCTCGCCATGATGTGAACGCGTTAGCATATCCAGCCAGGACCAAAGTATGTTTCGGGTTGAAGCGTAGTCGTTCTTTCAGGGTTTTCCTCTAGGCGGTTGCCTTGTCAGCGATAAAATCACGCATGTCGCCAGGGCGGCATTGCGTCGCTCGCTCCGGGAGGAGGGGGTAAGGATAGGCGAAAAGGCGCCAGCCGCTCCGAAGAGCAGGCATATGGCGCAAAGGAAAAGCTTTTTCACTGAAGGCGCCACCCAGCGCCCTTGGGCCAGAAGCCGTCGTGCGCCGGTAGCGTGCGCGTGACGACTTCACGAGAAGAGGTCACGCATCCCGGGGCGAGAGTCTCGTGATCCCGGGCGGCGTCAGTATAGGCAGTCGGCCTTTGCGTAATAAGAGGGTACAATCGAAAACTAGTGTTTCCGATTTAGAAACAGAAGCGTGAGAGAGGCATTGTCGTGACCACACTGGATGCATTGCGGGTGTTCGTCGAGGTCGTGCGGGCAGGCAGCTTTACGGCGGCGGCGCGGCGTCTGAGCATTTCCAAGTCGCTGGCCTCCAAGCGCGTGGCGGCGCTGGAGGATGAGTTGAGCGTCAACTTGCTCAACCGGTCGACCCGCTCGTTGCGTCTGACCGAGGCCGGGCAGATCTATTACGAGCACGGGCTTCGCGTCATCGAGGAACTGCAGTCGGCGGAAGCTCAGGTGCAGTCGGTCACATCACAGCCCCGCGGCCAGCTCAAGGTCAGTGCCCAGGTCAGTTTCGGGTTCATGTACCTGGCGGCGCCTACCACGGCCTTCATGCGGCGGTACCCTGACGTGTCGGTGGAAATTCTGCTCGAGGACCAGCGTTTCGAGCCTATCGACGATTCAGTGGATCTGGCCATCCGCATGGGGCCCTTGCCGCCATCCAGCCTGGTGTCGCGTCCCTTGTGCAAGGTGGTGTACGGCCTGTATGCCGCCCCTGATTACCTGGCACGTGCCGGCCGCCCCCTGCATCCACGGGATATTGCCGACTACGATACGGTGTTCTACGGCAACTATGACCTCGGCGCCCATTGGCGTTTTTCCTTGAATGGTCAGCCGTTGGACATCGAGCCCAATTCACGCCTGGTGATCAATAATCTGTTGGGTGTCGTGGAGGCCGCGAAGTCAGGCTTCGGGCTGGCGTACCTGCCGACGTTCGCGGCACGCGCGGCGGTGGAGGAGGGGCAGCTCATTCCGCTGCTTCAGCCTTACTGGAACGAGCATGGCAGCATGCTGGTGCTGTTCCGCTCGCGCAAGTACCTGCCCGACAAGACCCGGGCCTATCTGGATTTCATCACCGACTGGTTTCGCGAGCACCTGGCGTTGTGACGCCTCGCGTGACATCGAGCTTCGGTCTCGCCGGCGTTTGGCCCGGTGGTGCTGATGCCGGATAGGCGCATGCGTATAATGGTGCCATCGTCAATCACCAATGATCGGGAATTCCATGACCGTACGTACGCGTATCGCACCATCGCCCACCGGCGATCCTCATGTCGGCACGGCCTATATCGCCTTGTTCAATCTGTGCTTCGCGCGCCAGCATGGTGGACAGTTCATTCTGCGCATCGAGGACACGGACCGGGTGCGCTCGACGGCCGAGTCGGAGCAGATGATTCTCGACTCGCTGCGCTGGCTGGGCCTGGAATGGGACGAGGGGCCTGACGTGGGCGGCCCGCATGGCCCCTATCGTCAAAGTGAGCGGGGCGATATCTACGCGCAATATGCGCAGCAGCTGCTCGATGCCGGGCACGCCTTCAAGTGCTACCGGACCAGCGAGGAGCTCGACGAACTGCGCGAAGCGCGCAAGGCGGCGGGTCTGCACCTGGCGCTCAAGCCGGCGGATCTGGCGCTTCCCGACGATGAAGTGGCGCGTCGCGAGCGTGAGCAGTGGCCTTATGTGGTGCGCATGAAGGTGCCCGGGGAGGGCAGCTGCGTGGTCAGCGACATGCTGCGAGGCGAGATCGAGGTGGACTGGGCCCAGGTCGATGCGCAGATCCTGCTCAAGTCCGATGGCATGCCGACCTACCACCTGGCCAATGTCGTCGACGATCACCTGATGGGCATCACCCACGTGATGCGTGGCGAGGAATGGATCAACTCGGCACCCAAGCACAAGCTTCTGTACGAGTATTTCGACTGGCCGATGCCGACGCTATGCCACATGCCGCTGCTGCGTAACCCGGACAAGTCGAAGCTCTCCAAGCGCAAGAATCCGACTTCCATCAATTATTACCGGCGGATGGGGTTTCTGCCGCAGGCAGTGACCAATTATCTGGGCCGCATGGGATGGTCAATGCCCGACGACCGCGAGAAGTTCACGCTCGAGGAGATGATGGCGAACTTCGATATCCAGCGTGTTTCCCTGGGGGGGCCGGTCTTCGATCTCGAAAAGCTGACCTGGCTCAATGGGGTGTACATTCGCGAGGATCTGGACGATGCAGCGCTGCTCCAGGCGTTGCGCGAGTGGGCGTTCAATGATGCCTACGTCAATCAGATTCTGCCGCAGGTGCGCCCGCGCATCTCGACACTGTCCGATGTCATGCCGCTGGCCGGGCATTTCTTTTCCGGTGTGCCGCCGCTCGAGGCATCCAGCTTCGACGGCATCAAGCTGGAGCATGAAACGCTGCTCAAGTTGCTGCAGTTCCTGACCTGGCGTCTCGAAGGCGTCTCCCGCTGGGAGAAGGACGTGCTGCTCGATGACGTCAAGGCTCTGGCCGAGGCCTTCGACATGAAGATGAAGGCGTTCCTGGCGCCGGTTTTCATCGCTGTGACCGGCAGTGCGACATCGACATCGGTGTTGGATGCCATGGCCATTCTGGGGTCGGACATGACCCGCGCGCGGCTGCGTCATGCCATCGAGGTGCTGGGTGGTGTCTCCAAGAAACAGGCCAAGCGCTTCGAGAAGGAATATCGGCAGTTGCAGGTGTGAGTCGAGGCGCCTTGCGCCTGGAAGAGGGGGGAACGCCGCTATGCCACCTGGAGGGGCAGGCACGCTCTCCCTTCTTCCTGAAAAGTGTTGACGTGGAAGGGGTGGGTCGGTAACATACGCACCGTCTTGAAGGCACGGGGCCTTAGCTCAGTTGGGAGAGCGCAACACTGGCAGTGTTGAGGTCAGCGGTTCGAACCCGCTAGGCTCCACCAAACATCAAGATGATGCGTCCCATTCGTCTAGTGGTCTAGGACACCGCCCTTTCACGGCGGTAACAGGGGTTCGAACCCCCTATGGGACGCCACCTTTCCTGGATATGATGGTATCGGCCCGAGACGCGAAAGCGTCTTTTTTTGTCGCCGTACCCCTCCTTCCTTAGACGTATTTATACGTTTTTTCCCTTGACACTTCCGTGGCTTTGTCCACCGTTGCATCCCGTCGTCGCAGTGTTGTGCATAACGCCGCGTGGCATGGGGTCGCGTCGAGCGTTATTGAAAAATTTCTTTATTTTCAATGACCTAGGTTAGATCAAAAAATAACCAATTTGAGCGTAACCCCCTTGTCATGGTGTTTCTGAGCGACTGACTAAAGGTTTTGAACAGGGTTATCCACAGAAAGTGTGGAAAACGCTCAGGGCTTGGCAGCCGTCCTCTCACCAAACGCAACGAGCCGCCCTCAGGGCGGCTCGTCGGTAGCGTGAAGTGGTTGATGAACAGCCGCTTACTTGGCCGGGTAATCCCGCTGTGTGTGCCCTGTATACAGCTGACGGGGGCGACTGATGCGGAAGCTGCCGCTGATCATTTCGTTCCAGTGGGAAATCCAGCCGATCGTACGAGCCATGGCGAAGATCACGGTGAACATGTTGGTCGGGATGCCGATCGCCTTGAGGATGATGCCGGAGTAGAAGTCGACGTTGGGGTAGAGCTTGCGCTCGATGAAGTACTCGTCTTCCAGGGCGATCTGCTCGAGCCGCTTGGCGATCTTGAGCTGTGGGTCGTCCGCGAGGCCGAGTTCGCCCAGCACCTCGTCGCAGGTTTCCTTCATGACCTTGGCGCGCGGGTCGAAGTTGCGATAGACGCGGTGACCAAAGCCCATCAGGCGGAACGGATCGTCCTTGTCCTTGGCCTTGTCGATGTAGCGCTGGATGTTTTCCTCGGAGTCGTCGCCGATTTCGTCCAGCATGGCCAATACGGCTTCGTTGGCGCCGCCGTGGGCCGGACCCCATAGGGCGGCGATACCGGCGCTGATGCAGGCGAATGGATTGGCGCCCGTGGAGCCGGCCATGCGCACCGTGGAGGTGGAGGCATTCTGCTCGTGGTCGGCATGCAGCATGAAGACGCGATCCATGGCCTTGGCGAAGACCGGGTTGACCTCGTAGGTCTCGCAAGGATTGCCGAACATCATGTAGAGGAAGTTTTCCGAGTAGTTCAGATCGTTGCGCGGATAGTTGAACGGTTGGCCGATGTTGTACTTGTGACACATCGCCGCCAGCGTCGGCATCTTCGCGACCAGGCGGATCGCGCTGACGCGGCGTTCCTCTTCCTTGGTGATGTCCAGATTGTCGTGATAGAAGGCTGCCAGGCCGCCGACCACGCCGCACAGGATCGCCATCGGGTGGGCGTCGCGACGGAAGCCTTTGTAAAAATTCACGATCTGCTCGTGGACCATGGTGTGGTTGCGCACCGTGGCCGCGAAATCGTCGTATTGCGCCTTGCTCGGCAGTTCGCCGAACAGTAGAAGGTAGCAGAGCTCGACGTAATTGGAGTTCTCGGCCAATTGATCGATGGGATAGCCGCGGTGGAGCAAGACGCCAGCAGCACCGTCGATATAGGTGATGCCCGACTCGCAGGAGGCGGTGGCGACGAAGCCGGGGTCATAGGTGAACAGACCTTCGCTGGTCAGGCCGCGGACGTCGATCACATCAGGCCCGACGGTACCAGAGTAGACAGGGAACTCGATGGTCTTGTCCGACCCTTCTACCGTCAACTGCGCTTTCCTGTCAGCCATTATGGCCTCCTCTTTTTACCTAAGTCTTTGTCTTGCTTGCCATGCCAGCGAAAATGGTTCGCCTACTATAGAACCACGCGGAAGATTGTCAATTGGGCCAAGGGCGCCCTGCGGGAACGTGAGGATTCGCGCATGCCGTGTCGAGGCGTGACGAGAATAGCAGTGCAAACAAGGTCTCTGCCCGGGATTGCGCCCCTATTTGACGCTCCGATGGAAGTGGCTGCAAGCGCTATCTCATTTGTCATGGCATGCCCCGGTCCTTATAATCTTATCCCGCGCGACTGGCAGGAGCATGGCTTGGTCATGTAAGCCCTCGACCAAGGCCTTCCCCTCAAACCACCGCCCGCACCGGGTACAGCCCCAGCCGCTGGCGGGCCAAGAGAGTGTGATGAGCCGTGAATAGCAAAAGACCCGTAAACCTAGACCTGACGACGATAAAGTTCCCACTTCCCGCATTGACCTCCATTGCCCACCGGATCACCGGTATCATCCTGTTCATAGGACTGATCTTCGGTTTCTGGGCCCTTGACGTGTCACTCTCGTCTCCCGAAGGCTTCGAAGCCGTACGTGACACCCTCGCCAACAACGTTCTCGCCAAACTGATCGCCTGGGGCCTGCTCTCGGCGTTGGGCTTCCATTTCGTGGCAGGTATCAAGCACCTGTTGATGGATGCCGGGATCGGCGTGGATCTCGAAGGTGGGTATCGCAAGGCACAGATCACCGTCGTGATCAGTGCCATCTTGGTGGTTCTGGCAGGAGTCTGGGTATGGTAACCAACATCACGAATCTCGGCCGTAGTGGCCTGTCCGATTGGCTGATCCAGCGCATTTCGGCCGTCATCCTGGCCGTCTATGCTCTGTTCATGGTCCTGTATCTCCTGTTCCATCCGGGGCTCGATTACGCCACCTGGAGCGGGCTCTTCTCGCAGACCTGGATGCGGGTGTTCTCCTTGTTGGCCTTCATCTCCATCGCGGCGCACGCCTGGGTCGGTCTGTGGACCGTGTCGACCGACTATCTCAAACAGACGGGCGTGCGTTTCGCGTTTCAAGCGGTCGTCATGCTGGCCATCTTCGTTTTTCTGGTGTGGGGCGTTCAAGTCCTCTGGGGAGCCTAATCCATGTCCAATATGCGTAGCCTGACATTCGACGCAATCATCATCGGCGGTGGTGGCTCCGGCCTGCGCGCCGCGCTCGAGCTGGCCAAGTCGGGCAAGAAGACGGCGGTCATCACCAAGGTCTTCCCGACGCGCTCGCACACCGTTTCCGCACAGGGCGGCATTACCTGCGCCATCGCTTCCGCCGATCCCAACGACGATTGGCGCTGGCACATGTACGACACCGTCAAAGGCGGTGACTACATTACCGACCAGGAAGCCGCCGAGTACATGTGTTCCGAAGGGCCCAAGGCGGTCTTCGAGCTGGAACACATGGGGCTGCCGTTTTCACGCTTCGACAACGGCCGCATCTATCAGCGCCCCTTCGGCGGTCAGTCCAAGGACTTCGGCAAGGGCGGCCAGGCCGCGCGGACCTGTGCCGCCGCCGACCGTACCGGCCATGCGCTGCTGCATACCTTGTATCAGAACAACCTGAAGAACAACACCGTCTTCCTGAACGAGTGGTACGCGGTCGATCTGGTCAAGAACGCCAACGGCGACGTGGTCGGCTGCATTGCCATGTGCATCGAGACCGGTGAAGTCGTGCACATCAAATCCAAGGCGACGGTGCTGGCCACCGGCGGCTCGGGCCGCATCTACGCGTCCACGACCAATGCCCTGATCAATACCGGCGACGGGATCGGCATGGCCCTGCGTGCGGGCTTCCCCATGCAGGACATGGAAATGTGGCAGTTCCACCCCACCGGCATTTACGGCGCAGGGGTGTTGGTCACCGAAGGCTGTCGTGGCGAAGGCGGCTACCTGATCAACAAGGACGGCGAGCGCTTCATGGAGCGTTATGCGCCGAACGCCAAGGACCTCGCCGGTCGTGACGTCGTGGCGCGCGCCATGGTCATGGAGATCCTGGAAGGTCGTGGCTGCGGCGAAAACGGCGATCACGTCATGCTCAAGCTCGATCACCTGGGTGAAGAGGTACTGAGCAAGCGTCTGCCGGGGATCGTCGAACTCTCCAAGACCTTCGCTCACGTCGATCCGGCCAAGGATCCGATTCCCGTCGTGCCGACGTGTCACTACATGATGGGGGGCGTGCCGACCAACGTGCACGGCCAGGCCATCATGCAGGATGCCGACGGCAACGATCAGATCGTCAACGGCCTGTTCGCCTGCGGCGAAGCGGCATGCGTCTCGGTGCACGGCGCCAACCGTCTGGGCGGCAACTCGTTGCTCGACCTGGTGGTGTTCGGGCGTGCTGCCGGCATGTTCATCGAGGAAGCCCTCAACGAGGGGGTCGATTACCTCGAGGCGGCCCAGTCCGACATCGACAGCGCCATGGCGCGCATCACTCGCTGGGACGAGTCCAGCGGCGGCGAAGCGGTGCCCGACCTGCGCGCCGAACTGCAGGACATCATGCAGAATGACTTCGGCGTCTTCCGTCAGGAAGACAACATGCAGCAGGGCGTCAAGAAGCTGGCCGATCTGCGCGAGCGCATCGCCAATGCTCACTTGTCCGACAAGTCCAACGCCTTCAACACCGCGCGTGTCGAGGCGCTGGAGCTCGACAACCTGCTCGAAGTTGCGGAGGCTACGGCCATTTCCGCCCTGGAGCGCAAGGAAAGCCGTGGTGCGCATTCGCGCTACGACTACCCGGACCGCGACGACGCCAATTGGCTCAAGCACTCCATGTACTTCCCGGTCGAAAAGCGCCTGGGACAGCGTGATGTGAACTTTGCGCCGAAGACCGTCGATACCTTCGAGCCGAAAATCCGCACTTACTAAGGGGTTGTCCAAGATGTCCACGCTTCAGGTATCTATCTACCGCTACAACCCGGAAACCGACTCCGCGCCCTACATGCAGGAGTTCCAACTGGACACCCAGGGTCGCGATATCATGGTTCTCAATGCGCTTGAGATGATCAAGCAGCAGGACAGTTCCATGGCGTATCGTCGCAGCTGCCGTGAAGGGGTTTGCGGTTCCGATGGCATGAACATGAACGGCAAGAACGGTCTGGCATGCATCACGCCGCTGTCCGAGGTGGTCAAGGACAACAAGCTGGTGCTGCGTCCGTTGCCGGGCCTGCCGGTCATTCGTGACTTGGTGGTCGACATGGGGGTGTTCTACAAGCAGTACGAGAGCATCCAGCCTTACCTGCAGAACGACACCAACCCGCCGGCCACGGAACGCCTGCAGTCGCCGGAGGAGCGCGACAAGCTCGACGGTCTCTACGAGTGCATCCTGTGCGCCTGCTGCTCGACTGCGTGCCCGTCGTTCTGGTGGAACCCGGACAAGTTCGTGGGGCCGGCCGGGTTGCTGCAGGCATATCGCTTCCTCGCCGATTCGCGCGACACCGCCACGAGCGAGCGTCTGGCGCGGCTCGAGGACCCGTTCAGCCTGTTCCGCTGCCGCGGCATCATGAACTGCGTGGCGGTTTGCCCCAAAGGGCTTAACCCGACACGGGCGATCGGCAAGATTCGCGAGATGTTACTGTCCAATGCCACTTAAATCGCGCCGCTTGGCTTGTTATCATTGGCAACAAGCCGCTTCCTGCGACAAGGCGTCGCAGGAAGCCGGTCCCGCGACCGTTGCAGCCGGTGCCTCGTGCACCGGCTTTTGACGATAAGTGGACCCGGCGTCGCGTATGACGCCAGCCTGCCCGACGCAGGTTCCAAGTGACGCCGGCACGTCCGGGCGTGCCAGCGCCAAGAACACCCATCAGTGCATAGGGTGACCAAGAGATGCAAGAAGGCACAATGGAGTTGATGTGGCGCACTTCCCATGTCAGCGGCGGCAACGCCCACTACGTGGAAGCGCTCTACGAGCAATATCTCGTCGATCCCTCAGAGGTTCCCGACGAATGGCGTAACTATTTCGACCAGTTACCCCGTCCGGAAGGCGCCCCCTCCCACGACGTTCCTCTCAGTCCGATTCGCGACCAGTTCTACCAGTTGGCCCAAAACCGTCGCGGCCCCGCCGCCGGTCCCGCCGACAGCGGCGAGAACAAGAAGCAGGTCAAGGTTCTCCAGCTGATCAACGCTTATCGCTTCCGTGGCCATCAGCGTGCCGATATCGATCCGCTGGGGCTGCGCAGCCCGACGCCCATTCCCGATCTGGAACTGTCTTTCCATCAGTTGACCGACGCTGACATGGAAACGTCTTTCCAGACGGGCTCCCTCTTTCTGGGCAAGGACCAGGCGCCGCTCAAGGAAATCGTCGAGGTTCTGGAGCAGACGTACTGCCGCAGCATCGGCTGCGAATTCATGCATATCGTCAACACCGACGAGAAACGCTGGCTGCAGCAGCGCTTCGAATCGGTGCGTTCCAAGCCGGATTACAGCGTCGATGTGCGCAAGCACATTCTCGAACGCCTGACGGCAGCGGAAGGGCTTGAAAGCTATCTTGCTTCCAAGTATCCGGGCACCAAGCGCTTCGGCCTGGAAGGTGGCGAGACCTTCATTCCGATGGTCGACGAAATCATCCAGCGCACCGGCAATTACGGTACCAAGGAAGTCGTCATCGGCATGGCCCACCGGGGCCGCCTGAACCTGCTGGTCAATCTGCTGGGCAAGAGTCCCTCGGAATTGATCGACGAGTTCGATGGCAAGAAAGTCATCCAGCAGGGCTCCGGGGACGTGAAGTACCACCAGGGCTTCAGTTCCAACGTGATGACCGAAGGCGGCGAAGTGCACCTGGCACTGGCGTTCAATCCCTCGCACCTCGAGATCGTGTCGCCGGTCGTCGAAGGCTCGGTGCGCGCGCGTCAGGATCGTCGCGACGACAGCGAGGGCGCCAAGGTGTTGCCGGTCGTGGTCCACGGCGATGCCGCCTTTGCGGGGCAGGGCGTGGTCATGGAGACATTCCAGATGTCTCAGACCCGCGGCTACAAGACCGGCGGCACCGTGCACATCGTCATCAACAACCAGGTCGGGTTCACGACCTCGCGGCCTGATGATGCGCGCTCCACGGAATATTGCACCGACATCGCCAAGATGGTTCAGGCGCCGATCTTCCATGTGAACGGTGACGACCCCGAAGCGGTGATTCATGCCACGCAAGTGGCCGTCGACTATCGTTACCAGTTCAACAAGGACGTGGTGATCGATCTCGTCTGCTATCGCAAGCGTGGCCACAACGAGGCCGATGAACCCTCCGGCACGCAGCCGCTGATGTACCAGAAGATCAAGTCGCACAAGAGCTCGCGGGAGCTGTATGTGGCGAGTCTGGTCCAGCAGGGCATGATCAGCGAGGACGAAGCGTCCGCCATGGTCGAGAAGTATCGCGAGGACCTGGTGGCGGGCAATCACGTGGCCAATGCGCTGGTCAAGCAGCCCAATACGGAGCTGTTCGTCGACTGGACCCCGTATCTCGGCCATGAGTGGACCGGCGATGCCGACACCTCGATCGACATGACCCGCATGCAGCGGCTTGCCGCCAAGATGTGCGAAGTGCCCGAGGGCATCGAGGTCCAGCGCCAGGTGGCCAAGATCTACGAAGACCGTCGCAAGATGGCGGCCGGCGATCTGGCCGTCAACTGGGGCTTCGGCGAGACCCTGGCGTATGCCACCCTGCTGGACGAAGGGCATCCGATTCGTCTGACGGGGCAGGATACCGGTCGCGGTACCTTCTCGCACCGGCATGCGGTCGTGCACAACCAGAAGGACGGCTCGACCTATGTGCCGCTGGAGTACATCAAGGAAGGCCAGCCGAATTTCACCATCCGCGACTCCTTCCTGTCCGAAGAAGCCGCCCTGGCGTTCGAGTACGGCTACTCCACGACCACGCCCAATGCCTTGATCATCTGGGAGGCGCAGTTCGGCGACTTCGCCAACGGTGCACAGGTCGTCATCGACCAGTTCATTTCGTCCGGCGAGACCAAGTGGGGACGGCTCTGCGGCCTTACCATGCTGCTGCCGCACGGCTACGAAGGGCAGGGCCCCGAGCACTCCTCGGCGCGCCTCGAACGCTTCCTGCAGCTGTGTGCCGAGCACAACATGCAGGTTTGCATGCCGACCACGCCGGCCCAGATCTTCCATCTCCTGCGCCGCCAGGTGATCCGCCCATTGCGCAAGCCGTTGGTGATCATGTCGCCGAAGAGCCTGCTGCGTCACAAGGAGGCGACTTCCACGCTGGAGGATCTGGCCAACGGGCGTTTCGAGATGGTACTGCCGGACCAGGGCAAGCGCGACGCCGAGAGCGTCAAGCGTGTGGTGCTGTGCTCGGGCAAGGTCTACTACGACCTGGCGAGCTACCGGGCCGAGAACGGCAACGACGACGTGGCGATCGTGCGGTTGGAGCAGATCTATCCTTTTCCCAAGGAAGAGCTGTACGAAGTCTTCAAGACCTACCCCAACCTCGAGCAGGTCGTCTGGTGTCAGGAAGAGCCGCTCAATCAGGGGGCCTGGTATCAAAGCCAGCACCACATGCGTCTGGTGGCCGACATGGTGAAGGAAGGCCTGGGACGCGACCTGAAGTTCGCGGGACGCCCGGCTTCCGCCGCGCCGGCATCCGGCTATATGTCCGTCCATGTTGAACAGCAGCGCCAGCT
Organism: Chromohalobacter israelensis DSM 3043; assembly: GCF_000055785.1. Lineage (GTDB taxonomy): Bacteria > Pseudomonadota > Gammaproteobacteria > Pseudomonadales > Halomonadaceae > Chromohalobacter > Chromohalobacter israelensis. The sequence goes on from NC_007963.1 coordinate 1,394,958, forward strand.
GGTAGAAGACGCCATTACTGGGTGAGGCGTTTCATCGGGATCGAGAGAAAACACTAAGGAAACGACATGGCTACCGAGATCAAAGCGCCAAATTTTCCAGAATCCGTCGCCGAGGGCACCATCGCCACTTGGCACAAGAAGGTCGGTGACAGCGTCGAACGTGATGAACTGATCGTCGAGATCGAGACGGACAAGGTCGTCCTCGAGGTCGTCGCCCCGGAAGCCGGTACCGTGACCGAGATCAAGGTCGAGGAAGGCGACACTTGCGACTCCGAGCAGGTTCTGGGGATGCTGGGCGCGGCCAGCGAAGGCAGCAACGACAAGGCCGCCTCTCAGGAAAGCGCGGAAAAGAGCGACGACAGCGGCCAGGACACTGCACCGGCCAAGGCCGATGCCAAGCCTGCCGCCTCCGGCAAGCAGCATGACGTGAAGGCGCCGAGCTTCCCTGAGTCCGTGCAGGAAGGCACCGTCGCCACCTGGCACAAGCAGGTCGGCGAAGCGGTGAAGCGTGACGAGATTCTCGCGGATATCGAGACCGACAAGGTCGTGCTCGAAGTGGTGGCGCCGGCCGATGGTGCCCTCAGCGAGATCAAGGTGCAGGAAGGTGAGCAGGTCGAGTCCGAAGCCGTGCTCGCGGTCTTTGCCGAAGGCGCCGGCGGCGAGGCGAGCGGCGGTGACGCCGCCGCTTCGAAGGATGCGAGCGAACCCGCTGCGGCAGACGGCGGCAGCGACGAAAAGGTCGGCGACAAGATCCTGGCGCCCGCGGCACGCAAGCTGGTGGCCGAGCATGATCTGGACGTCAACAAGATCGAAGGCACTGGCAAGGGCGGTCGCATCCTGAAAGAGGACGTGCAGAAAGCCGTCAAGGACGGCTCCGCCAAGAAGAGCGCCAAGCCGTCAGGCGGTGACGTCAAGGCCGCTGCTGCGCCGGCGCCGGCCGTCGAGGGCGAGCGCCCCGAGCAGCGTGTGCCGATGAGCCGTCTGCGCCAGACCATTGCCAAGCGCCTGGTCCAGGCACAGCAAACGGCCGCCATGCTCACCACCTACAATGAGGTGGACATGAGCGCGGTGATGGCGCTGCGCAGTCAGTACAAGGACAGCTTCCAGAAGGCGCACGACGTCAAGCTCGGCTTCATGGGCTTCTTCGTCAAGGCGGCGACCGAGGCGCTCAAGCGCTTCCCGGACGTCAACGCTTCCATCGACGGCACCGACATTGTCTACCACGGCTACCAGGACATCGGTGTCGCCGTTTCCACGCCGCGTGGTCTGGTGGTACCGGTGCTTCGCGATACCGACAGCATGAAGCTGGCCGATGTCGAGAAAACGATCGGTGACTTCGGCCAGCGTGGCCGTGAAGGCAAGCTCGGCATCGAAGACATGCAGGGCGGGACCTTCACCATCACCAATGGCGGTATCTTCGGCTCGCTGATGTCGACGCCGATCCTGAACCCGCCGCAGACCGCGATTCTGGGGATGCACAAGATTCAGGAACGCCCGATGGCCGTGAACGGGAAGGTCGAGATCCGTCCGATGATGTATCTCGCCGTCTCCTACGACCACCGCATGATCGACGGCAAGGATGCGGTACAGTTCCTGGTCACGATCAAGGAATTGCTGGAAGATCCCGCGCGCTTCTTGCTCGACGTGTGATGGCCGTCGCCGAATGATGCGTGCGACTTTTAAACTGAATGCGAACAGGATGATTTCATGGCCGATAAATTCGATGTGATCGTTATTGGCGCCGGGCCTGGCGGGTACGTGGCAGCCATTCGTGCCGCGCAGCTGGGGTTGAAGACCGCCTGTGTCGAGAAGTGGGTCAACAAGGAAGGCAAGACCGTGCACGGCGGTACTTGTCTGAATGTGGGCTGCATTCCCTCGAAGGCGTTGCTGGAAACGTCCCACAAGTTCGCCGAGGCTCGTGATCACTTCGCCGAGATTGGCATCGACGCCGGCGAGCCGACCCCGAACATTGCCAAGATGCTCGAGTTCAAGGACGGTGTGATCGCCAAGAACGTGGGCGGCATCAGCGCACTGTTCAAGGCCAATGGCGTCACTGCGCTGGAAGGCACCGGCAAGGTCGTGTCCAGCAAGCAGGTCGAGGTGACCGGCCACGACGGCGAGACCGCTTCCTACGAGGCCGAGAACATCGTCATTGCCTCCGGCTCGGTGCCGGTGGAAATTCCGCCGACGCCGCTGACCGAAGGATTGATCGTCGATTCCAGCGGTGCCCTCAAGTTCGATGAGGTGCCCAAGCGCCTCGGCGTCATCGGCGCCGGCGTCATCGGCCTCGAGCTGGGCAGCGTATGGAGCCGCCTGGGCAGCGATGTCACGGTCCTCGAAGCGATGGATTCATTCCTGCCGATGGTCGATAAGGACGTCGCCAAGGAAGCGCAGAAACTGTTCAAGAAGCAGGGCCTGGACATCAAGCTGGGAGCACGGGTCACCGGTTCCGAGGTCAAGGACAAGGAAGTCGTGGTCAAGTACACCGACGCCAACGGCGAACAGGAACAGACCTTCGACAAGCTGATCGTCTGCGTGGGGCGTCGTCCCTACACGGAAGGCGTGCTCAGCGACGACGTGGGCGTCAAGCTCGACGAGCGCGGGTCCGTGTTCGTCGACGACGAATGCCGCACGAGCGTCCCGGGCGTTTACGCCATCGGCGATGTGGTGCGCGGGCCGATGCTGGCGCACAAGGCCTCCGAGGAAGGCATGATGGTTGCCGATATCATCGCCGGTCATAAGGCCGAGATGAACTACGACGCCATCCCCAGCGTGATCTATACCGCACCCGAAGTCGCCTGGGTCGGCATGAACGAGCAGGACGCCAAAGAAGCCGGAATCGAGGTCAAGACCGGCTCCTTCCCGTTCTCCGCCAACGGTCGTGCGCTGGCCAACAATGCGCCGGAGGGCATGGCCAAGATCATCGCCGATGCCGAGACCGACCGTGTCCTGGGGCTGCATATCATCAGTCAGCATGCCGGGGAGCTCATCGCGCAAGGCGTCATCGCCATGGAGTTCGGCTCCAGCGCCGAGGACCTGGCCCTGACATGCTACGCGCACCCGAGCACCTCGGAAGCCGTGCACGAAGCGGCCCTGGCGGTGGATGGTCACGCCATTCACATGGCCAACCGCAAGAAGCGCAAGTAAGCGTTTCGATCTGCGTTTCAGTGTAGAGACGCGTCGCTCCCGCCTCGGCGGGAGCGAACAGGGGTGACGGCGACCTCGTGGGTGGCCGCCACCATTCGAGTCACATGCAACCAATGGCATGACACGATGAACCTTCACGAGTATCAGAGCAAACAGCTGTTTGCCGATTATGGTCTACCGGTGTCCAAGGGTTTCGCCGTGGATACCCCCGAAGAAGCCGCCGAAGCGTGCAAGAAGATCGGTGGTGACAAGTGGGTCGTCAAGGCCCAGGTTCACGCGGGCGGCCGCGGCAAGGCCGGCGGCGTCAAGCTGGTCGAAAGCCCCGCCGACGCCAAGGCCTTCGCCGAGCAGTGGCTGGGCAAGAACCTGGTGACCTTCCAGACTGACGAGAAGGGTCAGCCGGTCGCCAAGATCCTGGTCGAGAACTGCACCGACATCGCCAACGAGCTGTACCTGGGCGCCGTCGTCGACCGTGGCACCCGCCGCATCGTTTTCATGGCTTCCACCGAAGGTGGCGTGGAAATCGAGAAGGTTGCCGAGGAAACTCCCGAGAAGATTCTCAAGGCCGAGATCGATCCCCTGGTCGGCGCTCAGCCGTATCAGGCGCGTGAGCTGGCCTTCGCGCTGGGTCTCGAAGGCGCGCAGATCAAGCAGTTCACCAAGATCTTCCTGGGGCTGGCCAAGCTGTTCCAGGAAAAGGATCTGGCGCTGCTCGAGATCAATCCGCTGGTGATCACCGACGAAGGCAATCTGCATTGCCTCGACGCCAAGATCGGTCTGGACGGCAATGCCCTGTATCGCCACCCCGATCTGCAGGCGATGCGTGACCCGTCTCAGGAAGACGAGCGCGAAGCGCATGCTCAGGAGTGGGAACTCAACTACGTCGCCCTGGAAGGCAACATCGGCTGCATGGTCAACGGTGCCGGCCTGGCCATGGGCACCATGGACATCATCAAGCTCAACGGCGGCCAGCCGGCCAACTTCCTTGACGTTGGCGGCGGTGCGACGGAAGAGCGCGTCGGCGAGGCGTTCAAGATCATCCTGTCCGACGATTCCGTGAAGGCCGTCCTGGTCAACATCTTCGGCGGCATCGTCCGTTGCGACATGATCGCCGAAGGCATCATCGGTGCCGTCGAGCAGGTCGGTGTCAACGTGCCGGTCGTGGTGCGTCTCGAGGGCAACAACGCCGAGCTGGGCGCCGAGAAACTGGCATCCAGTGGACTGAACATCATCGCTGCTACCAGCTTGACCGACGCGGCCCAGCAGGTCGTCAAAGCAGCGGAGGGCAAGTAATGAGTATCCTGATCGACAAGAGCACCAAGGTCATCTGCCAAGGTTTCACGGGTGGCCAGGGGACTTTCCACTCCGAGCAGGCGATCGCCTACGGTACCCAGATGGTCGGTGGCGTGACGCCGGGCAAGGGCGGCCAGACGCACCTCGGCCTGCCGGTGTTCAACACCGTCAAGGAAGCCGTCGAAACGACGGGTGCCGAAGCGTCCGTGATCTACGTGCCCGCGCCGTTCTGCAAGGATTCCATCCTGGAAGCGGCCAATGCCGGCATCAAGCTGATCGTGTGCATCACCGAGGGGATTCCCACCCTCGACATGCTCGACGTCAAGGTCAAGTGCGACGAGCTGGGTGTGCGCCTGATCGGGCCGAACTGCCCGGGCGTGATCACGCCGGGCGAGACCAAGATCGGCATCATGCCGGGTCACATTCACAAGCCGGGCAAGGTCGGTATCGTCTCGCGTTCGGGCACCTTGACCTATGAAGCGGTCAAGCAGACCACCGATCACGGCTTCGGCCAGTCCACCTGCGTGGGCATCGGCGGCGATCCGATCCCGGGCTCCACCTTCATCGACATGCTCGAGATGTTCGAGAAGGACCCGCAGACCGAAGCCATCGTGATGATCGGCGAAATCGGCGGCACGGCGGAAGAAGAAGCCGCGGCATACATCAAGGAGCACGTCTCCAAGCCGGTGGTATCCTATATCGCCGGTGTGACGGCGCCTCCGGGCAAGCGCATGGGCCACGCGGGTGCCATCATCGCCGGTGGCAAGGGCACGGCCGACGAGAAGTTCGCCGCGCTCGAGTCTGCAGGTGTCAAGACCGTGCGTTCGCTCGCCGAGATCGGCGATGCGCTGAAGGCAGCCACGGGCTGGTAAGTCGCTGGCGTGATCGTCGGCGGTGACATGCCGCCGAATCACCCGCACGTTGAAGGCATCCCTCCGGGGATGCCTTCTTGCGTTTGGGGGCTGACAATTTGGGGTCTGGCAAGACGTGGCGAGCGGTCGACCGAAAGGGCGTCTTCGGGGCAGAAACGGCGATCGACTAACGCTGCCGGTACAGCAGCTTGACGAAGGTGCGGCCGGCCAGCGCCAAAAAGACCGGGAACCCGGCAATGAGATAGAAGTAGTAGGTGACGAAACGCCAGATGAGTACCGCGGCGGCGGCGCTCTGCTTGCCGATCAGCGGTGCCAGCAAGGCGGTCGACGTCAGTTCCGCGCCGCCAGCGCCACCGGGGAGGAAACTCAATTGTCCCGCCGCCATGGACAGCATCTGCACCAGGAATGTCCAGGCCCAGTCTATATGCGCGCCGAGTCCCTTCACGGCGAGGTAAAGCACGCTGTAGCGGAGCATCCAATGCATGCAGCACAAGGCAAAGACCGACAGCAGGGTCAGGCGGGGGAGACGCAGCGTCTCGATCAATGCATTGCGAAAATGCAGTAGCCGCCGGGCGAAACCGAAGCGGGCCTTGCGACGGACCTTGAGCCGTTCCAGCCAGCCGCCGGTAACCTGCAACAGACGCGTGTAATGGCGCATGACGAGCCACAGCAGCACGAAGCCGCACACCAGCAATAGCGATGGCAGCCCCACCAGCCAGCCGAGATCGAGGTCGATGGCCTCTATCACGACATACAGGGCCACGCCGATGAGTGCGGACAGGAAAAAGAGCAGATCGGTGAGCTGGTCGACGGCAAAGATGGCGGTGGTCTGCGCAGGACGGATGCCACGTCGGGCCAGCAAGCCGAGAAGTGTGAGCAAGCCGCCGGTGCCGCCGGGCGTGGCGCAGATGGCGAACTCCGTGGACATCACGATGCCCACCGCGCGTGTCTGACCGAGGCGCCCGGCACGTCCCGCGAGCAGCAGGCGAAGCCGCAGTGCGTTGATGTTCCAGCAGATACCGATCAATGCCAGCATCAAGAGCAGTTGCTGCAGCGGAAAACTTGCCAGTTCGGCAAAGAGGTCGCGGCCGCCGAAGAGCACGGGAATGGTGATGGCCGCCAGTAAACCGAGCGCCAGGAGTAGAACGAGTCGCTTCATGCCGCCTGCGACTCTCGGTGATGCTGTCGGGCGATCCAGTCGCGTTTGGTGATGGGACGACGTCCCGCCACCAGCAGGCGCTCCAGCGTGGTGAGCCAGTATTCCCGCACGCTGGCATGGCGCATGTCCACGGGGTGCAGACCCAGACGCAGCAGTGGCGCCTGGCGGCTACGCCAGCGTTGGGTTTCATTGACCAGGCGTGACATACCGCGCCGCCATGCGCTGCGGGCGCTCCACACCAGCCCCGGTGCCTCGAGAGGCGTGAAGTCCGGCAAGGTGTAGAGATGCTGAGGATCGCTGGTGTAGGCAAAGTCGCGCTTGGCCAGGGCGCGCCGAGTCCCTTCGCTCATCAGCCATGCCGGTGCCACGAATCCGGTGAGTGGCCACGCCTGGGAGCGAAACAGCGCGATGCCCTTGTCCAGACGGTCGGCGGCCTGATGCTCATCCAGCGCGTAGAATTCGCCTTCCCAAGTGTAGAAGCGGCGCATGAACCAGTCGCGTGGTGTACGCGGCGGTGGCGCGTCATCGCTGTGGTAGCAGCCATGCAGGGCCAGCTCATCGCCTGCGGCAAGACGGCCGTGCATGCGGTCGAGGAAGGTATCGTCGAGCCGACAATCGCTGCGGTGGTGAAAATCCGGGACCACCAGCCAGGTGATCGGGATCGGTCCGTGCGTGCGTGCCAGGTCATCGACACGCGCGACGAACTCGGCGTAGTCGGGCCAGGTTTCCGGCGCGACATCGTGCAGAACGAGGGCGAGATGTCGATCAGCCATGCTGTAGACTCTCCGTGTTGACGCGCTGCCCGGTCAATTCACGATAATGATGCATCAAGCTGGACACCACGATATCCCAGTCATGGTGTCGTTCGACGTGCTGGCGTGCCCGGCGTCCCTGCTCCTCGGGAGCGTCGGCGCAGAGTTCGCGCACTGCGCGCGCCATGTCCTGTGCCGAGTGGGGCTCGCAGAGTCGCCCGCAGCCGAGGGGGACATTCTCGGCCAAGGCACCGGCGCGTGCCGCGACGACCGGAATGCCGCTCGCCATGGCCTCCAGGGCGACCAGGCCGAAGGTCTCCTGAGTGCCGGCATGCAGAAGAATGTCGCTGCTGGCCAGCCAGTCGGCGACATCGGCGGTGGCCGTGTAACGGCCGATGACGCTGACATTGTCGGGGACGCGCTGCGGCATTTGCGGGCCGATCAACACCAGATGATATCCCTTGCCCAGGTGTCGTGCAGTGTCCAGCAGCACCGACAGGTTTTTCTCCCGCGAACCGCGCCCCACGAAGATCAATAGACGCGTGTCGTCATCGAGGCCGAGACGCTGGCGAAAGGCGAATTGCCGGCGCTGTGGCGAAAACGTCGTCAGGTCGACGCCGAGCGGTTGTACGGCGACATTGTCGAGGCCGAGCGTCTGGAGTCGGTCAGCGATGACCCGGCTCGGCGCGAGCACGCGATCGCAATGGCCGTACAGGTTCCGCACGTAGCGGTCGAGGGCGGCGCGCGTCCAGTTGCCGAGACGATTGCCGATGAGGCGCGGCAGATCGGAGTGATAGAAGCCGACCACCGGGACGTCCAGGGCGCGCCCTGCATCGAGCGCCGCCCAGGCGGTGACGTAGGGGTCGCCGGCTTCGATGAGATCCGGTGCCAGCCGGTGGAGTTCGCGTTGCCAGCCACGACGCTTCAAGGGGAAGCGATAGCCCTGACTAAAGGGCAGTGGGGGGGCGGGAACTTCGTGGATGGAGCCGTGGCTACGATGGTAGGCCCCGGGGACGAGCAGGCTGCTCGTGACCCCCGGCAGCTTCGCCAGGCGATTGCGCTTGGCTTCCAGATAGGTGCGTACCCCGCCGCTGGCAGGGGCATAGAACATCGTGATATCGGCGATGTGCAAGGTGCAACTCCCTGAAACCTTCCCGGTTGGTTTACGGAGTGACCGCTGGGGCCCGGGGGCCTGTCGTATGAATGTCACCGCGTTGTCATGAGCTTACGCTGGCACACGCCATGCCCCGCGTCCACTACTCGTGACGCAGGGCATGGCGAAGCGTCAGGCGGCGGGGCGTGCCACCAGCGAGCGTGTCGACTCGACCGCTTCGGCCAGGGCCACCTTGATGGTGTCGCCGAGCTTGTAGCGTGGCTCGCCCTCGATCTGGATGCGACCTTCCTTGTCGTCGATGGCAACCTTGTCGCGATCGCTGTGCATGAACGGCGCCGGCACGAAGGCCGTGGCACCGTTGGCCGTCAGGCGCACTCGCATGCCGCCGCGGTTGATGGCGATGATATCCGCCTCGAAGACCTCGCCGGCTTCGGCGGCGGGGCCGAGGTAGCGCACGTAGAGCCAATCCTTGACGTCGCGCTCCGCCATGCGATTGAGTCGCCGCCGCTCGGTGAGCTGCTCGGTCAGTGCCTGGCTCGCCTCGGCGGGGGCCGCTTCTCCCTTGAGTACACGCTTGATCAGGCGGTGGTTGACCATGTCGCCGTACTTGCGGATCGGTGAGGTCCAGGTGGCGTACGCCGACAGTCCCAGGCCGAAATGCGGGCCCGGCTGCGCGGACATGTTGGTATACCCCTGGAAACGGCGCAGGCGCGCGTCGAGCCAGGCGTCCTCGCGGGCCTCGAGCGCGCGACGCAGTTCGCGATACCGCGAGAGCTCCAGCAGTTGCTCGCGCTCCACGCTAATGTCCTGATTGGCCAGGAACTCGATGGCCTGATCGGCTTTCTCGGGCTCGAAGGCCTGGTGCACATTGAAGATGCCGTGTCCCACGTGAGCCGCGAGCAAGTCGGCGCAGCACGCATTGGCGGCAATCATCGATTCCTCGATCATGCGCTGCGCGACGCGCCGCTCCTCGATGCGAACCGCCAGCACGTTGCCGGCATCGTCGACATCGAAGACGTAGTCGGGGCGATCCTTGAAGACCAGCGTGTGCTGTTCACGCCAAGCGTTGCGGGCCTTGGTCATCTCGGCCAGCGCCTGGAGCTGGGTGGCGATGGTGTCGTCGGCGGGCGCCCAGTCGCCTTGGCCTTCCAGCCAATCGGAGACCTGGTCGTACACCAGGCGTGCCTGCGAGCGAACCTGCGCGGCGAAAAAGCGGTATTCGCCGAGGCTGCCATCGCGATGGACGTCCAGAGTGCAGACGAGGGTCGGCCGCTCTTCACCTTCCTTCAGGGAGCAGAGGTCATCGGCGAGCAGCTCCGGCAACATGGTGACGTTCTGGCCCGGCAGATACACCGTGAAGGCACGGGTCTGCGCCTCGCGATCGACCGCGTCGCCTTCGCGCACGTAAGCCGTGGGGTCGGCGATCGCCACGCTGAGACGCCAGCCGTCCTCGAGTGTCTCGATGTACAGGGCGTCGTCCATGTCGCGCGTCTTTTCACCATCGATGGTGAAAAAGGGCGTCGCGGTGAGGTCTTCGCGTTCGAGCCCTTCATCGTGCAGCGGCCATTGTTCGCCGAATTGCGGTGAGGCTTGCTCCAGCGCATGACGCGCCAGGGTCACGCGCCAGGGGACCGCGGGGTTGTCGGCCTTGACCACCAGCTCGTCGACTTGCGCGAAGAACCCGCGATCGTCGGGCTTGAGAGGATGGCGCACCAGACGAGCCACCACCCAGTCGCCGTCGCCCAGGGTACTTTCATCGAGCGAGTTCTTGAGGCGTGCGCGCAGCTGGTTGTTGATGGACGGATGGTCCGGCACCACGCTGAGACGTCCGTCGCGCTTGACCAGGCGCGCCACGAACCGGTCGAGCCCCGCTTCGATGAGCGTGTCGGGCTCGACGGAGGTCTTGTCCCCCTCCTGCTTGAGCAGGGCATCGACGCGATCGCCATGCAAGACCTGCTTCATGGCGGGGGGCGGAACGAAGTAGGAACTGCCGTCGTCGGCTTCGAGAAAGCCAAAGCCCCGGTCGGTTGCCTTGATGACGCCCTGCACGCGGGGCGTCGTTTCACGAATCTGTTGCTTGAGCTGGGCAAGCGCGGAGTTGTTCTGCAGCATCGAGACACGTTCGGTTGGGGGGAGTAGATCGACACTATACGGGTTCGCGTATTCCCCGCCAACCGGCGCTTGGCGGGGAACTCGACCGAGGGGGCGGGCGTTGGATCAGCGCAATGCCTCGGCGATGTCGGTATCACCGTCGAGTAGCGAGAACTCGCGTTGGCGCAGGTCGTGACGGCGCACCACTTCGAGCAGTGCATGGGCGACATTGGCGCGCGAGATACGGTTGTCGTCGGCGCCGGCCACGTCGGTCGTGACCCGCCGTGTCGCGGCCTCGTCGGTGAGCCGGCCGGGCTTGAGAATCACATGGGGCACACGTGATGCGCGCAGGTGCGCGTCGGCGGCATGCTTGGCGGCCATGTAGGGGCGCAGCTTGGCCGGGGCCTCGAGGACCCGGTCGGCCCGCATGGCGCTGACCATGATGAAACGCCCGATGCCCAGCGTCGCGGCCAGGTCGATCGCGCTCAACGCACCATGCAGATCGATCATGAGTGTCTTGTCGGGGCCGGTATGCGGGCCGGAGCCCGCCGCGAACACCACCTGATCGCAGCCGTAGAACGCCTTTCGAAAGTTGCCTTCCAGATCGGCGAGCACCGTCTCGATGCCACGCGCCTGAAACCATGCCTGCTGGGCCGTGTCACGGATCATGGCGCGAATCGGCACACCGGCCTGGTGGGCGAGTTCGCAGAACTGGCGGCCGATCTGACCGTTGGCGCCGATGACGAGCGTTTTCATGGGATTCTCCTGGGGGGGCTTTGGCGAATGCTTACTGACGGCTTTGAGAAGACGTCATGCGTCATGGGTAAGGTATGAGGTCCCCGGAGGCGATCCTCAAGGTGTCCCCTGATGATGCCTGCCTGATTCGAGTTCCTCTGGTGCTATGCGTCGAGTCGACATGCGGTATGCTACGAATGCCCATGGTGGCCCCTCGGAATAAAGGTGAGGGAGTCGCTCGGCTTGTCGCCATGCTAATCGAGATGGGAGGCACCATGACGATACGTGCTGCGTTAACCGGTTTCGCCCGAGGGCTGTCACTGGCGCTCATCACCACGTGCAGCGTGGGCACTGCGCTTGCCGAGCCGTTTTCGCAGCAAAGCGTCGTGGGGGGTGACGCACTCGTCCTGCAGGGAACGGGAACGGCCAGTTACCTGCTGTGGGATGTCTATGACGCCGCCCTGTATGCACCGGCCGGTGCCAGCCGTGCGGCCATCGTCAATGCCGAAGTGCCGCTGAGTCTGGTGCTCGAGTACCAGCGTGACGTGTCCCGCGAGGATATTCGCAAGGCGACCTGGTCCGTCTTGCGCAAGCAGCATGCGACGACGATGCGTGAGCCGCTGCGCGCCGGGATAGAGGCGCTACAGGATGCCATGGTCGATGTCACCGAAGGCGATCGCTATCGGCTCGAATGGGACCCGCAGACGCCGCGATTGTCTCTAGACCTGAATGGCAATATTCGCTTCGTATCGGACGATATTCGACTCGCGCGCACCTATCTCGGTATCTGGTTGGCCGAGCCGCCTCTCTCGACGTCACTGCGTGAGGCATTGCTGTCGCGTACGGATTGAGGCGATGTTGAGATGGTTCCGGCGAATGCCTGCCGTGCACGCGGCCAGTATTCGACGGAACGATTCCCGGTGCCGATCCCACATGCGGTACTCTAGTCGCGTCGAGGACCAATCAGGAAGCCGCATGCAACCTCATTTGATCGTCACGGATCTGGACAACACGCTGCTCAATGCCGAGCACGATCTCGATGAATTGACCATCGAGACCTTTCAGGCACTCGCCGCACGTGGACATCACCTGGCGTTGGCGTCTGGACGTCATTTTCACGATATCACGGCGTTCCGCCGACGGCTGGGCGTGCCCGCGTACATCATGAGCACCAACGGGGCGCACCTCTACGGGCCCGACGACAGCCTTATCGCCGAGCAGTGGGTGCCGGCCGAGCTGGTTCGGGCGTTGGTCGAGCTGCCGCGCGGTGCCGACATCCGGCTCAACCTGTATACCGGGGAGGAGTGGCTGATCGATGCGTCGGCGCCCGAGCTGAAGGCCTTGCACGCCCACACCGGATTCCACTATCGGGTGGCCGATCTCGAGGCGCATGACGGCCGCGGCGTGGGCAAGGTGCTGTGCATCGGTGACCCCGAGGCCCTGGCAGCGCTGGAGCAGAGCATCACCGAGACGCTGGGCACGCGGCTGCACATGACCTATTCGATGGCCCATTCGCTGGAGATCATGGCCGAGGGTGTCAACAAGGGGGCCACGCTGGAACGGTTGCTGGCCCATCTCGGTCTCCCCGCCGCGCGGTGTCTGGCGTTCGGCGACAACCTCAACGATGCCGAGATGCTGGCGCTGGCCGGCCACGGGTTCGTCATGGAGAATGCGCATCCCGACCTGCCGCGTCGGGTACCTGACGCCATCCGCATCGGTCACCATCATCCGAATGGCGTGGCCTGGCAGTTGCGCGATTTCTTTTCGCTGGCATGAGGTCTCGCCCGCGGTATCAATGCACGCTGATGACGCGGCAGGGCGCGGTATGCGAAACCTTGTGCGATACGCTGCCGACGACCAGACCGGCGATGTCGCTCAAGCCACGGCTGCCCATGACGATGGCATCGACGTTCAGCGCCTTGGCCTGCTCGATGATCACCCTTGCCGGGTCGCCCTGATGCAATGAACCTTCGACGTCGGTGATGCCACGCTCGCCGGCGGCCTGCTTGGCGGCGTCGAGCAATTGCCGGCCGGCGCGGTCGAGCTCGTCGGAACTGGCCTGCATCGGAACGGCTCCGACGCCCCACACCAGAAGCGTGTCGTGGGCCAGCGATTCGGGGATGTGAAGGATGTGCAGACGTGCCTGATCGGCATGGGCCAGCTTGCAGGCGACATCCAGTGCCACGCTGGCCGCCTGCGAACCGTCGACGGGAACCATGAGGGTCTTGAACATGACGACCTCCGAAACTGACATGAGGGCAATGCTCGCGACGTCTGCCTGAACGCACGCGAGCCTGTCTTCTTCCAGCCTAGTCCCTCGGGGCACTTCGTAGCGTGATCTGGATCAATTTCGTGTGGATGACGCGGCGTCGTCCTGCGTCTCGAGCCGACGCAAGCGTTGCCACAGCTCCCGGCGCAGGTCGGCCAGGCGCGGTGCCTCGCCCTCGGTGAAGGGAATCGGGCGCGTCATGCGCAGGGTCCGCAGCCCGAGGCGGGCGGTGAGCAGTCCCGCGCCGAGCCCTTGGCCGGCGCGGGTGGAAAGCTTGCCGGCCACGTTCATCGACAACAGGTCCATGCTCGCATCCGAGGCGATTTCACTGGCGCCGGCGAACGCCATGTTATAGAGCACCGCGCGGAACAGGCGCAGCCGGCTGGCATACCCCAGTTCCAGGCCATAGAGCGCGGCGAGACGGTCGATCAAGCCGATGTTGCGCCAGGCCATGAGTGCCATGTCGAGAAAGGTGACCGGGCTGACGGCGACCATGACCGCCGTTTCACTGGCCATGCGGGCGACCAGGCGCCGGGCCTGACGGTCCCGGGGCGCCAGCAGATGGTGGGCCAGCAGGGTGCGTGTTTCCTGGGCGTCGTGATGCGGCTGTTGCGCGACCTGGAAGGCGCGCCAGTGAGGATCGTCGTCATCGAGTCGCATCTGGCGCCGCAAGCGCTCGGCCAGGGCATGAGCCTCGTGCGGCGAGGTGTCTTCCGTGGCGGCGAGCTGGTCGCGGAGTCGGGTATGGCGCTTGAGACGGCGCAGCCGCCAGAGTTCCCGCAACAATGCTGCACCGACCAGGCCCAGCCCCAGCAAACCCAGCACGCTCCAGGCGCCTGCGAGCCAGTCGCCGCCGAGGGTGGCGGTATACAAGTGACGTGCGACTTCCATGCCACCCAACGCCACGCTGCCGCCGAGCAATGTCACCAGTCCCCAGCGCCGCTTGCGCGGCTTGCCCAGACTGGCCTCGAGGGGCACGTCCGGTGCGCTGTCCTGAGCGGCGAGCGGGTGGGAGACACTGTCCAGCCGAAAACGCTCGCCGGGGTCGGGGGCAAAGGAAGACGGGGGCTCGTCGTCGACGCGAAAACGTTGGCCGGGCCGTGGCTCGCTCATGTCAGCTTGTCTCCAATCAACCAGTCGAGGGCGGCATCCATGCGGACATGCGGCAGGGCCGCCGTGTCGCGCTGCGGCGGGCGAAACGCGGTGAACGCGAAGCCCTGTCGGGCCCAGAAGTCGTGCGCGGGCAGCCGCGGCGGCACGTCGCCGGGGAACAGCAGCACGTCCTCGCCTTCCAGTGTGGTGCCACGCAGGGCGGCGCGCCGGCGTCCTTCGTGTTCGACATCGCGCGGTTCGGTAGCGCTCACCGATGCCAGTGAGAGGGCCTTCACCGGCACGTCCGCGTAGCGCAGATCCTTGAGCGGCTCGGCGAGCAAGGCCTCGAGCAGGGCAACGACATTGGGGTGCTGCTCGGGCGTCACGTGATCGGCCTTGGTCGCAGCGATGGCGAGCCGGTCGATGCGCGGCGAGAAGAGGCGATTGAGCAGGCTGCGCTTGCCGTAATCGAAGCTGCGCATCAGCGTGCCGAGCGCACGGGAGAGATCCTCGAAGCGTTCCGGTCCCGCGTTCAGTGCCCCGAGGACATCGACCAGCACGATCTGACGGTCGAAGCGGCGGAAATGGTCGCGATAGAAGGGTTTGACCACATGGCGGCGGTAATGATCGAAACGCCGCGCCAACGTCTTGTAGACGCTGCTGCCGGGCAAGGCCTCGAGCTCGGCGCGCTGGGCCTCGCCGATGTCGAGCAGCGGAAAGAACTGTAGTACCGGCGCGTCCTCCAGGTCCCCCGGCAGCAGGAAACGCCCGGGTTGCAGGTCGGCGAACCCTGCCTCGCGCGAGGCACGCAACGCGGTGGCGTAATGTGCGGCCACCTCGGCGAGATGGTTTTCATCGGCCGTGTCGTCGGGAGAGAGGGCACCGGCGGCCTGCAGCCAGGCCGCGGAGAGGCGCTGACGCTCTGCGCCGAGCGTGGCTTGCTGGGCCTCGCACCAACTGAGGAAATCGTGTTCGAGCAGCGGCAAGTCGAGCAGCCATTCGCCGGGGTAGTCGATCAAGTCGAGGGTCAGGGTCGCCGTGTCGCCCAGCAGGCCACGAGCGCGCCGGGTGCGATGCTTGATGGTCAGGCGCAGTTCGCTGATTCCGCGTGTCGGGGCGGGCCATTGCGGTGGCGTGCCGTCGAGCGCGGCCATGGCGGCATCGTAGGGAAAGCGCGGCACGCCGAGATCCGGCTGGGCGACGCGCTGGGCGCCGAGCAAGCGGCCTTCGCGGGCGGCGCGCAGCAGATCGAGCCGTGCCTCCAGCCCCGCATGTCGCAGTTGATGCACCAGCGAGGTGAGAAACGCAGTCTTCCCGGCGCGGGACAGGCCAGTGACGGCAAGCCGCAGCTGGCGGTCGCGGCCGCGTTCGATGAGGTTGTGCAGTTCTTGGGTCAGATGACGTCGCATGCGGGTGTCCGACGGAAGTTCTGTGTCGAATGTGCGGGCGAATGGGCGCCAAGGCAAGCACGATAGTCTATGCGAATAGGAATAATTGTCATTATTGATGCGATCGGTCGTCATCGTGACGCTATCATCGCGTGGAAAGGCCGGAAGTCGTCGGTTCCCTTCACATCGAATTCATATAGGACTAAAATGGTACCCAATCGATGAATGGTGGAGTGAAGGCATGTTGAAGCTTTCCAAGCTGACCGACTATGCCGCCGTGGTGATGGCGCAGATCGCGCGTCATCCGGAGCAGGCACACGCCGCCACCGAGCTGGCCGATGCCGTGCAATTGCCCCATCCGACCGTCAGCAAGACGCTGAAAATGCTGGTGAAGGCAGGGCTTCTGGAATCGCGTCGCGGCTCGCTCGGCGGTTATCGGTTGGCGCGGCCGGCGGCGGCCATCACCGCTTCCGATATCATCGGCGCCATTGAAGGGCCGGTGGCGATGACGGAATGCAGTCATGCCGATGGCGACTGCGATCTGCTGGCCACCTGCGGCGTCGCCGACAACTGGCAACGTGTCTCGCTGGCGATTCGTACGCTGCTCGACAGCGTGACCCTGGCGCACCTGGCCCAGGAAACGCCGTTGAAGCTGCCCGTGCAGCTGCCCATACAGAGCGTGACCCTGGCGAGTCGCGCCGAAGTTTGATCACACGAACGAAAGTGGCGCGGTGGCCCGGCCACGCGCTGAGAGCATACCGCCCGGGAGGGGAAACACCATGGCAAGTCAGGAAATGGAACAGCTTGTCCGTCGCGAATATACCCAAGGGTTCGTGACCGACATCGAAAGCGATACCGTACCGCCGGGGCTGGACGAGGATACCATCGCCTTCATTTCCAACAAGAAGGGCGAACCCGAGTGGATGCTGGAGTGGCGCCTGGATGCCTACCACCAGTGGCTCAAGATGAAGGAGCCCTCCTGGGCGCATCTCGATTATCCGCCCATCGACTATCAGGCGATTTCCTACTACAGCGCGCCGAAAAAGCCCGAGGATCGGCCGCAGAGTCTCGATGAAGTCGATCCCAAGCTGCTGGAAACCTACGAGAAACTGGGGATTCCGCTGCATGAGCGTGCCGCGCTGGCGGGGGTCGCCGTGGATGCGGTATTCGACTCGGTCTCGGTGACCACGACGTTCAAGGAAAAGCTCGCCGAGGCGGGCGTGATCTTCTGCTCGATCTCGGAGGCGATCCGCGACTACCCGGAGCTGGTCCGCCAGTACCTGGGAAGCGTGGTGCCCAAGGGGGATAACTACTTCGCGGCGCTGAATTCGGCCGTATTCACCGACGGCTCCTTCGTCTACGTTCCCGAAGGCGTCGAGTGCCCGATGGAGCTTTCCACCTATTTCCGCATCAACGCGGCGAATACCGGTCAGTTCGAGCGCACCCTGATCGTCTGCGACAAGCAGGCCCAGGTCTCGTATCTGGAGGGGTGCACCGCACCTCAGCGTGACGAGAACCAGCTCCACGCGGCGGTGGTCGAACTGGTGGCGTTGGAAGACGCCTACATCAAGTATTCCACGGTGCAGAACTGGTATCCCGGCGACGAGGACGGCAAGGGCGGCATCTACAACTTCGTCACCAAGCGCGGCGATTGCCGGGGCGACCGTTCCAAGATCAGCTGGACGCAGGTCGAGACCGGTTCGGCGATCACCTGGAAGTATCCGTCCTGCGTGTTGCGCGGCAAGGACAGTGTCGGCGAGTTCTATTCCGTGGCGGTGACCAATGGCCGTCAGCAGGCCGACACCGGCACCAAGATGATTCACGTCGGCGAGGGGACGCGCTCGACCATCGTGTCCAAGGGCATCGCCGCCGGGAACAGCGACCAAGCCTATCGCGGCCTGGTCAAGGTGGGGCCGCGCGCCAAGGGCGCGCGCAACTTCACCCAGTGCGACTCGCTGTTGATCGGCGATCGCTGTGGCGCCCACACCTTTCCGTATCAGGAAATCGGCAACAGCTCGGCGACCGTGGAACACGAGGCGACCACCTCGAAGATCGGTGAGGACCAGCTGTTCTACTGCCAGGCGCGGGGCATCTCCGAAGAGGATGCCGTCAACATGATCGTCAATGGCTTCTGCAAGGACGTCTTCCAGGAGCTGCCGATGGAATTCGCGGTGGAAGCCGAAGCGCTGTTGAACGTCACCCTCGAAGGCGCCGTCGGGTAAGCATTCCGGCGCATCGTCAAGGTTTCAACCCATGTATCGGAGTCGCCCGGCGACTCGAACGCAAGCAAGGTATCAAGATGCTCGAAGTCAAAGATCTGCACGTCACGGTGGAAGGTTCGGAAATCCTCAAGGGGTTGAGTTTGACCATCAATCCCGGTGAGGTGCATGCCCTCATGGGGCCCAACGGGGCGGGCAAGTCGACGCTGTCGGCGGTGATCGCGGGCAAGGACGGCTACGAAGTCACCAGTGGTCAGATCCTGTTCGAAGGCCAGGACCTGCTGGAAATGGAAATCGAGGAGCGTGCCCTGGCCGGTATTCTGCTGGGTTTCCAGTATCCGGTGGAAATCCCCGGGGTGAAAAACATCTACCTGCTCAAGGCCGCGCTCAATGCGCAGCGTGAAGCGCGCGGCGAGAAAGAGCTGCCGGCCCCGGAATTCATGAAACTGGTGCGCGAGAAGCTGAGCTTCATGAAGATGGATGGCAGCTTCCTGCAGCGTGCGGTCAACGAAGGGTTTTCGGGCGGCGAGAAAAAGCGCAACGAGATCCTGCAGATGCTGGTACTGCAACCCAAGCTGGCGATGCTCGACGAGATCGACTCGGGGCTCGACATCGATGCCATGAAGATCGTCGCCGAAGGGGTCAACTCGCTGCGCAGCCAGGATCGCGCCATTCTCATGGTGACCCACTACCAGCGGCTGCTCGAACATATCGTGCCGGATCATGTGCACGTCCTGGTGGACGGGCGCATCGTCAAGTCCGGCGACAAGAACCTCGCCCACGAGCTCGAAACGCGGGGTTATGAATGGGTGCTGGAGGAGTCTGTCGCATGAGTGCAGCACACGCCTTTCTACAACGGCTCGGCGAGCGATTCAGCGACGAGCCGACCTGGGTGACGGCACGTCGTCAGGCCGGTGCAGCGCGCTTCGAGGCTCTGGGATTTCCCACCAAGCGTGATGAAGCCTGGAAATACACCGACGTGCGTCGTATTGCCGAAGGCGAGTTCGCGCTGACCTATGATGCCGAACTGAGCGCGTCGCGCTTCGAAGCGCTGTCCATGCCGCTGGATGCCTATCGTCTGGTATTCGTCGATGGCGTCTTCTCGACCGCGCTTTCCGATGTCGAGGCACTGCCCGAGGGGATCAGCATCGAGCCGTTGACCACGGCGATGCGTACCAACCACGAGGCCATCGGGGGGGCCATCGGCCGCCTGGCCGGTGTCGATTTCTCGCCGTTCACCGCACTCAACGTGGCGCTTTCCGAAGAAGGCGCGGTCGTGCGCATCGGCCAGGGCGTGGTCGTCGACAAGCCGATCTACGTGGTCTTCGCTTCACGGGCCAACGAGGCGCCACGCATGAGCCATCCGCGCGTGCTGGTCATGGCTGGTGCGCGCAGTCAGTCGACGGTGATCGAGCATTACGCCGGCGAAACGGGTGCGGCCAACTTCACCAACGTGGTCAGTGAGGTCATGCTCGAGCGTGGCGCGATCGTCGATCATTACAAGCTGCAGGAGGCCTCGAGCGAGGACCTGCACGTGGCGAGCATCCATGTGGAGCAGGCGCGCGATTCGCGCTTCACCTCCTTCAACCTCAACCTGGGGGGCGCGCTGGTGCGCACCGACCTGGTGACGGATCTCAACGCGCAGGGTGCCGAGGCCAACTACAATGGCCTGTTCTTCGTGCAAGGGCGCCAGCACGTCGACAATCACACCCTGGTCAATCACAACGCGCCGCAAACGTTCTCCAACGAGAATTACAAGGGCATTCTCAACGACCGTGCCCGCGGAGTGTTCAACGGCAAGGTGATCGTCAAGCGCGACAGCCAGCAGATCGAGGCGTATCAGAACAACGCCAACCTGCTGTTGTCCGATCGTGCCGAGATCGATACCAAGCCGGAGCTGGAAATCTACGCCGATGACGTCAAGTGCTCGCACGGCACGACGACGGGCCAGCTCGACGAGGAGGCCGTCTTCGCGTTGCGCACGCGCGGCATCGACGAGCAGATGGCGCGTGGCCTGCTGACGCTGGCCTTCGCCGGCGAGGTCATGGACCAGGTGCGCCTGCCCGCCATCGCCGAGCGCGTCGAGCGCGCCGTGGCCGGGAAGCTGCCCGAGCGTTTCAATCTTGCGGACCTGGTTGAGGTGTCCGACGCCCTGCAGGAGGCCTGACATCATGAACGCCCTTTCCGAGCCGATGCTGGACGTGGCCCGTGTCCGCCGTGACTTTCCGATTCTCGAGCGGGAAGTGCATGGCAAGCCGCTGATCTATCTGGATAATGCTGCGACCACCCAGACGCCGTCAGCGGTCATCGAGACGCTGGATGATTATTACCGGCGTTACAACGCCAATATTCATCGCGGGCTGCATACCCTGGCCGACGAGGCCACGGCAGCCTATGAAGGTACGCGCGACAAGGTTCGCGCGTGGCTGGGGGCGGCATCGAGTCGCGAAATCATCTTCACCCGGGGCACCACCGAGGCCATCAACCTGGTCGCCAATAGCTGGGGGCGGGCCAACCTGCGTCCGGGGGACGAGATTCTGGTCTCCTTGATGGAGCACCACTCCAATATCGTGCCCTGGCAGATGCTGGCCGAGGCACTGGATGTGACGCTCAAGGTGATCCCCGTCGATGAGCGCGGCGTGCTCGACCAGGCGGCCTATCGTGAATTGCTGGGCGAGCGTACGCGGCTGGTGTGCGTCAATCACGTCTCCAATGCCCTGGGGACCGTCAATCCAGTGGCCGAGATGGCGCGTGAGGCCCATGCCCACGATGCTCTGATTCTCGTCGACGGTGCCCAGGCGGTACCGCATCAGCGTGTCGACGTGCATGCGCTGGGTGTCGATTTCTACGCGTTCTCGGGGCACAAGATGTACGGGCCCACCGGGGTGGGCGTGCTCTACGGCCGCGAAGCGCTGCTCGAAGCGATGCCGCCCTGGCAGGGGGGCGGCGAGATGATCAGCCGTGTGTCCTTCGATCAGGGCACGGTATACAGCGACATACCGCACAAGTTCGAGGCGGGCACGCCGGCCATCGCCGAAGTGATCGCCCTCGGCGCGGCACTGGACTGGGTCGCCGCCACCGGCATCGACATGATGGCGGCCTGGGAAGGGCAGCTTCTCGAGCGCGCCACGGCCAAGTTGCGCGATGTCGAGGGGCTGCGTCTGATCGGGACGGCGCCCGACAAGGTCAGCGTGCTGTCGTTCGTGGTCGATGGCGTGCACGCCCAGGATATCGGCTTGCTGATCGATCAACTGGGCGTGGCCATACGTACCGGGCATCACTGCGCGCAACCCGTCCTGGCCAGCATGGGGCTCGAGGCAACCTGTCGCGCGTCCCTGGCGGCGTACAATACGCCCGAAGAGGTCGACGCGTTCGTCGAGGCCCTGGAGAAAGTCATCGCCATGGTGCGCTAACGGAGACGGCATGGATCAACTGGATAGCCTCTACAAAGGGCAGGAAATGCCCTTGCAGCGCGACGTCAACGCGATCTCGATCCCCTTCGGCAAGAGCGTGACCTTGACCGAAGACAGCATCGTCTCGGTGATGCAGGCCAAGGGCGGTACGGTCAGTGTGGGGTTCGAGGGTCGCATGTTCCTGATCGAGGGTTACGACCTCGACGCTCTCGGGCTCGAGTCGGTGCCGCGCGCGACCTTGCCCGAGCACGTCGACGATGAACAGCTCGAGGCCTTCATCTGGGAGCAGCTGCGGACGTGCTTCGATCCGGAGATTCCGGTCAACATCGTCGACCTGGGGCTGGTCTACGGGTGTCGTATCGAGCACTTGCTCAACGGCGAGACCATGGTGACCATTCGCATGACATTGACCGCGCCCGGATGCGGGATGGGCGAGGTGATCGCCGAGGATGCCAGGCGCAAGATCATGGGCGCGGCGCAAGTCTCCAAGACGCACATCGAGATCGTTTTCGACCCGCCCTGGAGTCGTGAGATGATGACCGAGGAGGCGAAGCTGGAACTGGGCATGTTCTAGCGTTCGCGAGGCGTTGCCCTGACGGGCCCGTGAGCCCTTTCGTTGGAGACAAGCATGCCGCGAGAAAAGAGCCGCCGTGGACTGAAACGGTGGGGGCGGCGACTGTTCAAGTGGTGTCTTGTCGGCGTGGTGTCCGTGCTTGCGGTGGTCGTGGCGCTCAACCTCTGGGTGTTCGCCAAGACCGCCGGGCGCATTCAGCATGACACGCTGCTCTGCGCCACCGAACCGGTCGGCCTGGTCTTCGGTACCGCCGAAGGCCTGCGCGGCGGAGGCCACAACCCCTATTTCACCGCACGCATGGAAGCGGCGGCGCAATTGCTGCGGCTCGGCCACGTGCGCCATCTCCTGCTTTCCGGCGACAATCGCACCCGTTACTACAATGAGCCGATCGCCATGTGGCGGGCTCTGCGGGCACGCAACGTCGCCAGCGACGACATGACCCTGGATTATGCCGGTTTCAGTACCTTCGACAGTGTGGTGCGTGCGCGTCGCATCTTCGGTGTCGAGCACGTGTTGCTGGTTTCTCAGGCCTGGCACCTGCCGCGGGCGCTGTTCATCGCCGATGCGGCGGGGCTGAAGGCGCAGGGCTGTGCGGTTCCCGGGGGGAAAGTCAGCGGCGAGTGGCAGCTCTGGCTGCGCGAGTGGCTGGCGCGAGCGGCTGCCGTCGGCGATCTCTATCTGTGGGGGCGCGATCCCTATTTTCTGGGGCCCCCGGAGACACTGCCGATTTTCGAGCCGCTCAAGGGCAAGGCGGCCGGGGAGGAGTAAGGCCGCCTGTCAGCGCTTGTGCTGGGCGTTGAGCTCGCGGATCAAGGCGCGGCAGTTCTTCCAGCAGCGTTCCAGCGCCGGCTCCAGCGGGTCCGGTAGCGGATGGGTGAACGCCGTGCCCAGGGCCTGCATCAAGACGCGCTCCTGCTCGAGAAGCTCGCCGATCAGCACCTGACTGTCGTTGCCCACGAAGCTCTTGATACGGCTCCACAGCCAGAGGTAATCGTCACGCTCCACGTCGGCATCGCGCGGCAGCAGATCGAGATGCGTCTTGGCGAGTTCCTGCAACTCGCGCAGGGCCTTGCCGCGTTCTTCATAGTGAGGCTTCAAGCTGTCACGCAAAGCGGGGCGCAGGCGCTCGAAGTTATCCTGGAAATAATCGAGACTATCGGCCAGCGCTTCCAGCACGCTGTCCATCGCCACCTGGCGATTATCAAGAAACATGGGCGGTCACCTCCTCCGGTGACGCAAATTGTGCGGGTGGAAACAGCGTTTTGCTACCCCGGGGGTAAGAAAAATTCCCCCGGGGTGAAGGCGCATCGACAGGGGCGTCACCTTCGGGCGCTCGTCCTAGCCTTTGGGCTTGGGGGGCGCCTTGCGGGGCGTGCTGGCGTTCTTCTCGATATACTCGATGATCTGGCCGGCGATGTCCTTGCCCGTGGCGGTCTCGATGCCTTGCAAGCCCGGCGAGGAGTTGACCTCCATGATCACGGGGCCGTGATTGGAGCGTAGTAGATCTACCCCTGCGATGCGCAGCCCCATCGCCTTGGCCGCGCGGATCGCCGTGGAGCGCTCCTCCGGCGTGATGCGGATGACGCTGGCGGTGCCTCCGCGATGCAGGTTGGAGCGGAACTCGCCTTCGGCCGCCTGGCGTTTCATCGCGGCGACGACCTTGTCGCCGATGACCAGGCAACGCACATCGGCGCCCTTGGCTTCCTTGATGTACTCCTGAACCATGATATTGGCTTTCATGCCCATGAACGCCTGAATGACCGACTCGGCTGCCTGGTTGGTTTCGGCGAGCACCACCCCGATCCCCTGGGTGCCTTCCAGCAGCTTGATGACCAGCGGCGCGCCCTTGACCATGGTGATCAGGTCGGGAATGTCATCCGGGGAATGAGCGAAGCCGGTCACCGGCAGCCCCAGCCCCTTGCGTGACAGCAGCTGCAGGGAGCGGAGCTTGTCGCGCGAGCGGGTGATCGACACCGAATCGTTGAGGACATAGGTGCTCATCATCTCGAACTGGCGAAGTACCGCACAGCCATAGAAGGTCACGGAAGCACCGATGCGAGGCACGATGGCGTCGAAGGGCTCGATCTCCTCGCCTTTGTAGTGAATCGACGGCCGGTGGGAGGCAATGTTCATGTAGCAGCGCAGGGTATCGACCACGCGCGCGGTATGCCCACGCGCTTCGGCGGCCTCGACCAGGCGCCGTGTGGAATACAGCCTGCGATTGCGGGAAAGAATGCCAATATGCATGGTCGTCTCCACGTGGTGGCGAGGTCGGTGACATCAAGGCTCGCCGTGCAGGAAGGCCGCGCCGGGCGCGACCAGGAGGCGGCGCAGTGCGCGCCGTCCGAGCAGCATGGGGTGGCGCATGCTGCGACGGTCGGTCAGGGTCAGCTCGATGGGATAGTCGAGCCCGCCGAGCTGCATGTGCGTACGAATGACATAGCGCCACTGCTCGATGCCGTTCGAGCTCCTGACCTTGCGGCGATCGTACAGTGGCAACTCGAGCGCGTGAGAGGGCGCTTCCGGTCCGCCGCCGCGCGTGATGAAACGCACCCAGAGATGGCCTTGCCGCTCGAAGGTTTCGATGTCCTCGGCGTGCAGTGCCGACGTGCGGGCGCCGGTATCGATTTTAGCGCATAGCGTCAGCCCCAGCTCGGGCAGCGTGACCATCTCGCGCCGGCCGATCACGGCCTTGGCTTGATAGGGCAATGCTTTCATGCATCAGTGTTCCAGTTCGGCCAGACGCCGTCCGATGGCGGAGTCGGCACTGGCTTGGCGAAGCGTCATCAGCACCGGCAGGCGCAGGCGTGGCACCAGGGCCAGGTCGCGCACCAGGGCGGTGAAGTTGGCGTTGGGGTTGTCGGCCAGCCGCGTGAGAAAGCGTGGCAAGCGCTGGGCATCCTCGAGATGCGACCAGCCGCGTGCCGCCATGGCGGCGAGCACATCCGGGCCACAGGCGGCATCATCCTCGAGCAACGCATCGTACCAGTCGCCGACACGCGGGTCGCGTCCAGCACCCAGGGCACGAATGATGGCGCACAGCGTTTCCAGGTCGCCTTCGCGAGCGGCACGTTCGGCGCGTTCACGAAGCGGGACCAGACTTGCGTCGACCACGTCGCAATGTTCCATACAGTAGCAGAGCGGCCGCAAGACCTCGACAGGCAAGTGCGCGATTCGCGTGGCCAGCTTGGCTTCGGCCTCGCGTTGCAGGTGGACCACGACATCCGCGATGCCCTGCAAGCCCAGCATTTGCCAGTTGACGTTGGCATCGGCGTCGATGAGATAGGCCTGCGCCAGGCCGTAATGCTGGCTCGTGGGCTGCGCGAAGGCGTGTGCGGCCTGGGCATGCAG
Source organism: Chromohalobacter israelensis DSM 3043 (assembly GCF_000055785.1). Lineage (GTDB taxonomy): Bacteria > Pseudomonadota > Gammaproteobacteria > Pseudomonadales > Halomonadaceae > Chromohalobacter > Chromohalobacter israelensis. Next base: position 1,420,427 of record NC_007963.1, read on the forward strand.
CATGGCTTGCTGATGGAGGTCGGGCGTGAAGACCAGCGGGTTGTCGCGCATCAGGTTATCGATTTGTGGCGCATCGTCGCGCCCCACGGTTTCCACCGTACGCCCCAGTGTTTCGAGCAGACGCTCGATGAAGGCATCGCGCGGTCCCGGCACCAGCAGCCCCTGTTCATCGAGCGGCAGCGCCAGGAACCAGATCAGTGGCTCGCTGGACGCGTCGCTCCCCAGGCGAAAGGCACAGGCCAGGCGTGCCTGCCCGTTCCAGGGCAGAGGCCAGGGCGCGTCGCCGGCCTCGAATTCGGCAAGCCGTGTGGTATCGAACGGCGCGACACGACGCCCCATGTCGAAAAGGCGTACCTCCGCGCCGGTGCGTTGGAAGAATTCACTGAGTGTGGTGATCGACTGCATGCTGCCTCCGGAATCGAGGGCGGCACTGTAGCGTTCGAGACGCACGCTGACCAGCCCCCGAGGCATCGTGTTGATCAAAAAATGACCATTCATGCGTGAGCGGCGTCAATCTTGGCCAAGCGAAGGTTGTCCCACGTTTATCCACAATCTCGTCCCAGTGAACTGTGGGCAAGCATGGGGAAAAGGAAGACCCAGCAGGAGCCGACTAGAAAGGCAAGGTGGTCAACCCCCCGTGCGAAGCGCGACAATGGTGGCCGGGATGTTTCACTTCAGGAGATGAGATGACGTCGCATGAAGCCTTGATGGAGGCACTGGAGCGCCTGGTCGCGACCTTGCGCAGCGTCGACATGTGGCGCGTGGAGGAGCCGCCTGCGGCGGCGTTCGACAGCCAGCAGCCGTTCTGCGTGGATACCATGGAACTGCCGCAGTGGTTGCGCTATGTCTTCGTGGCGCGGCTTGAAACGCTGGCCGAGACCGAGGCGCCCTTGCCGGCTACCTGCAGCGTCGCACCGGCGATCGATACCTGGCTGAAGGAGGCCTCGCCCAGTGTGCGGCGGGTGGTCACCGAGGCGGTGGCCGAGGTGGATCGCATCGTGACCGAGGCGTGACGCAGGCTTTCCCTGATGCCTGCCTCTCATACGACAACGCCGGGCCCTGAGGGCCCGGCGTTGTCGCGTTCACGTAGGGTCTTGCCTTAGAAGCGGAAGGTCAGGCCGCCACCCACGGTGACCGGGTCCAGATTCACCTCACCGGCGGAAGCGCCGTTGATGTCGGTATCGGAATCGACATCGGTGTAGCTGGCGAAGCCGTTGAAAGCCAGGTTCTCGGTCACGAACAGATCGACACCCAGCTCACCGACGGCGCCCCAGGAGTCATCCATGGAGACGCTCTGGCCGTTGCTGGCGTGCTCGCTGGAGAACTCGGTGTAGTTCACGCCAGCGCCGGCGTAAGGCTGTACACGCGAGTTGGTGCCGCCCAGCGGATAATACTGCAGCGTCAGGTTGGTCGGGCGCTGCTCGAAGTCGCCGCTGGTGCCGTTGCTGGAGAAGTCGTGCTCGAACTTCTCGCTCGAGGTCAGCGCGACGCCCAGCTTGTCGTGGAAGAGGTAGCCGACGCTGCCCATGAAGCCGTTGTCATCTTCGACGTTGCTGGCGTCGACGTCGGTCTTGGCGATATCGCCACGCACGATGAAGTCGCCTGCGCTATAGGCGAGAGCGGCCTGCGTACCGAAGGCGCAGGAACCGGCAAGGGCGAGGGCGGAAATCAGCTTGATCTTGGTCATGATGGACTCCTTGAGTTGCTTCGCCGTAATAGAACGGCGTTTCCCAATCGACGTCTGCAGTATAGGAAACAGTGTTTTTTTAGTCCAGAAAAATTTTCAAACACTGTTTTCCTCTGCCTGGGGTGAACTATTCGCCATGATGTGCGTGGCATACGCTTCATCGAACCCGGGGCGTGGAACGGCGTCGAACTCGCCAGATGGCGTAAAAGCCTCTTAACTTGCAAGGTGGGCGATGGGGAGAATGAGTGATGGAGCACGTATGGCGTATCGTCGATAGTCGGCTGGCTCCCTGGGGGTCCTTGCTGGCTGCGGCATTGCTGGCGTTCTGGCTGCTGGCGTATCCCGACACGGTCAGGTCACTGGCCTGGCCGGCGCGAGTGGCAACGGTCGTGCTGGGAAGCTGGAGCCTGGGGGGAGGCTTCGCGCATGGCGTGGGGCTCACCGGGGCGCACAAAGGACCTTCATGGTTGCGGCCGCCCTGGTGCTGGGGAGGCATGGCGGTGTTGGTGGCATGGCTGTTTTGGGTGAGCTAGCACAAGCGGAGGAGTGACATGGAGGGTCCCACGGTAGTGTCTGAACATGAAGGTCATGAGGCGTCCCCGCATCGCGCAGCGGGCGATTGGCTGCTATCCATCGTGGTGCCGGTCATGAACGAGGAGGGCGCCATCGGCGCGTTTCTTGCGGCCGTCGACAAGGCGCTCGATGGGCACGTCGCACGCTGGGAGGTCGTGTTCGTCGACGATGGCTCACGCGATGCGACGCTGGCGACCCTGCGCGACGCCAGCCGAGCGGATGCGCGCGTGCGCTATCTGTCGCTGACGCGCAATTTCGGCAAGGAAGCCGCCCTGACGGCGGGACTGGCGCACGCGCACGGCGACGCCATCGTGCCCATGGACGTCGACCTGCAGGATCCCCCGCACGTGATCCTCGAATTCGTGCGCCTGTGGCGTGAAGAAGGATTCGACATGGTGTACGGCGTTCGTGGCACGCGGGAGGAGGATACGCATACCAAGCGTGCCACCGCCGGCTTGTTCTATCGCTTCTTCAACCGCCTGTCGGATACACCGATTCCGCACAATGCCGGGGACTTTCGGCTCATGGACCGGCGAGTGGTGGATGCGCTCAATCGCCTGCCCGAGCGCAGTCGGTTCATGAAAGGATTGTTTTCCTGGCCCGGGTATCGCACCACCGGCGTGCGCTACGCGCGTCCTTCCCGCGAGACGGGCAGCAGCAAGTTCAACTACTGGAAACTTTGGAACTTCGCCCTCGATGGCGTCGTGAGCTTTTCCACCTGGCCACTGCGCATCTGGTCATACTGCGGCGCGGTGATCGCCCTGATTGCCTTCCTGTACATCGTGCTGCTGGTAGGACGCGTGGTGCTGTTCGGCAGCGATGTGCCCGGCTATGCCTCGCTGATGACCGCGATTCTGTTTTTCGGCGGCATGCAACTGCTATCGATCGGCATCCTGGGCGAGTACGTGGGGCGGTTGTTCATCGAGACCAAGCAGCGTCCGTTGTACCTGGTGGCCGAAGACAGCGAGACGCTGCATGCCCCCCGCCGTGAAGGTCCCGCTGCATGAGGCGATTGGCGGGCGAGGCCGGTACCGCGGCCCGTTTCGGGCTGGTGGGCATCGCCGCCACCGGCGTGCACCTGCTGGTGGCCGGCGTGCTGCTCGGGACATGGCCGAGCATGTCCGAATTCCTGGCCAACGTCGTGGCGTTCCTGGCGGCGTTCCAGGTCTCGCTGATGGGACATCGACGCGTCACGTTTCGCCGTCGTGGCCGGGCGAAACGTTTCTTCCTGGTGGCATTGGCGGGGTTCGGTCTCAACAATGGCGTACTGGGCACCTTGCTGGCCACGACGCCGGTGCAGGGGTTCCTCGCCGTGGCCATCGCGACCTTGACGGTGCCAGTGTTGACCTACCTGGCGTCTCGCTTCTGGGCCTTCCGCGAGACGCATTGAAAAAGGGCTCCCGAGGGAGCCCTTGATCGATCGCGCGGCGCATGGAATGCGCATCAGGTTCAGCGGGAGATGTGCTTGTATTCTCCGGCGTCGCTGGTCAGGCTGCTCACCACCAGGATCGCGATGAAGGCAGCGATGAAGCCGGGGATGATCTCGTAAACGCCGGGACCGCCCATGAACGATGCGTTCCAGCCCAGAGAAATCCAGATCATGACCGTAGCGGCACCCACGACCATGCCCGCGATGGCGCCGGCACCGTTCGTGCGCGACCACATCAGCGACAGGATGATCAGCGGACCGAATGCCGCGCCGAAACCTGCCCAGGCGTTGCTCACCAGTCCCAGCACCTGAGAGTCCGGATCGGATGCAATCACGGCCGCCACCAGGCCGACCAGCACGACACTGACCCGGCCGATGCCGACGGTCTCTTTCTCCGTGGCTTCCTTGCGCAGGAACAGGCGGTAGAAGTCTTCGGTCAGCGACGAGGAGGCCACCAGCAACTGGCTGGACACGGTACTCATGATCGCGGCCAGCAATGCGGCGTAGAGGAAGCCGGTGATCAGCGGGTGGAACAGCAGGTCCGCCAGGATGATGAAGATCGTTTCCGGATCCTCTACGTCCATGCCATTGCGGATGGCGTAGGCGCGGCCGAAGATCCCGAGCGAGATCGCGCCGATCAGGGAAATGAGCATCCAGCTCATGCCGATGTTGCGGGCGACGGGCACGTCCTTCAGCGACCGGATGGCCATGAAGCGCACGATGATGTGCGGCTGACCGAAATAGCCCAGGCCCCAGGTCACGGCGGACAACCAGCCGATGAAGGTCAGGCCGTCCGTCCATGACAAGAGCGTGGGGTCGACTTCGTTCAGCGTCTGCGAGGCCTGGGAGAAGCCGCCGCCGCCTTCGCCGAAGATCACGACTGCCGGCATGATCACCAGCGCCAGCATCATGATGCAGCCCTGCACGAAGTCCGTCATGCTCACGGCCAGGAAGCCGCCGACGACCGTGTAGACCAGCACCACGCCCAGGGTGATGATGATGCCTACCGCGTAATCGCTGAGCCCGCCGATGTTGATGACCCCGGAAAACGCGCTTTCGAACAGCTTGCCGCCTGCCACCAGGCCGGACGCCGTGTAGACCGCGAAGAAGACGACGATGACGATGGCGGAAACCGTCCTCAACGACAAGGCCTGGGTCGGGAACCGGTTGGCCAGGAAGGAGGGGATGGTGATCGCGTTGCCATAGTGAACCGTCTGTTCACGCAGTCGTGGCGCGACCAGGAGCCAGTTGAAGAAAGCCCCCACCAGCAGGCCGATGCCGATCCATGCCGAGCCCAGGCCGGAGACGAACATTGCCCCGGGCAGCCCCAGCAGCAGCCAGCCGCTCATGTCCGAAGCGCCGGCCGACAGCGCCGCCACTTTGGGACTGAGGGTACGGCCACCCAGTATGTAGTCTTCGGATGTGGACGTGGACTTGCGCATGGCATAAAGGCCGATGCCGATCATGAGCGCAAAGTAGGCGAAAAGGCTTATCCAGACACCAATAGCCATAAAAACGTCTCCTGTTCTTAGTTATCTTAATTATCAGGCCGGGCGTGGCACCGGCAGTTGTTGGTACGCATACGAGCCAGAACGTCGGTGGCGGGCATCACGAACGGGCCGGGCATGGCGGTGAAGTCGATGGTGGCGTTGTTGTGAGCATCAGCAGATTCCCTACGTTTGTTGTTTGATGACGAGTGGCCGTCACTCGTCTCCCAGCGCGAGCAGAGACGCATTGCCGCCAAGGGCGGCGGTGTTGATGGTACGGGTCTTTTCCGTGGCAAAGCGTTGTAGATAGTGCGGTCCGCCCGCCTTCGGCCCCGTTCCCGAGAGTCCTTGGCCACCGAACGGTTGAACGCCCACGACAGCGCCGATGATATTACGATTGACGTAGACATTGCCCACACGAATTTTTCGCGCTATTTCAGCGGCAAAGGATTCGTTGCGGCTATGCACGCCGAACGTCAGGCCATAGCCCTTGGCGTTGATGGTATCGATGACCTGATCGATATCCGCGCTGCGATACCGGGCAATATGCAATATCGGCCCGAATTGCTCGCGCTCCAGTGCCTCGATGCCTTCGACCTCGAATGCAGTGGGTGCGATGAAGTGACCGTGAGCGATGACATCGGGATCGGGCGTTGCCTCGGCGACCAGGCGGCCTTCCTCCTTGAGGCGTGCGATATAGTCGCTGAGCTGGCGGTGGGCGTCCTCGTCGATTACCGGGCCGACATCCGTGCCCAGCTCGCGTGGGTCGCCGATGTGCAGTTCCGCCATGGCACCCTTGAGGATCTCGATGACCCTGTCGGCGATATCCTCCTGAAGGTACAAGACGCGCAAGGCACTGCAGCGCTGGCCGGCGCTCTGGAACGCCGAGCCCACCACATCGACGACGACCTGTTCGGGAAGCGCGGTGGAGTCGACGATCATGGCGTTCATGCCGCCGGTCTCGGCGATCAGGGTCGGCAACGCGGCGCCTTCGCGATCGGCGAGAGCGCGATTGATGATCTGCGCGGTATCGGTGCCGCCGGTAAAGACCACGCCGGTGATTCGAGCGTCGCCGGTCAGCACGCTGCCCACGGTGGGGCCGTCGCCAGGCAGCAATTGCACCACATCGCGAGGCATGCCGGCTTCATGGAGCAGCTCCACGACGCGATGGGCGATCAACGAGGTCTGCTCGGCGGGCTTGGCCAGCACCGGGTTGCCGGCCACGGCGGCAGCGACCATCTGGCCGCAGAAAATCGCCACCGGGAAATTCCACGGGCTGATGGCGGCGAACACCCCCTTGCCGGAGAGAATCAGCTCGTTGGATTCACCGGTGGGGCCGGGCAGGGGGATCGGTGCGTCGAACATCTCCCGGGCGCGCATGGCGTAATAGCGGCAGAAGTCCACGGCTTCGCGGATTTCGTCGACGCCATCGGTCAGCAGCTTGCCGCCCTCGCGCGAGCACAGTGTCATCAACTCGGCGAGGTGCGTTTCCAGAAGGTCGGCGAAGCGCTCGAGGATCGCCGCGCGCTCCTCGACCGGCGTGTCGGTCCAGCGGGGGAACGCTGCCCAGGCGGCATCCACGGCGCGGCGCGCCTGCTCGCTGGTGGTCCACTGCACGTCACCCACGCGCTGACGCGTGTCGTAGGGGCTGAGCACGTCGTGGCACTGCGCGGCGTCGTCTTCCACCGTGAAGGCGAGCAATGGCTTGGCGTGGTATTCGGTCTCCATGAAGGATGCCATGGCATCGATCAGGGGCTGATACTGACTGTTGATGTTCAAGTTGACACCCTTGGAATTCTTGCGTTTTTCCCCGTAGATGTCGCGCGGCAACGGAATCCGGGAGTTGGCATAGGTTTCGTATTGCGACAGGGTCTCCAGCGGATGGACGCAGAGACTTTCCACCGGCACGCGGGGATCGACCAGCTGGTGGACGAAGGACGAGTTGGCACCGTTTTCCAGCAGGCGCCGGACGAGGTAGGGCAGCAGGTCCTTGTGTGCGCCGACCGGCGCGTAGATACGGCAGTAGGTGCCCTGGGGGGCGCGCTTGAGGGCGACTTCATAGAGCGCCTCGCCCATGCCGTGCAGACGCTGGAACTCGAAATGCCGACCCGCATCGTTGGCGAGCTCCAGGATGGTGCTGATGGTATGGGCGTTGTGCGTGGCGAACTGCGGGAAGATGCGCCCGCGGGTCTCCTCCGAGAGAAGAAAGTGCACGCATGCGAGATAGGCGACATCGGTCCCCGCCTTGCGCGTGAACACCGGATAGCCGTCGAGCCCTTGCTGCTGGGCCTCCTTGATCTCGGTATCCCAGTAGGCGCCCTTGACCAGGCGCAGCGGGATCTCGTCGCCGCATTGATCGGCCAGACGATTGAGGTAATGCAGCACCGGCAGAGCGCGTTTCGAATACGCTTGCACGACCAGGCCGAAGTGGCCCCAGCCACGACATACATCGCTTTCGAAGACGGCGCGGAATACCTCGAGTGACAACTCGAGGCGATCGGCCTCCTCGGCATCGATGGTAATGGCGACCTCATTCTCGCGGGCCAGGGTGACGAGCTGGCGGACGCTGTCGACGAGCTCGTCGAGCACCTGGCTGCGGCGGCCGAACTCGTAGCGCGGGTGCAGCGCCGAGAGCTTGATCGAGACCGAGGGCGACGGTGTCTTGGCGTCCAGCTTGCGGCTGGTGGCGCCGACCCGCGCGATGGCATTGGCGTAATCGTCGTAATAGCGCCCGGCGTCGGGGCGCGTGCGCGCGGCTTCGCCGAGCATGTCGTAGGAGTAGGTGTACCCCTTGTCGAACAGCGGCTGCGAGCGCTTCAGGGCCTCGTCGATGGTACGTCCGAGCACGAACTGCTTGCCCATGATCTTCATCGCCTGGTACATGGCGCGACGAATCACCGGCTCGCCCATGCGGTTGACCATCTTGTTGATGAAGTTGGCGGGCTTGCCCTCGCGCGGATGATCGAGCTGAAGGACACGGCCGGTCATCAGCAGCCCCCAGGTGGACGCATTGACGAACCAGGACTCGCTCTGGCCGACGTGTGCCTTCCAGTCGGCGGGGCCCAGCTTGTCTTCGATCAAGGCGTCCGCGGTGGCCTTGTCGGGGATGCGCAGCATCGCCTCGGCCAGACACATCAGCATCAAGCCTTCATGGGTATCGAGGCTGTATTCCTGAAGCAGCTCGTCGATGGAGTCGACTGCCGTATCCATGTCGCGGACGTCGCGTACCAGTTCGGCGGTCTGCGCGGCGATGCGTTTGAAATCCTCGTCGTCGCTGCGCAGCACCGCGGCCAGTTCGGCGACATAGGCATTCTCGTCGACACTGTAATGATCGCTGACACGTGCAAAGAGCGTGTCGAGCTCATCGTTCCAGGTGGCGTTTTCCAGCATGGTATTGGCATTCAGCATGTCATGACCCCGTGATGATCGGCGACGCGATAATGAAGGAGGGCGTGCGGAGTCGGCGCCGGTATGACGGCGTCCTTGTTGTGTCAGTCATCCTCGACTTTAGAGTGGGTCAGTGCGTCGAGTCTTGCCAATTTCTCGGGTCGGCGTGTCAAAAAACCCGCTAGGCGACGCTGAGGGGTTGAATCTTAGACGTTAGTCGATGTTGTGATGAGTAGCCGCCAATGGCGTCGCCCCATTGCGCCGCAATCGAGACGGTGGCTGACCGTAGTGGCGGCGGAAGGCGTGCGAGAGGGCGCTTTGGCTGGCGAAGCCGGTACGCGCTGCGACGTCGCTGAGCGGGATGGCGGCGCCACGCAGGAGCGCGCTGGCGTGTTCGAGTCGCCGACGCAACAAGTATTGATAGGGCGTCAGTCCCGTGTGCCGGCGGAACCGCTCGCTGAAGTGGGCTTCGCTCAGGCACGCCAGGCGAGCCAGGTCGCCGACCGTGATGCGTTCGGCGAGGTGGTTTTCGATATAACGGTCGATGGCATCGAGAGCCAGGGGGCGACCCGACGCGAGAGGGTGAAAGTCCGGGGCCAGGCGAGCGTGAAGACAGCTCAGGAACGTCGTGGCGAGGAGTTCGCCATCGGCGTGACGCGGTTGCGACATTTCCTGCACCACGAAATTGAGGTAGTTGCGCAAGGGGTCGTCGAGCGTGAAGTAGCGCGGCGCATCGAACAGTCGGGCCAGTTCGCGGTGGGCGCCCGTCAACGAGGGGGCATCGTCGGGGAGGTCGAGGATCAACTGGCGATTGTCGCCGATGCCCTCGTAGTAGTGCACATGACTGGTAGGCACGATGCATCCGGAAAGCGGCGCAATGGTGCCGCCCAGGCCCTCGATCTCGAACTCGGCATGCCCGGCGAGGCCGATGACGATCTGGTGGAAGGCATGATCGTGATGCTTGACCGCATTGTCGAGCGGTGTCAGACGGATGCTGCTGGTCATGGCGGCCCTCCTGAAGTTCGCAGTGGGCGTGACGTGTGCCCAGTGGGCATGGCGCAACGGCACCCTGAGCCTATCATGGGCAGGTCAGGCCTCGCGCAATGCCATGCGCGCCCGCAGATGATCGCGCAACGCCTCGAGTTCATCGCGTCCGACGCGTGACAGCAGCGACCCGCCTTGTGCCACCTGCCAGGGACGGCCGTGCTCTTCCATCAAGTGCTGGGCGCGACGGCGTATGCTCTCGAGGTACTCGTCGTGGCGGATCGGGTAATCGACGACCGTATGCCACTCGGCCACGCTCACACGCTTGTCCAGTGTCTTGTCGAACACGTCGAGCAAGTGAACGGGCTCGGTGCGGTAACGTGGCGTGCGGCTGAGCATCAGCATCGCCACGGTGCCGACCAGAATCGTCAGGCAGACGACGAAAACCAGCAAGAAAAGAAGCATGATGCGATGAGAGGCCGAAACGTTTGCGAAGCCACGAGTCTAGCATGTCCCCCACGGGTTGGCCGAGACGTGTGCCGATGGCCGTGGAATCCGGCCATCGGCGACAGGTCATGACGCGACCAGGCCCAGCGTTTCCGAGAGTTCGCGAATGTCGTTGACCTGCTTTTCGACGAAGCGCTCCATGTCGTCTCCGGATTTGTGGAATGGCAGCAGGCCGTTGGTCTTCATGATCTGCTTCCACTGTGCGGAGTCGTACAGGGTATCGAGCGTCTCTTTCCAGTCCGCATAAGCGGCATCGGAGACGCCGCCGGGCACGTAGAAGCCCCGCCAATTGGGTGCCACGACGTCGATGCCCTGCTCGCGCGCGGTAGGAACATCGCTCAGTTCACCCGGCAGGCGCTCTTCCGAGAAGACAGCCAGCAGGCGCAGGTCGCCGCTTTCGACGAAGCTCATGGCTTCGGAGACGTCGCCGGTAAAGGCGTCGAGGTGGCCTCCCAGCAACTGGGTAATGGCGACGGAGCCGGAGTCGAAGGCCAGATACTTGATATCGCGCAGGTCGTCGATACCGGCTTCCCGGGCGGCCATCAATACCTTCAGATGATCGAAGCCGCCGACGACGTCACCGCCCGAGAAACTGACGCTCTGCGGGTTCTTCTCGAGTGCATCGAGCAACTCGGCCAAATCGTCGTAGGGGGAGTCTTCGGGCACCGCGACGATGCCATAGTCGGCGCCCATGGCATTGACCCAGCGGACCTGGTCGCGATCGCCACCCGCATAGCGGCGTTGGGCCAGACGCGTGGTGGTGGCAGTGGAGGCTGCGACGATCAGGTCGTTGTCGTCATTGCGCTTGGCGCGCACATGACTGAAGGCCACACCGCCGCTGGCGCCGGGAATGTTGACGGTTTGCATGCCGGCGGGAATCAGGTCGAGTTCCTGCAAGGCGCGCGCCGTGGCCCGGCAGGTGAAATCCCATCCTCCGCCGGGTTTGGCGGGTGCGATGCAGTCGGTCTTGCCCTCGGGGGCCGCGTGAACATCGAAGGCGCTCAGGGCCAAGGGCAAGCTGCAAAGCATGGCGCCCAGCCATGCCCGGGTGTTGCGTGGAAAAGTCGTCATGGTGTTTTCATCTTTAGCGTGAGTGTCCAGCAGCGTGATTCTGCCCAAAAGTCTCCATGCGCGCGACTCGACCATCGGCGAGGCGTGGAGGGCGGACGAACAGGACAGGCGATGCCTGACGGTACGGCGAGAAAACAACATGGGGGAGCGTGCTAAGAGGGGCGATTGGATGGCGTTCTACCGGACTGGCGCACCAGCTCGCGGTTCTTTGGGCTGCTCGAATATTTCATGGGGCCATGGGGGGATGGAGCGGGCAACGAGGCTCGAACTCGCGACCCTCAGCTTGGGAAGCTGATGCTCTACCAACTGAGCTATGCCCGCTCGACGGGAAGGGATGTTAATCAAGCGTGGCGTGGCTTGGCAAGCCCGATGAGCGCTCCGGCGAGCAAAAAAATTCACGCTGGTGGAACTTTTGCCGTCAGCGGGGTCAGAGTAAGGCAAGAGACGTTATTTCCCGGCAGTCGCTAGGGTATTCGTTTTGAGCTTACTGTTCTCGATTGACCGCCGCGCCCTGCGCGGCGGTTTTTTTATGGCGGGCGGCGGGGCTCAGCAGCGGCTGCGCATCTGCAGCAATGCCGCCAGTATTTCGCGTCGCGTCACCAGGCCCACGACATGCCCCTCGTCGACGACGGGGTAGACCTTGGGGCGTTCGCCACGCATGGATTCGGCCAGGTCGACGATGCTCTTGTCCGGCGTGACGGTCAGCACGACCTCACGCATCAGTTCGCCCACCAGCGACGGCTCGCCGCAATGGTAAGCGCTGTCGAGCAGTTGCCCCAGCACATCCTGTTCCGAGATGAAGCCGATCAAGCGGTCGTTGGCATCGACCACCGGCGCCCCGGGGAGCCGGTGGCGTGCCAGGCCGTCGGCCAGCGTGGAGATCGAGGTGTCGGCGGTGACGCGGTAACCATCGCGTAGCATGATATCGCCGACAACGGCGGGGGATGAGCGCGTCATGGCAGGTCTCCTAAGCATCGGCGGGCATGACGCCGTGGCGGCGTCATGCCGTTGGCGTTGCACCGCGCGGAGCACGGTGCGAGAACGTCAGTCGCCCGGTCCGCACTCCATGCAGCGCTCGACCACCGCCGGCCCCAGCTGGAGCCTGGCGTTGAGATCGCGCAATGCGGTGCGCAAGCCTTCCTCGACGACCGGGTGATAAAACGGCATCTCCAGCATCTCGCTGACGGTCAGGCGTTGCTGGTGCGCCCAGGCCAGCAGGTGTCCGAGGTGCTCGGCGCGTGGTCCGAAGATCTCGGCACCCAGGAACAAGCCGGATCCCTGCTCGGCATAGACGTGCATCAGCCCCTTGTTCATGCGCATGACCCGTGAACGGCCCTGGTTTTCGAAGGATACTTCACCGACCGCGAAGCAGTCACAGTCGCCATAGCGCGTCTCAAGTTGAGGATAGCTCATTCCCACGGTGGCGATTTGCGGATCGCTGAAGACCACGCCCAGCGGCGTGCGCCGATGCCCGGCGCGCACATCGGGATAGCGCCCCGCATTGTCGCCGGCGATGCGCCCCTCGTCCGAGGCTTCGTGGAGCAGCGGTAGCTCGTGATTGGCATCGCCGGCGATGAATACATGACTCGGCGCGCCGTCGTCACCCCGGCATTGCAGTGTATGGCGGTTGTAGACCGGGACGCCGCGTGCATCGAGCTTGAGGTGCGCGGCCTCGATGTCGAGCTTGTCGACGTTGGGGCGCCGGCCGGTGGCCGCGAGCAGGTAGTCGAAGCGTTCGGTCAGGCGCTCGCCGGTGGTACGTTCGATGAAGGTAATGACCACGCTGTCACCGTCACGCTCGATGGACTCGACGGTGGCATCGGGATCGACGTACAGCTCATCGTTGAATGCACGTTCGGCATAGTCGCGAATCTCGGCGTCCTGCAACGGGCCGAGGGCGCCACCGACACCGAAGATGCGCAGGCGCACACCGAGCCGGTGCAAGGCCTGGCCCAGTTCCAGGCCGATGACACCGGGGCCGAACAGAGCCACCGATTCCGGCAGGGTCTCCCATTCGAAGACGTCGTCGTTGATGACCAGGCGGTCGCCCGCGGCCTCGAAGAAACTGGGGTAGGTCGGGGTGGAACCGCTGGCGATGACCACCTTCTTCGCCTCGACACGGGTTTCTTCATCGACGATCAGGGTATGGGCATCGGCGAAGCGCGCGTAGCCGCGCAGTTTGTCCGCCTCGGGAATGCCTTCCACCGACTCGATGACGAAGCCGACGAAACGGTCGCGCTCGCGGCGTACGCGGTCCATCACCGCACGGCCATCGACGCTTACTTCGCCGCTGACGTTGATCCCGAAGGGCGCCGTGTCACGAGCGTGGTGCGCGGCCTCGGCGGCGGCGATCAGCAGCTTGGAGGGCATGCAGCCCACACGAGCGCAGGTCGTGCCATAGGGGCCGCCCTCGATCATGACCACCGAGTCGGTGTGTGCCTTGGCGGCTCGGTAGGCGCCGAGTCCTGCCGTGCCGGCACCGATGATGGCGACATCCACCTTGCGTACTTCCATGCGTATTTCCTTTTATCCTCGTGAGTTTCAAGACGATGATGAAGACCACGGCGACCGTCTTGCCGTGGCATGGACGACAGGCCGCATGAGCGTCAGGCCGTTGCGCGCTCGGCGAAAAAACGCGTGACGTCATCGGCGCCGCCGATGTATTCGCCGTCGATCCAGACCTGCGGCACACTGGCACGTCCGGTCATGGCGCGCAGTGAGCGGCTGGTGACGTCGCGCTGACCCACACCGATTTCCTCGTAGCCGATGCCGTGACGCTGCAACTGTTCCTTGGCGCGCGTGCAATAAGGGCAGCCGGGCTTGGTGAAGAGCGTGGCGAAGCTGGGGCGTCCGGCCTCGGGGTTGAGATAGTCGAGCATGGTGTCGGCATCGGAGACCTCGAAGGGGTCGCCGGGAAGATCGGGCTCGACGAACAGCTTCTCGATCACGCCGTTACGCACCAGCATGGCGTAGCGCCGGGAGCGTTGGCCGAATCCCTGGCCGGACTTGTCCACCAGCATGCCCATTCCGGCGGTGAACTCGCCGTTGCCGTCACCGATCAGCGTGAGATTCTCGGCTTCCTGATGCTGGCCCCAGGCTTCCATCACGAAGGGATCGTTGACCGACAGGCAGACGATGTCGTCGATGCCGCTGGTATAGAAACGGTCGGCAAGTTCGTTGTAGCGCGGCAGATGATTCGACGAGCACGTGGGGGTATAGGCGCCGGGCAGAGCGAACAAGACCACGTTGCGGCCCTTGAACAGCGCTTCGCTGGTCACGTCGATGAGGTGGCCGTCACGACGTACCTTGAAGGTGACATCGGGTACGGATTGGCCTTCACGGGAATCGAGCGTCATGCCCCCTCCTGCTGGAAATGCAAATGTCGGTGCCGACCTCGTCGCTGCGAGACGACTGGGCGCGGCTCAGGAAAAACGCCACTCAGTATGCCGAGAGGGCAAAACATGATGAATTTGATTAAACCGAAAGCTTTGATAGAGAAAAACGATAAATGAGTGGGGCATTGAAAAGGGCAGGCCTCTTGAAAGCAGCGCGTACGCCTTCACCTAAAGGAGTGATACGCTATAGTGAGTCAGCGGTGGTGAACCCATCCCGGGAGGTGGCATGAACGCACGCGATTACCTGGCCAAGCAGGGCATCGGTCTCGACAAGGAGGAGGACAAGCCTCATACGCTCGAGGAGCTCGCCTGGGCGCGCGCCCGCGGCGCCGGAAGTCAACGGCCCCGCAGTGGTACGCCTCATGACTGGGAAGACTGGGAGCGCCATCATGAAACGCTGGCGGCCGGAGCCGAGTCGGTGCGCCAGAAAGTCGATCCCGAGGCGCATTCACAGGCACCTGGCGTCGAGCATTTCGATCCCAAGACGCAAGGCACGTCGTCATGACGTTTTCACGGCCGGGGGGAGTGTCCGTCTGCCCGGCACGAACGCCACGTAGCGAAACCGGCGGGGAGAACGCCCCGCATTTACTCTGAAAGGACGCATTCAAGGAGAGGATGTATGGATATTATCCGCATTATTCTGGCCATTCTGTTGCCGCCGCTGGGGGTTTTCCTGCAGGTCGGGTTCGGACTGCATTTCTGGCTCAATATCTTGCTGACGTTGCTGGGGTACATTCCCGGGATCATTCACGCCGTCTGGGTCATCGCCACGCGCTGACCGCCACGGGCCGGTGGCGTGAAGCGGTACAAGGCCAATACCATGAGGCATGAGACGAGCCCGCCCCTGGCGGGCTCGTCTCGTTACACGGAGGCTGGCATGAGGCGCCATGCTGCGAGGTATGATAAAACTCAGTCCATGATTGTCATCGTTCGCCGCTTTTGAGAGGGCTCATGCTGCGCAAGCTTGTCCTGGCATCTTGTCTCGTCTTGGCCGGTATCGGTACTGCGGTCCCTTCTGCCTGGGGCGTCGGTGTGGAAGCTCCCCGCGTCACGTCCTTGCTTCACCAGCCGTTGCGCGCCGTACTGCCGTTGTCGGGAGCGGAAGGCATCGCGCCTCGTCGCTTCGAGGTACACCTCGCCGACGCGGCGGCCTTCGAGGCGGCGGGCGTCGACACTTCAGCCCTGGCTCTGCCATTGCGCGTGACGGTGCCCGAAGGGGGAGCGTCGCCGCGCATTCTGATCACCAGCGAAACGCCGGTGACGCAGTCGTACCTCGAGTTGCTGTTGTCGATTTCCTGGCCCGGGGGTCGGCTGCAAGCCCCCGTGACCCTGCTGCTCGATCCGCCCGGTTATGCGCTGACGAGCCATGCGGGGGGCGAGCGAGCATCATCTTCTCAGCGCCAGACCTCGCGTCCGAAGGCCGACGCCCAAGCCGTGAGTGCCTCGTCGCCAGCGCCGGCACCGACAGCAGCGGCCGCGCCAGCCGCGAAGCCGGCGAGCGAGGCGTCGCGTGCCGCCGAGCTGGAAGCGGCGTTGCAGGCTCTGCGGGTTCGTCTGGCACGCGTCGAGCACGAACGCGATGCGCTGGCCGAACGCCTCGCGGCCCGCGAGTCACCGAGGCCCGCGACCGTGGCCGATTTGTCTGGCGTGGCGGCATTGTTGGCACAAGCACCTGCTGCGACATCCTCTTCCGAGCCTGCTGCCGCCACGTCCACGGCGGCATCCGAGGCCGCTTCTTCGGGCGGCGCGGCGGTCGAGCAGGCGCCTCCCGAGGCGACGCCGGGGGAAGACGCCGGGTTTTCCTGGTTGCTGCCGCTGCAACTCGCCTTGCTGGCGGCCCTGGTAACCTTGCTGGGTATCTGGGGATGGCAGCGGTGGCGGCGTGGACGCGAGGCCACCTATCAGGAAGTCGCGAATCAGCTGGGCGCAACGGAGACGGGGGCCAAGGCGCGACCGGGGCTCGGGAAGGACGATGGCCCGGAAACCGCGACCATCGATGAAGCCGATATCTACATGGCCTATGGGCGTTACGATCAGGCAAGAGAGTGGTTGCAGGCGCGCCTGGCGGAACAGGAGAGCACCGAGCTGCGGCTCAAGCTGTTGACGGCGCTGGGAGAGCTGGGCGAGATGACGGCGATGGCTCGGGAAGCCGAGCGTTTCGCACCGTCGGCCGATGCCGAGACGCGGCGCGAGGCCGACGCCTTGCTTGCGCATTATCGGCAACTGGCCAGCACTCGGGCCGATGCCGCGCCGCAGGCGTCGGCGGGAGCCTCGGAAGTGGACCGGCTGTTCGAGGACGCTGCCCCGACGCCCCGAGAGCCGGAGGACGGAGCGCCCGCGACGGCGGCAGAAGTACCCGCCGAGCGCGACGTTTCGCCGTCTGCATCGGCAACGCCCGAGGCTTTCGAGGCACGCCCGCCATCGACGCGTGTCGAGCATGGCGAGGACGAGGCGCCCGCGACGTCCCCGGTGGACGAAGCGGCAACACCGGCTCCGCGTCCCGATGCCGAGGCGCAGCCTCTCGAGTTCGAGCCGCCCGAGATTCCCGAGGCTCCTTCGCGACTGGACTACCAGTTGCCCGACGTGGAGACGGGGGACGAGGACGACGCCCCGGAACGGTTGTCGACCCTGGCGCACGACACGTCCGGCTGGGAAGTCGAGGAAGTGGCATTCGAGCCGCGGGATCTGGATAATGAACGCCCCGCCGAGGCATTGGCGGAAGCGCGTCATCTGTTGGCCGAGGAGGGCGGAGGCGAGCGTGCCAGGGCGCTGCTGGCCGTCGCCGCGCGCGCCGAGGACGAGCAGGTGTCGCATGAGGCCAAGGCGCTGATGCGTAGCCACGATGCCGTATGAGCGCATCGCTTTGCTGCCGGGCGTCGGGCCGTTCCGTGATCGATATTCGAGGGTTTCGCGTGGCTGATTTCGATGGCATTTTTTGAGTTTCAGGATGATCGCCAGCCGCTACAGGGGCGCCTTGCCATGGGCGTCGAGTATGATGGCAGTGCGTATTGTGGCTGGCAGCGGCTCAAGCACGCTGCATCGGTGCAGGGGACGCTGGAAGCCGCGCTGTCGCGGATCGCCAATGCGCCGGTTCAGGTCCTGTGCAGCGGGCGGACCGACAGTGGCGTGCATGCGACGCGCCAGGTGGTGCATTTCGACGCCCCGGTGACACGCACCCAGAAGGCTTGGCTCTTCGGTGCCAATGCCAACCTGCCGCGCGATGTCGCGGTACGCTGGGTCGTGCCGGTCGCCGACGATTTCCATGCACGCCTCTCCGCACTGGCCCGGCGCTATCGCTACGTGATCCTCAATCAGCCATCGCGGCCGGTGCTGGAGCGCGCCAATGCGACCTGGTGCCGTGAGCCTCTGGATGCCGAGCGCATGCATGCCGCTGCCCAGGCGCTGGTCGGCGAGCATGACTTTTCCAGTTTTCGTGCCGCGGGTTGTCAGTCGAAGAGCCGGTGGCGGCATGTGCACTTCATCGAGGTGCGTCGCTATGGCCAACTGGTGGTGATCGACATTCAGGCCAATGCCTTCTTGCATCACATGATTCGCAATATCGCCGGCGCCCTGGTGGCGGTCGGGCGGGGCGATCACTCGACCGGTTACCTCGGCGAGCTGCTGGCGCTTCGCGACCGGACGCAAGGCAATGTCACGGCGCCGGGATGTGGACTGCATTTCGTCGATGCGCTGTATGACGAGCGCTTCGTGTTGCCGAAGGAGCCGCTGGGGCCCAATCTGCTGGCGTTTCTCGGCGAGTGGACCGGGGAGCGCCGCCTGCCCGATAGCGAGTGGGCGCGAGCGCGGCGTCAGCGTCGTGTCCATCCGCCGCGCCGGGAGGTGTCATCATGACGTCGCCGATGCAGCGTACGCGCGTCAAGATCTGCGGCCTGACCCGGGAGGAGGACATCGACGCCGCGGTGGCGGCGGGCGCCGATGCGCTGGGGTTCGTCCTGTGGCCGGGCAGCTCGCGGGCCATCGACGAAGCCCGGCTGGCGCGCCTGGCCGCCCGCGTGCCGGCGTTCGTGACCCGGGTGGGGCTGTTCGTCGACCAGGCCGATGACGAGATTCGGCGCTACGCACGCCACCTGGATCTCGTGCAGCTCCACGGCAACGAATCCCCCGACGACTGCGCGCGTCTCGATACTCCCTGGATCAAGGCACTGCGCATGCGCGACGGCATCGACCTGCATGCCGAGATGTCCCGTTACGATGCGGCGCGCGGTCTGCTGCTGGATGCCTACCGCCCCGGCGTTCCCGGAGGCACCGGGGAGACCTTCGACTGGTCGCGAATCCCCGCAAACCTGGCAAAACCTGTTATTCTCGCGGGAGGCTTGACGGCGGACAACGTCGCCGAAGCCATTCACCGGGTCCGGCCCTATGCCGTCGACGTCTCGGGAGGCGTCGAGGCGGCAAAGGGTCTCAAGGATCCTGCGCGCATCCGGGCATTTCTGTCCCAAGTGTCCCATACCCAAGCCCCATAGAGGTGTCATTCGTGACCAAGTTCAGCGACCTGACCCGAATGCCGGACGCCCAAGGCCATTTCGGCCCGCACGGTGGCCGGTTCGTTTCGGAGACTCTGAGCTTCGCCCTGGAGGAGTTGGAGAAGGCCTACATGAGCCTTCGCGACGATGCCGACTTCCAGGCCGAATTCGACCGTGACCTGGCTCATTACGTGGGCCGCCCGTCTCCGCTGTATCACGCACAGCGATGGTCCCAGCAGCTCGGCGGTGCGCAGATCTGGCTCAAGCGCGAGGATCTCAACCACACCGGGGCCCACAAGGTGAACAACACCATCGGCCAGGCGCTGCTCGCCAAGAAGAGCGGCAAGCCTCGGGTCATCGCCGAAACCGGTGCCGGCCAGCATGGCGTGGCCACGGCCACCGTCGCCGCGCGGCTGGGGCTCAAGTGCGAGATCTACATGGGGGCCGAGGACGTCGAGCGCCAGAAGCTCAACGTCTATCGCATGCGCCTGCTGGGGGCCGAAGTGCATCCGGTCGAGTCCGGGTCGCGAACCCTCAAGGACGCCATGAACGAGGCGCTGCGCGACTGGGTGACCAATGTCGACGATACCTTCTACATCATCGGTACCGTGGCCGGCCCGCATCCTTATCCGGCCATGGTGCGCGACTTCACGTCGGTGATCGGTCGCGAAGCGCGCGAGCAGAGCTTTGCTCAGATCGGTCGCCTGCCGGATGCCCTGGTGGCCTGTGTCGGCGGCGGTTCCAATGCCATCGGCCTGTTCTATCCCTTCCTCGAGGACGAGGACGTGGCCATGTACGGTGTCGAAGCCGGCGGCGACGGTGTCGAGACCGGGCGTCACGCCGCGCCGCTGACCGCCAATGCCCCCAGCGGGGTGCTGCATGGCAACCGGACCTACCTGATGTCCGACGAGGGGGGGCAGGTCTCGGATACGCACTCGATCTCTGCCGGGCTCGACTATCCTGGTGTCGGCCCCGAGCATGCGCTGTGGAAGGATGTCGGCCGGGTTCAGTACGTGGCGGCCAACGACGACGCGGTTCTTGCCGCGTTCCGCGAGCTGACGCGCGTCGAGGGTATTATGCCCGCGCTGGAGTCGGCCCATGCCCTGGCGCATGCCAAGGTTCTGGCACCGACCATGCGTCCCGACCAGCACATCATCGTCAATCTCTCCGGGCGTGGCGACAAGGACATCCACACGGTGGCCAAGATCGACGGTCTGGAATTCTAAGCGCTGGCGGAGACATGACTATGAATCGTATCGATAAACGCTTCGCGGCGCTCAAGTCTCAACAGCGCCGCGCGTTGATTCCTTATATCACCGCGGGCGATCCGGCGCCGCAGCATACCGTGGGGTTCATGCACGCCTGCGTCGAGGCTGGCGCCGACGTGCTGGAGCTGGGCGTGCCGTTTTCCGACCCCATGGCCGATGGCCCGGTGATCCAGAAAGCCTGCGAGCGTGCGCTCGCCAAGGGCACGCGGTTGACCGATGTTCTCGACATGGTCGCGACGTTTCGCGCCACCGATGCGGAAACGCCCGTGGTCCTGATGGGGTATCTCAACCCCGTCGAGCGCATGGGATACGAGCATTTCGCGCGGCGCGCGCGGGAGGCGGGCGTCGACGGCGTGCTGATGGTCGACATGCCGCCGGAGGAGATGGCTGAGGTCGCACCGCTGTTCTCCGAGCACGGGCTGCAGTCGATCTTTCTGCTTGCCCCTACCACCTCGCCGTCGCGGGCCGCTACAATATGTCGACATGGCGAAGGCTATCTGTACTACGTATCGCTCAAGGGCGTTACCGGTGCCGCCTCGCTGGACGTCGATGCCGTCGAGCGCCAGTTGGCGCCGCTTCGCGAGATGACCGACCTGCCGCTATGCGTCGGGTTCGGGATTCGGGATGGCGACACGGCGGCGGCAGTGGGCCGGGTGGCCGACGGGGTCATCGTCGGCAGTGCTCTGGTGTCGCGCATCGCCGAAAACGCCGAGACCCCCGAGGCCATACCGGCGGCGCTCAAGGCGGTGCTCGGCGACATGCGCGATGCGCTGGACCGTTCCGACGGCCGCTGATGCCCTACGGCATTCGCCAACGACTATTCGCTGCATGGGGCCACGGATGTGGCTTCATGCGTCAGACAAGCAACACGGAAGCGTCTCAGAACCATGAGCTGGCTAGACAAAATCGTGCCGTCAATGAGCCGTACCCAGCGAGCCGATCGCCGGAAAAGCGTGCCGGATGGCCTGTGGCGTAAGTGCCCCAATTGCGAGGCGGTGCTCTATCTCCCCGAGCTGGAGCGCCACCAGAGCGTGTGCCCGAAATGCGATCACCATCTGCGCCTGACGGCCCGCAAGCGTCTCAACTGGTTTCTGGATACGGAAGGCCGCGAGGAAATCGCCGCCGACCTGCAGCCGGTCGACCGGCTCAAGTTCCGCGATTCCAAGAAATACAAGGATCGCCTCGCGGCGGCCCAGAAAGAGACCGACGAAAACGACGCCTTGATCGCCATGCGTGGCAAGCTCGATGGTCTGCCTGTCGTGGCGGTGGCCTTCGAGTTCAGTTTCATGGGCGGCTCGATGGGGGCCGTGGTGGGCGAAAAGTTCGTGCGTGCCGCGACCCAGGCCCGTGAAGAGGGCGTTCCGCTGGTATGTTTCGCGGCCTCCGGCGGCGCGCGCATGCAGGAAGCCCTGTTCTCGCTGATGCAGATGGCCAAGACCTCCGCCGCGCTGGAAAAGCTCAAGCAGGAAGGCGTGCCTTATATCTCGGTGCTCACCGATCCAGTGTTCGGTGGGGTGTCCGCCTCGCTGGCCATGCTGGGTGATATCAATGTCGCAGAGCCCAACGCCCTGATCGGTTTCGCCGGGCCGCGCGTCATCGAGCAGACCGTGCGTGAACAGCTGCCGGAAGGCTTCCAGCGCAGCGAGTTCCTGCTTGAGCACGGTACGGTGGACATGATCGTTCATCGCCACGACATGCGCGAGCGCCTGGGTAGCGTCATGCGCAAGTTGACACACCAGCCGCATCAGGATCGTGATGCCGAGCCCGACGACACGGCATCGCAATCGACACTGGACGAGTTCTCCCAGGCCGATCACTGAATGACTGCCGCGACCTCCCTGCAGGCCTGGCTGGCGCGCCTCGAACGCCAGCATCCCGTGGCGATCGACCTGGGCTTGGAACGCGTGGCCGAGGTCGCGCGGCGGCTGGCGCTGCTCGATACGCCCTTGGCCACGCGCGTGATCACCGTGGCCGGGACCAACGGCAAGGGGTCGACCGTGGCCATGCTCGAGGCAGTCGCTCGCGAGCATGGCCTGCGGACCGCCGCCTATACCTCCCCCCATCTACTGCGTTACAACGAGCGCCTGCGTCTTGCAGGGTGCGAAGCCGACGATGCCGCCTTGGTGGAGGGCTTCGAAGCCGTCGAGGCAGCGCGCCTCGACGGCGATCCGGTCACGCTCACGTATTTCGAGGCGGGCACGCTGGCGGCGCTCTGGTTGATCGCGCGCTGGCAGCCGGATGTCGCGCTTCTCGAAGTCGGTCTGGGCGGGCGCCTGGATGCGGTCAATGTCATCGACCCGGACGTGGCCGTGGTCACGACGGTGGCTCAGGACCATGCGGCGTTTCTGGGGACCCATCTCGACACGATAGGCCGGGAAAAGGCCGGTATCCTGCGTGCGGGACGGCCCGCGGTGCTGGGCAGCACGACGTTGCCCGCCAGTGTGCGCGAACGTGCCGACGCACTGTCAGCGCCGGTTTTCGCGCTCCAGGAGGCCTTTGCCTGGCGCATGGGTGACCGCGGCCAGGAGGGGAGCGAGTGGCAATGGCAAGGCACCGCGCCCGGTGGCGAGAAGGTGGCGCTGCACGGCCTGCCGGATCCCGGCCTGCCGCTGGACAATGCCGCGGTCGCCCTGCAGACCCTGGCGCTGGCCGACGTGAAGCTCGACGAAACCGCTACCCGACGCGCCCTGTCGCGGGTGGTGCTGGCCGGTCGTCTGCAATGGATGGGTCCCTGGTGTCTGGACGTCGGGCACAACCCGCATGCCGCCGCCTATGTGGCCGGGCAGCTCGCGCAGCGCCCACGTCGCGGGCGGCGCTTGTGTCTGCTGGGCATGCTGGCCGACAAGGATGCCGATGGGGTCATCGCGGCGCTGGCGCCGCAGATCGATGCCTGGGTCACCGTCTCTCTGAGCGGGGATCGGGCGCGTGATGCGGCGCAGCTGGCGACGTTTGTGGAAGGGCGGGGCGCCAAGGTCCTGCATCAGGGAGCCTCGCCCGAGGACGGCGTGCGGTGGTTGCATGCGAACATGGACAATGGCGACGACATTCTGGTCTGTGGATCGTTCTGGACCGTTGCCGAGGCGCTTGCCGCACTGGAAACGCTGGGTGCGGCGAGTTCAAGGAGTGCGTCATGAAGTACGGAATGCGTGAGCGCATCAGCGGCGCCATTATCCTGGTGGCGCTGGCGGTGATCTTCTTGCCGATGCTGTTCGATGAGCCGACGCCGCGTAGCGAGCGTCCCGAACCGGTGCTGACCATCGAGCAGCCGATTCCCGTGGATCAACGCGATGTCGAGACGCCCACGCCTCCCGAGGCGCTCGACGGTGCCGTCGATGGCGAACCGCCCGTGCCGGCGACCGAGGCACAGCTCGGTGCGCCCGACGGGGCGGCCTCGGAGGCGTCGCCTCCGGCGTCCGACGAGGCAGAGCCTGCCGAGGATGCCGCCGACCGGAATGCGGACGCTCCCGGTGACGAGGACCCCATCGCTGCCATTGCGCAGCAGTCGACCTCATCCACCGAGGAGCGCGCCTCGAATGATGAACCGTCCGCCACGACCCAGGCCAGTGGCGGCTGGGCGGTACAGGTGGGCAGCTTCGGTCAGCCCGGCAATGCAGAGCGTCTCGTCGAGCAGCTCTCGTCGCAAGGCTTCAATGCCTATCAGCGCCCGCGCGACAACGACTTGACCACGGTTTACGTGGGGCCGTTCGATTCTTCCGATGAAGGCGAGCGTGTGCGTACCCAACTCAAGGAAGACGCCAACATCCAGGGGCTGCTGATCCGCGTGCGGGAGGATTGATGACGCTGACGTGGCTCGACTGGGCGTTTCTGGCGGTATTGACGATCTCCATGCTGGCCGGTTTCATGCGCGGTCTGGTACGTGAGGCACTGGGACTGGCCGCCTGGGTGGCGGCCCTGCTGGGCGCGCGCATGTTCGCCCCGGCGGTGGCCGAGATGCTGGCGCCCTATATCGAGCATCCCGACATACGCCTGGTCCTCGGGTTCGTGCTGGTCATCTTCGTCATCGTCATGCTCTGCGGGTTCTTGATCCGCATGATCAATGCCGCCATCGAATGGGTCGGCATGGGCTTTTTCAATCGCGTGGCAGGGGCGGCGTTCGGTGCCGCGCGTGGCGCGCTGATCCTGGTGCTGGCCACGGTCATTCTGACCCTGACGCCACTGTCGGGACTGGCCGCCTGGCAGAACGCGCAACTGCGCCCGGCGTTCGAGCAGTTGCGGGACTGGTCGGTGAAGCGACTGGAGGCGTGGGAGATCGACACCTCGGAGGCCGAGCGCGCGTTGCGCGATACGGGGCGCGACGCGGCCCAGGACGTGCTCGAGTCGCGCCCGCCCGAGACCGAGAACGGCACGCCGCCGGACACCAGGGCGCCGTGAGACGGCGCGCATGTATCACAGGTTTTTGACGCGAGCGACGCGGTTCGGCGATCGCTCGCCACTCCCAAGGCAAGCGAGGTAAAGGCGCAATGTGCGGTATCGTGGGCCTCATGGCCAATCAGGCGGTCAATCAGTCGCTGTATGACGCGCTGACAGTGCTCCAACACCGTGGCCAGGATGCCGCCGGGATGATGACATGGCATGAGGGACGCTTCCTGTTGCGCAAGAGCAACGGGCTGGTGCGGGATGTCTTCCACACGCGTCACATGACGCGCCTGCGCGGCAACATGGGCATCGGGCATATCCGCTATCCCACCGCGGGCTCGTCGAGCGAAGCGGAGTCGCAGCCGTTCTACGTCAATTCGCCCTACGGGATCTCCCTGGCGCACAACGGCAACCTGACCAACTCCGAACAGCTCAAGCGCGAGCTGTTCTTTTCCGACCTGCGCCACATCAACACCAGCTCCGACTCGGAAGTGCTGCTCAACGTCTTCGCGCACGAGCTCGGCAAGCAGGGACATCACCTGACACCCGACGATATCTTCGATGCGGTGCGTCGGGTGCACCGCCGTTGCCAAGGGGGCTACGCCGCGGTGGCCTTCATCAACGGTTTCGGCATGGTGGCGTTTCGCGACCCCCATGGCATCCGCCCGGTGGTCTACGGCACGCGCGACACCGAGGAAGGCCAGGAGGTGATGATCGCCTCCGAATCGGTGGCGCTGGACGTGGGGGGCTTCGAGCTGTGCCGCGACCTGGCGCCGGGCGAGGCGATCTTCATCGAAACCGATGGCAACCGCGTGCACACCCAGCAGTGTGCCGATCGCCCCCGCCTGACACCCTGCATCTTCGAGCACGTCTACCTGGCGCGTCCCGATTCGATCCTCGACGGCGCCTATGTCTACGGCACGCGCATGGAAATGGGGCGCAAGCTGGGCGATCGCATCCTGCGCGACTGGCCGGAACATGACATCGACGTGGTGATCCCGATCCCCGACACCTCGCGTACCTCGGCGCTGGAACTGGCGCAGCACCTGGGCGTCACCTATCGCGAAGGCTTCATGAAGAACCGCTACATCGGGCGGACCTTCATCATGCCCGGCCAGACCCAGCGCAAGAAATCGGTGCGCCAGAAGCTCAACGCCATCGACGTCGAGTTTCAGGGCAAGAACGTGTTGCTGGTCGACGACTCCATCGTGCGCGGCACGACCTGCAAGCAGATCATCCAGATGGCGCGCGAGGCCGGCGCGCGCAAGGTGTATTTCGCCTCCGCCGCGCCTCCGGTGCGCTATCCCAATGTCTACGGCATCGACATGCCGGTCGCCTCGGAACTGATCGCTCACGGGCGCAGCGACGAGGAAGTCGGCGAGCTGATCGGTGCCGACCGCATCGTCTATCAGGAGCTCGAGGACCTCAAGGCCGCATGCCGCGACGTCAATCCGACCCTCGAGGAATTCGACTGCTCGGTGTTCGACGGCCAGTACGTGACCGGAGACATCGATGCGGCCTACCTGGCCGACCTCGAGGCCGCGCGCAACGATCTGGCCAAGCATCGCGAAAACACGGTCCACGCCGTGGTCGACTTGCATAACGACGTCGAAGAAGACAACTGAGGAGGCGAGGCATGGCGGACGAGATCCACGAGGCACTCGCGCTCGACACGCTGGCGATCCGTGCCGGCCACGAGCGGACGCACGAACAGGAACACGGCGAGCCGATCTTTCCGACGTCGAGCTTCGTCTACGATAGCGCCGCCGAGGCGGCGCGCAAGTTCTCGGGCGAAGAGCCGGGCAACATCTATTCACGGTTCACCAACCCCACGGTGCGTACCTTCGAGCAGCGTCTGGCGGCGCTGGAAGGCGGCGAGCGCTGCGTGGCCACCAGCTCCGGTATGGCGGCGATTCTGTCCACGGCCCTGGCGTTCCTGCAGGCAGGCGATGAAATCGTCGCTTCGCGCTCGCTGTTCGGCTCGACGGTGAGCCTGTTCGACAAGTACCTCGGCAAGCTGGGGATCGTGACGCACTACGTGGAACTGGGCGATCTGGATGCCTGGGAAGCGGCCATCACTCCCAGCACACGCTTGTTGTTCGCCGAGACGCCTTCCAACCCCTTGTCCGAGGTGGTGGACATCGCCGCGCTGGCCGAGATCGCCCATCGCCACGGGGCCTGGCTGGCCATCGACAACTGCTTTTTGACCCCGGCGCTGCAGCGGCCGCTGGACCTGGGGGCCGATCTGGTGATCCATTCGGCGACCAAGTATCTGGACGGCCAGGGCCGCGCCATCGGCGGTGCCGTGGTGGGCTCCAGCGAGATGCTTCAGGAACTGGTGGGCGTCGTGCGCACCTGCGGGCCGTGCATGAGCCCCTTCAACGCCTGGATCTTCCTCAAGGGGCTGGAAACACTGAGCTTGCGCATGAAAGCCCATGACGAGAATGCGCAGGCCCTGGCGCGGTGGCTGGAGGCGCAGCCGGAGATTGCGCGCGTGCACTACAGCGGTCTGGAAGGGCATCCCCAGCATGCGCTGGCCAAACGTCAGCAGCGCGGCTTCGGCGCCGTGCTGGGTGTTGAGGTCAAGGGAGGACGCGACGGGGCCTGGACGCTGATCGACAACTCGCGCTTGATGTCGATCACAGGCAACCTGGGCGATGTGAAAACCACGGTCACGCATCCCGCGACGACGACCCACGCGCGCTTGAGCGACGCGCAGAAAGCCGCCGCGGGCATCAGTGAAGGCCTGATTCGCATCGCCGTGGGGCTGGAAGCGCTGGACGACCTCAAGCGTGATATCCGGCGTGGCCTGGACAGGCTCGCCGACGTGCCGGGCATCCGCTAGTCCGGACGCCCGGCGTCACCCGTGCGCGTGCCCCGAACGCCTCGCCTCATGGCGAGGCGTTTTGCATGGCGTCAACGCGTTGTCAGGCCATCGACGATATGGCGATAGCTGTCGAAGCGCGAGGCGAGAATGTCGCCGCGCTCGACGGCGTCGCGGAGGGCGCAGCCCGGCTCCTGGCGGTGGCGACAATCCCGGAATCGGCAATGACCCAGATACGGCTGGAATTCGATGAAGCCCTGCGCCACCTGGTGCTCTTCGAGATGGCCCAGGCCGAATTCGCGAATGCCCGGGGAGTCGATCAGTTCGCCGCCGGCCGGCAGGTGATAGAGCGTTGCCGTGGTCGTGGTGTGCGTGCCCTTGCGCGAGTCCGCCGACAGGGCCCCGACGCGCAGTTGCATGTCGGGCAGCAGACGATCGATCAACGACGACTTGCCGACCCCGCTCTGGCCCACGAAAACCGAGGTGCGCTCGGTGAGGCAGGCATGCAGGGCGTCGAGTCCGCCTTCCTGCTGCGTGGAGGCGGCGACGACGCGATACCCGATGGCCCGGTAACGTGCCAGCAGAGTGCGCAGATCGCTGCCCGTCTCGGGCAGCAGGTCGGTCTTGTTGAGCACCAGCACGGGCGTGATGCCGGTCGCCTCGGCGGCGACGAGATAACGGTCGATGAGGTTGGGGTGGGGGGCCGGCTCCACGGCGAAGACGATGAGGATCTGCGCGATGTTGGCCGCCACGGGCTTGAGCTGACCGCGTGCGTCGGGACGTTCCAGCACGCTTTGGCGTGGCTGACGTGCCACGACCACGCCACTGCCGTCGGCGGCGACGCGCCATACCACATGGTCCCCGGTGACCAGCCCTTCGAGATTGGCCCGGAGGTGGCAGCGATGGCGTTGCAGGTCGCCATGTTCGTCCTCGGCCTCCACCTCCAGCGTGCGTCCGAAATGCGCGGTGACGCGCCCCAGGCGTTCGGGGCCGTAATCGCCGGCATCCAGGGAGGTGTCGTCGCGTCGGGCACGTCGTTCGGCACGCTCGGCGCGCTCGGCTTGAATCTTTTCGACCCGCCAGCGTTGCTGGCGGCTCAGTTTGCGTTTGCTCATGCGCTCTCGGGACAGGGTACAATGGCCGCCATTGTAGCCTTCATCGCGCCACGCTGTCCCTAGGCGTGGCGCCTCGGACGGGAGAACGACATGGCGAGCGAACAGCCGCAAGCCCCGCGCAGCGACCTGCTGGTGTGGATCGATCTGGAAATGACCGGCCTCGACCCTCAGCGCGAGCGCATCATCGAGGTGGCCACGCTGATCACCGACAACGATCTGAATCTGGTGGCCGAAGGGCCGGTGTTGGCGGTGCATCAGCCGGATGCCCTGCTGGCGGGCATGGACGAGTGGAATACCCGTACGCACGGTGATTCGGGGCTCACGCAGCGTGTCCGCGAGAGTCGCATCGATACCGCCGAGGCCGAGCGCCAGACCCTGGCGTTCCTCAAGCGCTATGTCACGCCGAACAGCTCACCGATGTGCGGCAACAGCGTGCACCAGGATCGCCGTTTTCTGGTACGCGAGATGCCCGAGCTGGCCGATTTCTTCCATTACCGCAATCTCGACGTGTCGACGCTCAAGGAACTGGCCAAGCGCTGGAATCCTCAGGCGCTGGAAGGCTTCGAGAAGCGCAATACGCACCAGGCCATGGACGACATTCGCGAGTCGCTGGCCGAATTGGCGCATTATCGTCAGACGTTCTTGCGGGTCTAGGCGCTGCGTTCGGGCGCTGCCGGGGCATCGACGTCGCTGGCGATGCGCCGCTCGCGCTTGCGGCGTTGCTGTTCGAGTCCCCAGCGCACGTGCTCCCGGACCAGGTCCGAGGGATAGGCCAGGCGTGCACGCAGAGCGCTTTCCACCTGGTCGCTCCAGGGGGCGTTGCCCAGGCCGATGGCCAGGTTGCGCAGCCAGCGTTCATAACCGATGCGGCGGATGGCGCTGCCCTCGGTGCGTGCCAGGAACTCTTCCTCGCTCCAGGCGAACAGCCTTACCAGCGAGGCGCGGTCGAGATCATGGCGCGGGGCGAAGTCGTCCTCTCGCGATACGCGGGTGAAGCGTGTGAACGGGCAGACCAGCTGGCAGTCGTCGCAGCCATAGACACGGTTGCCCATCGCCTCGCGATACTCTTCGGGGATCGAACCGGCCAGTTCGATGGTCAGATACGAAATGCAGCGCCGCGAATCGATGACCTTGTCGTCGACGATGGCGCCCGTGGGGCATGCCGTCTGGCAGCGTGAGCACTTGCCA
This sequence comes from Chromohalobacter israelensis DSM 3043, assembly GCF_000055785.1. Lineage (GTDB taxonomy): Bacteria > Pseudomonadota > Gammaproteobacteria > Pseudomonadales > Halomonadaceae > Chromohalobacter > Chromohalobacter israelensis. The sequence continues at coordinate 1,450,203 of NC_007963.1, forward strand.
CAATGTTCGCTGTCGAAGGGCGCGTCCACCGGCAGCGGAAGGTCGGTATACAGCTCGCCGAGGAAAAACAGCGAGCCGGCCTGCGGATTGAGCAGCATGGCGTTCTTGCCGAACCAGCCAAGCCCCGCTTTCTGCGCCAGGGCCCGCTCCATGACCGGTGCCGAGTCGACGAAGGCCCGGTAGCCGTAGGCGCCGACCTCGTCCTCGATGCGCTTGGCGAGTGTGGCGAGACGCTTGCGTATCAGCTTGTGATAGTCGCGTCCCAGCGCATAGCGAGAGATGTAGGCACGCTCGGGCTGGCCGAGTACCTTGGTGGTTTCCACTTCTGGCGGCAGGTAGTCCATGCGCACGCTGACGACCCGCAAGGTACCGGGCACGAGTTCCTCGGGACGGGTGCGCTTGCTGCCGTGCTTGGCCATGAAGTGCATTTCGCCATGGTAGCCGGCTGCCAGCCAGCGCTCGAGATAACGCTCGTGCGCGGCGAGATCGGTGTCGGTAATGCCGACCTGCTGAAAGCCGAGTTCGCGCCCCCAGGTGTGGATGCGGTCGGCAAGCGCGGCGTAATCGATAGGCGCGGATGAGGACATGACGAGGACCCCGTGAAGCGTGGGCGCCACCCTAGCGCAATCGTGGCGGGGAATAAACGTTTGTCGCCGGCGAGGCCGGCACGACAGGAGGCGAACATGACGGCGGCATCGCCAGTGACACATGCCCTGTACGGGGCGGAGCAGGTTCGGACCCTGGATCGTCGCATCATCGACGCCGGCGTGGCGGGGTTCGACTTGATGCAGCGAGCATCCCAGGCCGCCTATGACGTACTGCGTGCACGATGGCCCGGTGCGCGTCGGCTCACGGTGTTGTGCGGGGGCGGCAACAATGCCGGTGACGGCTACGTGATCGCGGCGTTGGCGGTGTGCGATGGCCTCGATGTACAACTGGTGGCCCTGCGTGATCCGGCATGCCTGACGGGCGACGCGGCACGGGCATGCGCGCTGGCGCGGCGGGCCGGTGTGACGCCGGTTGCCTGGCGGGAAGGCATGACGCTGGATGGCGAGGTGCTGGTCGATGCGTTGCTGGGGACCGGGGCCTCGGGAGAGGTGCGCGACCCCTTGCGGAGCGCGATTCTGGCGATCAATGCCACGCGGCGCCCGGTACTGGCGGTGGACGTGCCCTCCGGGCTGTCGGCACAGACCGGTGGCATCGGAGGCGTCGCGGTACACGCCACGGTGACCGTCACGTTCATTGCCGACAAGTTCGGGCTGCATACCGGCGCCAGCGCGGATCATGTCGGCGAACTGGTCGTCGAGAGCCTGGGCACGGCCCCGGAGACCCATGGCGACCTGGTGCCGCTGGGCGAGTTGCTGGCGGCCGAGCAATTGCAGGCGGCGCTGCCGCCACGTGCCCGAGGCAGCCACAAGGGTGACTTCGGGCATCTGCTGGTGGTGGGGGGCGCCGTGGGGTTCGGCGGCGCGGCGTTGATGGCCTGCGAGGCCGCATTGCGCATGGGGTCGGGCAAGGTCAGCCTGGCCACCGATGCGGCGCATGTCGCCGCGAGCCTGGTGCGCAGCCCCGAGGTAATGGCGCGTGGCGTGCAGGCGGCGGCCGAGGCACAGCCGCTTCTTGCTCAGGCCGACGCCCTGGTCGTCGGTCCCGGTCTGGGGCGTGATGCCTGGGGGAAGGCGTTATGGCGGCTGGCACTCGATGCCGCCGTGCCCAGCGTCCTCGATGCCGATGCTCTCAACCTGCTGGCCGAGGAGGCGCGCGATCGCGACGACTGGGTGCTGACGCCACATCCCGGCGAGGCTGCACGCCTGCTGGGCAGCACCACCGCCGAGGTCCAGGCGGACCGTCGGGCAGCGGTGCTGGCGCTGCGCGAGCGTTATGGCGGCAGTGTGGTACTCAAGGGCGCGGGAACCTTGATTGCCGACGCAGATGGGGTCGCCGTGTGTCCGTATGGCAATCCCGGCATGGCCAGCGGGGGCATGGGGGATGTGCTGTCGGGCGTCATCGGGGCGCTGCTGGGGCAGGGCAGAACGCCGGGGGAGGCTGCACGCCTGGGGGTCCTGATCCATGCGCTGGCCGGTGACGCGGCGGCCCGGGCCGGGGGCGAGCGTGGCCTGGTCGCCACGGATCTGGCATCCTATGTGCGCGTGATCGCCAACCCACGATCCTGATGTCATGCGATAACTCGAGATACCACCATCGATGCGACGCTTTTTGCCAAACGAAGCCGCCCACGTCGCCTTCGGCGAAGCACTGGGGCATGCCCTGGGCGGCCACGGACGTGTCCACCTGGAAGGAGAGCTGGGGGCGGGCAAGACCACGCTGACGCGTGGCGTGCTGCGCGCCTACGGCCATGACGGCGCCGTCAAGAGCCCGACGTATACCCTGGTGGAGCCCTATGTGCTGCAAGGCATCGAGGTGTACCACTTCGATCTCTATCGGTTGGGCGATCCCGAGGAGCTCGAGTTCATGGGGGCGCGGGACATGCTCGGCGGCGACGGCCTGAGCCTGATCGAATGGCCTTCGCGTGGGGAGGGCTGGTTGCCGCCGCCGGATCTGGTGGTGCGGCTGGCGCTGGCCGGCGAGGGCCGCGAGGTCTCGCTCGAAGGTCTCACGCCCCGCGGGCAAGCGGTAATCGCCGCCCTACACGACACATGCCGGGACAAGGAAGCCGACTCTTGACGCTGTACCCCGCTATGCCTCGGCGCGCGATGCGCGTCATGCGTACCTTCCGGCGCAGCATGAGCCTGGCGTTGTTGACGCTGCTCACGCTCGCGCAGCTGACGTCCGCGCACGCCGCCGAGGTGGACAACATTCGTACCTGGGCGGCGCCGGACCACGTTCGGGTGGTCTTCGATCTGTCCGACGAGGCAGAGAGTTCCATCTTCATGCTCGACGATCCACGCCGTCTGGTCGTCGATCTGGAAGATACCCGGCTGGCCTTCGACCCCGGTGAGGTCGAGCCCGGCGACAGCGCGATCGAGGCGTTGCGCACCGGGGTCCGCAACGGTGACGATCTGCGCGTGGTGCTGGACCTCGGGCGCGAGGTCGTGCCGCATCACTTCATGCTGCCGCCCACCGACCAGTACGGTCATCGCCTGGTGGTGGATCTCGACTATCCCGGCGAAAGCGCCCTCGACGAACCCATCGACCCGATCGCCGCGATGATCCGCGATCAGGAAATGAGCGCCGAGCGGGCCCTGGTCGAAGCCAAGGCCCAGGGCAAGGATCCCGACGAGGTCCTTGCCCGTCAGGACAGTCAGGCCAAGCCGCATCCCAAGCGCGACATCATCATCGCCGTCGATCCGGGGCACGGGGGGGAGGATCCCGGCGCCATCGGACCGGATGGCACCTACGAGAAGAATGTGGTGCTGGCCATCGCCCGCAAGCTGAACGCAAAGCTCAACAATACGCCGGGGTTCAAGGCCTTCCTCACCCGGGACGGCGATTATTATGTCGGACTACGGCAGCGTACCTTGCTGGCGCGAAAGCAGAAGGCCGATTTCTTCGTCTCGGTGCATGCCGATGCGGTCAAGAGCCGGGGGCCGAGCGGCAGTTCGGTGTATGCGCTGTCGAAGCATGGGGCCACTTCCGAGAGCGCGCGCTGGCTGGCGGCGTCGGAAAACCGTGCCGACCTGATCGGCGGCGTCGACGGTAGCCTGGACCTTTCCGACAAGGATGAGGTGCTGCGCGGGGTGCTGCTCGACTTGACCATGACCGCGACGATGAACGAGTCGCTCAGTACCGGGGGGCAGGTGCTCGACCAGCTGGGGCGTGTCAACCGCCTGCATAAGTCCCAGGTCGAACAGGCCGGTTTCGTGGTGCTCAAGTCACCGGATATCCCGTCACTGCTGGTGGAGACGGGCTTCATTTCCAACCCCTCGGAGGAAAGGCGGCTCTTGTCGTCGCCTTTCCAGGCGAAACTCGCGGATGCCATCGGCACCGGCATCATCGCGCATTTCCGTCAGAACCCACCTCCCAGCAGCTTGCTGGCGTGGCAGCGCGATCAGGGCCGTGGCAGCGGGCCGGGCGAGTATCGCGTTCAGGCAGGCGACACGCTGTCGGAGGTCGCCTCGCGCCATGACGTGACGATGCTGGCCCTCAAGGAAGCGAACGATCTCAATGGCGACATTCTGCGCGTGGGCCAGGTCCTGAAGATTCCGCAGTCGTAAGCGCGCGCATGACGCGCGCCGCTTGCGCGAGGCACAATGGTGTTATGACGCATACTCGACGCATTCACATTCTCGACCCTCGACTCGCCAACCAGATCGCGGCCGGCGAGGTCGTCGAACGTCCGGCCTCCGTGGTCAAGGAACTGGTCGAGAACGCCATCGATGCCGGCAGTCAGCGCATCGAGATCGATCTCGAATCCGGGGGCGCGCGGTTGATCCGCGTGCGCGACGATGGCCGGGGCATCGATCAGGAGGATCTGCCGCTGGCACTGTCACGGCATGCCACCAGCAAGATCGCCTCGCTGGACGATCTGGAGGGAGTGGATAGTCTCGGCTTTCGCGGCGAGGCCCTGGCATCGATCAGCTCGGTGTCGCGCCTGGAGTTGATTTCCAACACTCACGACGAGCCGAGCGATGGCTGGCGGGTCGTCGCCGAGGGGCGCCAGATGGAGCCGCGGGTGACGCCTGCACCGCATCCGCGGGGCAGCTCGGTGGTCGTGCGCGATCTGTTCTTCAACACGCCGGCGCGTCGCAAGTTTCTGCGTACCGAAAAGACCGAGTTCGGGCATGTCGAAGAAGCCTTTCGGCGCCTGGCGCTGTCGCGCTACGACATCGGCTGGATTCTGCGGCACAACCAGAAGGTGGTGCATCAACTGCGCGCGGGCGATGCCTCGACATCCATGGAACGCCGGGTCGGTGCGCTGCTGGGCCGCAAGTTTCTGGAAAATGCCCTGCACGTGGATATCGAGGCGACGGGCTTGCGTCTGTGGGGATGGGTGGGATTGCCCACTCACTCCCGCGCCCAGGCGGACCAGCAGTACTTCTTCGTCAATGGGCGTGTCGTGCGGGACCGGCTGGTGGCGCACGCCGTGCGTCAGGCGTATCGCGACGTCATGTTCCATGGCCGCCATCCGGTCTTCGTGCTGTATCTCGAACTCGATCCGCATGTGGTCGATGTCAATGTGCACCCCACCAAGCACGAGGTGCGCTTCCGCGATGGCCGGCTGGTGCACGACTTCCTGTTCTCCAGTCTGCATCGTGCCCTGGCCGATGTGCGGCCCAACGCCACATCGACGGAGGGAGGAGACGAGGCCACGCCGTCGACGGATGCGACGACGGCGACAGCCGCCGAGGCATCGGCGGGCCAGGCCGAGCCGCGCTGGCAGCAGCAGGGCATGGCGTTGGCCGCAGGCCAGGAGCGGGAGCGACCCGCGGCGCATCGCGTGCGTGAGTTCATGGCCGGTTATCGTGCGCTGCACCCCGAGCACGAGGCGTCGTTGCTGACCCCGCAGCCACAGGAAGCGGCGGAAGAAGCGGCGGGGACACCCGCTCCGCCGGCGTCATCGTCGCCCGCAATGGCCGAGACCGACGACACTCAGGCGCCGCCCCTGGGGTACGCCGTGGCGCAACTGCATGGCGTGTACATTCTGTCCCAGACCGAGCGCGGCCTGGTGGTGGTCGACATGCACGCCGCCCACGAGCGCATCACCTACGAGCGCATGAAGCAGCAGGTACACGGCGACGGTCAGGCGCTGGGTCGACTGCAGACGCAGCCGCTGCTGGTGCCGGTGTCGATCGCTGCCAGCGCCCGCGAGGTGGAAACCGCCGAGAACGAGCGCGCCACCTTCGAGCGGCTGGGCGTCGAACTGGATGTCGCCGGACCGGAAACCCTGCTGGTGCGACAGGTGCCGGTACTGCTGGGCAATGCCGATGTCGAGGCCTTGATCCACGACATGCTCGGTGACCTGGAGCGTTTCGGGCGCTCCGATCGCCTGGAGGTCCATATCAACGAGCTGCTTTCCAGCATGGCATGCCACGGCAGCGTGCGCGCCAATCGCCGGCTGACGGTGCCCGAAATGAATGCGCTGCTGCGCGACATGGAGCGCACCGAGCGCAGCGGGCAATGCAACCACGGTCGTCCCACCTGGACCGAAATGTCGATGCATGAGCTGGACAAGTTGTTTCTACGCGGTCAGTGACCCCGCTGACCGGCTACCGTTTCAGGACTTTCGATGAGTGATACACGGCCACTGGCCCTTTTGCTGATGGGCCCGACGGCGGCCGGCAAGACCGATCTGGCCATCGCGCTACGCGAGCGGCTGGGAGGAGAATTGATCAGCGTCGACTCGGCGATGATCTATCGTGGCATGGATATCGGCACCGCGAAGCCGTCCGCCCAGGAGCTGGCGCGTGCGCCGCATCGCCTGATCGACATTCGCGATCCGGCCGAGACGTATTCCGCCGCCGAGTTTCGCGACGATGCCCTGGCCGAGATGCGCGACATCTCGTCGCAGGGGCGTACGCCGATCCTCGTCGGTGGCACCATGATGTACATCAAGCGTTTGATCGATGGTGTGGCCTCGTTGCCGGCACGCGATCCGGCACTCCGGGAAGCGCTGAATGCCCGGGCCGAGAGCGAGGGATTGGTGGCTCTGCACCGGGAGCTGTCGCGTGTCGATCCGGTAGCCGCCGAGACGATCCATCCGCACAACCGACAGCGATTGCTGCGGGCCCTGGAGGTCTATCAGCTCACGGGGCGGGCGCTGGGGGAACTGTGGGCCGAACAGGCCCGCGAAACCTTTCCCTGGCGGCTCGTGTCCATAGCCCTGGCGCCGAATGCGCGCCACGTGCTGCATGCGCGCATCGCCGAGCGCTTCGACAGCATGCTGGCGGCGGGCTTCCGCGATGAGGTGGCGGCGCTTCAGGCACGCGGAGACCTGCATCGAGGACTCCCCGCCATACGTTGCGTGGGCTATCGTCAAATGTGGGAGCATCTGCGCGGCGAGACGGACGCGGCGACGATGCGCGAGCGCGGCCTGGCCGCGACGCGACAACTCGCCAAGCGTCAGTTGACCTGGCTGCGCGGCTGGGAGGGCGTGCACTGGATCGACAGCGATGCCTCGGACGCACATGAACAGGTATTGAAAATCGTGCGCGGAAGCAGCACTTAGCGTAAGATGTCCGGTCACGACAACGTCTGGCGAGCGTCTCCGCAAACGGCGGCGGCGGCCCGATCGGCGGCTGTGACCCTTCGAAAACGACCATAAACCACAGCGAGAAGTTAGGGAGAGCAAAATGTCCAAAGGACAGTCCCTTCAAGACCCGTACTTGAACATCCTGCGCAAGGAGCGCATTCCGGTTTCCATCTTTCTGGTCAACGGTATCAAGCTTCAGGGGCAGATCGAGTCCTTCGATCAGTTCGTCATCCTGCTGCGCAACACCGTCAGCCAGATGGTATACAAGCACGCCATTTCCACGGTCGTGCCGTCACGCAACGTGCGTCTTCCTGTCCAGGACCCGAATGCCCCGGCAGAAGAAGACAGTTGATCGAGAGGCGCTGATTGTTTTTCGAACGTCCCGACGCCGGTGAAACGGCGGTTCTCGTCCATGTGGATTTCCACGACGAACAGGAACGCGAAGACCCGGGTGAATTCCTGGAGCTGGTGCGTTCCTCGGGTGTGACGCCGGCGACCCTCGTCGAGGGCAGCCGGCGTCGTCCCGATCCCAAGACCTTCATCGGCAGCGGCAAGCTGGAAGAAATTCGCGAGATACGCGAGCTTCACGGTGCCGATATCGTCATCTTCAACCATGCCTTGTCTCCCTCGCAGGAACGCAATCTCGAGCGTGCGCTGAAAAGCCGTGTGCTGGACCGCACCGGTCTGATCCTGGATATCTTCGCGCAACGTGCGCGTACGCACGAAGGCAAGCTCCAGGTCGAGCTGGCCCAGCTCGAGTACATGTCGACACGTCTGGTACGCGGCTGGACCCACCTGGAGCGCCAGAAGGGCGGCATCGGCCTGCGTGGCCCCGGGGAAACGCAGCTCGAGACCGACCGGCGCTTGCTCGGGGCGCGCATCAAGGCGATTCACAAGCGCCTGGAAAAAGTCCGCACGCAGCGCGATCAGAATCGGCGGGCACGGGCACGGGCCGAAATTCCCAGCGTCTCCCTGGTGGGATATACCAACGCGGGGAAGTCGACACTGTTCAATGCACTCACCGAGTCCGAGGTGTACGCTGCCGATCAGTTGTTCGCCACGCTCGATCCGACGCTGAGGCGGCTCAATGTGGCGGACGTCGGCCCGGTGGTGCTGGCGGATACCGTCGGTTTCATCCGCCACTTGCCCCACAAGCTGGTGGAGTCTTTCCGCGCCACGCTGCAGGAGGCCGCCGAAGCATCGTTGCTGGTGCACGTCATCGACGCGGCCGACCCGGACCGGGACTTCAACGTCGCGCAGGTCGATACGGTACTCGAGGAAATCGGGGCCGGTGACGTACCGCAATTGCTGGTGATGAACAAGATCGACTTGCTGGGAACGGCGCCGCGCCTGGAGCGCGACGAGCATGGCCGTCCCCGGATCGTCTGGCTCTCGGCACGCGAGGCCCGGGGATTCGAGCTGTTGCAGGAAGCGCTCGGCGAACTGCTGGCCGAGGACCTGCTCGAAACGGGTTTGACGTTGGCGCCCGAACAAGGAAGATTGCGCGCAGCGTTGCACGAGTTGAATGCCGTTCAGCAAGAACAATTTGACGAGCAGGGCCGAATCCTGCTGGATATTCGTCTGCCTAGGCGTGATTTCTTTCAGGTAATGGCCCGTCTCGGTGAAAACGCAGAACATTATTTGCCGCCGGGAGCCCTCGATCGCCCGGAATGGGAACGCCCCTGACAGCGCCCGTCATGGGTGTCCCCGGCGAGATGCATCGCAATCAATGCATAGTGGAGAAGACGTATGGCTTGGAACGAGCCTGGTGGTGGAAATCAGCAGGACCCGTGGAGCGGTGGCGGTGGTCGCCGTGGTAGCGGAGGGGGCAATGGTGGTAATAACCAGGGTCCACCGGATCTCGACGAGGCGCTGAAGAAGTTTCAGGACAAACTGAGCCGCTTGATGGGCAAGCGCGGCAAGCGCGGCGGCGATGGCAATGGCGGTGCTTCGGGCGGCAAGGGCAACCCCTTCATACTGCCGGCGGTACTGACGGTATTGGCTCTGGTGATCTGGGCCGGTTCCGGTTTTTACCGGGTCGATCAGTCCGAACGCGGGGTGGTGCTGCGCTTCGGCGAGTATCATGAAACCGTGGGGCCTGGCCTGCACTGGAATCCGACGTTCGTCGATCAGGTGACGATGGTCAATGTCACCGAGGTGCGTTCGTTCCGCCAGGACGCCTCGATGCTGACCAGCGATACCAACATCGTCACGGTACGCCTCTCGGCACAGTATCAGGTCTCCAATCCGCGTGATTACGTGCTCAATGTACGCAATCCGGAGCAGAGCCTGCGCAATGCCCTCGATTCCACGCTGCGTCACGTGGTGGGCGCGAGCGGCATGCAGAACGTGCTGACCAGTACCACGGAGGTCGAGGAGGTCAAGGAGATCGACGAGGGCGGCGAGGTGCCGGACATGCCGGAAACCGTGACCGATCCCAGCGAGCTGCCGGTCATCACCATGACGCCGCCGGTGCCGGACTCGTTGCTCAGCGGCCGTGAAGAGCTCGGGCCGATGGTGGCCAAGCGTCTTCAGGAATCGCTGGATGCCTATGGGTTGGGCTTGCGCTTGCAGACCGTGAACCTCGAAAGCACCCAGGCGCCTGAAGAAGTGCAGGAAGCCGTGGATGACGTGATTCGCTCGCGCGAGGATCGTCAGCGCCTGATCAACGAGGCGCGTGCCTACGAGAATGCGCTGCAACCGCGTACCGAAGGTAATGCGCAGCGTCTCATCGAGGAGGCCACCGGGTATCGCAATTCGGTCGTGGCCGATGCACAGGGTCAGACCAGTCGCTTCCTGTCGGTGCTGGGCGAGTATCAGCAGGCGCCGGAGGTCACGCGTCAGCGTCTCTATCTGGATACGTTGAGCGACGTGCTGGGCAACAATCGCAAGGCATTGCTCGATGTGGGACCGCAAAACAATTCCATGATCTACCTGCCGCTCGATCAGTTGCGTCAGCCGCGTTCGTCGAACGCCGACAACGGTGACAGCCAGGAGGCTCGGGAGTTGGAATCGATCTCCCAGCAGGTGCAGAACGAGCCGCTTTCCGGTAGCGACAACACGAGCAGTCAGCGCCAGTCGGGCGGCATTTCGCGGGAGGGTCGTTAATCATGGTCAACAATCGTGCCTTAGGTATCGTCGCACTGCTGGCCGTGGGGGCCTGGCTCGCAAGTGCCAGCCTGTATGTGGTGACGGAAACGCAGCGGGCCATCAAGCTGCGCTTCGGTGAAGTCGTCGAATCCGACATCCAGCCCGGCCTGCATTTCAAGTGGCCGGTTCTCAACACCGTGCGTTATTTCGATGCACGCGTGCAGACGCTGGAAAGCACCGAAAGCCGCTTTTTGACGGCGCGTCGCAACGCCTTGATCGTCGATTCCTACGTCAAATGGCAGGTCGTCGACCCGAGCCTGTTCTATCAGGCGACACGCGGTGATCCGGCGCGCGCCGAGAACCTCATCGCGCCACGCGTCGACGAGAGTCTGCGCAACGCATTCGGCAGTCGCGAGGTGAACAAGATCATCAGCGAAGACCGCAATGAAATGTTGCAGAAGCCCCAGCAGACGCTGGACGAGGAATTGCGCGACGAAGTCGGGGTGGCGATCCTGGATATTCGCCTCAAGCGTGTCGAGCTGCCGCAGGAAGTTCGTCAGGCGGTTTTCGAGCGCATGCGCACCGAGCGCTACGCCGAGGCACGCCAGTACCGTGCGCAAGGGCAGGAACAGGCCGAGCGCATTCGTGCGCGGGCCGATCGCGAGCGCCAGGTGAAACTGGCCGAGGCACGCGAGAAGGCGGAGACACTGCGCGGTCAAGGCGATGCCGAGGCTGCCCATATCTACGCCAACGCGTATCAGCAGGATGAAGATTTCTTCAACTTCTATCGCTCACTCGAAGCCTACCGCAACAGCTTCGACAAGGGTGACGACATGCTGCTGCTGAGCCCGGACAGCGAATTCTTCCGCTACTTCCGCTCGGCTGACGGCAACGACGACGCAAGCCAGCCATAGTGGCACTCGGGCCCCCGGGGTACACCCGGGGGCCAAACGTGATAGACTCTTGACACCGGGCGAGGCCCGGTTTTTTTGTGGCCTGTCCGCGGCCTGAGCGCCCACGAAGAGGGGACGCGGCGAGGCCACGATGCGACTGTCTGGCATGGCATGTTTCCACCATGCCTTGGCGCGTCCGCACGTGACGATGCCAATATGCAACACGCCACTCATTTCTGGCAGGACCGAACGATGACCATCGCTGACCGCTGGCTGCTTCCCGACGGCATGGATGAAGTGCTACCGCCGCAGGCGACGCGCATGGAGCAACTGCGCCGTGCGTTGCTCGATCTTTATGACCGCTGGGGCTATGACCTGGTGATCCCGCCCACGGTCGAGTTTCTGGATTCGCTGTTGACCGGCACGGGTACCGACCTCGACCTGCAGACATTCAAGCTCACCGACCAGCTGTCGGGGCGGATGATGGGCGCCAGCGCGGACGTCACTCCGCAAGTGGCACGCATGGACGCGCACTCGCTGAAGCGCAGCGGCCCCGCACGGCTGTGCTATTGCACGACCGTGCTGCGTGCCAAGGCGGACAAGCATCAGGGCGGTCGCAGTCCGACGCAGGTCGGCGTCGAGTTGTTCGGTCATGCCGGCCTGGATGCCGACATCGAAGTGGTGCGACTGGCACTGACCGGCCTGGAAGTGGCCGGGGCAGGCGAGGTTCACCTGGCACTCGGCCACATCGGCATCTATCGTGCACTGGTGCATGCGGCGGCCTTGAGTGCCGAAAGCGAGCAGGCGCTTTTCGAGGCCATCGAGCGCAAGGCTTTCAACGATGTCGATGCATTGGTGGCTCGCGATGTCAGCGACCCCGCCCTGGTCGACATGCTGCAGGCCTTGCCGCGTCTTTATGGCGGGCAGGAAGTGCTCGACCAGGCCCGCGAGGTCTTCGCCGGGGCGCCACCCGCCGTCATGGCGGCCCTGGATGAGCTGCAGGCACTGTGTCGCGCGGTGACCGACAACCACCTGCGGGCCGAGGTCTATCTGGATCTGGCGGAGCTGCGCGGTTACCTGTATCACACGGGCATGGTGTTCGCCGCCTATGTGCCCGGGTACGGCCAGGCGCTGGCCAAGGGCGGGCGCTACGACGATACGGGGCGTGCCTTCGGGCGCGCCCGTCCGGCGACGGGGTTTTCCATGGACCTCAAACTGCTGGCATCGCTGGAGGAAAGCGGCCCGCGCTGCGATGGCATCTGGGCGCCGGCGGACGAGCGCGCGGGACTGGAAGACGCCATCGCGCGTCTGCGGGCATCCGGGGAGCGTGTCATTCAGGCGCTGCCCGGACAGCGCGTCGGGCCCCGCGAACAGCGCTGCGATCGGCAGCTAGTGGAATCGAACGGCGAATGGCGGGTCGAACCGCTCGCGTAAAACGGCGGATCCTTTGATCGAGAGACGAAAGCAATGGGCAAGAACGTAGTCGTACTGGGTACCCAATGGGGTGACGAGGGGAAAGGCAAGGTCGTTGACCTGCTGACCGAATCCGCTGCCACGGTGGTGCGCTTTCAGGGCGGTCACAACGCCGGCCATACGCTGGTCATCGACGGCGAGAAGACCGTCCTGCATCTGATCCCGTCCGGCGTGCTGCGCGCCGACAAGACGTGCGTGATCGGCAATGGGGTCGTGCTCTCGCCGGAAGCGCTGATGGACGAGATTCGCGAGCTTGAAGCCAAGGGCGTGCCGGTGCGCGAACGCCTGCGTCTGTCGCCGGCATGTCCGCTGATCCTGCCGTATCACGTGCGTCTCGACCAGGCGCGCGAGAAAGCGCGCGGCATCGCCAAGATCGGCACCACTGGCCGGGGTATCGGGCCCGCGTACGAGGACAAGGTGGCGCGTCGGGGGCTGCGCCTGGGCGACATGCTGCATCGCGAACGCTTTGCCTCGAAGCTCGGCGAAGTGCTCGACTATCACAATTTCGTGCTGACGCAGTACCACCACGAAGCGCCGGTGGACTTCCAGCGCGTGCTCGACGAGGCGATGGAAATCGCCGAAGAGCTGCGGCCGATGGTCTGCGATACGGTCTCTCTGGTGCATGACACCCGCAAGGCGGGCGAGAACATCCTCTTCGAAGGGGCCCAGGGGTCGCTGCTGGACATCGATCACGGTACTTATCCCTACGTGACCAGCTCCAACACCACGGCGGGAGGCACGGCCACGGGGTCGGGCGTGGGTCCGCTGTACCTGGATTACGTGCTGGGCATTACCAAGGCGTACACCACCCGGGTGGGGTCCGGCCCGTTTCCCACCGAACTGTTCGACGAGTTCGGTCGCCATCTGGCGGAGAAGGGGCATGAGTTCGGTGCCACCACGGGTCGCGCGCGCCGCTGCGGCTGGTTCGATGCCGTGGCACTGCGTCACGCGGTGCAGATCAACTCGGTCTCGGGGCTGTGCCTGACCAAGCTCGACGTGCTCGACGGCCTCGAGAACATTCGTGTCTGCATCGGCTATCGCAGCAAGGACGGCGAGACCATCGATACACCGGTCGATTCGGAAGGCTACGAAGTCATCGAGCCGCTGTATCAGGACCTGCCGGGCTGGAGCGAGTCGACACTGGGCGTCAAGCGGATCGAGGACCTGCCCAACAACGCACGTGCCTATATCAGCTTCCTCGAGGAACAGACGGGCGTACCGATCGATATCATTTCGACCGGCCCCGACCGCAACGAGACGATCGTGCTGCGCAATCCGTTTCTGGACTGAGTGCGTCACACCGAGAGAGTGAAAGACGCCCGCCCGGCACTGCCGGTCGGGCGTTCGTTCGTTGGCGACCCGTGAATGTCGAGCGTTGCCGATGCGGTATGCGGAGTGTCGGTATCGGTTACCACCCGGATGCGAATATGAAAAAAGGCCCGCGCCGTGAATGGCGCGGGCCTTTTGCATTCGGCACACGAACGTCGTCTAGCCGGCGAAGGCGGCATAGATGGCGATGACGCACAGCACCAGTACCAGCCCTACGGGCCAGGCGCCTTTCCAGGGCGTCAGGTCGACGGCCTCGACATCCCGATGGACCCACTTGGTCTCACGCGGGCAGATCTTGCCGATGATCAGCATGATGGCGATCAGCAGCACGAAGACGCCGGCCACGAAGTGATACTGACTGGTGACGTCGAGAATCTTGTTGAAGGGTGGCACGAAGTAGCCTGCTGCGATCAACAGACAGCCCGCGACCAGGCCGACCTTGGCGGCGACCGCCGGCACGCGCTTGGTGAGCAGGCCCACCAGTACCACCGCGAGGATGGGAATGAAGTAGATCGCGTTCATCGTCTGCAGGTAGCTGAACAGGCTTTCCTGTCCCGCCAGCAGCGGTGCGATGACCATGGCGGCGATGGCCATGATCCAGCCGAAGATCTTGCCCGCCTTGACGACCTGGGCTTCATCGGCGTTCTTGTTGATGACGCCCTTGTAGATGCCCAGGCTGAACAGGGTGGTGGTGCTGTTGAGTGCCGAGTTGAACGAGGACAGGATGGCGCCGACCATCACCGCGGCAAAGAAACCGGTCAGATACGGCGGCAGAATGTCGAAGACCAGATGGCCATAGGCCTCGTCGGCCTGGATGCCCTGATCGGCATACATGTGATAGGCAATGATGCCCGGGAGTACCAGATAGAGTGGCCCCAGCAGCTTGAAGAAACCGGTCAGCAGCACGCCTTTCTGGCCCTCGGCCAGGGACTTGGCGGCGAACGTGCGCTGAATGATCTGCTGATTGGTGGTCCAGTAGAACAGATTGATCAGGAAGACACCGGTAAACAGCGTGGCGAAGGGAACCGCCTGATCCTCGCGTCCCATCGAGTTGAACATCTCGGGATGCTGGGTGTTAAGAATGTCCCAGCCGGCGAGGATGCCGTTGCCGTCGCTGACCGCATTGAGGGCGAAGAACACGATCAGGAAACCGCCGATGAGCAGCCCCACGCCATTGAGCGTGTCCGACACCGCCACCGTGCGCAGCCCGCCGAAGAGCGCGTAGACCGCGCCGATCAACCCGACGATCCATACCGTGGCCCAGAGCAGGAAGCTGCTGGATTCGATACCGGTCAGTCCTTGCAGGTCGAGCATGCCCTGCAGGCCGATGGCACCGGAGTAGAGCACGATGGGCAGCAGGATGACCGCATACGCGATCAGGAAGATGATGTTGCAGATCAACTGGGTGCCGTGGTCGAAGCGGATTTCCAGCAGCTGCGGCACCGTTGCGATGCCACTGCGCAGAAAGCGCGGCAGGAAGAACAGCGCCAGCAGCACCAGGGCCACGACGGCCACCACCTCCCAGGCCATGACGCTCAATCCATCGGTGAAGGCGGCACCGTTGAGGCCCACCATCTGCTCGGTGGAAAGGTTGGTCATCAACAGGGAGCCGGCGATCAGCGGAAAGGTCAGGCTGCGCCCGGCCAGGAAATAGCCGCGTGTGCTGCGCAGATCATCCCGGCGCGTGATCAGCCAGGTGATCAGGGCAACGAGCCCGGTAAAGAAAAGAAACGAGATCAGGGTCAGGGCATGCATGGAATAGGCATCCTTGGACTCTCATGAATCATGGTCGTGACGAGGAGAAGGCCGGCGACATGCCCGGCACCTATCGTCGGCCTTGGCGCAACGACCGCGTCGATATCATTGCATCGTGGGGACGAATTTTAGTCTGCGAATAGTAAACTACCATTCGCCATTTGTCTGACATTGAGTGTTCAATGTCTGCTTGACTCGATTCACGACGGCTGCATGCGCGTCATTTTTCGGGACAGCCGCCATCGAAGGCGACGAAAACGGCCTCCCGCCAGCGATAGATCGAATACCAGCCGCGCCGTTGCAGCGGCGCGAGTGTGTCGCAGCGGGCGACGAATGCTTCCCGCAATTCGCTGCCGCCATGAAAGGCATAGCGTTCGGGGAGGCCCAGGCGATACAGGTTTTGGTATCCCCACCAGTCGCCGCCGTCGAGGTAGCTTTTCATCAGCTCATCGAGGATGGGGAAGGCTTTCATCGCGTTGGCAGTAGCGGGACTGAGCGGCAGTGTGCCCACCAAGACCAGCGGTCCCGACGTTTCGAGCCGTCTCAGGTCGTCGATCAGGCGCTGCGAGATGGTGTTTTCGAAGTGCTTCTGGTGGTTCTGTGCGTTGCCGTAGGCATAGGCGATGACCGTAGCCCCGCCCAGAACGACGATGAGCAGTCCATTGCCCAGCCATCTGAGGCCGTGCCGTTCGCAGGCGAGGACGGCACAGAAGAGCGTGCCGGCCGCCAGAGCGCCGAAGCCGATGAAGGTGCGTGGTCGCCATATGGGGTCTTGCAGGGCGGCCATGATGCCGAGAGCGCCGAGCGGTAGCAGCGCGACGATCAGGACCAGGAGCAGGCACCGCCAGGGAAGGGCCAGGGCGTGTTCGTCTCGTGGCGGGCGGGCGGTACCGAGGCATAGCCCGATGCCAGCCACCACAGCGATGATCGCCAGCCCCCACCACGGTGCTCCATCCAGGACATGCGCGGCGTAACGCCAGAAGTCGAGCGTTTGCGCGAGCAGGTGGCCGGGCAGCGAGCCGGGCGCCACCATCTGGCTGTGCGTCAGGCTATAGCCGCCGGCCAGCCACAGGCTCGACAGTCCTTTGTAGATCAGTACGGTCGCGGCCCCCACGATCAGCAAGCCCAAATGCAGTCGCCAGCGGGGCGTGCCGTGAGTGGCGAGACTCAATAACACGTGGAAGGCCAGCAGGACGAAGTAAACGCTCACCGCCGCCTGGTAGAAACACAGGCTGGCCATCAGGCTCAGTGCCGCCAGGGCCAGGCCGGGCAGGCCGGGGCGCAGCACACCGGCCGCCAGGGCCAGTCCTGACGTGCTCAGGGCGAGCGCCATGGGAAGAGCGTCGAAGCGATAGGAGAGGTTCTGCAAAAAGAAAGGCTGCAGGGCAAGCAACGCCATGGCCCACCAAGCGTGACCGGTGGAAAAAGTGGCGAAGACTTGACGCAGCACGACGAGCAGCACGGCGATCACCGCCAACCCCAGCCATAATGGCAAGGGCGCGAGATCCACGACGCGTGTGCCCATGTTGAGTGCGATCATGACGCCATCGGCGAGCGGACGTGCGTTCGAGGTCCAGCCCAGCTGTCCATGCATGCTGCGCCAGATATCGTCGAGATAGAGGCGGTCGGCCATGACCAGCGGATAGGTCGCGAACATCAGCAGGGCGAAGACGGCGGCCCCTCGCCGGAGATCGGGGGATGAGGGCGTGGGGACAAATGGGCGTCTGGCTGTCGACATGCGCGCTTCTCGTCATCATTCAAGCGTTGGGGGTTAAAGCGAATGCGATCCAAGCTTACCATGGGCTCCCTTCGGACCCGCCGCAATGCTAAGCTCAGTGTTCGAGAGCATGGAGGCTGCTCGTCTCATCGAAATCTGAGTCTTCTTTGGTAACTTTCCTCTTCGCTGGCGTGACGCCGCCTGTCGAAGAATGTGATAGGAAGGGGTGGTCTGCCCCTGAAAAGCCGCAAGGGAGTAGTAATGTGAGTGTACCGAATCGACATTGTTTGACGGCAAGTGCCACGCGCCGCTGTCGTTGGCCCCTGGCGGGTGTGTTGGGTATGTGTTTGGTCTTCGCGGCGCAGACGTGCTTTGCCTTCGGATTCGAGGACGTGGTGAAGAAGGCTTCAGAGCTGTCCAAGCAAGGATATCAGGCCCCGGAGTCCAGCTTGCCGGAATCGCTGAGTCAGCTGGAGTACGCCGACTATGCTCAGATTCAAATGAAGGACGACCAGGCCTTGTGGCAGGGCGAAGACCTGCCTTTCAACTTGAAGTTCTTCCACGAAGGCATGCATTACAATAGCGCTGTGACGATGCACACCATCGTGGATGGCAAGGTTCAGGACCTGTCCTTCGACCCCGGCGACTTCGACTATGGCGATCTGGACATTCCCGAAGAGGATCTCGAGGGGCTCGGATTTGCCGGTTTCAAGGTCACCAATGCGATCAACGACGCCGAGGTGATGGACGAGGTCATGGCCTTCCAGGGGGCGAGTTATTTCCGTGCAGTGGGGCGCCATCAGACCTATGGCACCTCGGGGCGTGGCCTGGCGATCGACACGGCATTGCCCAGTGGCGAGGAGTTCCCCGCCTTTCGTGAATTCTGGGTGGTCAAACCGAGCCCGGACAGCCAGTACCTTACCGTGTTCGCGCTGCTCGATTCGCCGAGCCTGACGGGCGCCTACCGCTTCGTGCTGCGGCCCGGCGAGGACACCGTCGTGGATGTCTCCTCGCGCCTGTTCACGCGCAACGCCGTGGAGAAACTGGGCATCGCCCCGTTGACCAGCATGTACCTGTATGGTCCTGCGCAGCCCTCCGACTCCCTCAATTACCGGCCGGCCATTCACGATGCCAATGGCTTGCTGATTCATGACGGGGGGGGGGCCGGCACCAATGGCAGCGGTGACGGCGAGAGCAAGGACGATGGCAGCAAGCCCGGCTGGACCTGGCGTCCGCTTGCCAATCCCGGCCAGTTGATGGTCAACAATCAGGAAGTCGCCTCTCTCAAGGGCTTCGGCCTTCTGCAGCGCAGTCACGACTTCCACGATTACGAAGATCTGACGGACCGTTACGACCGGCGTCCCAGCGTGTGGGTCGAGCCACAGGGCAACTGGGGCAAAGGGAAGGTCGAGTTGATCCAGATTCCGACGCCGAACGAGACCAACGACAACATCGTGGCGATGTGGAAGCCCGAAGGGGCGGTCGAAGCCGGCGAAGCGTTCGAATTCAACTACCGCATGTACTGGACCACCCACGAGGCCAAGTTCCATAGTCCTGATCTATCCTGGGTCGATCAGACGCGCCGCTCGCGGGGTGAAGTGCGTCAGGACAATCTGGTGCGCGAGACCGATGGGTCGCTGGCGTTTATCGTCGACTTCAAGGGGCCGGGGCTGGAATCGCTGGAAAGCGATGCCGACATCACGGTCGAGACGGACATCGGCGATAACGGCGAGCTGGTAGAAAGCCGGGTCGAGCCCAACAAGGCCGCAGGTGGCTGGCGGATGTTCTTGCGTGTGAAGCGCAACAACAACGGTCAACCTCTGGATATGCGCGCCTTCTTGAAGGACGGCGATCAACGCCTGTCGGAAACCTGGTACTACCGGCTACCCGCCAATGATTGAGTCAGACTCCAACGCGGTGGCGGGTGATTATCTGGAACGTTTGGCGCAGGAGACGGATGCCCGCAGTGCACGGCGAGCGTTGCTCGCCAGCGACATCGACGCGCAGGGCCTGGAGGCCCTGCACGGGAGGCTAGGTGGCCATGAGCCGCCGCCGGACGATCCCGCTGCGGTATCGGTGGGCGCCAGGTTGTCGCTGGCCTACAGCGCACGTCCATTGGCACCGCCCGAGGTACTCACCACCGATGCACACGGCATCACGCGCCTGCACACGGCTCCGCCGCTGGCGCGTACCCCCCTGGCGCCGGAGCCCTGGGCCGCCAATCCCTTCGTGCGCTATGCGCAGCGTACCCGTAACTGGATCGGGCGCGGGTTTCGGCGGCGTCACAAGGCCCGGCAGGAGTCGCCCACGCCGCGCTGGCAGAAGGTCGGCATGTGGCGGCGCAAGGTACTGTTGCTGCTGGTCGTGGGGCAAAGCCTGGTCGCTGCCGAGTACATGCGCTCGGTGCTGCCCTATCAGGGCAAGCAGGCGCTCGAGGTTGCCATTCTGGCCTTGTTCGTGCTCCTGTTCTGCTGGGTGTCCGCGGGGTTCTGGACGGCGCTGATGGGGTTCTTCCAGCTCTTGCGCGGCCGTGACCGCTACGCGATCGACGCCCGCGACGTGCATGAAGACGCGCCCATCGACGACACGGCCCGCACTGCACTGGTGGTGCCGATTTGCAACGAGGACGTGGCGCGGGTGTTCGCGGGTGTGCGCGCCACGCTCGAGTCGCTGCGCGACAGCGGCCAGGAACGCCACTTCGACCTGTTCATTCTGAGCGATACCTTCGACCCCGACCTGGCGATCGCCGAGACGCATGCCTGGCTCTCGCTATGTCGCGAGCTGGATGCCTTCGACCGTGTCTTCTATCGACGGCGACAACGCCGCGTGAAGCGCAAGAGCGGCAATATCGACGACTTCTGCCGCCGTTGGGGCGCCAACTATCGCTACATGGTGGTGATGGATGCCGACAGCGTCATGAGCGGCGCCTGCCTGACGCGTCTGGTGCGGTTGATGGAAGCGCATCCCAAGGCGGGCATCATTCAGTCGGCGCCACGCGCCTCGGGACGCCTGAACCTCTACGCCCGCATGCAGCAGTTCGCCACGCGGGTCTACGGTCCGCTGTTCACGGCGGGACTGCATTTCTGGCAACTGGGCGAGTCGCATTACTGGGGGCATAACGCGATCATTCGTCTGGCTCCCTTCATGCGGCATTGCATGCTGGCGCCTCTGCCGGGCAAGGGGTCGCTGTCGGGCGAGATCCTGTCGCACGATTTCGTCGAAGCGGCCTTGATGCGTCGTGCCGGGTGGGGCGTGTGGATCGCCTACAATCTCGACGGCAGTTATGAAGAGATGCCGCCCAACCTGCTCGACGAACTCAATCGTGACCGGCGCTGGTGCCACGGCAACCTGATGAACTTCCGGCTGTTCCTGGCCAAGGGGATTCATCCCGTGCATCGCGCCGTGTTCCTGACGGGGGTCATGTCGTATATTTCGGCGCCCTTGTGGTGTCTGTTCCTGATCCTGTCCACGGCCTTGCTGGCGGTGCATACGCTGAGCACGCCTCAATACTTCCCCGAGCCCGGCATGATGTTCCCGGTCTGGCCTCAGTGGAATCCGACCCTAGCGGTGGGGCTGTTTTCGGCGACGGCGACCCTGCTGTTCCTGCCCAAGGTCCTCAGCGTGATTCTGGCCATTTCCCAGGGTGCCAAGGACTTCGGCGGCGGGGCGCGGCTGTTCGCGAGCATGGTGCTGGAATCGCTGTTCTCGATGCTGCTGGCGCCGGTGAGGATGCTGTTCCATACACGCTTCGTGCTCACCGCGTTGATGGGGCGGGCCATCCAGTGGCGTTCGCCCTCGCGTGACAACAGTGATACCCCATGGAGCGATGCCGTGCGGCACCATGGCATGCAGACGCTGATCGGCGCCGTATGGGCTGCCGGAGTGTATTACATGGAGCCGACCTTCCTGTGGTGGCTGGCGCCGATCGTGGGAGCCCTGATGCTCTCGATTCCGGTGTCGGTATTTTCCAGCCGTGTATCGCTGGGGCGCTGGTGTCAGCATGCGCGCCTGTTCCGCATTCCAGAGGAAACGCATCCGCCGCGTGTATTGCGGCGCATGGTGCGCCATCTCAAGCGCATGCGCCGACAGCAGGATGCCGCGCCCAACTTCGTGCAGGTCGTGGTCGATCCCGTCGCCAATGCGCTGGGATGTGCGTTGGCGACGAGCCGCCATGGCCTGTCGGCGGCGCTGCGCCGTCACCGCGATGAGCAGGTGACGGACGTGGCGAGCGAAAATCCGGAGCGGATAGGCGCGAGCACGCGACTGCGGTTCCTCGACGACCCGGTGCTGCTGTCGATGCTGCACCATCGTGTGTGGCGTTCCGCCGACGCGCACCCGGATTGGCGTGAATGCGGCACGCCTCGCCAAGTATCCTGGCGGGTGCCGGGGTGAACGGCGCATGGCGACGGACTGGGGCTGTCGCCATGCGCCGTTTCGTTCGGGTAACTGCTATGCTGGAGACGACATTCACCCCGTCGTGTGTCATGAACGGATAGCTTTCAAGGAAAGAAGGAGATGAGGCAATGAGCATCATTCTATGGCTGATCATCGGTGGCCTGGCCGGCTGGATCGCCGGCAAGATCATGCGCGGTGGCGGCTTCGGTGTGCTGGGCAATATCGGCGTGGGCATCGTGGGCGCCGTGATCGGCGGTTTTCTCTTCAGCCTGCTGGGCCTGTCGCATACCAATGTCATCGGTTCACTGATCATGGCCGTGATCGGTGCCGTCGTTCTGTTGTGGGTCGTGGCCAAGGTGCGCAAGAGCTGACGCCTGGCTGGCGACGAAAGCACGACAATGTGTGGCCCCGGCTTCGACGAGAGGCCGGGGTTTTTCGTGGCCGCCGCCGTTCAGGCGCCACTCGAGGAACTTGGGCTTATGGAAAAGGCACGGCAAACGAGTCAGAAGGAGCGCTTCATCGGCCTGGAATGGCTACGCTTCGCGCTCGGACTCTATATCGTTATCTTTCACACCTTGCATACCTATCCGTCGATCCGCGACTGGTCGCATTATGTGACCGACATCGGCTTCTTTTCGACCAGTACCTTCTTTGTGCTGTCGGGGTTTTTGCTGACCCACGTCTACCTGGACAACGAGCGCAAGCTGCGCGAACCGGCACGCAGCTTCTGGGTCAAGCGGTTTTCGAATCTCTATCCGATTCACATCGGCTCCCTGCTGCTGGCCATCGGCATTTCATCGCTCATCGGGTACCTGGCGATCACGCCGGACGATGCCGGGATGTCGCTGCGCTTCGTCATCTATGACGTCAACAACGATCTCGGCCAGACACCGGGGGCCCTGGAACATTTCATGGGCAACGGAGAGCTGGCGCTCAACCTGGGACTCAATGTCGCCTTGCTGCATGCCTGGAACCCGTACTACCTGACCTTCAACCCGCCGTCCTGGTCGATCTCGGCGTTGATGGCGTTCTACCTGACGTTTCCATGGCTGGCGCCGCGCCTGTTTCGTCTTCGCCGTGTGGGGCGGGCTCTGCTGTTGACCAACCTGCTTTACCTGATACCGCCGCTGGTGGTGATCGCGACGACCGATTTCGGCATGCCGGAGACCGGGATTCTGCATCGCAATCCCTTGATCCGCCTGCCCGAATTCGTGGCCGGAATCCTGTTGTGCGTGTGGTACACCCGTTATCGGGCGGCGGGAGGATGGCTGAGCGCGATGCAGCGCTGTGGCCTTGCAGCGTTCGTGGCAGGGTGCGTGATCGGAGCGGTATGGCTGCTGGGGCAGGGGCATGCCTGGTATTACGTGCTGCACAACGGACTGCTGCTGCCGGCGCAGCTGGCGCTGATTCTGCTGGCCACTCAGTGGCGCACGCCCGACAGCCGGCGTGTGCGACGCCTGGCGACGCGCCTGGGGGGCGCCTCGTTGCCGATGTTCGCGCTGCACGTACCCTTATTCGTGATCTTCACCCGCATCGAGCGGGTATGGGCCGGTGAGCCCACGCTATGCGGGAGTGACCTTAGGGGCTGTCTCGACGCGGCGGGGGACAGTTCGCTGGCGTTTTATCCGCTGTTTCTCCTGCTCACCGTGATGTTCTGCGTGATGTTCCAGGAGCAGTTCGTGCTGCGCGTGCGCAATGCCATGCAGCGCTGGCTGCTGCCGCGGGTGACATCGTCCCATCCCCCAGCGTGAAAGCGCACCGTAAACGACGAAGGGGCGCCGCATGGCGCCCCTTCGACGATGGACCTCAGGATGGCTCGTTATGCCTGAGTCAGTTCCTTGAGGCAGTCTTCGACGATGCCCAGACCTTCCTGAAGCACCTCGTCCTCGATGGTCACCGGCATCAAGAAGCGGATGGTATTGCCGTAGAGCCCGCAGGACAGCAGGATCAGGCCCTTTTCACGCGCCTTCTTGCACAGCGCGCCGGCCAGGTCCGCGTCCGGCGTGTGGTTGGCCTTGTCGGACACCACGTCGAAGGCGGCCATGGCGCCCAGGTTGCGTCCGTTGTCGACGCAGGCGAAGTCCTGCTGCCACTTGGCGAAGCGCTCGGCCAGCTTGTCGCCCAGCGCCTGGCTCTTCTCGAGAATCTTCTCTTCTTCGAAGACTTCCAGCACCGCCAGGGTGGCTGCGCAGGACACCGGGCTACCGGTGTAGGTGCCGCCGAGGGAGTTGCCGCCGGAGGCATCCATGACCTTGTCGGTACCGACCACGGCGGAGATCGGCATGCCGTCGGCCATGCTCTTGGCCATGGTGATGATGTCCGGCTCGACGCCGCTGTGCTCGATGGCAAACAGCTTGCCGGTGCGCCCGAAACCGGATTGCACCTCGTCGACGATCATCAGCATGCCGTGCTCGTCGCAGATCTCGCGGACCGCCTTGAGGAAGCTAGGCGAGGCCGCATAGAAGCCGCCTTCACCGAGCACCGGCTCGAGCACCACGGCAGCAGTGTTGTGCGGATTGGCATCGGTCTTGAGCGTCATTCTCAGGCCGCGCAACGCATCTTCCTCGCTGACGCCGTGGTAGGGCACCGGATAAGGGGCGCGGAAGACATTGCCCGGCATGCTGCCGAAATCGGTGGCATAGGGGGCGACCTTGCCGTTCATGGCCATGGTCATGAACGTCCGGCCGTGGTAGCCGCCGGTGAAGCAGATGACGTTGTCGCGTCCGGTGGCCGCACGGGCGACCTTGACCGCGTTTTCCAGCGCCTCGGCGCCGGAGTTGGCCAGCATCACCTTGCCGTGACCGCGCACCGGCGTGAGCTGGCTGAGCTTTTCGGCCACCTTCACGTAGCCCTCGTAGGGCATCACCGTCTGGCAGGTATGCATCACGCGGTCGAGCTGGTCCTTGACCGCCTGAACCACCTTGGGGTGACGGTGACCGATGTTGAGCACACCGATGCCGCCGGCGAAATCGATGATGCGATTGCCGTCGGCGTCCCAGATCAGGGCGTTTTCCGCGCGCTCGGCAAACTGGCCGGCCGGGCTCGCGGCGCCGCTGGCGACATAGCGCTGCTTGAGTTCGTTGAGCTGTGCGTTGTTCATGCTTGCCTCCTTGTCAAAGTCCGCCCAGGCAGACGTATTTTAGCTCGGTGTATTCCTCGAGACCGTGGTGTGAGCCCTCACGGCCCAACCCGGATTCCTTGATGCCGCCGAAGGGAGCCAGTTCGGTCGACAAGAGGCCTTCGTTGATGGCGACCATGCCGTATTCGAGCTCCTCCATGACGTGCCAGATACGCCGATAATCGCGCGCATAGACATAGGCAGCAAGGCCGAATTCGGTTGCGTTGGCCATCTCGATGGCCTGTGCCTCGTCACTGAAGCGGAAGATCGGCGCCAGAGGCCCGAATGTCTCCTCGCGAGCGACCTGCATGTCCTCGGTGACATCGGCCAGCAACGTGGGCTGGAAGAAGGTGCCGCCGAGGGCATGACGGTTCCCGCCGCAGATCAGGCGCGCGCCCTTGGACTGAGCGTCGTGAATGTGTGCCTCGACCTTCTCGAGCGCGCCGGCGTTGATCAAGGGTCCCAGTGTCACGCCTTCCTCGAGCCCGTTGCCGACCTGGAGCTCCTCGATGCGTGCGGCAAACTTGGCGATGAACGCATCGTACACGCCATCCTGCACCAGGAAGCGGTTGGTGCATACGCAGGTTTGTCCCGCGTTGCGGAACTTGGAAGCGATGGCGCCCTCCACGGCGGCATCCAGGTCGGCGTCGTCGAAGACCACGAAGGGGGCATTGCCGCCAAGTTCCATGGAGGCTTTCTTGACCGTGTCGGCGCATTGCGCCAGCAGGCGCTTGCCGACCGGCGTCGAGCCGGTGAAGGACACCTTGCGCACGCGCGGGTCGGTGGTCAGCACCTCACCGATCTCGGCGGGTTTTTCGGCGGTGATCACATTGATGACACCCGGCGGCAGGCCGACGTCTTCGGCCAGCTTGGCCAGCGCCAGCGCCGTGAGCGGCGTGGCTTCGGCGGGCTTGATCACGACGGGGCAGCCGGCCGCCAGGGCAGGCGCGCACTTGCGCGTGATCATGGCCAGCGGAAAGTTCCATGGCGTGATGGCGGCGACCACGCCGATCGGCTCGCGCATGACGAGGATACGCTTGTCGGCGCCATGGCCGGGGAGTGTCTCGCCGGCCATGCGCTTGGCTTGTTCGGCGTAATATTCGATGAAGCTGGCGCCGTAGGTGACCTCGCCGCGTGCTTCGGCGAGCGGCTTGCCTTGTTCCAGCGTCATGAGCTGGGCCAGCGCTTCGCGCTGTTCGATGACGCGGTCGAACCACGCGCGCAGCAGGCCTGCACGTTCCTTGGCGGCACGCTTGCGCCATGCCGGCCAGGCGGCGTCGGCCGCGGCGATGGCGTCACGGGCGTCCGCGGCGCCCAGGTCGGGGACCTCGGCGAGCGTTTCGCCCGTGGCCGGGTCGGTTACCTTGAAGCGGCGCTCGCTGTCACGCCACTGACCGCCAATATAGGCGCGGTCGATCAGAATGTCGGGATGCTGTGGGCTCATGGAGGCTCTCCAGGCTGGCAGGGTTCGTGTATTGCTTGACGCTGTGTTCATTATTTAAAACACTCGGCCGGGGTGACGTCCAGTGCTTTTTCCCGCGATCGGGATTTTCATGCCACGCCGCGGTTATCGGCGACACGAACATCTTTCCGGTACACTATGGCGCCGTTATGACGTGAATGTCCGAGCCATGAGTGAGGTGCGCATTGATCGATCCCCTTAAAGCCTGGTGGGCCCAGCAATTGGTGCTGTGCGGCTGGGCGTTCGATCCCGAGCCGTTGAGTGTGTCGCCCGACTCGGCGCAGGCGCGCTTGGCGCTGTTCGACGTGCGTGAGCGTGGCGAGCTGGGCTGGCGTCTGGTGGAGGCCTGCCTGTCGGGGCAGGGCGGGGCGCTGCGTCGTCTTCATGCGCTGGAACTGCTGGCGCTGGCGGGCGCAGCCGGATGGCTGGAGGGCACGCAAGCGCAGGCGTGGGCCGCGTGGCTGGCCGCCGATATACAGTCGCAGCACGATTCGCTCGATGCCTGGTTGTCGGCGTTGCGTCGCGAGCGCGGTCAGGTCGATTGGGCGCAAGGCGACGACGGCTTTCTCCAGGCGTGCGAGGCTCTGGCACAACTCGAGCAGGAGTCGGCCGGCGTCACCTGGGACGTCCTCGCTACCTGGCTGGCGGAAGCACAAGCGGCTTCACGCCAACCGCCCTGGCCTTCGGGCTCGGCGGGGGTGTGGCGGCTGCGTGCGGCGTTTTCCCCCGTGCTGAGCGCCACTTGCGAGCCATCGCGCGATTGGCCCGACGTGCATCGCTGGTTGTCCGAGGTGTGGAGCATCGACGACCGGGACGAGCTGATCCGTCTGCTGCTCTGGCTGGGGGGCCAGGGGCATCGCTATACCTGGGATCTCGACGCGCAGCGGTTGACCGTGCAGGGGGAAACCGCGCGGCGGCGCTGGCAGGCATCGCTGGGCGAGGCGCGTGATTACGGTCACGTCATGCTGACGTTTCTGTCCAGTGGCGAGCCTCTGGAATGGGCGGCCTGGGACTGGTTGCGTCTGGCCGACCTGGCCTACGCGGGCTGGAACGCCGGCTGGCTCGAACGGCATGAGGCCGAGACCTTCGCGGCTCACGCAGGAGATCTGCTGATGCGCCGCTACCGTGACTGGACCACGGTGGCCAAGGCGTACCAACGCGGTCGCAGCCTGTTCGAGGGAGTGGATCGTCGCGCCGAGTTCGCGGCTGACTGGAGCGCGTTGCTCAATGCGGCCTCCAGTCCCTGGCAGGTGCCGCTCGATACACTGCTCGACGCCCCCCGGCGCGACGCCTCGCGGTCGATGATCCGCAAGTGGCGGGCCTCGGCATGGCAATGGGTGATGGCACTGGCGTCGGTGCGCGAACCCGATCTGGCGTATCGTCAGGGAATCGACCGGGCGCCGGACCGCCAACGCCAAGACGATGCGCGTACGTATCTTCATGACATGCTGGGGCTCGATCCGGCCATGGGCGTGGCAGGGCTGTCGCGCTTGTGGTTGCCGGCGCAGGTGCATCACCTCAACCAGCTGGCGGCCGATGCCGCTCATGGCGCCTTGCCCGAGACCGACACGCCCACCGGTCGGGCCGATCCCGAGGCCGTGCGCATGCGCAATGAGTTGAAGCATTGCGCGCGCCACGCGGCGACCATCTTCATGGCCGAGAAGTACGCTTTCTATTTGATGATGTGTGCCGATAGCGGCGACTACGATCGTGCGGCGCTGGACGAGTTGGCGGAATCCCTGCGCGGGGTGTTGAGTCGTTTCTACACTGGCCCGCAGGCATTGATCGATGCCTGGGCGACTTGGGAGGCGGCATTGCCCGAAGGTGACGAGCCGTCCCTGGTGGCGGAAATCCGCTGGCACCGTGACGATCCCGGCAGCCCTTTCCATTGGCTCGACTGGCACTAAGGATCGTGGCTGGAGCCCGGCGAGCGGTTGTCACTGCCGCGTTTCACCTCCCTGGCGCTGGTCGGGCCGCTCAACGCGGCGGTGTGGGGCGCACCGGTTCCCGAGGGGCGCAGCGAGCGCGATGAGCTTCGGGAATGGCTCGACGGACATTACGGGCTACTGTCGGCGGAGGCGCTCAAGACCTTTCTGGACTTTCTGATCGATGCCGGCGACCGCCAGGAATATCTGATCAACTACGCGCCCTATACATTGAATGCGGCACGGTTGCGCGAGGAGATCGCGATCATCGAATCCGATGAATGCAGCGAGGACGAACGCAATCATCTGCTGCGCCTGCGTCGTGTTCAGGAAAACGCGGCGGGATGCAACGATATCGACATGACGGCGTGGGACGTCGCCCAGACCGTCGATCTTGCCATCGCCGGCCGCCAAATGGAGTGGCTCTCGGCGGCGGAATTCGACGCTTTCCTCGAGCGTGCCACGCAACTGGCGCGGGCGCACTATGCGAGCTGGCGGGACTATGCGCGGGGGCTCTACGCGGGCTTCTCGTTCTTCATGGGGGAAACCGAGGAACGCGATGCCTTGCTCAAGAGCTTTGGTGAGGCCCTGGCCGCCTGGCTGAGCGGTGCGCCGCCCCTGGCCGGGGCCTGGGCCAGTCTCGATTTTCCGGGCGCGCCCGCGCGGCATTGGGCGCCGTTGCATATCGACACGTTGCCGGGGGATGCCCGCACGCTGCATTGACGTCTCATGCAGGCATCCCATGGATGACCCAAGGCATCTCATGAGGACGAGACCTCTCGTCAAATGGCGGGAGTTTCTCTATCATCGTCACGGTCTCGCTGCCCGGTCCGTGGCGCGAGGCGTCAACGAATCGAGTCTAGGCCGCTTTGGCGGTGGCACCTGTAAACGCGCCACCACCACAGCGACCCCCTCGCCAGGCTGTGCCTAGGTGGCAGGGCGTGTCATTGCGTTCGTGCAAGCGCTCCGAGGCATCCAGCGAGGTTGAACGACGTGTGATGATGAGGTCGCTTGGATGCTTCGAATCATGGCGCTGGGCTTGCTGTTGTCGGTACTGGCCGGCTGTGCAGCGACGTCCCCGCAATCTCCTGCTGCACACCCGTCTTCCCTGTCGGCCGCCGCCCGGATCGGCGAAGCGGCGAATGGCATGACGGGACCCGAATCGCTTCTCGCCACGTACCGTGCCAGCGATGTCCAGCGCGCCCTGGTGTCGCCGGCGCGCATACGCGAGGCCTTGCTGTCCGAGCACGAACGCTGGGTGGGGACGCCCTATCGTCTCGGTGGCACCACGCGGCGTGGTATCGACTGTTCCGCCTTGATGCAACACGTCTACAGCGATGCGTTCCAGCTGTCCCTGCCGCGCACCACCGACCAGCAGATGCAGGAAGGCCGCCGCATCTCGCGTGATGCGCTGAAGGCCGGCGACCTGGTGTTCTTCCGCTCGCCCGGCCCCTACAACCATGTAGGCGTCTATGTCGGCGATGGCTATTTCTTGCACGCATCGACCTCGCAGGGCGTCAAGCTTTCCCGTCTCGACAACGTCTATTGGAATCGTCATTACTGGCAGTCACGGCGTCCGCTGGAGAGCACGCAACTTGCGGCACGGCTCGAGCGGTCTGCGCACGAGGGCTGACGAGCACTGACGGCGTGTCGCAGCTGTGTGCCTCGAGACGGCCTGAGGCATGATCTCACTTTTGCGCGCGATCATGTTGCGCTAATGGAGGGCATGATGATCGAACCGCGCACGCGTGCCTGGTGGCGTGCGACCCTGGCACTGTGCCTGGGCTCTTTTACCGTCTTCATCAACCTGTACGTGGCCCAGCCCTTGTTGCCCGCCATTCGCGAGAGCTTTGAGGTCTCGACGCTGGCGGCGGGCAGTGCCATGTCGGTGAGCATGCTGACCCTGGCGTTGTCGTTGCTGTTCTACGGGCCGCTTTCCGATGCCATCGGGCGTGCCGCCATCATGCGCGTGACGCTGGTGCTGGCCAGCGTGTGCACGCTGGTCATGGCATTTGCGCCCAACTTCGCCAGTCTGATCGCCCTGCGGGCTCTGCAGGGATTCTTGCTGGGCGGTTTGCCAGCGGTGGCCATTGCCTGGATGGGGGACGAGTTCGACAAGCCGGCGCTGTTGCTGGCCGTGGGACTGTACATCAGCGGCAACACGCTCGGCGGCATCGGAGGTCGCGTCATCGGTGGCGCGGTGGCCGAGCATTGGAACTGGCATGCGAGCTTCATGGTCATCGCATGCCTGAGCCTCGTCTGCACCAGCATCTTCTGGCGAGCCCTGCCGCCCGCCAGGCAGTTTCGGCCGTCGCCGCTGCGGGTGGGAAAGGCGGTACGCGACATGGGCGGGCACTTGCGCGACCCCCGACTGATTGCCGCCTATCTCATCGGTGGGTTCAACTTCTTCATCTTCATCAACCAGTACAGCTATGTCACCTTCCGTCTCAGCGAGGCCCCGTTTTCGCTGACCTCCCAGTGGTTGGGGCTGATCTTTCTGACCTACCTCGGCGGCACCCTGGGGTCGGCCCTTTCCGGCCGGGTCGCGCAGCGGCTTTCGCAGCCCGTCTGCATGATGCTGGGCATCACGACGCTGATGCTGGGCTCGCTGGTGACGCTGATGCCATCGTTGATCGCCATCATCGCCGGGCTGACCGTCAATGCCGTGGGCTTCTTCCTGGCGCATTCCATGGCCTCGAGCTGGGTCGGGCGCCACGCCCAACGCGCGCGTGGCAGCGCTTCCTCGCTATACCTGGTGTTCTACTATCTGGGGGCGAGCCTCGGTGGGTTGTATCTGGAGCCTTTCTGGGCGCGCTGGCAGTGGGGCGGCGTGGTCGCCGCCTCCTGGCTGGTGCTGGCGGGAACGCTGAGCGTCGCGGCCTGGCTGTGGCGCCGCGAACGCCAGTTGATCGAGCGCGGCGCCACGGCATGAAACGGTGAGGGCGGCAATCGTCGCCGCCGCATCGAGTGCCTGCCTGTGCCGCGCGTTGAGTCAGGGAGCCCCGCATCGTTCACGGGGTGCCGGCCGCATCGCCCCAGACGGCCTCCAGGCGATCGTCGCGACCGCAGCCGGCACGGTAGAAGCGGTAACGTACGGGGTTTTTCTGGTAGAAGTTCTGGTGATATTCCTCGGCTTTCCAGAACGGCGCCGATGCCTCGATCCGTGTCTTGACGTCGCGTTCGAAGCGGGCTTCCACTTCCTCCTTGGAGGCTTCGGCCAGACGCCGCTGGTGCTGATCGAGGGGGAAGATCGCACTGCGGTACTGGTCCCCGACATCGCAGAACTGACGCCCTTCGGCGAAAGGGTCGATGTTGTGCCAGAAGACGTCCAGCAGTGTCGCGTAGTCGACGACCTCGTCATCGAAGACCACCTTGACGGCCTCGGCGTGGCCGGTGCCGCCACCGCTGACTTGTTCGTACGTGGGGCGTTCGGTCTCGCCACCGATATAGCCTGACGTGGTGGATATCACGCCTTCGAGCTTGTCGTAGGGCGGTTCCATGCACCAGAAACAGCCGCCGGCGAAAATGGCCTCGCGCTGTTCGGCCTCGGCGTGGTCGGCAGGCAGGAGTGCCAGCGTGGTCAGTGCGCAGAACGTCATCAGGGAAAAGCGCATCGGAAACTCTCCTGAACATCGGTTTGGTGTGGCTTGTCGATGACGTCGACAATACATCGAGTATACGCGGGAAAAGGGCAGGAGCCTGCATGTTGGATAAATGGACGGGGCGCTGGGTAGCCCCAGCACTCAATCGCCTGGCCGGCGGGTTGGGGGAGCGTGGTGTCACGCCTGCTCAGTTGACGCTGGGCGGTTTCGCGGCGGGAATGCTGGCGTTGCCGTTACTGGCTGGCCAGATGTACGGGCTCGCCCTGGTGGCGATCATCATCAATCGTCTGTGCGATGGCCTGGATGGTGCCCTGGCGCGACACCTGCAACGACAGAGCGATGCCGGCGGGTTTCTGGATATCGCGCTGGATTTCGTGTTCTACGCGGCCGTGGTGCTGGGGTTTGCCCTGGCCGTCCCCGAACGCAATGCCTTGCCCGCGGCGCTGTTGCTGTTCGCGTTCGTGGGGACCGGCTCGTCGTTTCTGGCTTTCGCGATTGCCGCGACTCGCCACGGGCTGGAGCGTCCGCGCTTCGAGCACAAGGCGTTCTATTATCTGGATGGCTTGACCGAGGGGACCGAGACGATTCTCGCTT
This sequence comes from Chromohalobacter israelensis DSM 3043, assembly GCF_000055785.1. Lineage (GTDB taxonomy): Bacteria > Pseudomonadota > Gammaproteobacteria > Pseudomonadales > Halomonadaceae > Chromohalobacter > Chromohalobacter israelensis. The sequence goes on from NC_007963.1 coordinate 1,482,706, forward strand.
TCGTGGTGTTCTGTCTGTGGCCGGAGGAGTTTGCACTCCTGGCGACCCTGTTTGCCGTGGCCTGTCTGGTGACGACTGCCACGCGCGTCGCGGGAGGGTACCGGGCCCTGCTGGCGGCCGAGCGCTCGTCATCCGATCGGCAGGAGGGATGACCGTTGGGGGGGGAGATGCCGGCAAGTTGCGGCCATGCCCAGCGGGAGCGGTGCAGCCAGCGGCATGACATGAAACGGGCAGCCCAGGGCTGCCCGTTCGATCGTCACGCTGAAGGAGAGCGGCTCAGTGCTGCTCTTGTTCGCCTTCGCCGTGAACGTGACCGTGCTCGGCTTCCTCTTCGGAAGCTTCGCGCACTTCCGCGATCTCGACATCGAAATTCAGGGTCTGGCCGGCCAACGGATGGTTGCCGTCGACGGTGACGGTATCACCTTCGACCTTGGTGACCGTGACCATGAGCGGGCCACCCTGAGTCTGTGCCTGGAACTGCATTCCCGGCTGAATTTCGTCGACACCCTGGAAGGCATCGCGCGGTACTTCCTGCATCAGACCGGGTTGCGTTTCACCGTAGCCTTCGGCGGGTTCGACGGTGACTTTCAGACTCTCGCCGCTCTGACGGCCTTCCAGTTCTTTTTCCAGCCCTGGAATGATGTTGCCCGCGCCGTGCAGGTAAGTCAGAGGTTCGCGGCCTTCCGAGCTGTCCAGCACTTCACCCTCGTTGTTGGTGAGGGTGTAGTGGAAGGAAACCACGGAATTCTGGGCAATCTGCATGTTGAAGACCTTTCTGGGTGTATGTCGGTACCCATGGTAACGTGCTCATCTAGGTGTGTCAGGGGCCTCGAGGGGTTTTCATGCGCCTTTGCGATTGCATGACGCTGCTTCAAGGTAGGACGGGAACCAATGCCGGGCCTGACGGTCGACAAGAAACGCGGCGCGTGCTTGCGACAGGTCGTCGCGCCGGTTGCGCGGTCAGGGGGGCAAAGGTACCCTGCCTTCATCGACGCAAGGGCGGTGTCGACGCGACGCTCGCGCGGCCCTGCCATGCGGTCCACACTTCTTGCCGATATGCCGACCGGCGTCGGCGCGATTGAGTTATTATCGACGTGCCTATCAGGAGGCCAACATGACCGTGACGCTGATCTGGCTGATCGCCTTTGCCGTGATTCTGTTCCTCGCGCTGCGTGCCTGGGATGGTGCATTGGGACAGATGGTCATGCGCCGCATCCCCGCGATGCTGCAGCTGGGCAGCGACGATCGCTGGGTGTGGAGTATCGCGCTAGCCGTGCTGGGGGCCACCTTTATCGTGAATCCGGTTTCGATGCTCCTGACGGTGATTCTGCTGGCGCTGTTTTTCTGGGTGGGAAAGCGCGTGGGCTGCTGGCTGATGCGCCGCGTCAAGTTTCACTGATCCGTCCGCCAATCGTTCCGAGGAAAACGCCCCGCTAGTGCGGGGCGTTTTCGTTGCGGCGCTGCGCCGGTTCGGAGACAGCGTCGTTAGAGCCGGAGTCTTTCAGAGCCAGAATGCCAGCGTTACCGAGCCGAACTGATCGTGCTCTTCCTGAGCCTCGAACTCGTGCGTACGCCATACACTGGTATAGGTGAGTTGCCAGCGATCCCACGTCAGGGCGACACCGGCAAGCGCGTCTCCGACCCACTGCCGCCGGTCCACCGAATGGCTGTCCTCGAAGGTGTTGCCGTCCAGCAGCAGGTTGTGGGCCATGAAACGGCCTTCCAGGCTGGCGAATGCATACCAGCCGAAGCCCTGGCCGGGGTCGAAATGGCTTCGTCCACTCTGCGCGGGTGCCACCGCGGGCATGCCGGCGCTGCGTTGCAGGTTGTCACCGATGCGCAGGCCGACGCCGCTGGCGGCATAGGTATACAGGTTGCCCAGCGCGAATCCCGCGTTGGGCCCGTATTCCACATCGAGGGCGCCAAGCGAGCGTTGCAACCACCAACTGCGCTTGTAGGTGAGGTTGACGATCGGCTCGTTATGAAGCTGATGCGTCCAGCCCTCGGGCTCGTCGCTACCGATGAGATGGTGGAAGTTTTTCTGTATCGCCTTGCCGCCCGAGGCGGGGCCGACGATGCCGATATCGAGATGCAGGTCGTCCGCCTGGCGCCAGCCGGTGTGCTGTCGATCGTCGAACAGCGAGATGCCGGCGTAGAGCAACCCGGCATACGGGCGATCGTTTTCGACCAGGTCCGAGCGCTCGATATCCTTGGGCGTGTAGATCTGCTGGCCGCCGCGATAGGCAACGCTATCGAGACCGGCACCCGACCATCCCGGCACGATCTCGGCCAGGTCGCGTGTCCAATGGCGTGCAGCGGGAGTGAACGACCAGTCGATTTCCAGTCCGTTGGTATAGTGGCCGTCTTCGCCGTTGGCGAAAATATCGTTCTCGCTTTTGATCGTCAGCAAGCCGTCTGCCAGGGCGGGCCCGGCGAATGCCGTCATGGCAAAGGCGGGTGCGAGGCAGCCGAGCGCGCGTCCTGAGGTCATGAGTCGGTTCATGAGACAGTTCCGTATCCATGGCATATCACGTCACATACGATAGCGTATGTAAGCAGGTGCGGATAGGGGAAACTTGCTGGCAGGGAAAAACGCCCGCGCCTCGTCAGCGAGACACGGGCTTGTCTGTCGCCTCAGGCTGGCATGTCGCCTCAGTAAGGCGCGACGCTCAGGTTGGCGCCACTGCCGATCATGCGAACGCGCTGGCCGACCTGCCAGTCGCGATCGGCTTTCTGGACCACCACGATGGAGTCGCCGCTGTCACGCCGGATTTCTATCTCCCAGGCGTTCGTGCGGTTGGCGGCATTCTCGACCTTGCTGCCGGCGACGCTGCCCCCGATGGCCCCGGCGGCGGTAGCGATGGTGCGCCCCGAGCCACCCCCGACCTGGTTGCCGAGCAGGCCGCCGAGCACGGCGCCGCCCAGGCCACCCAGAATGCTTTCATTCTGTTCACCGGCCTGGATCTGTACCTGACGAACCGAGGTAATGGTCCCGTATGTCACGGACTGAGCCGTTTCGGCCTGTCCGCTGCGGTAGACATCGCCGGAATAGGGCGAGGTGTTGGCGCAACCGGCAATGCCCAGGGCTCCGATCATGACCAGGGGAAGTAAAGCTTTCATGGCAACCTCCGTTGCGGGTGTTGGCTGTTTGGAAACAGTGTTCTCAAACCATTCTAGCGTGCCAATGTCACTTCGACCAGTCGACAAGGCAAAGGTGCGTTGTACGTCATGTACTCGCTTGCCGGTAATGGTAGACGAGTCGTTCATCCTTGCGCGGCCCCTCGATACGCCACTCGAGCCGGAAACCGTGCTCCTCCAGGCTTAGGCGGCCCTGGTAGGTGTCCGCACCACACAGGTGGGGCGATTCACTGACCAGTGTCGTCGCCGAGTCGGCGACGAGGTCGAATAGACGGACCGCATTTTCGGGACCACGGCGTTCGTGGTACAGCGTGAGCCTGTTGGGCTGCAGCTCCCAGCGATAGACATTGCGGAACGCTACCTCGCGCGATTGTCCCCGCGGCAGGAAGTGGCCGCGCTCGATGAAGCGGATGGCATTGGCGAGGGAGTCTACCTCGACCTGGCCATGGCCTTGGCCGGACCAGGCGACACCGGAAGCGGTGCCGGAGCGTGATGTGAAGGTGAGATGACGAATGCTGGGCAAGCGCTGTGTCAGGCGTATAATGGCAGTCAACTTTTTTCTTTCCCGGAGTTTACCATAATGGGGTATCTGGTTGGTGTCACGGCCCTGTGGGCCTTTTCCTTCAGTCTTATTGGCGCGTACCTTTCCGGGCAGGTCGATAGCTACTTCGCGGTGCTCACGCGGATCGCCCTGGCTGCCGCGATCTTCCTGTTCTGGTTGCGCCCGCGTCGCTTGTCGATCGGTCAGGTGCTGGGCCTGATGGGAATCGGGGCCGTACAACTCGGCCTGATGTACATCGGTTTCTACCAGTCGTTCTTGTTGCTGAGCGTGCCGGAAGTTCTGCTCTTCACGATCTTCACCCCCCTCTACATTACCTTGCTCGACGACCTTCTCAAGGGGCGTTTCACCCCATTCTATCTGCTCACCGCCGCCCTTGCCGTATGCGGTGCGGCGGTGATCCGCTATGCCGATGTCAGCCAGGCGTATTGGCTCGGGTTCCTGGTCGTGCAGAGTTCGAACCTGTGCTTCGCGGTGGGGCAGGTCGCGTATCGTCATCTGGCGCCCCGTTTGCCCCGCGAGGTGGCGCACCGCCATGTCTTTGGATGGTTTTATCTGGGCGCGTTGTGCGTGGCGCTTCCGGCATTCTGGCTGTTCGGCGACGCCACGGCCATGCCGACGAGCGCGCTGCAGTGGAGCGTGCTGGCGTGGCTGGGCATCGTCGCCTCCGGTCTGGGGTACTTCCTGTGGAACAAGGGCGCCTGCCGGGTCGATGCCGGGACCCTCGCGGTCATGAACAATGCTCTCGTGCCGGCGGGGTTGGCGGTCAACCTGCTGATCTGGAACCGCGATGCCGATGTGCCTCGCCTGATCGTGGGCGGTGCGATCCTGGTGGCGGCACTCATGCTCAACGGCTGGTGGCGTCGGCGGCGGATGCCTCAGGCGCACGCCGCCTGAGGGCTCGGACTCTCGGGGCGTGCCCCTAAACCGGGCATGACGTTTTGTGTTTTCATGAAGAAGACGCTCTTCATTCAGGATCTCTTCATGAAACCTTCACTGTTATCGCGTTATGGCGTTTTCCTCGCCTGCTGCCTGGTCACGCTGGCCACGTTGCCGCTGGCCATGCAGTGGCACGTCTGGTGGCCGGTCCCCGTGCTCTGCGGCGCCCTGGTCGTGCTGGGGATCGTCGACCTCGTGCAGCGCGACTATGCGGTGCGCCGCAATTATCCCGTCGTCGGCAATCTGCGTTACGTGTTCCAGGCACTGCGCCCCGAACTGCGCCAATATCTGTTCGAGGCGGACACCGATCAATTGCCGTTTTCCCATGTCCAGCGCGGTCTGGTCTACGAGCGCGCACGCCAGCGCAATGACGCCAAGCCGTTCGGGACCTTGCGCGATGTCTACGCCAATACCTACGAATACATCGGTCACTCGATGGAAACCGCCCCCGTGGCGGCACCGGACGACTTCCGCCTGACCATCGGCAATGCGCAGTGCGCGCACCCCTATGAGGCCTCGCTGTTCAACATTTCGGCAATGAGTTTCGGCGCGCTCAGCGCCAATGCCATACGCGCACTCAACAAGGGCGCGCGTTTGGGCGGTTTCGCCCATGACACCGGCGAGGGCGGTATCAGCCCCTACCATCGCGAGCATGGGGGCGATCTCATCTGGGAGCTGGGGAGTGGTTATTTCGGTTGTCGCACGCCGCAGGGCGAGTTCGATCCTCAGCGCTTCGCCGAGCAGGCCAGCGATGCGCAGATCAAGATGATCGAGGTCAAGCTCAGCCAGGGCGCCAAGCCGGGGCATGGCGGCTTGTTGCCCGCGGACAAGATCACCTCCGAGATTGCCAAGACACGGGAGATCCCGATGGGGCAGGATTGTCTGTCCCCCGCCAGTCATCCGGCCTTTTCGACCCCGCTCGAATTGCTCGATTTCATTGCCCGGCTACGTGAGCTCTCGGGCGGCAAGCCGGTCGGCTTCAAGTTGTGTCTCGGACAACCCTGGCAGTTCATGGCCATCATCAAGGCGATGCTCGAGACGGGGGTCGTGCCCGACTTCATCGTCGTCGATGGCAGCGAAGGAGGGACCGGGGCGGCGCCCGTGGAATTTTCCGATCATCTGGGAACGCCGCTGCGCGAGGGGCTGCTGTTCGTGCACAACACCCTGGTCGGTGCGGGGCTGCGTGAGCAAGTGAGTCTCGGCGCGAGCGGCAAGATCATCAGCGCCTTCGACATCGCACGCGTACTGGCCATGGGCGCCGATTGGGTCAATGCCGCACGCGGCTTCATGTTCGCGCTGGGCTGCATCCAGTCGCAGAGCTGTCATACCAACCGGTGTCCGACCGGCGTGGCCACTCAGGACCCGTTACGCCAGAAGGCCCTGGTCGTCGGCGACAAGGCCAAGCAGGTGCACCATTTCCACCACAATACCCTGCATGCCCTGGCCGAGATGGTGGCGGCGGCCGGGCTGACACGACCCTGGCAGATCACCCCCGATCACCTGGTACACCGGGTCTCGGAGAACGAGGTGAAGCTGTTTTCCCACCTGCACCCCTTCCTGGAACCCGGTGAATTGCTGCGCGACCCCGACCAACGTCCGTTCTACGGACGCATCTGGCGAATGGCCCAGGCGCACAGCTTCGCGCCCTTGACGCTGGCCGATGCGCCCGGCGGCTCGGCGGTCGCCTGAGGCGGACCGATCAGTCGGCATGCCGATGCTGGTGTGGCTCGGGCGAGGCGTCACCGTTGGCGAACGCTGTGAGGATGGTACATTGCGTGGCGGCATGCGGGCCGCCACAGCAGGCATCGGTCAAGTGCGCCAATGCCTGGCGCATGTGGTGCAACTCCTCCAGGCGTGCGTCGATGGCGGCGAGCTTGTCCTCGGCGACACGCTTGACCTCTTCGCAAGTGTGGGCGTCGGCCTCGACCTGCAGGGAAAGCAGTTCGCGGATATCGGCGAGAGTGAAGCCCAGACGCTTGGCACGCAGGATGAAATGCAGACGTTCGAGGTTGTCCTCGGCATAGTACCGGTAGCCATTATCGCCGCGGCGGGCGTCCGGCAGCAGCCCTTCCTTTTCGTAGTAGCGCAGCGTATCGACGCTGACGCCGCTACGCTTGGCCAATTCCCCAATTCTCAGCATGCGAACGTCTCCTCTGCGTGGTGGGGGGCAAGGGCAGGCTGCGTGGCCAGTCGTCGGGGACGACGAATACACGCCACTGCGTGCCGTCGGGCGTCGTCAGATGGCATTGCCGAGGCGTCGGCGCGACGACGAAATGCTCCCTCAATTCGGCCTCCAGCACCGGCAATGGGCGATACCGTTCGTCGCGTGGCGGCGCGAGCCAATGTGGCTTGTGGAGCGTGACGCCCAGGCTGTCGTCGGGAAGGGCGCCATGCAATGCCGGCCAGTCTCGCCATGGCAGCCAGACCCCCTGAAGGGCGGTCCGTCGCGAGGGGCGAGGCGCCGGCAGCGAATGCGGCCAGGGCCAGAACAGCACGCCGGGCATGGCGATGCGCTGTTCCAGAGATGTCGGGTCGATGCCGTTCGCCTTCAAGGCCGCGAGCGAAGCGGGATGATGCGCCAGCGGTAGCTGATGTCGCAAGGTATGATGCAGCTTGCGCGCCAGCGAGTCGGCGCAGCCGGTGCCGATCCAGCGTGCGGGGTCGCGGGCGTCGCCCGGGCCGTCGCGCAACCCCAGGTAATACTTGATGGCGAGTTCGAGGTGGACCGGTCTCTCCTGGGCATCGACGTAAAGGAGGTCGAGTTCGCCGAGGGTTCGGCCATGGGCGTGGAGCACCAGGTTGGTGGCGAGCAACCGGGTGGCCGGCGCGAGATCGAGCAGCGCATGCCAGAGACGCTCGTGGTAAAGCCCCAGGCGGCGAGGGCATTCGCCCAGGTAGGGCTCGAGCCTCTCTGGTGCCATGTCCAGCTCACGCAACCATGCCTGACGGCAGGCGCTATTCTCTAGCCCGAGTTCCGCGAGTGTCGGTCGCCCGGCATAGGCAGTGGCGACGAGATCGGGGGCATGCAGCAGCCAGGCGAGATCGCGCACCCAGGGATGGGTGAGTGAATCCCACTCGTATCTGTCTGTCGTATCGCCGTCGGCGCATCGGGAATGTGTCATTCGCGTGCCATGTGCGTCACGCCTTCGCAAGTGAGCGCGGTCCGCCCGGGCACTGCGTCAAAGCGTCGCTGGGGTCGGGGTTGTGCCGAAAACACGTCCAGGGACAATATACTCATGTGCATGCAGCCGTCGAGATGTCGGGGTGCCATGCCCTATCTTGCCAGCGCGTTTTCACGGGAGACGCTTCATGACGTCATCGGAAGTGGCCAGTTCGGACGCGGCGAAACGCCGTCGGAGACGGCGTGGCCTGATCAAGTTCTTCGCCGCCATCGTCATCATCAATCTCATCGTGGGAGTCGCCGGGATCCTGTTCATGATGCTCTATTACGGGGGTGTCGATGGACAAGGATGGGCCGCGCTGGTGGCCTTCATGATCTTGAACACCGTTTTCGCATCACCTGTCGCCGTTTACCTCTATTGGTGGGAGCTGCACCCGGTGCAGAGTGCCGACTCGGATCAGTACAACGATCCCCGATCCTGAGCGTCGCATGCCGCCGGCCGGCGGCGTCGCGGGTGCTCGCGGTTTGCTCCCCCGAGCGCCAGTCCGCATAATGACGGGCCGCGATGCCGGCAACGAGACGTTTTCATGCAGCCATTCAAGACCATTGGCCTGATCGGGCGATTGGGCAGCCCCAATGCAGTGGAGACGCTCAAGCGGTTGCTGCGCTTCCTCGGCACCCGTGAGCTCGATGTGATCGTCGACGAACGCACCGCCACGGTGCTGCTCAACCACGGCTACCCCGAGGCGAGCCGCAGTCGCCTGGGGGAGCTTTGCGACCTGGTGATCGTGGTGGGGGGCGACGGCAGCCTGCTCAGCGCGGCACGCGTGCTGTGCCAGACCCAGACGCCGGTGCTGGGGGTCAATCGCGGGCGCCTGGGGTTTCTCACCGATATTTCTCCGGACGACGTCGAGGAGCGGATCGGCGAGGTGCTCGACGGCCATTTCGAGAGCGAGCAGCGCTTTCTGCTCGAAGCGGAAGTCTTTCGCGCCGGCAAGCAGGTGGGCACAGCCTCGGGGCTCAACGACGTGGTCATCCACCCCGGCAAGGCGGCGCGCATGATCGAGTTCGAACTGTTCATCGATGGGCAGTTCGTCTATAGCCAGCGCAGCGATGGGTTGATCATCGCCACGCCAACCGGCTCCACCGCCTATGCCTTGTCGGGGGGCGGACCCATCGTGCACCCGCGCCTCGAGGCCATCACCCTGGTGCCGATGTTCCCTCATACTCTCTCCAGCCGGCCGATCGTCGTCGATGCCGCCAGCGAGGTCACGATTCACATCGGCGAGACCAATCAGGCGTATCCCCACGTCAGTTGCGATGGCCAGACCCAGGTGGTGTCCAAACCCGGCGACATCATGGTCGTGCGTCGCAAGCGCGAACGCCTGACCCTGATTCACCCACGCGGACACAACTACTTCGAGACCTGTCGCACCAAGCTCGGCTGGAGCAGCCGGTTGGGAGAGTGACATGACATTGCCTCGCCACGACCTCGATGGCTACGACTTGATCGGCGATGTCCACGGCTGTGGCGCATCGCTGGCCGTGCTGCTGGAGAAGCTCGGCTATCGCCTGCAGGCGGGGGTGTACCGCCATCCGCGCCGCCGGGTGATCTTTCTCGGCGACCTGATCGATCGCGGCCCACGCATTCGGCTGGCGCTGAGCATCGCCTGGAACATGGTAGAAGCGGGGCAGGCGGATATCGTGATGGGCAATCACGAATACAATGCCTTGGCCTATTGTCGTCGTTCGCCCCCGGGCTGGTCGGGAGAGTGGCTGCGTGAGCATTCGCCGCGCCACAACCGCATCATCAACGAAACGCTGGCGCAGTTCCGCGAACATCCCCAGGAGTGGGATGCCTACCTGGATTGGTTCATGGCGATGCCGCTGTGCCTCGAGCGCGATGGGCTGCGCGTGGTCCACGCCTGCTGGGACAGCGAGTTGATCGCGGCATATCGCGAGCAATGTCCCGACGGGCGCATGAGCGAGGCGTTCTTTTACGATTCGGCGCGCCCGGGCACGTTCGCGTTTCGTGTCATGGACCGGCTCACGCGCGGGCCGCATCTGCCGCTGCCGTCGGGGCTCAAGATCCATTCCGGCGATGGCTTCACGCGCAGTTCGTTCCGCGCGCACTTCTGGGCCCGCGACCCGCAAACCTATGGCGACGTGGTCTTCCAGCCCGACAACCTGCCCGGCGGCATCGAAAACCAGCCGCTGCGCGCGGAAGAGCGTCGGCGCTTGCCTTACTATGGCCCGGACGAGCCGCCCTTGTTTATCGGCCATTATTGGTGCGAGGGCATCCCGGCGCTGCCGGCACCGAATATCGCCTGTCTCGATTACAGCGCAGTGAAGTATGGGCGCCTGGTGGCCTACCGCTGGGATGGAGAGCGGCGCCTGGATGCCAACCGCTTCGTGTGGGTCGAAGTGTCTCGCGACGAACCGGCGCGATCCCGCCCGGACGACATCGAGCTGGCGTAGGGCGTCTGGCAGGCATCGCGGAAAGATTGAAAAAATTTTCGCCGCATTGGGAACTCATTGCGGTGGGCGTCGTCAGAGTAGGTGTTCCCTTGAATGATCCCTTGCTCTTGTCCGGCGGCCCCCTCCGCCGGACTTTTTCTTGTTGGGCGCATGCCATGCGTCATGAAAGGGAATCCCTTTATGTACAAGTTGCTGGAACTGCCTCGCCAACAGGACATCGTCGCACTGCGCCGCGCGCTGTGGGCGCACCGCATTGGTCATCAGGTGACCGAGGAGGAGACGGTGCAGGTGGTGTGGCTGGCCGATCCGCGCCAGCGTGACGACGCCGCGCGCCTGATCGAGCAATGGCACCGCGGCGCATTGTCCGAGCGTCCAGCGTCACCCCCCAAGCGTCCCTCGACAAGCCTGTTCGGCAGTGCCTTTTCACAGGCTCCGCTGGCGGCGGCCTGCGTCGCGCTGTGTCTCGCGGTGTTTGCTTTGATGGCGCTGTTCGGCGATCGGGTGGTGGCCGCACTGACCTTCGTGCCGGTGGAGCCCTCGCAGGGACGCTTGATGGTGGGCACGCTGGGTGACGTGGTCGCCAGCGGTCAGCTGTGGCGCCTGCTGTCGCCGACCGTCATGCATTTCGGCTGGATGCATCTGGTGTTCAACATGCTGTGGCTGTGGTATTTCGGACGCCAGGTCGAAGCGTTGCAAGGGCCGCTGCGGCTTGCGGCGATCGTCGTCGTGGCGGCGCTGGCCTCCAATCTGGCGCAGTATGCCACGGGCACGGTGCTGTTCGGTGGCATGTCCGGCGTCGATTATGCCCTGCTGGGCTATGTCTGGCTGATGGCCCGACGGGCGCCTGCCAGTGGATTCTTCGTGCCGCAAATGCTTGTGGTGTTCATGCTGGCCTGGATGGTATTCACCATGACCGACATGGCGGGGCTGTTCGGGTTCGGCAACGTTGCCAACGAGGCGCATCTCGGCGGTTTGCTGGTGGGGCTGGCCTGGGGCTGGTGGGCCGGTGGACGTGCCGCGAAAGGAGACGGAACATGAGTGATATGACCTTCGACAAGATGGTGGCGCAGATGACGCCGGCCATGTACGACAGTTTCAAGCAGGCGATCGCGTTGCGGAAATGGCCGGACGGCAGACGTCTCACCCAGGAACAGACAGAGCTGTGTCTCGAGGCGGTGATGAAGTACGAAATCGCCCATGGCGTGCCCGAACACGAGCGCGTGGGGCATCTCGATCGCGTCAGCTGCGGCAGCGGTGACGACCCGGGCGAGCCCGATGCCATCAAGTGGATGAACTGATGGGGGATCTGTTCGATGTGGCGGATGTCAGCGCGGCTCGTGGCACGCTGCGCAAGATGGGCATCGTTCCCGGCGAAGGGGATGCGCCGGCGCATTACACGCTGCGCGCCGGTGAGCATCGTCTCGCGCTCAACGTGCATCTGGGCGCGGGGGTGCGACTGACGCACACCGGCCAGATTCATTGCCTGCATTGCGGACGCGCCACCCGCAAGAGTTTCGCGCAGGGCTACTGCTACCCCTGTTTCAAGTCGCTGGCGCAGTGCGATACCTGCATCGTCAAGCCGGAGACCTGTCACTACTACCAGGGGACCTGTCGCGAGCCGACGTGGGGCGAGCAGCACTGTTTCCAGCCCCACGTGGTCTATCTGGCCAACTCGTCGGGGCTCAAGGTGGGCATTACCCGCAAGACGCAACTGCCCACGCGCTGGCTCGACCAGGGTGCGATTCAGGCATTGCCGATCATCGAAGTCGACAATCGGCTGCAATCAGGCATGGTCGAGACGCTGTTCAAGGAGGCCGTGGGGGATCGCACCAATTGGCGGGCGATGCTCAAGGACGATGTCGCGCCGCTCGACCTGGTCGCCGAGCGGGATCGCCTGTTGGCGTCGCTGGCACCCGGCCTGGCGGCGTTGCGCCAGCGTTTCGGCGAGACCGCCATTCGCACGTTGGCGCTGGACCCCGTGTCGCTGCGTTACCCGGTGCTGGAGGCCCCACGCAAGGTGGTCTCGCACAATTTCGACAAGACGGCCGAGGTCAGCGGCCGGCTAATGGGCCTCAAGGGGCAGTATCTGATCCTCGATACCGGCGTGATCAATCTGCGCAAGTTCGGCGGATATGAAGTGGAGGTCGCCATCGAGTGAGCGTGGCGCCTTGAAGTCGCGCTTGGCGATGCCATCTAGGAGGTATCGACACCGATGTCGTTCAGCCAAGGAGGCTCGCATGAAGATTTTGATGGTACTCACGTCGCACGACCGCATGGGCGATACCGGCAATCCCACCGGTTTCTGGCTGGAAGAGTTCGTGGCGCCGTATTACGTGTTCAAGGATGCAGGGGCCGACGTGACCCTGGCCTCGCCGAAGGGCGGGCAGCCCCCCGTCGATCCCACGTCCACGCAGCCCGATGCGCTGACCGAGGAGACCCGCCGCTTCGACGGTGACGACGAGGCCAAGGCGCAGTTGGCCAATACGCACCCGCTCGACACCATGCGTGCCGACGACTTCGATGCGGTCTTCTACCCCGGTGGCCACGGGCCGCTCTGGGACTTGACCGAGGATCGTCATTCTCAGCAGTTGATCCACGACTTTCTGGCTGCGCGCAAGCCCGTGGCGGCGGTCTGCCATGCGCCGGCCGTCTTGGTGCACGTTCAGGGCGTCGACGGACAGTCGGTGGTCAAGGGGCATCGTGTCACCGGCTTCTCGAACAGCGAGGAAGAGGCTGTGGGTCTGACCGGCGTCGTGCCGCTGCTGGTCGAGGACGCCCTCAAGGGCAAGGGCGGGCATTACGAGCGCTCGACGACGGATTTCGAGGCGTTCCAGTTGCGTGACGGCCTGCTGATCACCGGCCAGAACCCGGCGTCCAGCGCGCCGACCGCCAAGCTGCTGTTGAGCGCCTTGACAGGGTAAGGCGGCTGGCAGCGTCCTTGTTATCTCTCCTCATAATGGCCCGTTCATGCGGGCCATTGTTTCCATCTGGTTAATGATGCCTTTCCCCGTGACGTCCTGGCGCTCCGCGCGCCAGCCGTTATGCTGAGATGCAAAGCATGCGGAGTGCGGCTATGTGGCGTAACACGATCCATGGGTGGGGCATTGCCAGCATCGTCATGCACTGGCTGAGTGCCTTGATCGTGGTAGGACTCTTTGCACTGGGCTGGTGGATGACCGGGCTCGGCTACTATGACAGCTGGTACCAGCTCGCCCCTTGGTGGCACAAATCCTTCGGCATGTTGCTGCTGGGCGTGACGCTTTTGCGCGTGGCATGGCGCTTGAGCCAGTCCACTCCCGGGGCCCAGGGGGAACGCTGGGAGCGTTGGCTCGCCCATGCCGGGCATGTGCTGCTCTACGTACTGCTGTTGACGGTGTTGATGAGCGGCTATTTGATCTCGACCGCCGAAGGGCAGGGAATCAGTGTTTTCGGTATCTTCGAGGTGCCGGCACTGATCAGTGGATTGCCCAATCAGGCGACGCTGGCGGGCGACGTTCACTGGTACGCGGCCTGGGCGCTGATCGTGCTGGCCGCGGGACATACGCTGGCGGCGCTCAAGCATCATCTTCTCGATCGTCGGGACACGCTGCGTCGCATGTGGTGGCCGAGCGTGTCCCGACGCCAATGAGTCCGATACGCGTGGTGATGCTCCGCCGCGTTGGCACTTCAATCCTTCACCTCAGGAGGTGACGATGTTCTCGAAAACGCTACGCAATACCGTAACCGGTGCCGCCCTCGGCGCAGCCGCACTGTTGCCGATGACTCAGGCCAACGCCGCCGAGTACCAGATCGACAGCAAGGGGCAGCATGCCTTCATCCAGTTCAAGATCAGCCACCTGGGCTATTCCTATGTGCTGGGCACCTTCGATGACTTCACGGGGACGTTCAATTACGATCCCGACGCGCCGGAAGCCTCCAGCGCCAATGTCGAGGTCGACGTGAGCAGCCTCCATACGGCACACGCCGAACGCGACAAGCACCTCCTGAGCGACGACTTCCTCGACGCCTCGGAGTATCCCACCGCGACGTTCGAGTCCACGGGATTCGAGTCGACCGGCGACGGTGAGGGCGAGCTGTCGGGCAACCTGACGCTGCATGGCGAAACGCAGCCGATCACCATCGATGTCGAGCATATCGGTGGGGGCGATGATCCCTGGGGCGAATATCGCCATGGCTTCGAGGGCACGACGACGCTGACGCTGGCCGATTTCGGCATCGATACCAGCAAGCTGGGGCCCACGGCTTCCAGCGTGGAAATGTACCTCGTGGTCGAGGGCATTCGCCAATAACCACGGGACATGCCCGCTCTTGATGTCTTCCACATCGCCCCGCTTCGGCGGGGCGATGTCGTTCAGTTCACGGCGAAGCGATCGTCAGGCGATTGCGGCCGCCTTGCTTGGCTTCGTAGAGCGCCATGTCGGCACTGTGCAGCAGGTGTTCCGCGTTGTCGCCATGTTGCGGGTAACAGGCGAGCCCCAGAGACACGGTCAAGCGTATCGGCGCCGGGACATTCGCCTCGACGTCCAGCGCGCTGACGCAACGGCGTAAATGGTCGCCACGCCGCTGTGCGGCATCCAGGCCGGCGCCGGGCATGATGATCACGAATTCCTCCCCACCGTAGCGGCATACGATATCGTCGCGCCTGACATGGGCGTTCAGCAGTTCGGCTACCGCGACCAGTGCTCGGTCGCCCAATGCATGCCCGTAATCGTCATTGATCGGCTTGAAATGATCGATATCCAGCATGAGCACGCACAAGGGGACCGCTTGCCGCTCGGCACGCGCCAGTTCGCGCGCCAGGGTCTCGTCCAGGAAACGCCGGTTGTACAGGCCCGTCAAGGCATCGCGGATGCTGGCCTCCTCGAGTTGTTCACGCAGCCGAACGTTGCTCAGGGACAATACCATGTCCTCGGCGACGCCCTTGGCGAAGTCGACGCGGGCATCGTTGTCGTCGTCGGCATCGCGCTCGGGCAGCCAGTGCACCTGCAACACGCCGAGAATGCCCTCCGAGCCCTTCAGTGGCAGACACAAATGACGTCCGGGCGTCGGTGACGCCAGCACGTGCGGGCATACGCTGGCGTGTCGTGCCGATGGCAGTGCGATGTCCTGCGGCTGGCCCGTGTGCAGGGCATGACACGTCTGGAACGTTTGCACGTCGTTTTCCGGCGCATCGCCCCAGTGACACACACGCTGAGGCGGCTGCGGAGAATGCATGTCCAGGCACCACAGCGCGCCGCCCCGTGCGTGGGAAAAGACATGAGGCAATTGATCGCGCAGGGCGTCCTGGGCGCTGCGGGTGTCGCGGCAGGCTTGCAGGGTTTCGATCAAGGCATGGCGAGCCCGCATGTCGCGCGTACGCTCCTGAACCAGGGCATGGACGCGTTCGGCGAGTTCTCGGCTGGTGCGTTTTTCGGTGATGACCAGGGCTTCGAGGCGTGCCGCCATGGCATTGAAGGCGTGTGCCATCCAGGCAAATTCATCGCGCCCGGGCAGTATGACGCGCTGGCTGAGGTCGCCTTCCACCATGCGCCGCGAACGCTGGGTAATCTCCATCACGGCATGTCGTGTGCGCTGGAAAAGCGGCCACCAGGTGACCAGGGCACCGGCGAGCGCCAGGAGGATACTGACGATCATGATCCGCTGTGCATTCATAGCGGCATCACGGCTGTCGGATTGGCGTACATGCAGGGACGCCTCCTCGGTATCGATGAAGTTGCCCATGATCACGCGAAACTCGTCCACCAGGCGTTTGCTGGCAGGCGTCGCAGCCCCCGGCAGGCCGCTGCCGTTGCCTTGTGTTTCGACGATGCTGACATTGGCGACGTTTTTCACCCACTGACGGAACAGCCGGTTGGCACGTGCCAGACGCTGTTGCTGCGTCTCGCCCTGGACGCTGTCACGCAGGGTTCCCAGGGTACGCGGAAACATGCTCAGGGCCCGCTGGTAGGGTGCCAGGTAATCGCCGTCTCTGGTGAGCGCGTAGCCACGCTGGGCGGTCTCGGCATCCATGAACAGACGCATCAGATGATTGGCATCGGCGATCACGCCCAGCGTCTGTGCGACGCTGCGTGCCGTGTGCTGTTCCGCCTGAGACGCCTGGTAGAGCGTGATGCAGCCCGTCAGCATGACCATGAAAGGCATGACCGCCGCGATGACCATGCGGGCATAGAATGAATGAGGCATGCAATGAAATCTTTTCAAAATGTAACTTTATATTTCTACCGTGTGGCATATGAAGGCGGCAAGGGACGCATCGTCGCCATGATCTAGGGGGTGAACGGTATTGAAAGTCAATGGCGGGGGCCCCACGTGATCTAAACGTAAAACAGGGCGCTTAATGACTTTTTCCTGTTGTATCCAGGCGCCTTTCTCGCAGCATGACAAGGAGTCAGCATGGCTACGCAACGCACGGTCTTGCCTCGTATCGGGCTTGGTACCTTTCGCCTCAAGGATCAGGACGTCATCGATTCCGTGACCTCGGCGCTGTCGCTGGGGTATCGGCATATCGATACCGCGCAGTTCTATGGCAACGAGCGCGCGGTAGGCGAGGCGCTCGCGCAAAGCCACGTGCCGCGCGAGGAGATCTTCTTGACCACCAAGGTATGGTGGGATCAACTGCAGCCGCAGGCATTGCTCGATAGCCTCGAGGAAAGTCGGCGACAGCTCGGGGTCGATTACGTCGATCTGGCGCTGGTGCATTGGCCTTCGCCCGATGATGAAGTGCCGATGGCCGACTACATCGGGGCCTTGAACCAGGCCCGTGAACAGGGCCTGACGCGCGACATCGGCGTCTCCAACTTTACGGTGGCGCAGATCGATCGGGCGCTGTCGGTGCCGGGCGGCGAGCATCTGATCACCAACCAGATCGAGGTGCATCCTTACCTGGCCAACCGCAAGGTGGTGGCGCATTGTCAGGACAAGGGCCTGCAGGTGACGGGCTACATGCCGCTGGCAGTGGGCAAGGTGATGGATGATCCGGTACTCCAGGCGATCGCCGAGGCGCACGAGGCGACACCGGCTCAGATCGCGCTCGCCTGGGTGGCGGCCCGCGATATCGTGGTGATTCCGTCCTCGACGAAGCCGGCGCACCAGCAGTCCAATCTCGAGGCGATGCGGATCACGCTGAGTGCCGAGGAGATGGCTCGTATCGACGCGCTGGATCGCGGCGAGCGTATCGCCAACCCGGACTTTGCCCCCGAGTGGGACTGAACGCGCAAGACCGGCGCCATTGAGGACGCTTTCTGCTAGGCTTGGCGCCCCCGGTATTCTCGATACCGGGGGCGCACTGTTTGATACCTTGAACGCTGATTCGCAAAGAGGTTTCCGTGACGGAATCCACATCCTCGTTACGCCGCCAGCTGTGGCAGCAGACCTGGCCCATGGCTATCGGCGTCCTGGCGCTTCTGGGCTTCCAGCTCGTCGACAGTGCCTTCATCGCCCGCCTCGGGACGCAACCGCTCGCCGCTCAGTCCTTCACGTTTCCGCTGTCGTTTCTGATCATTGGCGTGCAGGTGGGGATGGGGATCGCCATTGCGGCGTTGATTTCGCGAACCCTCGGTGCCGACGACATGGCGCGTGCGCGACGCCTGGGTACCCTCGTTCTGTTCGGCGGCAGTGCGCTGATGGCGGTGCTGATGCTGATCATGTGGCTGGCGCAGACGCCGCTGTTCACCTTGCTGGGGGCCGATACGCCCACGCGTGCCCTGATCCGTGCCTACTGGGGGCCGCAACTGCTGGCCAACTGGCTGGGCGCAGTGCTGTATTTCGGCTATAGCCTGTTTCGTGCGCACGGCGATACCCGCCTGCCGGGCAAGCTCATGGTCGTCACCAGCCTGCTCAACCTGGGGCTGGATCCACTGCTGATCTTCGGTGTCGGCGACTGGTCGGGCTGGGGGCTGCCTGGCGCGGCGTGGGCAACGGCAATCGCGTTCGCCATCGGCATCTGGCTGCTGGTACGGCGTCTTCGTTCGCATGATTGGCTGGCGCGTCATGGACTGCGTCGCGAGGTACGCGAGTCGTCCGGTCCGTTCGTGACCATCGCGGGCCCAGCGATGGTCAGCCAGCTGATGCCTCCGCTTTCCGCGATGCTGGCGACCTGGGTGGTGGCCGGGCTGGGCGAAACCGCCGTGGCGGCCTGGGGGCTCGCCAGCCGCCTGGAAACGTTGTCGCTGATGGTGGTGCTGGCCTTGACCATGTCGCTGCCACCTTGGCTGGGGCGCTGTTACGGGGCGGGAGACTGGCCACGTATCGAGGCGCTGATGATGCTGGCGGCACGCACCGCTGCCATCTGGCAGCTCGGTCTGGGAATCGTCATGGCCGTGGCGGCGCCCTGGGTGGCCGTGGCGTTGTCGGGCAATCCGGAAATACGCGATGAACTCGCCATGTTGATTCGCTGGCTGCTGCCCAGCTACAGCCTGCTGGGGCTGTGCATGCTCGTGGTGTCTGCCTCCAATGCCCTGGGGTGGCCGATGCGTGCGATGCTGTTGTCGTTCATGCGCCTGTTCGTCTGTTATCTGCCTTGCCTGGCGCTTGGGGCATGGCTGGCCGGCGTCTTCGGCGTCGCCTGGGGCGCCGCCCTGGGCAACGTACTGGCCGGGGGGCTGGCCTGGGGGATTTTCCGCCGCTCCCTGAAGCGTCGCATGGCCACCGCGGAGTGATTCTGCAAAACACTGTTTTTTAAGTTTCAAGGACTGACTTTCATAAAAAATTCGTTCACATCAAGCATGTGATAGCGTCAATACAAAATATTCCACTGGTTTTCTCGTCTTATACTGGCGCTTCTTTTCAGTGCGTTCAGTACAGAGGCGAGGCATCCATGCAGGTACTCATTCTCGGTAGTGGCGTCGTCGGGGTCACCAGCGCCTATTACCTGGCGACCCAGGGGCACGAGGTCACGGTGGTGGATCGTCGCGAGGCCCCCGCCATGGAAACCAGCTACGGCAATGCCGGTCAGGTGTCGTTCGGGTTTTCCTCCCCCTGGGCGGCGCCCGGCATCCCGCGCAAGGCACTCAAGTGGATGTTCCAGGAGCATGCACCGCTGAAGATTCAGCCCAAGCGCGACCCTGCCATGGCACGCTTCATGATGGCGATGTTCAACAACTGCACGCCCGAGCGCTATGCCGTCAACAAGGAGCGCATGGTGCGTGTCGCCGAGTACAGCCGCCAATGCATCGATGCACTGCGCCGCGATACGGGAATTCGCTACGAGGATCGCCAGCGCGGTCTGCTGCAGCTTTTCCGGCATGAATCGCAGGTCGAGGCGGCTGGCAAGGACATGCGGGTGTTGAGTGAATGCGGCGTGCGTCACCGGCTGCTGGGTGCCGAGGAACTGGTGACGGCCGAACCGGCACTGGCGCGCGTGCCGGGCAAGTTCGTGGGCGGGCTGCACTTGCCCGACGATCAGACCGGCGATTGCCACTTGTTCACGCAACGCCTGGCCGAGCATTGTCGCGAGCACCTGGGGGTCACGTTCCGCTTCGGTGTGGATGTTCAGCGTATCGAACGCCAGGCCGGGCGCGTGGAGCGCGTGGTCACGTCGGCGGGCTCTCTTCGAGCGGATGCCTATGTGGTGTGCCTGGGCAGCTTCTCGCCGCTGCTGGTCAAGGACCTGGATATCCGCTTGCCGATTTATCCGGTCAAGGGGTATAGCCTGACGCTGCCGGTGACCGACGATGGGGGCGCGCCTCAATCCACGGTCATGGACGAGACCTTCAAGGTCGCGATCTCGCGTTTCGACGACCGGATACGTGTCGGTGGTACCGCCGAGTTGGCCTCCTACGATCTGAGCCTGCTGGAAAAGCGGCGTGCGACCATCAGCATGGTGGTGCGCGATGTCTTTCCTGAAGGCGGCGACGCGGCCAAGGCCGAGTTCTGGACCGGGCTGCGCCCGATGACCCCGGATTCGACGCCGATCATCGGCGCCACGCGTTACGACAACCTCTGGCTCAACACCGGTCATGGCACTCTCGGTTGGACGATGAGCTGCGGCAGTGCCCATCTGCTCGCCGATTTGATGGCCGGGCGTCGGCCCGCCATCGACCCCATCGGACTGGACGTCTCCCGCTACGCCGCGTGATTTCGTCGACAGGGGAATCCCTGCGGGCTTCGCTTGTCCAATACTGGCATTCGTCCCGGTTCCTGCTGTGAGCCGGGATGCCATGAAAGCGGAAAGCGACGAAAGCGAACAGGAGGCCGCGATGACGATGTCCGCTGTCTGGCGCAGGTGGGGAATCGGTGCGCTGGTGGTGTTACTGAGTGGGCCGGTGTTGGCCCAGACGGATGCGGCGTCATCCGAAAGCGACAACGGGCCGGCCACGCAAGCGAGCGATATCGGCGACGAGGCGACCGGCGTCGGCGAAGACAAGGCCAGTTTCGGGCAGGGGGGCGCGCAGACCCCGCTCGATCAGCGCCGTAACGCGGTGACTTTCGGGCAGATGGATGTCGACCAGGATGGCGTGCTTAGCGAAGAAGAGGCGCGTCAGGCCGGCCAACTCGAGCTCTTCCAAAGGCTCGATGACGGCACGGGCGAGGTCACGCGAGAGACGTTCCGGGACGAGGTCGGCTCGGAGACGCTGCCCGAGGTGGCGGATTGAAAGCGGGGGCGACAATGCGTCTGCCAATCCGCAGACGGCAGGTCCGGACCTGAGCCGTACGCCACGTCGTGCAGCGGCGAGGCGAGAAACGAAAACGCCCGATGCGGAGAACCGCACCGGGCGTTTTCGTGCCGGTCACCGGCGTCGTCGTCAGCCGACGACGGCAGCGATGGCCTTGGCCACGTAGGGCAGGTTTTCCTGCGACAGGCCGGCGACGTTGGCGCGGCCGGAGCGCACCATGTAGATACCGAATTCGTCGCGCAGACGGTCGACCTGTTCCGGGCTCAGCCCGGTGTAGGAGAACATGCCGCGTTGCTCGGCGATGAACGCGAAGCGCTCGTCCAGCCCATAGGGCTTGAGTGCCTCGACGAAGTCACGGCGCAAGCCATTGATGCGGTCGCGCATCTCGGTGAGCTCCTCGCGCCACACCGTGGCCAGTGCTTCGTCGTGGAGAATCTCGGCCACGACCGCGCCGCCATGGGCCGGCGGGTTGGAGTAATTCTCGCGGGCGACGATGGCCATCTGAGAGCGGACGTTTTCCATCTGCTCGCTGTCGCGGGCGATCATGATCATGCAGCCGGTGCGCTCGCGATAGACCCCGAAGTTCTTGGAGCAGGAACTGGTGATCATGACCTCGTCGAGGTTTTCGGCCAGCAGGCGCGGCCCGTAGGCGTCGGCATCGAGGCCATCGCCGAAGCCTTGATAGGCGAAGTCGACCAGCGGCAGCAGGCGGCGCTCACGCACGACCTCGAGCACGCGCTGCCATTGCTCGCGTGACAGGTCGAAGCCCGACGGATTGTGGCAGCAGGCGTGCAACAGCACGACATCCCCTTCGGGAATCTGCTGCAGGGCGCTCAGCATGCCCTCGAAGTCGAGGCGGTTGTCGGCATCCACGTACGGATACTTCTTCAGCTCGACGCCGGCCGCATGAAAGATGCCCAGGTGGTTGGGCCAGGTCGGATCGGAGACCCAGATGCCCTTGCCGGGCAGCTGCGACTTGATGAAGTCCGCCGCCAGACGCAACGCGCCGGTACCACCGGGCGACTGGGTCGCGCTGGCGCGATTGGCGGCCAGCACCGGGGATTGCGCGCCGAGGACCAGCTCGAGCACCGCCTGGCCATAGCGCGGATCGCCATGCGAGCCGATGTAGCTCTTGGTCGTCTCGTTCTTCAGCAGCCGCGCCTCGGCCTCCTTTACGGCCCGCATGACGGGCGTATTGCCGTGAGCGTCACGGTAAACGCCGACCCCCAGATCGACCTTCTGGGGGTTGGGATCCTTTTTGAAGGCTTCGATGAGCCCGAGGATGGCATCCCCGGGCACGCGTTCAATCTGCTCGAACATTGGACTGCGCTACCTCGTCGGTTCTGGCGGCCATGATGAAATCGTTCTTGTGCAAGCCCCCGATCTTGTGGGACCACCAGGTGACGGTGACCTTGCCCCATTCGGTGATCAGCGCCGGGTGATGGCCTTGTGCCTCGGCGAGATCGCCCACCTGATTGGTGAACGCCAGGGCTTGCGCGAAATTGCGGAACGTGAATTCACGCTCCAGTTGCATAATGCCATCGCGCTCCACGATCCGCCACTCGGGAACATCGGCGCCCAGGCTATGCATTTCCGCTTCACTTACGGTGGGAGCGTCGGCGCTGCAGGCTTCGCATTTCAGCTCGGAAAGCTCGCTCATGACGTTGTCTCCTGGTCGTTGAAAGTCAGATCGTTGAAAGCCGTATGCCTTGTACCTGTCCCCTAGTGTAGAGGTCGAAGCCGAGGAGAGCCTAGCGTCCGGCGGCCTGGGCGTTATCCGTGGACAACACTCGCACGGCCTCGTGGATGTCGCGGTAGGGGCGGTCTTCCAGCGCCGCAAACCCCTCGAGCTGGCGTGC
The DNA here is from genome assembly GCF_000055785.1 of Chromohalobacter israelensis DSM 3043. Classification (GTDB taxonomy): domain Bacteria; phylum Pseudomonadota; class Gammaproteobacteria; order Pseudomonadales; family Halomonadaceae; genus Chromohalobacter; species Chromohalobacter israelensis. The sequence goes on from NC_007963.1 coordinate 1,505,413, forward strand.
CTTGAGGCGCGTCAGCAGCGGGGTGGTGAGTCCCGCGAGATAGCGCGTGAGCAGGTCTGTGCTGGGCGGTGGTGCGTCGGCCAGCGTGGCCAGGCGTTCTTGAAGCGGCGCGCACCATGCCGCGAGCTGCCGGGGATCGAGCGGTGCGCGTGCGGTGTCCGCGGGCAACCGGGCGACGTGGCCACGGCATACCGAACAATGACCGCAATGCTCGGGCGCCTGGTGATCGCCGAAATAATCGGCCAGACGGCGGCTGAGGCAGGTCGTCGATTCGAACAGGGTCAGCATGGCCTGCAGCCGTTCGATCTCGGCGGCTTCCTTGCGCTGGAAATACTCGGTCAGGTGAGTCGCGAGCGCCGCGATATCGAACTCGGCCTGCAGCACTCCGTACACCTCGGTCATCTGCTTGCTTTCGAGCTGGATGAAGCCCTGATCGTTGAAATACTCCAGGGCGCTGATGACGCGACGCCGTGTGGTATCGAGACCGCGCTCGGCACCCAGGGCATCGAGCGCCTCATGGTCCAGCGCGCACCATGTCTTGGCTCTGGGCGAGGCCTCGATCAGGGCGGCGACGAAATCGCGACGTTCGCCGTTGAAACGCTCGATCAGTGCCTCCGGCTCGATCAGATACTTGAAGCGATATTCGGCGAAATAGGCGTAGCGCGGGGCGATGACGCCCTCGAGCTCGAGTCTCACCAGCAGTGTCTTGAGCGGCAGCGGCCGTATGTTGCTGTGCTGGGAGAGGGCGTTCAGGCGTACCTCCCACTGACCCTGGGGCGCGGCATCACGGATGTCCCGCAGGACGCGCTCGATGCCGTCGCGCTCGGGCGTATCGCCGTAGACGAAGTTTTCCAGCGCACCCAGGGCGTCGCGGCCGCCGAGCATCAGGCAGCTCGAGGGTTGCCCGTCGCGTCCGGCGCGACCGATCTCCTGGCTGTAGTTTTCGATCGACTTGGGCAGATCGAAATGCACGACGTTGCGGATATCGGCCTTGTCGATGCCCATGCCGAAGGCGATGGTGGCGACGATGCAATTGATCTCGCCGTTCATGAACGCCTGCTGCAGGGCATCGCGGGTCTCGCCGTCGAGGCCGGCGTGATAGGCGCGGGCCTCGAGCCCCGCCTTGCCCAGATACGCCGCCATCTGCTCGGCGGTTTTCTGCAGGGTGACGTAGACGATGCTGGGCTGGGGCGGCGAGGCGGCCAGGCGCGGCCCCAGCCACTCGACCAGGGCGCGGGGACGGCGCTCGGTGGCGGTGGGCTGCACCTGCAGGTCGAGATTGGGACGATAGAAGCCCGTGGCGGCGACATCCCGGGCGTCGATGGCGAAGCTGTCGCGCATGTCGTCGATGACGCGCGGCGTGGCCGTGGCGGTGAGCAACAGCGCCTGCGGAATGGCGAACTCACGCTGATAGGCGGGCAGCTTGAGATAGTCGGGACGAAAATTGTGGCCCCACTCGGACAAGCAGTGCGCCTCGTCGGCCACCAGCAACGACACCGGCACCCGCTGCAGGAAGGCGCGGAAGCGCTCGTTCTTGAGGCGTTCCACCGAAATCATCAGGATGCGGATGTCGCCGCGCCTGACGCCGTCCATCACCGCCGAGGCTTCCTCCCGGCTCTGGCGAGAGTCGAGGCTCGCCGCGGCGATGCCGTGGCGGCGCAGGAACTCGAGTTGATCCTGCATCAGCGCCAGCAGCGGCGATACCACCAGGGTCAGGTGCGGCAGATGCAGCGCCGGCAGCTGGTAGCAGAGCGACTTGCCGGATCCGGTGGGAAATATCGCCGCCGCCGAGCGCCCCTGGGTCACGGCCTCGACCACCTGGCGCTGGCCGGGGCGGAAGTCGGCGTAGCCGAAGACGCGTTGCAGGGTGTCGTCGATGTCGGCCATGCGGTGCTCCTTGCCACGATTGAGGCGACATCTTACACCCTGTGGCCGTCGGGATGGCGCACGGACCGCCGATGCCGTGCGTGATCGACACGACATGCCGCCACGGACATGACCCATGGCGCTCGCTGTTGGCATAATGCGTCTTTTGCCCACGGAAACGACCCATGACCGCCTGGAGCAAGCTTCTCGTCGCCACCACGCGGCTGCTCGATCTACATGACAGTGGCCATGAGCCCGGCTCGCCGTTCGTGCACGTCAGCCAGGAAAGCCGGCGTGGCCTGCGCGACGGCTACTGGCTGGACCTCGGCTGCTTGCTGCTGGACTATCTGCTCGATGTGGACTTCGCGACCAACAGCGCCTTCGTGTCGCAGACGCGCTGCCTGGCGCACCTGCGCGAGTTCTATCCCGAACTGGCGCATGATGACCTCGGCTTCGTCGTCAACCTGCTCGCCACGCCCAGTGAAGTGCACTTTCGCGATGCGCCTCCGACACCGGAGGTGCGCGATGCATTCGCGCCGCCGGAACCGGATGCCGGGGAGGCGGCCGAGGCGCGCCGCGCGATGCGCAGCACCAAGCGGACCGCCCTGATCGAGAAGCAGAGCCAGACCGGCCAGGTACGCCTGACCGCCAGTGGCCGCCAGGCGGTGACGCTGGCCAGTCAGGTCGAGGACCTCCTGTATTCCGAATACGACGCCGCCAAGGTGCTGGCCGCCCTGGCGCGGGGCGATTTCGCCCGCATTCCCGACATCACCAACCAGATCCTGCTGGCGATCCGCGCCTTGACCCAGGAACTGCGCCGGGTGCGCGAAAACCCCACCCGCGAGGGCAAGCTGGCGGCGTTGCTCGACAACGAGCGCCACTATCACAATGCCTTGTCGAGCATTCAGGAGACGCTGCTCGACGCACGCGCGCAGCTTTCCACGCCACGCTTGATGGAGCGCTTCGCCGACTGGCGCGAGCGCGAGGCGGCACGTCACGGCGAGGAATGGGATCTGCGCATGCTGTCGAGTGCCATCGGCCGCGTGCTCACGGCGATCGAGAACCTCTCGCGACGGCTATCGGAGTTGCTGGCCGATATCGCCGAGGGGCGCATTCAGTCGATGGGCGTGGTCGACTTCGCCGATGTGGCGCGCGGTCTGCTGGCCGCGCCCGCCGCGCCACGCATGAGCGAGGCACTGGTGACACGCCTGATGCCGTTTCACGTCGACGTCGCCATGCCGCGCCTGGCACCGCTGACCCCATTGCTCGAGACCCGTCGCGCCGAGACCAGCCATGCCGCGCTGGTCTTCGATGAAGCCCAGGACGCGGCCCCCGAGGACCCTCTGCTGGCACGCTTCCTGGAGGCGCGCGGACCGGCGCTACGGGCCCGGATCCAAAAGGCGCCGCTCTCGCTGCCCGAGGCCCTGGCCGAGGGCTGGCACCGGTTCGAGGGAGACGACTGCCTGGCGCAGTTGCTCAATACCTTCGTCGACACCGAGCTGCTCGACAGCCACCTGCGGGTGGGGATCGAGGCCCGCGGTTTCGACGTCACACTGGACGACGGCCGCGTGGTCCAGGCCGCCGTCACGCCTTCCTTGCGCGTCGCCACGCCGGCGGCGGGCACGTCCCCGGTCAACGAGGATGCATCACGATGAACATGAGTGAAATGGGCGAGGTCGTCGCCTACCTGCTGCGCTACCGCAGCGCCGAACGCGTCCCGGGCGGTGGCCGCAAGCGCCGCGCCGCGCGCGAGGGCCAGCTCTCCGAGCGCGATGTCTGCGCGCTGATCGACGATGCCAGCGATCTCGAGCGCGAGGCGCTGCGTGACTTTCTGGCCGGCCAGGGGCTGAGGCTCAAGACGTTCGAGGCGGGCGACTTTCCGGGCATCGCGCCGGGGTCGCGGTATTACGCGCTGTTGCCGGATCCGGAGCTCGAGCAGCCCCCGTTGTATACCCGTCAGCCGGTGTTCGAGGCCCTCAAGTTGCGTCAGGAAAGCCGCAGCGAGCTGGCGCAGTGGTATCTGCAACTGTGGCTGCTCATGAATACCCTGCTGTACACCCGGTACAACCGCGCGCTTTCCGACGTCAGCCGTTACCAGGAGGCGACCTTCGCCAGTCACGAGCTGCTCGACCTGCTGCGCGATCAACTCGAAGCGTTGCGCGCGCTGGGCGAGGCGGCACCGGAAACCAGCCGCGTGCTGCTCGAGGAGCGCGGCGAGGATCTCAACCGCCGCGTGCGGGCCTTCATCGACCTGCAGGTACGCGCCGGCCTGCTCGAGGCGTCCGGCGCCTCGGGCGAGGACGCCTCGCCGGGCGATATCTGGCAGCAGACCCTGCTTGGCGCCCTGGAGTGCGAGCAAATCGGCATTCATCAATTGGGCCATCTCCAGGCGCTGGCCGAGGGACGCCTCGCGGAGGAAACGGCATGAGCGTGATCAATCGCATCGAAGTCGCCAACCTGCTCAACAAGCATGGCGATATCGCCTCGCCATGGGACGCCAAGATGCGTCACCTGCTGCTCGATCTGCGCGGTCAGTCCAGCGCCATCAGCATGGAGAACGGGTTCGGCAAGACCACCCTGGCCGAAGCTCTGATCGGTCTGCTGTCCCGCGACAGAAGCCTGATCTCGCGCACGCGCCGCAAGTGCTCGCCGTCCACGGTGGCCGGCCAGGGGCGTAGCTGGAGCCATTTGCGCGTCGAATTCCGCACCCGCAGCGGCAGCGAGCGCCAGGACGACATGCTCGCCGCCGCCGGCGAGGAAGTCGCCGGCGAGACCTTCGTGTTCGGCTTTTACGGCTACAGCGACGGCAGCGGCCTCGCTTTTTATCACTATGCCGGGTGCCTGGAAGACATCCCCGTTCATCATTACACCGTCGACGGCAAGCTGGCGTTGAGTGCCAACAGCGACGTCAAGGCCGACATGGCGAATCGTGGCGTGCGCCTGACCCACAACCGCGAAGAATGGCTCGACGCGGTCGGCGCGCATGTCTCGCGCCGGGAGCTGGCGCAGCTGGCGGCCTTCCAGAAGGAGGGCGGCGCCGACAAGAGCCAGATCTTCAATGCCATCAAGCCGCGCGGCGGCGAGAAGGCGGACCAGGCCTTCTTCTTCGAGGTGCTGGCCCCGGAGATCCTCTCCGGCGCGACGCGGGGCGAGACCGACGAAAGCGAGGAACTGATCGAGGAGGTGATCCTCAACTCCGGTACCAACATCACCGAGTTGCGTCACCGTCTCGAGGAGGCGGAGCACGATCAGCGGCGTGCCGAGGACAAGGTCGCGCGGCTGGCGACGCTGAGCGACGACGGCGCAGCCCTGCTGGCGGCACGCGACGAGCTCGAGCGCCTCGATGCCGGCTTCCAGGGGCTCGAGTGTCTACTCGGCGGACAGGCGCTGCTGGGGTTGCCGGGGATTCCCGCGACACCCGTCGAGGCCGAGGACGAAACGCTGGATGCCGCGATACCCTGTGGTTTCGCCTGGGCCAGTGGTGATACACGACGGCCGCGAGTCTCGCTATGGCTGCTGGCGCGTCTCTCGGGAGGCAGCGAGCGCAGCATTCGTCAGGCGCTGTCCGAGCGCGGCGCGCGGGTCGACGCCCACCGGCGGCTGGTGCATCTGCCCGAGGCCGCCTGGCCGGCCGGTCGCGAAATCGGTCACGTCGACTTCACCGCGGCGCGTGAATGGCTGGCCGAGACCCTGAACTTCGACGACGATGCCGCGCGCCATCGTGCCCTGGCGGCGCTGGATGCCGGCGCCGATGTCTTCGAAGCGCGCGACGGCAACCGCTTCCGCGAGGAAGTGATCGCCGACCAGACCTACCGCGACGAGCTGGGCGCCGACATTCAGGCCGCCGAGCGGCATCTCGAGACGCTCGAGCAGCAACGCGAACGCCTGGAAGGTCAGCAACGCGAGTTCGTCGACAACCAGAGCTTCTATACCCAGGCGCTGAGCGAGGGGCTCTTCGACGAAGCCGAACTGGAGGCACCCGAAGCCACCGCCGAGGCGGCGAAGGCCGAGGCCGAGTCGGCACGCCAAGCCTTGAACGCTCACCTGGGACGCATTGGCGAGCTCAAGCAGGTCGCCGCCTGGCATGCCGAGTTCCAGCAACAGGCCCCGGGGGTATCGCCCGGCGAGCGCCTGGCCGAAAAGCAGGCGCGCGATGAGGTGCTCGAAGAGGCGCATGCCGAGGCCGAGGCCCAGCGTGAGCCGTTGGCGTCGCGTTGCGAGACGCTGCGCCATCAGGCCGAGGCGCTGCGCGACGAACAGCAACGCCTGGCCGGCGAGCAGGGCTTGCTCGAGCAGGGGCAAGCACCGTGGCGTGCCTTCGTCGACGGCTGGCCCGAGGAGGACGTCACCGGCTTCTGGACGCGCCGCAAGACGGCGTTGGCCGAACTCGAAACGCGCTGTCACGGTGCCGAGCAACGCGCCGAGGATGCCCGCCGAGAGCAGGCGCGCCTGGCCCCCCTGCATGACGCAGCGCAGCGTTACGCCGACTATCATGGCGACGATGAGCCGGTGCATCTGCGGCAAACCCTGTATGAGCGTGCGCGCGCACTGGATGACGAAGGACATCGCCTGGAGCAGGAGCAGCAGCGTCTGCGTGAGTTGACTCAGGCGCAGCGTGACTTCGCTTCGCGTTTCGAGGCCGATCCCGAGCGCTGGCTGCGTGATGCCCAGCGGCGCTACCCGCGCCTGCTCAGCGAGGCCGATGCCCTGGATGACGCCATCGAGGAGCGCCGGCGTTATCTCGACAGCCTGGCGGGCGATCCGCTCGAGCGGCGGGCGGTGGAAGCCGAGGCCCAGCAGTGCCTGGATGCCGCGGAGATCGCCTGGCAGCCCCTGCATGCGGTGCTCAACGACGCCGAGGTCGAACGCGAACGGCGTCGCGGCTGGCTGAGCCAGGCCGCCGGCCTGCTGTTTTCGCCGGTGGTGGCGGGAGACGACGAAGCGGAGCGCGCCGCGCGCTGCTTGATCGACGCCGGGCTGGCGTTGCCGGTGTTCGAGAGCGCACGCCTGACGGCTCTGCTCGAGGCCGATCAGCCACCGCTGGGGGCGGTGCAGGGCAGCGAAACCCTGGCCGTCAAGGCCGCGCTCGATCCACGCTATCTCGAGGAGTTGCGTCGCGATACCGAGCGCCGCCTGAGTGCCGACCGCGAGCGTCGGGCCGCCCTGGCGGCGGAATGCGAACGTCTCGACCCGCATGGCGATGTCTTCGCGCTGGCGCTCAAGGCCCGCGAGGCGCAACAGGCGGACGCCGAGACGGCCCTGGCCACGCTCGACGAGCGCCAGCAGCAGCTCGACGCCCGCCAGGCGGAGCTGACGCCGCGCTTGACCGAGGCGGCGCTGAATTGCATCGACGATTATCAGCGATATCTGCAGGCAGGCGGCCAGGCCGCCGTGGCCCAGGCCGAGGCGGCACTCGAGGAGGCCGAGCGCGACCTCGCGGATTGCCGTCCGGCGATGCAGCAAGCAGCGGAAGAGCTGGAGACCCACGGGGCGACCTGGCTGGCCGCAGAGCGCTTCGCCGATGCCGGTGGCATCGAGCGTCTCGAAGCCTTGAAGGCGCGGCTGGAGACGCTGGAGACGCAACTCGGCGAGATCCGCGAGCAGCTTGCCGAGGCAGAGCGCGATCACGAGGCCGTGTCGCGCCGGCTGCACGAGATCGATGCCGAGCGGCGCAGCCTCTTCGACGATGGCGAACGCGATCGATTGCGCGCCCTGGCCGAGTTCGAGGCCGATGGCGGCGATGCCTTCATGGCCACCGCCGAGGTGGTGCAGGAAGAACTCGAGGCCGCGCTGGAAACGGCGAGCCGACGTGCGCGCTTCGATTTCTCGCGCCTGCGTGCCTATCTCGACGTGCGCGACGCCAGCGGCGGCAGCCAGAAGCTCGAGCGCGACATCGCCGCGGCCAAGCGGGCGTATCTCGAGGCCCGCGAGGGACTCAAGGCGCAGCGCCGCGAACGTGATGAGGTGGAAGCGCGGCTGGCCGAGCAGCGCCGGGCCATGGAGTGGGTCGACCAGCTGGCCATCGCCTGGCTGGGCGTGATGCGCGAACTACCCGAGGGATGGGCGCGGCGGCTGGCGGCTCTGGACGATCTCGCCGCCGCGAGTCACTGGCCGCTCGACGACCCACGGCACGAGACGCGCGAGGCCGCGTTGGCGACATGGCATGCCCAGGCGGGCATGTCGGCGACGTTGTCGCTTCCCGACCTGGAGGCCTGTCAGCAAACCCTGCTCGACGCCCTGGCGGAGCTCAACCTGGGCGAGCGCGCCCGCAATCGCGAACGTCAGGACAAGACGGTGCGCGGTCTCGAGCGGCGCCTCGCCCAGGCGCTGGAAGCCGCCGCCGAAAGTCGCGCCTTCAGCGAGACCGAACGTGCTCGTCTGGCGGCCCTGAAAGGCGTGACGGCCGACGCCCTCGACGACCTGGCCGGGCTGCATGGTCAGCTCGATACGCAGCTCGAGGAGCACCGCCAGCGCGTGGCGCGTCTGCATGCCTCGCGCGAGCAGATCGAAGGCACGCTGGTCGAGCGGCTGAGCTCGATCATCTCGGATGCCGCCGGCAACCTGGACATTCTCAAGCGCGTGGCGCGTAGCCATGGCGAGGGCGGTGCCTACTTCGAGGTCAAGGCCGCGCTGATCGACGGCGAGTCGCTGCGTGAACTGATCACCACGTTGCTGGCCGACATCGACGAGCATCAGGCCGCGCTCAAGCGCCGCGCCGAGCGCGATGGCGGCATGAGCGAAGGCGATAGCCGACGCCGTGACGACGACCTGGTGCGTCAGATTCGTCGGCGCATCTATCGTGGCCTGTTCCACGAGGTGTCGATTCGCCTCAAGCACGACGCCATTCGTCCGCACGGGCGACTGTTCTCGCTCAACGAGGACATGTCGGAAGGGCAGCGCGAGGCAGTGTCGCTGATGTGGCTGGTCAAGCTCTCCGAGTTTGCCATCGAGCGCGAGTTGCGCGAGCTGCCCGGCCATCACAAGCGCCGTGCGCGGGCCAGCCGCGAGAGCGTGATCCTGCTCGATGGCCTGTTCTCGAAGCTCTCCCATCGCCGGCTCATCCAGGACTCCCTGGAGTCGCTGCGCAACACCCGCGGGCGCTTCCAGATGATCGGCCTGATTCACAACCCCAACTACGAAAACGACCCGGCGATCTTCCCCACCTATCTGGTGGGGAGCGTGATCGGTGGTGTCCAGGGACAGGGCGGGCACGTCATGGTGCGCGACGGCCAGGTTACTGCGCCCGAAGCACTCGGCCGTGCGCCCGGCGAGGCCAGCCTGTTCGGCATTCACGTGACGGAGCCGGCCGATGAAACCTCATGACGAATCCCGTCAGTCGCGCGTCTTCGGCGTCGGTGACAGCACGCTGCGCGCCGTGGGCGGGGAGGCGGCGGTACGCGAGCTGGTGGATCGCTTCTATGATGCCATGGAGCGCCTGCCCGAGGCGCGGGGGATTCGCGCCCTGCACCCCGCCGATCTCGACGAGTCCCGCGACAAGCTGACGACGTTTCTGATCGGCTGGATGGGCGGTCCGAGCCGTTATCGCGAGCGTTTCGGGCCGATCGCCATCCCCGCGGCGCATCGTCACCTGGATATCGGCCCCGAGGAGCGCGATGCCTGGCTGGCCTGCATGGCGACGGCGCTGGAGGAAATCGGTGCGGCGGATGATCTCAAGCGCTACTTGCTGACCCAGCTGCGTCATCCTGCCGAGATGTGCCGCCGCCGTTGAGGGCGGCGGGCCTTTTCATGATCACTCTCATGACGACTTTCATGACCCCTCTCATGACGATGCATCGGCCTGGGCGTCGAGCTCGGCGCGCCAGGCCTGCATCTGCTTGAAACGCTTTTCCTGGCCGTATTCCGTGGGCGCGAAGAAGGTGGCCGCGGGAAGCTCCGCGGGCCAGCAGTCGTGTGCCCGGCCGGCGGGGTAACCGTTGGGTTCGTTGTGTGCGTAGCGGTAGCCTTCGCCGTGGCCGAGGGACGCCATCAGCTTGGTCGGGGCGTTGCGCAGATAGGTGGGCACCTCGAAGTCGGGGTGCGCGGCGACGAACTGCTTGGCGGCATTCCAGGCCTGGTCGATGGCGTTGCTCTTGGGGGCGATGGCGAGATGCAGCGCGGCATGCGCGATGGCGCGCTGGCCTTCGTAATCGCCCAGGCGCAGATAGGCGTCCCAGGCCGCCATCACCAGCGGCAGGGCGCGGGGCTCGGCGTTGCCGACGTCCTCGGAGGCGATGGCGGCGAGGCGGCGGACCACGTCGAGCGGATCGCCGCCGCCTTGCGTGAACTGGGCGATGTACAAGAGCGCGGCATCGGGGCGTGACGAGCGTATCGATTTGTGGATCGCCGAGAGCAGGTCGTAATAATGGTCGCCCTGCTTGTCGAAGGCACTGGCCTGGTGCCCCAGCACTTCGTGCAGCGCCTGCAGGGTCAGGCGCTCGCCACCCTCGGTGGGCTCGGCGAAGTCACAGGCGGTCTCCAGCAGGCCCAGGGCGCGTCGTGCGTCGCCCGAGGCCGAGCGCGCCAGCGTTTCCAGTACACCCTCGTCGGCCTCGATATGGCGTTTTCCGAGGCCGCGCTCCGTGTCCGCCAGGGCCTGGTGCAATACGCGCAGCAGGTCCTCGGTTTCCAGCTTGCGCAACACGTAGACGCGCGCCCGGGAAAGCAGCGCCGAGTTGACCTCGAAGGAAGGGTTCTCGGTGGTGGCGCCGATCAGTGTCAGCAGGCCGGACTCCACGTGGGGCAGCAGCGCGTCCTGCTGGCTCTTGTTGAGGCGGTGGATCTCGTCGAGGAACAAGAGCGTCGGCTGGCCGCGCACTTGCCCCTCGCGCGCACGCTCGACGGCGGCGCGGATGTCCTTGACGCCGGCCATCACCGCCGAGAGACGTTCGAGCATGGCGCCCGAGGCATCGGCGAGGATGTCGGCCAGGGTCGTCTTGCCCACGCCCGGCGGTCCCCACAGGATCATCGAGCGTACCGCGCCGCTTTCCGCCATGCGGCGCAACGGCTTGCCGGGGCCGACCAGAGCTTCCTGTCCGACGTAGTCGTCGAGACGGCGCGGCCGCATCCGGTAGGCCAGCGGTGTGTTATCGGGTTGGGATGAAGCGAACAGGTCCATGTGTATGCCATCGTGGGTGAGTCGAGTCGCCAAAATCGTATCTAGACTTTCGGCCAACAGGCGTAATCCTGTCATACCCGCTAGGGTAAAACATTCGAGCCCCGGTAGGGTGTTGTTCCCATCGGGGGGAGCGGGAGTCAATGAGGACTCTCGCCTAAACTGGCAAATAGGCTGCCGGATACCCCGCGCTGCCACGCGCCGACTGCAAAGGAGGCCTGTCCATGCCCATGCTGACCCAATTGCGCCAAGACCATGCCAACATGGCGCGTTTGCTGCACGTATTGCAGCTTAAGCAGAAGACGCTGGCGGAAGGCGAGCGTCCCGACTTCCAGATGATGCGCGAGGTCGTGGATTACATTCTCGATTACATGAGCGGCTTCACCGCCCCGCTCGAACGGATGTGCACCGAACAGTTGAACACACGGGCGCCGGAGGCCAACGGGCTGTGCCAGCGTCTGTCCGAGGATTATCGGGCGCTCAACGCCCGCCTGGCCCGGCTGTCCCAGAATCTCGACATGATCCTGATGGATGCGGTAGTGCCGATGGACCAGTTCAGCGAGGATCTCAAGGCCTACCTGGAGTCGCACCGTGCCTACCTGCGCAGCGAGCGCGAGGAGTTGTTCCCGCTGATTCGCGAACATTTCGACGAGGACGACCTGGACCAACTGGCGAAAGCCCTGCCCGAAGGCGCGGAAGCCGAGCTGGCCCGTCTGCAGGAAGCCTATCCGTTGCTTTATGCCGAGTTCCGCGAGGCTCCCTCGCCATTGAATTGAGGCAGTCTTGGGCATGCGTCATGGCGTTGGCTCGACGTTGTCGATCATTGAGCACTTGATCTAAATCAAAAAGCCCTTTGCCTCCCTGTCAGAGAATGGCGCATGCCATGTGACTGGCGCAGGGAGACAACGAGATGGCCAACGCCAACACGCACAATGAACAACGTCGTGCTCTAGGGCTTTCCACGCTGGCCTTCACAGTGTGTTTTGCAGTATGGACGCTGTTTTCCATACTCGGTTTGCAGATCCGTCAAGAGTTCGCGCTGTCGGACACCCAGCTCGGTCTGCTGATGGCGACGCCGGTGCTCACCGGATCGATCAGCCGCCTGTTTCTGGGCATTCTCACCGACCGCTTCGGTGGGCGCTGGGTGTTCAGCCTGTTGATGCTGGTCACCGCCGGCTGCGTCTACCTGCTGACGTTCGCCAACAGCTATCCCATGCTGCTGCTTGCCGCCTTGGGGATCGGCCTGGCCGGCGGCTCGTTCATCGTCGGCGTGGCGTACACCTCGGCCTGGTTCGAGCGCGAGCGGCAGGGCACGGCGCTAGGCATCTTCGGCGCCGGTAACATCGGCGCGGCGGTGACCAACTTCGGTGCTCCTTTCCTGCTGCTGACATTGGACTGGAGAGGAGCGGCGCTGGTCTATGCAACGGGCCTGGCGGCGATGGGGATAGTCTTCCTGCTGCTGGCCAGGACCGATCCGCAGAGCGAGCGACGGCGTGCCGATGCCGTACCACTCACGCAACAGTTGGCGCCACTGGCCGAGCTGCGCGTGTGGCGGTTCTCGCTGTACTACTTTTTCGTCTTCGGCGGCTTCGTCGCCCTGGCGCTGTGGCTACCGCATTACCTGGTCGAGGTCTACGGCCTGAGCATTACCGCCGCCGGTATCGTCGCGGCGCTGTATACCATCCCGGCATCGCTGTTTCGCATCCTCGGCGGCTGGCTCTCCGACCGCTACGGGGCGCGGCGGGTGATGTACTGGACCCTGATTGTCTCGGTGGCATGCAGCTTCCTGCTCAGCTATCCGCCGACCCACTACAGCGTGCAAGGCGTTCGCGGCACCCTGGAATTCTCGTTTGCCATCAATCTGATCGGCTTCATTGCGCTGATCATGGTGCTGGGCTTCTTCATGTCGCTGGGCAAGGCAGCGGTGTTCAAGCACATCCCCAGCTACTATCCCCAGCATGTCGGCGCGGTCGGTGGCGTGGTGGGCATGGTCGGCGGCCTGGGCGGTTTCTTTCTGCCGCTGACCTTCGGCATGCTCAACGATGTGGTGGGCATCTGGCAGAGCTGCTTCATGCTGCTGTTCGTGGTCTCCGGCGCGGCGCTGGCATGGATGCACTACGCGATCCTGCGTGCCAGTCGCCAGGAGTGGCGCAGCGGTCACGAGGTCACCGACCTGCCGGAGCTGTCCACGCCCAGCCGCTTCGTACTCCAGGATTGGCGCCCCGAGGATCCGGATTTCTGGGCCGAGAAGGGCAGGCGCATCGCCACGCGCAACCTGTGGATCTCGATTCCCAACTTGCTGCTGGCCTTCGCAGTGTGGATGGTCTGGTCGGTGGTGGTGGCCAAGCTGCCCCAGGTGGGCTTCGACTACAGCTCCAACCAGCTGTTCTGGCTGGCTGCGCTGCCGGGCCTGTCCGGCGCCACATTACGCATCTTCTACAGTTTCATGGTGCCGATCGTCGGCGGTCGGCGTTTTACCGCGCTGTCCACTGCCTCGCTGGCGTTGCCGGCGCTATGGATCGGCTTCGCCGTGCAGAACCCCGAGACCCCCTATCTGGTGATGCTGATCCTGGCACTGCTGTGCGGTTTCGGCGGCGGCAACTTCGCCTCGAGCATGGCCAACATCTCGTTCTTCTATCCCAAGCGCGAGAAGGGCAACGCTCTGGCGCTCAATGCCGGGCTGGGCAACCTCGGTGTCAGTGTCATGCAGTTCCTGATCCCGCTGGCGATCACCGCCGGGGTGTTCGGTGCACTGGGTGGCGAGCCTCAGGCCCTGAACGACGGCGATCGCATGTGGCTGCAGAACGCCGGTTTCGTCTGGGTGCCGTTCATCCTGCTCGGTGCCGTGGCGGCATGGTTCGGCATGAACGACATCGCCAGCGCCAGATCCTCGTTCAAGGATCAGGCGGTGATCTTCAAGCGCAAGCACAACTGGCTGATGTGCGTGCTCTACACCGGCACCTTCGGCAGCTTCATCGGCTACTCCGCGGGCTTTCCACTGCTGGCCTCCAACCAGTTCCCGGAGGTCGACGTGCTGCAGTTCGCCTTCCTGGGACCCCTGGTGGGCGCGTTGTCCCGCGCCGGCACCGGCTGGATCTCCGACCGTTTCGGCGGCGCCCGAGTCACCCTGTGGGTGTTTGCGGCGATGATTGCCTGCGTGGCCGGCGTGCTGTTCTTCCTCGGCATCAAGGACCAGCCGGGGGCGTTCTGGGGTTTCTTCGCCATGTTCCTGCTGCTGTTCTTCTTCACCGGGGTGGGCAACGCCAGCACCTTCCAGATGATTCCCGAGATCTTCCGCCAGGAGGTGGCGCGGCTGATGCCATCGCTCGATGCGGACGCCCAGCGCCAGCAGAGCGAGAAGGAGTCGGCGGCGACCATCGGTTTCACCTCGGCGATCGCCGCCTACGGTGCCTTCTTCATTCCCAAGACGTTCGGCAGCTCCATTGCCCTGACCGGTGGTGCCGAGATGGCGTTGTACGGCTTCATCGTCTTCTACGCGATCTGCGTGGGACTGACCTGGTTTTATTACACACGCACCAACGCCGAGATCCGCTTTCAGGCGGACCGCCTCGTCATGAACCCGAGCCGCTGAGGAGAGATGCCCCATGAGCCATTTCCTGGACCGCCTGGCGTATCTGAAACGTCGGCCCGAGCCTTTCGCAGGCGGGCACGGTGAAACGCGCGATGAGAACCGCGAGTGGGAGAACGGATACCGGCAGCGCTGGCAGCACGACAAGGTCGTACGCTCCACTCATGGCGTGAACTGCACCGGATCGTGCAGTTGGAAGATCTATGTCAAGAATGGCCTGGTCACCTGGGAAACCCAGCAGACCGACTATCCGCGTACCCGTCCGGACCTGCCCAATCATGAGCCACGTGGCTGCCCGCGCGGGGCCAGCTACTCCTGGTATATCTACAGCGCCAACCGGCTCAAGCACCCGCTGGTGCGCAAGCCTCTGCTCAAGCTGTGGCGGGAGGCCTTGGAAGCCAAGGGCGATCCGGTGGAAGCCTGGGCCTCCATCGTCGAAGATCCGGCCAAAGCCAGGCAGTACAAGAGCGCCCGCGGCATGGGCGGCTTCGTGCGCGCCGACTGGGACGAGCTCAACGAGCTGGTCGCCGCCTCCAATGTCTACACCGCCAAACAGTATGGACCGGACCGCATCATCGGCTTCTCGCCGATTCCGGCGATGTCCATGGTCAGCTACGCGGCGGGCAGCCGCTATCTGTCGCTGATCGGCGGTGTCTGCATGAGCTTCTACGACTGGTACTGCGACCTGCCGCCGGCCTCGCCGATGACCTGGGGCGAGCAGACCGACGTACCCGAGTCCGCCGATTGGTACAACGCCGGCTACATCATCGCCTGGGGTTCCAACGTCCCGCAGACCCGTACCCCCGACGCCCACTTCTTTACCGAAGTGCGCTACAAGGGCACCAAGACTGTCGCCATCACGCCGGATTATGCCGAGGTGGCCAAGCTCACCGACGAGTGGCTCTCCGCCAAGCAGGGCACCGATGCCGCCCTGGCCATGGCCATGGGGCACGTCATTCTCAAGGAGTTCCACCTCGACAGGCCCAGCGCCTATTTTACCGACTACGTGCGGCGCTACAGCGACATGCCCTTCCTGGTCGAGCTCGAGGCCCGCGAAGACGGCAGCTACGCGCCGGGCCGCCAGATGCGCGCCAGCGACTTCGAGGCGAGCCTGGGCCAGGGCAACAACCCCGAGTGGAAGACCGTCGCCTGGGACGAGACGCGCGACCGGCTCGTCGTGCCACGCGGTTCCATCGGCTTCCGCTGGGGCGAGGCAGAAGGCAATCAGGGCAAGTGGAACCTCGAGCCGCTGGACGCCGACGGCGCCGAGATCAAGCCGCTGCTGACCCTGGCCGAAGCCCATGACGAGGTGGCGAAGGTCGCCTTCCCCTACTTCGGCGGTATCGCCCATGAGCACTTCGAGCACGTGAAAAGCGGGGGCGCCAGTGACGAGCTGCTGTTCCACAGCCTGCCCGCCAAGCGCCTGACCAGGGTCGACGGCAGCGAGGTCCTCGCGGTCACCGTGTTCGACCTGATGTGCGCCAACTACGGCATCGACCGTGGCTTTGGAGAAGACGATGGTGCCACTGCCTTCGACCAGCTCAAGCCCTATACCCCGGCCTGGCAGGAGAAGATCACCGGCGTGCCCGCCGAGCAGTGCCTGCGCATCGCCCGGGAGTTCGCCGCCAATGCCGACAAGACCCGGGGGCGCAGCATGATCATCGTCGGTGCCGGCATGAATCACTGGTACCACATGGACATGAATTACCGCGGCTTGATCAACATGCTGGTCATGTGCGGCTGCATCGGCCAGAGCGGCGGTGGCTGGTCACACTACGTGGGGCAGGAGAAGCTGCGTCCGCAGACCGGCTGGCTGCCGCTGGCCTTCGGCCTCGACTGGCAGCGGCCGCCGCGACACATGAATTCCACGTCTTTTTTCTACAGTCACTCTTCCCAGTGGCGCTACGAGAAACTCCAGATCAAGGAGATCCTCTCGCCGCTGGCCAATCCGGCCGACTACTCCGGCAGCCTGATCGACTTCAACGTGCGCTCAGAGCGCATGGGCTGGCTGCCCTCTGCGCCCCAGTTGGGGACCAATCCGCTGCGCCTGGCCCGGTCCGCTGCCGAAGCGGGCATGCATACCGCCGACTACACCGTGGACCAGCTGAAGCGCGGCAAGCTCGCCTTCGCGGCGGAGGACCCGGATAACCCCCAGAACTTCCCGCGCAACCTGTTCATCTGGCGCTCCAACCTGCTGGGCAGCTCCGGCAAGGGGCACGAGTACATGCTCAAGTATCTGCTGGGGACCCGCCACGGTATCCAGGGCAAGGACCTGGGCGATGCAGACGGCCAGAAGCCCGAAGAGGTCAAGTGGCATGCCGAAGCGCCCGAGGGCAAGCTCGACCTGCTGGTGACCCTGGACTTTCGCATGTCGACCACCTGCCTCTACTCGGACATCGTGCTGCCCACGGCGACCTGGTACGAGAAGGACGATCTCAATACCTCCGACATGCATCCCTTCATCCATCCGCTGACCGCAGCCACCGACCCGGCCTGGGAATCGCGCAGTGACTGGGAAATCTTCAAGGGCATCGCCAAGGCCTTCTCGAAAGTCTGCGTCGGACACCTGGGGGAGGAGACCGACCTGGTCACTCTGCCGCATCAGCACGACTCTCCCGCCGAACTGGCTCAAGTGGAGGTAAAGGACTGGAAGAAAGGCGAGTGTGAGCCAGTGCCCGGCAAGACCATGCCGGCGCTGATCGAGGTCAAGCGTCATTACCCCGAGACCTACGAGCGCTTCACTTCCGTGGGACCGCTGCTCGAGAGCATCGGCAACGGCGGCAAGGGCATCGGCTGGAACACCGAGCAGGAGGTGGAGCTTCTCGGCAAGCTCAATCATCGCAAGCTGGACGGTCCGCACAAGGGACGTCCACGGATCGAGAGTGCCGTGGATGCCGCCGAAATGATCCTGACGCTGGCGCCAGAGACCAACGGCCAGGTGGCGGTGAAGGCCTGGGCGGCGCTCTCCCGGATCACCGGGCGTGACCACACCCACCTGGCGCATCCCAAGAAGGAGGAGAAGGTTCGCTTCCGCGACATCGTCGCGCAGCCACGCAAGATCATCTCCAGCCCGACCTGGTCCGGTCTCGAGGATGAGCACGTTTCCTACAACGCCGGTTATACCAACGTCCACGAAATGATTCCGTGGCGCACCGTCAGCGGCCGCCAGCAGTTCTACCAGGACCACCCCTGGATGCGTGCCTTCGGCGAAAGCCTGCTGGTCTATCGCCCGCCCATCGACACCAAGGCGGCGGTGAGCGTGGCCGGGCCCGATGGCGCCGTGAGCAAGAGCAACGGCAATCCGGAGATTGCCCTGAACTGGATCACGCCGCACCAGAAGTGGGGCATCCACTCGACCTACTCGGACAACCTGCTGATGCAGACCCTCTCAAGGGGCGGCCCCATCGTCTGGCTCTCCGAGGATGATGCCGGCTCCATCGGCGTCGAGGACAACGACTGGATCGAGCTCTACAACGCCAATGGTGCCATCGCGGCCCGCGCAGTGGTCAGTCAGCGGGTCAAGAACGGCATGGCAATGATGTACCACGCCCAGGAACGGATCCTGAACATGCCGGGTTCCGAAATCACCGGCACGCGGGGCGGCATTCACAACTCGGTGACGCGCGTATGCCCCAAACCGACCCACATGATCGGTGGCTATGCCCAGCTCTCCTACAGCTTCAACTACTACGGCACCGTCGGCTCCAACCGCGACGAGTTCGTCATCGTGCGCAAGATGAAGAAGATCGACTGGCTGGATGGCGAAGGCAACGACTACGAGCAGGAGGCCGTGAAATGAAGATTCGTTCCCAGGTCGGCATGGTCCTCAACCTCGACAAGTGCATCGGCTGCCATACCTGCTCGGTCACCTGCAAGAACGTCTGGACCAGTCGCGAGGGCGTCGAGTACGCCTGGTTCAACAACGTCGAGACCAAGCCCGGCATCGGTTATCCCAAGGAGTGGGAGAACCAGCACAGATGGAAGGGCGGCTGGCTGCGCCGCAAGGATGGCCATATCGAGCCGCGTATCGGCGGCAAGTGGCGGGTGCTGGCGAATATCTTCGCCAACCCCGACTTGCCCGAGATCGACGACTACTACGAGCCATTCACCTTCGATTATGAACATTTGCATACTGCCAGGCAGGGTGAACATCAGCCCACGGCCCGGCCGCGTTCGCTGATCTCCGGCCAGCGCATGAACAAGATCGAGTGGGGACCCAACTGGGAAGAGATTCTCGGTACCGAGTTCGCCAAGCGCCGTCGTGACGCCAACTTCGAGCAGGTGCAGGCCGATATCTACGGCCAGTTCGAGAACACCTTCATGATGTACCTGCCGCGGCTCTGCGAGCATTGCCTGAACCCGACCTGCGTGGCGTCCTGTCCGAGCGGGGCGATCTACAAGCGCGAGGAAGACGGCATCGTGCTGATCGACCAGGACAAGTGCCGCGGCTGGCGGATGTGCATCTCCGGCTGCCCGTACAAGAAGATCTATTACAACTGGAAGAGCGGCAAGTCCGAGAAGTGCATCTTCTGCTACCCGCGCATCGAGGCCGGTCAGCCGACCATCTGCTCCGAGACCTGCGTGGGCCGTATCCGCTACCTGGGGGTGTTGCTCTATGACGCCGACCGCATCGAGGAAGTGGCAAGCTCGCCCGACGAGCAGGATCTCTACCATCGCCAGCGCGAGATCTTTCTCGATCCCCACGATCCCGAGGTGATCGCCCAGGCCCGCAAGGACGGCGTCGCCGACAGCGTGATCACCGCCGCCCAGCAGAGCCCGGTCTACAAGCTGGCCATGGAATGGGGCCTGGCGCTGCCGCTGCACCCGGAGTATCGCACCCTGCCGATGGTCTGGTACGTGCCGCCGCTGTCGCCGATCCAGTCTGCCGCCGAGGCCGGCCAGGTCGAGTACGACGGCGTGCTGCCGAAGGTCGAGTCGCTGCGCATCCCGGTGAAGTATCTGGCCAACCTGCTGACCGCCGGCGAGGAGGCCCCTGTGGTGCTGGCGCTCAAGCGTCTGATGGCGATGCGGATTTACATGCGCGGCAAGCATGTGGAAGGCCAGGTGGATACCTCCGTGCTGGACGAGGTCGAGCTGAGCGAAGCTCAGGTAGAAGACATGTATCGCTATCTGGCCATCGCCAACTATGAGGATCGCTTCGTGATCCCCACCAGCCACCGCGAGATGGCCGTCGATGCCTTCCCCGAGCGCGGCGGCTGCGGCTTCAGCTTCGGCAACGGCTGCCACGGTGGTGACAACGACGCCAGCCTGTTCGGAGGCCGCAAGCAGACCACCACCCTGGTTCGACCGGTGGAAACCTATGATCCACAAGCCGAGGAGGCCCGTCATGGCTGATACCGCTCCCGATATGGCGTCGCTCGGTGGCATGCGTAGCCTGCGCGTGCTGGCACGGCTGCTGGATTATCCCTGCGAAGCGCTCCAGGCCGCGGCCGACGAGATGATCGAGGTGCTCGATGCCGAGCGCCGATTATCGGCATCGCACCGTACGGCCCTGGTGGAATGGTGCCGGCGACTGATGAATGCCGATCTCATGGATCTGCAGGCCGAGTATGTGGCGTTGTTCGATCGTGGACGCAACACCTCGCTGCTGCTCTTCGAGCACGTCCACGGCGAATCCCGAGATCGCGGCCAGGCCATGGTCGACCTGCTGGCCGAGTACCGCGCCGCCGGTTTCGAACTCGATGCCCGCGAGCTGCCGGATTACCTGCCGCTGTTCCTGGAGTATCTCTCGACCCGGCCGGAGGCCGACATTGGCCGCTGGCTGGGCGAGATCCGCCATATTCTGGCCTTGCTCGCCGCCCGTCTCGAGGAGCGCGATGCCGATCATGCCTTGGTGCCCCAGGCACTGCTGGCGCTGATCGGGGCAGAGGAGGATGTCGCGGCCCACCGCGACACAGCGAAGGGGGAAGCGCCGGATCATACCGCCGACGCCCTGGATGCGGTCTGGGAGGAAGAGGCAGTGCGCTTCTCCGCCGAGTCCGATCGGGACTGCGCCCTGCAGTCCGCAGAGGGACGCAGACTCAACGAGCGCAAGAAGATGACGCAAAGCGAAGCGGTGAGGGTCTTGGATCCTGTCGCCCGTCAGGCGCGAGGAGATTCGCCATGAATTATCTCAACGAACTGTTGTTTGGCCTCTATCCCTATGTGGCGGGCACCGTCTTCCTGATCGGCAGTCTGCTGCGCTTCGATCACGGCCAATACACCTGGAAGGCCGGTTCCAGCCAACTGCTGGACCGAAAGCGAATGCGTCTGGGCAGCAACCTGTTCCATATCGGCATACTCGTCATCCTTGTCGGTCACCTGGTCGGCCTGCTGACTCCGCATTGGGTTTACGCGCCCTTCATCTCGGCCGGACACAAACAGGTTCTCGCCATTCTGGTCGGCGGCATCGCCGGGGTGATGTGCCTGGCGGGAGGCATGATCCTGCTTCACCGTCGTCTGACCAATCCGCGTGTGCGCGCTTCGTCGAGCCGTGCCGACATCTTCATCCTGGCGCTGTTGATGGTGCAGGTTAGCCTGGGGCTCTTGACCATTCCCTTCGCCATGCACCATCTCGACGGCGGCGTGATGCTGCTGCTGGCGGATTGGGCGCAGTCGATCGTGTTCTTCAAGGGAGGCGCCGCCGAGCATCTCGCCGAGGTCGGGGGGATCTACAAACTGCACATCCTGGTGGGACTGACCATCATTCTGGTCTTCCCCTTCACTCGCCTGGTGCATGTCTGGAGTGCACCACTGGGGTATCTCGGACGGCGTTATCAGGTCGTCCGCAAGCGCGGCTGAAGCGGGCCTTGCCAACGGAAACGCTCCCGATCGTCGGAACGGTTGAGAAGAACTTCAAGGATTAAGCCATGCAGAAGATTGCTATCGAGCAGATTCCGGGGCGCGCCAGTCTCGCCCCCGTGCGGGTCGGCGAGATCTCCATCGATGAGGCCGCCATCGCCCGGGAAACGCAATATCACCCGGCGGAGAGCGCCGGCGATGCTCGGTACAAGGCGGCCCGTGCCCTGGTGGTGCGCGAGCTGCTGCGTCAGCGTGCCGGGCAGTTGGGACTGGCGGTGGAAGGCGAGTCGAATATCGAGGTCTCCATTGCCGCGCTGCTGGAGCGCGAGCTGGAAGTCCCCGAGCCCTCCGAGGCCGACTGCCGCCGCTTCCACGCCGCCCACGCCGAGCGCTTCAGCGAACCCACCCGTCTCAGGGTGCGGCATATCCTGCTGGCGGCGGCGCCGGACGATGCCGAGGCCCGTGATACCGGTTACCGTCTGGGTGAGACGCTTATCACGCAATTGAGCGAATGCCCCGAGCGCTTCACCGAGTTCGCCCAGCGCCATTCCGCCTGCCCCTCGAAGGACAAGGGCGGCGAGCTGGGCTGGCTGGCGCCCGGCCAGACGGTGCCCGAGCTGGATCGTGCCCTGCAGCACCTGGCGACCGGGCTCCATGCACGGCCGCTGGCCTCCCGCTACGGCTGGCACCTGGTGAGCCTCGACGCCCGCGAGGAGGGGCGGGCGCTGCCCTACGACGCGGTCGCCGAGCGGGTCCGGCACAGCCTGCGTGAACAGGCCACCCGCCGCGCCCTGCGCCACTACCTGCTGGCGCTGGAGGATGACATCGGTATTCAGGGGTTTCGGCTCGACGAACAGGCGGATGGTTCCCTGATGCAATGAGAGCCTGTCACCTGGCGCGTGCCCGAGGCAGCTCGTCCCAGCGCGTGGTATAGCAGGCCGAACGGTAGGCGCTGTTCATCTGCCAGGGGGCGTCGGCGGGCTGCGGACCCAGGGTCAGCGCCTGGCGGCCGTAGCGGGCGCGAATGGTATCCCAGGCATGCATCAGCGCCTCCTGCCGTGCCGGCTCGGCGCCGTCGAAGAGCGTTGTCTGGCTCTGTCGACGGGGCGTCAGCTCGGTGAGCATCACCCCCAGTTTTTGATAGGCCGCAGGCTGCCAGAGCCGTGCGAGCAGGCGTTGTGCCGCGCGGTTGAGTTGCTGGGTGTCGGCGCTGGGGAAGGGCAGCGCCGCCCATTCGCAGGCCTGGTGGAAACTGTCGGCATGATGCGGGTTGGTACGCATGTATACGCCGATGGCCGAGGCTTGCATGGCATCGCGCCGCAGCTTTTCGCCGGCGCGCTGGCAATGATGGCGCAAGGCGCCGGCCAGGGAGGCGCGGTCGCGCAGTGGCTGACCGAACGAGCGCGAACAGAGGATGCTGCGGCGTGGCGTTTCCAGGTCGCCCATCGACAGGCAGGCCTGGCCGTTGAGTTCGGCGGCGGTGCGCGCCAGTACCACGCTGAAGCGCCGCCGCAATACGCTGTCCGGCGTCTCGCGCAGGGCGGCGGCGGTCACGATGCCCATGCCGGCCAGGCGTGCGTTGAGGCGCTCGCCCACGCCCCAGACCTCGCGGGGCGACAGCCGGGCCAGGTGGGCTGCCAGTTCGGGCGCGTCGGCGCTTTGCCACACGCATACCTGAGGGCGTGTCGGCTGTGTCTTGGCCTGGCGATTGGCGAGCTTGGCCAGGGTGCGCGTCGGCGCGATGCCGATGGACACCGGCAGGCCGACCTGGCGTTGCACGCTGCGCACCAGGGTCGCGCCGAGGGCGTGCCAGTCCTCGCGCATGCCGCGCAGATCCAGGAAGCATTCGTCGATGGAGTAGGGCTCCAGCGTGGGAACCTGCTGTGCCAGCACCTGCTGCACGCGTGCCGAGAGGTCGCCATAGAGCGTGTAGTTGGAGGATTTCAGCACGATGCGCCGGCGCAGATGCGGGGCGATCTTGTGGGTCGGGATGCCCATCGGGATGTCGAGCGCCTTGAACTCCTCGGAGCGCGCGATGACGCAGCCGTCGTTGTTGGACAGCACACCCAGGGGAACGCCTTCCAGGCGCGGCTCGAACAGGCGCTCGCAGGCGGCATAGAAGTTGTTGCAGTCGATCAGCGCGAACATGAACGAGCGCCTATTCCTCGCCCTCGGCGGGCAGTGCGTGAATGACATAGCAGATGACGCCCCACAGGCGAGCGTCGTCGGGATCGAACGGCAGCGCCGCCAGGCGCGGCTGCGACGGCGCGAGGTACAGCCGCGACTGACGGCGCTCGAGGCGCAGCACGCTGAGTTCGCCGTCGATCACCGCGACCAGCCAATGACCGGGGCGCGGGGAGATCGCGCGGTCGATGACCAGTAGATCGCCGTGATGCAGGCCGGCGTGGCGATGGGCATCGCCTTCCAGGTGCATGAAGAACGTCGACGCGGGACGCCGCACCAGATGACGATGCAAGTCCAGCGGGGCCTCGCGGTAGTCGTCGGCGGGGGAAGGAAAGCCACTGGCCCCGCGCGACAGCGCCTCGCTCGAGGCTGGCGTCGGCGCGGCCGCGGGCGCGATCGGTGTCATGGGCATGGCAGGGCCTCGCGAACGAAATGGTCGATACTGTAAAAATAAACAGTATCTCTCCCGGAGGCAAGCCGAACCGTCTCATCCGGCCGGCGGGTCAGGTAGAATGCGCGCAGACGTTTTCGAGCACGTTCGTCCAGAACAGTCGTTACGAAAAGTCGTCAAGAACAATCGTCAAGAACCGTCGTTACGAGACGTCGATACGAGGGAGCCGTATGGACCGCCTGCAGGCGATGCACATCTTTCGTGCCGTGGTCGACGCGGGGAGCTTCGCCGGTGGCGCGCGCAAGCTGGAACTCTCCAACGCCATGGTCAGCAAGCAGATCGCCAAGCTGGAAGCCAGCCTGGGGGTGCGGCTGTTGACGCGTACCACGCGGCGCTTGCAGCTGACCGCCGAGGGCGAGCGCTATCTCAACGGCGCCAGTCGCCTGCTCGACGAATTGCAGGAGCTGGAAACGGGCCTCGGCGAGCAGCGTGGCGAGGTGCGCGGCAAGCTGCGTCTCTCCGCGCCGCTGGACTTCGGGGTGCGCGCGCTGATCCCGGCCCTGCAGGCCTTCGAGTGTCGTCATCCCGCGGTGATGCTCGACGTCGTGCTCGAGGATCGGCGCGTCGATCCGGTGGCCGAGGATTTCGATCTGGTGGTGCGCATCGGCGAGCTGGAGGACTCCAGCCTGATCGCGCGCCCGCTGATGGACATGCCGCGCCACGTGTATGCCGCGCCGTCGTACCTGGCGCGTCACGGGACCCCGACGCATCCCGCCGACCTGCGCGGGCATCGTTGCCTGCACTACAGCCTGGCCCGCGAAGGGCAGTACTGGCACTTCCAGGTCGAGGGCGCGCCGTATCGGGTCCGCATTCGCCCGGTCATGGCCTGCAACAACGGTCGCGCCCTGACCGAAGCCGCGATACGCGGCATGGGCCTGGTCTACAAACCGGCGTTCCTGGGCGAACCGGAAGTCGAGGCCGGACGCCTGGTGCGCGTTCTCGATGGCTTCAGCGTGGCACCGATCAGCGTGCACCTGCTGTATGCCGAGCGTGAATTCATCCCCGCACGTTTGCGGGCGCTGGTGGACACCTTGCTGGCACACTTTGCGGAGGCTCGCGCATGACGGCGCCGATCCTGATCTTCGACTCCGGCGTCGGCGGGCTGTCGGTGGTGGGGGCCTTGCGGGCGCGCCTGCCCGGCGCGGCGCTGGCCTATGTCTGCGACAATGCGGCCTTGCCGTACGGGACCAAGCCCGATGCCTGGCTGGTCGCGCGCATCGTGGCGGCGTGCCGCGCGGCGGTGGCGGCCAGCGGCGCGTGCGCGCTGGTGGTGGCCTGCAACACGGCCAGCACCTTGGCGCTACAGGCGCTGCGCGAGAGCCTGACGGTCCCGGTGATCGGCACCGTGCCGGCGATCAAGCCTGCCGCCCAGCTCTTGCGCAGTGGCGTGTTCGGGTTGCTGGCGACCTCGGCGACGGTATCGCGTCCTTATACGCAGCGCCTGATCGGCGAGTTCGCCACGCATTGCACGGTCATCCGGCTGGCCGCCGATCCGCTGGTGGCGCAGGCCGAGCGGGTGCTGGCCGGTCGTGCGCCCGACGAGGCGGTCATCGCCGCGAGCCTGGCGCCCTTATGGGAAGCGCCGGACCTCGATACCGTGGTGCTTGGGTGCACGCATTTCCCGCTGCTGCGCGAGACGCTGGC
The DNA here is from genome assembly GCF_000055785.1 of Chromohalobacter israelensis DSM 3043. Taxonomy (GTDB): domain Bacteria; phylum Pseudomonadota; class Gammaproteobacteria; order Pseudomonadales; family Halomonadaceae; genus Chromohalobacter; species Chromohalobacter israelensis. The sequence continues at coordinate 1,531,060 of NC_007963.1, forward strand.
GGCCCAGGCACCGCGTGACGTGCGCTGGATAGACTCCGGCGACGCCATCGCGCGGCGTGTGGCGCAGGTGGTGACGCCCGCTCCGTGCAACATGCCCGGCGCGGGCGAGAGCTGGGCCAGTGCGCCGCACCGGCCGGGGCTGGCGCGGGCCCTGGCGGAATACGGTTTCAGCGCGCCGCGCGCCCTGTCGCTGCCCGACGTTTTCTCGGACAGAGCTTGATCTGCTGATATTCATGAGGCGGTATCGCCGTGGGCGAGACCGCGAGTTTTCGTTGAAAGGAGTTTTCGTGGCCGTACCCGTCGTCGAACCCGAACGTTACGAGGCCCAGCTCGACGCCAAGCGCGAGCGTGTCACGGCGCAATTCGCGCGCTTTTCACCGCCGGCGCTGGAGGTCTTTCCCTCGCCGCCGAGCCATTACCGTCAGCGCTGCGAGTTTCGGCTGTGGCATGAAGGCGATGACCTGTTCTATGCCATGTTCGAGGTCGACCCGAGCGACCCCAAGCGCAAGGAGGTGATCCGCCTCGACGACTATCCTGTGGCCAGCGAGCGTATCAACGCCCTCATGCCGGCGTTGCGCGAGGCCCTGTTGGCCAGCGACGTGCTGCGGCGCAAGCTGTTCCAGGTTGAGTTCTTGACCACCTTGAGCGGCGAGGCGCTCGTGACCTTGATCTATCACCGCCAGCTCGACGCGGCGTGGGAACAAGAGGCACGCGCGCTGCAGACGACGCTGGGCGTATCGATCATCGGCCGGGCACGCAAGCAGCGCCTGGTGCTCGATCGTGACCATGTCTGGGAGCGCCTGCAGGTCGAGGGGCGCGAGTTCGTCTATCAGCAGGTGGAAAACAGTTTTACCCAGCCCAATGCCGCGATTTGCCAGTCGATGCTAGGCTGGGCGCGGGACGTGACCCGCGAGAGCCGCGAGGGCGACCTGGTGGAATTCTACTGCGGCAACGGCAATTTCACGGTGGCCCTGGCCGAGAACTTCCGGCGCGTGGTGGCCACCGAAATCTCCCGGACCTCGGTGGCGTCGGCCAACGTCAATCTTGAAGCCAACGCCGTGGCCAATGCCGTGGTGGCGCGCATGTCCGCCGAGGAATTCAGCGCCGCCCTGGCCGGCGAGAAGACCGGGCGGCGGGTGGCGGCGCTGGCGCTCGACGAGCACACCTTCACCACGGCCTTGGTGGACCCGCCGCGGGCCGGACTCGATGCGCACAGCTGCGAGCAGCTCAAGGTCTATGAGCGCATCGTCTATATTTCCTGTAACCCGGATACGCTCGAGGCGAATCTCGAGCAATTGAGTGCCACGCATGTCGTGACCCGTTTCGCATTGTTCGATCAGTTTCCGTACACCGATCATTGCGAATGCGGCGTGTTGCTGGAGCGCCGGGCGCCGGCAGCGCGCGCGTGAGACCCCATGCACAACCGGCATACGCCATGAGGGAGCGTCACATCGGTGGGGTCGAGGGCGCGACAGGAGTAAGCTCGTATCACCGTGGCGATGCGTGCGGGAGAGGCATGCATCGCCGAAGGATCATTCACTGGCCGCGACACGCGGCCGGTCGTAGCCGAGGTGCTTGATGCAACACGTCGCGATCGAGGGCAAGGAAGACTTTCTCGCCCAGCTCAAGGAACAACTGGCCAAGCGTCTGCCGCAGGACAAAGTGCAGCGGATCGCCGCGTTCGCCGAGGATCTGTATGCCTCGGCGCCCTTCGAGGAAGCCGCGGAGCGCGGCCTCGACGATATCTACGGTGCCACGTTGTCGGCATGGCATTTCATGCAGACGCATGATCCCCGCGATGCCAAGGTGCGCGTGTTCAACGCCGACTTCGAGGAACACGGCTGGCAATCGCCGCACACCGTGGTGGCCGTGCTCCACGAGGACATGCCGTTTCTGGTCGACTCGGTGCGCATCGAACTCAACCGGCGCGGCCTGACGGTGCACGCGATTCACAACGCCGTGCTGGCGGTGGAGCGTGATGCCAAGCATCACCTCAAGCGTGTCACCTCGACCGAGGCCAAGGATGCACCGTCGGCACGCGAATCGATCATCCTGGTCGAAGTCGACCGCCACTCGGATGCGGCGACCCTGGATGACCTGCACGAGGGTCTCGAGGAAGTGCTGCGCGACGTGCGCGCGGCGGTCGAGGACTTCGACCCCATGCGCGACCAGGTGCGTCAGGCAATCAAGGAACTCAAGGCCAAGCGTCCCAAGCAGATCAAGGCCGACGATCACAAGGAAGCCATCGCCTTCCTGGAATGGTTGCTCGACGATCATTTCACCTTCCTGGGCTACGACGAATACGAGGTGGTGCAGGAAGACGGCCAGGATCGCCTGCGTCAGATCCCCAAGAGCGAGCTGGGCGTCTTCAAGCTCGATCAGCCGCGTTATCGCGAGCGGATCACGACCGACGAGGGCATCGAGGACGATCAGTACGTGCTGGTGCCGGAGCTGTTGTCCTTCGCCAAGAGCGCCTACCACGCGCGCGTGCATCGCCCCGCCTACCCGGATTACATCTCCATCGATCGTTATGACGAAGAGGGCCGCGTGGTCGGCGAGCGGCGCTTTCTGGGGCTTTACACCTCGACGGTCTACAACGAGTCGCCGCGCAATGTGCCGGTGCTGCGCAAGAAGATCGAAGCCGTCATCAAGGCGGCGGGCGTCAATCCCAAGGGTCACAACGGCAAGCAGCTGACGCAGATCCTCGAGGTCTATCCGCGCGACGACCTGTTCCAGATCGACACCGACGAGCTGGCGCGTACCGTCTTCGGGATCCTCAACATCCGTGAACGGCGCAAGGTTCGACTGTTCATTCGCGAGGACCGCTTCGGTCAGTTCTATTCGTGCCTGGCATTCGTGCCACGCGACGTGTTTTCCACCGAACTGCGCGTGCGCATCCAGAACATGCTCTGTGAGGAGCTCGACGCCACGTTCGGCGATTTCAACACCTACCTTTCCGAGTCGGTGCTGGCGCGCATTCAGTTCATTCTGCGCTTCAACGGCGAGCGCCCGGCCGAATATGACGTGCGGCGGCTCGAGAAGAAGATTGCGGCCCTGTCGCGGAGCTGGCGCGACGATCTGCAGTCGGCCATGGTCGAAGGCTATGGCGAGGAGCAGGCGAACCGCTTGATGCAGCAGTATCGCGAGGCGTTTCCCAGCAGCTACCGCGAGGACTTCTCCGCGCGTACCGCCGTCTACGATATCCATCATCTCAGCGAGCTGGATGCACCGGCGCCGATCAGCCTCAGCCTGTACCGGCTGGTCGAGGAGAACATCGACGGGGTCAACCTCAAGCTGTTCCACGCCGACCACCCCATCCCGCTCTCCGATGTGCTGCCGGTGCTCGAGAACCTGGGGCTGAGGGTGATCAGCGAGCGTCCCTACGATATCCAGTGCCCCGAGCGGACCTACTGGATTCACGATTTCACGCTCGAGCATCGTGGCGACGGCGTCGTCAATCTGCAGGAAATGCGTGACGTGTTCATCGAAGCGTTCACGCGGATCTGGACCGGCGATGCCGAGAGCGATGCCTTCAATCGTCTGGTCATCGGCGCCAACCTGGCCTGGCGCGAGGTCGCCGTGCTGCGTGCCTATGCCCGCTATCTCAAGCAGTTGCGGTTCGGGCTGTCGCAGGACTACATCGCCAACACCCTGGCGAGCCATCCGGAGATCACCCGCGAGCTGGTGACGCTCTTCGAACTGCGCTTCGACCCCGACGACACCGCCAGCGAGGACGAGGTCGACGAGTGCGTGGCCCGCATCGAGGGTTTGCTCGATCAGGTGGCCAGCCTCAATGACGACCTGCTGCTGCGCCGTTACGTAGCGCTGATCCAGGCCACGCTGCGGACCAATTACTATCAGCAGCGCGAAGACGGCGAGCCCAAGGACTACATCGCCTTCAAGCTCGAGCCGACGCGGGTGCCGGACATGCCCAAGCCGCGACCGATGTTCGAGATTTTCGTCTACTCGCCGCGTGTCGAAGGGGTACATCTGCGTGGCGGCAAGGTCGCGCGCGGCGGGCTGCGCTGGTCCGACCGCCACGAGGACTTCCGGACCGAAGTGCTGGGGCTGGTCAAGGCGCAGCAGGTCAAGAACGCGGTGATCGTGCCGGTGGGCGCCAAGGGCGGCTTCATCTGCAAGCGCATGCCCGAAGGCGCCGATCGCGACGTCGTGCAGAAGGAAGGCATCGCCTGCTACCAGATCTTCATTCGCGCCCTGCTGGACGTGACCGACAATCTGGAAGGCGGCGACGTGGTACCGCCCGAACGCGTCGTGCGTCACGACGATGACGACCCCTATCTGGTGGTGGCCGCCGACAAGGGCACCGCCACCTTCTCGGACATCGCCAACGCCATCTCGCTGGAGTACGGCCACTGGCTGGGCGATGCCTTCGCCTCCGGCGGCGAGCATGGCTACGATCACAAGAAGATGGGGATCACCGCCAAGGGGGCGTGGGAATCGGTCAAGCGCCATTTCCGCGAAATGGGCCTCAATACCCAGGAAACGCCCTTCAGCGTGGTGGGGATCGGCGACATGGCGGGGGACGTGTTCGGCAACGGCATGCTGCTGTCCGACAAGATTCGCCTCGTGGCCGCCTTCAACCACCGGCACATCTTCGTCGATCCCGACCCGGATCCGGCGGCGTCGTTCAAGGAGCGTCAGCGGATGTTCGAACTGGCGCGCTCGAGCTGGGAAGACTACGACACCTCCTTGATCTCCAAGGGCGGGGGCGTGTTCTCGCGTGATGCCAAGTCGATCACCATCACGGCCGAGATGAAGAAGGCCTTCGACATCGAGGCCGGCAAGCTGTCACCCAACGAGCTGATTCGCGCGATTCTCGTGTCGCGTTATGACCTGCTCTGGAACGGGGGCATCGGGACCTACGTCAAGGCCGCCGACGAGACCCATGCCGATGTCGGCGACAAGGCCAACGACGCCCTGCGCGTCGATGGCGGCGAGCTGCGCTGCCGCGTGGTCGGCGAAGGCGGCAACCTGGGGCTGACCCAGCGCGGTCGCATGGAGGCGGCGGAGAAGGGCGTGCGCGTCAACACCGACTTCATCGACAACGCCGGCGGGGTCAATTGCTCCGACCATGAGGTCAACATCAAGATCCTGCTCGACGACATCGTCAAGCGCGGGGACATGACCGACAAGCAGCGCAACCAGATGCTGGCGGAGATGACCGAGGAAGTCGGGGAGCTGGTGCTGCGCGACAACTATCGTCAGACCCAGGCGCTCTCGCTGTCGGAAATTCTCAGTCAGCAGGGCATGGGACCGTATCGCCGCTTCATCAACGAACTGGAAGCCGCGGGCGGCCTGGATCGCGAGCTGGAGTTCCTGCCTTCCGACGAGGTGCTGATCGAGCGCGCCAATGCGGACAAGGGGCTGACGCTTCCCGAACTCTCGGTGTTGATCTCCTATGCCAAGAGTGCCCTGAAGACCGATCTGATCGCCTCCGATCTGCCGGACAACCCGCACGTGCAGCGGCACATGGCACGCGCCTTTCCCCATACGCTGGTCGAGCGCTTCTCGGACGAGATGTATCAGCATCGCCTGAAGCGCGAGATCACCGCCACGCAGATCGCCAACGACCTGGTCGATCACATGGGCATCTCGTTCGTGCGGCGTCTGCGCGATTCCACGGGCGCCTCGCGTGCCGAGGTGGCGCGTGCCTACATCATCGCGCGTGACTGCTTCAATCTCGAAGGGCTCTGGGAGCAGATCGAGGCGCTCGACTATCAGGTCGACAGCCAGGTCCAGTACGGCATGATGCTGGACCTGATGCGCTTGCTGCGTCGGGCCACGCGCTGGTTCCTGCGTCACCGCACCAGCCAGGGCATTCAGGAGGCCATCGAGTACTTCGCGCCGCGCGTCACGCAATTGCAGGAGAACATCGGCAAGCGCCTGCGCGGCGAAGATCGCGAGACGTGGGATACGCGCCGCGATGAGCTGGAAAAGGCCGGAGTGCCCCAGCGTCTGGCGAGCGTTATCGCGGCGGCCGGCAGCCTCTACGCCGGTCTCGGCATCATCGAGGCGGCGCGGGCCACCGACGAGAAGGTGCAGCGCGTGGCCGAGGTCTACTACGAGATCGGTCATCGCCTGGAGCTGCCGTGGATGAACGGCCAGATCAATGCCCTGAAGGTGCGCGACAGCTGGCAGGCGCAGGCGCGCGAAACCTTCCGCGACGACCTCGATCGCCAGCAACTGGCGCTCAGCATCAGTGTGCTCAAGATGGAAGGCGCGCCGCGTGACGTGGAGCCCCGCGTCGACCAGTGGCTGGAGCGGCATGCCGGGCTGGTCGAGCGCTGGTGCGGTCTGCTCGACGAAGTGCGTTCGGGCTCTCAGGGCGGCTTCCCGTTGTTCGCCGTGGCCATTCGTGAGCTGGTCGATCTCGCCGAGAGTAACGGCGAGGGGTGAGTCCGGTCACGCCACCCCGAGTGCCATGTTCGGGGTGGCGTCGTTGGCGAGGCTGATAGCGTCAGGTAAGGTGGCATGACGTCGTGGCGTAGCGTTTGTCGGTCGCTTGCGCATCGCCTCTCATCGTGACGACAAGGCAGCACAATTTTCCTCCCAGCCGAGCCTGCAAAAGAGGCATGGGCGTTTAGGTCTCTGATATGCTGTGCCCCGACTCAGGTTCGAAGCCAAGTAGAGAAGCCCCATGAATCATCGCGTGATTACCACAATGCTTGTGGCCTTGGGACTGGCCGGAACGGCGCAGACGGCCATGGCGCAAAGCGCCGCGCAACAGAAGGCTCAGGAAGCTGCGGCCAAGATCGACCTTACCGATTTCTTGCAGTCGAGTTCCGACGCGCGCAGCCAGAGCTTTTTCTTCGGTGGGACGCAGACGCACCCTTTTACCGTCGAAAAGGCCGGGCGCTATCAATTCCGCAGCTCGACCCTGCCGGGCGACTCCGATGACTATCGTATCGAAGCGACGCTGCTCGACGCCCAGGGCAATGAAATTGCCTCGGAATCGGGGCTGGGTCAGAACGATGGCTTGACCATGGAGCAGCGCCTGGAACCTGGCGATTACATGCTGCGTGTATCCGGTCAGAAGTTCGGCACCAAAAAGACGGGAGGCAACAGCTTTGTTGTCACCGTCAGTGGTCTGGATGCCCAGGGCAACCGGCTGTCGAACGATGAGAGCGGCGTCGACGACGGTGGCGGCATCATGTTCGGCGGACCCGGCAAGGATGGTCGCACCACGGCCTTCGTCGATGACGAAGATGCCGTGGCAACCATCGCCGCGCCGCGCCCTGAAGCGACCGAGGCAGCCTCCGATGTGGCCGCCGGCGCCACGGCGTCGTCGGGGGCCGCAGCAAGCAGCGATAATGATGGAGCGGCCGCGCAATCGGGTGACGAAGAGGCCCTGCCGCAGGCGTTCGATGAAATCGTGGCCGATATCGCGATTCGTCAGCGCGGTGAAGTGCTCAGCTTCGATGTCGCCGAGGCAGGCACCGTGTCGGTGACCAGCTCGACCTTCCCCGGCAACGAAGGCACCTATCGTCTCGAGGCGCGTATTCTCGACGAGAGCGGTGATGTCGTCGCAAGCGATGCGGGCGAGGGTTTCGAGGGCGACTTCGATATCGAGACCACTCTGCAGCCCGGGCGTTATCACATCTGGGTGAAGGGCCAGAAGTTCGGCTCCGCGATGAGTGGCGTCAACAACTATACGTTGCGTGTGCAGCAGCTCGATACGCAGCCGTAAGCGACGCCCGAGTGTCGATGCAGGGCCCGTCTCGCCGCATGGCGAGGCGGGCCCTGCGCTTTTGCATGCGCATGAGCTATACTAGCCGCCCGCCGTTTCCCGCTTTTCGTTTCGCCCGAGGACTCATGTACCCGCTGGCTCGCTCGCTACTGTTCCGTCTCGACCCCGAAACCGCTCACGGTCTCGCACTCGCTTCGCTGTCGGGGGCACATCGCCTCGGCCTGACCAAATGGCTCGGCGGTGAACGCGTCGAGGCACCGGTGACGCTCATGGGTCTGACGTTCCCCAATCGTGTGGGGCTGGCGGCAGGGCTCGACAAGAACGCCGAGCATCTCGATGCGCTGGGTGCGCTGGGGTTCGGCTTCGTCGAAGTGGGCACGGTGACGCCGCGTCCGCAAGCGGGCAATCCCAGGCCGCGTCTGTTTCGCGTGCCGGAACGCGGCGCGATCATCAACCGCATGGGATTCAACAACGCCGGCGTCGACCGACTCGTCGACAACGTGCGCAAGAGCCGGTACGCGGGCGTCATCGGCATCAACATCGGCAAGAACCTGGATACCCCGGTGGAACGCGCGGTGGACGATTACCTGACGTGCCTGCGCAAGGTGCATGCCCACGCGCATTACGTCACTGTCAATCTGTCGTCGCCCAACACGCCGGGGTTGCGCAACCTGCAATTCGGCGAGCATCTGGATGCGTTGCTGGGGACGCTGCGCGAGGAAAAGCGCCGCCTCGACGAGAGCCACGGTCGGACGGTGCCGCTGGCCGTGAAAATCGCGCCTGACATGCAGGCCGAGGAAGTGGCGCTGGTGGCACGCTCGCTGGCTGACCATGCAGTGGACGCGGTCATCGCCACCAATACCACGATCGCGCGCGACGCGGTCGAGGGGCTGGCACATGCCGAGGAGTTGGGTGGCCTTTCCGGGCGGCCGGTATTCGAGCCTTCCAATGCGGTGATTCGCGAGTTGCGCCGACACCTGCCAACGCTGCCGATCATCGGCGTGGGCGGTATCGACAGCGGTGACGCCGCGAAGGCCAAGCGCGAGGCGGGCGCGGATCTCGTCCAGGTTTATACCGGCTTTATCTACCGTGGACCGTCGCTGGTGGGGGAGTGCGCGCGGGCATTGACATAACGGCGGGATGGCAAGGCGTCGTGGAAGCCGGTGGTGGAGCGTGCATGAAGGTCAACGCATGGCAACTAAAAAGGCCCGCGCCGCGGGCCTTGTCGTGGACCTGTCAATGGGGCGTTGAGCCAGGTGCCACCGAGGGTTCTTTCATGACAGTACCATGGGGTTCTTGTGGATGCCGGAAATCCCCGTCATGCCGGCCCACTGGTCCCCGCGACCTTCACGCCAACCGCTCATCCAGTATTCGCGGAGGTTGATGTCCTGGCTTGGGCAGTCATCGCGAGAGCGCCCCGTCATGCCAGCCTTGTATCCGTGAACATAAGCACGCTGGAAGCGATCACGTTTCTGTCGTTTCATCGGATGGCCTCTTTCAAGAACCGATTGTTGAGATCTGACAGTACATGCCGACAATGGGGTACCCATCACCGCCATGAACCGGGACGTCCGGACACGAAACGCATGCGTTTTCAGTAGCTACACTTCTAATCTTTAGCGCGTTGGCGCGGATTTGTCGACCAGCGATTTGGCATAAGCCAAACGTTCCATGTAAACCACAGGAATATGACCGGTGCGTGGCGCCGGGATGACGACTTTATGAACGACGTGCAATCCCAACCCTTGACGCTCTACATCGCCTGTCCGCGTGGGCTCGAGGGCTTGCTGGCCGATGAACTCGCGGACTTCGGCGCGGAGGTGACCGGCACCACCGTGGCGGGCGTCCATGCTCAGGCCGATACGGCGATGGCGTATCGCATCTGCCTGTGGTCGCGCCTGGCGAATCGCGTGGTGCTATGTCTTCTGCGCGAGCAGGGCATCGAACGTCCCGAGGCCTTGGTCGAGGCGGCGCGACGGGTGGACTGGGGCGCTCACCTGCGCGCCGGGAGCAGTCTGGCCGTGGATTTTCACGGTCAATCCGAGCATATCCGTCATACCCGCTTCGGGGCGCAAAGCGTCAAGGATGGCATCGTCGATGCGATGCGCGCGGCCGGGCGCGAGCGGCCGGCCGTCGATCTCAAGACGCCCGATGCCCGTATCTATGCACACCTGCATCGTGGGCGTCTGCTGCTGGGGCTCGACCTGGTCGGAGGCAGCCTGCACCAGCGTGGCTACCGCCGTGACGCCGGCCACGCACCGCTCAAGGAAAACCTGGCCGCGGCCCTGTTGATGCGCGCCGACTGGCCCGCTCGGGCGCGGCGGGGCGAGCCCCTGGTCGATCCGCTGTGCGGCGCGGGGACATTGCTCATCGAGGCGGCGCTGATGGCGGCGGACATTGCCCCCCAACTGTCGCGCGACTATTTCGCTTTCGAAGCCTGGGTGGGGCACGACCCCGACGCGTGGCGGGAGCTCCAGCGCGAAGCGCAGGCGCGCGCCAACGTCGGGCGTCGTCGTGTGAAGTCGAAGCTGTACGGGCGCGATCAGAGCCCGCCGGCGATCGCCGCCGCCAAGGCCAACGCCATGCGCGCGGGGATTCCCGCCCTGATCGATCTGCAGGGCGCCGAGGTGGCGCAACTCACGCGGCCGGAAGGCGTCGACGGGCCGGGGCTGGTCATCACCAACCCGCCGTACGGCGAGCGCCTGGGCGAGCTGCCCGAGGTGGTGCCCATCTACACCGCCCTGGGCGAGCGCCTGCGTGCCGAGTTCGAGGGCTGGCAGCTGGCGCTGTTCACCGGCAACCCCGACCTGGGGCATCGCACGGGGCTGCGTGCCGAAAAGCAGTATGCGTTCAAGAACGGGCCACTGGACTGCAAGCTGCTGCTGATCCCGGTCGTGGCGCAGCGTACCGAGCGCGAGACGTCCTCGGAAGGCGACGAGCCGCAGGGAGCAAGTGGGGCGACGTCCCGCCCCGGCCCTCGCAACGACGGGGCCCAGATGTTCGCCAACCGTCTGGAAAAGAACCGCAAGCGGTTGAAGAAATGGCTCAAGCAGTCCGGCGAGCGCTGCTATCGGCTCTATGACGCGGACATGCCGGAATACGCCCTGGCAGTGGATGTCTACGGCGACCGTGTCCACGTGCAGGAGTATGCGCCACCGCGCTCCGTGGACCCGCGCCAGGCACAGCGTCGCCTGCTCGACGCTCTGGAAGTCATTCCGCAGGTCCTGGGCGTGCGTCCGGAAAGCGTGCATTACAAGCAGCGCACCCGGCAGGCGGGCAAGGCGCAGTATGCCAAGCAGGATGCCAGCGGCGAGCGGTTCGAGGTCAGCGAAGGCCCGGCGCGGCTATGGGTCAATCTGCGCGATTACCTGGATACCGGGCTGTTCCTGGATCATCGTCCGGTGCGCCGGCGGTTGCGCGAAATGGCCGACGGCAAGCGCTTCCTCAACCTGTTCTGCTACACGGGCACGGCCACGGTGCAGGCGGCCCTGGGTGGCGCGAGCGACAGCGTCAGCGTCGACCTGTCCAATACCTACCTGGCCTGGGCACGCGACAACTTCGCCCTCAACCGCCTCGACCCGAGCCGGCATCGCGTCGTGCGCGACGACTGCCTACGGTGGCTGGAAACGGCGGGCAGCGAGTTCGACTTGATCTTCATGGATCCGCCGACGTTCTCCAATTCCAAGAAGATGGACGCCGTGCTCGACGTGCAGCGCGACCATGCACGGCTCATCGAGCTGGCCATGGCGCGCTTGGCGCCGGGCGGCACGCTGGTGTTTTCCAACAACCAGCGGCGCTTCGTGCTCGATGCCGCCGTCGGGGAACGCTTCGCGGTGGAGGACATCTCGGCACGCACGTTCGACCCGGACTTCTCGCGGCGTCCGGACCTGCATCACTGCTTCCTGATTCGCCACCGCTGAGCGGTGCCGGTAGCAGGGAGGTCGTGTGGTTCGGCGGCGCTCAGGCGCCGTCGAGCAGCGACAGCTGGCGCATGGCTTCCTGGGCTTCGGGGCTCGAGTCGTCGCTCGCCTCGAAGACCTTGGCGAAGCCGCGCGAGGTCTGGATATGCGCGACGTCCTCGAGCCATGTCATGGCCTGGGCGTAGCTGTCGGCCAGCTGGTGCTTGAGACCGCCGAACTGGGTGCCGATCTGCCCCCAGGCGCGGCTGAATATCCAGTCACCGAACATGTCCTGATGGACATGCACGAGGACGTAGTCGTGTTCACTTTCCCAGCGGACGATCACGCGAACTCCTGGTGGCGCCGTGATGACGGCGATGAAACATGACGATGCGTCACCACCTCATGACGGGCTTGTGACGTATCTTTCGCGGGCCTACTATCGAATACCGGCAAGCTGGCCCCGGATGCCTGTATCGGGGCGGCCGTGACCGGCCAAGAGGCGCCTTGCGCGTATTGTAACCGGCCGCCGGACTTGGACAAGGGAGAAAAGAGAAGGTCATGCGCATCCTGGTCGATGAAAACATTCCCCTGGCGGACGAATTCTTCGGAGAGCTGGGCGACATCACCCGCTTGCCCGGCCGCGATATCGACGCGGCGGCGGTACGCGAGCAAGACCTGCTGGTCGTGCGCTCGATCACCCGCGTGGATGCGGCGCTTCTGGAAGGTTCCCGCGTGCGCTTCGTCGGCACCTGCACCATCGGTACCGATCACGTCGATCTCGATTACCTGCGCGAGGCGGGCATCGGGTTCGCCAATGCTCCGGGATGCAATGCCGACTCGGTGGTCGACTACGTGCTCTCGAGCCTGCTGCTGCTGGCCGAGGAGGATGGCTTCCATCTGGCCGGCAAGACCATCGGCATCGTCGGAGTCGGCAACGTGGGCAGCCGCCTGGCGGAGCGTCTCGACGATCTCGACGTCGAATGCCTGCTGTGCGATCCGCCACGCGCCGAGGCGGAAGGGCGCGAGGATTTCCTGTCGCTCGATGCGCTGCTCGAGCGGGCCGAGATCGTCTGCCTGCATACGCCGCTGGTGACGGAGGGCGAGCATGCGACCCGGCACCTGCTCGACGCGTCGCGCATCGACGCCCTGGCGCCGGGCACGGTGCTGATCAACGCCGGGCGTGGCGCCTGTGTCGATAACCAGGCCCTGCGCGAGCGGCTGCAGCGCGCCAACGACCTGCGGGTGGTGCTCGACGTGTGGGAAAACGAGCCCGGCATCGACCCCGCACTCTACGATCTCGTGGACATCGCCACGCCGCATATCGCCGGGCACAGCATCGACGGCAAGATGCGCGGCACCGAGCTGGTCTATCAGGCGGCGATGCGTCAGTTCGGGCTGCCGGCACGCAAGAAGCTGGGGCAGCTCAAGCCCGACCCCTGGCTGCGCAAGATCGTGCTGACGCCCTGGGCGCCGCCGCTGGAAGCACTCTCGCTATGCACGCGGGCCTGTTACGACGTGCGCCGCGACATGCTGGCATTCGACCGCTACCGGCGGCGCATGGGCATGGCAACGGGCTTCGACGCCTACCGTGCCGAGTATCCGCTGCGTCGCGAGTTTTCCACCTTGCGGGTCGAGCTCAAGCAGAACAAGGGCGGCCTGCGCGATGCCCTCGAAGGCTTTGGCTTCAAGGTCAAGCTGTCCAGCAAGTAGCACGTGGCAAGTAGCAAGCGGCACGTGGCATGTCGCCTGACGTCATGCAGCGTGCCGAGATGAAAACACCCACCGACCTTTTGATGACATTCAGGGCCGGTGGGTGTTTTGCGTTGCGCAGCAGCCTGCCGCGATCATTCGCGATAGGCGCTTTCCTTGAGGGCACGGATGCGGTCGTCCAGCGGCGGGTGGCTGGCGAACAGCCGTTCCATCAGCTTGCGGGTCTGTCCGGTGGTGATGGCGAAGGCCGTCAGCGTATCCGGCATCTGATCGGGCATTTGCGTCTCGGCCTTGAGGCGCGCCAGGGCATTGATCATCGCGCCGCTGCCGGCGAGCTTGGCACCGGCGGCGTCGGCGCGGTATTCGCGGAAGCGCGAGAACCAGGCCACTACCATCGAAGCCACCAGGCCGAAGACGATTTCCGCCACGATCACGACCGCCATGTAGCCGAAAAAGCCCAGGCCGCCGCCCTCGTCGTCGCGACGCAGGAAGCTATCCACCAGTTGCGCCACGATCCGCGCAAAGAACATCACGAAGGTGTTGAGAACCCCCTGGATGAGCGCCAGGGTGACCATGTCGCCGTTGGCGACGTGGCCGATCTCGTGCGCCAGTACCGCGCGGATTTCCTCGGGACGCATGCGTTCGAGCAGGCCGGCGGAAACCGCGACCAGGGCATCGTTCTTGTTCCAGCCCGTGGCGAAGGCGTTGGACTGTTGCGCGGGGAAAATCGCCACCTCGGGCATCTTGATGCCTGCGTCGCGCGCCAGTTCGCCGACGGTGTCGAGCAACCAGCGCTCGGTGGCGTTGCCGGGCTGTTCGATCACCTTGGCCTTGGTGCTCATCTTCGCCATCCACTTGGAAATGAACAGCGACACCAATGAGCCCGCCATGCCGATCACGAAGCAGAAGATCAGCAGGCTGTTCATGTTGAGCCCGTTGGCGTTGAGGTAGGGTTCCACGCCTAGCAGTCGCAACGTAATACTGGCCACGAGCACCACGGCCAGGTTGGTCGCCAGGAAAAGCAGAATTCGCATCATCGGTGGGTTCCCTCAGTCAGTGAGTCAACAATGGGTATGTCGATTCTCGTTGGCCATTAGATACGGCGTCTTGCCCCGGGTTTCAAGGCAAACATCGTTTTTCGTTGAAAGAACGATGATTTGCCCAGGCCAGACATGTCCCGGGCAAATGCCGCCTCATTGACGGTAACGCGACAGGAAGTTGGCGAAGCGGTCCAGGGCGTCGCCGAGCTGGTCGGCCCACGGCAGGGTGACGATGCGCACGTGGTCCGGCGAGGGCCAGTTGAAGGCCGTGCCCTGTACCAGCAGGATCTTTTCCTGCAGGAGCAGGTCGAGCACCAGCTTCTGGTCGTCCTGAATGTTGAAGACCTCGGGATCGAGACGCGGGAAGGCGTAAAGCGCGCCCTTGGGCTTGACGCAGCTGACGCCGGGAATGGCGTTGAGCTTGTCGTAGGTAATGTCGCGCTGAGCGAGCAGCCGCCCGCCGGGCAGCACCAGGTCGTTGATCGACTGATAGCCGCCGAGCGCCGTCTGGATAGCGTGCTGGGCGGGTACATTGGCGCACAGACGCATCGAGGCCAGCATGTTGAGGCCCTGGATGAAATCGTCGGCCCGCTGTTTGCCGCGGTTGCCGGACAGGATCATCCAGCCGCTGCGAAACCCGGCGCAGCGGTAACTCTTGGAGAGGCCATTGAGCGTCACCACGAGCTGGTCGTCGTCGGCCAGCGCGCCGGTGGATACGTGCTCGACGTCGTCGTAGAGGATCTTGTCGTAGATCTCGTCGGAAAACACCACCAGCCCATGACGCCGCGCGATCGCCAGCAGTTCCTTGACCACTTCCGGCGGATAGACGGCGCCGGTGGGGTTGTTGGGGTTGATCAGGACGATGGCCTTGGTGTGCGCGGTGATCTTGTCGCGCACGTCGTTCAAGTCCGGCGCCCAGTCGGACTGCTCGTCGCACAGATAGTGCACCGGGCGTCCGCTGGCGAGATTGGTCGCCGCCGTCCACAACGGATAGTCGGGGGCGGGAATCAACACCTCGTCGCCATCGTCGAGCAGTGCCTGCATGGCCATGACGATCAACTCGGAGACGCCGTTGCCGATGAAGACATCCTCGATGCCTACATCGGGAATCCGCTTGCGCTGGCATTCCTGCATGATCGCCTTGCGTGCCGAGTACAGCCCCTTGGAATCGCAGTAGCCCTGTGCCGTCGGCAAGTTGCGCATCACGTCCTGAAGGATTTCCTCCGGGGCTTCGAACCCGAAGGGCGCGGGGTTGCCGATATTGAGCTTGAGGATGCGTTGCCCTTCGTCCTCGAGGCGCTTGGCGTGGTCGAGCACCGGGCCGCGAATGTCATAACAGACGTTGTCGAGCTTGTGCGATTTCCGAATGGGGGTCTCGGTATCCATGGGGCTTCCGTTTGCTGCGCAGCCGATGGGGTGGAGGCGGTGTTTCCGTACCGTCGGGGCGGGCTGCCGCGCCGTTTCCTAGCATACCGTGGCGCGCGGGCCACGCAAATGGCGCGCGCCTGATATCACCTCGTGCAAGGCGATATCAGGCGCGACGGGTGGGCGTGACCTCAAGCGGAAGGCGGTGCGTCCGTGGCAGTCTCGGGGTCGCTTTCCTCGGGGAGAGGGATGTCGTCCGGGGTTTCCAGCGTGAGGCGTCCGAGCTTGCCGTCGCGCAGCTCATGCAGCAACACCTCGGCGCCGCGATGCATGTCGACGATGCCGCCGGCGCGCAGGCCGCCACGCTTGCTGGCGATGGCCTCGACGATGGCCTGGCCATCGAAGCCGGCGAGTGCCAGCAGGTCGCGATGTGGAGGGCCATCGGCCTCGACGCTGCCGGCATCGGGGTTGGGAGCGTAGCTGGGCAGCGTCTTGAGCTTGTAGCGTGCCTTGAGGGCCTCGGGATAACGCTTGGCCAGTTCGGCGGCGGCGACGATGGCGACGTCGCTGTATTCCATGGCGGTATCGCGAATCGCGCCGCTGGCCGCCAGGCGGTAGGCGCTGGCCTGGTCCTCGATCTTCGGCCACAACACCCCCGGGGTGTCGATCAGGGCGACGCGGCCATCCAGACGAATCTTCTGCTGACGCTTGGTGACCGCCGGTTCGTTGCCGGTCTTGGCGATTTTCTTGCCGGCCAGGCCGTTGATCAGGGTCGACTTGCCGACATTGGGAATGCCCATCACCATCACGCGCACGTCACGGTCGGCACGCACATGACCGGCCAGTTCGTGACACAGGGCGGGAATCCGCTTCAACTCGCGCGCCTGGGTGGTGGTGACCGCCAGGGCACGGGTGTCCGGACGCTCATTGAAATAGGCCACCCAGCGCTCGGTCTGTTCGGGGTCGGCCAGATCGGCCCGCGAGAGTACCTTGAGCACCGGCTTGTGCTCGGTCAGTTCGGCCAGCATGGGGTTGGCGCTGGAGTAGGGCAAGCGGGCGTCGAGGACCTCGAGCACCACGTCGATCTCCGGCAGCGCCTCCTTTATCTGGCGGCGGGCCTTGTGCATGTGTCCGGGATACCAACCCAGCATCGTCTCTCTCCAGCTCGCAACAAACGGCCGCCCATGGTAGCAGAGCGAGGCCCGCTAGCGGAGTGGCGGCCGCGATGAATCGCACCTCGGGCGAGCGATTCATCGGCGAGGGGAAGCGCCAGAGATCACTCCCCGGGATGGAAGTCGAGCGATACCGAATTGATGCAGTAACGCAGCCCCGTGGTGTCTTGAGGTCCGTCGGGAAACACATGACCCAGGTGCGAGTCGCAGCGACGGCATGTCACTTCGATGCGGCGCATGCCGTGTGACGTGTCCAGATGCTCCTCGATACTCGCATCGGCCAGCGGACGATCGAAGCTGGGCCAGCCACAGCCGGCATCGAACTTGTGCTCGTTCTCGAACAGCGGCGCTCCGCAACAGACGCAGTGGTAGATGCCTTGTTCGTCGGAGACCTGGTAGTCGCCGGTGAACGGGCGCTCGGTGCCTTTTTCGCGCGTCACCCGATACTGCTCGGGGGTCAGCTGCTGTTGCCACTCGTGTTCGCTTTTCTGGACTTTCTCGCTCATGGTCGACTCCTGTTGCTTGTGGCGCGGTCATCGTGACGATCACCGCGATACGCCATGCTTCGGGGCCCACGGGAATGGGCGTTGTCTGGTCAATGACATGGGGGCATGGCAGCGACAAGAAAAGGGTGTCGAGACAGAGGGTTGACACCCAAGGGGGTGCCCAGTAATATACGCCGCACCTCGACGAGGCGAGTGACGACACGTCCCATTCGTCTAGTGGCCTAGGACACCGCCCTTTCACGGCGGTAACAGGGGTTCGAACCCCCTATGGGACGCCAACTCACCTCGTGTGGCTGGAAATGCGGGAATAGCTCAGTGGTAGAGCATCGCCTTGCCAAGGCGAGGGTCGCGAGTTCGAATCTCGTTTCCCGCTCCAAAACTTGGTAGTGTTGGATCGGTCAATGAAGGTCGCGAGCTGGAACGCCAGCCCGGTCGGATCTCGTTTCCCGCTCCAGAATTTGGAAATAGAGGTATGGTAGGCGAGGGTCGCAAGCTGGAATGCCAGCCCAGTCGAATCTCGTTTCCCGCTCCAAAATGCGTCCCATTCGTCTAGTGGTCCAGGACACCGCCCTTTCACGGCGGTAACAGGGGTTCGAACCCCCTATGGGACGCCACTTCCAGTCAGTACGAGGCAGCAGTACGGTGTCATTGTGATGCGGGAATAGCTCAGTGGTAGAGCATCGCCTTGCCAAGGCGAGGGTCGCGAGTTCGAATCTCGTTTCCCGCTCCAAATACACCTCCCCCCGATTTACGTCCCATTCGTCTAGTGGTCCAGGACACCGCCCTTTCACGGCGGTAACAGGGGTTCGAACCCCCTATGGGACGCCACTCTTGTCGTTTCGCTTTTGATCTCGATGCTTGCCTTGCGGTCCACGCATGAGGGCGAATGCCCGTGATGTGGGGTGTCCAAGCGGTTGAACGTCACGCGTCGAGCGCGTCAGGCGGGACGGCCGGTAGCGCGGGACGTTGATTTTTCACGATATGCCCGCACTATTTGCTTTCTTTGCAAAGTATTTTCTTCGTAACGCTTTCTTCGAATATCAAGAATTGGGTGCGCCAGATGGCAGAACCAGCACTGTCCATCCGCGGGCTGACCAAGGTCTACGGTAATGGCTTCAATGCCCTCAAGGGCATCGATCTCGACGTCGCCGAAGGCGACTTTTTTGCGCTTCTCGGTCCCAATGGGGCGGGCAAGTCGACGACACTGGGCATCGTCTCGTCCCTGGTGCAGAAGACGGCCGGCAGCGTGAGCGTGTTCGGTATCGATATCGACCGCGACTTCGCCAAGGCCAAGTATCACCTCGGCGTGGTGCCGCAGGAATTCAACTTCAACCAGTTCGAGAAGGTCGAGGACATCGTCCTGACCCAGGCGGGCTATTACGGCATGCCGATGCGCGAGGCCAAGCCGCGCGCCGAGCAGCTGCTGCGCGATCTCGGTCTGTGGGACAAACGCAAGGGGAGTGCGCGCATGCTCTCCGGCGGCATGAAGCGCCGCCTGATGATCGCGCGTGCCTTGATCCACCGCCCGCGCCTGTTGATTCTCGACGAGCCGACCGCCGGGGTGGATATCGAGTTGCGCCGCAGCATGTGGGAGTTCATGCAGCGGATCAATCGTGAGGGCACCACTATCATCCTCACCACGCACTATCTGGAAGAGGCCGAGAGCCTGTGCCGCAACATCGCCATCATCAACCACGGCGATATCGTCCAGAACACCAGCGTGCGTGACCTGCTGGCCCAGCTCAACACCGAGACCTTCCTGCTCGATCTGGCCCGGCCGGTCGAGACCGCGCCGGAACTGGAAGGCTTCAGCGTGGAACGTGTCGACGCCACGCAACTGGCGCTGTCGGTCGAGCGTGGCCAGCGCCTCAACGACGCCTTCGCGCAATTCTCCGCGCAGGGCTTCGAAATCGTCTCGATGCGCAATCGCGCCAACCGCCTGGAGGAAATGTTCGTGTCGATGGTCGAGCACGCCAATGCCGAAAGCGGCCGGTCCACCGACAAGGTGGAGGTGCGCTCATGAATGCCTGGCAGACCTGGATCGCGCTTTGGACCCTGGTGACCAAGGAAGTGCGCCGCTACATGCGCATCTGGCCGCAGACGCTGCTGCCGCCTTCGATCACCATGACCATGTACTTCATCATCTTCGGCAACCTGATCGGCTCGCGCATCGGGCCTATGGACGATATCCCCTACATCGATTACATCGTGCCCGGTCTGATCATGATGGCGGTGATCACCAACAGCTACTCCAACGTGGCCTCGAGCTTCTTCTCCAACAAGTTCCAGCGCAGCGTCGAGGAGATGATGGTCTCGCCGATGCCCAACTGGGTGATTCTCGCCGGTTTCGTGATCGGCGGTGCATCGCGCGGCCTGGCCGTGGGCTTGATCGTCACCGTGGTCTCGATGTTCTTCACCGACCTCTCGATTCACCATCCTTGGGTGACCATCGGGGTGGTGATCATGACGGCGTTGCTGTTTTCCATCGGCGGGTTCATCAATGCCCTGGTGGCACACAAGTTCGACGACATCTCGATCGTGCCGATCTTCGTGCTGACGCCGCTCACCTATCTGGGCGGGGTGTTCTACTCGATCAACATGCTGCCGGACTTCTGGCAGGGCGTGTCGATGGTCAATCCCATTCTGTACATGGTCAACGCCTTCCGCTACGGCATTCTCGGGGTCTCGGACATCCCGGTCGGCGGAGCGCTGGTGGCCATCGCGATCTTCATCGTCGTGTTCTTCGCGGTGGGGCTGTGGATGCTCGACCGCGGCAAGGGGATCCGGAGCTGACATGAGCGAACGTGACAAAACCCTCGAGCATGCGCCGCTGGGTCGCGAGTCCGCGTATCCCGAACACTACGACGCCGGCCTGCTGTTTCCCATTCCCCGGCAGGCCAACCGCGCGCCGCTGGGGCTCGATGATGCCGCGCTGCCGTTCGAGGGCGAGGATGAGTGGCACGCCTTCGAGCTTTCCTGGCTCGACGCGAAGGGCAAGCCGATCGTCGCCGTGGCCCGGTTCCGGCTGCCCGCCGACTCCCCCTCGCTGATCGAGTCGAAGTCCTGGAAGCTGTACCTCAACAGCTTCAACCAGACGCGCTTCGACAGACGCGAGGCGGTGATCGACACGCTCGAGCGTGACCTGGCCCAGGCGGCGGGCGCGTCGGTGGCGGTGGCCCTGTTCGGCGTCGAGGACGATGCCCTGATGCCCCGAGCGCTGCCCGGCGAGTGCCTGGACGATCTCGACGTGAGCATCGAGTACTACACGCCGACTCCTGGGCTGCTTGAAGTCGGCGAAGAGATCGTCGAAGAAACGCTGCACTCGCACCTGCTCAAGTCCAATTGCCCGGTGACCGGCCAGCCCGACTGGGGCAGCGTGCTGATTCGGTATCGCGGCCCCCGGCTGGAGCGCGATGCCCTGCTGAAGTATCTGATCTCCTACCGGCAGCATCAGGACTTTCACGAGCACTGCGTCGAGCATCTGTTCGTGGATCTCATGGCGCGGGCCAGGCCGGAGCGGCTGCTGGTCATGGCGCGCTACGTGAGGCGCGGCGGGCTGGATATCAGCCCCTGGCGGGGTACGCCCGGCGAGCGGCCGCCCACGCCACTCCGGCTGGCGCGTCAGTGAGCGTGCAAACTGACGCCATGCATTGAACACCGGCGGCTTCGGCCGCACATCATTACCCTATTCAGACGGCCAAGGAGATGTTCATGGATGCCATGACCTTACTGCACGAGCGCAGCTCGATGGGGAAACTGGCCGCGCCCGCCCCCGACCGCGATCAACTGGATGCACTGTACCGTGCCGCCTTGCGTGCGCCCGATCACGACGCCCTGACGCCATGGCGGTTCATCGAGTTTTCCGGGGAAGGGCTCGACCGGCTGGGCGAGCTATACGCCAAGGCCGAGCAGCGTCTCAATCCGCACATCGACGACGGCCATCTCGACGCCGCGCGCAAGAAGCCCAAGCGTGCGCCGATGATCATCGCGGTGATCGCCAAGGTCACGCCCGATCACCCCAAGGTGCCGCGTATCGAACAGCTGCTTTCCGCCGGTTGCGCGGCGCATGGCATCCTGCTCGCGGCGCAGGCGCAAGGCCTGGGCGCCATGTGGCGCACCGGCCACTACGCCTTCGACCCCACGGTGCGTGAAGGCCTCGGCCTCGCCGAAGACGACGAGCTGGTCGGCTTTCTGTACCTCGGTCAGATGGGCGGGCGCCACAAGCCGCTGCCCGAACGCGATCCGAGTGACTTCGTCGAGCGCTGGTCGTGAACGCTACGCCACGCCGTCCGGGGGTGATGCATCCCCGATTGCCGTTGCCCGAGGCCAGCGACGGAGACGACCTCGGAGGCTTCCTCGCCTGGTTGCGCGAGGCGATCCCACAGGTTACGCATTACGGCATTCACTCGCCCGCCTGGGACGCGACGACGCTCCACTGGAAAGTCGCGCTGGATGCCAACCTCAATGACAAGGGCACCGGCTTCGGCGGCGCGCTCGCCGGCGAAACCACCTTGCTCGGCTGGTGCTGGACGACGCTATGGCTACGCGCCCGGGGCAGAGCGCAAGACGTGGTGATCGCCGAAGGCCAACAGCGTTTTCTCGCCCCCGTCACCACGGACTATCACATGCAGTGTTTCCCTCTCGAAGCCGATGGCATTGCCCGCCTGGAAGCCTCGCTGGCGGAGAAAGAGCGAGGGCGCATCAAACTCGTTCAGCGCGTCTACTGCGGCGACACCCTCTGCATGGAAGCTCAAGGCAGTTACGCGGTACTCAAGTGATTCCCCGCCGAGACGGAAAATCGCTTGCAAAACAGCACTTAGCTCGATAGTATGTGCGCCGTTCTGACGGACAAGGCCCAAGGCCATTCGGCGGAACGACAATTTACGGAGGGGTGTCCGAGTGGTCGAAGGAGCGCGCCTGGAAAGCGCGTAAGTCGAAAGGCTTCGAGGGTTCGAATCCCTCCCCCTCCGCCACAGAATTTTGAAGGGGAATCAACTACTTAAGTTGATTCCCCTTCTTCGTTTTTGGCCCTTGGGAACGGTTTTGGGAACAATTCTGGGAATGCTTATAGATCCAGAAGCTTCTCGATCATGGTCGGCACGTCCTGCCCGTCGGCATGAATCCACTTGCCATAGCGGCGCTGAATCATGGTGATGCTGGAGTGGCCAACGTGGTTGGCAATCCAGTGAAGCGGTACCACGCCCAGGGACAGCATCTGGCTGATGAAGGTGTGCCGGCACTGGTTCGGGCCGCGGTACCTCACTCCCGCCTTCTCCAGGTGAGTCTTCCAGAAGCGCTGACGGATGGCGTTCTCATAGAATGGCTTCCCGCTCAGCGAGTTCAGGAACACTAGTCGCAGCTTTTCTTGCCTGACGGTCCGGTTGTCTCGATCGACGACCTGGTAGGTTTGCGCCGGCAGGTTGCCGGTCAGCGCGAACTGTTCCTGGAGCGCCTCCCGGGCCGGCTTCAGTAGATGGTGCACCCGCGTCGATCGCTTGGTCTTGGTCACCTTGAAGCGTCCACGCACCACAGCACGCCGGTAGCGGATGATCCCCTTTTCGACATCGAGCACATCCTCCCACGCCAGGGCCTGGGCCTCCGAGATCCTGGGCCCGTCGTACATTGCGAATTTCATCAGGTTGAGCTCCTGGACCCGCTTTGTCGGCGTCTCGAGGATCTTGCGGATCTCGGCTTTCTCGAACGGATCGGGATCTTCGTCATCTGGAAGCCGGATGTTGATGCCCAGGGTAGGATCGAAGGCTTTCTTGTTGCGTGTGGCGTACAGCCGGAAGGTCTGCCGCATGATGCTGACGACCTCTTTGATCGTCTTGTTCGCCAGGTGCGTGGCCAGGTCCTTCTGAATCCAATCCTGCAGCTCGATGTGGTCGATGTCATCGGCCTGTTCGTTTCCCCAGCGCGGGCGAACGTGTGTCTCGGCCTTGGAAGCTATTCCCCGGTAGCTCGAGTAGGCCAGCTCGTTCTTCTTGATGGCCAGCCACAAGTCCAGATAGAAGCCGAAAGTGCTCTCGTGCAGCCGCCGTGATTCAGGAAAGTGCCTGGCATAGTCGAAGGTGCCGGCATCGATCTCGTAATTGATGATCGTGACCAGACGCCTGGCATGCTCAATGTTGCGCTCCGTGGCCTTACCTGGGAGCGGTTCCCGGCAGAGCTCCCCCTGCCAACGGAAGTAGACGCGCACGGTGTTGCCGCGCACCTCGACGCCGTCCGCCATAATATGCCTCCCCATAACTGTACTCTTATACAGTTTAAGGGAATCTTTAGGACTGTGGCAGGGGTGGAAGCACGGTGGTTTCTTTCCTTATACCGTTATCTAGCCGTCCGAAGAGTGCCGCCCAAGAGGGCGGCGGGCGATTAGTCCATGATCTCGTTGATGTCGTACTTGTTGAGCAGCCTACGACAGTTCTTCAGATCTTCCCGCGTCCGGGCAAGTTCTCGCTCAAGCACGTCGGCCGGTCTCGCTTGCCTTCGCTCCAGGTCGCGGATATAGCCACCCAGTCTCTCAATCTCGCCTGCTGAAAGGGGGCGATTACCGGCCATCGCGAGAATTTGGTCGATGTGACGTGGCATATTAGGCGTCTCCTTGGCGGCTTCGCAGACGCCAGCGCCCATAGCGCTGACGGATTGTTCGGAACATGGTAGCGGCCTGTTCCTGGTGATCCAGCGCGGCGCGGCTCTGGATACCGCAGGCGGCGCACAGCCAATCCCTTGCGTCTTGCTCATTGTGAGTACCGTCGGGCAGGTCCTGTTCGCTGAGCCCGAACTTGTGGCGCCGGCGGCGATCCAGGTAAAGCCGAAAGCGCGCGTCTCTGCACAGCATGGCGGCTTGGCGGGCCAGTGGCCCGCCTTTTACCGTTTCACCGTACATGCCGCCTCCGTTGCTCCCGGATGGATTGGCACTCGATGCAGGTTGTCGCCCAGGGCGCGGCTTCTCGGCGGGCGGCGGGGATCTCTTCGCCGCATTCCTCACACTCGGCGCGCGCCCAGTCGACGCCGGTCCAGGCTGACCTGGTGGCCAGTGCGTGTTCCAGGGTCTGTTCCATCAGTTCGGTGGCGCGGTCTGCGTTGTCGGCCATGGGTCAGTCCTCTCCGCGGGTTTCGATGAGTCGGAAGCGCTGCATCAAGCGATCGCCATTGGGCAGGTACTCGTGCAGCTCGCGGCGGGTGTAGGTGGCCCACTCGATGACGACCAGGGCAGCGTCCTGAAGGCTGCGGTCGATCGCGCGCAAGCGAGTGAGGTCGAAAGGCCACTCGGGCCCGTTGTAGATAGCGAGCAGCAGGCGGCGGCAATGGTGACTCTGGCCACTGTCGCCCTGGGCGACATCGACCAACCGGCTCAGTGCTGCAGCGCCGAGCTGCTCGACACGATCCAAGCGGCGCTTGGCATCGGCTTCGGCGAGGCGCATGGCCTCCAGGGTCTGGTGATTGCGTTCACGCAGACGCTGGGTGACACGCGGCATGCTTGGTGGGGTGGTCATCACAGGCTCCTTTTGTGGTTTCAGGCTTGAAATACCCAGCACTTCACGCTGGTATTGCCCAGGCGGATCTGGCTGCGGACAGTGCGGTTGGCATCGATGTACTTGCGGGTCTTGCTGGACTTCAGGTAGCGCTTGAGCTCGCGCACCTCGGGGATGCGCAGCTTGTAGTCGGCACAGCGGCGCTCGAAGTCCTTGAGGTTGATGGCGATCAGATCCGTGTTCTTGCCGTAGTGGTTGAGCACCGGCTCTTCGGAAAGCCCCTCGAGGTACTCGACCGCCTCCCAGAACTCGGCGACGAGCGGGTGGTCGGCGTTGATGGCTTGCTGGCGATCCCGCGCCATTTGCCACACGTGGCCACAGGCCTGGTCGATGGTCTGGGCGTCGAACAGGCCCAAGCCTTCGGGGCCGAGACAGTCCAGCAGCGCCATCAGTTGGCCGTGACACTTGGCGATGCGTAGCACCTTGATCTCGGGATCGTCGGTCAGTCGGTTGGCGTACTCGCGCGAGCGGGCATTGATCAGCTCGAGCAGGGCGCTTTCCCGCTTGGCCACGTCCAGAGCGAACTGGCTGACATGCTCGAGCTCGGCCTTCTCCAGGGCCTCGGCCAGTTCCTTGGTCTGGCGGGTCTGGCCCTCGCGGGTGAAGTGCAGGTGGCAGATGCGGGTCTGGATCGCCTCGCCGGCCTGTACCGGCGCGTTCTGGCTGATGACGATGCTGCCGCGGAAGGGCGGCTCGTAGGTTTCATTGCCGCTGCTCTTGACGCCGCGGGCACGGATCGAGCGACCGTTGAAGGCGGTCTTCAGCTCGTCCCAGTCGAACTGCTTCTGCTTGGCGCCGTCGCCCTGATCCCGGTCGGATTCGATCAGCACCACCGGCAGGTTGGCGACCTGGGCGAAGTTGCGGGAGCGAGCCGGCATGGTCGCCTTGCTGGGGTCGAACCCCTCATAGTCCCGCCGGCCGACCAGCTTCCACAGGAACTCGATCAGCGTGGACTTACCGGCGCCGGCTTCGCCGACGATCTCGAGAAAGGGGAAGCTGCCCTGGGCGGCGCGGATCTGCTCGGCGAGCAGACTGCCCAGCCAGTAGCCGGTGGCCACCACGCCCTTGGCACCGAAGGCACCCAGCAGCTGGCGCGTCCACGCGGTGCTGTAAGCGTCCCGATCCGGGTTCAGGTGCAGGATGACGGATTGGCTCAGCGTCTTGAGGTGTTTGCGTGGACCAAGCTCGAAATAGTCCTCGCTATTGATCGACACGACTTTACCGCCGGCCACGGCAAGATCGCCGAACACATAGGCCTCGTGCTCCTTGCTGTAGCCGATGTAGTCGATGGTCTCGACCGTCTTGATGTTGCCGATCTGGTCCTGGAGCAGGGTGTCGAGCTGCTGGCTGGTACCGGTCCATACCGCGCCCGGCGCCACGCCGAGAAGGCGCTTCTTGTACTCGCTGGCACTGGCCAGCTGGCCACCGCTGAAGGTGTTCTTCACCGGTGCCCGGCCATCGGGAAACTCGACGCGGTAGTAGTACCAACTCTCGTCGGTGACGGCGTTGGCCTGGTAGTACAGTGCCGTGGGGTAGCAGGTGCAGATGCGCTTCACGCTGCCGGCTTGTTCCAGCGCGGCATCACGGATCGCCGGGTTCAACTGCTCCTGGTCGCCGCCGTCCTCACCCTCGGCGCGTACCGCGCGGTCGAAGGCGTCGACGTCCAGCTTCCACCACCAGATTTGGCGCTTGTACTCGAACCAGCACTCGCGCCTCTCGGTGCGCTTGTAGAGGAGCAGTGCCTTGGCCATGGCCGACGGCGCCAATAGCAGGGCGCCGTGGTGGCGGTAGGTGGCATAGTGCTCGTCGGTCAGCTCGCCGCGCTGGTGCGCGTCGTTCCAGTCGTGCTTTCCACCGCCGGGGATCTGCGCGGCCTTGCATTCCCAGCCCTCGGCCCGGGCGCGGCGCACATGCTTGAGCGTGTTGTTTTGGCCGGCGCGGTTACTGTCCAGTGCCCACACCAGCGTCGGGCGCGCGGTGCCCGCGGCATGGGCGGCATCAGCCAGCCGTGCCAAGGCCACGCGGGGATAGTTGTAGCAACTCATCGCCGATACAGCGGCCTTGCCGTGGTGGTAATGGGCCGTGGCATCGAAGATGCCTTCCGTGATCCAGACCTCGCCGGCCTCCACCAGGTCGGCATCGGTCAGCGCCGGCGGCTGCCACCATTCGCCCTTGTACGGGCCGACGAAGTTGGCCTTCTGTTTGCCGAAGCGCTCAGGCTTGTCGAGCAGACGTTCCCAGTACGCGCCGCCGGGCAGGGCGAAGCGCACCGTGGCGGTACCGCCGATGCCCGGCTTCCAGTAGCTCTCCTGGGTGTACCAGCCGCGAATGCGCTCGAGATCGAAGCCGCGGCCATCGCGCAGGTAGCCATCGGCGACTGGCGAGCCACTCTCGGCGCGTTGTTCGGGCACGTCATAGCGTTCCGTCCAGCTATCGAACAGCTCCGGGAACAACGCTTTGACGTGGTGCTGCGCGCCGCAGTTGTTCTCCCGCCCACACTTGAGCATCCACGGCGACTCGGCGTTGATGAACGCCTCCCGCTTGCCGCAGTCGGGACACTGTACCTTTTGCAGGTACGGGCCCCGTTCTTCGGCCTGATAGTCGCGCGTCAAGCGCGCAAGAATGTCCTGGCGCAGCGATGGATTCACGCTGGGCCTCCTTTTGCTCATGAATAGAGAACGCGGTGAAGGGCGGTGGCTACCGCTTCAGTACTCGAGGACGACGGGGCGCCGGCGCTCGCGATCGACCACCACGGCACGCTCTTCCTGACGGGCCTGGGTCAGCACGTGCATCAAGTCGGTCACGGTGAATACAACCGGACGTCCGCCCTCGGTGCGCAGCACCACCACGTGGGGCGTACACGCGTCGATATCGATACGGGCGACCTGGTTGGTGGACTCCAGGTCGGCATAGGCCTGTATGGCCACCAGTTCGGCGTTTGCCTCAGTCATGTCGTGATCGACGATGAGGTGCTCGATGCAATTCGCCAGAGCGTTGACGCGGTTCTCCCAGCGATCCCGGAGTAGGCGGCCGGCAGCGATGTTGTGCGCGTCTTTGTGCGGGGCGAGGGTGGTCACATTGTTGGCTGTGCTTTTCATGATGCTGTTCTCCGGTATCAGCCGTTGGCGGCGTGGGCTTGTTTGGTGATCAGGTCCCGCAGGCGTGGCACTAACGGCAAGGCCACGGTCGGGTTGGGGATATCGCTGGGTGCGATGGTGTGCGTGATCTCGATCGACGCTTTGCCGCGCCAGCCGCAATCCTCGTTGCGGCACTCGAAGACCGCCTCGCGGTACACCGGCGTGAGCCCCTGGCTCTTGCGAACGCGCAGGTTCACGCCGCAATGCGGGCACGGGATGCGGTGGCGGTTCTGTACGGTCATCAATGTTTCCTCCCTGCGGGGTAAAGGGCGCGGCCACGTCCTGTCAGCTCTTGCGCGCCGCGGCGGATTCGCCGGCGCAGCAGCCATTCCGCGGCCTGCTCGCGACTTTCCAGCCCTTGTTGATCACGGATGGCGTCGAGCACGTCTTGTAGCTGTGGGTCGAGCTCCATCGCTTTTTCCGGCATGAAGCACCTCGAATGCACGGTGGATGTGGTGCTGGGCTCAGCTCGCGCAGGCGGCGATAGTGTCGGCAAGCACGGCGAGGTCGACGCCGAGCACCTCGCGCGCCTCCTTCATCATCATCTGGCGCATGACCTCGGCTTTGGGTACGCCCAGGTAGTTGGCCAGCGCGGTGATGACGTCGGCTTCGTACTGGTCCAGATAGACGGTGGCCTTGGTGCGAACGCGTTTCGGGTCCTGGTACATGGCGGAGTTCCTTATGCGGCAATGCAGGACGATGGAGAGATCAAGATCGAGCGGCCTGCTCGGTTTCGGCGTCGTACTGCTCGATGCCCTTGATCATCAGCAGGCGAGACGTCGCGGAGAGCGAGCGCATTTCCAACTCGGCAATGCTCTCCAGGCGCTGCCGCTCGGTTTCCGTCAGGTGGGTCATCACCGGGCGATTGCAGCCTTTGGGCGCGCGACTCACGGTGGGCGACATGATGGTGTCGGGATGGCTCATAGGTTAGGCTTCCTAAATAGAGTGAAAGACAAAGGCGGCGTCATGGCAGTGGATGCAAAACGGCTTTGGAGGCTGCTTCACGAGCTGCCTAGCGATCAGGCGCTGGCAATTGGGGATTTGTTTGCACTGGGCTGCCTGCTGCGCCTGCAGGGGCATCGTGAAGAGGGCAGTAAGTCCTGTCGTACTGCGCTCAAGGCGCTGAAGGGCAGTGGCCCTGCCAGCTACTTTGATGCCTTGATGGCGGCTTTGCCGGGCAACGAGTCCCGTTTTGTCAGCCAGATCAACGCCCATAACGAGATCAAGCGCCTTGTACAGCGACAGGCTGAGGAGAACGCGAATCTTCCGTCAGCCGAGTGCGAAGGGTGATCGGGTGATGCATCCGGTGTTCGCGGAAACGTGCGAGATCGGCGCCGGCGGTTTCCTTGTCGAGCGTCTCGGGACGCATCAGCGTTCCGCCCAGGCTCGCCGGATCGGCATCCTCCAGGGCAACGGGAAAGCCCTGCTCGTTGAGGTAGCGGCCGAGGATGTGAAGGAGCGAGGTCTTGCCCGAGCCGGTGACGCCGGAGATCTCGATCTTGATGGCCCGAGCGTCTCGGGCCTGGGTAGCAACAGAGGTGGCCATGGCAGTGGCTCCCTTGTGATGTGAAAACCAGTGAAAGACTGCAAATCAATACTGGTTCATGAATGTGAACCATGTCAAGTATATATGGTGCTGATTTGAGAACCGTTGGCGAGCGTATCAAAGGGGAGAGAAAGCGGTTAGGCCTTAGTCAGACCGCGTTTGCGAACCTTGCGGGTGTCGGGAAGACGACCCAGATCAACTATGAAAAGGGCACTCGTAACCCCGACACGGAATACCTCGCGGCTCTCGATAGCGCGGGTGTCGACGTGTATTACGTGCTGACTGGGCGTAAGAGCAGCGGTGGTTCCTCCGACGTGCAGGCACCAGTTGAAGAACCCCTGGATGGCTATTCACCTGTGCCGATGTACGACATCGAGGCCGCTGCCGGCGCAGGGCGCCTCATCGAGCACGAGAACATCGAAAGCACCCTCTATTTCCAGACCCAGGCGCTATCCGCCGAGGGGCTGGATCCCGCGCACCTGATCGGCGCCAAGGTCCGCGGCGACTCCATGGGCAGCACACTCCAGGACGGCGATCGGGTGATCGTCGACTGCAGCCAGCGCACGCCGGATGGCGTGTTCTTGCTTCGCGTGGGGGAGGAATACCGCATCAAGCGCGTGCAACGCGTCGCGGGTGGAGCCTGGTTGCTGATCAGCGACAACCACGCTTACGAGAAAGAGATGATCAAGCCCGACGAGATGCAGGACGTGGAGATTCTGGGTCGGTGCCGGGTCAGGATTGGGCGGGTTAGTTGATGCCTGAATTTAAGTATAAAGGACTGTTCCATTGAGGTGTTTTACGCATGGATGGGAATGAGGGTTTAGGGGCTGTCATTGGAGGTGTCAGTTTTCTTTATATTATTTTGGTTATAGCGCTTTTGATTGGTGCTTTTTTTCTGAGATATGGTGCCTGTATGTGGCTTTGGTTAAGGCAGTGGTGGACAACAAAAGCTGAATATTATGTCCTGGCCTTTGCAGACAAAGTCCCAGTTCTAAACAGCTTGTGTTTTTTTCCCATTAGCAGTCATAAAAAGGCCTTGAAAAAATTTGGTGTTCTCTGGCTTTTAACAACTTCGCCTGTGTTCTTGTCAGTTGCCTTATCAGAGGTTCCTGATGGTTCGGGCGCTCTAATGGAAAAGTTTTTTTCCAAGCTTCAGGAGGGATTGTCAGTTTCGGAGCTTTTTGTTTACTCGGCTTCCTTTTTGACGCCGCTTATATATATTATTTATGAGAAATTTCAGGAAGCAGAAGATAATGCTGATTTTTCTGAGAAGTTAAGAGATGCTTTTAAAGTCTTTAGAGGATATCAGCTAATGTCTTTTTTGGCTGTGGTTTCTCTTATGATTACTGTGGTTGGGTTTGCGGCGGTCAAAACAGATTTGGGGAGTTTTAAGAGCACTTTTCTTCATGCGTTTTTAGTGGGTAACGCGCTTTATATATATCTTTTTTCTCTTTTTTGTTGGTACCTTTCATTACTGGATGGTTTTGGTGGTGGCAGGGGTTTTTTTCGTCGCAAGGAAACTAGTGAAAAGCAATTTCAAAGTGATTTTTCTGACAGGTTAAGGAAGACCGAGGGTTGATGATGAGTGATTTTAATTTAAAGATCCCAGTTCTAAAAGTCGAGCAGCCCATCGGCACCTTCTTTGTCGCTGGTATCAGAGCTAGAGACTTGGTCGAGATTTCCTATTCAGACGTCCGTCGCTTGGCAGAAGATCAGCGTGACTTAGAGAAATATCTAGGTATCCAGCGACCAGTTAGTAAAAGAAGAATAAATGAGATAAAGAAGTATATTGAGGGTGATGACTCTACTTTCCCTACAGCAGTGGTTCTTGCTGTTGATGAAAAATGTGTCGTGCTGGAGAAGGTTACGGATGAGTTCTACTACTTGTCACTTTCTGCATATTATCCTGAGGAAGGGATAGACGAAGACCCAATTCCTAAAGGAAAGATTGCAAAAGTGATTGATGGTCAGCATCGGATTGCTGCTTTCATGGATGAAAATGATAACTGGACATTTGATGACTGGGCGAGAATTTTTGATATAAATGTATCTATCTTTGTCGGTGCGGATGTCGCTGAGCAAGCAAATATATTTGCCACTGTAAACCTTGCTCAAACCAAGGTTAATCGAAGTTTGGTGTATGATTTAACTGAGCTGGCAAAAACGGATAGTCCATTCAAGACCTGCCATAATGTGGCAGTTGTTTTAGATGGTGAGCCTACTAGTCCTTTTTTTGAGAGAATAAAAAGGCTTGGTACTGCTACGCCGGGAAGGAAGCGCGAACCATTAACTCAAGCTGCATTTGTAGAATCGTTAGTGCGATTTATATCCGCCGACCCTGTAGTGGATAGAAATATGCTTATTGAGGGTAAGCGGCCACGGAGAGCGGATCATGCTGAGTTGTTAAATCGTCCTTTTAGGAATCTTTTTTTAGATGGTAAAGATTTGGATATTGCAGAGATAGTTTATAATTATTTTGAGGCGGTAAAAAGTAAGTGGCCTAACTCGTGGGAGAGGCTGGATGTGACTGGGAACCTGCTTCCTAAGTCTAATTCTTTTAAAGCTTTGATGAAGTATTTGAAAGAAGATGTATATTTGACTGCTGTGGGTGATGATATAGGTAGAATTCCCAGTAAAGAAGAATTTTTGCCCTTTTTTGATGGTATCGAGCTTAAGGATGAAGACTTTACCGCTCGTAATTTTGTCCCGGGTAGTGGTGGACAGGCAATGTTTCTTAAGCTGCTGAGGGGGCAAGTGAAGCTAGAGGATATCGTAGAAGAGTGATAGGGCTGCTGGGTTTTAGGCCCAGCAGCTTATTGTAAGCTCTTCATATTTTCCTCTGTGCTCGCTTTTTCCAGACAGCACGCTACTTCTAGTTAGTGTGCTGTGGTTAACATAGTCTTTGTAAAGGTCTAGTATGGAGTCATGGTTCGCGTTGGTGAGCAAAACCTTGGCTCCTCTGTCCGTAGCACGATCGATGGCATGCTTTAACCTGACCTGATCATCCCACGAGAATAGCTTCTCGTTGTATTTCACGAAGCCGTTGCAGTTGTGCTTGACGGTGTAAGGAGGGTCGACAAATACAAAGTCGTTTTCCTGTGCCGCATCAACGATCTCTTCAAAATCGGAGTGCGTGATCACAGAGCGGCGGAGCAGTTTTGCGGTTTCCCGGAAGTTGTCGGTATCAAGCACCACGTTGCTCTTGGTTCCTTTCGGCACGTTGAACTTTCCCGAAAGGTTGACGCGATAGAGACCGTTCCAGCAGGTTCGGTTCAAATAGATCATGCGCGCGGCGATCTCTTCCTGCTTAGTCGGCGTCTGGGCGCGCATGAAGTAGTAAAACTCTTCGGAGTGCTGCTCGTGGTAGCTTTTGAGCAGGTTCTCCACCATGCGATTCCGGTTCCTCAGGGCACGATATGTCGTGATGAGCTCCTGGTTAGCATCGGATAGCAAGGCCTGCTGAGGCTGCAAATGGAAAAACACTGAGCCGCTTCCGAGAAAGGGCTCAATGTAGGTATTGAACTCAGTGGGGAAGATCTCAGGATGATCGCGGACCAACCACCTTTTACCCCCGGCCCACTTCAGAAAGGGCAGTACGATCTGCTCTGACATCTCATCATCCTGACACGAAATTCTGGCCGCTATGATACGTGGACCGTGGATCCGGCGCCATGGCCTAACGGGTCGCAATGCGAGGCAATTCTCGCCACTGCGTTGTCCACCGTGGCGTGCGGTGCGCGCAGCGTAGGTGCCAGGCGGCGTTCTGGCGTGGCACGCCCAGGCGCACAGTGCCCTTGCCCATCTTCCCGTTGAGCGCGTCCAAGGCGGCCATTAGCTTGTGGTCGCGTTCGCGCTGGGCTTCCCGCTCGGGGGTATCGAGTAGTGAGAGCTGCTCGCGGTTGGCGTCCACCAGGTCGAGCAGCATCACGCCGCCCTTCATGAATCGGTACCCACGGCGATAGATCGTCTCGAGCCCTTGGCGGGCGGCGGCGAGGATCGGCCGGCTGTCGTCGGTGGGCTCGGGCAGCTCTATGACGATGCTGGGCGAGTACTGGGGCAGGTCGGGCCGGTGACGGTTAGTCTTGAGGAAGACGAGCACGGCGCGAGCGTGGCTGTCCTGCCGGCGCAGTTTCTCGGCGCCGCGTTGGGCGTGCTGACGGATGGCGTCCTGCAGGTCGCCCAGGTCGCCAGTGAGGCGGCCGAAGGATCGCGAGGTCATGATGCGATCACGGGGCCGATCGGCGTCGTGGAGCTCAATGCAGGGCGTGCCCTGAAGCTCGCGCACGGTGCGCTCGAGTGTGACGGAGAAGCGTTGGCGGATGGCTTTGGGATCGGCCTGTCGGAGATCCCAGGCGGTCTTGATGCCCTGGAGAGCGAGCCGTTCAACAAGCCGCTGGCCCACGCCCCAGATGTCCCCCAGGGCGGTGTGCTCGAGTAGACGGCGAGTGTCATCACCGTTGGCATGCATGACGCAGGTACCGCCGTACTCCGGCAGCTTTTTGGCGGCGCGGTTGGCTAGCTTGGCCAGGGTACGGGTGGGTGCAACGCCCACGCAGACGGGGATGCCGGTGAATTGGCGCACGTTGCGGTAGAGCGTGCGGGCCAAGGCCTGGGTGGTGGCGGCGTCGAAGCCGTCGAAGCGCACGAACATCTCGTCGATGGAGTAGGGCTCGACGCCGGCGGAGAACTCCTCGAGGACTTCACGCACCCGGGCGCTCATGTCGCCATAGAGCTCGTAGTTGGACGAGAGCAGATGGATGCGGCCTTGGTTTACCCACTCCTGCAGCTCGAAGGCTGGGGTGCCCATCTCGACGCCCAGAGCCTTGAGTTCGTTGGAGCGGGCGATCACACAGCCGTCGTTGTTCGACATCACCCCCACCGGTACGCCCTCTAGCCGTGGTTGGAAGACGCGCTCGCAGCTGACGTAGAAGTTGTTGCAGTCCACGAGCCCAATCATACGACGAACTCGTGGATGACCGAGCGCACCACCCCCCATACCTGGCACTCGATGTTGGCAAGCGGAATCGGCGCGTACTGGAAGTTGCCAGAGCACAGGTAGGGCCGCCGGCCAATTATCTCATATCGCTTCACGATCACTTCGCCGTCGACCAGGGCGACGACGATATGACCGGGCTTCGCGTCTATGGAGCGGTCCACCACCAGGGTGTCACCGTCCTGGATGCCAAAGTCGACCATGCTGTCGCCGGCGACGGTCATGAAGAAGGTGGCTGCAGGGCGTTTCACCAGCCGCTCGTTGAGGTCGAGCGTGCGACCGACGTAGTCCTCCGCCGGTGAGGGGAAGCCGGAGATACCGGCGCGGATGGTAACCAGCGGATGGGGCAAGGCGCGGTATGGCGGCGCCGGGTGCGGATGGCGGATCTCGGGATCGCGCATGGCGGTGCCTCTTGTCAAAAGCTGTTTGTTTATACAGTATTCGACAGTAACGCACCCTTAGGCAAACGCTAATATGACAAACTCTAGGGAGCGCAGGTGGCCGGGCCCGGCATGGCGCGGCGGGTAGCAGGATCCGAATGGCAGGGACGACATGCGAGTGAACTACCTCGGCCCGGCGATGCTGGGTATCAAACACCCCGCGCTGGAAGGCTACGACCTCTCCGGCTTTCCCCCGAGCTGCTATGTGGTCGAGGTGAGCGAAGAAGCCGGCGTGAACGGCCCGCTGATGGAAGGTGACCTGCTGGTTGTCGATGAGCAGAAGCCCGCCGGGCACGCGGATCTGGTGGTAGTGGACCTGGAAGGTGAGCAGCGGCTCTTCAAGAGCCATCGCATCGGCGGACGCTTGCGCCTGATGCCGACCGTCGGCCCCAAGGAATCGCTATGGGCTAGACGGTCGGATCTACGGGGTGTGGTGGTGAGCCAGGCGCGGCGGTATGGGTGGTGAGAAAAGAATGCCCCGGCTACGTTTGGCCGGGGCTCCCACTCAGGCTGCTTGCCTACAGTGTGGACAGGCGACTTCGCCATCGCCATCACACTCTTCGCATGAGCTGCGACCGCTGCCGTCGCATTCACCACAGAATGGGTTTTCACCTTCGCACTCGCTGCACACGACGTTGCCTTGTCCGCCGCAGTTCCTGCATTCCACGGCCTCTGATCCACCACAAGTCAGGCAGGCATCTTCCTCAATTTCCCCCAGCCCGTTGCAGACCCTGCATTCGATGGTCCCATCCCCCGCACATCGAGAGCAGTGTTCCGGGCCTACCAAGCCCTCTCCATCACAGGTTGTGCAGCTTCTAGCTTTTTCGGCCTCTATATCGTGAGTAAGCCCCAAGCCGTCACAACTAGGGCATTTCACTTCAGAATGACCCCCATTACATTCAGGACAGGGGATTTCCCCCTCACCGTTGCACTGCATACAAGTCTTCATCGGCTCTTCCTCTCCAAGTGCGATTGGCTCATGAGAACGCCTGCAGTCTGACCGGCCAAACGTGACAGCAGCCATGTGTGTGGCGCACTAGCCATAGCTCGGGGCGGCCTATAGAAAGATCAAGGGGAGGGAGCTTTCGAGCTTGGTGGCTATGTCTCAGCCGCGCCCCCCCTCACCTCACACTGCACCCGCGTGCCAAAGCCATTGTCATCGAGTGAATCTTCCACTTCTGTGACCAACCAGGGCGTGGCGTCGATGTCTGGTTTGAAGCCGCTGGCCGTGAGTGGCGACTCGGGAAGGATATCGGCGCGTCCGTAGGCGAGGGTGATCTTGAAAGTGGCTTCGCCGCGTTGCACGCGCCGCCATTCGGCTTTGGCGGCGTCCAGGGCGTCGGCCTCGGTGGCGTAGGTGGGGCGCAGTTCCTTGGCATCTTCGTCGCTGCCGGCGATGACACGCTGGCGCTTGGCGTTTGCCTTGTCGTTCCAGTAGGCGATGACGCCGGTATAAGTGTCGCGATCGGTGGCGCTGTAGCGGTGCCGATCGCCATCGCGTCGGGTGAGGGTGACGGACGGCATGGCCAGGCCGCTGGCCGTCAGGGCTTCGCCGGCCTGGGTGAATAGCAGCCGAGCGGCTTTGACGGTGGCCACGGCATCGAAACGTTCGCCCAGGCGGGTGAGGAAGTTCAGGTCGCTCTCTTCGGTCTGGTCGATGTGGCCGATGCGGATGCCGCGCACGGTGTCGCCGACCACCGGCTCGAGGGTGTGGCGCTTGGCGATGGTGTCGATGATCTCGCCGACGGTGATGTCGTGCCAACTGCGGCTGCGCTTGCCCGGCAGGCGGCCGCGCATGTCGGCGCTGCGCGCGCGGATGGTGATCTGGTCCGGCGTGCCGCTGTGCTGGACTTCGTCCACGGTGAACAGCCCCTTGTCGATCAGGCCGTCATCCTGCCAGCCGTAGGCGACGCGCAGGGACACGCCGCGCCTCGGTAGCGCGAGCGCGCCATCGTGGTCGGAGAGGGTAAGATCCAGTTGATCGGCCTCGAGGCCGCGTTGTGAGCGCAGGCGCAGGCGGATCAAACGGCCGTTGATCCTGGGCGTAATGTCTTGCTCATCGAGCGTGATGCGATAGCTGGGGCGCCGGTAGCGGCGCTCGGCGTTGTCATTCATGCGAAGGCCCCCGCGAGTCGTGCGAGGGTAGAGGTGGTGAGATCACCCATCAGGTCGGTGCGTTGATCGTCGACGTGCTCGAGCGTCATCGTGAACTCGATCTTGGCCGCGGCGCCGTCACGGAAAAACGCGCTCGAGGTTTCATCGACCTTGGTGATCACCCACAGGCCGTACTGCCGGCCCGTGCCCTCGACCAGCGGCCACGCCTGGCCCTTGTCGGCCATATCGCGAATCTCGTCCAGATCCAGCCGGCCGCCGGTGAATTCGGGCAGCAAGGTGCCGCTGAGGGTAATGGTATCGCTCCCTTGGCCGATAAACTGGTACGCAGGTCGATCCCCGACGCGCGATTGGCTAGCGTGCCGCCATTCGGTGGCGCGCTTGAGCTGCTGGTAGGGGACGCTACCGACTTCGAATACGAACATTCCAAGGGCCATTAGCATGGAGATTCCTTAATGAGTGTTGAGCGTCCGGATCAAAAAGCAAAAAACTATATGATCACTATGGGGGGCTTCTTCGTTGCTGGAATAAGTTGTTGGTTAGGATTTGGGGTCACAGTAGGTTTTGATTCTCTTTTTCGAGAGATTAGTGAAAAAAGCACAGTTATCGTTGGTTTGATCTCTGCGCCGGCTATTGTCGCCAGTCTTGCTCTGAAACATGCCGAGAGTCGACGTTATATGGCGACATCAATGGCCTTCTTTTTGATAGCTCTTCTAGCTCTGCTACTGATTATTATGTCGCCATTAGAATCTGTGATGCCCGAAGATGGGGAGCATGCAGGTCTGTGGATTTTAGGCTTGCCAGCCCTATTCATTACAGATGCTTTTGTGATGATCGGCTCACTCATGATGACCCTAAGGGCACACATGCTTGAAGGTGAGGGAGAGGTCATTCCGTATCCCTCAACGAAGAGCGACGTCGAGCGTTGAGCTGGTCTTGCTGATCGGCCAGTGCGCGCTGGACTTCCTGGGCGACGTACTGGGCGAGCTGGCGTTCGTCCATGCCGGGCGCGGCATTCACCTCGATGTTGATGTCGCCCATGGTGAGGCCGCCTGACTCGCGCGGGGCAGACTGGCTCAGCGGTGGCCGGGTATCGAACTGAATCGGCGCTTGCTGGGCCACGGTGGGCATGGCAGTGGCGGGGAGCGTCGCGGCACCCAGGGCCAGCCCCGCGCCGGCTTGTTGCACGCGCTTGGCGATCTCGGCCACACGCCGTGCGGGCTCGTCGCGCTGGGCATCGAGCCCGACGTTCAGGCCGTCCACGGTGTGGCCACCCAACTGAGCGAAGACGCGGCTCGGGGAGTTGATGTCGAGCACGTCAGCGAACCAGCCTTTCACGTCGCTGGCCATGCCGACGACTTTGTCTTTCAGCGCGGCGAGCTTGCCCGTCAGGCCGCCGATCAGGCCGTCGACGATTGCGCTGCCGAGCGACGTGAACTTGCCCGGCACCTCGACGCCGAGCTTGGAAAGCCCAGCGGTGATGCCGCGATAGAGCAAGCCGATGGGGTTCCAGTTGAGCAGCAGCTGAAGCACGGCACCGGTGCCTTGGCTGAAGGCGGCTTTGACGTCGGCCCAGCGGTCCTTGAAGAACTGGCTGATCGGCTCCCAGTTCTTGTAGATGAGGTAGGCCGCGCCGGCGAGGGCGGTGATGGCCAAGCCGATGGGGTTGGTCAGCAGTAGGCGCCCGGCGAGGGTAAGCGTGCGGCCGACCATCAGGATGCCGCGGCCCAGCGCCGGGAGAATCTTGCTGGTGAAGGCATAGATCCTGCCGCCGAGGCCGCCGGTCTGTATGCCCAGCATGGCGAGACCGTAGCGGACGGTGACGATCGGGCCGAGTAGCGAAGCCAGCATGATCGTGAATGCGCCGCCCACCGCGACCAGGACGGCGAGACCGGCGGCGGCCTTGGCGATGCCGCCGGCCAATTCCGGGTTCTGTTTGATCCAGTCGCCGACCCAGCGGGTGATCGCGGTGACGTTCTGGATGAGCTCGCGCAACGGCCCCTTGTTGGTGTCGGTGATCGAGATCCCGACCTCTTCCCAGGCGGACTGCAGACTCTTGAGGTCGCCGCCGATGTTGTCCTTCATCGTGGCGGCCATGCGGTCGTTTTCGCCGTTGGCTACCCGGAGCTTTTCGATCAAACCATCCAGCTTGCCGGTGCTCATCTGGCTGACCAGCTCGGCCATGCCCGAGCCCGCCTCGGCGCCGAAGATCTGCTGCAGGGCCTGTTTGCGGTCGGCGTTGCCGAGATCCTTGGTGGCGTCGTTGATGTCACGCAGGATCTCGGGCATGGCGCGCATCTCGCCATCGGCGTTGGCCACCTTCACCCCAAGCCGGTCGATGACGCCGGCGGCTTCCTTCGTGGGGTCGGTGAGGCGATTCATCATGCCGCGCAGCGTGGTACCGGCCTGGCTTCCCTGAATGCCGATGTTGCCCAGTAGGCCGGCCATGGCGCTGGCCTGCTCGAGGGTGAAATCCAGATCCTCGGCGCCGCCGAGATACTTCACCGTTTCGCCGAGCTTCGCCAGATCGACATTGGCGCGGCTGGCCGTGGCCGAGAGCACGTCGGCAACGTGGCCCATGGCGCCTTCCTTCTCCAGGTCGATCTTGAAGGTGCCGGCGATATTCGAGGCGATGTCGGCGGTGCGGCCGAGCTCGGTGTTGTTGGCGACGGCGAGGCTGAGCACGTCCTTCATCGAGGACTGAATGGCTTTAGCACTCATCCCCGCGCGCAATAGAAACTCTTGCCCGGAGCCGACTTCACCGGCGCTGAATTGGGTGCTCGAGCCCAGGTCGCGGGATTGTTGCTTTAGCGCTTTGAACCGCTCGTCGTCAGCATTGAAGCGCCCGACAGCTTGCACGGCGCTCATCTGCTGGCCGTACTCGACGCCGGGGGAGAGTAGGCGGCTGGCACCGTAGAGCGCGGCGCCCCCGGTGGCCAGCCCTGTCATGCCCGCGCCGCGCATGCCATTGGCGCGACCGATCCCGCGATGGAATT
Organism: Chromohalobacter israelensis DSM 3043; assembly: GCF_000055785.1. Classification (GTDB taxonomy): domain Bacteria; phylum Pseudomonadota; class Gammaproteobacteria; order Pseudomonadales; family Halomonadaceae; genus Chromohalobacter; species Chromohalobacter israelensis. The sequence continues at coordinate 1,571,222 of NC_007963.1, forward strand.
GGTCGTTGGCGCGCTTGGCTTTGCGCTGCGCCTCGGCGAGTTGGCCCATCTTGCGCTTTTGCGCATCGAACTGGGTATTGGCCTCGCGTATGCGCTCGGCCAACTGATCCTCGCTGCGGCCCAGGTTGTCGGTGCTGACCCCGCCTTGGTGCAGCCCGGTGCGCAATTCGCCCAGGCGGCGGCGTTGGTCGCCGAGCTTGCCGCTCAGTCGCTCGACCTCGTCGCTGGCCTGTTTGAATTGGCGCTGGAACTTCTCGGTGGGGGCGTCGGTGCGCTTGAGCTCGCCGCGCATGTTGCGCAGCCGTTCCTGCGCGGCGGCCAGGGCCTCGCCGTTCTCGCGCGTGGCTTCCTTGAGCTTGCGAAACGAGCCTAAGTCACGCTGCTGGCGCTCGAGCTTGCGCAGTTCTTCCTTGCTCGCGCGCAGGGCGTCTGCGGTCTTGCTGCTACCTCGGGTGATCTTCTTCAGCGGCGCCGTGGCCTTGTCAGCGGCGTCGAGGATGACCTGAAGCTTGAGATCGCGCGCCATGGCCGGCTCCGTCACTATCGGCGCCGCTACGCTTGCGCGCGCGTTCGCGCCATTCCATCAGTTCGCGCAGGGAGAAGTCCGCGCAATCGTTGGGTGTCCAGTGGAAGACGCCGGCGAGATCCGCCATCGCGTCTTCCACCGAGGCGGGGAGGGCTATGCGTCCTCGCCCTTGGCCCGCTTCGAGATCAAAAAACCGGCGACCTCCCCGCCGCACTGCACCAGGTCGGCGGGGTCCATATGGCGCACTTCGGGCGCGGTCAGCGAAGGGGTCGAGAGCCGCGGGATCAACGTCATCAGCGCGTCGGTCTGCATCTGCAGCACGTCGGCGAGGTTCACGCCGCGCAGCTCGCCGGCGCTGGGCTTGCGAAGCGTGACTTCGCTGATCTCGGTCTCGCCGCGCTTGATGGGCGTGTCGAGCTCGACGGTGGTGGTGATGGCCTGGGCAACTTGGGCCTTGGTCATGATCTTTCTCCAGGTGATGTGCGGCAGCCGTGCGCCGCTTGCGATGAAATAAACCAGCACCACAGGAATGCCATTGACCCAGCGCGGGAGTCCCTCGATTAGTCCAATGAGGTAGATCCACATTGCGATGATCGTTAGCAGGGCACAGCAAACGCCGCGAGTGACATTCATGCGGTTCTTCCTTTTCAGATGCCCAGGCGTTGGCGACGGCCCGCGAGGCGGTCCTCGCCGTTGACTTTGAACACCTGGTTGATGAGGTCGATCTCGACCTTGGGGGCGCCGTCGATGCTGAGCTTGTAATAGCTCAACGTGCTGGTGACCTGGTGTTCGGTGTTCTCGCCGGCTTGGGCGTCGCCCATGTCGATCTCGGTGTGACGGCCACGCATGACGACCTCGACCGCCGAGGCCTCGTCGACGTCGTCGCGCTCGTAGCTTCCGGTCATGCGCAGCATGTCGGCGTCGATGCGTGAGGTGCCGAAGTTGTCGAAGATGCTTTCGACCAGGCCGCCGACGGTCCATTGGCAGGTCATGAGGCCGTCTTGGCCCATGTCGATGCCGACGGGCCCATCCATGCCGCCGCCGCGCCATTCCTCGATCTTGCGCGCGAGGGTCGGCAAGGTGACGGACTGGACGATGCCCTGCCAGCTATCGCCATTGCTGAACAGGTTCAGGTCCTTGAGCTTCTTGGGAAGTGCCATGATCGGTCCCTATCTAGTCAGTTCAGGCGGTGGCCGCGACGCGCTCGGCGAAGTCGGCGAGATACGAATCGGTGATGCGCTGCTGGAAGCCCAGGTCCTCGAGCGGCGGTACCGGCGTGTAGTCGTAATCGATGCGCAGCTTGCCCGCCTTGAGGGAGGTCTCGGTGGTGAGGTCTTCGTTCAGCCAGGCCGAGCCGTCGACGATCAGCCCCAGGTTCTTGAGCTCGCGAAACTTGGCGTTGACCCCTTCGATGATGTCCCGCGCGAGCGAGGCGTGAAGCGGCTTGTCGACCGCCCACAGGTGCGCCTCGGCGACCGTGTCGGCGAGAATCTGAGCCGTCCTCGTATAGTTTTCAAAGGGGAACAGGGATTCCGGTCCGGCGCAGGTGCGCGAGCCCCAGAAGCGGTAACCGCCCTGGTTGATCAGCGTGGTGACGTCGGCAGTGTTGAGGATGCCGGCATCGGTATTGGGTGACTGCAGATCCCAGAACACGTCGCGGTCGATCCCGGTGACGCCGTTGACCACGACGTTGGAAAGGGTCTTGTGCCAGCCGACCTCCTGGTCGAGCTTCGCGCGCAGGCCGAGCGCGACGGGTACGGGGCTGACCGTGACCGTGGCGGCATCGTCGGTATCGAACGCCTCGAACTGCGGCCAGATCACCATCAGCTCCCGGGCGCCGAACTCATCGCGATATGCGGTCACGTCGGTGATGGTCTCGCAGCCCTGGGCATAGACGTAGCCGAAGGCGCGCAGCTGTTGCAGCACCGGCACCAGGGCGGTGGCCACCGGCTGAGTATCCAACGCTGGCACGCCGATGATGCGCGGCGTCACGCCCAGCTTTTGCTTGGCGGTGAGCAGCGCTTGCAGGCCGGTACGCTGTCCCGTCTCGGTCGTGGTACCGATGACGTTGGCGGTGGTTTCCTCGTCATCGATGCCCTCGGCCACGCGCACCACCACGATGACCGGCTTGGACTGCTGGCCGATCGTGGTGAGGGTATCCTTCAGCGTGCCCTGGGTACCGGCCTTGCCGATGGCGGTATCGACATTGGTGACCAGTGCCGGGCGGTCGAGGGGAAAGGTTTTATCGTCGGCATCCTCGGCGGTGCAGACCACGCCGATGACCGCTGTGGAAACGGTGCGGATGGTGCGGGTACCGTCATTGACTTCGGAGACGCGCACCCCGTGATGGTATTGGTCGAGTGCCATGGAGGCTCCTGCGCAGGTTCGGCCTGAGTTTCAAAAGAAACCGTGAATTCACGCCGATATCGTGCGGGGTGGCGCGGCAGGGTGTTAGTGGGGCAGGGTGTAGGAGACGGGGTTTACACCTAGAAGATCGAGTGCATGAGGCATCGTGATAAAGGGACTGGGCATTTCAGATCAGGAACTCATGGTGCGGGGAGAGCGGCTAGTGGAAGCTACAGCACAATTCAAAGCTACAGGATTTCGCTATGACAGAAGAAGAATTCTCTAAACTAATCGATGAAATTGAAATAGGGGTGAAAAGAAGATATCAAATATCAGTGATTTTATATTTTTTGTTGGCTATCTCTGCGATAGTCGCTGTAATGGATTCGCTGCATCTCGGTAAGGTTGATTGGAAGTTTGTAGCTCAGGTAGGGGGAACCTTCGCTATAGGAGTGGGGATTGCTGTCGGGCTTTTAACATCTAAAGCTTCTGCGCTAATGACACCTGGCATGATGGGGGATGGTCGAATAAGTGCTATCCGAGAACGCTATTACAAGAGGGTGAGCTTTATTGGAGAGCTTGCGGTGCTCTCAACTTTAGTTGGCACCCTGGCATCGGGCTTGGCGCCATTCATGTGATAGAAGTGTCCATCATCCCTATCAGGCGTTCATGGCGTCGGGGCTGGTAGAGTTGGGCAAGTGGTTGGGGTTGTAGGATGTGTGGTGACAAAAGAGGGCAGTGTAGTGGAAATATTTGCGACGGTAGTGACTGGGGTTTCGGTCTTCGTGCTTGGCAGATTGATCGAGCAATTTGTGATCAAGCCGATACACGATTTTCGCGAAGCCTTGGGTCAGTTGAGTTATTTTCTTCTTTCCAACCAAGCATCTCTGACGAACTGTAATGCGACAGACGATATGTCTAATTCATTGAAAAGGATGGGGGGTATCAATATAGCCAAGATGGAGTCGATACCGTTTTATGGATCGTGGGAACTACTGCGCTTCGTACCTAAAGCGGAAGATGTTACAGAGGCTTCCATGCTCTTAAACTTGATGGCTAATGATGTTCTACACGGCAAAAATCAGACACACATGCCTAGCGTGCGAATCCCGGAGAGGGTATGCGATAGCCTAAGCAAGATAGGGGAGAAGCTGGGGATCAAAACCACCTACGTTGATCTTCCTTCCGCGCCAGTGGTGAGGCCTAGCGCGTTCAATAGATAGGCCTAAAGCCCGCCGCCCGGCGGGCTGTCTCGTTTCTCCGATCCCTACCGCCTCAACTCCAACCCGGCCCGCAGCGTTTGCCTGACTGAGTATCCCAACTGGCGAGCAAAGTATGATTGCCCTGCGCACGAGGCTTGAGCGTTGTGCGACGAGGGTAGGACGACCCAAAGACACCCGCGTGGGATAGACTGTGATCTACAGAAACGTAGGGGGATAGAATGAAGAGAGGGCATAAGCGCTGGGTCTATAGCCTCTTGGTTGGGGGCACAATGACAGTATCTGCGGTGGCGATTGGGCTCTACCTGTATCAGTTTGGAGGTGGGGAACTGGATAGTGACTCGTCTGTATGGGCCGATTTGGGCACCTATCTTTCAGGAACAGTAGGTGTGGCAGCAGTCACATTCACTCTTTTCGCTTTGATCCTCACGCTGAAGCAGCAAGATGCCATTATTGAAGCGCAGGATGAAGAGTCAAGAAGGGGAAGGGCATATGAAAATGCTATTCAGATTTTTCCAAAAATTCTAAGTAGTGCACATAAAGATTTGCAAAGACATTTGTCTTTTGATCCCGGTTGTGTAAGAGATATAGCAGCGTTGGATCACGATGGTCCTATAACCCCTGAGTCAATTCTTAGGCACCCCAATCGCTTTAGGGTGTTAGGAGAAGTTTCTCCAAATTGCTTGAGGTCGATAGTGAATCAGTCCATTGGCCATCCCTATAGGGTTACTCAGTTTATGGTTCAACAGATTCATCATGCGCCAGAGCTTTTTGATTACTTTGATTGTCTGCTTGATGAATACAGGTATTGGGACTGCGTCGAAGCCGTTTATGCTTACCATGTTGGATCAGAGCAAGACGATGAGTTTTGTTATTTGGTCAGAAGTAAACTAAGAATGCGTCTGTCTTATAATGATCCAGTCAGCGTTGAGGGTATATGGCAGCGCATAGGGGCGAAGTTAAATGAATAGAAATAGCTGGATTTCTTTGCATGGTTTGGGAAGGACGCCCTCGCAAATAGCCCGCCACGCGGCGGGCTTAGGTGAGTGTGGGCATTACCAGGTGACCGCCTCGATCCCTTCCCGGTCCTCGGCCTCGAGCGCCTGTTCCAGCCGCGCTTTCAGCTCCCAGCTTCTGCGGTACTGCTCGCTCACGTGTGCTTGTTCGGCATCGTGTAGCGCGAGCATTTCGTCCGCTGTCAGCCGGTATTCCGTATTCGATGCGGCGCGGAACGGGAAGGTGGCGTCCGGCTTGCGCTGAGCGCTGACGGCCAGCCGGGTGATGTTCTCCCTGTCCCGCTCCCTGGTCTGCACGATATCCGTGGTGTCGCCGAACGTATGCTCGAATCCGCCGGCGATGGCGTCGTCGCGTGCGGCTTCGATCTCGTCACGTTTGCGGGCTGCGAGGTCGCCCAGCGGTTCCCGGTAGGCTTCTAGGTCGCCTTCGCTTTCGACGATTCGGCGGTAGAGAGCACGGCCGGCGGGCTCGTCATCGTCGGGCGATGCGGTGAAGGGAATCCAGCCGTAGTCTGGGTGGTCGATCTCGCAATCGATGCCACCGGATGCGTTCAGCGCTGGGGCGCGGTAGTCGAGGGCGTCAACATTTTCCATCATGCAATCCTTAGATAAATCGCGGTCGAATTCGAGGATTCCGCATCCCGGTCGCCTTCAGCCAAGGAGCCCATCAGGCGCCAGGTACCCGAAGGGGCGCGGCCGTTATTCCTGTTGCCCGCACAGTTCGACCAGCGCAGGGCACTACCTGATGTTGTATGACCTGGAGTAGTCGCGCCGCCGCGCGCCACGAACATGCCGTATGTGCCGACTTGCCCCGAACCGGTGTTTTGGGTGAGGTCCGGCTTTCCACTGACTTCGCTCCATCGCGGCCATCTTGTTGCCGTGGCCGGTTTGCCGGTGATATTGCCCCATTGGCGGATACGGTCCCGGTGCCAGCCATCGACCGTGTCGGCGTTGACCCTGTTCAGACCCGATCCGTTGCCGCTGATGGTGCCGGATGCCTTGAGGTTGCGGGTCTCGAAGTCGTTATCGCCGGTCGAGGTCACCGACTGGCCGACCCATAGACGCAGAGCGTCACCGCTGGAGCGGATGGCAAGGATCGCCCCCACGTTTTCCGGTGATCCGTCGCCGGGATTGTCGGTCGTGCGGAAGGTGAGACCGGCGCCGTCCGCGTTGTCCTGGTCGTGGTTTTCGATCATCACCACGCCACGGCCGACGTCGATTTGCGACGGCTTGTCCGCCCGGACGACCTGGTCGCGGTCGGGCTTGGTGCCGATCGCCTGGTCGAGTGCCTCGAGAGCAGCATTCAGCCCGGAAATGGCACCCATGGGATGCGCGTCTGAACTGTCACGGCCGTCAATGTCGTTGTGGTTCGCGGCCTTGGCCGCCGCGCCCAGGAGGGCCAGCACCGCCTGGACGGTATCGGCATCGCCGAAGACGTCGAGGGCCTTGTCGAGCGCGATTTGCGAGGCGCGGTGTGCCGTCGAGGCGTTCTCGTGGTCGGCCATGGCGCCATCCAGGCCGCCTGGCGTGACCACCGAGGCGGTACTCGAGCGCTGGCGCGTCGCGTCCCAGGTCGCTTTCTTGACGAAGCCGCGTTGCGTCGTCGTGGCATCCGGGTGATCCCGGCTTTGGGCGTGCTCGTCGATCTTGTCGTCCACGAGCTTGCGCGTCGCCAGCACGATGGAGGGATCCACCTTCAGCGTCACGGCGGCGGTGTCGGAGACCTGCATCACAAACCGGATCGTCTGTGTGCGGCCGGAGCCTTCCGAGAGCACGGGCTTGTAGGTCTCGGGGTAGTTGCCGTAGGCGATCATGTCGCCGTCCGAGTCGAACAGGCCGATCTCACGAATCGTCCATCCGCCTTCGTCCGGCGGGATCACTTGCTCGACTACGATCCAATTCGGATTGTCGTCGTCCACGACGCTGGTGTTGATGGGCGCGCGGCGCACCTGGTTGACCAGCGACGTGCGGTCGCTATCCGGGTTGGGAAGGGAGCCATTGCCGTCGCCGATGGCGAGCTCGGCGATGGTGAGGGTCCTGCCGAGGGCAATGGCATTGGCGATCTTGGCTTCGCCGACGGCGGTCGGCACGGTATAGAACTTCGCCATGGGCGGCTCCTAGGCGGTATTCGGATAGACGGTGGTAGTGTCGATGACGTGAAGCCCGGCGCCGACATGCGCGAGGCCGGTGTTTTCGGTTTGCGCGGCGACGTAGGGATATACGATGGTGGTGTGGCCATCCTGAGTGGTCGCGCCGAGATAGAGCGGCCCTCGCGTTTCCCCGAGCAGGTCGAGTCCGGCGATATGCCGCGTGAGCGGCTTGGCATCGTCGACCAGACGGGTGAGTTCCCGGTACATGGCATCGCTGATGCCCTGGTCGAGGACGCCGACGCGCAGCGCGAATGTGCCGCGCGGGCCCTCGGGCTGGGTCTGCCACCATTCGGTGACCTCCAGCAAATAGCCCAAGGGCTCGACGACGCGGCGCAATGCCGAAATGGTTCCCTTGTGCCGGTGTATGTAGAAGGCCGAGCGAACCACGTCGCGCTTGGTGGTATCCGGCCAGGCCGAGTCCCACCGGTCGACAGAAAACGCCCAGGCCAAGTACGGCAGCAGGTGCGCCGGACAGGTGTCCGGATGCCAGAGTTGGCGCAGCGGCACGGGTACCCGCTCGATCTCGGCCAGAGCCTCGGCCGCGGCGCGCTCAAGATTGGTGGCGTTAGGCGGTAGCAGGGAGCGGTCACTCATCGGTACCTCCGATGCGTAGCGCGATCGCGGTGCAGTGCGAGGCCTGGGTGGCATCGAGGACGACATCCACGCCGGGCGCGTCGAGGGTGACGCGCTGGACGCCCTCGACATGGAGCGCGGCGTAGATCGCCGAGAGGCGGATATCGCGCCCGAGGCGGCGTTGTGCCTTCACGTAGGCCTCGGCGCGTGCGTGCGCGGCCTCGCGAATCGGATCCTGCTCGGGGCCGGGGTAGAGATACAGCGTGGCGTCGATGGCGTAATCGACGATCTCGGCGCTCTGGACAGTGAGCCGGTCGCCGACGGGACGAATGTCCTCGTCGGACAGTGCGGCGTCGACGATGTCGAGTAGATCCTGGGGAGCCTTGCCGTTGCCATCCCGCGCCAGGATCGTGACCAGAGCCTCGCAGGGAGCCGGGCTTTTGGCGCTGGCATCGGCGACGCGGCCATCGGCGCTGAGCGCGTGATACTCGTAGGCGCCCGTGGGGCCCGCTACGCTCAGGCCCTCGAATGCCCGCTGGGCGCGTAGACGGAGTTCGGTGTCGCTCTCGTACGTCGGCGGTACCGGCGGGGTGGCATCGGGATCGCCGGGATCGACCTCAAGGCGTTGGGTATTGAAGTTGGCCGCCATGTTGTCGAGATCATTGTCGTCGGCATAGGCCAGCATCACGGCGCGCGCGGCTTCGTTGACGCACTGGCGCCAGGTCATTTCCCGGTAGGCGTTTTCCTGCAACAGCTTGGTGATCGGCTCGGATTCGAGCTCGAGGGTGGCCGCAGCGTCGGCGCGGTCGGCCTCGGGCGTCAATTCGAGCAATCGGGATTTGCGCTCGGCGAGGATGGTCTCGAAGTCGAGCGTTTCGACGACATTCGGCGCGGGCAGTTGGGAAAGATCGATGGGGGAGCTCATGCGGCGGCCCCCAATGGGACGTCGATGGCTACGTCATCGCCGGTGTCGATACGGCGTCCTGCGATGCGCAGATCGAAACGCCCTGGGCGCGTGGTGGATACGATGCGGGTGATCTGCGTCACGCGGACACGCGGTTCCCACTTCATCAGCGCGACGACGGTGGCCGAGTAGGCGCGCAGAGCCGTGGCGCCGTTCAGCGGCTGGTCGATGAGTTCGGGTAGCAGCGAGCCGTAGTCGCGGCGCATCACACGCGAGCCCAGCGGCGTGGTCAGGATATCGACGATGGATTGCCGGAGATGCTCGAGCGAGTCGAGACGCTGGCCGGTGGTGCGCGACATGCCAGGCATTAAATGACCTCCCCTGATGTACCGCTACCGGGCTCGACTTTGTCGTGGGCGTGCTTGGAGCTGATGTCCTTGCCGTTGCTTGTCACGGCACCCTTGAATGCCACGTCGCCGGCCATCGTCGCCTTTTTGCCTGCGGGCTGGCTGAGGTTGCCATTCAGCGTCAGGTTGCCGTTGATGAGGGTGTTGGCGTTGATCGTCGCACCGCCGGCGGCCGTGGCGGTTAGGGTCGATTCAGTCGTCGCTTCGATGGCGCCGCCGGCGGAGACCGTGACATCACCACTCGCGGTCAGGCCGGCGGAGCCGGGCAGGGAGGCCCGCAGATGATGTGCCGCGTGGTCGTACTCCAGGACAGCGCCATCGGGAAACACGCGATGCCAAACATCGCCGGAGTTGGCTGGCGCAGGATGCGCGCGGCGGTAAAGGCCAGTGAGCACCACACCTGCCGCTGGATCGCCACCGGGCGAAAACACCACAACCTGCTCACCTTTAGTGGGCGGATCCCAGTCGCGCGTCGAGCCGGCGCGGCCCTCGATCCAGGGCAGCCAGTCGGTCACCAGCTCGCCGGAGGTGACGCGTACCCGCGCGGTGTCGTGATCCACGGCGGCGATGGTGCCGGTGCGGATCAGGTTGTGAATCAGGCGGAGAAGTTCGGCGACGTTTTGCATGCCGCTATCGTGCGGAAGCTGCGGTGCCAGGCGAAGCGGGCGAGGGTGTGGCGCGGGCGTCTTACACCGGATCCAGATGGGTGAACAGTGCGTTGATGACGAGCTCACGGTCGGCGTCGGTGAAGCCGAGCAGCTCGCGCTGCGGGTATTCGATGGTGGGGCCGTCGCGATCGACGCGGTCGCGTAGGCCGTACTGGTGGGTGCGGGCGATGCGCGCGACGTTGCCCATGAAACTGACCACGGCGGTGTCGCCATGCGCGGTGGCTTTCATCCACTTGGCGGTGGAGAGCTTGTCGAACATGGCGCTTCGGCGGATGCTGCCTTGCCGGGCTCGCCATTTTTGGGGCTTGCGCGGCGCATAGGGTGTGCCGTCGGGATTGGTTTGCGAGCGGATGCGCTGGCGTTGGCTGCGGCGCAGGTCGCGGGCGATGGCGCGCGCCAGGCGGCGGCGTTCCTTGGCTTCGAGCTGGGCGAGCAGGGGCGCGGCCCAGTCCTCCAGGGCCTGCAGGTCATCTTTCATCGGTCTCGCCCCATTCGGCGGCTAGGGTGTAGTCGTCGTCGGCCTCGGCATCGCGCAGTAGTAGCTGCCAACGCGAGATAGGGCAGGCATCGCGCTCGAACCGCGACACGACATGGTCAACGTGGATATGGCCGCTGTCGCAATCGACCTTGGCGATCACGCGCTCGGTGAGCCTTACGCGCAGCGCGACGTCCACCGATTGGTTGCTGAGGATCTCGGCTTCGAAGCTGACCGCCTCGCCGGGATCCGCGTCGGGCTGGTACTCGGCCAGCCACTGCAGCAGCGGCACCATGACGGTGTCGAGGTCATCGCCGAAGTCGGTCAGCACCAGCTGCGCGGCGAACTGATATTCGTGGGACAGATTGGGGCCACGTCGAAACTCGAGGCTGCCATCCTCGACGAAGGTCAGCAGCCGACTGGGATCTCGGGCCAGCCCCGGCACGGCGTTAATCAGGTGCGTGCGTAGCAGGTGGAGTTTTTTCATCGGTGTGCTCGTGGCATTGGATGATGGCATCGACCTCGGCGGCGCATTGCGCCCAGGCGGCTTCGGTTCGCTCGAGCTGCTCGAGTAGTGCGCCGTTAGTCATCGGTGCGCTCGCGGGGAGGCTGCATGGGCTGGGTGTCGCGCAGCGCTTGACGATAATCGGTGGCGCCGGTGACGGCGGGGCGCTCGCGCAGGCGGATAACAGCGTCAGGCAGGCGAGTACCAGCCCACGCACGTAACTCGGCATTTTCATGGATCAGCTCCCGCAGGCGGGTGAGTCGGTTCGAGGCGGTGCGCTCCAGGTCTGCCTTCGTGTCGTTCAGCTGCTGGCGTTGCTCCTCGAGGCGCTGGGCGTTTTGCCACAGGACGTCGATCACCAACTGACGCTGTGCGTTTTCGGCCTGGGCAGCGTCGAGGGCTTGCCGGGCGCTGGCTGCGTCGGTCAGCGCGGTGCGGTATTCCTGCCAGGCGAACCAGCCGCCGGCACCGACCACTCCGGTGCCGATCAATACCAGCCAGATCTTGAGCGGTATGGCGCCGAGCAGGCGCCCCAATAGCGCCATCACGGATCGAGCCCCCGCAGGCACAGCTTGCGTTCAGCGGCGCGGCGCTTGACCAAGCCTGCGAGCTTACGGCCCCCGGCGTAGACCCAGCGGTTGAGCTCGTCGCAGGCGGCGCGCACTTTGCCGGCGTTCAGTCGCTTCAGCAGAGTCGAGCGGGCGAATTTACCTTCGCCGACGTTGTAGACGAACGAGGCCAAGGCCGCGCGACGCGCCGGGGGCAGCTCGACTTCGACGCGCTGGTCGACGGCGTCGAAGGCCGTGCCGAGATCCTCAGCGAGCAATTCCTTGCACTCGGATTGGCTCAGTGTCTGGCCCATATCGACATCGCCGGTGTGGCCATAACAGATGGTCGGAATGCCTACGGGGTCTCGGTAGGCCTCCGACCGATACCCTTCGAACTGTGAGACGACGGCGGTGGCGAGGCTGAGCGCGCCGGCGGTCCCGCCGACGATGAGGCGGCGTTTAAGACTCATCGCGGTTCCTCCAGCGCTTCCACTTGCGCACGTAATGCGGAATCAGCAAGCCGATCTGCAAGACCAGGTAGAGCAGAGTCAGGGCGGTGACCCAGTCGGCCGGCGTCATGCCGCCCATGTATAAAGCGGTGACGAATGCAGGTGGGGTCGCCTTGAGGCTTTCGGTGGTGATTTCGAGCGGCTGGGCCATGCGGTCCTCGAAGCGTTGGAAAGTCAGTCCCAGAGCTGCACGGTTGGCGCACGGCTGGGGGCTTGGGTGATCTCGGGCAGCATGACGGGCGTACCGTGAGGCAAGACGGGGCCGAGATCGGCCAGTCCAGGATTGGCCCGCAGCACGCGTTCGGTGATGCCGGCGGTGGTGCCATAGATGCGATAGCAAATAGCGTCGAGTGTGTCGTGTTGCCGTGCGTGGACCGTGCGGCTCATATCAGCTCGACCGTGCTATGGGGGCGCCCCTCGATCTCGCTGATTGCCCAGGCCGCATCGCGCCGGTAACTCTCCGCCGGCTCGGCGAGGCTTTCGCTACGCTCGCGCCCGCTGTTGGTGGTGTCGTAGTCGGCGTAACGCTCGACCAGGCTGGCGTGCGCCGTGGAGTAGACCGCGCGGCGATACAGTGCTTTGAACACTCCCGGCGCTTGCCAGATTGGCACCGGCACGGCATCGACCGTGTCATAGCCCGCCTCGACCTGTTTGGCCTGCCAATTGCGCAGCGTGCGATTGACCGTGGCCATGGCGGCGAGCAGGGCGCCTTCGATTCGCACTGCGGTGATGGTGCCGTCGAGGCGATGCGTGTCACGGAACACATCGGGTTCGATATCCGGCCAGAAGCCGTTATTCGTGACGGGCTCGGCGGTGGTCGTGCTTGTGGTGCCGGTCGAAACGAAGCTGTTCATCGTGGCTCCTGGTGCTGATCAAGAAGGGGGTGGGCGATGGGTCGAGGCTGCGCCCCTTGGGCTTGCCTCTACCGTCGCGCCCCCTGACGTCGGCGTGCGACTCGTTGGCGACGATCAGGCGTTGGCTTGATCGTCGGCGTTCTTCACCTCGCGCTCGAGGCGCTCGATGTCTTTCTTGACGCCGGCGCGGTCGTTGAGCTCCAGCGCCCGGCGAAAGTGCGTCAGCGCTTCCTGTGGCGTGCCCTCGGCGCGATGGGCGTTGCCCAGGGCCTTGTGCAATTTCGCGCGGATTTGGTCGTGCATGTCCGCGCCCGCGGTGAGGCGCTCGATCTCCTGGAGTTCCTCGAGCAGGGTGGCGTCATCTGCTTCCAGGGCGAGCGCTTGGTCGGCGGCTTCCTCGACGAGAATCGCGGCGGTGGAGCGCTGAAATTGATCGCCAGGCTCTAGCCCGTGGCGCAGGGCATAGCGGCCGATGCTCAACGCGCCCTCGATGTCGCCGACATCGATGCGCCAAAGCATGACGCGCATCAGCACCTCGTCTTGTGCGCCCTGGCCAGCTTCGAGCACACCTTCCACGTAGGCTGCGTAGTCGGGCAGGATCTCGCGCTTGATGGCGACCTTGCGCTCGATAGACTGCACCGACTTGAGCCGGCGGTAGTCCTCGAAGAGCTTGGCTTGCATGAAGTGATATTCGTCGCCCTGCATGGGCGCGTCGCCGGCGTCACGCGCCGCTTGTGCGGCGCTGACGCGTTCGAAGTGTCGGCGGGCTGGGCTGGTCATCGCTCCCCCTTACGCGGCCGTGAAGTCGCCGAGCTCGATGTTCTCGATCAAGCAGCCGGCACCGAAGTCCTCGATGACATAGGCGTCGTTCGAGCTCTCGTAGTTCTCGATGCGGTTGCGCTTGGGATTCTCGGTGACGTAGCGGCGGCGCGCGCCGGTCTGCCAGTAGATCGAGAGGTTATCCAGCGTGGTGACCATCAGCGCGTTGTCGGGGAAGAACGGCACGTCCATGCCCTGCAGGCCGCCGATGCGCTTCTGGCTGATGACCAGGTCGGCAGCCATCTGTTCGGTGGGCGGCTGTTCGGTATTGAGCAGCGGGAAGTACTTGTCGCTGAGCAGGTCGCGGCCGACGATCACCACCAGGCCCGGCACGCGGCGGTACCAGGGTTCGAGCAGGCTATTGACGGCGTCGTAGACCAGGGCGTCGAGGTTAACGTAATCGCCGCCCTTGCCGACCTGGACGGTATCGGCGGTGGCGCCGCCCGTCATGACGCGGGCCGGGGCGTTGTTGCGGTACTGCTGCAACCAGCCGATGTTGACGTCTTCGAGCATCGGGTTCGCGGCGCGGTCAGTCTGCGTGGCGGCACTCGTGCCGTTGAATCCGATGGTCATGCGGTCGAGCGCCTGCTGACGAATGACGGCATCACGAATCAGCGCCTGAAAGTTGGGGAACTTTGCCCAGGCGTCGATCTTGTTGTAACCGAGATGGGTGTCGAACTCGGTCATGCGGCACTCGTAGCCCTGCGGGTCGAGCGTAGAGAGATCGCGGGTCTGGCGATCTTGATTGCTGACGTTGGTACGCCCGGCGATCGGGCCCGAGACGCCCAGGGCGAGCTTTTCGCCCTTGAGCTCGTCGACGCCGATCATGTTGATGCGGTTCAGGAAGTCACTGGACTCCTGAATGCGTTTTTCGAGGCGCTGCTGAATGGTGGGATCGACGGCGAATTTCTGGGTCGCGTCGGGCACACCGTTGAGCTTGGCCACCTGGTCGGCGAACTGGTTGAAGAGGATGCGGGTATCGTTGCGCATGAGCGTCGGGGTTCCTTAGCAGTCGGTGACGATCGCGCCGTCGTCGCCGGTGGCGCGTTGGCGTGGGGTGTGGCGCGGCGTGTTGTCGAGGCGCTGGAAGAGCTCGTCGAAGCGGGTTTGCAGGGTGTCGTGCGCGGCTTTCAGGTCATTGAAGTCCGTGGCGCTGGGGCGCGCGTTGAGGTCATCGGCCAGGGCCTGATGCTTCTCGACGAAGAGTCCCAGGGTCTGCTCGAGCTCTTCACGAAACGCAGCGAATCCCGCCTCGCTTTTGGCGTCGTGCTTGCGAAACAGCGCCTTGACGCGCTCGGTGAGCGACGGGCCGGAATCTGTCGGTGGCTCGGCGGTGAAGTCGAACTCGGTCTCGATGGCGGCGGTAAACAGGTTGTCCGGGCGTTGCTTGCGTCCGGCCAGCGGTGACTCGCTACCCGCGCCGGCGGCGAACTGCAACATCTGGGTGCCCAGCGAGGCGGGGGAGTCGGTGACGGCGAGCCCGACGAGATACGCCTCACCGGTGTCCGCGAAGTTGGGATCGACTTCCATCGACGTGTAGACCTTCTGGCGCTTGTCGTTGAGCGCCTTCAGGTCGTCGGTGGGATCGATGGCCGCGAGCAGCTGAAGCTTGCCGTCCTCGCCTTTCTCGGTCTTCAGCGCGGTGACGTCGCCGTAACTCTTGAACGGCCCGTCGGGCAGCATGCCGCGCATGTGCTCCAGATTGATCCGGCAGCCGTAGGTGTCGGGATCGAAGTTGTCGGCCATCTGTTGCAGCCAGGCTGCGCTGATGTTGCGGCCGTCGGTCGTCGCGCCCTCGGTCGCGATGCGGAACCATTTCATGAAGTGCCCTCGGGGTACGGAATGCGTATGGGCGTCAGGTTCCGCGCACTCGCTGCCCGGCTCAACGCGGGCCGGGTGTGAGTCATGCCGTCTACACCGGGGCTTGCAATAGCGAACTCCCGCGCGCGGGTACGCTGGGCGCCATGACGACATCGACCCCCGACCTGGATACCCAAGACGCCTCGCGTCTCTCCGCTCGGCACCTCTACTGGATGGGGTGGCGCATCGCGCGTATCGCCGAATTCCTCGACCTGCCCCGTGCCACCATCGACAGCTGGAAGAAACGCGATGCCTGGGACGATGCTTCGCCAAGTCAACGCATCGAAGGCGCGCTCGAGGCGCGCATGATCCAACTGATCTGGAAGGACGCGAAGGAGGGCAAGGACTTCAAGGAGCTGGATCTCCTGGGGCGCCAGGTAGAGCGCCTGGCGCGGGTCCACAAGTACGAGGGATCGGGCAAAGAAAGCGACCTCAACCCGAACATCGAACGGCGCAACGCCGGCGAGAAGCGTAAACCCGCGCGCAACGATGTCGGCGACGAGGGCGTGATCCAGATCGTCGAGGCGTTCGAGGCCTCACTATTCGATTACCAGCGCGCCTGGTACCGCGCCGGCCAGCACGAACGTATCCGCAACCTGCTCAAGTCGAGGCAGATTGGCGCGACCTGGTACTTCGCGCGCGAGGCGATCGCCGACGCCGTGGAGACCGGCAAGAACAAGATCTTCATGAGCGCCTCGAAGGCCCAGGCGCACATCTTCAAGCACTACATCGTGCAGTTCGTAAAAGAGGCTACCGGCGTGGAGCTCAAAGGCGATCCCATCGTCTTGGCCAATGGCGCCGAGCTCCACTTTCTGGGCACGAACGCAAAGACCGCGCAGGGCTACCACGGCGACACCTATCTCGACGAATACTTCTGGATCAACGGCTTCGAGCAGTTCCGCAAAGTCACGTCAGGCATGGCGATGCACAAGAAGTGGAAGCAAACCTACTTCAGCACGCCCTCGTCGGTGGCGCACGAGGCGTATCCGTTCTGGACGGGCGAGCGCTTCAATAAGCGCCAGAAGAAGGCCGACCGAGTGTCGATCGACGTCAGCCACGCCGCGTTGAAAGGCGGCGCTCGCGGCCCGGACGGTCAGTGGCGCCAGATCGTGACCATCGAGGACGCGATCGCCGGCGGCTGCGACCTATTCGATCTCGATCAGCTGCGGCTGGAATACAGCGACGAGGAATTCGCCAACCTCCTGATGTGTGAGTTCGTCGACGACTCCCAATCGGCGTTCCCGATGATGACCATGCAACGCTGCATGGTGGATAGCTGGGACATCTGGCGCGACTGGAAGCCTTTCGCCGCGCGCCCATTCGGCGACAAGCCGGTGTGGCTGGGCTATGACCCGGCGGGGGACAACCTAGACGGCGATGGCGCGGGGCTAGTCGTGCTGGCGCCGGCGAAGAATCGCAACGATCGGCATCGCATCCTGGAGAAGCACCGCATCAAAGGACAGGACTACGAAGAGCAAGCGGGCTTCATCGAGCAGGTGACCCGACGCTACAACGTCCAGTTCATCGGCATCGATATCAACGGCATGGGCGAGGCGGTAGCGCAACTGGTCGCAAAGTTCTTTCCGCGCGTGACGCGCTATCGCTACACGCCGGACAGCAAGGCGGCGCTGGTGCGTCAGGCACAGCACATCATCGAGCGCGGGCGTCTCGAGTTCGATAGCCGTGACGTGATCATCGCCCAGTCCTTCACCGCCATTCGCCGCGAGCTGACCGCGAGCGGCCGCCAATTCACCTTTACCGCAGGGCGCAACGCCCAAACCGGCCACGCCGACTTGGCGTGGGCGACGATGCACGCTCTCAACAACGAACCCATCGACGTGCTCGCCGAGGGCGAGCGCGGCGGCGCCATCATGGAGATGTCCGAATGACCACGGCCGACAAACCCCGCATGCGTGTGCCGGCGACCCTGTCCGAGTCCGAACCGGCGGCGGAGGCGTCGCCAGCCCCGGCGCGGGCCGAGGCGTTCACCTTCGGCGAGCCGGTACCGGTGACGGACCTGGCCGATTTCCTCTACACCGGCTGTTGGATGCTGACGGCGCGCTGGTACGAACCGCCGGTGGATCTGCCAGCGCTGGCCAAGGTGTATCGCGCGACGGCACATCACGGTTCCAGTTTGCAGGTGAAGCGCAACATTCTATCGCGATCGTTCATTCCGCATCGCCTACTGAGCCGGCAGGCGTTCCGTGCCCTGGTCACGGATTACCTGGTGTTTGGCAATGCGTACATCGAGCGGGTGTATGGGCGCCTTGGGCGGCTGCTGGCATTGCGGCCGGCGCGAGCCAAGTACGTGCGCCGAGGCGTCGAAGAAGGGCAGTACTGGTGGGTGACATCCTGGCAGGTGGCCAGCGAATTCGAGCGCGATTCGGTGATCCACCTGATGGAGCCTGACATCAACCAAGAGATCTACGGCGTGCCGGACTACCTCGGCGCGCTGCAGTCGATCCTACTCAACGAAAACGCTACCTTGTTCCGCCGCAAGTACTACCTGAACGGTAGTCATGCCGGCTTTGTGATGTACGTCTCCGATACCGCGCAGAACCAGGAAGACATCGATGCCATGCGCGAGGCCCTGCGCAACTCCAAGGGCGTGGGCAACTTCCGCAACCTGTTCCTTCACTCGCCGGGCGGCAAGAAGGATGGCGTACAGATCATCCCCATCAGCGAGGTCGCCGCCAAGGACGAATTCGCCGGCATCAAGCAGGAAACCCGCGACGACACCCTCGCCAGCCACCGCGTACCGCCCCAGCTGATGGGCGTGATGCCCAACAATGTCGGAGGATTCGGCGACGTGGAGAAGGCGGCCAGGGTCTTCGTCACCAACGAGCTCGAGCCGCTGCAAGCCGTCTTCGAAGAGGTCAACGACCTGGTGGGGGAGCAGGTGATCCGGTTTCGGCCTTACACACTTGAGGCGGCCAGCGAATCGCCAACCGGATAACACGAAAAAGCCCAGGGCTTGTGGGCCCCGGGCATGCATCGCCGTGATCGTCCCTGATCGTAAACGCCTTCCTGGCGCATCCAGCGACACCGAAAGCATATCAGAAACTGGATAAATAAACAGGTGTCAGGATGACCATGAAACCGATCCTCCCATGGATGGGAGGCAAGCGCCGTCTTGCGAAAGCCATCATCCCCCAGTTCCAGCCACACAGAACCTATGTGGAACCCTTCTGCGGGGGAGCGGCCATCTTCTTCTTGAAAGATCCGAGCCCCGTGGAGGTGATCAATGATGCCCATGGGGAGTTGGTGAATCTCTATCGCATCGTCAAGCACCACCCCGACGAGCTGGTGCGCCAGTTCCGCTGGAGCCTGGTAAGCCGGGAAGAGTACCTGACTCAGCGTGAAGTGAACCCGCGGCACCTCACTGATATTCAGCGCGCGGCACGCTTCTTCTACCTGCAGAAGCTGGCCTTCGGTGGCAAGGTACATGGCCAGACCTTTGGGACGTCAGCGACCAGCCCACCTCGTCTCAACCTGATGCGCATTGAGGAGGATTTGAGCCAGGCACACCTCCGGCTATCTCGCACGGTGATCGAGCATCTAGACTGGTCGGAATGCGTGACGCGCTACGATCGGCCCGAGACGCTCTTCTACCTGGATCCGCCGTACTGGGAAACCGCCGGCTACGGCACCGACTTCGGCCTCGAGCAGTACGAGCGAATGGCCGAGCTGGCACGGAAAGCAAAAGGGCAGGTCGTCATTAGCGTCAACGACATCCCGGAGATGCGGCGAGCGTTCGCGGGCCTCAAGATCCACACCACCCAGATCAATTACACCGTCAGCAAGCAATCAACTGGAAAGCGGGGAGAGCTGATCATCACCAACCGCTGAATGGTGTGTAAATTGAAAAAGGGTCGCCCGATTGGCGACCCCTTCTTCATCCCTTGGAGCTATGTGGATCAGAGCTTCCGGGATAGGTGCGTTCCTCTTGAATCTTCCCATCCTCTTTGTGGATTTTTACTGACCCTTCCTTACCGTCCATATAGCCTCTCATGTGCTGTATGGCTTCATCCTTGGTGCCAGATCGCTTTATAGCGCGGTCACTGCCTTCCTTCTGAAGCTTCCAGTCGTCGCCGTCTTTCGTGATGTGATAGTTATCCACGGTGCCACCTGTTGGTTGCGTCTTCCCTGACTCACCATAGACCAAGAAGATAGACCTTGCTCGCCCTCCGCGCGCCGTCGACACCCCGCCCCGCCTGCGCGCTAAACCTGTCGCTTTTCACGCACTCATGCAGGACGGTCAATACAGTCTGGCTGCAGGGCTTCGAGGCGATTGGCAGAGGGTGATAGGTCATGCGGAATCATGCGAAATCGAGCAGCACCCAAAACGGGTGGTGAGGAAGCACAGGAGTGGGAGGCGCCTTATGAAGGTGCGGGGGGCTCGGAAAAAGGTAACATCGGTCACATGAGGGTAGATCATGCCCCAACCGTCTGATTTATTGAAGCTTTTCTGTTACCTCTAAAAGGTAACGTGAGGTAATGCAAAAGGTAACGTGCTCGCAAGTAGCTGTTTTTAAAGGATATGGATATTTCTCTCTGTCACCTCTCAAAAAGGTAACGCATTACCTTTGCATCACCTTTTTGTTACCTTTTGAACGACTGTTCGAATCTCTTTATATTCAATGGTTTATATTGAATTTAGGCAATCCATTACCTTTGTTACCTTTTTCCGAGCCCCCCTCGGATTCCGAGTCTACCCCGCGCAACATACGTACACGCGCACGTCACACGCATTCCTCCGTCAACGCCTGGGAACAGTTTGGGAACAAGAATCGCCAAAATCGCGAGATTGCCTCCATATAAATCAGTAAGTTACAGTTGTTTTAGGCGGTAGTGGAGGTTTCGAATCCCTCCCCCTCCGCCAGAATCTAGAAAAGCCGCTGAGCCATCAGCGGCTTTTTTTGTGCCTGCCTTCTGGAAGGAGCACGCCTCACTTCCTGGGTTTCTAACCTCGTCTTCACCATCCCCGTTTGGTCGCATATCCGCTCATTTAGGAATGACAGCGACCTTGGCTTTAGGTAGTGTTTCCTAAGTGTTCTGAGTAGTAGGTAGGGGTAGATGGATATGCGCACATCTGGCTGTACGGGACTAGCCCAGACGCACGCTTCAAGCGTGTGCAGAGCGTTGCGGGCGGGGCCTGGCTGCTGATCAGCGACAGCCACGCTTACGAAAAAGAGATGATCAAGCCCGACGAGATGCAGGACGTGGAGATCCTGGGCCGGTGCCGGGTCAGGACTGGGCGGATTGTGTGGTGATCCGCCGGCTATAAAAGAAATTGAAACAAGGGGAACTGAATGCTTTGGGGGTATCGCATCCGTCGCCATTTTTGTCATTGCTATCATCGTGACCGTGAGGGTCATGTAAGATCAGCGGCAGAAGGGGAAAAACGGTTTCATAAGTTTTATCGTTGGCTGTTTCGTTGGCGGATTCTTTGGGGCTTTCCTGTTTGTCATTTTTGGTATCGTCGCGATTTTTGCTAACTAGGTTTCGGTGGGGAGCTCAGCGGTAGGAAACCCCATGATTCAGAGTTTATTTATCCAAGAATAGATGCACGAAGTGAAGATTTGTATATTTTGAGCTTCATTTAAGAATCTGTTGTTTTTTAATTATAAATTAATATAAGGCTTGATAGTGCGAGGTGTTTATGCCTGTTTATGACCAAAAAGAATTTTCCATTGACTTTTTTTCGGGGATGGTTGGTAGCGATGCTGATGGAGGTGTAGATATATTCTCCACCTTCTCAGAGATCTGTGACCTCGAAGAAAGGCCTTCTTATCATCTTGGATCATTCGAGTATCAACTTAGATCTATGAGTAAGGCTGGAGGTACGATTAAAGGAGTCCTTGCGAAATTCAGAACTTCTGACCTTCCTCATGCTGGAAGTCCGGCAGGAGAGGAAAGAGAGCTGGAGCTTGAAGCACAAGAAGGCTTGATAGAAAAAAACCACTTCCTTGTAAAGAAAGATAAATGTGTGGTCGTTTTTCAGAGAAATGGTCATGCTGCCAGGATCGGGCGCCTTAGTGAATATATCTCAAGTTATTTAGGCGAGACGGTTATTTTTAACCCAATTCTTCAGCCCGATGCTGTAGAGCGTATGCTGGATGATAACTTAGAACCCGTTACTATTGAGTTGTCATACGCACCACCCACTAACCCAGACTATTTTCCTGAGGATGACTGGGGGGAGCGATTTGCTAAGCTTGCTGACTTGGGGAATAGCTCTAGAATAAGAGTGAACTTAAGCGCCGACAGAAGATCTGCTGATCGGGATAAACATACTCTCTGGCCAGGCTTGAAAAAAGCAGCAGAATCGATAGTTAAAACACGCAATGCTTCTGTTGCTCGTGTTAAATTAACAGATGGTGAGCACGATTATCCGATAGACCTTATTGCGGATAGGCTGACTGACACCCAGCTTGTTGAAATGAGAGGTAGGTATCCAGTGCTCGACTCAATGTTTGCTGCTTTAGCGAATAGCTACGGCTCCTTGAGAGATGACATCAATGAAATTTTTGGACAGCCGGATCGCCGCGTTTCTTAGTGTTTTGTTATCCGCTTATTTTGGTTACAAAACCTATTGTAGCTTAAGCGGGTATGAAGATTTAAGACTGTCTGCCAGTGTTTTTTCGACACTGGCAGCAACTTTGTTTGGTTTTCTAATAACTGCGCTATCTATTTTGGTAGCAATAGCAGACAAAAATTTTATAGTTAGGATTAGGGTTACTGGGCACTTTTACAAACTGGTTTCTAAGCTTTTTTGTGTGGCTGGTCTTTTGCTGCTATCGATTGTCTCAGGGGTTTTGGCATTGGTAGCTGGAGACAAAGATCTTGTTATGCTGCTTATTTCGGCTTCTCTTTTTTTTCTGATGCACTCATTTTTCTTGTTCGTGGGTGTAGGGATGAAATTTAAGAAGGTTTTTGAGATTCTTTCTAAGTAATATAATTATGTTTCGATTGTTTTTTGACCATAGGTAAAATTCCGAACGTAAAAAATACGCCGATATTATGGTTACCCTCAGAACTTTGCCTGGGGGCTTCCCATTTCTTCGTCGCTGTGTGAGAAAGTCGCGGCGCAGTTGCCATGCTGCCCTTATTTCGCTGCCCCCCCTAGACGGATGGTGTCGCGTTTCATCTCACGGTTGAGCTTGTCGACCAGGGCGAGCATGAAAGCACCTCTATTGATTTTTGTTTATGTTTTGCTTAGTTTTATGAGTATTGGCTAAGGTATGCTGGCGCTAGTGGTATGCGATGTGGCTCGGATTGTGCCAACAGGCCCGGCAACGGGCCTTTTTTTATTTCCCTACGCCTGCCCGGTGCGCATGCACGTTGTGCGTGACTACCCCCCCACACATGACACTCCCTGCCTTCCATCGGTATCGGCGCGTAATTCGGGGTGCCCGGCAAGAGGTACGGGCGCTTGCCGATCGTGCCGAGCTTCTTGACTGTGAGGTCGCCGTCGATGGCCATGACAAGAATGTCGCCGTCGCGAGGATCGAGCGAGCGATCGACGATCAGTAGGTCTCCATCGTGTATCCCATGCTGAACCATGGAATCTCCTTGGGCGCGTGCGTAAAACGTCGCGCTGGGGGCTGCACGAGATGGCTGACGAGATCCAGCTCCGCCTCGGTGTAATCGTCGGCCGGGCTAGGGAACCCTGCGCGGACGGTGCCCGCCGCGAGGGGGAGTGACGTGACAAGCGAGGCGAGATCCTGAGCGCCGATGTATATCGCGTGCATGAGCTCCTCCTTGTGTTCCACTTGTGCTGTTTATTTATACAGTATTAAGCTAAGCACCGAGAAGACGGCAAATGCTTATGTAATGAGCAAGCCGCGTTAGCCACCTTCAACGGCGCAGGGAGTCAGCATGCGTGTGCACTATGTGGGACCGCTCGTGGCGGATCTCGACCATCCAGCGATGCGAGGCTATGACGCGTCACAGTTTCCGTCGAGCTGCTATCTGGTAGAGATCGGGGATGATGGCGGCATCGAGGGGCCTCTCATCGAGGGGGACGTACTGGTTGTCGATGAGCAGCGTCCCGCCGGGCACGCGGACCTGGTGGTGGACCTCTGGAAGGTGAGCAGCGGCTCTTCAAGAGCCATCGCATCGGTGGGCGCTTGCGCCTGATGCCGACCGTCGGCCCCAAGGAATCGCGATGGGCCAGGCGCTCGGAGCTGCGGGCGTGGTGGTGAGCCAGGCGCGGCAGTATGGGGGGTAGCTAACTACAAATTGCTCCGCATGGTGTGCCGTCGTTATCCCCATCAAGCCGTCCGTTCCCGCATTGCTGTAGGTGGAAGACAGCTTCTTCACATGACGTTATGGCGCCACAGGTCTTGAAGGTGGCGCAGCTGAAATGTACCTAGTAGTCGCAGCTCGCGAGACCCGGTCCCCTTCGAAGTTGAAATTGCAGTCGCAATAGAACAATTCGTGCTGGTCGTAGTAGACCTGGGCTTCAGCGATCCGTTTGGCAGCTGAAAATGCAGTGGTCGGAGTTGAAAAAAATAATGCTGCTAAAGAAATCCGATGTGAGGCCGATTAATACTAGTGCTATATGCATAGATTATTTGAGGTAAATATGAGCCAGGAGAGACAAGACTTGATTGTTAATTCTATCAAGAGTGAGGAGAGTGCGCGCGTAGTTTCAAGAGTTCAAGCGGCCGCATCGGGAATGGCGGGGCTTACTTGGGTCGGAGGGGTTATAGGCTTTCTTCTGTTGTTCGTTTATTTAAAGATAATTGGGAGGAGTGATATATTTTTATCCTCGCTTGAGTTGGGGCCCTCCTTGCTATTTGTCGTATTTATGAGCGGTTTTATTTGGCTTTGGTTGTTGGTCTCGTTAATAGCGCCGTCGTATCTTGTGAGCATGGCTGACAATATTCCTTCAAAAATTATCAAGCCAAATGCGTTTGGTTCGAATGTGACTATCAAGCTGGCATTTGTGGGCGTTGTAGCTTGGGTTTTGATAATTTTGTCAAAGATTTTAATTTATTACGAATCGATTAACTTTCCTGCATTGGTTCTTTTGATCTTTCTTTTCCTGTTGAGCGGGCGCTATGTGTTTTTGAATAAAGCTAAAGTTAAGCCTAAGGGAGAGGGTGAAAAAAAATGGAAATACAATGGGAAGGTTTGGACTCTGTGGGTTTCTTATGCTTTAGCTGTGACAGGGGCTTCTATAATTAGTTTGTTGGTAGCTGTCTTGGTATTAAAGACTCACTACTGGAAAGATAGTGAGTCAGAGTTATACTTGTCATTTGTGGTGGTGGCAAATATGCTAGCCACACTGCTTCCTGCTTTTTTCTATTCTGTTGCCGTGAGAAACAATCCAAAATCAAAGTGGCTAGGCGTTTCCATAGGTGTGCTGGTTTTTTCAATGGTAGTAGCTATGGCTTCTCCGTCTACGGTGAAATGGACATTTGTAAAGGTCTTAAATATTGTAGGGGTTAGCGATTACAATATAAGAGATTACTATATATCTGGGGAGGAATACAATAGCGAAATGTTAGACTCGGAAAAATGGGGGGTGATTCCTTATGGCGACAAAGGGTTTGGTGTAACAGCAATTATGCTATATAGGTTTGGCAGTATAAGCCTCCTTTGTCCACAAGACTTCCCTGTCGGTAATAAAAATTTGTTGACTTGGAATGAGAGGGTGGGGGAATGTATCCCTTTTAGTGATAAGTATACCTTTCCGTTAAACGAGAGTGTTAAATAGCGGTGCATTTGTAGTGTTTTGGTAGCCTGACCATCAAAGCCGTAATCGGTGAGCTGATTCATGCGACGAACGATGCGGGGATCACACTCATGACGCTTGTACTATGGGGGCTCGTGGGGATGCTGGGCGTTGTGATTTGGGTGTTTGGCTGTATTGCGGCGCGATGTCACCTCGTTCTGTTCGCACGACACTTCTGAGTGCTGCCTGCCGTCCATCTCCTGGACGGCTTTTCCAAGGTCGCTCATCAGAGTTCTTCAAGTACTTGATAAGGAAAAATATGTTGATTGCCCGGTCTGTAACCGAGAGATGAAGGAGAAAAATCTTCCCAAGCATTTGAGGCGAGAGCATTCTGCAGAGGGCGTCATAAATGTAAAAAAGCCCATGTTCAATACTTCTGACGCCAAGGCAAGAAGAGCATTCCGTAAAGCAAATGATAAGAAAGTCGTGTCGAATCATTCGCTGCGAGATATGAGCCCGGTGCAGCGGCGTAGATATCTGGACGCGCTTGATAGGCCAGATCGTGAAGAGAGCAGGGACATCATGGATAGTGGCTGTGTCTTCCATGGAGGAGGGTATGGTCTGGGAAAAAGCCGTAAACACTAATGTTAAATAGCTGTCAAAGTTTGAAGCTATCTCATTTCTTGCTGCACTGCCAACGCTTTAGAGCCGCCTCCGGCAGCCGGCTCCCTTGTATTTGGATGAGGCCCTGTCGTGAGACTCCTCGCGCGCCGTCGTCGCCCCCCCCCCCCGCCTGCGCGCTAAAGCCTGTCGCTTTTCACGCACTCGTGCAGGCGGTCAATACAGCCCGGCCGCTGATATAGCAGCGGCAGGGAAGTGGGCCATCAAGGGGGCGCTAGACGGTACGGACCGTGAACGCCTAGCGCCCGAGCATCCGGTGTAGCGTGTCGTCACGCCGGATCAACCGGTGGTAGCCGGCCATGAGGATATGTCCGGTCACCAAGGCAGAGAGGAGCCAGGAAAGTGGTGCATGGAGTTGGCCGAACGCGGCGGCCCAGGGCACATCGGCGTCGGTCCAATACGCCGTGCCGAAGACATATACGCCGTAGCCCGCCCCCCAGGTGAATGCCATGCCCGAGAGCGGCATCAGCAGCAGCACCAGATACATCAGCACATGCCCCCATATCGCCGCCTTTTGAAGTGCGCCACGGTGCTCCGGCCGGTGCCTGAGCTGCGAGATGGCCCACAGCGTGCGCATGGCCATCAAGGCGAGAATGCCGACGCCGATGGTCGTGTGCCACTGCACGATAGCCTGACTGTAGACGTTTCCCTCCCACAGGATATTGAAGAACGAGCTGGTCAGCTGAAGGATGACCAGAATCGCGATGAGCCAGTGCAGGCATCGCGTGATGCTGCCGTAGTGGCTGGGTGAGTCACGCAACATGACGCAGATCCGTATAAACGAGAATATTTCATATTCTCATCTTTGGATTAAGATTTCCTCATCGATGTTCTCGCTATTTGATGCTTCGTCCCGGCTACGTGGCACGGCGCGCTCACGTGTGCTTGTTCGGCATCGCAGTTCGGCGAGCAGGATATGCCTGATGTCCATCAGTTGGGCTGAGGAGGCGATCTGGTCGGCAGTGGGACCTGAGAGGGCTGGGTGAATATAGTAGCCGCGCGGCTTTGACGGTGGTCATGGCGTCGAAATGTTCGCCGAGACGGCAAAGGAAATCTAGGCCGCTCTCCTCTCTGGTCGATGTGGATGTCGCGGACTGTGTCGCCGGTCACCGGCTCGAGCGTGTAGCGATGGTGCCGTTGACTTCACTCATGGTGACATCGTACCAGCTCTGGGTGCGCTTTCTGCCCCTTACGTGGCTAGAAAAAGTCCTGGATCGTGCGTGAAACCCACAAGCAGGCATTGTAATACTATCAGCAGACCAAGAATCTGCTGGTGAGCTATGCCACCAATCCGATAGGCTGCTTCTGATTCTTGAGTTGGCTTGTACATTCGTGAGCGTCGTCCCGGAACCCGCATTGGGACGACGCTTTACACCTTTTGCCGGGCAGGGTGTTATCAGCGTAATGACAGTGCGTCTCTGCCTCCTTCGATGGCCGTGCTTGGAACACCGGCAAATGCATTGGCGTAGCTTTTGACTAGGCTGGTCGTCTGAGCAACTCCAGTCATGGCTTCCAGATATTTCACGGCTATGGCGGAAGCATCGACGATTGGCACTGCGGTGCCGGTGATCTGGTAATGGCCGGCCCGACGCAGTAGGGGTCCATAATAGGCACACCCAACTAGGATGATCTCGGCGCCATCGGCGATACATTGTCGCGCCACGTTCTCGAAGCGCGGCAGAAAGCGTGACTCGGGATGCGTGAGCGATTCCTTTAGTAAGTTTGTATCGGAAAAGGGCCTGATGGTGCGAACCGGCTGGCGGATCGCCCGTTCGGACAGGCCATAAGCCTGGATGTCTCTTTCGATGGCGAACGCCGTCTTCTCGGCAACCGTGACCACTGCAAAGCGGTGACCCATGGTGAGGGCAGCCAGCAATGACTGCTCGCCGACGGAGGCAACCGGAATATCCAGCATTTCCCGGGCCTCCCAGAGAGGATCGTTCCAGCAACCCAGCAGCACGCCATCGTAATCCTCATCCTGAGCTTGTATCGCTGCTTCCACCATTAACACCGAGTTTAGATGCTCGGCATAGAGCGAGCGGGTGAAACCACCGCTGTTTTCCAGGAAACGAAAGTCTAGACGGTTACCCGGCGCCACGATCGCCGACATCGATGTGGCCAGCGCCTGCCAGAGTGCCTCGAGCTCTGTCGTTCTTGGCGTGGGATGTATCCAGCACAGTTGCATGTTTCGTCCTCCCGGATGAGTCTCCCCGTGCCGTCGGTCCGGCTCGGCCTTGATCGTCACGTGATGTGTCAGCGAACAATGATTCCGCCACTGATGCACAGGATTTCACCGGTCACGTAGCCTGGACTGCGACAGAACTGCCAGGCCCAATCAGCGATCTCGGCCGGCTGAGCCGCGCGTTTAAGCGGTACTGCCTTGATTCCCTCCTCCAGGCGTCCTCCGGCCCGGGTACCGGGGGTGTCCACCCAGCCGGGAGCCATGGCATTGACGACAATTCCTTGCTCTGCCAACTCGAGGGCCAGCGACTTGGTAATCGATACCACGGCTGCCTTCGAAGCGCTGTACAGCAACTGGTTCGCCGATACGGCGAAGGCATCGACCGTTGCGAACAGCATCATGGACCCTCCATGGTGCATGTGCTCCGAGGCAACGCGGGTAATGTTGAGGGTGCCGAGTACGTTGACATCGAAGATCCGTCGATAGCTCTCTTCATCGAAGGTCTCGAGATTCGATGTCGGGAAGACCCCCGCAGCGTGCACCAACGCCGAGACAGGCTTGTCACCAACGGCGTGATCGATGACCTCGGCGACTTGCTGCTCATCGCAGATATTGGCCTGGACGGGAACCAGGCGAGTATGGTCGGTCAGTTGAGGCTGAGTATCGAGCGCGATAACACGCCAGCCTTCGTCAAGGAAACGCTGCGCACAGGCTTGCCCCATGCCGGATGCGCTACCTGTGACGATGACCGTGGGCGTTGATTCGAGAGACATAATGAAAACTCCTGAGGAAGTGGTTTAGGCGCAAAGGTTTGTATTGGTTGTTATATCGGAATGATCGACATCGCAGCGAAGGGGATAAAAAGCCCCGCTATGGCGAGGCAATGACATACCAAGATCGAGAGTCGATGGTTTCTAGCTGCTCGGATAAGAGGGACAGGTTCCTATGGGTTTTTTTGCACATCAGCGTGGTTTGTTTCACTTTTATTGTCTGACCAAGGAAAGAGAATGTGTGGGGTATCCCTCGTGGTAATGGTGAATCCAGTTGCGGCATAAAGCACCGAAAATGCCATCGAGAAAAAGGCGAAATACATGAAGGGAAGGTAGTCCAGTGTCGCGACACCCAGCACACCCGAAGCATAGATGGCACCGCTTGACCAGGGGAACGTAGGGTCGTTGACCGTCCCTGTATCTTCGATGGTGCGTGACAGGTTTCTGGGCTCGATACCGAAGCGTTGGTAAATGGGTTTCATTATGGTGCCGGTGATGACGGCAGCGAAGCTGAATGAAGCGCCGATCATTAGGGTCAACAATACCAGGGGGATGGTCGCCAGGGAGACGCGACGCACGGAGTTGAGCCAGGGCAGAACGGGACGCATCGTTCCCGTGATGATTCCCGTGCCGTTGAGGACTCCACCCAGGCCGACAGCGAAGAAAAACAAGGCTGCCAGGGGATACATGCTCTGCACGCCACCACGGTTGAGTAACGAATCGAGATTGGTCAGTCCGGTCTCGATTGAGAATCCCTGATAGAGCACGGCCAGTGTGTCATCGAGGCTTGCCCCCTGAAGCGGGATAGCCATCAGCCCACCGACCACGGCACCTACCAATATGGATGTGTAGGCAGGCTGCTTGGCGATCAGAAGACCAACCACGATGACCAGAGGCACGGCAGAGCCCCAGGTGATGTTGAAGTGATCCTGGAGACCTGCGCGAATGGCATCGATCTGCTGTGCGTTCGCGGCCAGATCTCCTGCACTGCTACCCGTGGACAGACCAATGACCAGGAACACGATCAGAGTCAGAACGATGGCGGGCAGGGTCGTCCATAGCGTGCGCCGAATATGCTCGAGCAACGTGCTGCCGGAAACCGCTGGTGCCAGGTTAGTGCTATCCGAGAGGGGAGACAGCTTGTCACCGAAATAGGCGCCGGAAATGATGGCCCCGGCCGTAATTCCGGGGTCAATGCCGATGCCCGCACCGACACCCATCATGGCGATGCCCATCGTGCCCATGGTCCCCCAGGATGTGCCCGTTGCCAACGACGTTGCCATGCAGAGCAACACCGTGGTGATCAGGAAATATTGAGGTGAGATGATCGAGAGACCGCCGTAAATGATGGCCGGCACCGTACCCGAGAGCATCCAGGCACCGATGAGGGCACCGACGGCAAAGAGGATGAACATCAGCGGGATGACCTGCTTGATCGCATCGCAGGCGTGTTTCTCGATGTATGCGAAGGAAAAGCCGTTCAGTACGCCTAGCCCCATGGCGGCTATCAGACTCATCAGCATGACCAGTTGCAGCGACGCGCCGAGCAACACATAACAGATGAAGATGAAGGAGATGATCAGAATGAGTGAGGAAAATGCTCTGGAAAAGCTCAAGCTTATTGCTTCGTCAGTTGTAGAGTCGTCCGAGTCTCTTCTTGAAGTGTTCTCATGATTGAACATGTTTCCACCTGCTGTTCATTGTTGTGATATCGAGCGTTCACCTGGCAGTGACAGACTTGCCATTCAGTCGCTGGCTGCAGGCGATGCCGTTTCGATAATTCAGGGAGTTGTGTTGTTCTATTGAATCCATTATCGATTGGGTTTCGGTGTGTTTATTCGGCTTTTTCGGAGGTTCCCCCATTCTGTGAGAATGATGAAGATTGCATGTCGAGCAATAGTTACAAGCTCGGTTTATTTGCCGTTCCCATAGATAAGTTCAAGAGATTCCGTAGCGCTTTTTCGATAAGGTGGTGGGCGATCTCATGAAGGCTAGACGACGTTGTGTCTCGTCGAAGTCGGCTTGCCAGAAACGCCGCACGATATCGATCCGTGTTTCGGGGGTGTCGCTCTCGCGAAAGCGTTCGGCAAGATCGGTCATGCCGGACTCTTGAAGTCTCAGCATGTCGGCGATGAGATGGGCTTGAGCACAGTAGACCGGCCACTGAGGGCCTCGCGGCGCGCAAAGGCCGACGAAAAAAAGCGACTCAAGCATGGTCGGAAGGATCGCCGCGGCGGTGCGAAGAGGCACGCCCTCTTGCCACTCGAGAAGCTCATCGCTGATGAATGGCAGCCGCACATTGAAGCCCGTGGCCCAGAGGATGGTGCCGAATTCATCACTGCTTCCATCAGTGAAAAACACGCGATGACCCTCGATTCGTTCGATACCGGGCATGACCTTGACGCGTCCATGATGAATCCAGTAAGGAAGCAGGGTGTTGACCACGGGAGGCTGAGCATCGAGGTCGAACGTTTCCGGGGTCGGTAGTCCCGGATACCGCTCGGCTGGGCCGAGCGAGGCGTAAATGAGCAGGTGGGTCAGCATGCCTTGTTGTTCGGGCGGCAACTCGTTCAGAAACGATAATTCCGAACGTGGCTGGCCACACAATGTCTTTGGCTGGAACACCTGGCCTCGACGAATCACGATGGAGACATCGTGACGGTGTTGAGCGGCGTCCACGGCCAGGTCACAACCCGAGTTGCCGAAGCCCACGACCAGGGTTTTTCCTTCCAAATCGTCGACGCTGTTGTATTCGCAGGAGTGCAACGATTTGCCGGTGAAGTTACTGGCCACGTCGGGGACCTTGGGGTCCCAGAGATGCCCATTAGCCACCATGACACCTCGATAGTACCGGGTTTCACCGTTGGACAGGACGACGCGCCAGCCCGACTCACCCCGTCGGCCAAGAGGATGAATACGCTCGATGCCGGTTTCGAATCGAATGTAGCGTTCGAGATCGAAATATCTGGCATAAGCCTCCAGGTAGTCGCGAACCTGATCGCGGCTCGGATAGAGCGGGTAGTCATCCGGCATCGGGAAATCCTCGAATGCCGAGCTATCACGCGGAGTAATGAGATGCAGTGCTTCATAATCTGTGTGCCAGTGGCCTCCAACGCGGTTGCTTTTCTCAAAGCAATCGACATCGAAACCTTCTTCGCGCAGAGTCTTGAGGGCGGCCATGCCGGCGGCGCCGGCGCCAATGATGCAATAGCGAGGTGGTTCCATCATTATCTCCCGAAACGGGCCTATGCCGTTGTTCAAGGGTACGGGGTTACTATCCCGCTACTCGGGAGGTAGATGAAGTAGGTATGGGGGATGCTTCGTATAGGCATTGCCTTTGGCTGGGATAGACGCTTTTCGTCACCTGCACGATAGGGCGTCATCGTTTCAGCTTGCGAGATGACTATAGCGACTTTGTATGGATTGGAGTTGCTTGCGCATCATACCAAGCAGCACGTGTGTCGCCGGTGATAGTGGAGTGTCGCGGTGCTGAATAAAGGCAAAGACCTCGAACAACGGCGGCTCGAGTGGGACCCATCCGAGACGATCCTGATAGCCAAGATGATGCAAGATAGGCTGCGTGGCGATGACATCGCCTAAGCCGCGTGCGGCGAGTTCGAAACCGGTGACTTGATGCTCAACTTCAATAATGGGAGATAGCACTACGCCGGCTCTCTGGGCGCGCAGGTTTAGTTGGTGACGAATTGGATCGCCTCTATGCCAGCGAGCCTCGGTCAGGATCAGCGGAGCTTCAGCCAGTGCCCTGATGTCCTTGTATCCCTTCAGATGATCGGACTCCGCGCTGATATAGCCGACGCGTGCAGACCATACGGGTTCCCCAACTTTCAAGTTCCGCTCTTCAACCGGCAGCATGACCAGGCCGGCTTCCAGTTCTCCCTCGCTTACGGCGCATGCGACTTCAGCTGAGTTATAGCCTTGCAATCGCAGACGCATGTCGGGATATCGAGTACGAAAGTTGGTGATTAGCTCATTCAGAAAGTAATGATGCGCGCTGCCGAAGGTTCCAAAACTGGCTACACCGCCGCTCATCTCGCGATAGGTCTGAACGGAATGTTGCCCTTGACGTGCCGCATCCAAACAGGCCCTGGCATGGGGCTCAAAACTACGTCCTGCCTCCGTCAGGCGAAGGCGCCGATTAGTGCGTACGAAGAGTGGGCTTCCCAGGGACTCTTCCAGACGAATGATTTGCTCAGACAAGCTAGGTTGGCTGAGGTCGAGACTTTCTGCAGCCTTGGAGAGGGTTCCATGATCAAGAGCCGCAAGGAAGTAAGTGAGTTGTTGGAATGTCATATTATTAGTCCAGTGAGACGCTTGCCCATGGCCAGTATCGGGTGTGGGTGACGAGGTAAATATTCGCCGTCTCTGGCGTCTTGTGTCTAGCGAGGCTTGCAGGATGTCGCTCAGGCGTTACCAGCAGATCAGGAATCTGCGTACCAGCCACAACACCAATTCGTTGAGTTTTCTATGAATCCAACGAAAAAAGTAGTGTGTGGTTGGTAAAAATTAGCCTGCTACGTAATCGTTGAGTTTTGCTCGCGACTGTCGGTGTGCCGAATGGGCGTTGATCATCGTATGACGCAGTGCTTTGTCTAATGTCAGCGATCCGCTTATGCTGGACGTCGGGTTGATAGCAAAATGAAGGGTCATACCCGCCGATCAATCAACAATTAAGGTCTGCACAAGGAGTCTTCTGCAATGACCGTCAAGAAACCGCTTATCGGTGCTATTTCCGCGGTGGCCCTGGCCACCAGTATTTCCGCCCTGGCCGAACCGCTCAAGATCGGTGTGCTGGTGCCGCTGACCGGCGACCTGCAAAGCTATGGCGAACCCGCGCTCAAGGCGGCGCAACTCGCGGCCAAGGAGATCAATGCTGCCGGCGGCGTGCTCGGCGAAGACGTCGAGATCAGCAGTGGCGACACTCAGACCTCGCCGCAGCCCGGCGTCGCCGCGGCCCAGAAGCTGGTCAACATCGAGGGCGTCAACGCGATCATGGGCGCGCTCTCCAGTGGGGTGACCATTCCCGTGGCGCAGAGCGTTGCCAAGGCCGAGCAGATACCGCAGGTCAGCAGCGCCTCGACTTCGCCGGTCATCACTTCGCTGGATGACGACGACTTCCTGTTTCGTACCGTACCGTCTGACGCCTTCCAGGGCGTAGCGCTCTCCGAAGTGACCCAGGAGAAGGGCTACGAAAACGTCAGCATCATCTATATCAACAACGATTACGGCAAAGGGTTGGCCGAGGCTTTCACCCAGGCCTTCGAAAAGGCGGGGGGCACGGTGTCCGCCACGGTGGCCTACGAACAGGGCCAGGCGGCCTATCGCGGCGAACTGCAGCAGGCGGCCAGCGACGATGCGGAGGCGCTGGTCCTGGTCGGCTATCCGGAGAACGGGCAGACCATCCTGCGTCAGGCGCTGGAAGGCGGTTTCTTCCGAAACTTCGTGTTCACCGACGGCATGAAGGCCCCCGAGCTGGTCGACAACCTGGGGGCGCAATATCTCGAGGGCTCGGTGGGCACCGTGCCGCAGGCCCGCGACGACTCCCCGGGCGCCCAGCATTTCAGCAGCGCCTATGAGAGCGAATACGACTCGCTGCCGCCCAAGCCCTATCTGGATACCGCCTACGACGCCTTCTATCTGCTGTCGCTGGCGGCTCAGGCGGCGGGTTCCACCGACAGCGTGGCGATTCGCGACCAACTGCGCGCGGTGGCCAATCCGCCGGGCGAGCAGGTCGGTCCGGGCGAGTTCGAGAAAGCCGTCAAGCTGCTCGAGGAAGGCAAGGAAATCGATTATGAAGGCGCGTCCGGTTCGGTCAACTTCGACGACAACGGCGACGTGCCGGGGACCTTCGGCGAGTGGACGTTCAAGGATGGCGAAGTGGTGACCAATCGAATCTTCGAACCCAAGATGTAATCGCTCGTCGGGCGGTCGGATGTCGTCTGGCCGCCGCGGCGAACGTTTCAGCGCTATTGCCATTCACGCAACGCCCGGCTCAGGCCGGGCGTTGTCGTGACTGTCATGACAGGGAAACGTGCAGGGGAGCCGCTGGAGCGTCGCCGGTACTCAGCGCTTTCTGGCGATCAGCCTGGGCGGTTTCTCGGGGAGCACCCCCTCTGGCCGAGTGACCAGGATGACTTGCAACAGCACTCCGATCAGCAGCACGCGCAGGGCCGCGCCCTGGGTGGCATGCTCGGCGGGCAGCAAGCCGGTGAGCAGCTCGGTCCCCGACCACACGCCCCATACCAGGACGGCGCCGAGAATCGCGCCACGATTGTTGCCGCTGCCGCCGGCGATCAGCATCACCCAGACAAGGAAGGTGCCATAGAGCGGCATGAACGCCTCGGGGCTGAGAAAGCCGAAGAAGTGGGCATAGAGCCCGCCCCCCAGGCCCATGATCGCCGAGCCCAGCACGAAGGCCTGCAGTCGGAAGCCGGCGATCGACTTGCCGGCCGCCGCGGTGGCCGGCTCATTCTCGCGAATGGCGCGCAGCACGCGGCCCCAGGGCGAGGCGTAGGCGCGCTCGACCAGGAAATACACCCCGGCGACGAACAGTGCCACGATCACCAGATAGGTGAGCGGGCTATCCAGCACGGTGTCGGCGAACGGCCGCTCGATGCCGGCGATGCCGCGTACGCCGTTGGTCAGCCAGTCCTCGTTCTTGACGAACAGGCGGACCATCTCGGCGATGCCGATCGAGGCGATGGCCAGGTAGTCGGTGCGCAGCCGCGCGGTGATCAGGCCGACGACCAGGCCGAGCAGCGTCGAGGCGATGACCGCACCGGCCAGGCCGACCAGAAACGGCATGCCGAAGCCGCCCAGGTAGGCGGGACTAGACGGCGTGGTGAGGATCGCGCTGGTATAGGCGCCGACCGCGAAGAAGCCGGCGATGCCGATGTTGAACTGACCGGTGAAGCCCCACTGCATGTTGAGGCCCAGCGCGAGAACGGCGTAGACGCCGGCGAAGGTCAGAAACGAGATCAGGTACGAGGCGATGCCGGAGAGTTCCATCACACAGTCCCCTTGAAGATGCCCTGCGGACGCAGGATGAGCATGCCGACCATGATCGCGAAGGCCACGGCGGGTTTGTAGGCGGCAGGAATCAGCAGCGTCGACATCTCCATCGACACGCCGATGATCATGCCGCCGGCAATGGCGCCGTAGGGTCGGCCGATGCCGCCGAGAATCGCCGCCGCGAACACCGGCAGCAGCGCGGTCCAGCCCATCACCGGATGCAGGCGCGTGTCGATGCCCAGGAACACGCCGGCCGCGCCTGCCAGCGCACCGCCGATCACCCAGGTGACCATGATCACGCGCTCGGCGGGAATCCCCGAGACCAGCGCCAGGTCCATGTTGTCGGACATGGCACGCATCGCCTTGCCCAGCCGGGTGCGCGTCAGGAACAGATGCACGCCGGCGACCAGACCCAGCGAGATCAGCATGATCCATAGATGATCGGGCTTGAGCCGCATTCCGCCCAGCCAGTCGAGCCGCCAAGGAAACTGGATGCCCGAGGTGTACGTCTGGTTGTCGGACCCCCAGATCAGCTGCACCAGGCTGCGCAGGATCAGTGCCATGCCGAACGAGGCGATCAGCAGGATCACCGGCTGGGTGCGGCGAATGCGTCGGTAGAGTACCTGGTCGATGAACACCGCGATCACCGCCATGCCGACCATCGCCGCGGGCAGCGCCCACCACGAACTCAGGCCGAAGGCCGAGATGAAGGACAGGCCAAGGTAGGCCCCCAGGGTCATGAAGTCGCCATGCGCGAAGTGCGCGAAGCGCAGGATGCCGAAGATCATCGACACGCCGATCGCGCCCATGGTCAGGACGCTGCCCAAGACCAGGCCGTAGATGAGAAGTTGCAGGATATCGGTCATGGTTCAGCCTCCCAGGAACATTTCGGCGACTTCCGGGTTGGCCAACAGATTGGGACCGGTGTCTTCGTAGCGGTTGCTGCCGGTGGCCAGCACGTAGCCCCGATTGGCGATGGCCAGTGCCTGCTTGGCATTCTGCTCGACCATCAGCACGCCGATGCCCTGGGCATTTATTTCCTGAATGCGCTCGAAGGTTTCGTCGATCAGCAGCGGCGAGAGGCCGGCGGTGGGCTCGTCGAGCATCAACAGCTGCGGGTCGATCATCAGCGCACGGCCCATGGCGACCATCTGGCGCTCGCCGCCGGACATCAGTCCGGCCTGCTGGCGCCGCCGCTCGGCAAGCTTGGGAAACAGCGTGTAGACCTTGTCGAGACGCTGGGACAGGTCGCCCTTCATCAGGTAGGCCCCCATCTCGAGATTCTCGCGTACCGTCAACGACGGAAAGACGTTCTTCTCCTGAGGTACATAGGCGATGCCGCGGCGGACCATCTGCTCGGGCTTGGCATTGGTGATCGTCTCGCCACGGTAGCGAACTTCGCCCTCGCGGATGCGCAGCAGGCCGAACACCGCCTTCATGGCGGTGGACTTGCCGGCGCCGTTGGGGCCGACGATGACCACGATCTCGTCGGCCTCCACGCGCAGATTGGTGCCCTGAAGGATGTCGGCGCCGCCATAGCCGCCATAGAGGCCCTTGGCTTCGAGCAGGCTGCTCATGAGGACGCTCCTTCATCCGTTGAGTTCTGGCGAGGTGTTTCTTCGCCCATCCGGCCGCTGGCGCCTCCGCCCAGATAGGCCTCGCGGACCTCTTCGTTCTGGCGCAGCGTCTCCATCGAGCCGGAGGCGATGAGCTCGCCGTTGGCCATCACGTGGACCGGCTCGCAGAGCGCCGAGATCAGGTCCATGTCGTGCTCGATGACGCAGAAGGTGTAGCCGCGTTCGCGGTTGAGTCGCAGGATCGCTTCGCGGATCTTGCCGAGCAGGGTGCGGTTGACGCCGGCGCCGGGTTCATCGAGCAGTACCATCTTCGCATCGGTCATCATCGTGCGGCCCAGATCGAGCAGCTTCTTTTGTCCGCCCGAGAGGTTGCCGGCCAGTTCGTCGGCGACGTGGGTGATCTCCAGGAACTTGAGCACGTCGTCGACGCGGTCCAGCACCTCGCTGTCCTGCTGCTTGACCTTGCCCCAGCGCAGCCAGGTCTTGAACAGGTTCTCGCCGCTTTGCCCCGGTGGCACCACCATCAGGTTCTCGCGCACGGTCATGCGCGAGAATTCATGCGGAATCTGGAAGGTGCGTACCAGGCCACGATGGAAGAGTTTGTGGGGCGGAAGGCCGGTGATGTCCTGACCGTCGAGCAGCACGCGGCCGCTGGAAGGGGGAAAGAGTCCAGCGACGATGTTGAACAGCGAGCTCTTGCCGGCCCCATTGGGCCCGATCAAGCCGGTGATACTGCCCTGCGCTACCTCGAAGGAAACGCCCCGTACTGCCTGCAAGCCGCCGAACGACTTGGAGACGTTGTCGATTCGAATCAAGGAAGAATGCCTCGTAAGCGTCTTGTTGTGGTTGTGTGCGCGCGGATCTGGCGGTTAGCCGATTTCCTATCGCCTAGTCGAACTTGTTCACGAAATAACACAATTCAGCCTATCAGGCGATGGATATCGATGTCATGCGTGCATCGACCAGCCTTCGTTCGCTGCAGGGCTGGCCACGCTGGGGCCGTGGAATGTCCCCGCCAGCATGAACTGACTGAAGGCCCTCCCGGACCTTCAGTCGCCAGTTCATCGGATAGGCGTCTCGATCACCGCTAGAACGCTTCCCAGTCATCCCCCTCGCTGGGTACCGGCGACTTGCTTCGCTCGTGTCGCGCCGGCGTCGAGTGTGCTGCCGTCGGCAAAGCCGATGGGCGGGATGTCACCGCTTCCTCGTCTTCGCCGAGTACGAAGCCGTTGATCAACCGGCTCAGACGCTGGGCGTGTTCGCGCATGGCGTCGGCGCTGGCGGAGGTATGCTGGACCATGCTGGCGTTCTGCTGGGTCATGGTATCCATTTCCGTCACCGCGACATTGACTTGGCTGATGCCACTG
The DNA here is from genome assembly GCF_000055785.1 of Chromohalobacter israelensis DSM 3043. Taxonomy (GTDB): domain Bacteria; phylum Pseudomonadota; class Gammaproteobacteria; order Pseudomonadales; family Halomonadaceae; genus Chromohalobacter; species Chromohalobacter israelensis. The sequence goes on from NC_007963.1 coordinate 1,609,893, forward strand.
CTTTGCTCACGCGCGCCTGCGCTGATCTCGCCGATCACATCGGTGACGCGGGCCACGCTGGTGACGATCTCCTGCATGGTCTCGCCCGCATTGCGCACCAGTTCGGCCCCCGAGCGAGTGTACGTGACGGACGTGTCGATCAGCTCGCGTATTTCCCGCGAGGCCTCGCTGGAACGGCGGGCGAGCGTGCGTACTTCCTCGGCGACCACGGCGAAGCCGCGGCCGTGCTCACCGGCGCGGGCCGCTTCCACCGAGGCATTGAGGGCCAGGATATTGGTCTGAAAGGCGATCGAATCGATCATGGTGATGATCTCGCCGATCTTGGCCGCCGAGGCGTTGATGTCGTTCATGGTGCGCTCGACCTGGCTCATCGAGGCCTCACCGCGGCGCGCCACGTCGGCCGTGGACTGGGCCAACTGATTGGCCTGTTGTGCCGAGTCGGCACTCTGCGTGACGGTGGAGGTGATCTCTTCCATCGAGGCCGAGGTTTCCTGCAGATTGGCGGCAGCCTGATCGGTACGTGTTGCCAATTCTTCGCTGCTGCGGGCGATTTCTTCCGAGGCGTGAGAGACCTGAGCGGTGCTGGCTCGCACATCGCGCAGGGTCTCTTGCATGCGTGCCACGAAAGCATTGAATTGGGCCGCCAGTTCGCCGACCTCGTCGCGACTTTCAATGGCGAGTCGCCGAGTCAGGTCTCCCTTGCCTTGAGCGATGTCCTGCATGGCATGGGCGGTGCGACGGATGGGCTGGATGGTGCGCCGGGTCAGCCAGTAGGCGATGAGCGCAACGGTGACGAAAATGGCTGCACCGATCAGAACGGTAACGATCAGAACTTTGCGAAGTTCGGCAGCTTGAGTGGCCTCGACAGCGACCATGGCCTCGTCGATTCCGGTGACATAAGTACCGGCGCCCAGCATCCAGTTCCACTTGTCGATCCCGGTGGCGTAGGAATACTTGGTTTCGACCTCGCCGCTGTCCGGATGCGGCCAGGCGTACTGGTAATGGCCGCCACCCTGCTTGGCGAGGTCGATCATGTCGCTGATCAGCAGGTTGCCATGCTTGTCCTGGGTCTTGAGGGCGTTCTTGCCTATGCTCTCCGGCTTCAAGGGTTGCACCAGAGTCGTGCCTTGATAGTCGTAGACGAAGACATAGTTGCTGCCGTCGAAGCGCATGCTGCTGAGGATCTCTTTGGCGCGGGCCTTGGCTTCGGCGTCGTTGGGGCCGGCCTCGGCGACGATCGGTGCAATGGCAGACTTGGCAGTCTCGATGACGTTCTGTACGGCGGCCTTGCGCGATTCGACCAACATGTCGCGCTGCTCGGCCAGGGCGGTGCGTGATGCCTGGACGAGATCGTAGGCGACCACCCCGATCAACGTCATCGTCGTCAGCAACAATGGAACGAGTACCAGCAGCAGAACCTTGCCCTGCAGGCTTAGCGAAATACCTCGGTGCGTCCCGCGTCTTGTCGTAGCCATCCAGACGAGCTCCCGTTACAGAGTGAATGCTTCTTGTGATTGTCATATCGGCATTTCCGGGAGCGTCTGGATGCGACTTTGGTTAACCCTGCGTCCGCTTTTTCGCGTCAGGTGCGTCTCGAGGCCAAGAGTTTGATGATCACGGCCTGCAGGACCAGCCCGACAGCCAGCAAGATATAAGGGGATGCGATGACGATCGTCCCGAGGTAGAGCAGGGCGCTCACGGAAGCCGGAACGAGCGCATAGGGGATTTGGGTTTTGACGTGTGCGACGTGGTCGGAGCCGGAGAAGATCGAGGCCATGACTGTCGTGTCCGAGATGGGCGAGCAGTGATCGCCGAAAATCGAGCCGGAGAAGATAGCGCCGATCGCCATGCTCACGAGTGTCATGTCGCCGATGTTGTATGCCAGGGGGACCCCGATCGGCGTCAAAATCGCCATGGCACCCCAGGAACTGCCGGTCGAGAAAGATATCACCATGGCAATTGCGAAAATGAGGATCGGCAGTAGCGTCGGCGATAGCCAGCTCTCCGTCGCTGCGATGACGTGATCGCCGGTTTCGAGCGCGCCGGTGACGGTGCCGATCGACCAGGCCAGCACCATGATGACCAGCGCCGGCAGCATGGTCTTGAAGCCCGCCAGCAAGGTGTTCTCGCAGGCTTCCAGCGATTGTCGCTGAAGCAGCGCCATGACGATCCCGACAACGACCATCGCGAACGCGGCCCAACTGAGCGAGACACTGACATCGGTATCCGCGATGGCCTCCATCAGCGGCTTGCCTTCGTTGCCGCCGCCCGTGTACCAGAGTGCCCAGCACGCGACGCCGATGAGTACCACAAGCGGAATCAAGAAATTCCAGACGCGTCCCCGGTCTTCAGGGACCTCACCCAGGTCTTCCTCGACGCTGGATAACGGGTTGTCGCCGGGGGCGACGAGTTCGCCGGTTTCTTGTGCGCGACGCTCGGCGCGTTTCATGGGGCCGAAGTCGCCCATGAGGAGGATCATGGGCACCGAGGCGAGACACAGCAGGGCATAGAAATTCCAGGGTATCGACTGCAGGAAGGCCCAGTAGGGTTGTTCTCCGGTCAAGCTGAGCACGGCGAATGCACCGGCGATGAGCGAGACCTGATAACCGATCCAGTCGGAGACGGGACCCAGGGTCGCCATCGGCGCGGATGTTGCATCGATGGTCCAGGCCAGCTTTTCCCTCGAGACGTTGTGCCTGGCCGTCAGGTCTCGTGAGGCGTTTCCCACGATGACGGAATTGACGTAGTCGTTGAAAAAGATCACGACGCCGAGCAGCCAGGTGAGCAGCAGCGAGCCTTTCGAGGAGGAAACCTTGCCGGAAAGCCACCTGGCCAAGGCCTGGGAGCCACCGGTGGTATGCATGAAGGCTGCGCCGGCGCCGAGCAAGGAGACAAGTACGAGAAAGCGCGCATTCCATTCATCGGTCATCACCTCCGCGAACCAGTCGAACGTCTGGCCAACGGCGGAAATCGGATTGCCTGCAACGATCCAGGCGCCCAGTAAAATACTCAGGAAGAGCGAGATATTGACTCGGCGGGTAAGCAGCGCCAGCACGACGGCGGCGATGGGGGGAGCGAGCGATATGAGAGCATCCATTCGATTTATCACTTTTATCGTTGGCCGGTACGTATCGGAACAGGCGTTGGTCGGTAGACCGATATCCAGTTCCTTTTCCTTGTGTAGCCATTCACGTTTTATCAGCACCTGCGGCTCACCGTCGACTATCCTGCGACTCCGAGCTCTACGCCTATCGTATTAGACGCTGGTGCCTCTCACTGATGAGTGCGTGGAGGGGGGGCCAGCACGAGCACGGTCAGTGCCAATGTCAGTGACAGGAACGCAGGCTGGTCGAGAGCCACTCCGTACAAGCCGCTGATATCGGTACGATCATCAGCAGAATCGGCAGCAGGACCAATGGATAGGCGAGCGCATCTGGAATGAAACGCGGGAGATATGATGGCTGTTAACGTCAGGGTGGGGGTGACCGGTTGCCGCCCAACGGGCCTGCCGTTTACCTGGCTGGCTCCGTGGGGAGACGTGCGACATACACAAGATCGGCTCTGAACGCTCGGTCAGTCAGAAGGCCCACCAGGCATTGCGACTGCCGAGTGCTCAGATTTCGCTCCAGATGCGCTCAATGAAATCGTCGCTGAGCTCCGTGACCATGCGTGTGCGTTTCAGGGTGGCTTCAGCCATGTCGTTGCCGATATCGTGATAGCAGGACGCCATCGAAGCCAGTGTCAGTTGCCCGCCGAGGCCCAGCATGCAATTTGTGAGCTTGTTGCAGGAAGTCGCCATGGTCGAGAGGAACTCGAGTTCATGACGGGCGATATCGTTGCATGTTTCCAGCCATATACCCTGCAGCTTGACCGTCGAGTCGATGGCCTCTCCCCAAGGTTGATACCACCACAAGTACGGACTATCGGTGCTGGCAGGTTGTAAAGGCGTTTCAGGCTGTTTCGACTTGTTCATCGCCTTATTCCTTGGTGAAAGAGTATTCAGTATAGAAGGTTTTTTCTTGCGGCGTTATCTGGTGGCCTTGATGTTGATGGGGATCATTCATATATGAGGCTGGATTGAATCTTGAATTAAAAATGGTTTTATTATTTTGTTATTGATGATGGACGATGCCAGCCTTGGTCTGATTCTGTTGGCAGGCTGACAGCAGAATCTAGTCTTTATGGCTTTGCATAACTGGTTGATCGTGCTGGAAAGCCTGGAGCCTGCCCCATTCTGGATCGCTTTGGTGTCCTGTCACAGCCAAGTCTAGATGCAGCCAGATGGTTCATGACAATTTTTTATAGCGCTTGGTTGATATGGGTCAATGTTTTTATCAATTTTCACATGAGGATTTTTGACAAGAGATATCATGCTCTAACCATCAAGGTTCTGGTTCTTGTCGGGGGAGTGGAGCAATCTCGACCAGGTGGGCACACGGTCGAGACTGTTCAGTGATATCAAGGCTCAGGAATGAACCACATGAAGGCCATGGTACTCGAGAGAAGAGGTGGGCCACTTCAAGAGCGGGAGCGACCTGTTCCTGTACCTGGCCCTGGGCAGGTGTTGCTCAAGGTTGAAGCCTGTGGAGTATGCCGCACCGACCTGCATTTGTTGGATGGTGAGCTGCCGGACATTCTCTATCCTATCGTCCCTGGACATGAAATCATTGGCCGCGTTGCGGGTTGTGGCCCCGGCGTCACGCTCTCTCATGGGGTACGCCTGGGCGTTCCGTGGCTGGGGTACAGCTGTGGTGAGTGCTGGTATTGTCTGCACGAGCAAGAAAACCTATGTGACCGGGCCCGCTTTACCGGTTATCAAATTGATGGTGGCTTTGCGGACTATACCCTGGCGGATCACCGCTTCTGCCTTCCTGTCAATCCTGATTGCGATGCAGCTGAAGCGGCACCGTTAATGTGTGCTGGCCTGATCGGCTACCGTGCTTTAAACATGTGCGGCAGTGGCCTGCAACGCCTGGGCATCTATGGCTTTGGCGCTGCAGCTCATATCGTGGCTCAAGTTGTTTTATGGCAGGGCGTCGAATTGTATGCCTTTACTCGACCGGGAGACGAGGAAGGGCAAGAATTTGCGCGTCACATGGGGGCAATCTGGGCAGGGGATTCCCACCAACTGCCCGATCTGCCATTGGATGCAGCGATCATATTTGCACCCGTAGGTGAGCTTGTACCCGCTGCGCTGCGCGCCGTGCGTAAAGGCGGGGTGGTCGTTTGTGGTGGCATTCATATGAGTGACATTCCCACCTTTCCCTACGCGCTGCTCTGGGGCGAGCGTCAGTTGCGCTCGGTCGCCAACCTGACCCGTAAGGACGGTGAAAACTTCCTTGGCCTGATCTCAAAAGTCGCAATCGACACCCATATAGAGCGGTATCCGCTTCATGCCGCCAACCAGGCACTCAGAGACCTCAAGGAGGGCAGGTTGCAGGGGGCTGCCGTGCTGGAAATGGCGGGAACTGCTGATTGAACAATTAGATAGTAACGACACTGTATTTCTTGATGATTTGCCATGGCGGTCAAGCTGAATGACGCAGCCTGCCGTGTGCCTGGCTGGCTCCATCTGCCACAGGGCGCGTCGTTGTGGGTCATTCGAGCTTCAGGCCGGCCGCGCGAAGGCGTCCTCTCAGATGGTCCACTTCCTCGAACAGGTCGGCCACCAGGGCGGCGAGTTCCGGTTCGGCGTCGAAGTCGAACTCCATCTGGCGCAGACGGCGGGCGCGGGTCAGGTCATGGCTGGTAAAGCGCCACTGGGAGAGGTAGCGTGTGCCGTCGCCAAGCATGCCGCTTTCCACGCGTTCCACGACCCATTGCCGCTCGACGGCGCAGGCACGCGCGAATTCTTCCAGCGTCAGGCGGGCGTCGTCGAGCACCTCGGCCTCGATTGCATTGTATTCAGCCATTGGCTTGTCTCGTCTGGCGTGGGTTGAACGGCATGTCGCGTGCCATGCTTTCGTAGAGGCGGCGGGCCTTGTCGGTATGGGCCGGCGGCAGCACGACCTCCAGCACGAAGTAGAGATCACCGGGTTCGTCGCCGGGGAGGCCACGTCCCTTCAAGCGTAGCTTGCGCCCGCCCTGCGAGCCCTTGGGGATCTTGAGGTGGACCTGACCCGAGGGCGTGGGCACGTCGATGGCGGCGCCGAGCGCCGCTTCCCAGGGAGCCACCCGCAACGTCGCGAAGACATCCCGACCTTCGACGCGGTAGTCCGGGTTCGGTGTGAAGTGCACTTCGAGATAGAGGTTGCCGGGCTCGCCGCCGCCAATGCCGGGTTGCCCCTGGCCTGCCAGCCGAATGTGCTGACCTTCCTTGATGCCTTTGGGAATGCGTACCTTGAGGTTGTGTTCGCGAACCGAGACGTGCCCCTGGGCATCGGTTTGCGGCACGTGCAGCGTCACGGTACGAACCGCGCCGCGGTAGGCATCCTCCAGGTCGACATAGATTCTGGCATGGCGGTCGCCGCCCTGCATGCTATGGCCGCGATACGTTCGCGGGCCTCCTCGACCGAACAAGTTGGCGAAGAAGTCACTGAACTCGCCCAGGTCGATATCCTCGAAACCGCCGCCCGAGAACTCGAAACCCGCATCCCAATCCGGCGGCGGTCGGAAGTCCTGTCCGGCATGATAGCGCTCGCCAAGCTGGTCGTAAGCGGCCCGTTTTTCGGGATCGGTGAGCACCGCCTTGGCCTCGTTGATCTCCTGCATGCGCAGGGCGGCATCGGGCTCCTTGCTGATGTCGGGATGGTATTTGCGTGCCAGCTTGCGATAGGCCTTCTTGATGTCGGGGATGGCCGCGTCCCGGTCGACTCCCAACGTCTGGTAGTAGTCTTTGAATTCCACAGAATCGTTCCACTCGATCAACACTGCATGGATGACATCGTCAAGAATAGTCCCCGTTGCCTGATCGGGTGACGCTTTCTTGCGCTCGATGTCATGTCGGTGATGTCGTCGGGTTGTTTTGCGCCGGCCTCTGACTGGTATAAACCTTTCCGAACCCGCTGGTAACGGTGTTTTGTGGAGGATCGGTGAAGGGATGTATCGGGCGTGTCACGGGTTGCGATATATGTGCAGTGCTTGATCTGGATCAAATTCTTATATTTTGCGGATGGACTATTTTTTTACAGCGCCAAGGGGCGCGTTTGTTGGGACACATTCCACGGCTGGTTGACAGCAAGAGAGGTATGTCATGTCCGATAAAAAGTTCAAGGAAGCCGCAACGAGTGTTCAGAGTACGCCGGCCGTCTCCGACGATCAGGTCGTCAGGTCTCGCGCCATGAGTCCGTTCGGCGAGCTGGATCGCATGTTCGATAGCCTGTTTGCCCGGGACTGGATGCTTCCCCACCGTTGGGAGCGTCTGACGGGACTGAAATCGACCATGCCCAGGGTCGATATACTCGACAAGGACGCGGAAGTGATATTGCGGGCGGAAATACCCGGGATCGAGCCGCAGGACGTCGATGTGTCGGTCACCGACAGGACGGTGACGATCAAGGGAGAAAGCCACCGGGAAAGCCGCAAGGAAGAAGGCGATTACTATCGCTGTGAAATATCGCAAGGCAGCGTGATGCGTACGGTGGATCTGCCCTGTGACATCGATGCCGACAAGGCCGAAGCCACTTTCAAGAATGGCATTCTCGAGGTGACCTTGCCCAAGCTCAAGGAAGCCCACCGCAGAAAGCTGCATATCAAGGCTTGAGGCGTTCGCACGGCAAGGCAATGCCTTGCCGCGCTTTCATGGGGCCATCAGTCGCTTGCCGATTCGCGATGGCGGCAGGGCGACCTCAGCGGTCGGCGCACGCCTTGCAGCGCGTCGTGTAGGGCAGAGCCTCGAGTCGCTCGGGCGCGATCAAACCGCCACATATCTCGCAATGATCTCCGACGCCGGTATCGAGCCGTGCCAGAGCGCGTTCCACCTGGGCCAGCTCCGTCCTGGCCTCGTCTTCCAGTCGCGCGATGACTTCGTCGTTGCGGACCTCCAGCGCCTGGTCATCGAGATCCTTGTCCAAGGCACCACTCGTGCGGTGCTGGTGGGCCTCGTAGTGACGAATGCGCTCCAGCAACTCCAGTCGTAGCGTTTCCAGTCTCGTTTTTCGTTCTTGCATGGTCGTCAGGCACCTGGGGTATCTCTTGACAGGATAGTCGCGTTGAGTGGCATTCGGCTGGGTATTTCTTGATGTCGATCACGATCGGTGCCTGCCTGCTCATCCCAGCGACTTCCGCAGCCGGGAAAGGGCGAAGGTGAAGAATAGCGTGCCGATCGCCATCAGGGCTGCGAACTGGGGCCAGACGACCGATAACCCCGCGCCGCGAAAAAGGATGCCTTGACTCAGCATCACGAAATGGGTCGTCGGCGCGACGAGCATGATGTCCTGGATGAACGCCGGCATGCTTTCCCGGGGCGTGGTACCTCCGGAGAGCATCTGCAACGGGATCAGGGTGAGGATGATCAACAGCCCGAGTTGCGGCATGGAGCGCGCCACGGTGCCGAAGAAGATGCCCATTGAGGTGGTGGCGAACAAATGCAGCATGGTGCCGAGCAGGAACAGGGCGAACGAGCCGGCCAGCGGCACCCCCAGCCAGCGATGGACCACGAGATGCAAGGCCAGCGTCGAGGCCACCAGTACCACCAGTCCCATCGACCAGACCTTGGCCAGCATGATCTCGAAGGGCGTGACCGGCATCACGAGCAGATGCTCGATGGTGCCATGCTCACGCTCGCGGATCAGCGCCGCGCCGGTGAGAATGATCGAGAGCATGGTGACATGATTGATGACGTCGTTCACTGCACCGAACCAGGACTCGATCAGGTTGGGGTTGTAGGCCGCGCGTATCACCGCCTGCACTGCCGGCTCGCCCGTGGCGCCCGGCCCATCGAGGAAGGCGGCGACCTCGCTGTGAATGATCTGCTGCAGGTGGCCGGCACCGGTGAATGCCTGGCTGATCTGGGTGGCATCGACGTTGAGCTGCAGCGTGACCGTTTCACCGTCGAGCAGGTCGCGCTGGAAGCCGGGCGGAATGTCGAGGGTGAAGGTGTAGCGACCCGCGTCCATGCCGGCGTCCATTTCCTCGTGCGCGACCCGTTGCGGGGCGAGGAAATAAGGGGCTTGCAACGCATCCAGGAGGCGCTCGGAGGCGGGTGAGCGGTCCTCGTCGACCACGGCGATGGCCGCCCGGTGCGGAATCTCCGGTACGCTGGTGGCGCTGGCATAGATGCTGAGGGTGAAGGCATAGACGATGAGCGTCATCATCGCCGGATCGCGCAACAGCGCGCGCAGTTCCTTGATGCCAAGATGCAGGACGTTGGCAGGCCTTGGCATGTCACTTCTCCTGTTTGCCGAGGGCAACGAGGCTGAGCCCGCCGAGCACGGGGAGCGTTGCCAGCAAGGCCAGAAAGTAGGGATACAAGTCAGCCAATCCCAGGGCCTTGGAGAACACGCCCCGGCAGATCAGCAGAAAATGGGTGGTGGGGTAGAGTTGTCCGATCACGGCAGAGGTGCCTTCCAGAGAGGCCACAGGGTTGAACATGCCCGAGAACTGCAGCGCCGGCACCAGCGTGCCGATCGTGGTGCCGAAGATGGCGGCGATCTGGCTGTTGAACAGCGTCGAGAACAAGAATCCCAGCCCCGTGGCGCACATCACGTACAACAATGCGCCCAGGGTCAGGGTCAGCAGGTTGCCCTTGAGGGGCACATCGAACACGAGGATCGACAGCAGCACCAGCAGCAGGAAATTGACCAGGCCCAGCGTCACGTAGGGCAGTTGCTTGCCGATCAGGAATTCCAGGCGTGTCACCGGCGTGACGTAGAAGTTGGTGATGGAGCCGAGCTCCTTCTCGCGCACCACCCCCAGCGCGGTCAGCATGGCCGGAATCATCATCAGCAACAGCGACATGATCGTCGGCACCATGGCCGGCAAGCTCTGCACGTCGGGGTTGTAGCGATAGCGCAGCGCAATGTCGACCTGCCCGCTATCGGCGCGCGTGCCCATGCCGTGCGCCAGCTCCTGCAGATAGGCATCGTGGATGCCTACCACGTACCCCCGGATGGTATTGGCGCGACTCGGCATGGCGCCGTCGATCCAGTACGCCACCTGGGGCGAGTCGCCGCGTTTGAGCCGCCTCCCGAAATCGGGCGGTATTTCCACCGCGAGGCTGATGTCACCGCTGCGCAGGCGTGTTTCCAGATCCGCATAGCTCTGCAGCGGTGCCTTTTCCTGGAAGTAGCGCGAGCCGGACAGGTTGAGCGCATAGTGCTGGCTGGTCGTGGTCTGGTCACGGTCGAGCACGGCGAAGGCGAGACGATCGACGTCCATGTTGATGCCGTACCCCATGATGAACATCAACACGAGGGTACCGATCATCGCCATGGTGGCCCGTACCGGGTCGCGGCGTAGCTCGATGCTCTCGCGCCGGGCGTAACTGAGCAGTCGCCGGCCACTGAAACGCGGTGGCGGCGTATCGTTCATGGCCGTGTCGGAGGCGGAAAGCGCCATGGGAGCGGCGCCGGTCGATGCGCCAGGCGAGGCGGCGTCGCGCAGATAGCCGATGAAGGCCTGTTCCAGTGTATCGCTGCCTCGGTTTGCGATCAGCGCCTGCGGGGTGTCGGTGGCGAGCACCCGGCCAGCATGCATCAACGCGACGCGATCGCAGCGCATGGCCTCGTTCATGAAATGGGTGGAAATGAAAATGGTGACGCCGTCCTCCCGCGACATCTGTACCAACTGATGCCAGAAGTCGTCGCGGTTGATCGGATCGACGCCGGAGGTGGGTTCGTCGAGAATCAGGATTTCCGGACGATGGAGCACCGCCACCGCCAGCGACAAACGCTGGCGGACGCCCAGTGGCAGGCGTCCGGGCAACCGGTCGACGACGTGCTCGAGGTCGAAACGGGTCAGCAGCGCAGGGCGGCGCTGGCGGTAGTCGTCTTCCGACAGCTGAAAGAGCCGAGCATGCAGGTCGAGGTTCTGGCCCACGCTGAGTTCGCTGTACAGCGAGAAGGCCTGCGACATGTAACCGATGCGCCGCCGGGTCGCGATGTCGTCGGGGGCCACCGGCTGGCCGAACAGCCGGGCCTGGCCTGCCTCGAAAGGCAGCAGTCCGGTGAGCATCTTCATGGTGGTCGACTTGCCGCAGCCGTTGGAACCCACAAAGCCGAAGATCTCGCCGCGGGCGATGCGAAAGTCGACGTGATCCACGGCGGTGAAATCGCCGAATCGCTTGGTCAGTCCATGGGCCTCGATGGCGGTCTCGTCGTTGGTGCGTCGCGGGGGAATGTCCAGCTGCTGATGCGTGCGGCGCTGGTCCTCGGGCAGCAACTGGATGAAGGCCGCTTCCAGCGTCGTGCAGCGGGTGCGTTCGAGCAGGGCCCGGGGCGTGCCGGTATCCAGTAGTCGGCCCTCGTTCATGACCACCAGCCAGTCGAAGCGCTGGGCCTCGTCCATGTAGGCGGTGGCGACGAGCACGCTCATGTGAAGACGTTGCTGGCGGAGACGGGCGATGAGCTCCCAGAACTGGCTCCGCGAGAGTGGATCGACCCCGGTCGTGGGCTCATCGAGGATCAGCAGGTCGGGATCGTGAATCAGCGCGCAGCACAGGCCCAGCTTCTGTTTCATGCCGCCGGAGAGCTTGCCGGCGGGGCGCTCGAGGAACTCGGACAGTCCCGTGCTGCGGGTCAGGTCGAGAATGCGGCCTTCTCGCTCGGCCTGGTTCTGGCCGAAGAGACGTGCGAAGAACTCGAGATTCTCGCGCACCGTCAGGGTCGCATACAGGTTCTTGCCGAGGCCCTGTGGCATGTAGGCGATACGCGGTCCCGTCAGGCGACGATGCCTGGCGTTCGCCATGTCGCCGCCGAGCACCTCGACGTTGCCTCGCTGGCGGCGTCGAGCACCGGCCACCAGCGCCAGCAGGCTCGACTTGCCAACGCCGTCGGGACCGATCAGGCCGACCATGCGCCGGGCCGGAACGTCCAGGTCCACGTCGGCCAGGGCCGTGGTCGCGGCATACCGCAGGCTGACGCCGCGCAGCCGGGCGATGAGGTCTTCACTCATGGCGGCAGGTTCACCTGCAAGGACGCGGGCCACGCGGCGTCGGGCGCCAGCTTGAGATAGGCCATGCCGGGAAGGCCGGTCTTGACCTGTTCGAGATGCTCCTTCAACAACTGCGGATCGACGCGTGCGCGAATCCGGAACATGAGCTTGTCCCGCTCGCTGGCGGTTTCCACCGTCTTGGGTGTGAACTGGGCGGCGCTGGCGACGAAGCTGACACGAGCGGGAATCACGTATTCCGGAGCGGCATCCAGCACCAGGCGCACGTCATCGCCCAGCGCCACGCGGCCGGCCTGCGAGGTGGGCAAAAAGAACGTCATGTAGACATCGGTCAGGTCGATCAGGTTGAGCACCTTGCCCCCGGGGGCGAGGACTTCGCCAGGTTCCGCCACGCGATATTGCACCCGGGCCAGCCGATCGGCCTGCAACCGACTGTCATCGAGATCCGCCTGGATTCTCGCCACATTGGCGTCGGCGGCGTCGATGGCGGACTGCGCCTCGATGACCTGGGAGCGGGCCGCGACGATGGCCGCCTGGGCCGCCGCGACCTGGGCCCGGGCCGCTGCCAGCGCGGCTTCCGCGCTTTGCATGACCGCCAGATCATCGTCGGCCTGCTGGCGGGAGATGGAATGACGCTGCACCAGCGCCTGGGAGCGTTCATGGCGCTTGCGTGCCGCCGTCAGTTCCGCCTGGCGTTGATGCACGACGGCTTCCGCGGCGGCCTTGGTGCTTTCGCTCTGAGCCACCTGAGCGTGGGCGGTCTGCAAGGCGTTGCGCATGCGCTGCAGCTCGGCCCGAGCCTGGCGCGATTCCGCCTCGAGCGCTCGCGTGTCCATGCGGGCCAGTATCTGGCCGGGGCTGACGAATTCACCCTCTCCGACCCGTATCTCGGCGACCCTGCCACCCAGTTTGGTGGCGATGTCGATTTCGGTCGCCTCCATGCGGCCGTTGCCACGTGCGATGACGTTCTCATCGTCGCCGGGTCGCAGCGTCTGCCAGGCGGCAATCCCGGCGATGCCCGCCAGGGCGGCGAGCACCAGGGCTGAAAAAAGACGCTTGCGGTGGGACATGTTCATGAGGCTCGCGGCTCCGTTCGCCAGGGCATGATTCGTGACGCCGTTGATGCGCATGCCGCTGCCGGAGGCGCGTCGAATCTGCAGCTAGTATAGGCGAGGGAGATCACGGCAATGACACGCGACCGTGTGGCGTGACAGCGCACCCCGGAAAGGCGCGCCAAGCCGGGGCTCGCTGCTCATCCGCTGCATGCAGACTCTGAATGCCAATAGCCTTGGCTAACGGATGTCTCAGGAGCTGCGATCAGAGTCATGCGGCTTATCGGTCATGCAGGTGGGCGACCAAAGCCTCGGCAAAGGTATCGGTAGTCCCGGTTCCGCCCATGTCAGGTGTCACTCGATCTCGAGCCGTTTCCAGCACCGTCCGGATCGTTCGACGAATCCGGGCTCCTTTATCCACCATGCCCAAGTGATCGAGCATATCCGCAGCGGCCAATAGCAGTGCACATGGATTGGCGAGCTTTTGCCCGGCGATATCCGGCGCCGAGCCATGCACCGCCTCGAAAATAGCGGCTTCTGTGCCAATGTTCGCGCCCGGTGCCAGCCCCAGGCCGCCGATCAGCCCGGCACAGAGATCCGAGAGGATGTCGCCAAAAAGGTTGGTCGTGACGATAACGTCGAACTGGTGAGGGTTCATCACCAGCTGCATACAGGCGTTATCGACAATCATTTCCTGGAACTCGATGTCCGGATATTCTTTCGCTACCTCACGGGCGACATCGAGGAAAAGTCCGGAACTGGTCTTGATGATGTTGGCCTTGTGAACGGCCGTGACTTTTTTCCGATTGCGTTGATGTGCCAGTTCGAAGGCATGGCGCACGATGCGCTCCGATCCCCGGCGAGTCACTCGGATGCTGGAGAATGCCGTCTCGCCATCATCGGAGAGGCTCTGCCCGTCGGAGAGATACGCACCCTCGGTATTCTCGCGTACCGTGATCAGGTCAATATTGTCATAGCGTGAGCGAGTACCAGGGAAACTGATCGCTGGGCGAACATTGGCATAAAGATCGAATTCACGGCGCAGCTGGACATTCAGGGACGATATTCCGCTACCGATCGGCGTCGTCAAGGGGCCTTTCAGTGCTATGCGGTGCTTTCTTATCGCTGCGATCGTCTCAGCGGGCATTGGCTGTCCATGCGTTTCCTGCGCAGTCAGCCCGGCATCCAGAAATTCATATTGCAGGCCACAGTCCAGTGCATTCAGGACGCTGAGTGTCGCCTCCATGATTTCGGGGCCTATGCCATCCCCCTTCAGTACTGCAATCGTCTGGCTCATTGTCATGCCTCAGTCGGTGTTGCGATCCATTTCGTGTCGCTCGTGATGCCAACGTAGCGCGACGGTTCTGGCCGATTGCAAGTCGCTACGGTAGGTCAGCATTCCAGCGACTTTTCGAATACCTGCACGGCGCAGCTTGACGATAATGCGTGTGGGTAACCCTACCAGGATTAGAGCCACTCCCTCGCGATGCATTTCGCCGATGAGCGACTGGAGGGCGACGATGGCCGTGCCATCCATGCTGGGAACCTTGCGCATGTCTATCAAGACGGTCTGGACCTGACGGTCCACTCGATGAAGGGATGTGAGGGCCTTCTCGGCCACTCCGAAGAACAAGGGACCATTGATTTCGTACACCGCCATTTCTGGAGGCAGCCCGGTGACGGCAGGGTGCCGTTCTGCCTCGAGGCGATCGGTCGTGGTCAGCAAGGCCATGCGGCGGATAAAGAGTGCTGCGGCCAACCCCATGCCGACTGCGACGGCCAGGACCATGTCAAACAGAACGGTCAGGCCGAAACAGGTGACAAGGATGGCGGGCGTCGCCGGGAGGCGCCGAGCGCAAGGTGTGCAGGAAATGACGCGCTTCGCTCATGTTCCAGGCAATGATGAACAGCAGCGCCGCCAGTGCGGCCATGGGAACGAGGCCCAGCAATCCGGCGAGCGCGATGACGGCCAACAGTACCACGACGGAGTGCACCACCGCGGCGATGGGGGAGCGCCCGCCGCTGCGGATGTTGGTCGCCGTCCGGGCAATAGCCGCCGTGGCCGTTATGCCACCGAAGAGTGGTGCCACGATGTTGCCCAGCCCTTGGCCAACCAGCTCGGCGTTGGGGTCATGCTTGGTCTTGGTCAGGCCATCCGATACCACCGCGCATAGCAGTGATTCGATGGCGCCTAGCATGGCGATGGCGAAGGCGGGCCCCAGCAGCGCTCGAATCAGCTCGAAATTCAGCTCCAATGGAGCGCCATCGGGACCTGGTAGCAGCCAGGGAGCCGTGAAGGACGGCGCTATCGGGGGAATCCCCGTTCCCGTCTCGCCATTGGCCTCCCAGGTAAAGCGGGAGGCAATCGTCTCGACGGCCGGTGCGCTTTCGCTGGCGAACCACTGATTGGCTGCGTAAGCCGCGATAGCGCCCGCGATCAACCCGACAAGAGGCGCGGGAATGGGGACATGCAAGCGTGGCCATAGCAACATGACAATCAGAGCCAATACCCCAATGCCGAACTCGAGAGGATCGAGCGTGGGCAGCGAGGCGACGATCCGCCCCAGGTTTTCGACGAAATGCTCACCGAGCTGTCCGACGCTCAACCCCAGGAAATCGGGAATCTGCAGGACCGCGATGACGACTGCAATCCCGGCCGTGAAGCCAAGAACCACAGGGTAAGGCACGAACTCGATCAGGCGGCCCATTCGGGTAATCCCCAGGACCACCAGGATGATGCCGGCCATCATCGAGGCGATGAGCAATCCGCCGAGACCGTATTGCTGGACAATCGGGAACAGAATGACGACGAAAGCGGCGGTCGGGCCTGACACATTGAAACGCGAGCCGCCGGTCAACGCGATGATGGCCCCGGCCACAATGGCTGTGTAAAGGCCGTGCTGAGGAGGAACACCTGTCGCGATCGCCAATGCCATCGAGAGTGGCACGGCCACGGTGCCGATGGTGAGGCCAGCCATCACATCTTTGCGTAAATCGGCGAGGCCGTACCCGCTCCGCCATGCCGTGCGAAGTCCTGAAGAGATGCTGGGCAAGTCCACGTAAAACCTTTGGCGTGACATACGATGCCCCTCGCTGTCATGCCCCTCACCATGGTGGTGTCGAGCGGAGCATTGGGTATGAGGAAGGATGATTATGTTAATGACATTAACATGCAGTTATAATCAGGTGCAAACGTAGACGCATACCTGCTCTCGGAATAGCGCAGGGCATTGCGACATGAAGGCCATGGCATTAACATTTGATGTTAATAAAAGAGGAGAATGCTCATGGAAAAGAAAACGGCTCGCCTCACATTGCTGATAGACCCACAGAAGAAACGCGCCTTCGAGGAGTTGTGTGCCTTACAGGACCTGACGCCATCGCAAGTCGTGCGGCAGCTGATACGTGATTATCTACACAAGCATGGGGTGGAGTACGGCTCGCAGCTGCAGGAAGACGAAAAAAATCCCTCGACCTGGTCCTCGAGCTTCTAGCAAGGCCCCGTTTGTCCTCCGCCACTCGGCATCTGTGGTCGAAAAGCTATGCCATGACGCCAGGTTCTACGCCTTTAACGGACACTGCTATGCACAATCTATGGATTCCAGTGGTTGCCATTCTCGCCGTTGCCGGCTTGATCTTCGGTGGTCAGGCCTATTCCGAGGCGCAACGTGATACTCACATCGCCACGGCCATAGCGGAAGAACACCAAAGTCAGACGCCTGCCGAGCTTTCACACTCGATTCGCGTCAACAAGGGCTATGGCGTATGCGGTGACTACACGCTTGCCAACGGCGAAACCGGATCCTTTTATTACAACAGTGCCACCAAGCGATTGGCGTTGGACGCGAATGCCGATCTGTATCGCGACAATTGCGCGGGCGTCTCTGACTCGTGAGATGTTGATAAGACAGGATCGGCTCCTGAGGGCGGCGGTCTTGGGGGCATGGCGCGTCAGCCTGTGGCTTGGCGCCAGGAAAGCGGACACGTTCCGGTGTGGGATGACAGCGCACCCCGGGAAGGTGTTCTCTTGCTAAGCTGGGGCTCTGTCATCCCGGTCGTCGACCGGTCGTGTTCTTTTTGCGTACAAGGATTTCTCCATGCCGAACATGTTGTCTTTGCTCGAGGAAGTCGCGTCACCGACCATCGGGCTCGGTTGCATGAACCTGTCCCATGGTTACGGGGCGCCGGTGCCGGAAGCCGAAGGCGTACGAGCGTTGCAGGCGGCGTTCGAGATGGGCTATCGGCATTTCGACACCGCGACCCTCTATGGCGCGACCGCCAACGAGTCGCTGGTGGGCAAGGCGCTCGAGGGACGACGCGATCAGTTGCTGCTGGCCAGCAAATGCGGCATGGCGATCGACCCGGCGCTCGGCCGCAAGGTGATCGACGGTCGCCCCGAGACGCTGCGTCGCCAGTGCGAGGCGAGCCTGCAGCGTCTGCGGACCGATCGACTGGATCTCTATTACCTGCATCGCATGGACCGCCAGGTCCCCATCGAGGAGAGCGTCGGGGCACTGGGGCGGCTGGTCGAGGAGGGCAAGCTGCGTGCCGTGGGGTTGTCCGAGGTCTCCGCCGAGACGCTGCGTCGTGCCCATGCCGAGTATCCGGTGGCGGCGGTACAGTCGGAATACTCACTGTGGACGCGCAATCCTGAGATCGCCTTGCTTGCGGCATGCCGTGAACTGAGCACTACGCTGGTGGCATTCAGCCCGCTGGGCCGAGGCTTTCTCGCGGATGCAGTCCCGGATCCGGCGCGTCTGGAAGAAAGCGACATGCGACGCGGTATGCCGCGTTTCAGTGCCGAGCATTACCCGCATAACCAGCGCTTGCTGACGGATTTCACCGCGCTCGCTGAGGCGCTGTCGATGACGCCGGGGCAATTGGCGCTGGCGTGGGTGACGGCGCAGGGGGCCGATATCGTGCCCATTCCCGGCACGCGCGACATCGCGCACATGCGTGAGAACCTGGCGGCGGAAACGCGGTATCTGGACGACGCGTCGCTCGCCCGGCTGAACGCGATGATGACCCCCGATCAGGTCAGGGGCGGGCGCTACAGCGAAGCCCAGCAGGCGGACATCGATACCGAGGAGTTCGCCTGACGACCATCCTGTGCGCGCCGCGTTTCACGCACAGTGCGTGTCGGTGATCTCTGACAGGCAAATGACCGAGCAGGCTCTAGGATGAAAGTGCGGCGAGGGATGCGCCGTGCCAACTCCCGGCTAGGATGGCCGGGGTTTTATTTCCCCCGACGTGTTCCGAATTTTTCCGTTGTCTGCTGGTCATGCCGCCGATGCTGTCGGCGGCATTTTTTTGTCACGACGTTCCTCTCATCACGACGTTCCTTCCATCTCGCGTGTCAGGCGCCGGCTGACATCGCTGGGCGAGCCGGTACGTCGGGCCAGAATGTCGTAGGCGACGGGTACCACCAGCAGCGTGAACAATGTGGCGGCGGCCACGCCACTGAAGATGACCGTGCCGATGACGAGTCGCGTCTCGGCACCGGGGCCGCTGGCGAAGATCAGCGGCACGGCGCCGGCCATGGTGGTGACGGCGGTCATCAGGATCGGACGCAGGCGCGTCACCGAGGCATTGATCAGGGCATCGCGGAAGGCGAGGCCCTCGTCGCGTAGCTGATTGGCGAACTCGACGATGAGAATGCCGTTCTTGGCGGCCAGCCCCACCAGCATCACCATGCCCACCTGGCTGTAGATGTTCAGCGACTGGCCGGTCAGCCACAGGCCGAGCAGGGCGCCGCTGATCGCCAGGGGCACGGTCAGCATGATGACCAGTGGATGCACGAAGCTTTCGAACTGCGCCGCGAGGACCAGGAAGACCACCAGCAGTCCCATGATCATCAAGAAGGTGGTGGCGCCGCTGGACTCCTGGTAATCCCGCGAGGGGCCCTTGTAGTCGATCATGGCATCGGCGGGCAGCACCTCGTCGGCGAGCGCGTTGAGATAGCCCAGGGCCTCGCCCATGGACGCGCCGTCGGCCAGGTTGGCTTCCAGGGTGATCGCGCGAACGCGGTTGAAACGATTGAGCTCGCTGGCGTCGGCGTAGTCGCTGAGCGTCACCAGGCTGGCCAGGGGGATGAGTTCGCCGCTGCGGTCGGAGCGGACCTGGATGTTGTCCAGCGCGCGGGGACTTCGTTGCGTGTCGCGCTCGCCCTCGAGAATGACGTCGTATTCCTCGCCATCGTCGACATAGCTGGTGACGCTGCGACCGCCGAGGAGCGTCTGCAGCGTGCGGCCGATGGTGTCGACGTTCACGCCCAGGGCGGCGGCGCGCTGGTAGTCGATCTCGATGCGCAACTGCGGCTGGGTTTCCTTGTAGTCGCTGTCCAGGGCGGTCAGGCCCGAGTCCTCGTCTGCGCGAATGCGTTCCAGCAGCTGGTCGCGCCAGGTGACCAGCGATTCGTAGGTACCACCGCCGATCACGAATTGCACCGGTTTTTGTATGCGCCCACCGAAGCCCTGCCGCATCACCGGTGCCGCCTCGACGCCGGGCAGGTCCGCGAGACGCCGGCGCACGTCGGCCATGATGTCCCAGGCCGAGCGCCGCTCGCCCCACGCCGCGAGGCTGACGATCACGATGCCGTCGTTGAAGTTCTCGATGTTGCCGTAGCCGCGCGGTGCGCGCACCGAGATGTTGCGAATCTCGCCTTCGTCGACCAGCGGCAGCAGGCGCGCCTCTATCTCGTCCATGTAATCCTGCATGTAGTCGAAGGTGGCGCCTTCGGGACCGTTGACGAGGATGAAGAAGTTGCCGCGGTCCTCCTGCGGGGTGTACTCGTTGGGCAGTTCGCCGAACAGCCACACGGTGGCGCCGAGCAGCGCGGCGAACGTCACCAGACATGCCCAGCGCCAGCGCAGCAGGGTGACCAGCACATGGCGATACAGACGCTGGGTGGCGTCGAGCAGGGTGTGCACGGCATGACTGATGCGGCTTTCATGCATGCGGGGGTCGAGCACCTTGGAGCACATCATCGGGGCCAGGGACAGCGCCAGCAGGCACGAGATCGCCACGGCGGCGGCCAGGGTCAGCGCGAATTCGGTGAACAGCCGGCCGATGTCGCCGCGCAGAAAGCTCAACGGCACGAACACCGCGATCAATACCAGCGTGGTGGCGATGACCGCGAAGCCGATCTGGCGCGTACCGCGAAACGCCGCGACGAGTGGCGTTTCGCCGTAGAGCTGCATGCGCCGGTGGACGTTCTCGAGCACCACGATGGCGTCATCGACGACCAGGCCGATCGCCAGCACCAGCGCCAGCAGCGTGAGCAGATTGAGGGTGAAGCCGAAGGCGTTCAGGGCGATGAAGGTGCCGATGATCGAGATCGGGACGGTGACCGCGGGTACCAGGGTGGTGCGCACATTGCCCAGGAACAGGAAGATCACCACGACGACCAGTCCCATGGCGATGAACAGCGTGGCCACGACCTCCGTCAACGCCCCGGAGACGAACACCGAGGAGTCGAAGTTGAGCCGCATCTGCATGCCGTCGGGCAGGGTCGACTCGAGGCGCGCCATCTCCGCCTTGACGCCCTGGGACACCTCCAGAATGTTGGCGGTGGACTGCTTCATGATGCCCAGGCCGACCATGGGCACGCCGTTGCCGCGAAACAGTGAGCGCTCCTCCACCGAGCCGACCTCGACGCCGGCCACATCGCTCAAGCGCGTGAGGTAGCCGTCGTCACCCTGGTCGATGACCAGGTCACGGAAGTCGGCGGCGGTTTCGAAGCCGCGCGGCAGGCGCAAGGTGAACTGCCGCGAGTCGGACTCCAGGAAGCCGGCGGGCAGTTCCACGTTCTCGGCGCGCAGCGCATCTTCCACATCGGTGACGGTGAGCCCGCGAGCGGCCAGGGCATTGCGCTTCAGCCAGACGCGCATGGCGTATTCCTTGCCGCCGCCGACGCGCACGCGTGACACCCCGGTTTGCGTGGCGAAACGATCGACCAGGTAGCGATTGGCGTAGTCGGTCAGCTCGGGCACCGTGTAGCCCTCCGCCGTGAGGCTCAGCCACATGATGACGTCGTCGCTGCTGTCGGCCTTTTCCACCTCCGGGGGCTCGGCTTCCTCGGGCAGATTGTCGCTCACGCCGGAGACGCGATCGCGAATGTCGTTGGCCGCTGCCTCGATATCGCGATCGAGGTTGAAGGTGATGTCGATTTCCGACTCGCCGTCGCTGCTGGTCGATTCGATGAGGTCGATGCCCTCGATGCCGGCGATGCGGTCCTCGAGCACCTGCGTGATGCGGGTTTCCACCACATCCGCCGAGGCCCCGGGGTAGTTCGTTTCGATGCTCACCACGGGCGGATCGATGGCCGGGTATTCCTGTACCGGGAGTCGTTCGAGGGCGATCAGGCCGAAGGCGATCAACAGCAGGGCGAAGACGGTCGCCAGCACCGGACGCTGAATGGCGGTATCGGAAAGACGCATCAGTCGCTTTCTCCGCCACGTGAGTCGTCGTCGCGGGCGGCTTCGAGGATGTCGCTGATCTCGCGGCTGCCATCGTCGAGGGCGAGGATATCGACGCGGTCGCCGTCGCGCACCTTGGTGGTGCCGTGACTGACGACCCAGTCGCCCGCCTGGAGTCCGCTGCGTATCTCGACCTCGCCGGCGCGACGCTCGCCGATTTCCACGCGGCGCCGTTGGATTCGATTGTCCGCGTCACGCGCGATGCGCATCACGTATTGGCGCTCGCCGCTGGGCACGAGTACCGATTCCGGGACCACCAGCGTATCGCGGGGGCGGCGTTCCAGGGTCACGATCATCAGCATGCCGGGGCGCAGCGTGCGTTCGGGATTGGGCAGCTGGGCGCGTACGCTGACGCTGCGCGACACGGGGTCGATGCGGGTGCCGATGCTGGTGACCTCACCACGAAAGACCTGCTCGGGGTAACTGGCCGTGGTGGCGCTCAGCGACATGCCGGGCGCGAGTGCGCCGAGAAACGTCGCCGGGACGGTGAAATCGAGTTTCATGCGGTCGAGCTTGTCGAGGGTGACCAGCTCGGTGCCCGGGGTGACCAGGGCGCCGACGCTGAGGTCGCGCTGCCCCACGGTGCCGGCGAAGGGCGCGCGCAGCTGGTGGTCGGCGAGGCGCGACTGTATCTCGTCGATCTGGGCATTGACCTGCGCCAGCTGGGCCTGGGCATCTTCGACGTCGGCGCGGATACCGACGTTGCGATCCTGAAGTTGCCGGGCACGGCGCACGGCGTTCTCGCGTTCCTGGCGCAAGGCCCTGGCGGCACGCAGCTCGGCCTGCTCGGCACTATCGTCGAGACGGATCAGCAGGTCGCCCGCCGCGAGGCGCTGACCGTCGTCGAAGCTGAGCTCGGCGATGGTCTCGGTCACGGTGGCGGACAGCGTCACGCTCTCGTCGGCACGCAGTGTCCCCAGCGCTTCCAGCGGATCGCTCCACTCGGTGGTGGTGACGGGCGCGGCGATGACCGACGTACGGGCATCGGGGTCCTGTGCGTTGGCACTGCCCAGCATCGAAAGGCCAAGCAGCGCCACACCCAGGCGACGACGGCCGCGGGCGGCCACGGCAAGAAGCGAAAGTACGGGCATAATGTCTCGTTATTGTCTCGGTGCGATGATGACCGCGCGGCCAGCGCCTGCGTAACGCCTGACGTCTCTCGCCATTGAAGTGGCACGCTGGCATGTTTCGGAATGTCTCTCGTTGTATCCGACCCGGGCGCCGGATAAAAGTGCGCATTGGCTCGAGCGCCATGATGCACGCTTTTTACACGTTTGCGGATCCGGCGGCGTGGCCTGCGTTCAACGCGGTGCACCGGTGTCGGTGCGCCACGCTCGTCGAGGTGTCGCATAACGCTTAGAATGCCACCCTTTGCCTGGAACGAGACGCAACGATGGCACAGACGTATGACGTAGTGGTGATCGGTGCCGGCGCGGCGGGACTGATGTGCGCGTCGACCGCAGGATACGCGGGGCGCCGCGTCCTGGTGCTCGACCATGCCAACAAGGCGGGCAAGAAGATCCTCATGTCCGGCGGGGGGCGCTGCAACTTCACCAACCTGGCGACGGGGCCGGCGAATTTCTTCTCGGCCAACCCGCATTTCTGCATCTCCGCGCTCAAGCGGTATACGCCGGGTCACTTCGTCGAGCTCGTCGAGCGCCACGCCATCGAGTATGTCGAGAAGGCGCCGGGCCAGTTGTTCTGTGCCGACTCGGCCAAGCAGGTGGTGGCCATGCTGCTGACCGAGTGCGAGTGGGCCGGGGCGGAGGTGCGCCTCAAGACCCGGGTCGACTCGCTCGAACGCCATGGCGAAGGCATGCGCCTGGCTACGTCCAGTGGCCCGATCGACGCCGGCACGGTGGTCATCGCCACGGGTGGCCTGTCGATTCCCACCATGGGCGCGACCGGCTTCGGCTATGACGTGGCGCGCCAGTTCGGTCTATCGGTGTCCGAGACCCGGGCCGCGCTGGTGCCGTTCACGCTCACCTCGCAATGGCGCGAGCGTGCCGCGTCGCTGGCGGGAGTGAGTTGTCCGGTGACGGTCGAGGTCGGCGAAGGGCGCTATCACGAACCGATGCTGTTCACGCATCGCGGCGTCTCCGGGCCGGCCATGCTGCAAGCCTCCAGTCATTGGCAACCGGGCATGGCGTTGTCCATCGATCTGCTGCCGGAGGTCGATGTCGCCGGGGAACTGACCGCCATGCGACACCACGCGCCCAAGCGGCGGGTGGCGACGTGGCTGGGGGAACGGCTGCCCAAGCGCCTGGCACAGGCCTGGTGCGAATGGCACGGCCTGGCGGATGTGCCGCTGGGGACGTTGTCCAACCGTGAGGTGGCGCGCCTGGAGGACGAGTTGAAGCGCTGGCAGCTCAAGCCCGCCGGCACCGAGGGCTGGCGCACCGCCGAGGTGACGCTGGGCGGCGTCGACACGCGAGCGATTTCCTCCAAGACCTTCGAGGTGGAGGGGCTGCCGGCTTTGCGTTTCATCGGCGAGGTGCTGGATGTCACCGGCCAGTTGGGCGGCTTCAATTTTCAGTGGGCCTGGGCGTCGGGCGTGGCCTGTGGGCAGGCGGTCTAGCACGGGCGGACGATAAGGGCGAGCGAGGAGGAGGGGAGGATGTCGCGACACCTCGGGGACAGAGTCGTCCAGGCGCTGCGTCGATGGCGTTGGCCTGGGCGCTCGCGCCAGGCGGAGCAGCGTCTGCCGGTGATCGTGTGCGGGCTCGATTATGCGCATTATCGTCTGCTCACGCGGCTTGCCCGGTCGCGCCGCTATGACGCGCTGGCGGCGGTCGATGACTATCCGTGGCATCACGGGACGCAAGTGGAGGGCGTGCGGGTCTACTACCCGAGCGAGGTGCCGTCGCTGGCGCGCCGTCATGGCGCGGTGGCGGTCGTCTACTGTCATGACGACGACCTGGCCGTCTTCGACGCGCAGACACGCGAGACCCTGGACCAGGCCGGGGTGCCGTGCGTGCATGTCTCGCCGGGCGACGAGGATGTCGAGGACATTCTGGCACGTCAGCTGGCCTCGTGAGTGCCTGGCGTGACACGCTGCCAACGCAAAAAGCCCCCATGTCGGGGGCTCTTGACGGGCATGGCGAAAGGCGCTAGCGGCGTGCCAGCCGATACAGGGCGCGCGCGCGATTGGCCAGCAATACCGCCGAAAGGCCGCGTCGCAGCCAGGAGCGTGCGGTCTTCGGGCGTCGCGCGCCCTGGGCCGCGAGCAGACCGAAGGTGCCGATCAACGGCACTTTCCATTGCATCACGCGCTGCCAGGCATGATCGATGGGCGCCGTGGCATCGCGCCATTCGTGCAGGGCGTGCCCCATGTCGAGCCGCTGCTGCAGAATGCGTGCCTCGAGATAGTCGAGTTCAGCGGCACGTTCACGACGATTCACGAGAACCCCCCAGTGCTTGGCGGTCTTGTGCCAAATGACTCAAGGTGGACTGCATCAGGCGCCGGCGCTTGGCGATACGCTTGGCGCCGTACAGGCAGAGGGCAGCAATCACGAAAAGCGCTGCCGAGCACAGCCCGATGGCCAGCAGGCGATGGTCTTCCCAGTACATGACCACCAGCAGCAGCAACAGCATGCCGATGGCGAACGAAAAGGTGATCAACGCCGCGCCGGCCATCAACAACAGGCTGAGCATGCGGTCGCGTTCGGCTTCCAGCTCGAGAACGGCGAGGCGCAAGCGCGTCTCGCCGGTCGCTACGAGAGTGGCAAGCAATCGACGCACCGAGGTGATGACGCGCTCCGCCGGTCCCTGGCGATCAGCCATTAGCGACGCCCGATGAGCATGCCGACGACGACCCCGAGCGCAGTGCCGATGCCGATGCTGGTCCAGGGGTTGTCGCGTACGTAGCGGTCGCAGTGATCGATCTGATCGCGTGCGTTGTCGTATACCTTCTCGCCGCGGGCTTCGAGCTTGGCGCGCGTCTCGGTGAGGCGCTGCTGGGCACGCTCACGTGCTTGCGTGATATGGCCGCGAGAATCGTCCGCTGTCGCCTTGACCAGCTCCTCCACGGTTTGCGACAGGTGGCGCAGGTCGTCTTTGAGCTGCTCGGTGGAAGCGTCGCGTTCACGCTGGCCGGTGGGCTGCATGGTCATGTGTGTCTTCCTCTGACAAGTTAATGGCGTCCTAAGCATAGCAGGCAACGGCGCTGCATCAACAGCGCGCAACCGTATGCATTGTCAATCCAGTCCGGGAATGCCCGCCAGGAAGGTGTTGATGCTGAAGCCGAGCCCCAGGCGACGGTTGATGTGATCGTAGTCGATCAGGCTCTCGCCGTAGCCGTGGTAGTACTGAACGTAACCGCGCACCTTGCCGAATAGCGGAAACGAGTAGTCCAGTTGCGCCCCGTAATGACTCTTGCCGGGATTGCCGCGCATCAGCAGCGAAACTTCCTGGTCGCCGAAGGCGCGGACCAGCGTGACGTCGCCGTAGCCGATGTAGTCCTCGAGGTCCGGGTTATCATCGTCTTCCTCGTTCTCGGGGACTCGCCAGTGGGGCGCCACGCTCACCGCCCATTCGCCGCGCTGGAACACCATGTCGGCGTAGACGCGGTTCCAGCTGCGCGATAACGGATCGGAACGGCCGTTGGACTGGTGCGCAAAGCCGAGACGATTGATGGTGTTGGTCCAGCCCAGCGCGCTCATGCTGTTGTCGAAACTGATGAACGCCTCGGGCTCGTAATTGGTCTCGCGGAAGGGGGCCGAGGCCTCGGAGTTGTAAGCCTGCCACCAGCTGCGCTGCGTGTAGGCGAAGTACACGTCGCCGTTGTCGTCGAAGAGATCTTCGATCAGGTTGACCTTGAAGCTCAGCTGATACTTGACTTCGGTGTTGTCGGCATCGGTGGCGTCGGTGACTTCGGCGAAGCGATCCTGGTCGGGGTTGGCGTTATAGGCCCACGGCAGCAGATAGTTGCGCCGGTAGGTGGTCACCGCCAGGGGATTGCGCGAAGACTCGCGCTCGAGCTCGCGACGCTTGTCGACGCGGGTTTCCAGATTCTGCGCCTCGCGTTCCGCCGGGCTGGCATCGGCTTCTGTCGCGCTGGCATCCTCGGCCAGCGTCTGACGCAGGTCGCGCAGTTCCGTCTCCAGCGTCTGCACGCGCGCCTCGATGGCCTGGCGCTCGCTGGCGCTCAGCTCGGTGGCGGCATGCACGGAGCTGGAAAGCGCCAGGGTGAGCAGCGCAATCATCGGCAAGAAGGGGCGTGGTGACTCCATGTCATTGAATACCTTGTCGATAGTGTAAAACGCTGTGGCCCAACCGCATGTCATGTCGAGGCGAGCGGAAAGACGCGTCGAGCCTGGCCGACCGGGCACATGGGTGATCGTGAATGTTTCTATCACGTCGAAAGGGCGAAGCAAATATCGGTGCGCAACATTGCCAAGGTCCTGTCACGCGCCGACAATCGGCGCATCGCTAGGTGACGAGGAAACAGCATGGCGTGCCGACGCAGGTGTCGTTTTTTGACGTGGCAAGGATTTCCCCGGCGATGCATGATCAGGGGCGCCAGGACACGTGTGGCCCATTATATCGCATTCGTGATGGTTTGCCTGCTGTGGGCGGTGGGCGACGCTGCCGCGCAGACGTCGTTGCCCGAGCGCGACGCCTTGCAGGCACGTCTGGAACGCCTGCAGGCCATCGAGCAGCCGGATGGCGATCAGCGCGCGGCACTGGAGGATACCCGGGCCGCGCTGGAAGGACTCAAGGAGCTCCGAACGCTCGACGACAAGCTGCGCGAACTCGAGCAGCGCGCGGCGCGGGCGCCGCAGGAGTCGCAGGCATTGGCCGGCGAGCTGCAGCGCCTGGAGGGCGATACGGCGACACCGAGCGCGGACGACTTCGACGAGCTGTCGCTGACTGCCCTGCAGACCCGCACCGGCGACGCCCTGGAAGCCCTCGAGGCATTGCAGGGGCGTCTGGCCGACGTCAACGCGCAGTTGATCAGCGCCCAGACCTTGCCCGAACGCGCTCAGGCGGCGATCAGCGAGGCGCGCGAGCGCGCCGAGACCCGCAAGGCGCAGCTTGCCGCGCTCGACGCGGAGGGCGAGTCGGAGGCCGCCCAGGCCAAGCGTGACCGCTACCGGGTCGAGGTGGCGCTCGCCGAGCAGCGTGCGCAATGGAACCAGAGCGAACTCTCCCACAATACCCGCCTGCGTGAACTGGCGATGCAGCAGCGCGACGTGCTGGAAAAGCGCATCGCGCTCAAGGAACAGCAGCTGGCAGCACTGCAGGCGGCGCTCGACCGCCAGCGCCGTGCCGAGTCGGAAAAAGCCATTGCCGAGGTCGGCCGCGATGACGCCGAGGCCATCGCCGGGCATCCGGTGCTGTCCCAGGTGCAGCAGGTCAATCGTGACTTGAGTCGCGAACTTCTCGATATCACCGATCGCGCCAATGCCATGGTGCGCGAAGGCATCGAGACGCGCACCCAGCTCGACCGCGTGCGCCAGGTTCAGCGCACGCTCAACGAGCAGATCGAGGCGATTCGCGGCAGCCTGCTGTTGTCGCGCATCCTGCGCGAGCAGCGCGAATCCTTGCCTGAGGTGGAAGCGCTCGGCGGTCTTCAGGACGACATTGCCGACCTGCGCTTGCGCCAGTTCGACCTGTCCCAGCAGCGCGATGCCCTGCGCCGTCCCCAGCAGCTGGCCGACGACAGCCTCGCCGAGGCCGATATCGACGATGCGCCGGGACTGCGCGAGGCGCTGGTCAAGCTGTTCGAGTCGCGTCGCGAGCTGCTCGACCAGCTCGACGAGGAATATGGCAACCTGCTGACGATTGCCATCAACCTGCAGCTCAACCAGCAGCAGTTGCTGAAAATCAGCAAGGAGCTGCGCGCCACCATCGAAGAGCAATTGTTCTGGGTCGCCAACGGGCGTCCGCTGGATCTGGCATGGCTGCAGCAATTCCCCGCCACCCTGGGGCAACGCATGGCGGCCGCCGACTGGCGCACGGCGCTGGCTTCCTTGTGGCAACGCCCCGATGCCGGGGCGCTGGCCGTGCTGCCGCTGCTGCTGCTGGCCGGCGCGCTGCTGCTGTGGCGTCGGCGCATCAAGGCTTCGCTGTTGCGTCTGCACGAGGAAATCGGGCGACTGAAACGCGATACCCAGATGCACACGCCACGGGCGATCGGGCTCAACGCACTGCTCGCCGCCCACGGCCCCCTGACGATGGCGGCCGCCGGCGGGGCGCTCAATCTCGGCGGGCAGGGGTTCGCCGTCGTTCTCGGCGATGCGTTGCTGCAACTGGCACTGGCCTGGGGCGTCGTGGCCTGGGCGCGTCGCCTGCTGGTCTCCGACGGCGTGGCCGCACGCCACTTCCACTGGTCGCCGGCCTATGTACTGCGCCTGCGTCGTTTGCTGCTGTGGCTGGGCATGGCATTGATTCCGGTCATCCTGGTCAGCAATGTGGCGCCGTTCAACGAAGCCCGTCTGGCGGAGCGACCGCTGTCGCTGTCGTTTCTGCTGCTGGGACTGGTGGCGATGAGCGTGGTGCTGGTGCGTCTGATCCTCGCCCATGTGCCGTTTTTCGGCCTCAAGCTGTTCCGCTTGCTGCTGGGACTGGCGCTGGCGGCGGTGCCGCTGGTGCTGGCGGGACTGATCATCATGGGCTTCGAATACACCGCGTTGAGCCTGATCGGCCGCTTCATCACCTCGATCTACATTCTCGGCCTGTGGATTCTCGTCGAGGCGGCGGTGGTGCGCGGCCTGGCGGTGGCGGCACGGCGCCTGGCGTATCGGCGTGCGGTGGCCCGGCGTCGTGCCCAGGCCAAGGAAGACACCGAAAGCGGCCTCGAGGTGGTCGAGGAGCCGCCGCTGGACATGGAACAGGTCAATCAGCAGTCGCTGCGGCTTTCCAAGCTGATCCTGTTCTTGGGCTTCACGCTGGTGCTGTACGTCGTCTGGGCGGACCTGCTCGGCGTGTTGTCCTATCTCGACAACGTCACCGTGTGGCAGATCGAGCGTGGTCAGGGCGAGGCGATGACCACCAGCCCGATCACCGTGGCCGATGTGCTCATGGCACTGGCACTGGTGGCGCTGACTCTGGTGATGGCGCGCAACCTGCCGGGGCTGCTGGAAGTCATGGTGCTGTCGCGGCTGAGCCTCAAGCAGGGCAGTGCCTATGCCATTTCGTCGCTGCTTTCCTATACCATCGTAGGCACGGGAGTCGTGGTGTCGCTGGGCACACTGGGGGTGTCGTGGGACAAGCTGCAATGGCTGGTCGCGGCGCTCGGCGTGGGGCTGGGCTTCGGGCTGCAGGAAATCTTCGCCAATTTCATTTCCGGCCTGATCATCCTCTTCGAGCGGCCGGTGCGCATCGGCGACACCATCACGCTGGGCAACCTGCACGGTACGGTCAGCCGTATCCGCATTCGTGCCACCACGGTGACGGACTTCGACCGCAAGGAAATCATCATCCCCAACAAGACCTTCGTCACCGATCAACTGATCAACTGGTCGCTATCCGACAACATCACCCGGGTCGTGCTGACCTACGGCGTCTCGCACGGCTCCGATCTCGAGCTGGTGCATCGTCTGCTGCGCCAGGCCGCCGTGGAAAACCCGCGCGTCCTCAAGGACCCCGAGCCCCAGGTGTTCTGTCTCGAGTACGGGGCGACCGCGTTCAGCTTCGAGTTGCGCATTTTCGTCAACGACTTGATGGACCGACTGTACGCCAGCGACGAGATCAACCGGCGTCTCGATGCCCTGTTCCATCAGCATGGCATTCGCATTGCCTTCAACCAGATGGACGTCTGGCTGCACGATGCCTCGGGGCGGCAGGCCTGGGTGAGCTCCCGGCCCCAGGAGACGGCCACTCTTGGCGATGGCGCCGTATCGGCGAGGCCGGCACGGCGCGACGGCATCGAGGACGTCGATGTCGGACGCAGCCCGAGCGGCGACGGGACGGATGCCGACGGAGGCGGAGGTGACGGCGGCCGCTAGGGGCGGGGGATGACCGCGTGAAGCAGGAACTCGCGGTTGCCGTCGCCGCCGCGCAGAGGGCTTTCCTGCCAGTGACGAATCGCGAAGCCGGCATCGGCACAGCAGGTGCGAATGCGCGCCTCGACGTCCGCGAAGAGCGCCGGATCGCGGACGACGCCATGGGCGTCGACCTTGCCCGGGCCGACCTCGAACTGTGGCTTGACCAGCGAGATCAACTGGCCCCCGGGCGCCAGCACGGCGGCCAGCTCGGGCAGGATCAGCGTCTGCGAGATGAACGAGACATCCATGACCGCGGCGTGCAGTCCTTCGGGGGCGAGCGCGTCGAGCCGCTCGCGAGGCAGAGCGCGGGCGTTGACGCCTTCCAGGCAGGTGACCCGGGCATCCTCACGCAGTGTCGGGGCGAGCTGGTCGTGTCCGACCTCGATACCGACCACGCGCGCGGCGCCGAAGCGCATCGCGCAGTCCGTGAAGCCGCCGGTGGACTGGCCCACGTCGAGTACCGTCATGCCGTCGAAACGTACGTTGAGCGCCTCCAGAACGCCTTCCAGCTTGAGCCCCGCTCGTGAGACATAGCGCTCCTCCGGGTCCTCGGCGACCGCGAAACGACTGGTGTCGGGCAACGTTTCGCCGGGCTTGGTCAGTACGCGTGGCGTCTGCGTGGACACCAGCGTGACACGGCCGTGGCGAATCAAGCGCTGCGCCCGGGTACGTGAACGCGCCCATCCTTGGATGACCAGCAGTTGATCGAGGCGTGGCATGTCGGCTCCGGTGCGTCAGTCGGCAAAGGCGTCGCAGTATAGCGCGAAGGCAGGCCCGCGTTCAGGGCGCATTGTCGCTCAAGCGGGTGTACTCGCGTTGCCAGCGCTCGAGCAGGGAGTGGCGCTTGAGAGCGTCGAGCGTGGCCAGCAGGCCGGGGTCGATGGCGATCGGATGGATCGCGTCGCCCAGCGCGCGGCGCAGTCCATGGGCGGTCTCCGGCCCTTCGAGGTCGGGATGTACCGCGCCGAGCGGTGTCTTGTCGCGTATTGCCTGCTGTCCCTGGCGACTCAGCAGGTAATCGAGGAAGCGCCTGGCGGTCTCCGGATGCGGCGCCCGTTTGGGGATCAACGCCAGCCGCTGCATCACCAGGGCATAATCGTCGGGGATGACCATCTCCAGTTGCGGGTTGTCGGCCACGACATCGCGGGCGTAGGAACCGAGCAGGTTGTAGCCGATGTCGTAGCGTCCCGCGACCAGGCCGTCGAGCATGTCGCCGGTGGTATCGGCCAGGGCGGCCTTCACGCCGCCCAGCGCGGCCACCAGCTCCCAGTAGCGCGGCGACATGTGCGAATCCGCGGTGGCGTAGGTATAGCCCGCGCCGCTACGCCACGGATCGTAGGTGACGACACGCCCCGTGAGGCGCTGGCGCTGTTCAGTGAGCAGTCGCAGCAGTGCCTCGTGGCTGTCCGGCGACGCGTCGGACGCGATGGCGTCGCGCCGGTAGACGATGACCACCGGCTCGAAGGTGATGCCGAACAGCTCGCGTCGCCAGCGGGAGGCCTGAGGCCAGGCTCGAGCCTCGGCGGTGTCGAGCGATTGGGCGTAGCCGCGGTTGGCGAGCTGGTATTGCCACGGCATCGCCGACGACATGACGACATCCGCCGAGGTGGCGTCCGCGGACATGAAGCGGCGGTAAAGCGCCAGTGTGGTCAGGTTGCGATAGACCAGTTCGATCTCGGGATGACGCGCCTGGAAGTCGGCCAGCAGCGGTGCCATCAGGTCGCTGTCCAGCGCACCGTGAATCTCCAGGGGCTGCGCGGGGGCCTGCGTGGCGGGGTAGTGCAGAACCTGCGGATCGGCATGGCAGGCCAGGGAAGCCGTGAGTCCGGCCCAGGCGAGCACGGCCAGTCCGCACAGGCGGCGTAACGGCGTCATGGTGTTCCCTCCTCGCTGAACTGCAGTCGCACGCACAGCCCGGGCGGCTCGGTGTGGGGATGGGCCGGCGCCAGGCTGAGCCGTGCCCCGTGCGTGCGGGCGATGCCGTCGACGATGGCCAGGCCGAGCCCCGAGCCTTGTCCGCCCTCGATGCCGCGATGGAAGGGCCGCAGCACCAGCAGACGCTGACTCTCCGGAATGCCGGGGCCGTCGTCTTCGACCTCGAGCCGCGTGGGCTCCTCGGTCACGCGTACCGTGATGCGCCTGGCACCATAGCGTCGGGCATTGTCGATCAAATTGGCCAGGGCCTCGGCGAGCTGCCATTCCACTGCCTGCTGCATCACCGGATGCGCGGGCACTTCCACGCCCAGGTCGATACCGTCGCGATGGCACTGGGTCCAGGCATCACGAACCGCCTGCCGGGCGGTGTGACAGAGATCGATGGCCACCGCTTCGGGAGTCGCTTCGGGATTGTTGAGGCGTGTCAGCGAGAGCAGTTGCGATGCCAGGCGCGCGGTCTTGTCGGCACTGCCGCGCATGACGTCCAGGGCGGCATGCCAGGCGCGCGGGTCGTCCTGACGCAGGGCCAGCTCGGCGCGTGCCGAGAGCCCGGCCAGCGGAGTGCGCAGCTGGTGAGAGGCGTCGCCGATGAAGCGTTCCTGGTTGGCGCGGACACGACGCATGCGGGCCAGCAAGTCGTTGAGGGTTTCGCGCAGCTCGGCCAGCTCGCGGGGCAGTGCCAGATCGAGCGGCGCCAGGGTGCGCGGGTCGCGGGCCCGGATCGCGCGCCGCAGGCGGGTCAGCGGCATCAGCGCCATGCGAATCCCCAGCAGCACCACGCCGATGGCGAGCAGAGCCATGGCGACCAGACGCAGCATGCTGCCCTGGAACAGCGATTGGGTTAGTGCCTCGCGTCCCTCGCGGGTGTGGGCCACGCGCACCTCGAAGGGCTGGCGATTACGCCAGCCCTCGAGCTGTGACCGCCGTATGCCCAGGCGCAGAGCCATGTCATGCCACTCGATGTCGGCGAAGCGCATGTCGGCGGCGGTGTCGTCGAGCGCCGGCAATTCGGCGTTGCCGCTGATGAAATTGCCGTTGGCATCGTAGAGCGCGTAGAAGACGCGTTCCTCGGCCTGGGAAGCCAGCATCTTCAGGGCCGCCGGTGGCAGGTCCATCCACAGCTGGCCTTGCTGACGCTTGACCTGCTCGGCGATGGCCAGCGATGCCGCTTCCAGCAGGCGGTCGAACGCCCGATCGGCGGTATCGCGAGAGGCCATGTAGGCCTGGGCCAGTACCAGACTGCCGAGCAGCAGCATCGGCACCAGCAGCCAGACCAGCAGGCGGCGGTAGAGGCTCGGCAGGGTGGCCGACTCATTCACCGTCGCGCTCCTGCGTGTCGCTTTCCAGCACGTAGCCCAGGCCGCGTACGGTGCGCAATGTGAGCGGGGAGGCCGCCAGGCGGCGACGCAGGCGGTGGATATAGACCTCGATGGCGTTGTCGCCCAGCGTGTCGCCGCTGAAGACTTGCGTGAGCAGATGCCCCTTTTCCACCGGCTCGCCCGCGTGGCGCATCAGATAGACCAGCAGCCGTTGTTCGCGGGGTGGCAGCTCCAGGGGGGTGCCGTCGAGGGTGAAGCGTTGCGTCAGGCCATCGAAATGCAGCGGGCCGACGTGCAACTGGGGGCTGTCATCGTGCTGGCGCCGGCGCAGCAAAGCGCGAACCCGGGCTTCCAGCTCGTCCAGGGCGAAGGGCTTGGCCAGGTAGTCGTCGGCGCCGAGGTCGAGCCCCTTGACGCGATCCTCGATGGCTCCCCGCGCGGTGAGAATCAGCACCGGCGTATCGCGGTCGTGACGGCGCATGGCCTCGAGGATCTCCAGGCCGCCGCGCCCCGGCAGATTGAGGTCGAGCAAGACGAGCGCCTGGCCGTGTCCCGGCGCGGCCAGGCGCGCGTGGGCGCGGTCGCCGTCCTCGAGTGTCTCGACGCGATAGCCGGCCAGGGCCAGTGCATCGTGCAGCGTGCCGGCGAGCAGGGCGTCGTCCTCGACGAGCAGCAGGGCAGGCATGGTATCGGATGTCATGGCGGATAATCCTGCAGTTCATGGTGGTGCAGCTGCGCCACGGCATCCTGCAATGCGCGACGCGCCTCGCGCGCGGGCAAGCGCCCCTGGGGGCCGGAAAGGCTCAACCAGTAAGCGGTGTCGGGCAGCGCCTGACACAGCATGCGCCCGCCGGGGAGCGTCAGGGAAGGCGTGTCGCCTTGACGTTGCCAATGCTGGCCGGGGCGCAGCGTGTGGCGCAGATCGCTTTCCGGCAGCACGCTCAGACGGCACTCGACGTCGTTTCCGACGAGCGCCAGCAGCGCGGCGGTCTCGCCGGTTTGCCGGCACAAGGCATCGAGCGTGGGCATGACCAGGTCGGCGAGCTGACGCGAGGGAGCATGACGTCTGCCCAGCCGCGCCGGTGTCGTGCCCAGGCGGTAGCGTCCTCGTCCGTCGCGTTGCACGTAGTCGAAGCGTTCCAGCGATCCCAGAAGACGCAGCAAGGTGCTCTTGTAGAGAGCCGTCGCGTCGGCCAGCTCGGCCAGGGATAGACTGTCGCGCGGTGTATCGAAGGCTTCCATGACCGTCAGCGCGCGTTCGACGGCTTCCACCCGATCCTGCGCCATGGCGGGACTCTCCAGCGATTCGTGCCGCCTGCACGGCAGCATTCAACTTTAGTCGCGAACGGCGTCTTGAGCGTTGACGCTCGTGTCCGACATGCCTAGTTTTCCGCTCAAGGGAACGATGTTCTGCCTTACAGAACTGTAAGGTAAATGTCAGGTTGCCCGCAACCCATTTCAATCTCGTGCAAGGGAGATAACAACAATGGCTTTCAAGACGCCGCTCAAACTGGTCATGGCCGCTGCGCTGACATTGGGTGCCAGCAGCGCCATGGCATTCGAACCGTCCGGCAAGGTCGAGTGCATCGCGCCCTCCGATCCGGGCGGCGGCTGGGATTTCACCTGCCGCAGCGTGGGTAACGTGATGGAAGAGCTCGACATGGTGCCGGGCAGCGTGCAGACCCTCAACATGGCGGGGGCAGGCGGCGGTGTCGCTTACGCGCACACCGTCAGCAAGCGTGCCGGCGACGACCATCTGCTGGTGGCGGCCTCCACGGCGACCACCACGCGCCTGGCGCAAGGTCAGTTCCAGGGGCTGGACGCCGACATGGTCAACTGGATCGGTGCTCTCGGCGCCGACTACGGTGTGATAGCCGTCTCCAAGGACTCGCCGTACCAGAACCTCAACGAGCTGATGGAAGCCCTGAAAGAAGACCCGCGCTCGGTGAAGTTCGCCGGTGGCAGCGCCAAGGGCGGCTGGGACCATCTCAAGGTGCTGATCGCGGCGCAGGCGGCGGATGTCGATAACCTGCCCCGGATTCCGTATCTGTCCTACAACAACGGTGGCGAGGCCATGACTCAAGTGGTCGGCGGTCATGTCGATGCCTTCACGGGCGACATCACCGAGGCTCAGGGCTTCATGGAATCCGGCGACCTGCGTGTGCTGGCCGTGCTGGCCGATGAGCGCCTGCCCGGCGAGTTCAGCGACATCCCCACCGCCAAGGAACAGGGCATCGATGCCGTAGGCCCGAACTGGCGCGGTTTCTACATGCCGGCGGACATCTCCGACGAGGCCAAGCAGTACTGGGTCGATGCCGTCGATGAGCTCTACGCCAGCGACGAATGGAAGAAGGTCATGAAGAACAATGGCCTGATGCCGTTCCATGTCAGCGGTGCCGAGTTCGAAGAATTCGTCCATCAGCAGATCCAGGACATTCAGTCGCTCTCCAAGGAAATCGGGCTGATCAAGCAATGACCCAACGCA
Source organism: Chromohalobacter israelensis DSM 3043 (assembly GCF_000055785.1). Taxonomy (GTDB): domain Bacteria; phylum Pseudomonadota; class Gammaproteobacteria; order Pseudomonadales; family Halomonadaceae; genus Chromohalobacter; species Chromohalobacter israelensis. The sequence continues at coordinate 1,646,199 of NC_007963.1, forward strand.
ACGACCGTATCTGCGGTGTGCTGCTGCTCGTCCTGGCCGTCGCGTACGGCTGGGGCGCCACACAGTTCCCGGAACCGTTCGGTGGGGCCGAGTCGGTCGGCCCCGAGACTTTTCCCAAGGTACTCGCGGTAGTGCTGGCGCTTTCCAGTCTTTATCTGATCGTCAAGCCGGACCCGGACAACGCCTGGCCCAAGGGGCGTATCGTGCTGGAGCTGGTCATCGCCGTGGCCGTGCTGATCGCCTACACGCTGCTGCTCCAGCCGCTCGGGTTCATCATCGCGACGCTGCTGGCGGTGGGCACCTTGTGCTGGCGCATGGGGGCGGCACCGATGCGTGCCTACATGACCGGCGCGGTTGCCGGCGTGGTGGTCTACCTGCTTTTCACCTACGCCCTCAACCTGGCCTTGCCATTGGGCGTGTTTAGCGTCCTGGAGGGAAGCTGATGGAAACTCTGGGCTATCTGATCGACGGGTTCGGCGTCGCCCTGGCGCCGCACAACCTGATGTTCGCCCTGATCGGGGCCTTTCTCGGGACCCTGATCGGCGCATTGCCGGGGCTGGGGCCCGCCAACGGCGTGGCGATCCTGATTCCGCTGGCCTTCACGCTGGGGCTGCCGCCGGAAACCGCGCTGATCATGCTGACGTCGGTCTACGCCGGTGCCATGTACGGGGGGCGCATCTCGTCGATACTGCTCAACATTCCCGGCGACGAACCGGCGATGATGACCTGTCTCGACGGCTACCCGATGGCCCAGAAGGGCAAGGCCGCCGAGGCATTGGCGATTTCGGCGATCGCGTCGTTCATGGGCAGCTTGATCGCCACGATCGGTCTCATCCTGCTGGCGCCGCTGCTGGCCAAGTTCGCCCTGACCTTCGGACCAGCGGAATATTTCGCGTTGTTCGTGCTGGCCTTCGCCACCCTGGGCGGCATCACCGGCAAGAACCCCATCAAGACGGTACTGGCCGCGGCCCTGGGCCTGATGATCGCCACGGTGGGCATCGACTCCACCGGCACGCAGCGCTACACCTTCGGCGTGCTGGAACTCTATGAAGGCGTCGACTTCATCATCGCCATCGTCGGTCTGTTCGCGATCTCCGAGTTGCTGTTCTTCATCGAGGACCGTGCCGGTAGCGGCAAGGGACCGATGAAGGTCAACAAGCTCACGCTGTCCTTCAAGGAAGTCCGCGAGATCATGCCGTCCAGCATCCGCGGCGGCATTCTCGGCTTCATTGCCGGTGTCCTGCCCGGCGCGGGCGCCTCGCTGGGCAGCTTCATCGGCTACACCCTCGAAAAGAAGGTGGTCGGCAAGAAGGGCTACTTCGGCGAGGGGGATCCGCGCGGCGTGGCCGGTCCCGAGGCCGGTAACAACGGGGCCTCGAGCGGTGCGCTGGTGCCCATGCTGACTCTCGGCGTGCCGGGCAGCGGCACGACCGCCGTGCTGCTGGCGCTGCTGATCTCGATGAACATCACGCCGGGCCCGCTGATGTTCACCCAGAATGCCGACATCGTCTGGGGCGTGATCGCGGCGCTGTTGATCGGCAACTTCCTGCTGCTGCTGCTCAACATTCCCCTGGTGGGCATCTTCGTCAAGCTGCTGTCGGTACCGCCCAAGTACCTGCTGCCGATCGTCACCATGGTGGCGTTCGTGGGCATCTACTCGATCAGCAACTCCGCGTTCGACCTGTACTTCATGGTGGCCTTCGGCGTGTTCGGCTACTTCCTGCGCAAGCTGGAAATTCCCATGGTGCCGATCATCCTCGGGTTGCTGCTGGGCCCGGAGATGGAGAAGAACCTGCGTCACACCCTGGACATCGCCGATGGCGACTGGACCGCGCTGTGGGGCAGTGGTCTGGCGATCGGTCTGTGGGTCGTGGCCTTCGTCGGCCTGGTGCTGCCGTACATCGTCGGCCCGATTCTGCGGCGGCGCATGAATGCCGCACAGCAAGGCGCCGAGTAAGCGCACAGCCGCGCGAATCACACCGCAAGCGAGATGTCAGCCGCCCCGGACGGATCCCCGTTCGGGGCGGCTGTCGTTGGTGGGGTCAGGACGGCGAGCAATGCGCCTGCAGTTCGGTGGCGGGGACCCGGTCGGCGCCCCAGCTGCGGTAGACGTGACCGATCACCCGGTCGAGTTCGGCCTGGGAGACGTTGGCCAGCTCGCCGTGTTCCAGCGGATCGTAGTGAAAGATGTACAGTCGCGAGGCGAATTGCTCGAAAGGTAGCGAGGCCTCGCCGAAGCGCTCGCCGCAACCGGCGGTACTGACCTTGACGCCGTCTCCCCAGTCCTGGCCGCTGTCGTTGTTGGGGTTGAAGAAATAGGCGCGCATCACGTCCTGGGGGTCCAGGTTGACTCGCAGCAGGGTGATGGCATGCCAGCCGATGAAGCGTGCCGCGCTGTCGGTCACCGCGATACCGGCGGGTTGCGGATGGATCAACGGCTGGTTGCCGTTGTAGTAGGGGTGATAGCTGGCATAGAAATGACGCAGGAACGCGTCGAGCTCGTGGAGCTGGCCGGTTTCCACGTCGACGTTGATGCGAAAGCCGCGCCCGGCCCACCAGCCATGGAACTCCGGATTGACCCAGCGGTGGGGATCGCCTTCGCGGCCCGCACAGCGCCGCCCCATCTCGGCATAGATGCGATCGAGGTGGGGTACCACGATCAGCGAGACCGGATCGAGGTCCAGGGGCAGGGTCGTGGCCACGCCCGACAGGCTGGCCATCGACGACAGCGGCATGCCCTCGAAATGCATGACGATCTCGTCGTCGCGGGCCGCCCAGGTCACCATCTGCAACAGGTAGTCGGGATCGTTGTAGGCCCATATCGACAGCGCGCGCGCCGACTGGCAGGTCGGGTTGTTGCCCTGACCGACCCCCAGCGGGAGTCCGAGCATGCACAGCACCCCCTCCAGCAGGCGCGCGCGGGGCGACGCGGTGTCGCCATAGGCCATGCGGATGCGTTCCTGCGACCAGGACGAGATCGGCAGGCTGATCTGCCGCCACAGCGCGGGCGCGAGCGGCTGCTGATAGAGGATGCCCCGTTCGAGCATCAGCGCCAGCCCGTACACTGCCTGGGGCGTCTCGGGAAAGACGCTTTCCTCGATGAGCGCCTGCACCAGCTGCCGGTAGCAGAGCAGGCAGTCGCGCCCGGTGGCCGACAGCCCCAGCGCCTCGGCCAGCAGGTGGTCCCCCTGGTCGAGCAGGTGGCGCAGCAGTACCGCATGATAGGCCGAGACCAGCCCGGTATCGTGCATGGCGCGAGCGAAGCCGGTGGCTTCGTATTGGAGAGCGCCGCTGTCCATCGCTTGCAGGCGCTCCAGGTAGACCGCGACGCCGGGATCCTCGCGGGATGCCTGGGTCGCCCCGAACAGGCTGCTGACCAGGCGGTCGGCGCCCTGACCGCTGGCTCCGAGGTCGATGTCGGGGTCGGCCTGACAGATGGCGATCTGCGTGATCATGCGCTTGATCGCGTCGACCTGGATCGGGCGTTGCTGCAGGATGCGCCAGATCTCGTCGATCAACTGGTCGATCACATGTTCGTAGCCGATGGTCTCGGCCAGATGTGCGAACAGCGAGCGGGTCAACTGTGCCAGACGGCCCTGGGTTTCGCGCTCGGCCTCGCTGGGCGTGCTGAACAACAGCTCGAGATTGAGCGCCAGCACCTGGGTGAGGTAGTGATGTGCCTGTTCCGCGGAGATCAGCGCATGGGCGTAACGGCCCTGGGCCACGGCGAGCAGGCGCAGTTCGCTGAGCGCCTCGAGCACCACGATGTCGCTCTCCGCGCTCTTCAGCGAATATACGGTCAGCGAGGGCACCAGGATCTGCGGCTTGGCCCAGTCGGAGCCGTCGAAGGTGCCGGCGGCCTCGATCGCCTGGGCGCGGGGCTCGATGGCCGCGGCACCGCCGGGTTGCAGCAGCACCTTGCGGGCGCCGTCGAAGACCCGGCGCAGCTTGCCGGGCTTGGCGAAATCGGGGGCATGGGCGAGAATCTCGACCGCTTCGTCGAGCTTGGCCAAGGCGGCCTCCAGCCTGGCGCCATCCGGTGCTTGTTCGTCGTGGCTCGTCACAAGGGCTCCTTTTGCCCAGGAGTACAGGCGCGATTATACATAGAAGTCCAGGTCTTCCTGACGCTTGAGCAGGTCGCGCATGGTGTGGGGATCGTCGCCGAAGAAGTACAGAAGCCCCCAGTGCGTACCGAAGGCCGTCCGCTTGGTGACGGTTTCCTCGAGCGGCGCGGTCAATTCATGGGACTCGAAGTAGGGATGATCCTCGGTTTCCTCGGGCATCTGCAGGCGGCTGACAACGCGCCGGCGCGGATAGACCCCGAAACAGCCGGCGACCCCCTTGGCGTCGACCACTTCGCGGGGGAAGAAGTCGGTGATCTCCTGCTCGGTGGTCTTGGGGTCGAAGGCCAGGATCAGGCCCTGGTAGGCATTGAAGCCGTAGGCGCGCTCGAGCAGTTCGAAGACCTTGAAGCCGGGCGGGCGATAGGCGACCTCGCCGAAGTACATTTCCCCGTCGCTGGTGACGAAGTATTCCGGATGGACGAACCCGAAATCGATATCGAAGGTCTTGATCAGCTTCTCGATCTGACTGGTGATCGACTCGCGATACTGCTCGAGTTCCGGTGTCGCCGGGACGAACACCGAGTAGCCGAGGGTCACGTATTCGGAAATGTTGAGAAAGCGGATCTTGCCGTCATGGATCCAGGCCTCGACGGCGAACTCCCAACCATCGAGGTGGGATTCCATGAGCACCGGAAATTCTTCCTCGGGGATGGTATCGACTTCGTCCGGGGTGCGGATCACGCGATGCCCCAGGCACCCCGCCTTGTCGAAGGCCTTGAGGTGAATCGGGTCGTTGGGATCGCCGTCGAGCTTGAGCAGGGTCTGGTTGACGCGCTTGAGGAAGCGGATCACATCTTCCTTGTCGTGGGCTTCCTCGAAGATGCCCACGCGGATGCCGCCCAGCTGGGCACGGCGCTTCATCAGCGCCTTGTCGCGCAGCAGCAGGGCCTGGCCGTAGAGGCGCGGATTGTCGAGCAGTACCGAGTTGATCGCCCCGGCCCACTCGACGGTTTCCTCGTACAGGGGAATGGCGACGTCGACGCCCATGTCCTTGAGCGTTTCGGCGATTTCCATCGAACGGTCGTTGAGGCGCTCGAAATTCCAGGGCACGTAGGGGATTGCGTGTTCCTTGCAGTAGTCTTCCGCCCACTCGGGGGCCACGACCACATAGCGGCGGTCGAAGTTCTCGGCGGCTTCGACGGCGTTGAGGCTCCAGCCCAGTAGCGCGATATGTCCCTTGTCGGGGGATTTTTCCATGGTCATTCTCCTTGAACGCGGGAAGGGGCCGTGCCTTTCCAGCCTAGCCTATAATGTCGAGTGGGCGTTGGATTGTTTGATGCCTTGCCGACCGGCGGACACGCTGTTATAGTGCTGCGGCGTTCGAGGCAAGTCGTTGAAAGCGCATGGCGTTTTCCTCATGTTCGAACGTTTCGGTGGCGACCTTTGGCAAGACGCTCGTCAACCGGATGCACTGTGGTGGCCCCGTCGGTCCTCCCGCAACGCTAAGCCGCGAACCCCGCCAGGCCCGGAAGGGAGCAACGGTAGTGGTGGATGCGTGTGCCGGGATGTGGCTGGCGGGGCTGCCTCCATTCTGGGCCCGTGCCGGGTCATCTCCCGTCTCGCCTCCCGCCGTGTCGCCGCCAGTGATCCCATCTTGGCTCGCCCCTCGTCGAAGTCTCCGCTAGCCGCTAGAATGGACGTTTCAATGGGTTCCCTCCGTACCGAGCGTTCGGTGCTGCACGTGGGAATCGGCCCGATCTGCAAGGACATCCTCACGGTATGAGTTACCAGGTTCTGGCCCGTAAATGGCGCCCGCGCACGTTTCATGAACTGGTCGGCCAGGAGCACGTCTCGCGCGCGCTGGTCAACGCGCTCGATCAGGGGCGTCTTCACCATGCCTATCTGTTCACCGGCACGCGCGGCGTCGGCAAGACGACGCTGGCGCGGATTCTCGCCAAGTGCCTGAACTGCCGGCAGGGCGTGACCTCGGTGCCGTGCGGTGAGTGCGAAACCTGCCGGGAGATCGACGAGGGGCGTTTCGTCGACCTGATCGAGGTCGATGCCGCCTCCCGCACCAAGGTCGAGGATACCCGCGAGCTGCTCGACAACGTGCAGTACGCGCCGACCCAGGGACGCTACAAGGTGTACCTCATCGACGAGGTGCACATGCTTTCCACGCACAGTTTCAACGCACTGCTCAAGACGCTCGAAGAGCCGCCGCCCCACGTCAAGTTCCTGCTGGCGACCACCGATCCGCAGAAACTGCCGGTGACGGTGCTTTCGCGTTGCCTGCAGTTCACGCTCAAGAACATGCCGCCCGAGCGCGTGGTGGGGCATCTGTCGCATATTCTGCAGGCCGAGTCGGTGGCCTACGACGAGCAGGCCTTGTGGCTGCTCGGCAAGGCGGCCGATGGGTCGATGCGCGATGCCATGAGCCTGACCGACCAGGCCATCGCCTTTGGGCAGGGCGAGGTGCGTCATGCCGATGTCGCCGCGATGCTGGGCACGCTGGATCACCGCCATCTGCTGGCGCTGGCCGAGGCGCTGGCCGAGGTCGATGCCGCGCGCGTGCTGCAGGAGGTCGCCAGCCTGGCCGAACAAGGGCCGGATTTCGGCGGCATTCTCGATGACCTGGCGGGCATCTTCCACCGCCTGGCGATCGCCCAGATGGTGCCGGATGCGCTGGACAACGGCCACGGCGACCGCGATACCCTGCTGCCCCTTGCCGCGCGCTTCACCGCGGAGGACGTGCAGCTCTACTACCAGATTGCCCTGCAGGGACGCGGCGACATGGAAAGCGCGCCGGACCCGCGCACCGCGCTGGAAATGACGCTGCTGCGCATGCTGGCGTTCCGCCCCCAGGGCGTGCCCAAGCCGCCGCAGACGCCGTTGCCGATTCGTGGCGCGGCGGAAGGCCAGGCCACAGCGAGCACCCCAACGGCGGACGCGCCCGGCCAGCTCGCGGCGGCGCCGAGCCAGCCGTCGCCTGCCGACACGCCGCCGCCCGCTGCCGATGCCGCGCCGGCCCACCCGCCGTCGCGTCCCGATACCCAGGCTCCCGTCGCCGAGGAAGAACATGGCGCCGCGGCAGGCGCCGATGCATCGTCTGCGTCGCCCGCAGACGAGCCAGCCGCCCCGGGGACGTTGGAATCCGAGTCGTTCGCAACGCAGGCATTTGACAACGAGCCGCTGGAAAGCGCACCGCCTGACATCGAATCGGCCGTTGCCGCTCCCCCCGAGCCTGCCGCGCCGGTGACGGAGGCGGTGCCGCCCGTGGCCGACGCCCAGGCGACCGCCGCCGAGGACGCGCTCGAGGACGCGCTCGAGGACGAGGCGCAGCGCCAGGCGGATGCCGATGGCGCCGTCGACGTGGACGACGCGCCCCCCTGGGTGCTCGACGATGCCCAGATGCCCGCCGACGAAATATCGGCTCCTCCCGAGCCGCCGAGCGCGCCCGACGCGCCGGCCACGGAGGTTGCCGAGGATGCCGACGCCCCGGCGCCCACGGCACAGGCGCCTGCCGTCGCCACGCCCGACACCGGGGCGTTCGATCATGCCCGCTGGCTGGCCAGCTTCGCGTCGCTGGGACTGGGCGGGCTGACACGCAACCTGGCGGCGCATTGCATCGTCGAGGAGGACGACGGCGATACCTTGACGTTGCGTCTGGACCCGTCGCAGTCGGCGATGCTGGCGGACGTGCACGTCGAGCGCATGACCAAGGCGCTGGCCGAGCAGGGCGTGGCCCGACGCTTGCACGTCACGGTGGCGGCGATTCCCGAGGGCTGGGAAACGCCGCGTGCGCAAGGCGAGCGGCTGGCGCAGGCACGTCATGCCCAGGCGGTTGAAGCCCTGCGTCGCGACCCGCATATTCAGATGCTGGAACAGGATTTCGGCGCTCAGCTGCTCGAGCGCAGCGTCACGCCGAGCGACGAGGCCGCCGCCCGGCGGTAGGCCGTGCCAGGCGTCATCGGCGACCTGGATATTGTCAAACCCCTTGAGGATACGATCATGATGAAGGGCGGAATGGGCAACTTGATGAAGCAAGCCCAGGAAATGCAGGAAAAGATGCAGAAGATCCAGGAGGAGATCGCCGAGACCGAGGTGACCGGCGAAGCCGGTGCCGGCATGATCAAGGTCACCATGAACGGCCGTCATGACGTCAGCCGCGTGAACGTCGATCCCTCGGTCATGGAAGAAGACAAGGAACTGCTCGAGGACTTGCTGGCCGCCGCCGTCAACGATGCGGTGCGCAAGGTCGAGGAAACCTCCAGGGGACGCATGGAAGAAGCCACCGAAGGCATGAACTTGCCGCCGGGCTTCAAGATGCCGTTCTAAGCGATGGCGTTTTCTCCTCTCGTCGATCAGTTGTTGGAGACGCTGCGCGTGTTGCCCGGGGTCGGCCCCAAGACCGCGCAGCGCATGGCATTGCATCTTCTGGAACGCGACCGTGACGGCGGTCGCCGTCTGGTCGCCGCGCTGGGCGAGGCACTGGAACACGTTGGCTATTGTCAGCGTTGCCGGACGCTGGCCGAGACGCCGCTATGCAGCATCTGCGAGGATGCGCGCCGCGATGAAGGCCTGCTGTGCGTGGTCGAGTCGCCCGCCGACATGCTCGCCATCGAGCAGGCCGGTGGGTTTCGCGGCCTCTATTTCGTTCTGCATGGCCACTTGTCGCCGCTGGACGGCATCGGTCCCGAGGACATCGGACTCGATCAGCTCGATGAGCGGCTTGCGGGCGGCAGTGTCGAGGAAGTGATCCTGGCCACCAATCCGACCGTGGAAGGCGAAGCGACGGCGCATTACATCGCCGAGCAGCTGCGGGGCACCGGCGTGCGGCTGTCGCGCCTGGCATACGGCGTGCCCATGGGGGGCGAGCTCGAATACGTGGATGGCGGCACCTTGAGCCGTGCCTTCAACGGCCGCCTGCCGTTTGCGCAAGAGTCGAGCTGATCGCGCCGTCGATAACCTTACCGTCAATAAAGGAAACGGGATGACCCCGAACTTCGAGATTCGCTGGGTGGCAACGCCCGGCGCGCTGGATGACGCGTGCGACGCACTGGCTGGCGCCGAGTGGCTGGCGGTGGACACCGAGTTTCACCGCGAATCGACCTTTTTTCCCATTGCCGCGCTCGTGCAGCTGTACGCAGGGGGCGATGCGGTCTACATGGTCGATCCCCGGGCCGTCTCGGCCAGTCCGGCGCTGCAAGCGCTGCTGAGCGTATCCGGTCCTCTCAAGCTGCTGCACGCCAGCGGCGAGGATCTCGAAGTACTGGAAAGCTGGGCCGAGGTCGGTGTCGCCCCCATCGCCGACACCCAGGTCGCGCAGAGCTTGCTGGGCACCCAGGCGTCACTGGGTTATCAGCGCTTGGTCGAGCATTGGACAGGCGATGTCCTGCCCAAGGAAGAAACGCGCTCGGACTGGTTGCAACGCCCGCTGTCGGACGCGCAGTTGCAATACGCCGCGCTGGACGTGGTCTACCTGCCGCGTATCTGGGAGGCACAGCGCGACGCCCTGATGAGGGAGGGACGTCTGGCCTGGCTGGAAGAAGAATGCGCACGTCTGTGCGATGCCAATCGTCGCGACGTCAACGCCGACGAGCACTGGTACCGTCGCCACCGCCAGTTGTGGCGTCTCGAGCCGCGTCAGCTGGCGCTGTATCAGTCGCTGACGCGCTGGCGCGAAGGCGAGGTGCGTCGGCGCGACGTGCCACGTGGCTGGCTGGCGAGCGACAAGGTGCTGTTTGCGATCGCCATGGCGATGCCGCGCAATCGGCATCAACTGGCGGCCGTCGAAGGTGTCCGGCCGACCTTGATCAAGCATGACGGCGATGCCCTGCTGGAGATGGTGCAGGCCGCCGCTCACCTGGCGGAAGATGCCTTGCCGCGTGCCTTGCCGGCACCGCAGTCGCCGGCCTTCAAGTCACGGCTCAAGGCGCTCAAGAGCGTCGTCAACCGCGAGGCCGAGCGTCTGGACATCGCCCCGGAAGTGCTCGCCAATCGCCGTGATCTCGAGGCGCTGGTGATGGCCGACCTCGATGGGGTGCCGCTGTCGCTGCCCCAGGGATGGCGCGGCACGCTGCTCGGCGACGCATTCACCCAGGCCCTGGCGGACCACTGAGAGGCTGCGACGATGACGAGACGTCTGTGTGAAATCTTCAAGAGCCCGCGCCGCGACGAGATGTACCTGTATGTGGACCGTGCGCGCGGGCTGGCGGATATGCCCGAGGCACTGCTCGAACGGTTCGGAAAGCCGGTGCCGGTGACCGTGTTGATGCTCAGCGAGGACAAGCCCCTGGCGCGTGCCAAGGCGAGCGACGTGCTGGCCGCCATCGAGGCGCAGGGGTTCTATCTGCAGATGCCGCCGGCGCGCGAGTCCTACCTGCTGGACCTGTATCGGGCGCCCACCGAGGGACGGTACTGATCGCCATGCGTGAACGTTTCTGGGAACGCCACACCCTCGACGAGCTGGACGACGAAGAGTGGGAAGCGCTCTGCGACGGCTGCGGATTCTGCTGCCTGCTCAAGCTCGAAGATGACGAAAGCGGCGACATCGCCACGCTCAACGTCGCCTGTCAGCTGCTGGATACCGACACCTGCCGGTGCAGTGATTACGACAACCGCTTCCAGCACGTGCCTGGGTGCACCAAGCTGACGCGCGACAACCTGTCGGCATTTCGCTGGTTGCCGGCGTCATGCGCCTATCGTCGGCTGGCCGAAGGACGCAAGCTCGCCGCCTGGCATCCCTTGATCGCTGGGGACGCCACGCGCATGCATCGCAAGCAGAAGAGCGTGCGGCATTTCGCGGTCAGCGAGCGTGACGTGTCGGACGACGACCTCGAGGATCACATCATCGATATCATCCCCTGTCAGTAGGGCGCCTCCGTGTGAAGGCACGAACGTCCGTGCGCCAACGCCTTGCAAGAAAGTTGCCGGCCCCGCCTCCGCGGGGCCGGCGTCGTTCTGGCGTCAGGGGGCGGCAGTCTCGGCGAGGCCCAGTGCCCAGAGGATGAAGGCATCCTGACGGGCATTGTCGTGCCAGGCCTTGAATCGGCCCGAGGCGCCGCCGTGCCCGGCCGCCATGTCGGTGCGTAGCATGATCGGACGGCGCTCGGCGGCGGGGAGCTGGGCGACGATCTCGGTCAAGCGTGCGTACAGCTTGGCCGGCTCCCAGTAGGGAACGCGGGAGTCGTGCCAACTGCCCTGCAGGAAGAGAGTGGGGTAGGGCCGCGCGACGAGGTTGTCGAGTGGCGAGTAATCGCGAATGCGCCGGTGCGCCTCGGGCTCGCTGGGATTGCCCCATTCGCTGTACTCCGCCGTGGTCAAGGGCAGGTCCGGGTTTTCCATGGTGCGCAGCACGTCGACGAAGGGCACGTCGAGCACGGCGGCGCAGAACGCCGTGGGGTCGAGATTGAGGCTGGCGCTGACCAGCAGGCCGCCGGCGCTGGCGCCGTAGGCGGCGATGCGTTCGCCATCCGCGATGCCGTGTTCGACCAGCGCGTGCCGTGCGGCCAGGAAATCGCGGAAGCTGTTTTCCTTGTGCTCCAGCTTGCCGGCGAGATACCAGGGTTCGCCGCGATCGCCGCCGCCGCGAACATGGGCGACGGCGAAGGCCACGCCGCGTGACAGCAACTCGAGGCGTGCCACTGAGAACCATGGATCGAGCACTTCCCCGTAGGCGCCATAGCCGTAAAGCAGCGTGGGCATGGGCCCCTGTGCCCAGAGATCGTCTCGCGCCACCACGGAGACCGGAATTCGCTCGCCGTCGTGCGCCTCTGCCCACACGCGCCGGCAGACCAGCCGCTCGGGAGGCAGGTCGCCGTAGACCGGTTGGACCTTGAGCAGTCGGCGGGCGTCGTTGTCGAGATCGTGTTCGATCCAGCGTGACGGCAGGGTGAACGACTCTTCGTGCAGCCGCAGCCGCCGGGTATGAAAATCCGGTGTGTCGCCCAGCATCAGGCTGCACGGGGCCTCGGGCAGGGGCAGTCGGCGTCGGGTCGGTGCCGGCGCGTCGAGGTCGAGCACGCTGAGATGGACCTGGGCTTCGCGATGATCGCGCTCGGTGATGACCAGTCCCCAGGCGAAGGCGTCGATGCTTTCCAGAGTCAACTGCGCATCGTGCGCCACCAGCGGATGCCAGGTATCGGGCGCCGTTTCGTCGGCGACATCGAGCCGGAAGTGCGGTGCGTCCTGGTTGTGCAGGATGTAAAAGTGCCCGGGACGGTGCTCGAGGGCGTATTCGATGCCCTTGATGCGCTCGCGAACGCAGCGCGGTGGCACATGCGGGTGCGCGGCAGGCACCAGGTGGCATTCCGAGGTGTCCTTGGAGGCGGTTTCCAGCACCAGCCATTCACGCGAACGCGTCTTGCCCACGCCGACCCAGAACTCGGGGTCCGTCTCGCGGAAGACGCACGCGATCTCGCCGCTTTCGATGTCCAGGCGCCAGACGCTGTCAGGGCGTTGGGTATCATCGTAGCGGGTGAAGAACAGGGTGCGATTGTCCTCGGCGCAGCACAGCTCGGGGCCGATGTCGGTCAGCAGGCGCCGTGGCGTGCCATCGGGCAGCGCACGATGAAAGAGCGTGAAATACTCGTCGCCACTGGTGTCCTCGGTCCAGGCGAGCCAGTGTTCATCGGGGGCGATGGCGATATCGCCCAGTTCCATGAAGGTCTGCTCGCTGGCGCGTGCCTGGAGGTCGAGCACGCATTCGCGGCGTGACGGTACCTGATTGGGGTGACGCCACCAGACGGGGTAGTCGGCGTCGCGGGCCGTCTCGCTCCAGTAGGTGTAATGGTCGAGCGGCGTGCCGAGTCCTTCGACGGCCAGTTCGCGTCGCGCGAGATGGCCGGAATAGAGCGCCTCGACCAGCGGTGCGAGGGGGGCGGACCATTGCGAAAATTCCTGGTTGGCCTGTTCGAGAAAGGCCACGACCTCGGGGTCGTCACGGTTTTCCAGCCAGTGCCAGTCCGGATCTTCCTTGCGTTGGAAGCGTGCCACCGGCGAGAGTTGTGTCGCGTCGTGAAGCGCAGGGATGTGCGGCTGTGCTTTCATGTGCAGCGGTGTACCATGTCGAGGAAAGATCGAACGCGAGAGGACGCGATGCTGATTTCTGATTCCCTGCCACAATTGTGGCTGAGTTACCTTGTATTATCGCTGCTGGTGCTGGTCACCGGCTACCTTGGCGTGGGCTTTTTGCCGCGCCTGCCGCGCTGGGTCGTCACCGGCGTGGTCGCGGGCATGCTGTGGGCCGTGGCGCCGTTCACGTCGCCCTTGCTGGAGGAAGGCGAGCATTATTCCGGCCTGGCGCCGGCCGTCGTCGTGACCGCCGTGGGCGTCTTGCAGGGCGATGGCGGCCAGCTCGCGGTGGCCACGCCGCTCCTGTTGATCGGCATGGCGCTGGGCGGCGTGCTGGGCGCATTGCTGTGGGTCTGGCGCCGGCGTCGCGACAACGGCGACAGCGGTGGCACCTCGCATGGCGGCAGGCGCGAGGCCTCGCGTGGCGACGACGCGCCGCAGCGTCGCGAGCCAGTGCTCAACTGAGGCGGGCACCGACAACGCCGTAGCTGACAACATAGCATCACCAAAAAAAGCGGTATTGAATAAGGAAGGGTCATGCGAGCGCTGTTCGCCTTATTGCTGGTATGCGTCGGCGGTCTGATGTCGTCGCCGGGATGGACGCAAGACGCGACGCCCCCGGATGTGCGCATGATTTTCGACGTCTCGGGCAGCATGAAGGCCAACGATCCCGCCAACCTGCGTGCCTCGGCGCTGCAGCTGGCGGCGGCGCTGCTGCCGTCTCAGGCGCGCGGTTCGGTCTGGACGTTCGGTACGCAGGTGCGCAACCCCTTGCCCGACGGCAAGGTGGATGCCGAGTGGCGGCGGCGTGCGCGCTCGCTGTCGCCGCAACTGGTCGATTACCAGCAGTTCACCGATATCGAGCAGGCGCTGCGCGAGGCCAGCCAGGCAGCGGGCGGCAAGCGCCACGTGATCCTGCTGACCGATGGCATGGTCGACCTGCCCGGGAGCGGCGAGGTGAAGCGCAAGCGTGATGCGGCCTCGCGCGAGACCTTGATTGCCTCGCTGGCGCCCGAGCTGGCCACTCAGGACGTGGTGGTGCATACCATTGCACTCTCGCGCAATGTGGACCGCGACCTGCTCGAGCGCGTGTCGCAGTCCACCGACGGCCTGGCAGCAGTGGCCGAGACGCCGGAAGAACTGCTGCGCGCCTTTCTCGATGTCCTCGAGCGCATCGTGCCCAGCGACCGGGTGCCGCTGGAGGACGGCCGCTTCGACATCGACCCCGAGGTTGACGGTTTCAACGCCTTGCTTTTCCACGACCAGGACGCGCCCGGTGCCACGCTGGTGGGCCCGGATGGCGAGCGTTACACCCGCGATGATCATCCCGACGACATTCTCTGGCAGAGCATGCCGCGTTACGACCTGATCCGGGTGCCCGATCCCGCTGCAGGGGAATGGCATGTCGAAGGCCAGGTGGGCGACAGTCGGGTCACCGTCGAGTCGCCGCTGACGTTGCGCACCGAGACCATGCCGACGTCCTTGTACCTCGGCTTCGACACGCCGCTCGAGGCCTGGTTGTCACGCGAGGGCGAGACACTCGTGGGCGATGCCATGCCCGAGGGCATGCGGATGCGCGCCGAGCTGCGCGATCTGGACGACGCGACGCTGTCGTCGACGACGCTGACCGCGGGAGAGGACGGCCATTTCACCGGAACCCTGCCGGCGCCCGAGCAGGAGGGCAACGCGCGTCTGGTGGTGACCGCCGAAGGCCCCACGCGCGTGCGCGAGCGCGTTCAGGGGGTCAATGTCATCCCTCCCTTGGCGGCTTCCCTGAACGACGATGCCACCACGGTCATCCTCGAGGCCCAGCACCCGCGACTCGACGCCGATAACACCCGGGTGTCGTCGAGCGTGCTGGGCGAGTCGCTGGACGTGGAACCGGTCGGGCCGAAGACATGGCACATTGCATTGCCCGACCTCGATCCGCATCAGTCGGTCCCGCTGGAACTCACGCTCGAGGTGACGCTGGATGGTCGTACCTGGTCGATTCGCCTTCCCGCGCTGCGCCTCAATCCCGATGCGCGCATCGGGCTTTCCGGCGCCGATGTCGGTGCCGCCCCGTCAGCGGAGGCCTTGCCGGACACCGGCGAGGAACGCACGGAAAGCGCCGAGGAGGGCGAGCGCAACCTGAGCGAGATGGCGGGTGCTTTATGGCACAAGGCCGGTGATGAATGGCAGGCGTTGAAGCCGCATGTCGCCCCTTATGCCAAGCGTCCGGCGACCTGGGCGGCGTTGGCCGCGCTGTTGCTGGCGGTAGTGGTACTGTCGGTCATGCGCCGGCGTGCCCGGCGCCGTCGGCGGCGTCGCCGCGAACCGCACGTCTAGGGCATGACGCACGTACCGCTGGTGACCCTCTCATGGCCCCGGTGACGATACCGGGGCGCATGCGTGTGGCACGAGCCATGCGGGGGCGTCAGGGGGTGAGCTCCTGCTCGGTGAACACGTTCTCGAACAGCGGGCCGCTCAGGTAGCGCTCGCCGCTGTCGGGCAGCACCACGGCGATGGCCTTGTCGGCGAAGGCGGGGTCGTCGGCCAGCCGCAGTGCCGCGACCATCGCGGCCCCGCAGGAAATGCCGCACAGAATCCCTTCCTCGCGCATCAGGCGTTGCGCCATGGCCATGGCGTCTTCGCTGGTGACGCCCTCGACCCGGTCGACGAGCCCCAGATCCAGATTGGCGGGAATGAAGTTGGCGCCGATGCCCTGGATCTTGTGCGGTGCGGGCTGGATTATCTCGCCGCGAAGCGCCTGGGCGATGATCGGTGACTCGGCGGGTTCCACCGCCACCGACAGCAACGGTCGGGCGCGGGTTTCCTCGAAGTAGCGCGACACACCGGTCAGCGTGCCGCCCGTGCCGACGCCGGCCACCAGGACGTCGAGCTTGCCGTCGGTGTCGTTCCACAGCTCGGGACCGGTGGTGTCCTCGTGAATGCTCGGGTTGGCAGGATTCTCGAACTGCTGTGGCATGTAATAACGCTCGGGCGCGGCGGCGAGCATGTCATTGGCCTTGTCGACGGCGCCCTGCATGCCTTTGGCGGGCTCGGTCAGGACGATCGTGGCGCCCAGTGCCTTGAGGACCTTGCGCCGCTCGAGGCTCATCGAGGCCGGCATGGTCAATGTCACCGGATAGCCTCGCGCCGCGCCGGCGAACGCCAGAGCGATGCCGGTATTGCCCGAGGTGGGCTCGAGAATTTCCTTGCCGGGCGTGAGCAAGCCGCGATGCTCGGCGTCCCAGATCAAGTTGGCGCCGACGCGGCATTTGACCGAAAACGCCGGATTGCGGGCCTCGATCTTGGCGTACAGACGCGGATGCGACGTGAGGCGACGAATCCGTACCAGTGGCGTCTTGCCGATGCTGGCGCTGTTGTCTTCGAAAATGGCGGCCATGAGTGCTCCTGTGGCGCGGCGCCTTCTCACGAGGCACCTTGGTATTGAACGATAGTTTTAATCGTCTGTTTTAATGCGGGGCGTCCTGTTATAACGGGAACGTCCCGTCGAATACGATTGTCCGAATGTTGTCGAACAGTCTTTCATGATGCACGTCAAGGGGCCTGGTGGATATGTCGACGTGGCCCTATCTTGTAAAGAGACGGATCGCGAACAGCGGTGAGGTTTCGATATCACCGCGGCTCGAGCATCAATAATAAATGTCGGCACCATGAAGTCGACCCCTGGTCAGCGGAGATACACGATGAGTCACGCCATGTCGCCGGTCGTTTCCGGTCCGCCTCTCGAAGGAATGGATGAGTTCTCCTCCGTCAACGAGGTATTCGCCGAGGCGTGCCGGCGCTTTGCCGACAAGCCGGCCTTCACGTGCATGGGGCGAACGCTGCGCTATGCGGAACTCGAGCGTTTGTCGCGGGATTTCGCGGCCTGGCTCAGTCACGAGACCGATCTCGAGCCGGGCGACCGGATCGCCATTCAGTTGCCCAACGTGCTGCAATTTCCGGTGGCGATATTCGGCGCCATGCGGGCGGGGCTGGTGGTGGTCAACACCAATCCGCTGTATACCGAACGGGAAATGGCGCACCAATTTCAGGATGCGGGCGTCAAGGCCATTCTGATTCTCGCCAACATGGCCGACAAGCTCGAGCGCATTCTTCCCCGGACCGATATTCGTCATGTCCTGGTCACCGAGCTCGGCGACATGCACGGCTTCCCCAAGGGCGCGCTGATCAATGCCGCCGTCAAGCACGTCAAGAAGATGGTACCGCGGTATTCATTGCCCGATGCCATCGGATTCCGCACGGCCTTGTCGCAGGGCCATGGCCGGACCAGCGAGGCCGTGACGTGCCACGGCGACGACATTGCCGTGTTGCAATACACCGGCGGCACCACGGGGGTGGCCAAGGGCAGCATGCTCACGCATCGCAACTTGATCGCCAACATGCTGCAGACCCGGCAGATGATCGCCGGACTGATCGAGGAAGGCCGCGAGACGATCATCGCACCGTTGCCCGTCTACCATATCTATACGTTCACGGTGAATTGCCTGTTCACCATGGTGACGGGGAACCATACCGTACTGATCCCCAATCCCCGCGATATCGACGGCTTCATCAAGACGTTGCGCAAGACCGAGTACACCGGTTTCGTGGGGCTCAACACGCTCTTCAACGCGCTCTGTCAGCGCGAGGATTTCCGAGCGCTGGATTTCTCGCGCCTCAAGCTGACCATTTCCGGCGGCATGGCGCTGACCAAGGCCGTCGCCAAGCGCTGGGAGGAAGTCACCGGCTGCGCGGTGCTGGAAGGCTACGGGATGACCGAAACCTCGCCCATCGTGTGCGTCAACCCGCCGGACGGCATCCAACTGGGCACCATCGGCAAGCCTGTGCCCGGCACCTCGATCAAGGTGATCGGCCCCGAGGGCGAGGACGTGCCGCGGGGTGAGCCGGGCGAGCTTTGCGTCAAGGGGCCTCAGGTGATGAAGGGCTATTGGCAGCGACCCGAAGACACCGCCAGGGCAATGGATGACGAGGGCTGGATTCGTACCGGCGATATCGCCGTGATCCAGGAGGACGATTACGTGCGTATCGTCGATCGCAAGAAGGACATGATCATCGTCTCCGGCTTCAACGTCTATCCCAACGAAGTCGAGGATGTGGTGGCCGCCCACGAGGACGTGGTCGAAGTCGCGGCCATCGGCGTGTCCGATGACGCCACGGGCGAGGCGATCAAGCTCTTCGTGGTGAGCCGCAACGAGGCGCTGGACGCCGAAACGCTGCGCGGCTGGTGCAAGCGCGAACTGTCGGCCTACAAGGTGCCCAAGCTCATCGAGTTCCGCGACGAGTTGCCCAAGACCAACGTCGGCAAGGTGCTGCGTCGCGAATTGCGCGACTCGCAAGGTGCCCAGGCGCAGGTATCCGAGCAGGATACGACATAGGCGCGAGGTCGGCCTTGGCGTTACAATCGTCGGCTCGCCTTCCCCGAGGGCGAGCCGTTTTGCTGATTTCATGAGGCGCCCTTGAGCACGACACCGACGAGCGATTCCCGCGATCAACTGGCGCGTCTGCGCGCGCAACTCGACGACTGCCTGCTGCGCGATGCCCACGAACAGGGGCGCCGCCTGGCCAAGCTGAACGGGCGCGCGCGCAGCGGTAAACCCATCGACCGCTCGTTGCGCGACATCGAAGCCCGTCTGGCGCGTTCGCGCGAGCAGCTGGCGGCGCGGCGCGCGCAACCGCTGACGTTGCGCTATCCCGATGACCTGCCCGTGGTCGAACGCCGTGAGGATCTGCTGGCGGCGCTCGACGCTCACCAGGTGGTCGTGGTCGCTGGCGAGACCGGCTCGGGCAAGACCACCCAGCTCCCCAAACTGTGTCTCGAGCTGGGGCTGGGGCGCCGAGGGCTGATTGGCCACACCCAGCCACGGCGGCTGGCGGCGCGCACCGTCGCCACACGCCTCGCCGAGGAGCTGGACGTGCCGCTGGGGGCGCAGGTCGGCTACCAGGTGCGCTTCACCGACCAGACCGACGAGCGCACCCTGGTCAAGCTGATGACCGATGGCATCCTGCTCGCCGAGACGCAGAACGACCCGGATCTGATGCGCTACGAGGCGATCATCATCGACGAGGCGCACGAGCGCAGCCTCAACATCGATTTCCTGCTCGGCTATCTCAAGCGCCTCACCGAGCGGCGGCCCGACCTCAAGATCATCATTACCTCGGCGACCATCGACGTCGAGCGTTTCAGCCACCACTTCGGGCGCGACGGCAAGCCGGCGCCGGTGGTGGAAGTCTCGGGGCGCACCTATCCGGTGGACGTGTTCTATCGACCGCTGGTGCGCGATGCGGACGACGAGGAAGACCGCACCTTGCAGGAGGGCATTCTGCATGCGGTGGAAGAAGTCGAGACCATCGAGCGCGAGCGACGCTGGTACAGCGGGCCCCGCGACGTGCTGATCTTCCTGCCCGGCGAGCGGGAAATTCGCGAAACGGCGGACACGCTGCGCCGTGCCGACCTCAAGGGCACCGAGATCCTGCCGCTTTATGCGCGGCTCTCCAATGCCGAGCAGAATCGCGTGTTCCAGCCGCATGCCGGACGCCGCATCGTGCTGGCCACCAACGTGGCGGAAACCTCGCTGACCGTGCCGGGCATCCGCTACGTGATCGACCCCGGCCTGGTCCGCATGAGCCGCTACAGTTATCGCGCCAAGGTGCAGCGCCTGCCCATCGAGCCGATCAGTCAGGCCAGCGCCGACCAGCGCAAGGGGCGTTGCGGGCGCATCAGCGAGGGCGTGTGCATCCGCCTCTACAGCGAAGAGGACTTCCTGGCGCGGCCGACGTATACCGAGCCGGAGATTCAGCGTACCAACCTGGCTTCGGTGATTCTCTCCATGCTGGCGCTGAAGCTCGGCGACATCGAGGCTTTCCCCTTCGTCGACGTGCCGGATTCGCGCTTCATCAAGGACGGTTATCGTCTGCTCTATGAACTGGGGGCCGTGGGCGCCGACAATCGCCTGAGCGAGCTCGGGCGTCGCGTGGCCCGCCTGCCGATCGACCCGCGCCTGGCACGCATGGCACTCGCCGGTGCCGAGCAGGGCAGCCTGCGCGAGACACTGATCGTGGTCAGCGCCTTGTCGACGCAGGACCCGCGCGACCGTCCGGCGGACAAGCGCCAGGCGGCGGACGAGAAGCATCGCCAGTGGCAGGACCCCGAGTCGGACTTCATGGCCTGGCTCAATCTCTGGCATGGGGTCGAGCAGGCCCGCGAGACCCTCTCCGGCAACCAGCTGCGGCGCTGGTGCCGTGACAACTATCTCAGCTACCTGCGGCTGCGGGAGTGGCATGACACCTTCCGCCAGCTCAAGCAACTGACGCGTGACATGGGACTCGAGCCCTCCAGCGCGGTATTGCCGCCCAAGGAGGACGACGCTGCGTCGGCGCGTCCGCGCGTCGATGGCGAGCGCTTGCACAAGGCGCTGTTGTCGGGGCTGCTCTCGCACCTGGGCACGCTGCAGGAAAACCGCGAATACCTCGGCGCGCACAACCGCAAGTTCATGATTCATCCCGGCTCGGGGCTGGCCAAAAAGACGCCCAAGTGGGTCATGGCCGGCGAGCTGGTGGAAACCTCGCGCCTTTATGCGCGCGACGTGGCGCGCATCCAGCCGGCATGGGTAGAGCCCATGGCGTCGCATCTGGTCAAGCGCAGCTACAGCGAACCGCACTGGGAGATGAAGCGTGGCCAGGTCGTGGCGTTCGAGCAGGTGACGTTGTTCGGTCTGCCGATCGTCACCGGGCGGCGCATCGACTACGCCAAGGTGGCGCCGGAAGAAGCCCGGGAGCTTTTCATCCGGCGTGCGCTGGTGGAAGGGGAGTACCGCACCCAGGCGGCCTTCTTCCAGCACAATCGTGCCCTGATCGACGACGTGGAAGAACTCGAGGATCGTGTCCGCAAGCGCGATATCCTGGTCGACGAGGAGACGCTGTTCGCCTTCTACGATGCCCGGCTGCCGGCGGACGTGGCCGGCGCGCGCAGCTTCGAGCGCTGGCGCAAGCAAGCCGAACGAGAAGCGCCCGAGGTGCTCAAGCTCGAGCGTGCCACCCTGATGGCGCGCGATGCCGAGGAAGTCACCCAGCAGGCCTATCCCGACGAGCTGGTGCACAACGGCGTGCGCTATCCGCTGGATTATCATTTCGCACCGGGCGAGTCCGACGATGGCGTGACGCTGACGGTACCGGCCGCCATGCTGTCGCAGCTGCCCGAAGGACGGCTCGAGTGGCTGGTGCCGGGGCTGTTGCGAGAGAAATGCATCGCACTGCTCAAGACGTTGCCCAAGGCGATCCGTCGGCAGGTGGTGCCGATTCCCGATTGGGTGGATGCGGCCCTGGCCACCCTGGTGCCCGACGAGCGCCCGTTGACCGAGGCCCTGGGCGAGTTCCTGCGCCGGCGCACGGGGGTGCGCCTGAGCGCCGACGATTGGCGCACGGATCAGCTCGAGCCGCACCTGATCATGAACCTGCGCGTGGTGGCGCACGATGGCGAGGTGCTTGGCGAAGGGCGCGACCTCGGTGCCCTCAAGCAGCGCTTCGACGAAGCGGCCAGCCAGGGTGCCAGGGCGCTGGCGGCGAGCGGTCCGACGGCGGAGGCGCTGGCCGAGCTGCCGGAGCAGGCGATTCCCGAATCGCGCTCCACCCAGCAGGCGGGCATTCGCGTCGAGGCCTACCCGGCGCTGGTCGACCGAGGTGACAGCCTGGCCATCGAGTCGTTCGATCATCCCGACAAGGCGCATGCCGCGCACCGCCATGGCGTCAAGCGTGCGGCCATGCTGCGCCTGCCCGAGCAGGTTCGTTACCTGTCGCGCGAACTCAAGGGACTGGATCGCTGCGCGTTGCTGTTCGCCAAGGTGGGGAGCAAGACGCAGCTCGTCGACGATCTGGTCGAGGCGGTGTTCCTGCAGGTCGTTGCCGTGGACCCGTTGCCGCGTGACCGCCAGTCCCTGGAAGCGCGCATCGAGGCCACGCGGAGCGAGCTGGTGGCGCACGCCGAGGAGCGGGTCGCGACCCTGCAGAAAGCGCTGGAAGGGCATCTCGAGGTCACCAAGGCCCTCAAGGGCAACCTGAACCTGTCCCTCGCCCTGGTCTACAGTGATTTGAAGGCCCAGATGGCGCGCCTGGTCTATCCCGGCTTCGTCAGCGATGCCGAGGAATGGCTCGAGCAGTATCCGCGCTACATGCAGGCGGCGTTGATCCGGCTCGAGAAGGCCCCGCGCGAGCGGTCCCGCGATCAAATGGCGATGCAGCAGGTGCATGCGTTCGAAGAGCGGTTGCGCGCGCGCCTCGAGGCCGATCAGCGTGAAGGGCGGCGTGACCCGCGCTTCGTCGAGTTCGGCTGGTGGCTGGAAGAGTTGCGTGTCTCGCTGTTTGCCCAGCAACTGGGCACGCTGGCGCCGGTCTCGGCCAAGCGCCTGGAGCGTCGCTGGACGGAACTCACGGGACGGTGACCTCGCGCGCCAGATGACCGCCCCGCGAACGGGGCATCGACGACACCATAACAAGCGCATCACGGAGCACGCTCATGACGCACGCGGTCATTACCGGTACCGGCCTTTACACGCCGCCACACGCCATCGACAACGCCACGCTGGTGGCCTCGTTCAATGCCTGGGTGGATCGCGAAAACGCGCGCTACCAGGAGGCGATCGAGGACGGATGGCGTCAGCCGCTGGAGCATTCCAGCAGCGAGTTCATCGCCAAGGCATCAGGTATCCAGAGTCGCTATGTGGTGGAGGCGTCGGGCATTCTCGACCCCGACCGCATGCGTCCGCACCTGGCGCCCCGGGCCGACGATGCACTCTCCCTGCAGGCCGAGATGGGACTCGACGCGGCGCGCCAGGCGCTGTCTGCCGCAGGGGTCGAACCCGGCGCGCTGGATACGGTGATCGTGGCCTGCTCCAACCTGCAGCGTCCTTATCCTGCGGTGGCGGTGGAGCTCCAGGCCGCGTTGGGCGCCGAGGGACATGCCTTCGACATGAACGTCGCGTGCTCGAGCGCCACCTTCGCCATCGACCAGGCCAACAACGCCATCCGTGCCGGCAGCGTCAAGCGAGTCCTGGTGGTGAGCCCGGAAATCTGCTCGGCGCACCTCAACTTCCGGGATCGCGACAGTCACTTCATCTTCGGCGATGCCTGCACGGCGGTGCTGCTGGAAGCCGACGACGTGGCCTGCGCCGAAGAGCGTTTCGACGTCGTGAGCACGCGCCTGGCGACACGCTTCTCGAACGCGATCCGCAACAATTTCGGCTTTCTCGACCGCGTGACCGACCATCCCGTCGACCGGGATCCGGCCTTCGTCTCCGACAAGCTGTTCGTGCAGGACGGGCGGCGCGTGTTCAAGGACGTCTGTCCGCTGGTCGCGTCCCTGATCGGCGAACACCTCGACGCCGAGGGGCTGGCCCCCGACGACCTCAAGCGGCTGTGGCTGC
The DNA here is from genome assembly GCF_000055785.1 of Chromohalobacter israelensis DSM 3043. Lineage (GTDB taxonomy): Bacteria > Pseudomonadota > Gammaproteobacteria > Pseudomonadales > Halomonadaceae > Chromohalobacter > Chromohalobacter israelensis. The sequence goes on from NC_007963.1 coordinate 1,669,759, forward strand.
ACCAGGCCAATCGTCACATGAACGATCTGATCGCGCGGCGTGTGCTGGGCCGCGAGCCGAGCCTGGCCGAGGCACCGGTGATTCTCGACCGCTATGCCAACACCAGTTCGGCGGGCTCGATCATCGCCTTCCATCTGCACCGGGAAAATCTGGTCGCAGGCGATGTGGGGGTGGTCTGTTCGTTCGGAGCGGGCTACAGTGCGGGCAATGTGATATTGCGTAAGGTGAAGGCTTGATGAAAACGACCAAGTGGCTGGCCGTGGCGTGCATGGCGGCGGCGGTGAGCGGCTGTGCCAGCCAGGGGCAGACGCAGGGCAATCCCGACGATCCGTGGGAAAGTTACAATCGCAAGGTGTTCGCTTTCAACGACACACTGGATCGCTATGCGTTGAAACCCGTCGCGCAGGGCTACGACTACGTGACGCCCGATCCGGTCCAGACCGGGGTGGGCAATTTCTTCAGCAACCTCGGCGAGGTCGGCACCACGATCAACAGTGTGCTGCAATGGAAGTGGGCCAATGCCGGCATCGCCTCCGGCCGTTTCGTGATCAACTCCATCCTCGGGGTGGGCGGCATCCTCGATCCGGCCTCGCGCATGGGCCTGGTGGAGCGCGAAGAGGACTTCGGGCAGACCCTGGCCACCTGGGGCGTCGCCGAAGGCCCCTACGTGGTGCTGCCGGTGCTCGGTGGTCGGACGCTGCGCCATACCTCGGGGCTGCCCGTGGACTGGTACACCGATCCGGTGACGTATGTCGAGGAGGACGAGGTACGCTATGGCCTGAGGTTCATCGATCTCATCGATACGCGGGCGGGGCTGCTCGACCGCGAGGAGCTGATTCGGGGCGACCGCTACAGCTTCATCCGCGACGCGTATCTGCAGAACCGGCGTTACGAGGTCAACGATGGCGAAACGGGAGCGGATCCCTTCGCCGACGGTGACTTCGGCGACGATTTCGAATACGACGAAGACGCCTTCGCCGAGTGACCCCGAGGCCCCGCATGGCCAACTCTCGTACCCTGATCGGTCTCCTCGACCAGCCCGGCGCATCGCGGGATGCGCTGGCCGGCCTAATTGGCCAGGGACATTTCGCCGTGCTGGCGGCGGCTCATGCCGAGGAGTTGCCTGCGGAGGTGGCCCTGGTGGTGGCGCATGTGCGCGCCGTGCCGCGCCAGGACTGGGCCGCGCTGGCGGCGCGCTGGCCGACCATCGTGATCAGCGAGACGCGTTTCGACGGCGATCTGCTGCAGGCGGTGGATGCCGGGCTGATCGACTATCTGGTCGAGCCGCAGTGTCATGGTGACGTGCTGCGACGCCTGATCGGACGCTCGATCGAGCATCATCGGCTGGCTCAGGAATACGCCCGGGATCGTCAGCGCCTGGCCGAACTCAACGAAAGCCTGGAAACCCACCTGGCCATGCTGCGTCTCGATCAGCAGGCCGGCTGGCAGATCCAGCGCAAGCTGCTGCCCGCCAATCCCGTGACGCGCCACGATGTCACCGCCGAGTACTGGCTGGCGCCTTCGCTGTATCTATCGGGTGACTTTCTCGACTTTCAGCGCTGCGATGCGCGTTACAGCTTCTTCTACTTCGTCGACGTCTCGGGGCACGGGGCGTCGTCGGCGTTCGTCACCGTACTGCTCAAGTACCTCAGCAACCGCTGGTTGTCGCAATGGCGCGAGCAAAACGCCAGCGACTTCCCCGCGCAGTGCCTGACCGAGCTCAATCGTGAGCTGCTGGAGACGGGGATCGGCAAGCATGCCACGGTCTTCGCCGGGGTGCTTGACCATGAGCGTCACTATCTCCACTATTCGCTCGGCGCGCAGATGCCGATGCCGCTCTTGCAAGTGGGTCGCGAGGTCAGCGTGCTGTCGGGAGAAGGGCCGCCGGTGGGGTTGTTTCCGCATGTCGAATTCCCCACTTACGGTTATGCCTTGCCCGATGCATTTCGTCTGTGGCTGTGCTCGGACGGCATACTGGAATGTCTGGCGGGCGATACCCTCGATCAACGCCTCGTTGCGTTGAAGGAGCGCGTCGCCCAGTGCGCCCGTGTGGATGCGTTGAAAGATGCACTCGTATTGGGCGACGAACTGCCGGATGATCTCACCATCATGACTTTGAGCGGATTCGATCATGCATGAGGGGCGTATTCAGGCGGCGTTCAACGCCGGTGTATTCGTGCTCAAGCTGAGTGGTGACGTGCGTTTGACGCTGTGTGCCACACTCGATCAGCAGGCGCAGCGCGTGGCCGACAGCCCCGGCCTGGCCGCGGTGATGATCGATCTGCGCGAGGCGACCAATGTCGACTCCACCGCCCTGGGCTTTCTGGCCAAGGTGGCCATGGCCGTGGAGGGGCGGCTCGAACAGCCGCCGACCATCGTCGCCGAGCATCCCGATGTGCGGCGCATGCTGGATGTCATGGGGTTTTCGCGTTACTTCACGTTGCTCGATGCACCGCTCACCGAGCCGGCGAGCCTGCGCGAGTTGCCGCAGGTGAGGGCGGATGAGCAGGGCATGCAGCAGCGCATCCTCGAGGCGCACCGGATTCTGATGCGCATGAGCGATCACAATCGCGATGAATTCCAGCCCCTGGTCGATCTGCTCGAAGCGCAGAAGCCCGGCGAGGATTGCTCCCGGACGCATCACTGAGCGTATCGGTCGCCGGACCGGGTGATGCGTCCTCGCTGATGATCACCTTCAGGTGGCGGTGGCCAGCGCTGGGGCCGGTGTCGCCTCGTCCTGCCACCGAGAGGCCGTTTCCGTCTCGTCTGACACCGGTTCGCGCGGTACGTATTCGCTGTCCCCGTCGAGGACGAACTCGCGCACCGAGGCATGCAGCCGTGTGGTTTCCTCACCCAGCGTAGTGGCGGCGTGTGTCGCCTGCGTGGCCATGGCGGCGTTGCCCTGGGTGAGTTGTTCCAGCTGCTCGATCGCCCGATCGATCTGTGCGATGCCTTGATGCTGTTCCTGGCTGGCGTCGGCGATGTCACGCATGAGCTGGGCCGTCTGCTCCACCGAGGCGACCAGTTCGCCGATGGTGGTTCCCGTTTCCTTGACGCGCTGGCTGCCGGCCTCGACATCCCGCCGGGCGTTGTCGGTGAGGATGCGGATATCGCGCGCGGCCTCGGCGCTCTGGCTGGCGAGGCGCCTCACTTCATTGGCCACCACCGAGAAGCCTCGTCCATGCTGCCCGGCACGAGCCGCCTCGACCGAGGCATTGAGCGCCAGCAGGTTGGTCTGGAACGCCAGTGAATCGATCATGGCGACGATATCCTCGACCTGGCGCGAGCCGGCGCGAATGCTCTCCATGGTCGTGGTGACCTGCGAGACGGCTTCCTGCCCCCGCTCGGCAGAGTGCGAGGCGGTCGCGGCCAGGGTCACGGCACGTTCGGCATGCTCGGCGTTGCGCCCCACGGTCGCGGTCAGCTGTGCCATGCTCGCGGCGGTCTCTTCCAGGGCGGCGGCTTGTCGCTCGGTCCGCGAGGCCAGGGCCTGGCTGTCCTCGGCGATGCGCTGGGTATCGCGATGGATCGTCTGGCTGCTGGCGCGCACCTCGCCGACGTTGGCGGCAAGACGCTGTCGCATGCCGTCGAGGGCCTCGAACAGACGCCGGACGTCGCGTTGCCCGCGTGCGTGGACAGGGCGTTCCAGCCGCCCCTCGGCGATCCGCTCGAAATGCTCGAGCAGACCGTTGAGAGGGGTCACCACATGGCGTGTCATGCCCCACATGACCAGGGCGATGGCGATCAGCGAGGCGAGGATGGCTGCGCCGATCAGCATGCGCAGGCCATCGGCCATGACGCCGAAATCATCCACCAGGGTCGCGCCGCGCTGCTGGCTCGCGGTCATGAAGGCATCGGCGCTTTCCATGAACGCGGCGTTCATGTCGTGCAAGCGCGACTGCCCGGAGCGGTAGCCGCTCAGGTCGCGCGCCGTGCTGTCGCCGGCGGCGAGGCGCTCGTTGGCTTCCTGCAGTTGCATCAACTGCAGTGACATGCCGGTATTGACCAGCGAATGAAAGCGTTGGCTCAGCGTCTCGAGTGCCGGGGAGGCGGCGGCGGGCTCGAGTCGTTCGAAGGCTTCCTGCGCTCGGGTCATCAAGGCCTCGGCCTCATCGATGACCGGCCCCGGCGGATCGAACGACGGGCGCTCGAGTAGCGATGCGGCACGGTTCATGGCCAGTTGGGCACGCAATGTGTCGACATAGACGTCATCGAGAATGGTGGTGCGCTCGACGTTGAGGCGATCGAGTGTGTCGAAGGCGTTCTGGCCGACATGCAGCGCATATCCCCCCAGTAGCCCGACGGCAATCACCATCAGGCTGAATGCGCCCAGCACCAGCATGCTGATGCCGCGGATCGTCAAGGGCGGTAGGCGACGAGGTAAAGAAACGCGCATGGTGTCAGTCCCTGTAGTCTTTTTTGAAGGCGACGAAAATCGGCCTCGCGATGCGGACGCACGAGGCGAGACGGCCGCCATGATGGCGCGGGATTGTTGCGATTTGTGGACACCGCCGCGACGCTCGGTCCCCAGAAAGGGCGTTATCGGCTATGATGAGCGCACTAGCCGTTAGCCTTCTTCATGTTGGCGTGCCGGCCCCGTCGGAGCCGGCACGACTCTGTACGTTCTTCAGGAGATGTCGTGACTCGACTCAATGCGCGACGTTTGGCGCTGCTGGTGGCGGCCAATACCGCCCTGGCGCCTTTCGCCATCGATGCCTATCTACCCGCCATGCCGACGCTCGCCGAGGCGGTGAACGCCAGCGTGCATCACACCGAGCTGTCGTTGAGCGTGTTCCTGTTCGGCTTCGCCATCGGCCAGCTGCTGTGCGGCCCGCTGTCGGATCGCTTTGGCCGGCGTCCGGTGCTGTTGACCGGGCTGGTGGTGTTTCTGGTCGCCAGTCTGGGCATCATGCAGGTGTCGTCGCTGGAAACGCTCTGGGGGCTGCGTTTCGTCCAGGCCCTGGGGGGCGGGGCCTGCGTGGTCAATTCCGCGGCCATCGTGCGCGACTGTTTCAGCGGACGCGAGGCCGCCAAGGTGATGTCGACCATGGCGATGATCCTGATGCTCGCCCCGCTGGTGGCGCCCACGGTGGGAAGCGTGCTGCTGGGATTCTTCAACTGGCAGTCGATCTTTCTGTTCCTGGCGCTGTATGCCGCCTTCCTGCTGTTCTTTCTGGGCACGCGCCTGCCCGAGACCCATGGGCGCGATCCCGACGCACCGTCGATGCGCCAGGTGTTGCGCAACTATGCCAGCGTCATTCGTCATCGCGAGGCGATGGGCTACATCTGCGCCGTGTCGATGTCGTTCGCGGGCATGTTTGCCTTCATCACCGGGTCGCCGTACCTGTACATGGAGCACTACGGCATTTCGGCGGCGGTCTATCCGTTCGTGTTCGGGGCCAACATCCTGGTCATGGCCTCTTCCAACCGTCTCAACATCTATCTGTTGAAGAGACGCACGCCGCAGCAGAATCTCGTGGTGGGGCTGGGCATTCAGTTATGTGCCGGGGTGGCCCTGGTGGCGTTGATCCTGTCGGGCATGGACTCGATCTACAGCGTCGCGCCGCTGATGGTGGTGTTCGTGGGCATGCAGGGGTTGATCGCACCGAACGCGATGTCCTCGATGCTCGATCACTTCCCGAACATGAGCGCGACGGCCACGGCGCTGCAAGGGTGTCTGCAATTTTCCAGCGGCGCCTTCGCCGGCATGCTGGTGGGGGCCTTCGAGATCGCCAGTGCCTGGCCGACGGTACTGACGATGCTGGGCGCTTCCTTGCTGGGCAATATCGGCGTGCGGGTACTGGCCGGTCGAGCCTTGGGGGCTCAGGAGGAAGAAGGGGCAGTGACCGAACGGTAGACGGGGCGCAACGCGTCGGCGTAACTCGGAGTGACATTCGTCATCTTTTGTCATGAAGCTGTCATCTTCATTGGGCATCTTAGGTGTCGCGAAGGTTGAACACTCTCATCGACAGGAGTTACCCGCATGAACCGTATCCTCAAGACTACCGCGTTGGCCGCTGCCGTGATGAGCGTCGCAGGCGTTGCCCAGGCGCAGGACGAAACACGCGAGCAGCTACGCATCGTCGGTTCCAGCACCGTCTATCCGTTCGCCAGCTACGTCGTCGAGGAGTTCGGCGCGACCACCGATTACCCGACACCCGTCATCGAATCCACGGGGTCCGGCGGCGGTCTGCGCTTGTTCTGCAATGGGGTCGGGCTGGACACGCCGGACATCACCAACGCCTCGCGCCGCATGAAGCCCTCCGAGTTCGAGCGTTGCCAGGAAAACGGCGTGACCGACATCACCGAAGCCAAGATCGGTTACGACGGTATCGCGTTCGCCGAGTCCAACACCAACGAGCCGGTCAACTTCACGCGTGAGCAGCTGTTCCTCGCGCTGGCCGCCAAGGTGCCCCAGGACGGCGAACTGGTCGACAACCCCTACACCAAGTGGAGCGATATCGACTCCTCGCTGCCGGATCGCGAGATCATGGTGTATGGTCCGCCGACCACTTCCGGCACGCGTGATGCCTTCGAGGAGCTGGTGATGGAAGCCGCTTCCGAAGAGATGGACGCCTACGGCGGTGAAGGCTACACCGACATCCGTCAGGACGGCCCCTACGTCGACGCCGGCGAGAACGACAACCTCATCGTTCAGCGTCTCCAGGAAAACACCACGGCATTCGGTATCTTCGGGTATTCCTTCCTCGAAGAGAACGCCGACTCCCTGACCGCCGCGAGCATCGATGGTGTGGAACCCGAGCCCGAAGCCATCAGCTCCGGTGAATATCCGGTGTCGCGCTCACTTTTCTTCTACGTTAAGAACCAGCATGCCGATAGCGTGCCGGCCATGTACCCCTACGTCGACCTGTTCATGAGCGAGCAGATGATCAGCCCGATGGGCTACCTCAAGGGCCTGGGTCTGATCCCGCTGCCCGAGGACGCACGCGAGCAGGCGCGCAGCGATGTCGAAAATCGCGAGAGTCTCGAACTCAGCGACCTGAAGTAAGGCCGTAAGCGGTCCGATGAAGTGGCCGGCGGCTTTTGCCGCCGGCCCATTTGCGTGACGAGCCCTACGGGGTTGATGGCTCCCACCGGGAGCAACGTTATCCTGAGAGACCGACATGACGACGAATACCGTCTTCCTGCTGTTCTGCGCGGTACTCTTGGTGCTTGGGGGAGTTGCCTTCACCCTGAGCCGCGCCAAGGCCTCGCGCGTTCGTGCCACGGGCACGGCGATGCATGCACAGCCGGATCAATACGCCTGGTTCGCGGTCCTCGCCACCGCCGGACCAGCACTTCTGGTCAGCGCCCTGGGGGCGTTTGCCCTGTTGCTGATGGGGGCGGAGATCCCCACGCTCTATCTGTTGTCGGCGAGCCTGATCATTGCGACGATCGGCCTGGTCATGGGGCTGAGTCAAGTACGCCCCGACTTCCATGCGCGACGCGCCATCGAAGGGGTCATTCGCAAGCTGCTGGCAGCCGCGGCGATGATCTCGATTCTCACCACGCTGGGCATTCTACTGTCGATCATCACCGAGGCCCTGCGTTTCTTCCAGATGCATAGCTTCTGGGACTTCGTGACCGGCACTACCTGGAATCCCGGCGCGAGCTTCCTTTCCGCCGCCGGTCGCGGCGAAGAGGGGGGCAGTGCCGCGCAGTTCGGGTCGATCCCGCTTTTCGCCGGCACCTTCATGATCACCCTGATCGCCATGCTGGTGGCGATTCCCTTCGGTCTGGGCGCGGCCATCTACATGGTCGAGTTCGCGCCCATGCGCATTCGCAAGGCTGCCAAGCCGGTGATCGAAGTGCTGGCAGGGATCCCCACCGTGGTATACGGCGTCTTTGCGGCCTTGACCGTGGCGCCGCTGGTGGTGGATATCGCCGGGCTGTTCGGGCTCGATGCCTCGTACTCCAATGCCCTGGCACCGGGGCTGGTGATGGGCATCATGATCATCCCGTTCATCTCCTCGCTGTCCGACGATGTCATCAATTCCGTGCCCAACAGCCTGCGGGAAGGAGCCCTGGCGCTGGGCATCACCAAAGGGGAAATGGTGCGCAACGTGGTGGTGCCCGCCGCCGCGCCGGGGATCATCTCGGCCTCGCTGCTGGCGGTGTCCCGCGCGCTGGGGGAAACCATGATCGTGGTCATGGCGGCCGGCATGCGTCCCAACCTGACCGCCAATCCGCTGGAAGACATGACCACCGTGACGGTGAGCATCGTTGCGGCGCTGACCGGCGATCAGGAATTCGAAAGCGCCCAGACACTCTCGGCCTTTGCCCTGGGGCTGGTGCTGTTCGTCGTGACGCTGACGCTGAACGTGGTGTCGGTGTTCATGATTCGCCGCTTCCGCGAGAAGTACCGCGTCAACAACCTGTAATCCGATAGGTCGAGAGCATGAGCCAATCGTTCGAAGAAATTTCCGCGCAGCTCAAGAAACGCCATCGGCGTTCGGCGCGCATGAAATGGATGACCATGGGCGCCTTGATCCTGTCGGCGGCATTCCTCGTCGTGTTCATTTCCGACATGGTGGTGCGAGGGTGGCCCGCGTTTCAGCAGGCGCAGCTGCAGGTCGAGGTCAGCTACGACGAGCAGTCCCAGAAATTGCCGCTTGCGGCCGTCGATGAGGACGTGCGCCCGCTGATCTCGCGCGGCTTCTTCCGCTCCCTGCCGCGCGAGATGGAAAACAACCCGGAGTTGATGGGTACCACCCAGACCCGATGGGTGATCGCCGACAGCCGGGTGGATCAGTTCCTCAAGGGGAACGAGGATCGGCTGCGTCCCGCCGACAAGGAAACGCTCCAGGCCCTGGTCGAGGACGGGCGCGCGGCGCTGAAGTTCAACACCACCTTCTTCACCACCGGTGACTCCAAGATGCCGGAACTGGCGGGGATCGCCTCGGCGGCCATCGGCACGGTGATGACCATGCTGGTCACCATGGCGGTGTGCTTCCCGATCGGGGTGATGACGGCCGTCTATCTCGAGGAGTTCGCGCCCGACAACCGCCTGACGCAGCTCATCGAGATCAATATCAACAACCTGGCGGCCGTGCCGTCGATCCTGTTCGGTCTGCTGGGGCTGGCGATCTACATCAGCTTCTTCGGGGTGCCGCGCTCCTCGCCACTGGTGGGCGGGTTGACCCTGGCACTGATGACATTGCCGGTGATCATCATTTCGACACGCGCAGCCTTGCGCAGTGTGCCGGACAGCATCCGTCATGCCGCCTTCGGTGTGGGCTGCTCACGCTGGCAGGTCGTGCGCGATCACGTGTTGCCGGTCTCGCTGCCGGGCATCCTGACCGGTTCGATCATCGGTCTGGCGCAGGCCATGGGGGAAACCGCGCCATTGATCATCGTGGGCATGGTGGCGTTCATTCCCGATGCCTCGATATCGATCACGGACGCCTCGACGGTGATGCCGGCGCAGATCTTCACCTGGGCCAGCGAGCCGAACAGCGCCTTTGCCGAGAAGACGGCGGGCGGCATCCTGGTGCTTCTGGCGGTGCTGATCTTTCTCAATGCTCTCGCCGTCTGGCTACGCAACAAATTCGAACGCCGCTGGTAAGCGACTTCAGACAGGACATCATCGCCATGAACGACACGACCCTGCAGAACTTTCAGACTCAGCAAGATCCGCCCACGGCTTCCAAGGATGCCGCGCGTGATCCTTATACCCAGGCGCCGACGCCCGACAAGGGGCAGCCGGTGACGCGCAACGAGAACGTCGAGGAAAACCTGAGCGTGCGCGTGCGCGACCTCAACCTGTGGTACGGCGACCACCAGGCGCTCAAGGACATCAGCATCGACATCTTCGCCAATACCGTCACGGCCCTGATCGGCCCGTCGGGGTGCGGCAAGTCGACCTTCCTGCGTTGCCTCAATCGCATGAACGACTTGATCAACTCGGTGAGCATCAAGGGACTGGTGGAAATGGACGGTCACGACGTCAATGCCCGCGGCATGGATGAAGTGGCCCTGCGCCGTCGCGTGGGCATGGTGTTCCAGAAGCCGAACCCGTTTCCCAAGTCGATCTACGAGAACGTCGCCTATGCGCCGCGCATGCACGACATGGTCAGCCGCAAGGCCGATCAGGACGAGCTGGTGGAGCGTGCATTGCGCGATGCGGGGCTGTGGAACGAGGTCAAGGACAAGCTGCACGAGCCGGGCACGTCGCTATCCGGCGGTCAGCAGCAGCGCTTGTGCATTGCGCGCGCCATCGCCGTGCGCCCCGACGTGATCCTGATGGACGAGCCGACCTCGGCACTCGACCCCATCTCCACGGCGACCATCGAAGACCTGATGGACAAGCTGAAGAAGGACTTCACCATCGTGACCGTCACCCACAACATGCAGCAGGCGGCACGCGTGGCGGATTACACGGCGTTCTTCCACCTCGGCGAGATGATAGAGTACAACGCCACCAAGCAGATGTTCTCCAACCCGCATACCAAGAAGGCGGAGGATTACATCACCGGGCGTTACGGCTGATGGTCTGACAACGCGAATGACCTCAAGGGCGCTTCGGCGCCCTTTTGCGTGTCGCGGCCTGGTTTTCGGGGCTTTCCGAACACCAGGTGTCTGGCAAGTCGCGCTTATGAGGTGATGCGCTGATACCCGCCGAGCACGCCAGGCTTGGCGAGCACCCATTGCCACAGCTGGATGTCGCGGGCCCGGAAGGCCGCCGCGCAGGACAGCAGGTAGTAGCGCCACATGCGGTAGAACTCGTCGCCGAAGCGAGCCCGGAACTGCGGCCAGTGGTGCTCGAAGTTCTCCCACCAGGCCATCAGCGTCTTGTCGTAATCGGCGCCGAAGTTGTGGAGGTCCTCGGTGACGAACAACCCGCCGGCCGCGTCGCCGATCTGGCCGATGGACGGCAGGTCACCGTTGGGGAAGATGTACTTGTCGACCCACGGGTCCGGCGTGCTTTCGCGGACATTCTTGCCGATGGTATGCAGCAGGAAGAGGCCGCCTTCCTTGAGGCAACGGTGGGCGACCTCCATGTACTCGCGGTGGTTCTTGCGACCCACGTGCTCGAACATGCCGATGCTGATGACGGCGTCGAACTGCTCGTCGATCTCGCGATAGTCCTGAAGCCGAAATTCCACGGGAAGCCCCTTCTTCATCAAGGACTTCCCGTAGTCGGCCTGCTCGCGCGAGATGGTGAGACCCACGCATTCCACGCCATAGTGCTCGGCGGCGTAGGCCATGAAACTGCCCCAGCCGCAGCCGATGTCGAGAATGCGCATCCCGGGCTTGAGATCCAGCTTGCGACAGATCAGGTCGAGCTTGGCTTCCTGCGCGGCATCCAGAGTCTCGGCGTCGTGCCAGTAGCCACAGGTATAGGTCATGCGCTGATCGAGCATGGCAGCGTAGAAGTCGTTGCCCAGGTCGTAGTGCGCTTCGCCGACTTTCCAGGCGCGCTTGACGCTTTGCAGGTTGGTGAGCTTGGCACGCAGGGCGTGAAAGACCAGCTTCGATGGCTGTACCGCCTTGTTGATGTTGGCACGCAATAGCCGAAAGAAGAATTCGTCGAGGCGTTCGGCGTCCCAGAGGCCGGCCATGTAGGTTTCGCCGAGCCCGAGATTGCCTTCGGCGAGCGCCCGGTCGAAGACCTCGGGGGTATGAACGCGCATGTCCCACGGACGTGTGCCATTGATCTGGATATCGGCGCGGGCCAGGAGGTCGGTGACGAAGCGGTAGCTCTTGTGCTGTTCGAGCACGTTGGTGGTGTCGGTTTCCTTGAGTGGAGCGTTCACTGCAATTCTTCCTCTTGCTCGTGCCTCCAGTGGGGGGTGGAAGCTTATTTTGGCTTTTTCGCTCTGCTATTAGGCTAGTCGAACATTATACGTTATCGACACCGTTTGCACGCTACCGAGTTGATAGTTTTTATAGATGGCAAACCCCATGAAAAATCTATCGTGTGGTGTGCTGTCGACCAGGTCAGGCGAACCGCCGGCTATGCCTCCCCCCGGTCTCTGAACGGGATCACTGCCTTTGTCGAGGTAGACCCATCGCCAGGACGGCGCTGGCGGCGACCAGCGCCGCGGACACCGCCAGACAGGGCGCCAAGCCATGGGCCTGATAGACCCAGCCGGAGAGGACCGTGCCGACGAGACGTCCCATGGCATTGGCCATGTAGTAGAAGCCCACGTCCATGGAGACGCCCTCGGCGCGTGCGAAGCGCACGATTAGATAGCTGTGCCAGCTCGAGTTGATGGCGAAGAGAATGCCGAAGGCCAGCAGCCCCGCGATCAGCCAGGTGACGGTGGTCGCCAGCGGCGTGAGGGCGAGCAGGGCCGGGAGCAGGGCGAGCGCCGCGGCCAGGATGACGGTGATGCTGCGCGTATCGCCGTGCAGGTGTCGCGTGATGCGCGGGGCCTGGGTCTGAACGCCACCGTAACCGATCACCCAGACGGCCATCAGGATGCCGACGCTCCAGAAGTTCCAGCCGTGCTGGTCGTAGAGGAACACCGGCAATGCCACCACGAACCAGATGTCGCGTGAAGCGAACAGGCACAGGCGTGCCGCCGCGAGAACGTTGACCGCGCGCGACGTGGAGAAGACCTCGCGGAACCTGGGCTTGGCTTTCTGGCGGCCCAGGTCGGCACGCAAACGCCATAGCGAAAGCCCCAGCACCACGGCCAGCATCACCCACATGGCGAGTATCGCGCCCTGGAAACCGATCAGCGTTAGCAACAGGCCGCCGGCGAAGAAGCCGGCCCCCTTGAGAGCATTCTTGGACCCCGTGAGGATGGCCACCCAGCGGTACAGCGCGCCCTGGGCGTTGCTGCTGTCCTTGGTGACCAGCACCTTGACCGCACTCTTGGCGCTCATCTTGTTGAGATCCTTGGCGACCCCCGAGAGCGCCTGGGCGGCCATGACCCAGGGCACCGTCAAGGCCGAGGCCGGCACCAGCAGCATGCCCAGGGCGACCAGCTGCAGCCCCAGGCCGAGGTTCATGGTGCGGTTGAGTCCCAGGCGGGCGCCGAGCCAGCCACCGACGAAGTTGGTGACCACACCGAAGGCCTCGTAGAACAGAAACAGCAGGGCGATTTCCAGCGGCGAATAGCCAAGCTGGTGGAAATGCAGCACCACCAGCATGCGCAAGGCGCCGTCGGTCAGCGTGAAGGCCCAATAATTGCCCGTGACCAGCAGATACTGGCGTATTTCGAAGGGCAGGGCGCGCAGGCGTTGCAGGGTCGTCATCGTGCCGGTTCCCGGGCGTTGCCGACTTTCAAGGCCAGTTCGGCGGTACGATTGGCATAGCCCCACTCATTGTCGTACCACGCGTAGAGTTTTACCTGGGTCTCGTTGATCACCATCGTCGACGGAGCATCGATGATCGCGCTGCGCGGGTCGGTACGATAGTCGATGGAGACCAGCGGGCGTGCCTCGTAACCCAGGATGCCGGCCAGCTCGCCTTCGGCCGCGGCTTCGAGCGCGCCGTTGACCGCGTCGACCGTGACCGCTCGTTCGAGTTCGAAGACCATGTCGGTGAGCGAGGCGTTGGCCAGCGGCACGCGCACGGCGTGGCCGTTGAGCTTGCCTTCCAGCTCGGGAAAGATCGCCGTGATCGCCTTGGCCGAGCCCGTGGTGGTGGGGATCAGGCTCATGCCGCAGGCCCGAGACCGTCGCAGGTCGGGGTTGTGGGGAGAGCTCGGCGCATCGAGGATCGTCTGGGTATTGGTGATGTCGTGCACCGTGGTCATCGAGCCATGGCGGATGCCGAAGGTTTCGTGAATCACCTTGACCACCGGTGCCAGGCAGTTGGTGGTGCAACTGGCCGCGGTGACGATACGGTGTCGCGCCGGAGCGAAATCGCCATCGTTGACGCCCATCACCACGTTGAGCACCTCGGGGTCCTTGACCGGCGCCGAGACCACGACGCGCGGCACGCCTTGATCGAGGTAGGGCTGCAGCTTGGCGGCCTTGGTCATGGCGCCCGAGGCTTCGATCACCACGTCGCATCGGGACCAGTCGCTGTCGGCGAGATCGCGATGGGTACTGAAGATGATCGGGGTGTCGTCGATAACGAGCGAATCCGTCTCGGCGCGAATGCCCGTGCCGGGAGACCAGTGGCCGTGGACCGAATCGAATTCCAGCAGATGGGCGAAGGTCGCCGCATCGCCGCCGGGATCGTTGATGCGAACGATCTCCAGCGGTTGCGTCGCGCGTGATGCCCACAGGACGCGCAGGGCAAGGCGGCCGATGCGCCCGAAGCCGTTGATGCCGATGCGTAATGTCATGCGATGTCTCCTGACGTGGAGGAAAAGAGAGCCGGACTGGGCTCGGCGTGGCAAGCCGCCTGACGCCGGCTGGCGGTACCGGCGTCGGCGAGTCGTCGGTGAGCCGTGATGACCTCCGGCGGCGCGGCGTCGCGCGAGGCCTCGAGAATGGTCGAGACCCATTCGGGCAGCGTCGGTTCGAGGCGATAGTAGATCCAGGCACCCCGGCGGCGGTCGCGCAGCAGGCCGGCACGACGCAGGTGTGCCAGATGGCGCGATACCCTGGGCTGCGGGGCCGCCAGGGCCTCGGTCATTTCGCAGACGCACAGCTCGGGTTCGGTGCAGAGCAGCAGCGTCAACGTCAAGCGCGTCTCGTCGGCGAGACAGCGGTGCAAGGCCGCCGGGGTCAGCACTGCCGTGGTCACTGGCTCAGGCCTCCCGGGACTGAACGCTCAACCATAGCCGCAGGCGGCCACGAATCTCTTCGAGGGTCTGGGTATAGGCGCCGTCACGCGGATTGAGGCGCGGATCCAGGATATCCCAGAACAGCAGCTCGTCGGTGTTGCCTTCCCAGTCGCGGCAGCGCTGCTGGGCTTTTTCGCAGAGGATGATCACGCTGTCGAAATGCTCGCCGGCATAGGCCTCCAGCGATTTGCTGGCCAGCCCCGTGGTATCGATGCCCAGCTCTGCGAGTGCCTGCAGCGCCGCCTGCTGCGGCTCATCGGGCTCGACGCCGGCGCTGTAGGCCTCGAAGCGCTGTCCGGCCATGTGACGCAGCAGGGCTTCGGCCATCAACGAGCGGGCCGAGTTGGCGTTGCAGAGAAAGAGAACGCGTTTTTTGCTCATGGGTCAGCCTCGTGGGATATATGGCGAGACGAATATGCCCGAGATCCATGTCATTTCGATGAACGTGCCGGGCTACATGCCACGCTGATTGACGCGCCGAGATACCTCTTCGGCACTTTCCTTGCGTTCGGAGTAGCGGTCGGTGAGCAGGTCGCTGCGGTCGCGTGTCAGCAAGGTGAGCTTCACCAGCTCTTCCATCACGTCGACGATACGGTCGTAGAGCGGCGAGGGCTTCATGCGGTCGTCGTCGCCGAATTCCAGGAACGCCTTGGGCACCGACGACTGGTTGGGGATGGTCAGCATGCGCATCCAGCGACCGAGAATGCGTAGCTGGTTGACCGTATTGAAGGACTGCGAGCCGCCGCAGACCTGCATGACCGCCAGGGTCTTGCCCTGGGTCGGGCGGACGCCGCCCAGCGCCAGCGGAATCCAGTCGATCTGCGCCTTCATGATGCCGGTCATCGCGCCGTGACGCTCCGGGGAGCACCACACCATGCCTTCCGCCCACTGCGCCAGCTCGCGGAGCTCCTGAACCTTGGGGTGCGAGGCGTCCTCGCTGTCCGGCAAGGGCAGGCCGCGCGGATCGAAGCAACGTGTCTCGGCACCCATGGCAGCGAGCAAACGCGCGGCTTCCTCGCTGACCAGACGACTGAACGAGCGTTCACGCAGCGAGCCATGCAGCAGCAGGATACGCGGCGGATGCGTGCTGAGTCGGGGCGCCATCAGCGCATCGCCGTCGGGGACGGCGAAAGATGCGGTGTCGAGATTGGGAAGGTCGTGCATGAACGACTCCTGTGTGGGATAGTCGGGTCAACGTAACTTCTACCGTTGTGCAAATATGGAAACGAATGACGCTCTCAAGGCCTTGTCGGCGCTGGCGCAGCGCACGCGACTGGCGATCTTTCGGCACCTGGTGGGGGTCGGCCCCGACGGTGCCTTCGCCGGCGATATCGCCGAGGCCCTCGGGGTCTCGCCCTCGACGCTCTCCTTCCATCTCAAGGAGCTCGCGCACGCCGGTCTGGTGCATGGCGAGGCACATGGCCGGCATGTCCACTACCGTGCCGATTTCTCCCGGATGCGCGGCCTGGTGGATTACCTGACCGCGCACTGCTGTGACGATCGCCCCGCGCAGTGCCGATTGCCGGACGACACCGGCCGCTGCTGATCCCGGGGCTGGCGCTTCATGCCGCGAGAAACTGTAGCCAGGCAGCCAGTGCCAGCAGGGTGACCGTCAGCACGGGGACGGTGAGCACGATGCCCACGCGGAAATAATAGCCCCAACCGATGGTCATGCCCTTGCGCGCCAGGACGTGCAGCCACAGCAGGGTGGCGAGGCTGCCGATGGGCGTGATCTTGGGGCCCAGGTCGCTGCCGATGACGTTGGCATAGACCATCGCCTGCTGGGTCAGGTCGGTGACGTCGCTGGCATCGATCGACAAGGCGACCACCAGTACGGTGGGCATGTTGTTCATCACCGAGGAAAGCCCGGCGGCGATGAAGCCTGTCCCCAGCGTGGCGATCCAGGGGCCATGCCCGCCCAGCCATTCCAGGCCGCCGGCGATCATGTCGGTCAGTCCGGCGTTGCGCAGGCCATACACCACCAGGTACATGCCCAGCGAAAACACCACGATGTTCCAGGGGGCGTCGCGCAGCACCTTGCGGGTGTGGATGTGATGACCGCGCTGGGCGATCACGAACAGGATCGACGCACCGATGGCGGCGATCACGCAGACCGGTACGCCCAGCGGTTCGGCCACGAAGAAGCCCACCAGCAAGAGCCCCAGTACCCACCAGCCGGCCTTGAAGACCGCCGGATCGCGAATGGCCTCGCGTGGCTTGCGCAGGTCGCCGAGGGCATAGGTCGAGGGCACCGCACGTCGAAAGAACAGGTACAGCATGCCGAGCGAGGCAAGTACCGAGACGATGTCCACGAGCACCATGACGCCCGCGTATTCGCCGAAGGCGATATCGAAATAGTCCGCCGAGACGATATTGACCAGGTTGGAAATCACCAGCGGCAGGCTGGCGGTATCGGCGATGAAGCCGGCGGCCATCACGAACGCCAGTGTCGCACCGGCGCTGAAGCCCAGGGCGACGAGCATCTCGAAGACGATCGGGGTGAGGATCAAGGCCGCGCCATCGTTGGCGAACACCGCCGCGACCACGGCACCGAGCAGTACCACCAGGACGAACAGGCGACGCCCCCGGCCGTTGCCCCAACGGCCGATATGCAAGGCCGCCCATTCGAAGAAGCCGGCCTCGTCGAGCAGCAGGCTGGTGATGATGATGGCAATGAAGGTGAAGGTGGCGTTCCAGACGATCGACCACACGGCGGGAATGTCCGCAGGGTGGATGACCCCGGTGAGCAGCGCGATCAACGCGCCCGCGCTTGCGCTCCAGCCGATCCCCAGGCCACGCGGCTGCCAGATGACGAGAATGAGCGTGGCGATGAAGATGGGCAGGGCAAGCAGCATGAGGCGTCCGTCGCGACTATCGAAAAATGACGCTTCTATATTTGAACAATCATGGAAATATTGCAACCGTTCGCCTGCCGTCGCCCGCGTGCGGGCAACGACAGTGGTACCACGCGCCGGTACCTCAGCCGATCTGGATGTGGCCCTCGGCGTAGCGCATTCCCCGCGTGCGCCGCGTGGCCAGGAAGTACCCCAGCGACAGCGGTCCGACACGGCCGAGCAGCATGGTGAGCATCAGCATCCATTGGCCGGGCAGCGACAGTTCATTGGTGATGCCGCGCGACAATCCCACCGTGCCGAAGGCGGAGACGCTCTCGAAGGCCAGATCGAGGAACGCGAGGCGGCCATCGGTGATGCACAGCACCAGCAGCGTCACGAACACCAGCGCCACCCCGGCCAGCGCCACGGCGACGGCCTTCATCACCGTCTGTTCGCCGATGGCGCGCCCGTAGGCCGTGGGCTGCGTGCCGCGCAGGAAGGCCCGGGCAACCAACAGCAGCACGATGAAGGTGGTGAGCTTGATGCCGCTGGCGGTGGAGCTCGCGCCGCCACCGATGAACATCAGCAGCATGGTGAGCAGCGAGGAGGCGTCGGACATGGCCGCGGTATCGACACTGTTGAAACCGGCGGTACGCGGTGTCACGGCCTGGAACCAGGCCGCCTGCAGCTTGTCGCCGAGGCTTTCCAGCCCGCCCAGTGTCGCGGGATTGTGCCATTCGAGTGCCGCCATCGCCGCCATGGCGACCAGGTTGATGGCCAGGGTCGCGCACAGCACGATCTTGGTCTGCATGGAGAACCGTCCCCAGCGCCGCTTTTCGCGAATGTCGCTGATCACCACGAAACCCAGGCCGCCGACGATGAAGAGGCTGCTGACGACCAGCGTGACCAGCGGCGTGCCGACGTCGCGCGTCAGGCTGTCGGGCCACAGCGAGAAACCGGCATTGTTGAAGGCGGATACCGCATGAAACAGGCTGGCCCACAAACCGCGCGACCAGCCGAGCTCGGGGACCCAGTGCAGCGCGAGAAGTCCCGCCCCCACTGCCTCGACCAGGACGGCGAAGGCTACCACCAGGCGCACGAGTTGCGAGAGTTCACCCAACGAGGTTTCACCGAGGGCTTCTCGCACCAGGTTCTGCTGCTGCAGGGGGAGGCGGGCCCCCAGGAGCAGCAGGGTCAGAGCCCCGAAGGTCATGAACCCCAGTCCGCCGATCTGGATCAAGGCCAGCAGCACGACCTGGCCGAACGGTGTGAAAGCGCTGGTATCGACGACCGCCAGCCCGGTGACCGTCACCGCCGAGGTGGCGGTGAACAGCGCCTCCTGCCAGTCGAGCGTTACCGTCGCGGCCATGGGCAGGCGCAACAAGCCGCCGCCGATCAGGCAGAGCAGGGTAAAGCCCAGCAATAGCGTTTCCGGCGGCGAAAGCCTAAGTACGCGGCCGTGTGGCGTATGTCGCCAGGGGCGTGACAGGCGTTGCCAGAAACTCATGAGCACGCCCCGTGGAGCCGTGCGTCGCTCGGGGCGCGGTGGCGAAGTGGTGTCATAGCTTGTTGCCCAGCTCGCGCAACGCGGCGAGATCCCCCATCAGAACCAGGTGGTCGCCGCGTGCCAGCTCGGTAGTGCGCTCGGGCGCGCGGATTACCTCGTCGCCTCGCTTGATGGCCACCAGACACAGGGCGCGTTCGTCGATATCGAGCTGCGCGACGGTGGCGCAGTGCTCGGTGAGGCGTTCGGTTGCCTCGATCTCGACGATGAACTCGCGTTCGCCGAGACGGATGAAATCGACCATGGCATGATAATTGAGGCTTTCGGCGACGCGGATGCCGGTGTCGTATTCGGGGTACACGATATGGTCCGCGCCGAGGCGGTCGAGCAGCTTGTAGTGAGCGTCCGAGTGGGCCTTGGCCCAGATTTCGCGGGCCCCCAGTTCCTTGGCGTGCAGGGTGCAGATCACGCTGGCCTCGAGGTTGCCGTCGACGTCGATGACCACGGCGTCGTAGTCCTCCAGCGACAGCTCGGCGAGTGCCTTTTCGTCGGTGACGTCGGCGATGACGGCGTGATCGAGGTGCTCGGCCATGGCGTCGACACGAGACTCGTCGCGATCGACGCCAAGTAGCTGATTGTTATGCCGCTTGAGCTCGCGAGCGACCGTGCTGCCGAAATAGCCGAGTCCGAGAATGGCGAATTGGCGTGTCATGCGACCTCCAGGGCTGTCGATGCAAGTGATGCGCCGGGTCCGGGAGTCAGCTTCGCATAAGCCGGCAATCGGCTCCAGCGATTGCCTCGCCGTCGCGGTTCGGGCGGACGCGGTTCGCGAAATGTCGATGGAAAACGGTAGAATCGCCCGGTGGCAAGTGCTCGCGCCGCGCTGCATGAACCACAAAAATAACCCTTCAGGTGAACCATGACGGCAAGACAGCAACCCAAAAATCTTTGGATCGGCCGCTGGGGCTTCGTGCTGGCGGCGACGGGCTCGGCAGTGGGCCTTGGCAATATCTGGAAGTTTCCCTACATGACTGGCGAGTACGGCGGCGGCGCCTTCGTGCTCGTCTACCTGGCCTGCATTCTGTGCATCGGGATCCCCGCGATGATGACCGAGATCGCCTTCGGGCGGCGCGGGCGCGGGAGTCCCATCGATGCCGTCAAGCGCGTGGCGCAGGAGTCCGGTCGCGGCAAGATCTGGTCCGGGTTCGGCTGGATGTCGATGCTCGCCGGGTTCATGATCCTGTCCTTCTACGTGGTCGTCGCCGGCTGGTCGCTTGCCTACCTGTGGAAGGCGATCAGCGGCGGCCTGCAGGGTGGCAGCGTCGAGGACATGGCGGCCATCTTCGGCGCCAACAACGCCAATCCGCTGACGCTGGGGGCGTGGAGCACGCTGGTGACGGTGGTGACCATGTTCATCGTCGGCAAGGGGGTGCAGGAAGGCATCGAGCGCAGCATGCGCTGGATGATGCCGGGCATGGTGCTGTTGCTGTTGGCCATGATCGTCTATGCCATGTTCTCCGGCGGCTTCGGCGAGGCGGTGACGTTCCTGTTCTCCTTCGAGGTGGGCAAGCTGTCCAGCGCTGGCCTGCTGGCGGCGATGGGGCATGCCTTCTTCACGCTGTCGCTGTCGGCGGGGGCGATCATGGCCTACGGGGCCTACCTGCCCGACAGCAAGTCCATCGCGCGCACCACCTTCACCGTGGCGATCTGCGATACGCTGATCGCGCTGATGGCCGGTCTGGCGATCTTTCCGGCGATTTTCGCCAACGGCATGGATCCGGCCAGCGGGCCGGGGCTGATCTTCATGAGTCTGCCGCTGGCCTTCCAGCAGATGCCGCTGGGCAATGTGCTGCAGGTGATCTTCTTCGTGATGCTCAGCGTGGCGGCCCTGACCTCCGCCGTGTCGATGATCGAGGCCACGGTGGCCTGGCTGACCGAGCGCAAGGGCATGAGTCGCAAGCGTGCGGCATGGAGCAGTGGCATCGTGCTCTGGTTGCTGAGCACGCTGGCCATGCTGTCCTTCAACCTGGGTGCCGACTGGACGCTCGCCGGGAAGACCGTCTTCGACTGGCTCGATTACCTGACCTCGCGCTGGATGATGCCGCTGGGCGGTCTGGGGCTCTGCCTGATGGCCGGCTTCCTGCTGCGCGACGAGATCTTCCGCGACGAACTGCGGCTCTCCAGGCGCCAGCATGCCTTGTGGCTGCTGATGGTCCGCTACGTCAGTCCTCTGGGCATCGTGCTGATCTTCATCGATGCGCTGGGAGTGATGAGCATCGATATCGGCAGCCAGTGGCCGTGGTTCCTCGCGGTGCTGGTGGCCATCACCGTGCTCGGTGAGATGCTGAGCCCGCGCGTCAGGCGCCAGTTGGTTGGCTGAACGCGGCCCCACAGACAGGCACGACAGATGAAGAAGCCCGGCCAAGGCCGGGCTTCTGCGTGTCGAGAACTGACGCGCGCCTCGTCAGGATCCGTCTTCGATAGTCCAGGTGACGCTGACGCCGGCGTCGATGCCGATCTCGCCGGCCCGATACTGCGGCGCGGCCTTGGCGTCGGCGGACTCGGCCCGCATCATCATGGGGCGAGGCGTGTAGTCGGGTGCCTGGGTTTCCTCGACGCGCACCACACGACCGAGCTTGACCTCGAGGGTGTCGGCCATCAATTGGGCCTTCTGCCGGGCGCGCTCGAGTGCCTGGGTCAGCGCCTTGTCGCTGGCGGCATCGCGGTCGGCGAGGTCGTATTCCACGCCGTCCAGCGCGTCCACGCCCGCGGCGGTCAGCGCATCGAGAATGCGTGGCAGGTGTTCCAGGTCGCGAATCGTCACGCTCACGGGACGCTCGACCTGGGTGCGTACCCGGGGCTCGGCGTCGTCGTCGCCCTGGGGCTGGATCATGATCTCGGGGCGCACGTTGAGCGAACCGGCCTGGATGTCGCGGCTTTCGACGCCGGCGTCCTCCAGGGCGTCAATCAGATCACCGGTGCGCGATTCCAGTCGCTCGCGCGCATCGCCCAGCGCCTGGGCGTCGTTGCCGGCCTCGCTCTGTGCCACGGCGGGGGTCCGCTCCCAGAGGCGCGCATTGAGGCGGGCCATGTCCGGCGCCACGTTGAGAGTCGACTGGGCCTGCACGTGCAGCTCGTGCGGTGCCTGCGGCCCCGGTTTGGCCTGCGCCTGGGTGGCGACCAGCAGCGTGCCGAGAAGCGCGGTGGCCACGAGGGGGAGACGGAATTCCTTGCGTGTCATACGAACCTCCTGTCGCGGTGAGAAATCGGGCCGCTGCCCGGGCGAGCGACCCATCGGGACATGCTATCCTGCGCGTTCGTCAGTGGCTAATGGAGTCGTGAGATTGCCGCGTCTTTCCCCGTTTCTTGCACATGTCGTGATGCTCGCATGGTTCAGCGTCGCGTCGCTTTTCAGTGCGTCGGCGATGGCAGCGCTCGAAGTCGACGACGACGCGGGCCGTACGGTGGCGTTGACGGCGCCCGCCGAGCGTGTCGTGGCACTGGCGCCGCACATCGTGGAGCTGCTGTACGCGGTGGGGGCCGGCGAGCGCGTGGTGGGGGCCCTAGAGGGCAGCGATTTTCCACGCGCCGCGCGGGACATCCCTCGGGTGGGCAGTTACCGAGGCATCGCCCTGGAAGCCATCATGGCGCGCGAGCCGGACCTGGTGGTGACCTGGCGCAGTGGCACGCCGCGCAGCGTGGTGACGCGCCTCGAGGCGCTGGGCGTGCCGGTCTACGCCAGCGAGCCGCGGCGACTCGCCGACGTGGCTGGCGACCTGCGCGACCTGGGGCGTCTGACCGGTCACGCCGAGGCAGGCGCGCGTGCGGCCGAGGCGTTCGAGGCACGCCTCGCGGCCGCTCGGCAACGCCTGCCCGAAACGCCGCGCGTGTTCTATCAACTGGGGCGCCACCCGCTGACCACGCTGGGCGACGGCCACATCGTCACCCGGGCGATTCGCCATTGCGGCGGGGAGCCGCTGTTCGCGGACCGCCGGGTCCTGGTGCCTGAAATCGGTCGCGAAGCCTTGATCGAGGCGCGCCCTGACGTGATTCTCGCGGCCGCGCCGGACGATGACTGGCAGCAGGCCTGGCAGGACGACACCCTGCTGCCGGCGGTGCGCGAGGGCCATCTGTACACTCTCGATCCCGATGCCATCAGTCGCCCCGGACCGCGCCTGATCCAGGGCGTCGAGCAGGTCTGCCGGGCGCTCGAGCGGGCGACGCCACCGTCCTGACCGGGCGGCTCAGTAGTCGATGCCGCGACGTGCCTGAACGCCGGCATTGAAGGCGTGGCGCACTTCCTGCATCTCGGTGACGGTATCGGCCATGTCGAGCAGTTCGCGATGCGCATTGCGGCCGGTGACGATCACCGTCTGTTCGCTCGGTCGATTGGCGATGGCCTCGCGCACCGAGGCGATGTCGAGATAGCCGAACTTGAGCATGTAGGTGATCTCGTCGAGGACCACGAGATAGACATCGGGGTCTTGCAGCAAGGTCAGGGCGTCACGCCATACCGCCTGGCAGGCGGCGGTGTCGGCCTCGCGGTTCTGGGTGTCCCAGGTGAAGCCGGTGGCCATGACGTGCACGCTCAAGTTGGCGTCATCCGCCAGGCGTTCGCGCTCGCCGCACTCCCACATGCCCTTGATGAACTGTACCACGCCGACGCGATAGCCGTAGCCGAGTGACCGGGTGACCGTTCCCCAGGCGGCGGTGGTCTTGCCCTTGCCGTTGCCGGTGAAGACCAGCAGCAGGCCGCGCTGCTCGGTGGCGGCGGCGACTTTCTCGTCGACATGCGACTTGAGCTTGCGCATGGCGTTGCGGTGGCGGGTCTGGCGATCGTCGGTCATGGTGATGTCCTTGGCAAAACCCGCAACGTACCGCGCTCGCGGCCGTAATGCGACCGCTCATGGGCCCGATGTGCGAGCCCCTGAAGGACGAGCGTGCTTACAGGCGCTGTTCGAGTTCCTGCCAGAGGCCGCGGTACGCTCGCGCAGCGGCGGAGCTGCGGGCGAACTGCGTGACGGGGGCGCGTTCGAGGCCCATGCGCTCGACGGCGCTGGCGTAGGGAATGGTCGTCGTCATCATCAAGGGCCAGTCTTCACTCAGGGTGGCCATGACGTCGAGATGCAGCTTCTTGCGCCGGTCGGCGAGGGTGAAAAAGGGCCACACGGGGCAAGCGTGGTCGACGTCGTCGAGGTGCTCCCGCAACTGCTCCAGGGTACGCAGCGAAAGCGTCGTCGGGATCACCGGCACCAGCAGGGCGTCGGCGCTCGAGAAGACGTGCTCGGAAAGCGTGGAAATGCTCGGTGGGCAGTCGAGGATCACCAGGTCATAGTCGTCGTGAACGGGCTTGAGAATCTTGCGCAACCGGCTGAGCTTGCGGTCTTCCAGCAGGTGATCCAGCTCCCGCGAGCCGAAGGATGCCGGCAACAGGTCGAGCCCGGGCGTTTCGCTGGTGCGAATGACCTTGTCGAAGGAGGCCTTGCCTTTCACCAGCTTGTCCACGCCGCCCCGCACCTTGGGCTTGGCACGCAGGTAGAAGGTCGTGGCCGCCTGCGGATCGAGGTCCCAGAGCAGCACGCGATAGCCGGCCTGGCTCGCCAGGGCGGCCAGGTTGACGGCGGAGGCAGTCTTGCCCACGCCACCCTTGATACTGTAGATGGCTAGCATTTTCATCGAGGCATCTCCCGGCAAGTGGCGCGTGGGGCACCTTGGCAGCGAGGTGTGACGGTTGCGTGTCAGCGATATGACAGTGGCGCCCGGGACGGGCCGATACCCCGCCTGGCGCAAGACATGACGCCATGCTCCACTATACCCTAGGCACTGTCTGAAAAGTCGACGGCGATGCCGACGGTTCGGATGCGATCTCCTGGTCGCATGCCCTATATCATGCCGAGGCGTGTCGGAAGGCACCGCGAGGGGGATCGGGAGGATGCGATGGAAGCGATAAGGCGGCGCATCGAGCGTCAGATCATGGGCGTGACCGGCATGGCCCTGGGCGACATCGATTACGACCGGCCGCCGGGGGACCCGGGACTGTTCGGGCCGCAGAGCGTCTGCTGGCGGGTACACAGCGATTTCACCTCGATGCTGTGCGGAGGAATCGGTGCCCTGATGCTGCAGATGCTGCATCCGCTGGCCCTGGCGGGGGTCTGGGACCATTCCAGCTTTCGCGATGACATGCTCGGCCGTCTACGCCGCACCAGCCAGTTCATCGCCGCCACCACCTTCGCGTCCACCGCGGATGCCGAGCGTCTCATCGAGCGGGTGCGGCGCATTCATGACGAAGTGGTGGGCGTCGCGCCCGACGGCCGTCCTTACGCCGCCAACGACCCGGCCTTGCTGACGTGGGTGCATGTCGCCGAGGTCAGTCGCTTTCTCGCCGCGCATCTGCGTTATCGCAACCCCGACCTGAGTCTTGCCGACCAGGACCGCTACTACGCCGAAGTGGCGAGGGTCGCCGAAGCGCTGGGCGCACGTGATGTCCCGCGCTGCCGCGACGAGGTGGCGGACTATCTCGACGCGATGCGCCCATGTCTGTGCTACGACGTGCGCACTGCCGAGGTATTCCGGCTCTTGCTGCACGCCGAGGCACCGCATCCCATGCTGCGCCCGGTGGTGGCGATGACCATGCGCGCCGGGATCGATCTGCTGCCCGTCTGGGCGGCCGAGATGGCCGGCCGCGACATGCCGAGCTGGCAACGTCGCAGCGTGCGCGCAGGCGTTCGCCGGCTGGTGCCGGTGCTGCGCTGGTCGGTCCGCAATGGCGCGTCGCAGCGCGCGCGGCGTCGCGTGGCCGCGGCTACGACGCCGGAGGCTGGGTCACCGCCGGTGGATGGCCGTACTTGACCTCGAATTGCTCGGTCATTTCCTGGCAGCGCTGCTCGGTGGTACGCCGTTCGCGGGCGTCGAGGGTGTCGCGGGCCAGGCGTTGCCAGCACTGCGCGATGCCATGCTCCTCGCGGGCCTCGTCCTCGGCGGTGCCGCCCTGGCTGATGAAATAGATCAGGATGGCATAGACCAGCACGATGAAGGCCAGACCCGCGACGATCAGGCCCAGGCAACCCGGTTTGCTGGCGCGTCGCGGTGTCACGTCGCGCGAAGAGGAAGCGTCTTTCACGATGGGCTCTTTCGTCCGTTGCATGCGTGACGGCAGTATATCAAAGCCTGGCCCGGGGAGCGGGGCGGCGCGATGTCGCGTGTCACGCGGACAGGCTTGGGGCGCCATGACGAGGATTGCTATGATGGCGACATGACAGCCATGCCTCTCCCGCCGCGTCCCGCGTCGAGCGATGATCCGCTCTATTATCTGCACAACTTCCGCAGCGCCCTGCGCTGGGTGAGGGCGTGCTACGAGGATCTTCTCGATGCCGACGAGCGGACGTTCATGTCGCATTTCGACGCCCTGCCCGAACCGGCCCAGGCGCTGTGGGTGCGCATGGTCATGCGCAAGGGCGAGCTCTTCCGCGACGATCGCCTCGACTACGCGGAAATCGGTGCGCTCGATCCCGCCGTGGCTCCCTTGATGGCGCTGGGGTGGCTGGAGCGCGATCCCGTGCTGCCGGTGTCGGAGGTGCTGGGGATGTTGACCAAGGCCGAGGTCGGGCGTCACCTGGGCGCCTGCCTGAAGGCGCATGGCCTCAAGCGCGGTGACCGCAAGACGGACATGCAGGCGACCCTGGCGGCCGCCGACATCGGCGAAGCCCCATTCTCGGCGTGGTGTCCCGAGGCCGCGTTTCGCGTATGGCGCATGACACGGATGCCCTTGTGTGATCGGTTGCGACTGATGTTCTTCGGCAATCTGCGCCAAGGCTGGAGCGAGTTCGTGCTGGCCGATCTCGGTGTGCGTCGCTTCGAGCGGGTGGCACTGACACCGGCATCGCGTGCCTTTCCGCGTCGCGAGGACATCGACATCTACCTGCGAATTCACGACTGCCGCGAACGTTTCGATGCCGGCGAGACGGTCGCGGCTCTGGTCGAGGCGCTGCCGGCACCGGTGGCCGACAACCCCTGGCTGGAAACGCGTCGCGGCAAGCTGCTGTTCCTGCTGGCCCAGGCCCGAGAGCGGGAAGGCGACCTGGACGAGGCGGCGCGGCTCTACGCGCAGAGCTGCCATCCCGGTGCACGGGGGCGTCGCTTGCGCATGCTCGAACGCCAGGCGCGGCACGAGGAGGCCCTGGCGTTGGCGCGCGAGGCCGAGGCGGCGCCGGAAAGCGAGGCGGAGCGCCAGCAGCTCGACCGCCTGCTTCCGCGCCTGCATCGCCGCCTCTCGTTGCCGTTGCCGACGGCGCCGCCCGTGACCGCGCCCGCGCACCTCGAGTTGACGCTGCCCCGTGCGACCTCGGTGGAAGCGGCCGTGGCACAACGCCTGTCGTCCCCCGAATCGCCGGTGCATTACGTCGAGAACACCTTGATCAACGCCTTGTTCGGTCTGCTCTGCTGGGAGGCGATCTTCGCGCCGATTCCCGGTGCCTTCTTTCATCCCTTCCAGAGCGCGCCAGCCGACCTGTTGCGGCCGGAGTTTGCCGCACGCCGGGATGCGCTCTTTGCGCGTTGCCTGGCACGGCTCGACGTCGCCGAGGGCGAACAGGGCTACCGCGCGGTGATTCGGCGCACCTACCGGGACAAGCAGGGGCTCGAGTCGCCCTTCGTGCACTGGGAAGCATTGAGCGAGACCTTGCTCGAACTGGCGCTGGCGTGCCTGCCCGCGGCGCACCTGCGCCTCTGGTTCGAGCGCCTGCTGCGCGACGTGCGCGCCAATCGGGCGGGCATGCCGGACTTGATACAGTTTCATCCTGCCCAGCAACGCTACCGCATGATCGAGGTCAAGGGCCCCGGGGATCGCCTGCAGGACAATCAGCGCCGCTGGCTGGCATTCTGCGCGCGGCACGCCATGCCGGTGGATGTCTGCTATGTGACCTGGGCGTCATGACCACGGCGGCGGACTACACCGTGGCGGTACGCGCCTTGTGCGACTTCACGGCCAAGCGCGGCGACCTCGACCTGCGTTTCACGCCCTCGCCCAGCGCGGAAGAGGGCATCGAAGGCCATGCGCGAGTCGCCGCGCGACGCGAGGCACACTATCAGCGCGAAATTTCCTTGAGCGGCCTTTACCGGAGCGCGTCGGGGCATCGATTGCGCGTGCGGGGGCGTGCCGACGGGTACGATCCGCGGCGCCAGCGTCTCGAGGAAATCAAGACGCATCGCGGCGATCTGGCGCGTCAGCCGGAGAACCACCGGCATCTGCACTGGGCGCAATTGCATCTTTATGGCTGGCTGCTGTGCGAGGCGCACGAGCTCGAGACGCTCGAGCTGGCATTGGTGTATTTCGACGTCGCCCGCCAGGTCGAGACGCCGCTCGTCCAGCGCATGAGCCGCGCCGCGCTGTACGATGTCTTCGTGACCCACTGCGAGGCGTTTCTCGACTGGGCGTTGCGTGAAACGGCGCATCGCGAGGCACGCGATCGGGCCCTCGAGACCTTGCGCTTTCCGTTCGCGGACTGGCAAGGCGAGCAACGCGCACTGGCCGAAAACGTCTACAAGGCGGCCAGCACCGGGCGTTGCCTGCTGGCCCAGGCGCCCACCGGGACCGGCAAGACCCTGGGCACGCTCTTTCCGATGCTCAAGGCCATGCCCCGGCAACGGCTCGATGGCCTGTGCTATCTCGCCGCCAAGACGCCCGGCCGCCAACTGGCGCTGGATGCGCTGGCACCGCTTGTCGCGCCGACACCGCTGCGTGTGCTGGAACTCACCGCCCGCGACAAGGCATGCGAGCATCCCGACCGCGCCTGTCACGGCGAGTCCTGTCCGCTGGCGGCGGGGTTTTTCGACAAGCTGCCCGCCGCGCGTCGCGCGGTGATCGAGCACGGCTGGTGGGATCGTGCGCGCCTGCGCGAGATCGCGCTGGCCCATGACGTGTGCCCGTATTATCTGGGCCAGGAAATGGCGCGCTGGAGCGATGTGAGCGTCGCCGACTATCACTACTATTTCGACACCGGCGGCCTGCTGCATGCCTTGTCCCAGGCCAATGACTGGCGCCTTGGCGTGCTCGTCGACGAGGCGCACAACCTGGTCGAGCGTGCGCGCGACATGTACAGCGCCACGCTCGATCAGGGAGATCTGCGTGCCCTGATACGCGAGAAGCCCGCCGGCGTCACCGCCGCGCTCAAGCAGCTCAATCGCGAATGGAATGCACTGGGGCGCGAGTGCGAGGCCGAGCACTGCCCGTTGCCCGAGATCCCCGGCGACTGGCTGTCGGCGCTCCATCGGCTGATCGGCACCATCGGCCAGGTGGCGAGCGAACCGCCCTACACGCTGTCGCCGACCTTGCAGCGTTTTTACTTCGATGCCTTGAAGATGGCTCGCATCGCCGAGCGCTTCGACCGGCATTTCGTCTGTGACATCACCCTGCGCCAGGGCGCACGCGGCCTGCGTCATGCGCGCTTGAGCCTGCGCAATCTCGTGCCGGCGTCGATGCTGGCACCTCGCTTCGCGGCAGCCCATGCCAGCGTGCTGTTCTCGGCCACTCTGACGCCGTCGCGCTATCAGCGCGACTTGCTCGGGCTGCCCGGGGACAGCGTGTGGCAGGAAGTGGATTCGCCCTTCGCCAGCGATCAGCTCGAGGTGCGCATCGCGCGACACATCTCGACCCGGTTTCACGAGCGTCAGGCCTCGTTGACGCCCATTGCGGCGTTGATCGCCGAGACCTATGCCCGTCGCCCGGGCAATTATCTGGCCTTTTTCAGCAGCTTCGCCTACCTGGAGGACGTGGTGGCGCAACTGCGCGAACATCATCCCGAAGTGCCGCACTGGCAGCAGTCGCGCGGCATGGATGAAGCGGCGCGGCACGCGTTTCTGGCACGTTTCACGCCTCACGGGCAGGGCGTGGGGTTCGCGGTATTGGGTGGGGCCTTCGGCGAGGGGATCGACCTGCCCGGCGAGCGGCTGGTCGGTGCCTTCATCGCCACGCTGGGACTGCCGCAGGTCAATCCCGTCAACGAGCAGCGGCGCCGCTTCATGCAGACGATGTTCGGCGCCGGCTACGACTACGCCTATCTCTACCCCGGCATCCAGAAGGTGATCCAGGCCGCCGGGCGTGTCATTCGCGGGCGCGAGGATCGAGGCACGATCCACTTGATCGATGATCGCTTCGACCAGCCACGGGTGCGGGCCTTGTTGCCGCGCTGGTGGCGGATAACGTCGAGCGTTGACGAGGGCAATAGCCAGCCGCGCCAGGCTCCGCTAGGGTAGGGCGCAAATGTCTCAGGGAAGAGTGATATGAGCTTGACACTTAGCGTGGCGCTATTCGCGGGATGCGCGCTGATCATCGGACTGGTCGGGACGCGCTTGACCGGCGTGGTGGACACGCTCGCCGACCGCACCGGAATGGGCGAGGCGATCGCCGGGGCCGTGCTGATGGGCATGGCGACCTCGCTGTCCGGCATCGTGCTGTCGGTCACGGCGGCCTGGAAGGGGCAACCCGAGTTGGCGATGAGCAACGCCGTGGGCGGGATCGCCGTCCAGACGCTGTTCCTCACCGTCGCCGATGTGGCGCTGCGGCGCATCAACCTCGAGCATGCGGCGGCGTCCATCGGCAATCTTGCCCAGGGCACGCTGCTGATGTGCCTGCTCGGCCTGTTGCTGGTGGCCAGTTTCTCGCCGGAATGGACCTTGTGGAGCATTCATCCCGTTACGCCGATCCTGCTGCTCGGGTACGTGTACGGGTTGCGCATCATCGACGAGGTCCGCAGCGAGCCGATGTGGATGCCCCGGCGCACGCGCGAAACCCGCGAGGATACGCCGGATGACGAGGCCAGGCGCCATTCGTTGACGCGACTATGGGGCGCGTTCGTGGTCCTGGCCTTGCTGCTGGGCATCTCCGGCTGGGTGATGGAAAAAGCGGCCACGACCCTGGCGGCGGAAACGGGCATGAGCCAGACCGCCGTGGGGGTGTTGCTGACCTCGGTCGCGACGTCGTTGCCCGAGTTGGTGACCGCCGTGGCCGCCGTGAAGCGTGGCGCGCTGACCCTGGCGGTGGGCGGCATCATCGGCGGCAACGCCTTCGATACCCTGTTTGCCGCCGCCTCGGACGTCGCCTATCGTGATGGCTCGATCTATCATGCGGTCTCCGACCAGACCCTGCTGTGGATCGCGCTCTCGGTCTTGATGACGGCCGTCCTGCTGCTGGGGCTGGTGCGTCGCGAGAAGCACGGTCCGGCACGCATCGGCTTCGAGAGCGTGGCCCTGGTACTGCTGTACGGGGCGGGCGTGGCGATGGTCTTCCAGGATGCCTCCTGAGCATGCCTTGCGGCGATCCGCTCAGTCGAACAAGTCGCCCTGGGCATGCGGGGCGCGAAACGCGCTGGTGTCGAGTCCCATCTCGGTACGGCTCCCGATGCCCAGGCGCCGGCAGGTCGTGCGAAAGCGCTGTGCCAGAAGCTGGGCGAACACTCCCTCGCCGCGCATGCGATGACCGAAGCGGGCATCGTAGTCCTCGCCGCCGCGGCATTGACGAATCAGGCTCATGACCTTGGCCGCCCGCAGCGGATAATGCTCCTGGAGCCAGGCCTCGAACAGCGGGGCCACTTCGTGCGGCAGGCGCAGCAGCATCCAGGCGGCGGTGCGGGCGCCGGCCTGGTGGGCGGCTTCCAGCAGTGATTCCAGTTCGTGGTCGGTGAGTCCCGGGATCACGGGCGAGATCAGTGCGCCCACGGGGACGCCCGCCGCATCGAGCTCGCGCATGATTTTCAGGCGCGTGCGCGGCGACGCGGTTCTGGGCTCCAGAGTGCGTTTCAGATCATCGTCGAGACTGGTCAGGCTGACGAAGACGCGCACCAGGCGGTGCTCGGCCATTTCGGCGAGCAAGGCCTTGTCGCGCAGAATCAAGGCACTCTTGGTCACCAGCGTGACCGGGTGGCGGGTGTCCAGCAGCAGTTCCAGCAGCGCGCGCGTCGTGCCGCGCTCCGCTTCCAGCGGCTGGTAGCAGTCGGTGTTGCCCGACAGGTTGATCGGCCGACAGACATAGCCCGGCTTGTCCAGTTCGTCACGCAGCCGCTCGACCATCCCGGTTCGCGCGATCAGCCTGGTTTCGAAGTCGAGCCCCGGTGACATGTCCCAGTAGGCATGGCTGGGTCGTGCGAAACAATAGATGCAGCCGTGCTCGCAGCCGCGATAGGGGTTCAGCGAGCGGTCGAAGGACAGATCCGGCGAGTGGTTCCAGGAGAGCGCGCTTTTCGCCGGCTCGTCGCGGACTTCCGTCGCCAGCCGGGTCGGTGCGTCTTCCTGCCACCAGCCGTCGTCGATGGCATCGCTGGTCGTGGGCGAAAACCGATTGTGCGGATCGAAGGTCGCGCCACGCCCCTTGCGGGCGCGCGAGCGGTCACTGGGCGTCGTCATGGTCGGGTTATCTATACTGTATTTATAGCCAGTATAGGCGTCTGGCCTGTACGTTCAAGCCGCTGGTGGCATGCGACGCTCCGGATATCGTTATCCGCGCGGCGGGTAGCCCAGGGCTTCGCGCAAGCGCTCGGCGTGCGCGGCGACCCAGGCGGGGTCGATGGGGCCCCAGTCGCGGATGACGTAACGGCCGATATGATGCCGGGCGCCGGGTTGCTGTTCGAATTCGCAGTGGATGTCCAGCTCGACCAGAGCGTTGACGGTGTCCTGGGCGGTGCGACGCGGCATGCCGGTGGCTTCGATCAGCGCCGGGACGCTGGCCGTGCCGTCGGCGATCAGATGCGCGACGTACAGGCGACGATAGAAACTGCTCTGGGTCTTGCTGAGTGCCATGGGCATGCTCCGGAAGGGGACGTGAGGCGGATAGCATAACGCCCCACCCCGGAAAGGGGCAGGGCGCATGCATTGCACCGCGTGGAAGGACGCAGTCAGAAGCGCAGCGTCACGCCGCCTTCCACGTAGCGATCCTGGGTGTTGTAGCCGTCGATCAGCTGGTATTCCTTGTCGAAGGCGTTCTCGACCTTGGCCGAGAGTTCGATCATCGACGTGACCTGCCAGGCGGTGCGCAGATCGACCACGCCGTAGCCGGCCACCGTGGTATCCCCGTAGGTGACGAAGTCGCTGTCATGGCGATCGCCTGCCGCGCGCAGGGTGGCGCCGAACGTCCAGTCGGCCACGGCGTAATCGGCATCCAGGCGGCCGAAGGTACGGGCACGACGCTGCAGGCGCTCGCCGGTCTGCCGGTCCTCGGGGTTCTGGTGGGTGAGGCTGGCGTTGAGCGTCAGGCCGCCTGACTGCCAGCCGCCGCTGAGCTCGACCCCGCGAATGCGGGCTTCGTCGACGTTGTAGGGAATGGAGGTCATGGGATCGTAGCCGATCAGGTCGTCGATACGGTTATCGAAGACGGTGACACGCCCCTGCCAGCCATCACGCTCGTAGGCCCAGAACGCTTCGAGGTTCTCGGCGGTTTCCGCATCGAGATCCGGGTTGGTGCCGTAGGGGCCGTAGAGATCGATCAGGTTGGGCGCCTTGTAGGCCGTGGAGACGCTGGCGCCGAGTCGCTGATAGGGCGTGAGGCGGTAGGCATAGCCGAGGCTGCCGGTGGTCTCGTCGCCGAACAGGGAATCGTCGTCATGGCGCAGGGACCCGCTCACCTCATGGGCACCGTAGGTGCGCTGCATCATGGCGTAGATCCCGATGTTTTCACGGCTGTCCCTGACGTAGTCGCCGGCATAGGGGCTGGCGGAGTCGAAGTCGACACTGTCGTGGCGATAATCGATGCCCAGCACGTCCACGCCGTTGTCGCGGGTGAAGCGGTGCTGAAGTCCGACCTCATCGCGATGACTCTCGATCAGGCTCTGGCGTTCCCCCGCGTAGCGCTCTTCACGCTGTTCGTCGAAATGGCCGGCGGTGATCGACATCTGCCAGTCCGGCTGGAGCTGGACATCGAGCTGGCCGCCGAAGGACTGCAGATAGCCTTTGGTGACACAGTCTTGTGTCGGGGTGAAAGCACCGGCTGGGTAGCAGTTGTCGTATTCGCCCTCGAAGTTCTGCCGCAGGGCATTGACGCTCACCTCGACGTCGTCGTTGAAGCGATGCGACAGCCCCAGTTGCGCGCCTGCACGCTCGAAACCGTCGCGCTCGCCGCTGTCGTCCGCCTGGGTGGCATTGAAGCCGTCCCCGTCGCGGTGAAAGAGCGAGGCGTTCAGGCGGGTGTCGTCGTCGCCGGTGGCGACCCAGGCGCTCTGGCGTTGGGTGCTGTCGCTGCCCGCGCTTGCCTTGAGCCCGACTTGCGTGCCGGTGGCCGCGCCACGCCGGGTGAAGACCTGGATGACACCGCCGATGGCATCGGCGCCATAGGCGGCGGCCCGCGGTCCACGCACGATCTCGATGCGCTCGATGGCCTCGAGCGGCAGCATCTCCAGGCTGGCGCCGCCGCTGGTGGCCGAGTTGATGCGCACGCCGTCGACCAGCACCAGGCTGTGGTCGGATTCGGTGCCGCGCATGAACAGGCTGGAGAGCGTCCCCGGCGGGCCGCTCTGGGCGATTTCGATGCCCGCACGGCCTTGCAGCAGGTCGATGATCGAGCCGGCCTGGCTGCGCTCGATGTCATCGCGGTCGATGACGGTGGTGCTGGCCAGGACATCGCTCTGCGACTGGGGAAGCCGGTTGGCGGTGACCTGGAGATCGGATAGTCGTTGATCGCCCTGCGCCTGTGCGCCGCCCGCCACGACAAGGGCGAGCCACAGCAGGTTCTTTTTATGCAACATGGAAAAACGCCTCATCAGCGTAAGAAACGAGTTACGCGATGAGGAGGACAGAAGGTGACGCCGCCGCGTCGCCTGGACAGCGTGAATGCAACGGTCGCCACTGGCGAAGCCCTCCGCATCAGCCAGTGCTGAGACGCAGGCCGGTCTCCGGACTGACGCGCTGGCGGTCGGCCATGCCGACGCCGGACAGAAACGCCTTCCCGCGTTCATCGGCGACATGTTGCCGCGACGAGAGGCAGTGGCGGCCGCTTGCGATCGGGCAGCGGCGGTTTCTGTCGACACGCGATTACCGTTGCGGGGGCAGTACGGGATTCTCACCCGTTTCCCGAGCACCTGGGTCTCGACGGACGGGGATTCTGCTTGGCGGTGCCGGGCAAGTCAAACGCCGGTCGCGTCGGGCGCGACCGGCGGGTGCGTGAGCGGCGATTCAGAGCGAGAGGAACAGCCCTGCCAGGGCGGCACTCATCAGATTGGAGAGCGTGCCGGCGGCAACCGCCTTGAGCCCCATCCTGGCGATGTCGCTGCGCCGGTTGGGCGCCATCATGCCGAGTCCCCCCATGAGAATGGCGATGGACGAGAGGTTGGCGAAACCGCACAGGGCGAAGATCACGATCGCCTTGGAATGGGCGCTCAGCGCCTGGGGATCGGCCGCGAGATTGGCGAAGGCGACGAACTCGTTGAGCACCAGCTTCTGGCCGAGGAAACTGCCGGCTTGAATGGCTTCCGCCCAGGGCACGCCGATCAAGAACGCCAGCGGTGCGAACAGGTAGCCGAGCAGCAGTTCGAGGGTCAGTTCCGGATAGCCGAACCAGCCGCCGATGCCGCCGATGATCTGGTTGCCCAGCGCGATCAGCGCGATGAACGCGAGCAGCATGCCGCCGACGTTGATGGCCAGTTGCACGCCGGAAGCCGCGCCGTTGGCCGCGGCTTCGATGACGTTGGCGGGCGCCTGTTCGTCTTCGCCGTCGATGACCTCTTCCAGGTCGGCTGCCTGACGCTCGGTTTCCGGCACCAGCATCTTGGCCATCAACAACCCTCCGGGCGCCGCCATGAACGAGGCGGCCAGCAGGTACTCGAGGGAGATGCCCATGGCGGCGTAACCGCCCAGCACGCTGCCGGCGACCGAGGCCAGACCACCGACCATCACCGCGAACAGCTCGGAGCGCGTCATGCGCGACAGGAAGGGGCGCACGGCCATCGGAGCCTCGGTCTGGCCGACGAAGATATTGGCCGCGGCGGAGAGCGACTCGGTGCGCGAGGTGCCCAGCAGCTTGCGCAACGCGCCACCGATCAGCTTGATGACCCAGCGCATGATGCCCAGGTAATACAGCACGGCGACCAGCGAGGAAAAGAACACGATGATCGGCAAGACGCGCAGGGCGAAGACGAAACCGCCATCGCCGAAGACCTCGAACATGGTATCGCTGACCAGCCCGCCGAAGACGAAGTCCATGCCTGCCTGGGCACTGTCGATGACGGATTGCACGCCGTGCGTCAGGCCCAGC
Organism: Chromohalobacter israelensis DSM 3043; assembly: GCF_000055785.1. GTDB lineage: Bacteria > Pseudomonadota > Gammaproteobacteria > Pseudomonadales > Halomonadaceae > Chromohalobacter > Chromohalobacter israelensis. Next base: position 1,706,017 of record NC_007963.1, read on the forward strand.
AGCACGCTGTGACCGAAGGGGATGTACAACACGAACAGGCCCAGGCCGGCTTGAATGGCGAGGGCGCCGCCGACGGTGCGCAAGCGAATGGCGCGTCGGTTCTCGGATAGGGCGAAGGCGATCAGTAGGACGGCGATCACGCCGACAAGCCCCATGAGGGTTTGCATCGAAGGCTCCTGAATGCTGGGTTTGAGGGACGGACGAGTGCGGCCGTGACAGCAAGGTCGGCGCTCGGCGGCAAGCGCTTCGGGGGGCGGCGCGCATGGGTCGGCCCTGCCGACCTGACCCAAGGGTGCGTACTTTAACAGCATCGAGACGCCGCGCGAACGTCATGCGGGCGCGGCGCCTCGACGGGCTTACGGCGCGTCGGACGGCTCGGGTTCGTGCAGGACCAGCTCGACGCGGCGGTTGGCGGCACGTCCCTCGGCGCTGTCGTTGCTCTGCAGGGGACGGGTATCGGCGTAACCGACGGCACGCAGCGCCTCGCTGTCGAGGCCTTCGCCGACCAGGAAGCGCAGGACGGCCGTGGCGCGTGCGGTGGAAAGCTCCCAGTTGGAGGGGAAGCGATCCGTGGCGATGGGGCGGCTGTCGGTATGCCCCTCGATGGTGATCTCGCCATCGAAGGCGCGCAACGAATCCAGCAATTGACGCAACACCGCACGGCCCTCGTCGGTGAGGTCGGCCTGACTGCTCGAGAACAGCAAGTGATTCTCGATGCGGAAATTCAGCCCCTGGGCGCTCTGCGTCACCACGACACCGTCGATGAAGGGCTTGAGCGTGTTCGGCAGGCGCCGCACGCCGGCCGGTTCGCGCACGGCGGCCTTGGCGTTCTCGACCAGGGCCTCGGCCGGGGCCGGGTTGACCATGATCATGCGTGGCGGGCGCGGCGGCATCGGCGGTGGTGTGTAGAACGTCGTGTCACGCGGCGGCACGTAGCGCTTGTCCGAGCGTGGCGGCACGTAGAAGGTCGGCGACCAGGCACTCGCCTGCAAGGTGGGCACACCCAGCACCGGGAACGCGAGTGCCTCTTCGGCGGCACTGTCGTCGTTGCCGGTCAAGGCCAGCAGCAGCACGAACAGCGTGATCAGCAGCGTGAGCATGTCGAGATAGCTCATCAGCCAGCCGCCCCCCTCGTCGTTCGAGGCGTGCACGGGCGCGAGCAGGGTGTCGCCGGCGTCGATGGCGTAGCGATGACTCGCTCGGCTCATGCCACCGTTTCCTCCTGCTTGCGGGCATCGGCGTCGGGCGCGTCGGTGCGCGGTGCCGGCCCGCGAATCTCGTCTTGATGCTCGGCCATGAAGGAGTGGAGCGTGTCTTCGATGAACGAGGGCAGACGCCGCTTGGCGACCAGCATGACCCCTTCCATGACCATGTGCATCTCGATGAGACGCTCCTCGGTGCGGCGCTCGAGCTTCACGGCGATGGGCTTGAACAGCAGGTTGGCGAGCAGGATGCCGTAGAACGTCGACATCAGGGCCACCGCCAGGCGCGGGCCGATGACCGTCAGGTCGCCGCCGTTGATGACTTCGAGCATGTTGATCAGCCCGATGAGGGTGCCGAGCATGCCGAAGGCCGGCGCATAGGTCGCCATGGTGCGAAAGATCTGCGATTCGGCGTACTCCCGCGCCCGCATGCGCGCGATGCGCCAGCGCAGGACGTCATGAATCTCGTCGTCCTGGGTGTTGGCGATGACCAGCGAGATGCCGGTACGCAGGAACGGATTGCGCGTGTCCTCGAGCTCGGCCTCGATGGCGCGGATGTTGCCACGGAACCAGTGGCGCGCCATGGAGACCAGCGTCTGGATGTCCTCGTCGATGCGGCTGTTCTCGCGCCGAAAGACCAGCCCCACCAGACGGGTGACGCGGACCACCTCGCGCATGGGGTAGCTGATGAAGGTCGCGGCGAGCGTGCCGGTGATGACGATGGCAAGCCCCGGGAAGTTGAAGAAGCTGCTGGGCGTTTGCGCGGTGAAGAGCACGACGGTGGCAAGCAGCAATACGCTGGCGGTGATGCCGATCAGGGTCGACGGGTTCATGGGCATTGTCCGGTGCACGAGCGGCATGAAAGCGGTAAAGCGATTTGGCCAAAGGCCTCCATGGCGCATGATACGCGCGCCTCGCGCGACCAAAGCGTGCATTTGCCGTGCGCTTTGCGCGCTTTTCAGCTACTAGACGATACCGAGGTTCTCCGTCGAGGCGAACAGGGTAGGATCGTCGCTGATCACGGCATCGACGCCCCATTCCCAGCACGGCAGGAAAGTGGCAGGGTCGTTGGCGGTGTAGCACAGCAATTGCAGGCCGGCCTCGTGAACGGCGGCGACGGTGCCGGGCTTCAGTTTGCGCCAGTCGAGATGCACGCTACTGGCGAGCAGAGCCTCGGCATCCGCTTGCCAGCCCCTTGGCAACCTGTCGTACAGCAGCCCCAGCCGCAGACGGTGCGGATCGGCTTCCTGGCGCCGTGCGCTGCGCAAGGCGTTACGGTCGAACGAGGAGACCAGCAGCCGCGAGGGGGGGAGCGCGGCCAGGGCGCGGGGAATGACCGTCTCGGCGAGGGCGGCGGGATCGTGCTTGTAGCTGATCTTGAGCTCGAGGTTGAGCCCCATGTCGCAGGCCGCGAGCAGCGCCAGCATGTCATCGAGCGTGGCCATACGTTCGTCATGGAAATCGGGATTGAACCAGCTGCCCACGTCCAGTTGCCGTGCGCGTTCGATATCGAGACGCCGCAACTTGCCACGTCCGTTGGAACAGCGCCGCACGCCGGCATCGTGCCAGATGACCGGCGTGCCGTCGCCGAGCAGTTGCACATCGAGTTCCACCCAGCGACAGCCGGCGGCATGGGCCGCACGCACCGCCGCCAGGGTGTTTTCCGGCGCCCGTGCGGAAAGGCCGCGGTGGGCGATGGCACGTGGCAGCTCGAGTGCCGGGCCGTGTATCGCGGCGCGGGGCGTTTCGTATTGCACGGTGGCCCGAGAGCGGGGCGTGGCATCGGGAACGGGAACTGACATGTCGGAACTGACCTCGCGAATGGCCGATGGACGTCGCCGAGCGGGTACGAAGTGCCAATGTTATCGACGCCTTGCGTACCATGCCCGATCACCGCGTCCCGTGCACGATCGGCGCGGCATCGAAACGACAGCATAGCATCGCAGCGCACGGTGCCGGGCAGGCCGTCTGCACGGGCATCTTCCTGCTCAGTCTAGGTCGTCTTCTTGACATCCGGATGACCATGACACGATGAGAGGACGCAGGGGGGTATGGTAGTCTGCGCACTTTCCATCCCCGCCCCTGGCGCTTGTGCCGGCAGGTGGCGCCCCGACTGGCGGAGCAATCGATGAAAGTCATTCATGTCAAGAATTCAGAGAGTCGCGAAGCGTGTCTCGCCCGGCTTTGCGCCAACGTGTACGGCCAGGACGCCGGTTTGACGCCGCTGGTGACCTTCACCGGGATTTCGGGTGTGCTGTTCGAGCAGGACGCGGCGCGTCTGTTCGCGCTGGCGGACGACCGACAGCGGATCCTCGCCATGATGCTGCTGATCTCGGATATCGAAGGACAGGGCATGGAAGTGACGCTGCTGTCGGCGCCCGAGGACGGGGGCGATGACACGCACGTCAAGCAGCTGGTCCGGGAGATGGCCATGCGGGCTCCGCTGCGCGTGCATGCCAACGACGCCACGAGCGAGGCCTTCTTTCGCGATTGCGGCATCGCGCATTGGCTCGACATGCCGGACGGCGTGCGCCTGGGGCTGAGCTCGGAGCACGAGAAGGTCGAGCCCGCTGCCCTCACGCAGCCGCTGCGTTTCAACGCCCAGGCCATCGTGCAGACCTTCAAGCGTGAACCCGAGACCTTCGAGGCGTACAAGGCGCGCTTCCTGGCGGGGCTGGAGCGCTTCGACGGACAAGTGTGACATCGCGGGCACGTGGCGGCGGTCGGCATGGCCGGCCGGTCCATTGGGCGAAGGTCGTCGTCTGGATGACTTGACCCGGCGCACGTTCGGCGCTTGGATGAAGGCCTGAACCCGTTAGCTTCATAAGGAATCATGCATGGCCAAGCGTATCCAATTCGCACGCACCGGTGGCCCCGAGGTACTGGAGTACGTCGACGTGACGCCCGCCGAACCCGGCCCGGGCGAGGTTCGCGTTCGCAATCACGCGGTGGGGCTGAATTTCATCGACATCTATTTCCGTACCGGCCTCTACCCGGCGCCCAGCTTGCCTTCCGGGCTGGGCACCGAAGGGGCCGGTGAGATCGACGCCGTGGGCGAGGGTGTCACCATGTTCGCGCCGGGCGATCGCGTCGCCTACGCCCAGGGCCCGCTCGGCGCCTATGCCGAGCAGCATGTATTGCCGGCGGAAAAGGTCGTCGCCTTGCCCGACGCCATCGATTACGAGACGGCCGCTGCCGCCATGCTCAAGGGGCTGACGGTGCAGTACCTGCTGCGCCAGACGTATCGGGTCAAGGAAGGCGAGACGATCCTCTTTCATGCGGCGGCGGGCGGCGTCGGCTCGATCGCCTGCCAATGGGCCAAGGCACTCGGCGTCAAGCTGATCGGCACCGTCGGGTCGCCGGAAAAGGCTGAGCTGGCCAAGCGCAATGGCGCCTGGGCCACCATCGACTATACCCGCGAGAACGTCGTCGAGCGCGTTCGCGAGCTGACCGGCGGTGAAATGGTGCCGGTGGTCTACGATTCGGTGGGCAAGGACACCTGGGAAACCTCGCTGGACTGTCTCCAGAAACGCGGCCTGATGGTGAGCTTCGGCAATGCGTCCGGTCCGGTCGAGGGCGTCAACATCGGCATCCTCAATCAGAAGGGCGCCTTGTTCGTGACGCGCCCCAGCCTCAACGGTTACGCCGACACGCGTGAACGTTTCGAGGCCATGGCCGCGGAACTCTTCGAGGTGATCGCCAGCGGCCAGGTCACCATCGATGTCGCCAACCGCTATCCGCTGCGCGATGCGGCCAAGGCACAGGAAGCGCTAGCGGGGCGTCAGACGACCGGCTCGACGGTATTGCTACCCTGATGTGGCGTCGTATATCTCGGCTGATGGCGGTCGTGAGCGGGACGGTTGCCGTGGTGGCGTTGGCGGGATGCGCCACCGATGGTGACGCAACGTCCGCCGGTGCGACCTCAGAGCGCGGTCAGGCCAGCTATTATCATGATCGCTATCAGGGACAGCGCACGGCCAGCGGCGAGCCATACGATGCCCAGGCATTGACCGCCGCGCATCGACGGTTGCCGTTCGATACCCGTGTGCGTGTTACCAACTTGGATAACGGCCGGCAAGTGACGGTACGCATCAACGACCGAGGTCCCTTTACCGAGGGGCGAGTCATCGACCTTTCGCGCCGTGCAGCCGAGCGTCTTGGCATGATCAAGGCCGGCACGGCGCCGGTACGTGTGACGCCGTTGCGGTAAGAGCCATCCCGCGCGACCGTGCCTCATCGAGGTGCGGTCGCGCGCCCTTCAGGCTATGTCGTGTGCCAGACCACACGGTCCTTGTCGGTGGCGAAGGCGTCGAAGGCGAAGTCGTCGACGCTGAGCATGTCCAGTACCTCGCGCTCGAAGCGCCGCATGAAGATGGCGTCGTCTTCCTCGATCAGGCCGGCCTCCCAGGCCGCCTCGACACGCTGTTCGGGATGCAGGGCCTCGGCGGGCAGTTCTCCCTGGCTGTAGGCCTTGGCAATGCGCCGGTAGAGCGGTTCGGCACGTTCGCTGTCGGCGAGCAGGGCATTGTAGCGAGCCAGCGGATTGTCGCGTTGGCCGGCTTCCTGGGTGTTCCAGGTATCGGCGGTCAACTTGTGGCGCAAGGCGCTGTCGGTGGAAATGGCCCGTGCGATGTCGCGGGTGAACCGGTCCTGTGGCTTGTGCCAGCGACGCCCCAGCGGTAGCGCGACGGCGGAGAGCGTCATCGCCAGCGCGCGGTTGGGCAGGTTGTCGAAGAGTTCCGTGAAGGCCTGTTCGGCACGATAGAGCAGGGTGCGGCAGCTGTAATGCATCAATGCTGCCTCGTGCTCGACGCTCTCCGACTCGTGCCATTGCTTGATCAGCATCGAGGCCAGATACAAGTTCGAGAGCACGTCGCCCAGGCGCGCCGAGAGCATTTCCCGTTTCTTCAGCCCCGAGCCGAGGCTGGCCATGGCGGCATCGGCGCACAGCCCGAATGCCGACGCCAGGCGCGAGACTTCCTGGGCGTAAGGCGCGGCGACCTCGTCGAAGGGGACCCTGGACTTGCCGATTCCCAGGCCTTGCGTGAAGGCCCGTGCGGCATTGCCGAACACCATGCCTGCGTGTCCGAAAATGGCCTTGTCGAAAGCGGCGAGATCATTGTCGTCCTTGGCGGCCAGCTCATCGAGTACATAGGGATGGCAGCGTATCGCCCCCTGGCCGAAGATCATCAGGTTGCGGGTCATGATGTTGGCGCCTTCCACGGTGATCGAGACCGGGTTGGCGGAGTAGGCGATGCCTAGATAGTTGCGCGGACCCAGCGTCACCGTGCGGCCGCCGTGCACGTCCATGGCGTCGGCCAGCATGCTGCGCTGGAATTCGGTCAACTGGCTCTTGAGAATCGCCGAGGGAACCGCCGGCTTGACGCCGTGATCGATGGTATTGGCGGTCTGCATGACGGCCGCCTGGGCGATATAGGCGTGGGCGGCGATGCGTGCCAGGGGCTCCTGCACGCCTTCCATGTCGGCGACGGGGAGGTTGAACTGGCGGCGGATACGGGTGAAACCGCCGGCCCAGCCCACGGCATAGCGGCCGATGCCCGAGGCCCCGGAAGGCAGGGTGATGCAGCGTCCCACGGAGAGGCATTCGACGAGCATGCGCCAGCCCTGACCCGCCATGTCGGGCCCGCCGATGATCCACTCCAGGGGGATGAACACGTCCTTGCCGCGAATCGGCCCGTTCATGAAGGGGCTGCCGATGGGATGATGGCGGCGGCCGATATCCATGCCCGGGGTGTCGCGCGGAATCAGCGCGCAGGTGATGCCGAGGTCCGAGGTATCGCCGAGCAGGCCGTCGGGGTCGAACATGCGAAACGCCAGACCCACCACGGTGGCGATGGGGGCCAGGGTGATCCAGCGCTTCTCGAAGGTGAGCTTGAGCCCCAGGACCTCCTGGCCATTGTACTGGCCCCGGCAGACGATACCGACATCCGGCAGCGAGGTGGCGTCGCTTCCCGCCCGAGGCCCGGTCAGCCCGAAGCAGGGAATCTCGCGGCCGTCCGCCAGGCGCGGCAGGTAATGATTCTTCTGTTCCTCGGTCCCGTACTTGAGCAACAGCTCGCCCGGCCCCAGCGAATTGGGTACGCCCACCGTGACCATCAGCGTCTCGTTGACCGCCAGCTTCTGCAGCACGGCCGACTGGGCCTTGGCGGAGAATTCCAGCCCGCCGTAACGCTTGGGAATGATCATGCCGAAGAATCCCTCGCGCTTGAGGTATTCCCACAGCTCGGGGGGCAGGTCGGCGCGCTCGCGGGCGATCTCCCAGGCGTTGCACATGCCGGCGGCCACCGAGCACTGGTGATCGACGAAGGCACGTTCTTCCTCGCTCAGGCCGGCGTTGCGAAAGTCCAGCAGACGTTGCCACTGCGGACGGCCCGAGAACAACTCGCCATCCCAGGCCACGCTACCGGCTTCCAGCGCGGTGCGCTCGGTTTCCGAGACCTTGGGGGCGGCCTTGTCGAACGCGGCGAACAGCCGCGGGGTCAGCCAGCGGCGACGTAGCGTGGGCAATCCGCATGCCGCGACGGCGGCGGCGCCCAGCCACAGCAGGATGCCGACCGTCACCGCGCCGAAGACGACGCCGATGAGACCGAGAACCGCCAGCACCCCGAGCGCCGGCAAGGCGCCCGCCTCGCGACGCATGACCCACACGAGGCCTGCCAGTGCCACGATGATGAGCAGTAGTTCCAACATGCGGACTCTCCCTGAATGAATTCTAACGAGCGTTTGAATTCAGCCTAGCGCACTCATCGCGTCGCGACTAGTCATCCAAGGTGGAAGATGATGCAGCGCTGCCCGCCCAAGACAGTCAGCGCTGCCCGACGCATGCCGGTGGCGCCTCGTTTGGCGTCGCGTCGAGGCGAGCGGGCCGCAGGCGACGATGCAGCCGGTCGAGGTAGAGGTAGACCACGGGAGTGGTGTAGAGCGTGAGCACCTGGCTGAGGATCAGACCACCGATGATGGTGATGCCCAGCGGCGCACGCAGGGCGGCGTTCTCGTCGGTGCCCAGCAGCAGGGGCACCGCGCCCAGGATGGCGGCCAGCGTGGTCATCATGATCGGACGAAAGCGGACCAGTGCCGCTTCGCGGACCGCCTCGAGCGCGTCGAGGCCGCGTTCGCGCTCGGCGCTCACCGCGAAGTCGACCAGCATGATGGCGTTTTTCTTGACCACGCCGATCAGCAGGATGATGCCGATCAGGGCGATGAGCGTGAACGGGGTATCCAGCAGCATCAGCGCGAGCAGGGCGCCGACCCCTGCCGAGGGCAGCGTCGACAGAATCGTCAGCGGGTGGATGTAGCTTTCGTAGAGAATCCCCAGCACCAGGTAGACGGTGACCAGCGCGGCCAGTATCAGCCACGGCATGGCTTGCATGCCGCTCTGGAAGGTCGCCGCGCTGCCTTCGAAATCCACCTGCAGTGCGGTCGGGGGGCGCAGGTCGTTCACCGCCTGACGGATCCGTTCGGTCGCTTCGCCCAGGGAAACGCCTTCCGCCAGATTGAACGACACCGTGGACGAGGCGAACTGGCCCTGATGATTGACGCTGACCGGGCTGGTGCTTTGTTCGAGGTGGCTGAACGCCGACACGGGGATCGAGTCGCCGGCCTCGTTGATGACATGCAGGCGCGAGATGGCTTCCGGCGCCTGACGATGGTCGGCATCCACCTCGAGAATCACGTAGCGCTGGTTGTCGGCATCGTAAAGGCTGGCGATGCTGCGCTGGGCGAAGGCGTTGCCGAGCAGAGTGTCCACGTCCTGCATGTCGACGCCCAGCCGGCGGGCGGTATCGCGATCGACGACCAGCTCCACGGCCTGTCCCTCGCCCCGGTTGTCGCTGTCGACCCCGGTCAGGCCCTCGAGACCGCGCAGGGTGTCGCCGATCCGTCGCGACCAGGTATCGAGCAGTTCGAGGTCGTCGCTCTTGAGCGTGATCTCGTACTGCGTGCCCGTGTTCTGGCGACCGCCGATGCGGATGTCCTGGAGGGCCATCATCGAGGTGCTGACCCCGGGCAGGTCGCCCACCGAGGCCGCCAGGCGATTGCCGACCGCCTGCGTGCCCTGCGTGTGCCCGTCTTTCAGCGTGACGAAGAGCGTGGCGGAGGCACCGCCGCCGCGTCCGCCCATGAAGCCCAGCACACTGTGGACCTCGGGCGCGCTGGCCAGGCGTTCGCGAATGGTGCGCAACTTGTCCGACATGGCATCGAACGACAGGCTCTGGTCGCCGCGTACGAAACCGATCAGCCGACCGGTGTCCTGCTGGGGAATGAACCCCTTGTCCACGACGGCGTAGAGATAACCATTGAGCACGATGACGCCGACCAGCGAGAGAAGCGTCAGTCGGCGGTGACGCAGAGCGACATCCAGGCTGCGGTCGTAGAGGCGCTGGGCGCCTCGTCCGCAAGCGAGCAGAGCTCGCTCCCACCCCGGTGTGCGACGCCGACGAACGGGACGCAACCAGCGCGCGCAGAGCATGGGGGTTAACGTCAGCGAGACGACCAGCGAGACCAGTACCGCCAGTGACAGCGTCATGGCGAACTCGAAGAACATGCGTCCGATGAACCCGCCCAAGAAGAGCAGCGGCACGAAGACCGCGACCAGCGACACGCTCATCGAGGTCACCGTGAAGCCGACTTCGCGAGCCCCTTGCAGCGCGGCACGCAAGGGCGGCATGTCGCGCTCGATGTGGCGGGCGATGTTTTCGACCACCACGATGGCATCGTCGACCAGAAAGCCGATCGACACGATCAAGGCCATCAACGACAGCGTGTCCAGCGAGAAGCCCATGACATGCATCATCGCGAAGGTGCCGATCAGCGAGACCGGTATCGCCAGGCTGGGAATCAAGGTGGCACGGGCATTGCGCAGGAACAGGAACACCACCAGCACCACCAGCGCGATGGCCAGCATCAGCGTGAGCTGGGTTTCGTGCAGCGAGGCACGAATGCCCGGTGCCCGATCGAGCTGCACGCTCAGCGACGCGCTCTGCGGCAACTGGCTTTCGAGCGTCGCCATGCGCTCGCGAATGCCGGCGATGGTCTCGATGACATTGGCGCCACTGCTGGCGCTGATCACCAGGAGCACGGCGGGCTGGTCGTTCTGGAAGCCGACGTTGTAGCGGTCCTCCACGCCGTCCTCGAGGTCGGCGACGTCCCCCAGGTGCATGACGGCGCCATCCTCGCCACGGGCCACGACGAGATCCTCGAAGGCCGCGGCGCGCATGAGCTGCGAGTCGGTGTCGACCTCCCAGCGGCTGGCAGGCGAGGCCACGAAGCCCGTGGGCGTGCTGGTGGTGGCGCTGCGGATCGCATTGGCCACGGCCGTCAGCGAGACGCCGGCATGCTCGAGGCGACGCGGGTCGAGCGACACGCGTACCGCCGGCGAGGAACTGCCGCCGACATTGACGTCACCGACACCGGGCACCTGCAGGATCGGCGGGGCGATGCGCTCGTCGGCGAGCCGGTAGAGCTCGCTGGTGGGCAAGGTGTCCGACGTCACCGAGAGAATCATGATCGGCGCCGCCGCCGGGTTCATCTTGCGGTAGCTGGGACGGCTGGTCATGCCGCTGGGCAGCAGGGGCTGGGCATTGTTGATGGCGGCCTGCACCTCGCGTGCGGCGACGTTGATGTCCTTGTCGAGATCGAATTGCACGATGATGCGCGTCGACCCGTCGGAGCTGCTCGAGGTCATCTGCGAGATGCCCGCGATGCGGCCCAGCGAACGCTCCAGCGGCGTGGCCACGGTGGACGCCATGGTTTCCGGGTTGGCGCCGGAAAGGTTGGCGCTGACCACGATGGTGGGGAACGACACGTTGGGCAGCGGCGCCACGGGCAGTCGCTGGTACGCCAGCAGGCCCAGCAGCACGATGCCCAGGGCCAGCAGCGTGGTGGCGACCGGACGTCTCACGAAGGGGCTGGAAACGCTCAAGAGCTCGCTCCGTGCGTGCGTTCGCGGCGTTGCCGGCGGTCGTGCCAGCGCTCGGCGAGCCGGTCGAAGAAGAGGTAGATCACGGGCGTGGTGAACAGCGTCAGCAACTGGCTGAGCAACAGTCCGCCGACCATGGTCATGCCCAGCGGCCGCCGCAGCTCGGCGCCGTAGCCGCTGGCCAGCATCAGCGGCAGTGCCCCGAGCAGGGCGGCGAAGGTGGTCATCATGATCGGCCGGAAACGCAGCAATGCGGCGCTATGAATGGCGCGTGCGGCGGACATGCCTTGCTCGCGCTGCGCCTCGAGCGCGAAGTCGATCATCATGATGGCGTTTTTCTTGACGATGCCGATCAGCAGGATGATGCCGATCACGGCGACCATGCCCAGGGCACTTTGGCTGAGCATGAGGGCGAGCAGCGCGCCGATGGCCGCCGAGGGCAGGGTGGAAAGAATCGTCAACGGATGGATATAGCTTTCATAGAGCACGCCGAGCACGATGTACATGGTCACGATGGCCGCGGCGATCAGCCATAGCGTGTCGCGCGTCGAGGTGGTGAACGCCAGGGCCGTACCGCGGAAATCGAGCCGGGTATCGGCGGCCAGCACGTCGTCACGGGCGGCTTCCACGGCGGCGAAAGCCTCGGACAGCGAATGGTCCGCGGCCGGTGCGAATGACATCAGCGCCGAGGGGAACTGGTTGAGCCGCTGGCGCGACAGGGCGGTGGGGGCTTCCTCGACGCTGACCAGACTCGACAGGGGAATCATGGCGTCATCGCTGCCGCTCACGTAGAGCCGCTCCAGGGCCTCGGGCCCCTCGGCGTTGGCCTGCGTGGCGCCCAGCACGACGCGGTACTGGTTGGATTGCGTGAAGATGGTCGAGATCAGGCGCTGGCCGAAGGCATCGTAGAGTGCGTCGTCGATGTCGGCCACCGATACGCCCAGGCGACTGGCGCGTTCCCGGTCGATACTGACCTCGAGCTTGCGTCCCGCGTTTTGCAGGTCGGTGGCGACATGGGCGATGGCCGGCGAATCCTGGAGACGCTCGGTCATGGCGGCGACGTCCTTGGCCAGACGTTCGCGGTCGCCTTGCGTCAGGGCGAACTGGTAAGGGTAGCGGCTGACGGTGTCCTCCAGCGTCAGGTCCTGTACCGGCGTCAGAGCCAGGTCGATCCCGGGAACATCCGCGGCGGCGGCGTCAAGCCGCGCGATGATGGCGTCGAGGCTGGCATCGCGTGCCCCGAGATCGACCAGGTCGATTTGCAGGCGCCCGCCGTTGAGGGTGGTGTTGGTGCCGTCGATACCCACGCTCGAGGCGATGTTGGCCACTGCGGGGTCGTCCATCAGACGCGCGGCCAGCGCCTGCTGACGGGCCGCCATGGCCTGGTATGACGTCGACTGGGTGGCCGTGGTGACCCCGCGCAGCGTACCGGTATCCTGGACCGGAAAGAGTTGCTTGGGCACCAGCCAGAAGAGCACCGCCGTCAGCGCGAACGTGCCCAGGGCGACCCATAGCGTGGCACGCTGGTGGCGCAGTACCGCGTCCAGGGCGCGTTCATAGCCCCGGGTGAGCCGGCCGAAGAGCCCTTGCCGGCTGCGGACCAGCGCTTCGTCATCCAGGGGCGGTCGCTCGGCGTCGACCGCGTCGTCATGCGAGCGCAGCCAGCGCGCGCACAGCATCGGCGTCAGGGTCAGGGAGACGAATGCCGAAATGACGATGGAGATCGCCAGCGTCATGGCGAATTCGCGGAACAACACGCCGACTACGCCGCTCATGAACAGCAGCGGGATCAGAACCGCGAGCAGCGATACCGTCAACGAGAGAATGGTGAACGCGATCTGGCGCGAGCCCTTGAGGGCGGCTTGCAGCGGAGATTCGCCGCGTTCGAGGTAGCGCGTGATGTTCTCCAGGACCACGATGGCATCGTCGATGACGAACCCGGTGGCGATGGTCAGTGCCATCAGCGTGAGGTTGTTGAGACTGAAGCCCGCCAGGTACATGGCGCCGAAGGTGCCCACCAGCGACAGCGGCACGGCGAGACTGGGAATCAGGGTCGCCGGCAGATTGCGCAGGAAGAGGAAGGTCACCATGATGACCAGCCCGACGGCCAGGATCAGTTCGAACTGGACGTCCTCCACGGCGGCGCGGATCGTGGTGGTCCGGTCGCTGAGAATCTCCACGTCGACGCTGCCCGGCAGGCTGGCCGATAGCGTGGGCAGCGCGCGTTCGATGTCATCGATCACGCCGACGACGTTGGCACCCGGTTGGCGCAGAACATCGATCAGGATCGCGCCCTTGCCGTTGGCCCAGGCGCCCAGCTGCGCGTTTTCCGCCCCATCGTCGATGCTGGCCACATCGCTCAGACGCAGGGGCGCGCCGTTCTCGTACTTGAGGATCAGGTCGCGATAGCCCGCCGCCGAGGTCAACTGGTCGTTGGCATCGATGCTGTAGGCGCGATACGGCCCGTAGATGGTGCCCTTGGCCTGATTGACGTTGGCGCTTTCCACGGCATTGCGCACGCCGGCCAGGTCGAGGCCATGCGCGGCGAGTCGGCGTGCGTCCACGTCGATGCGCACCGCAGGGCGGTTGCCGCCGGCCAGGCGGACTTCACCGACGCCGCCGATCTGGGCGAGTTTCTGTGCCAGACGGGTATCGACCAGATCATGCACCTCGGTCAGCGGCAGACTGTCGGAGGTCACGGCGAGTGTCAGCACTGGCGTGTCGGCGGGGTTGACCTTGCTGTAGCTCGGTGGCCGGGGAAGGTCGTCCGGGAGCAGGGTGTCGGCCTGATTGAGCGCGGCCTGGACTTCCTGCTCGGCGACGCCGAGGTCGCTGTCGAGCCCGAAGCGCAGGGTGATCAACGACGCGCCGCCGGTGCTGGTGGAGCTCATGGCATCAAGGCCGGCGATTTCGCCGAGCTCGTCTTCCAGCGGTGCGGTGACGTGGGACAGCATGACGTCCGGGCCGGCGCCGGGATAGAGCGTGGTGACCTGAATGGTCGGGAAGTCGACCTCGGGAAGCGACGAGATGCTCAACAGGCGATAGGCAAGCGCGCCCGCAATCAGGATGGCCAGCATCACCAGCGAGGTGGCGACCGGACGCAGGATGAACAGACGCGATGGGTTCATGATGCGTCCCGAGCCGCCGCGTCGGCGTCGCCGGTCGCCGTGTCGCGGGATTCACCGGGCAGGGCATCGCTGACCACGCGGACCGCGGCACCGTCGCTCAGGTTGTCGATGCCGTCCACCACCACGCGCTCGCCCGCCGCCACGCCACTGACCAGTGCGCTGCGATGATTCTCGCTGGCGCTCACCTCGACATCGCGCCGGCTGACCGTATCGTCGTCGTTGACGACGTAGACGAACAGGCCGTCCTGGCCGGTCTGTACCGCCGGTTCGGGCACGATGACACGGTCATGCAGCGTGCGAACCGTCAGGCGCACATCGACGAATGCACTGGGATAGAGACGGCCCCTGTCGTTGTCGAAGCGGGCCCGGAGCCGCACGGTGCCGGTGGCGGTGTCGACCTGGCTGTCGAGACTGGCCAGTCGGCCCTCGAGTCGTTCGCCACCCACCGTGGTCGCCGTGACCGTGGGCGCGTCCCCGGCGTCGAGCTGCTCGCGCAGGGTGGGAACGTACTGGCTGGGCAGCGAGAACACCACGGAAATGGGATCGAGCTGGACGAGCGTGGCGATGGGGTCGTCGTCGCCGCTGGCGACCAGGTTGCCGGGATCGACGTTGCGAATGCCGATGATACCGTCGCTGGGGGCGGTGATGCGGGTGTAATCCAGCTGTACCTGAGCGCTGTCGATATTGGCCTTGTCGCTGGCGACGGCGCCTTCGTACTGGCGTACCAGCTGGCGCTGCTGCTCGAGTTCCTGGCGGGCCACGGCCTGACGCTCGACCAGAGTCTGATAACGTTCGAGATCGTCGCGTGCCGAGGCCAGCTGGGCCTGATCCTGAACCAGCTGTCCCTGGGCGGCGGCCAGTTGTGCCTGGTAGTCGCGCGGGTCGATGGTGGCCAGCAGCTGGCCCTGCTCGACGTGTTCGCCTTCCTCGAATGCCACCTCCAGCAGTTCGCCTTCCACGCGCGGGCGTATGGCCACGCTCGCCAGCGAGCGCACCGTGCCCAGCGCCCCGACCGTGACCGCGAGGTCGCCGCGCTGGGCGGCGACGGCGGCCACGGCCGTGCCGCCGTTGCGCGCTGCGTCTGCCGGTGGCTCGCCCTGGGGGTCGCTGCGCCGCCAATCGGTCACCCACCACACGGCGAGCGCGACCAGCACGACGACCAGCAGAAGGCCCCAGAGACGGCGGGAGTGACGAGCAGGCGAGTGTGACATGGCGAGGGTTCGATCCTTTGGCAGTGGCGTGGCGGTGTCCGGGGCAGTCCGCACGCAGGCGGAGGAACGGCGAATACCGCATTATTGACCGCATTGTAACGAGAGGTTCCCCCGGGCGACGAGTTCGGGCGAACGATGCACGGAGCCTAAGCGGCTGATGGGCAAGAAATAAGGAAGGATAGTGCAAGACACCCGATGCCGAGGCATCGGGTGTGGGGACAGCGGTTCACGGCGCGGAAGGCGTCACGCCCGACGGCGGGCCGGCGCACCGTTGGCCACGTAGTAGTCGACCTTGGCCGGCGGCAGCGGATCGCGACCGCGAACCTTGTCGGCCATCTTTTCGGCGATCATGATCGTCGGCGCATTGAGGTTGCCGGTGGCGATCACGGGCATGATCGAGGCATCGATGACACGCAGCCCTTCGAGGCCATGCACGCGTCCCGCACCATCGACCACCGCCATCGCGTCATCGGCACTGCCCATCTTGCAGGAGCCGGCGGGGTGATAGGCGGTCTCGGCGTGCTGGCGCACGAACTCGTCGAGCTCGGCGTCGCTTTGCACATTCGGCCCCGGCGAGATTTCGCGGCCGCGGTACTCGTCCATCGTCGGCTGCTCGATGATCTCGCGCGTGATGCGAATGGCGTCGCGGAATTCCTGCCAATCCTTGTCGTGGGACATGTAGTTGAACAGGATGCTCGGCGCGGCCTTGGGGTCGCGCGATGTCAGGCGAATGCGACCGCGGCTCATGGAGCGCATGGAGCCGACGTGGGCCTGGAAGCCGTGGGCCTGCACCGCGCTCTTGCCGTTGTAGCTGATGGCGATCGGCAAGAAGTGGTACTGCAGATTGGGCCACTCTTCCTGGTCGTTGGTACGAATGAAGCCGGCCGCCTCGAACTGGTTGCTGGCGCCGATGCCCTTGCCGAAAAACAGCCACTCGGCACCGATCTTGGGCTGGTTGTACCACTTGAGCGCCGGGTACAGCGAAATGGGCTTCTTGCACTCGTACTGAATGTACATTTCCAGGTGATCCTGGAGGTTTTCGCCGACGCCCGGCAGCTCGTGCACCACGGGAATGTCGAATTCCTCGAGATGCTCGGGATTGCCCACGCCGGAACGCTGCAGGATCTGCGGCGAGGCGATGGCGCCCGCGCACAGCAGCACTTCGCGGCGTGCGCGAACACGCTGGGCCTGTCCCTTGCGCTCGTAGCTCACGCCGACGGCGCGCTTGCCCTCGAATTCGATGACATCGGTCGTGGCGTGCGTCTCGATGGTCAGGTTGGGGCGTTGCTTGGCGATATCCAGGTAGCCGCGCGCCGTGGAGGCACGACGTCCGTTGGGCGTCGTCGTGCGGTCCATGGGGCCGAAGCCTTCCTGCTGATAGCCGTTGACGTCCTCGGTGGCCGGATAGCCGGCCTCGATGCCTGCGCGGATGAAGGCGCCGTAGAGCTCGTTGTTGCCTTCCTTGGGTGTGGCCACCGACACCGGGCCGTCACCGCCATGATAATCGTTGGGGCCGATGTCGCGGGTCTCGGCGCGCTTGAAGTAGGGCAGGCACTGCAGGTAGTTCCAGTCCTCCAGGCCCGGTATCTTGGCCCAGTTGTCGTAATCCAGCGCGTTGCCGCGCAAGTAGCACATGCCGTTGATCAACGACGACCCGCCCAGGCCCTTGCCGCGTCCGCACTCCATGCGGCGATTGTTCATGTAGGGTTCGGGGTCGGTCTCGAACGCCCAGTTGTAGCGCTTGCCCTGCAGGGGGTAGGCCAGCGCCGCCGGCATCTGCGTGCGGAAGTCGAAGCGGTAGTCGGGACCGCCGGCCTCGAGCAGCAGCACCTGGACGTCCGGATCCTCGGTCAGGCGAGTGGCGAGTACGTTGCCGGCGGAACCGGCCCCGATGATGATGTAGTCGTATTCACGAGCCTGTGTCATGAGCGGCCCTCCTTCACGTGGTCGAACGAAAGACAGGAATGCATCCGTGGCCGGCTGGCACCGGCCACGGACGTTGCATCAGAACACGGCGGGGAAGGGCCCCATTTCGATCTGTACCGATTTGATCTGCGTGTACTGATCGAGCGACGAGAGACCGTTTTCACGGCCGATGCCCGACTCCTTGTAGCCGCCCACCGGCATTTCCGCCGGCGAGTCGCCCCAGGTGTTGATCCAGCAGATGCCGGCCTGCAGACGATGAATGACGCGATGCGCGCGGTTCAGGCTTTCGCTGAACAGGCCGGCGGCAAGGCCGTAGGAAGTGTCGTTGGAGCGCCGGATCACTTCTTCTTCATCGTCGAAGGTCAGGATCGACATCACCGGTCCGAAGATTTCCTCGCGCACGATGCGCATGTCGTCGCGGCAATCGGTAAAGACCGTCGGCGCGGCCCACGCACCCTTGGACCAATCAATGCCCGCGGCATTGCCCTGGTTCCAGCGACCGCCGCCCACCAGCAGTCGAGCGCCTTCCTGGCTGCCCAGGTCGATATAGCTCTGGACCTTCTCGAGATGCTCGAAGCTGACCAGCGGACCGAAGTTGACCGCCGGATCCAGCGGATCGCCGGCCTTGATGCGCTCGACACGCTCCTTGATCTTGGCCTCGAAGTCCGCCTGCACCGAGCGCTGCACGAAGACGCGAGTGCCGTTGGTGCAGACCTGGCCGCTGGAGTAGAAGTTGGCCATCATCGCGGCGTCGGCGGCACGTTCCAGGTCGGCATCCTCGAAGACGATCAACGGCGACTTGCCGCCCAGCTCCATGGTGACTTCCTTGAGCGTCGATCCCGCGGCGGCGGCCATGACCTTCTTGCCGGTCCCGACTTCACCGGTGAAGGTGATCTTGTCGATGTCGGCATGGTTGGTGAGCATCTGACCGACGCGTCCGTCGCCCTGCACGACATTGAACACGCCATCCGGCAGGCCGGCTTCGGTCAGGATCTCTGCCAGCTTCATGGTGGTCAGCGGGGTGACCTCGCTGGGCTTGAACACCACGGCGTTGCCCGCCGCCAGCGCCGGCGCGGACTTCCAGCAGGCGATCTGGATGGGATAGTTCCAGGCCCCGATGGCACCGATGACGCCCAGCGGTTCGCGGCGCGTGTAGAAGAACGAATCTTCGCGCAGCGGGACCTGGGTGCCTTCGATGGAGGGCGCCAGATTGGCATAGTATTCCAGCGAGTCGGTACCGGTGACGATGTCCACGGCTTGCGTTTCGCTGATCGGCTTGCCGGTATCCAGCGTTTCCAGGCGCGCCAGTTCGTCGTTGCGCTCGCGGAGCAGGGCGACGGCGCGATGCAGGATACGGCTACGCTCCATGCCGCTCATGGCCGCCCAGACGCGCTGCCCCTCGCGGGCCGAGGTGACGGCGCGGTCGACATCGGCCTGTGCGGCCTGCTGGACGCTGGCCAGCACGCTGCCATCCACCGGGTTGATCGTGTCGAAGGTCTCGCCCGACGTCGCGTCGACGAGTCGTCCACCGATATAGAGCTTCTGTGTCTCGAAAGTGGCCATGGGGCCTCCCGCATCGTGAAAGTGAAAAATGGGCATGCCGCTCAGGCATCGGTCGGCGCATGACTAGTGGACCGAGCGAGCTGCTCTTCTACATAGTCATAGGCCAGTTGCCGGGCGCGGTCGACGTCGATGCCTTGCGGCGCCAAGGCACCGCGCAGCCAAAGTCCGTCGATCATCGCGGCCAGGCCGCGCGCCGCCTGCTGCGCTTCGGGTCGCGGCAGGCAGCGTCGAAAATGGTGGCAGAGGTTTGAATACAGCCATCGGTCGTTGACGCGTTGCAGGCGCTGCAGATCGGGGCGGTGCATGCTGACCGACCAGAACGCCAGCCACGTTTTCATGACGGTCTTGTTGACCTGGCTGCGGTCGAAGTTGCCGTCGATGATGGCACGAATGTGCTCACGCGGGCTTTCGACACCTTGTGCCCGGCGTCGGGCGACGGCGTCACCGAGATCCCAGAGAATCTGGCGCATGGCCGATTCCAGCAGCCCGTCCTTGCCGCCGAAATAATGGCTGATGATGCCAGCCGATACCCCGGCACGCTTGGCGATACGAGCGATCGTGGCATCCGCCAGGCCGACGTCGTCGATGGTCTCCAGTGTCGCCTGGATGAGCTGACGGCGGCGTATTGGCTGCATACCGAGTTTGGGCACCTGGCTTTCTCCTCTGCTGACGGGTGTGGCGGCCGTGCATGTGCCACCCGGCGTCCACCTCATTATGGAATGTTTTTATTGAACGTTCAATCAATAAAAAATCTGCTACCTTTTCCTATGGTAAATGAAATCCATAGTGGAAAAGAATTGCCGAATTCATTTAGCATAAAAATACGTTATTGAATCGTCATTCAATGACTATATCAACATCAACGCAAGGGAGAATCGCATGTCTAACAAGACGTCTTTGATCGCGCTGCTGGGCGCCACTACATTGCTTTCACCCCTGGCCATGGCAAATACGCCGGAAAGCTGCCAGCCGGTACGCTTCGCCGAAGTCGGCTGGACCGACATCACCGCCACCACCGCCTTGACCCGTGAGGTGCTCGAGGGCCTCGGTTACGAGACGACGTCCAACACCGTCTCCGTGCCGGTGGCCTACGCCGGGATGAAGAACGGCGACTTCGACGTGTTCCTGGGCAACTGGATGCCGTCGATGGCCTCGATCAGCGACGAGTATATCGACAAGGGACAGGTGGATCGTCTCGGCGCCAACCTGGAGGGGGCCAAGTACACCCTGGCGGTGCCGCAGTACGTCTACGATGCCGGCGTGACCTCGGTCGAAGACCTGGACGCGCATGCGGACAAGTTCGATAGCCGCCTGTACGGCATCGAAGCGGGCAACGACGGCAATCAGATCATCCAGCAGATGATCGATGACGATGCCTTCGGGCTGGGCGACTGGAGCCTGATCGACTCGTCCGAATCGGGCATGCTCGCCGAACTCAACTCCCGCACCCAGAGCGAGGAATGGATGGTGTTCCTGGGGTGGGAGCCGCACCCGATGAACACCAACTACGAAATGGCCTATCTGGAAGGCGCCGATGACTACTTCGGTCCCAACCTCGGCGGCGCGACCGTGTATACCAACACGCGTGCCGGGTACGCAGAGGCCTGCGGTAACGTGGGCGAGCTGCTCAACAACCTGAGCTTCACGCTGTCCATGGAAAACGAGATCATGGGCGCCATCATGGACGACGGCGAGGATCCGCGCGATGCGGCGCGCACCTGGCTGCAGAACAACCCGTCCGTCCTCGATGAGTGGCTCCAGGGCGTGACCACCGTCGAAGGCGAGCCCGGGCTGGCGGCCGTGAAGAAAGCGCTGGACATCGACAGCTGATCGAGGCGTCTCGCCCATTGCCATGGGCTTGCCAACGGGCAAGCCCATGTGCATAATTCGCTCCCGTCGCGAAGCCGTTTAGCGCAGCGACACGTGGCTACGTAGCTCAGTTGGTTAGAGCACATCACTCATAATGATGGGGTCCCCTGTTCGAGTCAGGGCGTAGCCACCACTTCCTTCCTTTCGCGGTTTTCCTCCCCGGTGTCATTTTCCGTCAGGCGTCGTTCCGCATTCCTCTCGATTGCGTCCCTGGATGGCACTCCTCGACTGTCTTCGTCGTGCATGACGCATGTGCAGACCATTGTTTCGCAACGGGATTATGCGAGGCTTGCGGCGTCTTTTCCGGGAAGGAATTCACTTTCAGCCTTGACGCTGGCGATCGAATCCGTATACTACGCCGCGTGCTCCGGCATCGTTCCCCGATAGCTCAGTTGGTAGAGCAAATGACTGTTAATCATTGGGTCGCAGGTTCGAGTCCTGCTCGGGGAGCCAAACCGGATCGCGCACTCGGCGATCCCCGATAGCTCAGTTGGTAGAGCAAATGACTGTTAATCATTGGGTCGCAGGTTCGAGTCCTGCTCGGGGAGCCAACTTCCCGCCGAGTTACATCACGAATGTTCCCCGATAGCTCAGTTGGTAGAGCAAATGACTGTTAATCATTGGGTCGCAGGTTCGAGTCCTGCTCGGGGAGCCAAGTGGTACCATTGTCCTGCTTGACATCGACCCTCCGTACGTCCCCTTTCTGCTCGTTCCTCGTGTTTGTCCCGTGTTGTTTCTGAAGCGCTCTCGTGCTTTCCAGTGACGCCAGCCAGTGCCGAATGTCCGTGTCTCGAAAAAAACGCGTCAGCTGCATGGCACGTGTTTCGCCGATCCCTGAGTAGTCACGCCAGTCCGGTGGCGCGAGAGTGCCGAGTCCGGCCATGCCGTATCGCTCGAGGGCATCGGTCAGTGCCTGTCGAGGCACGGCGGGAACGCCCAGGGCACGTAACCAGCGCACCGCAGAGCGCGTGTCGGCGAGGGCGAAATGCCGCTGCCAGGCCCGGGCGGTCTTCTTGCCTACGCCGGGCAAGGCTTCAAGGGCTGCGGTATCGAGCGTTCGCCAGTCCAGAAGCCCCTTGACCAGGCCGGCATCCACCAGCTGATTCCATGTCGCGGGACCGATGCCGGGAAAGTCCAGCCCCTCGTCGCTGCCCAGCCACTCGAGACGCGCGAGGAATTGATCGCGACATGCGGGCGTGAACCGCAGGCAGGAAAGGCGATCGTATTGGTCTGCCTCGGGAGCGTCGACCTGCGGTCGCGGCCGAGTACGGACCACGACCTCCTGCAGTTGCGGGATGGTGAGCCCGGCCAGGCGCAAGCGTACTTGATCGCCGGGGCGGACGTCCGTGCGTCGCCAGTGCGCCAGGGACCCGAGGCTGACGCGGGTCACGCGCTTGTCCCCCAGAAGGACCGGTTCCAGCTCGGCGACGACCGCGATGCGCCCGGTGCGACCGACCGAGAATTCGAGTGCATCGACACGCGCGAGCGCCTCGCGCGCAGGGTACTTCCAAGCCATTGCCCAGTCCGGCGGCGAGGCCTGCCAGTCGCTTCCCGGCGGCCGGTCTCCGCGCTTGACGACGACGCCATCGGTCGCGAAGGGCAGGGCATGGCGGTACCAGCGTTGGCGCCAGGCGGCGATATCTTCCGCCGTGGCGACCCCATGCGTCATCTCGGCGACGTCGCCGAATCCCCAGCCAGCCAGCGTCTCCAGGCGTTCGGGCATGGTGTCGGGTCCGTTGGGCCACGCCCAGACGAACAGGCCGATCGTGCTGCCTTCACGATCCGTCAAGGTGTCGCGTGCCATCAGGCCGGCGATTCGCGCGCGTGCACCGTCGGTGCCGTCGCGCGATTGTCGGTGTGCCGTGCGTCTGGCGTAGAGCTCGCCTTGCAGTATGACCAGCGGCGGGGCATCTGCCGGCAGGTGCGAGGGAATCGCCGCGATATGCAGCGCCTTGGTGTACCAATCCTGGCCAGAGACGCCATCGCCGCGGCTGATGGCAGCTGCAAGCCGGCCATGCCGATAGACCAGAGTCACGGCGACGCCGTCGACCTTGGGTTGCACCCACAGCGGGTGATCGCCCTGACGTGCGACCCAGCCGGCAACGGCGTCGCGGTCGGGCAGTTTGGCGATACCGGTCTGTGCGACCGGATGATGCTTCGCCCCCGTGGGTTCGTGCGTGTTGACAGATGGCTTCGCGAGCAAGGGGAAGCACTCCGCCCAGTGCGCGAGCCGGCGTTTGGCGCTGTCGTAGGTGCCGTCGTCGACCAGGCGCTGTCCCTGTCGGTAGTAGGCGCGATCCCAGCGTGCGATCCGAGCGTCGAGGGCCTGGTAGTCGTTCTGCATGGCCTCGGGCGTCATCTGGGGGCAGGGTGGCGCGCTCGCCCAGCCGGGCATGGCGAGGGTGCTCAGGCCGACCAGCAGGCACGCTCTCAGCCAGGCTGCGGTTCGCAGTGGCGCAGGACGCATGTCTGAACCGTCAATCCACACAGGTCGTCGCGACATGTCGAGATATCCAGTAATTAGGTTTTTCTTATTTAACTGGAATCGAGGCCCCAGGCCAAGCCCGGGAAGGGCCTGTTCAAAAAAATGCCGCCGGCGAGCGCCGGCGGCAGGAGAGTACGATGAGACAGGTTCTGAAATAGGTTCTGAAATAGGTTCTGAAACAGGTTCGGGCGTCCGCGCGCTGGCGGCCGGACCGAACCAGGCGGGTCAGGCCGCGTCCTGCAGGTGGGCATAATCCAGCAGGATCTCCGCTGCCTCGACGACCTGGGCGCGGTCGACCGGTTCGTCGTCTTCTGCTGACGCGTCATCCGACTCCGGAGCATCCTCCGACGAAGACGCCTCGGCACTTTCGCGGGCATCGATCCACTCGTCCAGCGGTTCGAGGCCCAGCGCCCGCCGGCGCTGATTTTCCAACGACAACTGCTCGGCTTCCTGGGCTTCCATCTCGCGTTGGCGCTGTTCCCGGTTCAGGCTGATGCTGGTCTGCTGTTCCTGAAGGCGCTTGGCGAGCCTGGCTTCACGCTCGAGATAGACGAAGTTGGGGTTCTGCTGAACGCGCGCCTCGTGCTTGTCACGCAGGGTGGCGAGATAGCGCTGGGGCGTGCCGTACTGACGGTATTGCACGGCGCGCACCTGATCCCAGGGCAGGGCGTTGTCGAGCGCGCTTTCCCCGATGTCGTCCTTGCCGATCAGGCTGGGGAAGGCGATGTCGGGTTCGACGCCGCGCAGCTGAGTGCTTTCGCCGGTGATACGGTAGAACTTGGCGCGGGTCAGCTTGATCTGACCGTGGCTGAGGTCATTGAGCGTCTGCACGGTACCCTTGCCGAAGGTCTGGCTGCCCACGACAAGGCCGCGACCGTAATCCTGGATCGCGCCGGCGAAGATTTCCGAAGCGGAAGCCGATAGCCGATTGACCAGGACGCTGAGCGGCCCGTCGTAATGCGTGCCGCTGTCCGAGTCGCCATACAGGTTGATGCGGCCACGGGCGTCGCGAACCTGTACCGTGGGACCGCGATCGATGAACAGGCCGACCAGGGAATTGGCTTCCTGCAAGGCGCCGCCGCCGTTGTTGCGCAGATCCAGCACGATGCCTTCGACGTTCTCCGCCTTGAGCTTGTCGATTTCCTTGGCGACGTCCCGCGTGCTGCTGCGGTAGTCGCTGTCGCCGGCCTGCCAGGCATCGAAGTCG
Organism: Chromohalobacter israelensis DSM 3043; assembly: GCF_000055785.1. Taxonomy (GTDB): domain Bacteria; phylum Pseudomonadota; class Gammaproteobacteria; order Pseudomonadales; family Halomonadaceae; genus Chromohalobacter; species Chromohalobacter israelensis. The sequence continues at coordinate 1,730,545 of NC_007963.1, forward strand.
ACGTAGAAGGTGGGGACGTCGATGACGCCGATCTTGTGCTCCTCGCCGTCGCGGGTCACGGTCACGACCTCGCTGCTGGCGGCCTGGTCCTCCAGTTTGACGGTGTCACGCGTGATACGCACGGTATGCGTACGCGTCACGTCCACGGCCTTGGCGGGAATGACGTCGAGGCGCACGGTGGAGCCCTTGGGACCGCGGATCAGGTCGACAACTTCGTCGAGGCGCATGCCCACGACATTGACCATTTCGCCGTCCTCGCCTTGACCGACCGCGACGATACGGTCCGCGGGCTGCAGGGCGTCGCTCTTGTCCGCGGGGCCGCCCGGCACCAGGCTGGAAACCTTGACGTACTCGCCTTCGCTTTGCAGCAGGGCCCCGATGCCCTCCAGCGAGAGCTTCATCTGGATATCGAACGATTCGCTCTGGCTCGGAGACAGATACTCGGTGTGCGGATCGATGGTGCCGGTGACGGCGCTCAGGAACAGCACCAGCACGTCTTCGGCATTGGTCTGCTCGACGCGCGACAACTGATTTTCATACCGCTCGCGCAGTGTCTCGGCGATGTCCGTATCGTCTTCGTCGTCCGGGGCGCTCAGGGACTGGGTCAGGGCGGCATTCTTCAGGCGCTTTTCCCATAGCCGATCGAGCGCGTCCTGGTGCTTGGCCCAGGCTTCGTTCTCGCGGTCCAGCGCCAGTCGCTCGTTGCCTTGATAGTCATAGTCGATGCCGTCTTCCAGACGGTCGATCAACCATTCGAGGCGGGCTTCCAGGCGCTCCTGATAACGGGCGTAAAGTTCGTAGACGCGCTCCAGTTCACCGTTGTCGAGCGCTTCGTCGAAGCGGGTCTCGAGGTCCTGAAAGTCGTCGACGTCCCGCGACAACAAATAGGCGCGTTGTGGGTCCAGTACATCGAGATAACGCTGAAACGCTCTCGACGACCACTCATCATCCAGGTTGATATCGGCGTAATGTCCATATCGCAGCGATTCAGCGACTTCCGCCGCTGCTTGCCGCTGTTCGTCGGTAGGTGTCGGGCCCTCGGCCAAGGCCGGGGTACACACCACCAGCAACAGTGACAAGATCGCCGCGCGCCGAGCGGCTGCAAACAGGCTCATCAATCAAGCACTCCCGGTTTCATGTACACTCTCGTTCGTTCCTAGGGCCTGTTGACGTTTCAGCGCGAAAGGCCGGGCCAGTTTTTGCACGGTGCTGCGTTATTCGTCGTTCATTTGGAATGACCAAACTACGCTCCTCACGCCTTGCCCCGCACAAAACATGGCTCCGGCGTGGCCGTGCATGAAATGTCAACAGGCCCTAGATTGCCGGCTCTTTGAGTTGAGTTTTCTCAGACCGGACTGGCATTGTAGCAGTCTGTATCATCCGTCACAGACACTTCTCCGAGGAACGCCATGGCTCACGCCCCCACCCTTGACCGTTTACTGCATTTTCTCGAGCGCTCGCCCACACCCTGGCATGCCGTCGACAACATGGCTCGGCGGCTCGAACAGGCAGGGTATCGGCGACTCGAGGAAACCGAGGCGTGGCAATTGGCGCCCGGTGATCGTTTCTACGTCACGCGCAACGCGTCGTCATTGATTGCCATGCAGGTGCCGACGGACCCCTTGAGCGGGCTGCGCATGATCGGGGCGCATACCGACAGCCCGGGGTTGCGGTTGAAACCCCAACCCGTGGTGGCCAAGAAGGATTGGCTGCAGTTGAGCGTCGAGGTCTACGGCGGTGCGCTGCTGGCACCATGGTTCGACCGCGATCTGGGGCTGGCCGGGCGCATCCATGTACGACGCGAGGATGGACGCTTGCAGGGCGTATTATTGCATGTCGATCGTCCCGTCGCGATCATTCCCAGCCTGGCCATCCACCTGGATCGCGAGGCCAACAACGGGCGTGCCCTGAATGCCCAGACGCAGATGCTGCCGGTCGTGCTGCAAGGCGGTGGCGAAGCCGATCTCGAGCGCTGGCTCAAGCGCTGGCTGTACGAACAGCATGGGCTGGAGAACATTCAGTTGTTGGATTACGAACTCTCGCTTTACGACATGCAGCGGCCGTCGCGTGTCGGGATCGAGGGGGAACTGATCGCCAGTGCGCGCCTCGACAATCTGCTGTCGTGCTTCACCGGTATCGAGGCCTTGCTGGCCGGCGACGGGCGACAGGGGGCGCTCTTCGTCGCCAACGATCACGAAGAAGTGGGCAGTGCCAGTGCGTGCGGCGCCCAGGGCCCCTTCCTGGGAGACGTGCTGCGTCGCGTGCATGCGCAACTGGGTGAGGGCGGCGAAGACGGCTGGGTGCGTCTGATCCAGGGCTCGCGCATGATTTCCTGCGACAACGCCCATGCCGTGCACCCCAACTTTCCCGAGAAACACGACGAACACCACGGCCCGGCGATCAATGGCGGGCCCGTGATCAAGGTGAACGCCAACCAGCGCTATGCCACCAACAGCGCGACAGCGGCCATGTTCCGGGATATCTGTCGCGAGGCAGGAACGCCCGTGCAGACCTTCGTGACGCGTGCCGACATGGGCTGCGGCAGCACCATCGGGCCCATCACCGCCACCGAACTCGGGGTGCCGACGCTGGATGTGGGTATCCCGCAGTGGGGCATGCACTCGATTCGCGAAACCGCCGGCAGCCGCGATGCCGATTACTTGATCCGCGCGCTGACGGCCTTCGTCAATCGCACCGAGCTGGACTAGCCGAAGAGAGCGGCGCCCGGCCGAGGACGGGCGCCCGGGGCAGTCTTGCCGGGCATTCCAGATGAAAAAAGCCCGTCGACACAGGTGTCGACGGGCTTTTTCGTATCTTGGTGGCTACGCCCTGACTCGAACAGGGGACCCCATCATTATGAGTGATGTGCTCTAACCAACTGAGCTACGTAGCCGTTCAATGCGGGCGTATACTACGCATAACTCCCTGATGTGTCAACTGTATCGTCGACACGAACGCATGATCCGCCGCGTGGCGTCACCTAGACGTTGAAACGGAAGTGCACGACATCGCCGTCGGCGACCACGTAATCCTTGCCTTCCAGACGCCATTTGCCCGCGTCCTTGGCGCCTTGCTCGCCCCCCAGGGCCACGAAGTCTTCGTAGCCGACCACCTCGGCACGAATGAAGCCCTTCTGGAAGTCGGTGTGGATCGCGCCGGCGGCTTCCGGGGCGGTGGCACCTTGCTTGACGGTCCAGGCGCGGACTTCCTTCACGCCGGCGGTGAAGTAGGTCTGCAGGCCGAGCAGGTCATAGCCGGCGCGGATGACGCGGTCCAGGCCGGGCTCTTCCATGCCCATCTCCTCGAGGAAGACGCTGCGTTCTTCTTCGTCGAGCTCGGCGATTTCGGCCTCGATCTGGTTGCACACCGGGACCACCACGGCGCCTTCCTCGCGCGCGATGTCATTGACCACGTCGAGGTAGGGGTTGTTGTCGAACCCGTCTTCGTTGACGTTGGCGATGTACATGGTGGGCTTCAGGGTCAAGAAGCCGAAGCTCTTGAGCTGGCGCGTCTCGTCCGCGTCGAGGCCGAAGCTGCGCAGCGGCTGGCCCTCGGCGAGGTGCGGCTGGATGCGGTCGAGAATGGCCTTGGTGGCCATGGCGTCCTTGTCGCCGCCCTTGACCACGCGCGCCAGACGCTGGATGGCGCGTTCCACGGTATCCAGGTCGGCCAGGGCAAGCTCCAGATTGATGGTCTCGATATCGGCGCGCGGATCGACCTGATTGGCGACGTGGATGACGTTGTCATTGTCGAAGCAGCGCACGACATGCGCGATCGCCTGGGTTTCGCGGATATTGGCCAGGAACTGGTTGCCCAGGCCTTCCCCCTTGGATGCCCCGGCGACCAGGCCGGCGATATCCACGAACTCCATGGTCGTCGGGATCACCTTTTCCGGCTTGACGATCGCCGCGAGCTTGTCCAGACGCGGGTCCGGCATGGGCACGATGCCCACGTTGGGTTCGATGGTGCAGAAAGGAAAGTTTTCGGCGTCGATTCCCGATTTGGTCAAGGCATTGAACAGCGTGGATTTGCCGACATTGGGAAGGCCGACGATACCGCAATTGAAACCCATGGGATCTTCCTGAATCGTATGCGAGAAGGCGTGATGAACGTGGCCTGCATTCTACCCGGCAGACGGGCGTTGGGCCATGGGCGAGACGAGGTCGCCGCGAAAGGCGGGTGCGATCAGGCGTTGAAGCTGTGCAAGCGGTTCATGGCGCCTGCCCAGTTACCGTCGAGAACGTCGGGGAGGGTCCGCAGGCATTCGTCGATGGCGGCATCGATGGCGGCGCGTTCCGCCTTGCCGGGGCGTCCCAGAACGTAATTGACCACTTGCTTGGCCGAGCCGGGATGGCCGATGCCGATGCGCAAGCGATGGAAGGACTTGTCGTTGCCCAGCGCGCTGACGGTATCGCGCAGGCCGTTGTGACCGCCGTGGCCACCGCCGTGCTTGTAGCGTGCCGTGCCGGGAGCGATATCCAGCTCGTCGTGGGCGATGAGCAGTTCGTCGGGCGTGAGCTTGAAGAACTGACAAAGCGCGGCGACAGCCTTGCCGCTGCGGTTCATGTAGGTGCTGGGCACCAGCAAGTGAACGTCGTGACCGGCGTAGCGAACCTTGGCGTACTGACCAAGGAACTTGCGCTCGGCACGCAGCGGCGTCAGGCTGTCCCGCGCCAGGGCCTCGACGACCCAGGCGCCCGCATTGTGTCGCGTGGCATCATATTCGGTGCCTGGATTGCCCAGGCCGATAATCGCTTTGACGTCACTCATGCGGGCACCTGGGAAGACCGATTACTCGGACTTCTCGCCGTCTTCGTCGGTGGCTTCTTCGCCGCCTTCCTCGTCACCCTCGGTGCCGGTGTCGGCACGGGTCACGCTGACCACGCCGAAGTCGTGTTCCTCGCCATGGCTCAAGGCCACGAGGGAAACGCCTTCCGGCAGCGGCAGGTCGGACAGGTGCAGCGTCTCGCCTAGACCCAGGTTGGTGACGTCGACTTCGAGGTATTCGGGCAGCTTGCCGGGCAGGCAGCTGATCTCGACGTCGTTGGCCAGCACGTGCAGCACGCCGTCTTCATCCTTGACGCCCTTGCAGGCTTCTTCACCGTTGATGTGAAGCGGGACGTTCATGGTGATTTCGTGCGTGGCATCGACTCGCATGAAGTCGGCATGCGTCACCAGCGCCTTGTACGGGTGGCGCTGGATGTCGCGAATGATGACCTGTTCCGACTGGCCTTCGAGGTCGATGTTGATCACCGACGAGAAGAAGGCTTCATCCTCGATGGCCTTGTAGAAGGCGGACTTTTCGAGGGTGATCGGTTGCGGCGTCTTGCTGCCACCGTAGATGATGGCGGCGACTTTCTTGTTCTCACGACGCAGGCGGCGGCTCGCACCTTTCCCCAGGTCGTGACGAACCTCGGCGGATAGAGTGAATTGGGACATTGATTGTCACCTCATAGGTTATGTAAGGAAATCGGCACCGCCCGCGACCAGGCGATGCCGTTTCCGTGAGGGCCTCGCGGCCCGCGTATCCGTGCATGTTCCCGGTGACGCATCACTCTTTTCAGTGATGCATCGCCTCAGTGGAACATGGCACTGACGGATTCTTCGTTGCTGACGCGGCGGATGGCCTCCGCGATCAGACCGGCGACCGAGAGCTGGCGAATGCGACCGCTGCGGGACGCCGTCTCGGAAAGCGGAATGGTATCGGCCACGACGAGTTCGTCAAGTACCGAACCGACGATATTGTCGACGGCGGGGCCCGAGAGAATGGGGTGCGTGGCGTAGGCCACGACACGCCGCGCACCATGACCCTTGAGCGCTTCGGCGGCCTTGCACAGCGTGCCGGCGGTATCGACCATGTCGTCGACCACCACGCAGGTGCGGTCCTGGATGTCGCCGATGATGTGCATGACCTGGGCCTGGTTGGCCTGCGGGCGACGCTTGTCGATGATCGCCAGGTCGGCGTTGAGCTGCTTGGCAATGGCGCGGGCACGCACCACGCCGCCGACGTCGGGGGAGACCACCACCAGATCGTCGTAATTCTGGCGCTCGATGTCGTCGAGCAGGATCGGCGATCCATAGACGTTGTCGACGGGCACGTCGAAAAAGCCCTGAATCTGATCGGCGTGGAGGTCCATGGTCATGACGCGGTCGACGCCGGCCTTGACCATCATGTCGGCGACCAGCTTGGCCGAGATCGGGACGCGCGCGGAGCGCACGCGGCGGTCCTGGCGAGCATAGCCGAAATACGGCACGACGGCGGTGATTCGCGTGGCGGAGGCACGACGCAGTGCATCCACCATGAGAATCAGTTCCATCAAGTTGTCGTTGGTCGGTGCGCAGGTGGACTGCAGTACGAAGACGTCCTTGCCGCGAACGTTTTCGTTGATCTCGACCGCGATTTCACCATCGCTGAATTGACCGACGGTTGCATGGCCCAGCCGGTTGTCGAGGCTTTCGGCCACCTTGCGGGCGAGTTCGGGATTGGCATTTCCCGCGAACACCATCAATTTAGACACGCGCAGCCACCTTTGGAGTCTTGGAGGATCTCGGAGTGGAATTCGTCGGGCGCCCTGAAGAATTGGCTGGGGTACCAGGATTTGAACCTGGGAATGCCGGTACCAGAAACCGGTGCCTTAACCACTTGGCTATACCCCAGCAACCATCGACTCGTTTCGTTATCCACATAGAACACGATGCCGATTTCAGGCGTCCCCGTATTGGCTCATGGGTGACCATTCGTCGTGAATGCCCAGAGCGTCATGGAGGGGAGAAGTGTTGCAGCCGCGTGCCTTGAACGCATGCCAGTGGCTGCCAACACGGCGCAAAATCCTATCGGCTTGCCGTTCGCTCGTCAAGGGACAGAAAAGGCAACTGCCCGTTCCCGTGAGCATGGCCGGACCGAAGGCCGATAACCAGTCGAGCGCATGTGCGACGTCCGGCGAGAGGCGTCGCACCACGGCTTCGCAGTCATTGCGCCAGGCGCGCCCCTGTTCGGCTCCCCCTCGCAGTGCGCGCGCCATACTAATCGGCGGGGTGTCGCGTGTCAATTCGGGGTGCCCGAACACGGCGGGCGTGGCGATTTCCTCGCCCGGGTGTATGACCACGAACCAGGGGGTGTCGAGCGTCACTGGCGTAAGGCGTTCGCCGATACCTTCGGCCCAGGCGCTGTGCCCGCGCACGAAGACCGGCACGTCGGCGCCGAGCGTGAGACCCAGCTCGGCGAGACGGGGCAGCCCCAGGTCGAGCGACCACAAGCGGTCGAGCGCGAGCAGGGTGGTGGCCGCGTCGGAGCTGCCGCCGCCCAGGCCGCCTCCCATGGGGAGCCGTTTGTCGAGGTGAATGTCCACGCCCTGATGCGTGCCGCTTGCGTGCTGCAGCAGACGGGCGGCGCGCACGATGAGGTTGGCGTCGTGATCGACGTCCGCGATGGCCGGGGCCAGGTGAATGGCGCCGTCAGCGCGGGGGCTGAAGTGCAGCGTGTCGCTCCGGTCGAGAAACTGGAACAGTGTCTGCAGCTCGTGGTAGCCGTCGGCACGGCGGCCCACGATATGCAGCATGCGATTGAGCTTGGCGGGCGCCGGCAGGCTGAGGCGTTGCATCATGTATCGCTCAGCAGCTGCCACTGGTTGGCGACCAGAGTGGCGCGCAGCTCGCCGTAGGTCATGACCAGCCGGCGCGGCATCCACAGCGTGTCGGCGCGTGTCCAGTCTCGATATTCGATCGTCCATCCGAACTGACGCAACTGCTGCGGGAAGCCTTGTTCATCGTGCTCGATGCGCTCGCCGCCCTCGGGGGCGGGAAGGCCGCGTACCCAGTAGTCGAGCGCCGAGATGGGCAGCGACCAGCCCAGTTGCTGCTCCATGAGGGCTTCCGGTGTCTCGGCCTCGAAACGTCCTTCACCATTGGTCAGCGTCACCGCGCCGGGGCGCCCCGTGAGCAGGGTGCGGCCGGCGCCGAAGGGGCCGCTGATCAGGATGCGGTACGTGTCCGGGCGCTGTTGCCAGTCGATATTGGCGCTTTCGGAACCTTCATTGGTACGAAGCCCGACCTTGCCCGCGAGACTCCAGGCGTCGAGTGTCTGCAGGCGCTCGATCTGCGCCTCCCAGTCGCCGCGGTCACGCGACTGATCGGGACTGGGCGCCTGGCTGGCACAGCCCGCCAGCAAGGCGACGAGCACGAGGCCCAGCCAGACACGGGCGGAGGCAATGGCGGCGCAAGGGTGCGGTGACGAGACGTGCTTCATGAGTCGGCTTCCTTGTCGTGAGGCGAATCGGCGGCATCCGGTGCCGTGTCGTCCGGCGCGAGTTCAGGCTGGCGACGCAACAGCTCGTCGATGAGCGGATGCGGAGAAAAACGGCGCTGTGCTTCCTCTATCAGGTCGCGCGCGTCATCGCGTTGCCCGGTAGCAGCGAGCACCTCGGCGAGATGCGCGGCGATTTCCTGATCGGGCTGGCCGCGATAGGCCTCGCGCAGATAGGGCAGGGCGTCGGCGGCACGACCGAGATGAAAGTAGACCCAGCCGAGGCTGTCGAGGATCGCGGGGCTGTCGGGCTCGAGGCGATGCGCCTTTTCGATGAGCGGCAGGGCGTCGCGGTGGCGCCCCATGTCGTTGCTCAGGGTATAGCCGAGCGCATTGAGTGCCTCGGCATTGTCCGGTTCACGCTCGATGATTGCCCGCAGATCGGCCTCCATGGCCTGCAGGTCGCCCTGGCGATAGGCGCGCATGGCGCGCTGAAAGCGAAGCTCGGTGGCGTCGGGCGTCTTGGCGATGGCCTCGTCGAGAAGACGGTCGGCGCGTTCCTGCTGACCCTGGGCATCGAGCACGTCCAGCTCGAGGCGCAACAAGGGAACGCGCTGATCGGGGTGACGGAGGCGCTCGATGCGCAGGAAGGCGCTGGCGTCCTGGGGGCGGTCGTCGGCGACCAGCATCCTGGCGGCCTGAGCGCGCGCTTCGATGAAGCCATCGCCGCTGGGTACCTGGCGGTAATAAAGAAGCGCGTTGTCGGTCTCGCCGGCGCGCTCGGCGATGCTGCCCAGCATCAGGTAAGCGGCGGGCGGGGTGTCGTCGCGGTCGAGCAGTGGCAGCAGAAGGCGCCGTGCGCCATCGGGTTGCGCGGCGTCGAGATACATCTGGGCGAGAGCCAGGCGCAAGGAGGCGGTATCGTCGTGACGTGCCAGCAGGCGTTCGACATCGTCGTGGGCGGCGGCGATCTCGCCGTCGGCCAGGCGTGCCTGAACCAGCGTCAGGCGCAAGCGGCTGTCGTCGGGAAACTGGCGCAGCCCCTGGCTGGCATAACGACGTGCGTCGCTCAATGCGCCACGGTGCAGGGCAATCGTGCTGCGGGTCAGCCATACGTCGGCAGGCGCGTCGGCGTTGTCCGACAGGCGCGCGAGCCGGGCGTCGGCTGTCTGGATGTCGCCCTGCGCCGCCTCGAGTTGTGCCGTGGCCAGTTGAGCGTCGAGATGGTCGGGATGCTCGTCGATGAAGTCGTGCAGGTCTGCCATCAGCGGTGCCAGATCGGCATCGTCCTCGATGGCCAGTTCTGCCAGGGCGGCGAGTTCGGCGTCGGGCTCCCGAGCGGCGATGCGCAGGCGTTGCGCCAGAGCGGTTTCCCAGTCGCCGCGTTGCACCGCCAGGCTGGCCAGCACGTAGTGCGGGGTGGTGGCATCGTCGGCGAGCCGTTGCCAGCGCAGCGCAGCCTGCTCCAGCAGGGCGCTGTCATTGGCATAACGCGCCGCGAGCGTGGCGCGTTCGGCCAGGGCGACGGAGCCGTAGCGTTCATTGACCTCCAGGTAACCCCGAGCCGCTCGGCGGTAGTCGCCACGCTGGCCGGCTATTTCGGCCAGCAACAGTGTCGAGAGCCCTTCGGCGTCGAAGCCGCGAGCCACCGGTGGGGCGTTTTCCATGGGGTCTTCGAGCGGGATGGCGCCGGGCGTGGTCGCCGCGTGCTGGCAGCCCGTCAGCAGCAACGCCAGGGTGGTGGCCAGAGTCAAGCGTGTGCGCATGCCATCCTCGAGTTTGCATCGGAAAGCATCAGCATACCGGCTCGGCCAGGCGGGGCAAAGCGCTTCGGCCGGGAACCCGGCCGCTCGCGACATCTTGTCCCGGCATGCCCAAATGTCTTACGCCTATGCTAGGATATCGATCCTGCAGCGCATTGGGCGGGGCTGGTATTCCGGCTTCGTCGCCCCCACATTGTCCGCCGCGCCCGAACGCAAAGGCCGGACGCTGCCGATAGACCGATGTGATGACCGTGATTTCATGACGCTTCTCGCCCTGGGGATCAACCACAAGACCGCGACCATCGAGGTTCGCGAGCAGGTCGCCTTTACGCCGGCCGAGCTGGCGGGCGCGTTGGCCGAACTCAAGTCGCTGCCCGGCGTCAACGAAGCGGCAGTACTGTCGACGTGCAACCGCACCGAGCTTTATTGCGTGACCGACTCGCAAGGTGAGCGCGAGGTGCTCGATTGGCTGGGGCGCTTCCACGCGCTGCCGCCGGAAACCTTGATGCAAAGCGCCTACCACTACCTCGATGGCGAGGCGGCGCGGCACCTGATGCGTGTCGCGGCGGGCCTCGACTCCATGGTGCTGGGCGAGCCGCAGATCCTGGGGCAGCTCAAGGAAGCCTATCAGCTCGCGCGTGACAACGCGGGGCTGGGGGGCGAGCTGGAGCGCCTGTTCCAGCACACCTTTTCCGTCGCCAAGCAGGTACGCAGCGAGACCGGCATCGGCGAAAACCCGGTGTCGGTGGCCTATGCCGCCGTCAGCCTGGCCAGCCACATCTTCGATGACTTCGGCCGTGCCCGTGCGCTGTTGATCGGCGCCGGCGAGACCATCGAGCTGGTGGCCCGGCACCTGCGCGAAGCGGGTATCCGGGGGCTGACCGTGGCCAATCGTACCCGCGAGCGTGCCGAGCTCCTGGCCCACGAAGTCGATGCCGAGGCGATTTCCCTGGGCGAGATTCCCCAGGCCCTGGCGCATGCCGACATCATCATCTCCTCAACGGCGAGCCCGCTGCCGATCCTGGGCAAGGGCATGGTCGAAAGTGCCCTGAAGAAGCGTCGTCATCGCCCCATGTTCATGGTCGACATCGCCGTCCCTCGCGATATCGAATCCCAGGTGGGCGAGCTGGACGATGTCTTCCTGTACAGCGTCGACGACTTGCAGGAAGTGATCGAGGAAAACCGCAAGCAACGCGCCGTGGCCGCCGCCCAGGCCGAGTCTCTGATCGAGCATGGCATTCAGCACTGGCAGCACGAGCGCCGCGTGCGGGGTGCCGGGGATCTGATCCGGCGCTACCGCGAGCAGGGCGAGGCGCTGCGCGAGGAGGCCGAGCGTCAGGCGCTGGCGCAGCTCGCGCGCGGCGAGGATCCCGAAAAGGTCTTGCAGCGTCTGTCACGTCAATTGACCAACAAGTTGCTGCATGGTCCCACCCTGCGCTTGCGTGAAGCGTCGGGCGAGGCACGACACGATATTCTCAAGGCGGCCGATACCCTGTTGATCGACCCGGCCGCATCGACACAGGACTCTGCATGAAAGCGACTCTGCGCACACGTCTCGATGGCTTCCAGGAACGCTTCGAAGAACTCGCCGCCTTGCTGGCCGAGCCCGACGTGATCGCTGATCAGGCGCGCTTTCGCGATTATTCACGCGAGTACGCCGAACTCGAGCCGCTGATCGAGGCGTGGCGCAGCTATCGGCGCACCGAGGACGACCTCGAGGCCGCCGAGCAGATGCGCGAGGACAGTGATCCCGAGATGCGCGAGCTGGCGGAGGAAGAATGGCGGGAGGCGCAGGCGCGTCTCGAGGCGCTGGATGCGGACGTCAAGCGCCTGCTGGTGCCCAGGGACCCCGACGATGCCAGCAACGTCTTCCTCGAGATTCGCGCCGGCACCGGCGGTGACGAGGCGGCCCTGTTCGCCGGGGACCTGTTTCGCATGTATTCGCGATATGCCGAAAAGGTCGGCTGGCGCATCGAGGTGATCAATGCCAGTCATGGCGAGCAGGGCGGCTACAAGGAACTGATCGCGCGCGTACGCGGTGACAATGTCTATGCGCGTCTCAAGTTCGAGTCGGGCGCGCACCGCGTGCAGCGGGTGCCGGCCACCGAGTCCCAGGGGCGCATTCATACCTCGGCGTGCACCGTGGCGGTGATGGCCGAGGCCTCCGCCGTCGGTGAGGTGGAACTCAACAGCAACGATCTGCGCGTGGATACCTTTCGCTCCAGCGGGGCCGGCGGTCAGCACGTCAATACCACCGATTCGGCGATTCGCATCACGCACCTGCCGAGCGGACTGGTGGTGGAGTGCCAGGAAGAACGCAGCCAGCACAAGAACCGGGCCAAGGCGATGGCGCTGCTGGCGGCTCGCCTCAAGCAGTCCGCGGTGGACGCACAGCGCCAGCAGCAGGCCGATACGCGGCGCTCGCTGGTGGGCTCGGGGGACCGCAGCGAGCGCATCCGTACCTACAACTTCCCCCAGGGGCGCATTACCGACCATCGCATCAATCTGACGCTCTACAAGCTCGGCGACGTGATGGCGGGTGAGCTCGGCGAGGTGATCGATCCCTTGATCCACGAGTACCAGGCCGAGCAACTGTCGGCCCTGCAGGCCTCGTGATGACCTTCGATGCCTTGCTGGCACGCGCGACGATGCGGCTGCAGGCCTCGGGGAGCCCCTCGCCGCGTCTGGACGCTGAGGTGCTGATGATGCATGCCGCGGACGTCACGCGAGCCTGGCTGTATACCTGGGGCGACCGCGAGATTGTGCCTCCGGCATGGGCCCGGTTCGACGCCCTGATCGCGGCGCGGTCGCTGGGGCATCCCGTGGCGCACCTGACCGGGGAGCGTGAATTCTGGGGGCTCGTGCTGCGTGTCGACGACACGACGCTCATTCCGCGCCCCGACACCGAATGCCTGGTCGAAGCGCTGCTGGCTCGCATGCCGCATGCCACCGGGCGCGCGCTCGATCTGGGCACGGGATCGGGTGCCATCGCGCTGGCGCTCGCCTCGGAGCGACCGGCGTGGCATGTCGTCGGGGTCGACAAGGTACCCGGCGCCGTACGCCTGGCGACGGCCAATGCGGAGCGCCTGGCACTGAGCAACGCCACCTTCCTGGTCAGCGACTGGTTCTCTGCCCTCGGCAACGAGACGTTCGACGTGATCGCGGCCAACCCGCCCTATATCGCCGAGGACGACCCGCATCTCGCCCAGGGCGACGTGCGTTTCGAGCCCCGCTCGGCCCTGGTGGCGGAAGACGCCGGGCTTGCCGACCTGTGTCACCTCGCGCTGACCGCGCGGGCCCATCTCGCTGGGGGCGGCTGGCTGGCCATGGAGCACGGCATGACGCAGGCGGCGCGGGTGCGCGAGATCCTGACGAGTGCCGGTTATCGCGATGTCGCCAGTGTCGCGGACCTCGGGGCCCGCGAGCGCGTCACTCTGGGGCGTGCGCCCGATGCGGCGGGGCACGGCGCTCGTTGATTCGACGCACGTGGGGACAGACTCGATGCGCGTGGAGGAAGGCGCGGCGCGTCTGGAGGCGCGGGCGGCGAATGTGGTAGTAATACGCCTCGCACTCGACGGTGCCGACGCCTGGCGGCCGCTTGATGCCGCCGGTGCCGTCGCGGGTATTTCCTTTGCCATTCAACGTCTCGGAACAATAATATAATGAAAGCCAAGACCCGATCGCTCGATCGCATCGATCTCAACATTTTGCGCTGCCTGCAGGACAACGCCCGCATTTCCTACGTCGATCTGGCCTCCCGGGTGGGGCTGTCGACCACGCCCTGCCTGGAGCGTGTCAAGCGTCTGGAAAAGGCCGGCATCATCCGTGGCTACAAGGCACTGCTGGATCCCAAGGCCCTCAAGGCCAACCTGCTCGTGTTCGTCGAGATCAGCCTGGAAACGCAGTCGCCGGCGGTATTCGACGAGTTCCGCCGGGCCGTGGCCAAGCTGCCGCAGATTCAAGAATGCCACCTGGTCTCCGGCCAGTTCGATTACATCCTCAAGTGCCGCATTCCCGAGATGTCGGCCTATCGCCAGTTGCTGGGCGACGTGGTGCTGACGCTGCCCGGTGTCAAGGAGTCCAAGAGCTACGTGGTGATGGAAGAAGTCAAGGAAGAGGTCTCGCTGCATGTGCCCGATATCGAGCGGCTCGATACATGACGGCGCCCCCGGGCGCTGCGCGCGACTAAGGTGATGAATGTCATGACGGAAATGGACGATACCGCGCTGCTGCGCTATAGCCGCCAGATCATGCTCGAGCAGTTCGATGTGGCGGGGCAGCAGCGCCTGCTGGCGGGGCATGCCTTGATCGTCGGCGCGGGAGGGCTGGGCTCGCCCGTGGCGCTGTATCTCGCCGCCGCCGGGGTGGGGCGCCTGTCCATCGCCGACGACGATGTGGTGGAATTGTCCAATCTGCAGCGTCAAATCGCCCACGACGAGCGTGATCTGGGCCGTGGCAAGGCCGAGTCGGCGGCGGTCTCGGCGCGGCGGCTCAATGCGGCCTGCCAGGTGGACGTCATTGCCTCGCGGCTTGCGGGGGAGGCGCTGCAGCGTGCGGTGACGGAGGCGGACGTCGTGCTCGACTGCACCGACGGCTTCGCCAGCCGCCATGCCATCAACCGTGCCTGTGTCGCCACGCGAACGCCGCTGGTATCCGGCGCGGCGATTCGCTTCTCGGGTCAGCTGGCGGTCTTCGATGCGCGTGATGCGGCCTCGCCCTGTTATGCCTGCCTTTACGGCGAGGACGGTGACGACGAAGCGCTGCGCTGCGCCGAAAACGGCGTGATCGCCCCTCTGGTGGGCATCATCGGCACCTTTCAGGCGCTCGAGGCGATCAAGCTTCTCGCCGGCGTCGGTGAGTCACATCGCGGCCTGGCCACGTTCGATGGCCTGAGCGGAGAGTGGCGACGCTTCAATGTCGGTCGCGACCCGGCGTGTCCCGTTTGCGGCCCTGGCCCGCACGGCGCGTCTGCCACGTCCTGATCCCTGAAAAGGAAGGTGCCGTCGCCGGATGGCAACGGCATGACGCCAATTTCGCAGACAATGTGAAAACGCTGTTCTATAACCCTTTCGGGCTCCCGCTGGACTTTAACTTCGGGTAACATTCCTTTCGTCTCAGTCATGCATCGCTTGCCGAGTGGACGCGACAGTCAGGCGCCCGGGCACCAGGCCACCGACAGGAGGTCGGCGGGGTGCCCGTGGCTCGCGTGAATACAAGGAGGCAAGAGATGAACAAGCCCATCATCATTGGCAGTGCCATTGCCGCACTGGGGATCGCCGGCGGCGTCGCGATCGGCGCCTACCAGCAGGGAAATGCCGGCCCCGAGTATGCCGACATCGTCGATGTCGCGCCCATCGTCGAAACGCAGCAGGTGCCCCGTGAGGTCTGCCGCGACGTGACCGTCACCAAGCGGCGCCCCGTGCAGGACGAGCATCAGCTGGCCGGGTCGGCCATTGGCGGCCTGGTGGGTGGCGTGGTCGGCAATCAGTTCGGCGGGGGAAGCGGCAAGACGCTGGCAACCGTGGCCGGTGCACTCGGCGGCGGCTATGCCGGCAACAAAGTGCAGGAGCGCCTGCAGGACGGCGATACCTACACGACCACGCAGCGGCGGTGCGAAACCGTCAACGACGCGCAGAGCGAAACGGTGGGCTTCAAGGTTCGGTATCGGGTGGACGGCCAGTCGCACGAGGTCAGGCTCGACGAAAAGCCCGATGGCGAGCGTGTGCCGCTGCGTGATGGCAAGCCGCGCTGGGATGAGGTGACCTCATCGTGAGGCATTGCCGGCTTGCCCATCGAGCCCACCACTAGACATGCCTCGCCAGGCAAGACGACGACGCCCCGGCATGATCCATGCCGGGGCGTCGTTCGGGAGGGGCGTGTCTGTCTTCAGAGCTCGAAGGCGGGCAGCTTGCGCGGCACCTTGACCTTGTCGAGCTTGGCCACCTTGGGCAGGCCGTTTTCGAACGGCGGGAAATCCTCGCCCTGGATCAGCGGTGACAGATAGCGGCGACCCGCCTCCGTGATACCGAAGCCGTCCTCGCGGATGTAGTCGCGGGGCATGAACTTCTCCTTGTTGGCCACTTCGGCCAGCGGCGCCGCATCGATGCGCCATTCGTAGGGCGTCTCGCTGACGCGCTTGATGGTCGGCATCATGGCATTCCTGCCTTCCAGGGCCAGCTCGACGGCCTTCTGCCCCACCGCATAGGCCTGCTCGACGTCGGTTCTGGAGGCCAGATGGCGTGCGGCACGCTGCAGGTAGTCGGCCACCGCCCAGTGGTACTTGTAGCCCAGGTCCTGCTTGATCATGCCGGCGAGCGTCGGCGCCACGCCGCCCAGCTGACGGTGGCCGAAGGCGTCGGTATTGCCGGCGTCGGCGAGGAAGGTGCCGTCTTCGTAACGGGCGCCCTCGGAGACCACGATGACGCAATAGCCGTACTTCTTGACGGCCTCGTCGACGCGCTGCATGACCCGGGCGCGCTGGAAGGGGAGCTCGGGGAAGATGACCAGGTGAGGGGGCTCGCCTTCGCCGTTGCCCGCCAGGGCGCCGGCCGCGGCGATCCAGCCCGCATGACGGCCCATCACTTCGAGCACGAACACCTTGGTGGAAGTGGCGCACATGGAAGCGATATCCAGCGCCGCTTCGCGGGTCGAGGTGGCGATGTACTTGGCCACGCTGCCGAAGCCGGGAGAGTTGTCGGTGATCGGCAGGTCGTTGTCGACGGTCTTGGGAACGTGAATCGCAGTCAGCGGGTAGCCCATCTTTTCCGAGAGCTGCGACACCTTGAGGCAGGTATCGGCGCTGTCGCCGCCGCCGTTGTAGAAGAAGTAGCGGATGTCATGCGCCTTGAATACCTCGATGAGGCGCTCGTATTGCGCGCGATGCGTCTCGATGTCCTTGAGCTTGTAGCGGCAGGAACCGAACGCGCCGCCCGGCGTATGGCGCAGTGCGGCAATCGCCTCGTCGCTTTCCTGGGAAACGTCGATGAGATCCTCGGTCAGGGCGCCGATGATGCCGTTGTGGCCGGCGTAGACCTTGCCGATCTTGTCCGAATGGCGACGACAGGTCTCGATGACGCCGCAGGCGCTGGCGTTGATGACGGCGGTGACGCCACCGGACTGGGCGTAAAAGGCATTGTGCTGGGCCATGGGACTTGTGGTGCTCCTGGGTCTGGGCGCATGAATGAGCGAATGATAGCCGACATCGACGGTCGATGCCTATGCCAGGGCGCTCGGCTGGTGGGTCGCGCGGCGCCATGCTAGGCTCGCCGCATCATGGCAGGAGGCTCAGATGCACGTCCATATTCTAGGGGTTTGCGGTACGTTCATGGGGAGTCTGGCGCGGTTGGCCAAGGCGCTCGGACATCAGGTCAGCGGTTCGGATGCCAACGTCTATCCGCCGATGAGCACTCAGCTCGAAGAGGCGGGCATCGCCCTTTGCGAGGGCTATGCCGCCGACAACCTGATGCCGCGTCCCGATCTCGTGATCATCGGCAATGCATTGTCGCGCGGCAACCCCGAGGTGGAGGCCGTGCTCAATGCCAAATTGCCCTACGTCTCGGGCCCGCAGTGGCTGGCCGAGCAGGTGCTGCCGGGCCGGCGCGTGGTGGCGGTGGCCGGCACTCACGGCAAGACCACGACCGCCAGTCTGCTGACGTGGATTCTGGAGGCGGCCGGCCAGGCGCCGGGGTTCTTGATCGGCGGGGTGCCGCGCAATCTGGGCGTGTCCTCGCGACTGGGAGAGCCCGGGGCGCCGTTCGTGGTCGAGGCCGATGAGTACGACACGGCCTTCTTCGACAAGCGTTCCAAGTTCGTCCACTACCGCCCGGATATCGCGGTGCTGGGCAACCTCGAGTTCGATCACGCGGACATCTTTCCCGACCTGGCCGCCATCGAGCGTCAGTTCCACCATCTGGTACGTACCGTCCCCGGGCAAGGGCAACTGGTGGTGGCGGCGGGCGAGCCCGCCCTCGAGCGCGTGCTGGCGCAAGGCTGCTGGAGCCCCGTCGTGCGTTTCGGTGCCAGCGACGACGCCTCATGGCAGTGGCGGCTGGAAAGCGCCGATGGCCGTCGCTTCGCGGTGCGTCATGGCGAGCGCGTCGCGCACGTCGACTGGGCGCTGAGCGGGCGTCACAACGTCGCCAACGCGGTGGCGGCCCTGGCTGCGGCGTCGGCCTGCGGTGTCGCCCTCGAGGCAGGGGCGGCGGCGCTGGCACGCTTCGAATCGCCGCGCCGACGCCAGGAGGTGCGAGGCGAGGTCGGCGGCATTCAGGTCATCGACGACTTCGCCCATCATCCCACGGCCATCGCCGCCACGCTCGAGGGGCTGGCAGCGGCGACCGACGCGGGGCGGCTGCTGGCGGTGATCGAACCGCGTTCCAATACGATGCGTCTGGGCAGCATGCGCGAGCGCTTGCCGGACAGCGTGGCGGCGGCGGACCGCGTCTGGTGGTATCGGCCACCGGAGGTCGAATGGTCGCTGGAGGCGCTTGCGGCGGCCTGTCCGGTGCCGGCGACGGTGAGCGACGAGATGCCGGCCCTGGTCGCGGCCATCGTGGCCGAGGCGCGTCCGGGAGACCGGATCGTGGTGATGTCGAACGGGGCGTTCGGCGGTATCCACGAAAAGTTGCTGGCGGCACTGGAGGCCCGGCATGGCGGATGAAGCAATGTTCGAAGCGCCTGTCACCGTGGCGTTGACGGGGGCATCCGGGGCGCAGTACGGGCTGCGGCTCATCGACTGCCTGGTGGCGGCGCGGCATCAGGTGCTGGTGCTGATCTCCAAGGCCGCGCACATGGTCATCGCCACCGAAACCGACGAGAGCTTGCCGTCGAACCCCGAGCGCTTGAGCGAGGCGCTGCGGGAGCGAAGCGGTGCCGCGCCGGGCCAGATTCGCTGCTTCGCCCGGGAGGACTGGATGGCGCCCGTGGCCTCGGGGTCCGGTGCGCCTAGTGCCATGGTGATCTGCCCCTGTTCGACGGGAACGCTCTCGGCGGTCGCCACCGGCGCGAGCAACAACCTGATCGAGCGCGCCGCGGACGTGGCGCTCAAGGAACGGCGTCAGCTCATCCTCGTCCCACGCGAGACGCCGTTCTCGGCCATTCATCTCGAGCACATGCTGACGCTGACCCGGATGGGCGCGGTGATACTCCCCGCGGCCCCCGGGTTCTACCACCGCCCACAGACGCTCGACGACATGATCGACTTCATCGTGGCGCGCATTCTCAATCAACTGGGCATTGCGCATGCTCTGATGCCGCGCTGGGGAGAAGCCACATGATCAGCCTGTCGTTGCTTTCGGTCTTCGTGCCGACGTTTTTCATGGTGTCGTTGACCCCGGGCATGTGCATGACGCTTTCCATGACGCTGGGCATGACGATCGGGGTGCGGCGCGCCTTGTGGATGATGCTCGGCGAGCTGGTGGGCGTTGGCCTGGTGGCGGTCTCGGCGGTGGTCGGGGTCGCCACCTTGATGCTGCGCTACCCGGAAGTGTTCGCCGTGTTCAAGTGGGTCGGCGGCGCCTATCTGATCTATCTCGGTGTCATGATGTGGCGCTCCAAAGGGCGCCTGGCGATCCCCGAGGCGAGTGACGCGGTGCCCGATGTATCGCGGGTCCAGTTGATCGTTCAGGGGTTCGTGACGGCGGTCGCCAATCCCAAGGGATGGGCATTCTTCATCGCCTTGCTGCCGCCCTTTCTGGAATCCGGCCGTCCGCTGGCGCCCCAGCTGGTCGCGCTGGTCGGCGTGATCCTGACCCTGGAGCTGACCTGTCTGCTGATCTATGCCGGCGGCGGGCGCACGGCCAGCCGCTTCCTGCGCCGCAGCGGCAATGTCCAGCTGCTGAACCGCATTGCCGGCAGCTTGATGGTCGGGGTCGGTATCTGGCTGGCGCTGGGCTGAGTGTTCCGGTGCACGCGGGCATCAGGCATCACACATAGGGCAGCCAGATGACGCGTACCGTCAGCAGCAGCAGCGAGGCCCCCGCCAGCCACGGCCATGGGCAGGACGTGAGCGGTGCGCGCACGAAGCGCTGATAGCTCAATCGCGTCAAGGCACAGACCACCAGGCCCAGCAGGGCGCCGCCGATCAGGTCGCTGACCCAGTGCACGCCCAGAATCAGGCGCGACAGCGCCATGGGCAGACAGACCAGGATGGCGCCCCAGTAGGCCCACAGGCGCTGCCTGCCGGGGAGTGCCTCGGCGATGAAGGCCGCCGTCAGGCCCAGCAGTACCACACTAGTGGACGTGTGTGCGCTGGGGTAGGAGAACGAGCCGACGAGATAGTCGGGCGTCTCGGGGCGCGGCCGGGCGGCCAGGTACTTGAACAGCGTGTTGGCGACTCCGATGCCGCCCAGTGCCGCGGTGATGTGAAAGAAGGCGGCAAAACGCCGGGCGACGAGCAGCCAGAGCAGCCACGGCAGGCTGAGCGCGGTCACGCCCAGGGCGTCGCCGCTGAGCGCCATGAAGGCGCTGACGTCGCCTGGCCAGCCGTCGGCCAGCGGGGCCAGCAGTGCGTGCAGCTGTCGGTCCATGGGCAGGGAGGTGTCGGGGTGCTCGAGTACCCAGAGCGTCCAGCCACACAGGGCGATCAGGCTGCCGATCAACAGCGCCAGGGAGGCCAGGGGAATTTCGTTGCGCGGATGGGCGGCGCTCAACGTGAGCCAGACGCGCCGCCGCCAAGGGCGTGTGCGCGATGCCTGCGCCAGTCGCCTGTAGAGCTGTCCCTCGCGACCGAGCTGGTGACGCAGCCAGGAAAAGCCCACGCCCAGCACGGTCAGGAGAATGGCCAACATCAGTAGCCAGCGTTCGCTGCTGGGCGGCAGGTCGATCAAGCGATCCCAAGAGTGGCCCAGCAGGTACCCCGGCAACAGGTAGGCGGGCGCCCACAGCAGGGCCGAGCCGATATTGACTGCCGCGAAGCGCCATGTCGACATGTGCATCATGCCGGCAACCAGCGGCACGATGGGCCTTACCGGACCGACGAAGCGTCCGATGAGAATCGAAAGGTCGCCATACCGCTTGAAGAACGTGATGCCTCTCGCCAGCCATTCCGGGTGTCGCGAGAACGGCCACAGGCGCGGCACGCGTTCGCGCTGTCGGCGCCCCAGCCAGAAGCTCAGGCCATCGCCCACCGCCGCGCCCACGAAGGCGGCCGCCAGCAGCAGCGGCAGCGAGAGATGCTGATGGCCAGCCAGCGATGCGGCGGCGGTGAGCAGCACGATGCCCGGCACCAGTAATCCGATCACGGCCAGCGATTCGCACAGCGCGACGAGCAGGACGATGGAGAGCAGCAACGAGGGGGATGGCGAAAGTTGGTACAGCCACTCGGTCGGGTTCAAGTATCGGGCTCCAGCAAGTTGAGGCCGCGTGAAATCAGGCGCTGCTCGAAGCGTTCGGCGCTCTCGTCATCGGCCAGTTGGCAAATGCGGATCTGGGCTTGAATCGCCCCGATCTCGGCCAGTCGCGTCTCGCCGAGTGCCTGCATCAAGCGCTCCCGGACGATGAGTGCCCCCGCCTCGCCGGCATTGGCCAGCAGGAGCCAGAAGACATTGTGCTGATGCTGGCCGAGTGCATCGCCGCGTCGCGAGCTGCGCTGCACGACACGGCAGAAGGTCATCAATAGCGTGTCCCGCGTGGTTTGGCCGAACTGCTCGTCGGCCATGTCCACCTGCGGCAGATGAATGACCAGTGCACTCAGCGATTGGTTCAATGCCCGGGCCCGTTCGACCTCGGCGACGAGCCGTTCACTGAGGGTGTCGCGCGAAATGATGCCGCTTCGTGTATCGAGATGATCGGTGGACTTCAGGAATCGGGACTGCTGCATGTACCACCCGAGTGGCAGGATCGAGATGACCACGAGCGTGACGTAGTGCGTGCCGCTGACAGGCGCGGGCAGTGCGATACTGATCAGCAGCAGCCACATCGGCGCGAGCAGCACATTGAGCAGCAGAGCGGCGCCGGGAGGCAGTAGCAGCGTGGTGAGTATTGGCGGAACGCCCATCCAGAGGCTGATCGAGGTGTCGAGATAGGGAGCTTCCACGGCGATGGCCAGGTAGCCGCTGATCAGTACGATATAGGCAGAGCCCCGCTGCAGGTAGCGTCTTTGCGTCAGCAAGGCGGCGCCGGCCACCAGCGCGGCCAGGATGGCGGCGGGCAGGATGCGTGCGTAGTGTCCCATCAGGTAATGCCACAGCGTCAGGCTGAGCAGCAGCAGGGTGCCGCAGCCATATGCCAGGGTCTGGAAACGTGTCGGGAAGCGTCGCTCAGGCATGATCGGACTCCTCTTCGCGAGCCAGAGACAGACTGTCCGTCTGCATGGCCAGCGCGTGACCGAGCGTCAGCGGGTCGAGATCGGGTGTCACCGCGGCCACGCGCATCCGACATTCCATGGGGAGTGCCGCGATGAGCGCGTCACGCCGCTGCACGGCATGCTGGGCATCGGGCGATACCAGCAGCACACCGAAGGTATGGGGATTCACGCGGTAACAGCCCTCGAAGGCGCGGGTCAGGGCAGGAAGGCACTCGCCGAGACGTTCCCGGGCACCGTATCCACGTTGCCGTGGACGTATGACGAGCAATTCGACATGCACGTTCTCGCGCTGGCGCCGCGACCACTCGACCTCGATGTCCTGACGCAAGCGGCTGAGCGACCAAAGGGCTTTTCCCGGCGCCAGACGATGGCGATTCTCAAGCTCCTGGCGCAGGTGCGTGTGTTCGGCGGCCCGCGCCAGGCCCAGGAGCATCAGCCCGCTCAGCAGCATGCCGCTGAGAAAGGACTGGGGGACGGCCAGGGTCGACTGGACCTGCCACCAGCCGCAGGCTGCCATCACCAGCAGGCAGGCACGCAGCGCTCGGGGCTGCGGTGGCAGCAGCAGCATCGGCCACACCCACAGGCCGATGGCATAGTCGAGGGGCGCGCGCCACAGGAGTCCCGCCAACTGCAGGGCGCAGCAGGGCACCACCAGGCGCCAGACGCGCGGTGTCAGGTTGTGCCAGGCAAGGAGTGCCAGGAGCACGCTGGAGGGGGCCAGCAAGGCTTGCGCGATGGGGTCCGATTCCTGCCAGACGATCACGGCCAGCAGCCCCGCGCCCAGTAGGAAAAGCCCTGCCAGGGGAGTTTTGTATTTGCGCTGCATGGTGCCGTATAGTGATTCCTTTCCCAACGGTGCCGGCAGTATAGCCGCTGTTCACCTGTCGTCATGCTCCGGAAAGCGCTGCAAAACACGTGCTTCCCACCGTATACCTAGGAGAAGACTGCCCGCATGGCCCTTGAAACTTCCGCTCCCGAGATCGCCGACGTCGAGGCCTACATGCGCGCGCTGGGCGAGCGGGCGCGCGATGCGTCGCGTATGCTGGCGCGAGCCACGACTGCGCAAAAGAACCGAGCCCTGCACGCCATGGCCGAGGCCCTGGACGCCGCCCGAGAGACACTCGAGACGGCCAATCGCCGCGACCTCGAGGCAGGGCGTGCCAATGGCCTCGACGAGGCGCTGCTGGACCGCCTCGCACTCACCCCTGCGCGCATCGATTCGATGATCGAGGGGTTGCGCCAGGTGGCCGCCTTGCCCGATCCCGTCGGCGAGATTCGCGACATGCGTTATCTCCCTTCTGGCATTCAGGTCGGCAAGATGCGCGTGGCACTCGGCGTGGTCGGCATCGTCTACGAATCGCGTCCCAATGTCACGGTGGATGCGGCCAGTCTATGCCTCAAGTCCGGTAACGCCACCATCTTGCGTGGTGGTTCGGAGGCGATTCAATCCAACCGTGCGATCGCCGACTGCATTCGTCAGGGCTTGGCGGCGGCGGATCTCGACGCTGCCTGCGTGCAGGTGGTGGCGACCACGGATCGCGCGGCCGTGGGGGCGCTGATCGCCATGCCCGAGTACGTGGATGTGATCGTGCCGCGTGGCGGCAAGGGGTTGATCGAGCGCATCTCGCGCGACGCCAGGGTCCCGGTGATCAAGCATCTCGACGGCGTATGCCATGTCTACGTCGACAGGGCGGCCGATGATGCCAAGGCTGTGGCGATCGCCGACAACGCCAAGACGCAACGTTATTCGCCCTGCAATACCATGGAAACCCTGCTGGTGCATGTCGACGCCGCCCCGCGGGTGCTGCCCGAGCTGGCTCGGCTCTATGCGAGCAAGGGCGTCGAGCTGCGCGCCTGCGAACGGGCACGAGCCTGGCTGGCCGATGCCGTGGCTGCCACCGAGGATGACTGGCATGCCGAATACCTGGCGCCGATTCTGGCGGTACGCGTGGTCGACTCCCTGGAGGAGGCGATCGCGCATATCAATACCTACGGCTCGCATCACACTGATGCCATCGTGACCGAGAGCGTGACCGATGCCCGGCGCTTCCTCGCCGAGGTGGATTCCAGCTCGGTCATGGTCAACGCCTCGACGCGTTTCGCCGACGGCTTCGAGTATGGCCTGGGGGCCGAGATCGGCATCTCCACCGACAAGCTGCATGCCCGCGGCCCGGTCGGACTCGAAGGCCTCACCAGCGAAAAGTACATCGTGTACGGCGACGGCCATGTGCGCAGCTGAGGCGCGTCCGGCCCGGGTGGCCATGCTCGGCGGAACCTTCGACCCTGTGCACATGGGGCATCTGCGAAGCGCCGTCGAGCTGCGCGAAGCACTCGAGCTGGATCGGGTTCACATGGTGCCGGCACGCGTGCCTCCTCACCGTGCGACGCCGGGCGTGAGTGCCGAGCGGCGCGCGGCCTTGCTGGCGCTTGGCATCGGCGATACGCCCGGCCTGGCGGTGGATGACCGCGAGATCGCCCGGGACGGGCCGTCCTATTCCGCCGACACCCTGGCGTCGCTGCGCGAAGAGCTGGGACCGCAGGCACGCCTGGTCATGGCGCTGGGCCACGATGCCTACCTGAATCTGGCCGAATGGCACGAGCCCCAGCGGCTGTTCGATCTGGCGCACATCGTGGTCATCGACCGACCCGATCACGACCGTCCTCTGGCGCCGGCCTTGCAGGAACTGGTGGCGGGGCGCGAGGTGTCGGATGTCGAGACCCTGATGCAGGCGCCAGCCGGATCCCTGCTGGCGCTGCGTCTGCCCACGCGCATGGCCATCTCGGCCACGTCGATACGCGAGCGGCTGCGCCGTGGCGACAGCATCCGCTATCTAGTGCCCGAGGCCGTGGAGCGCGATCTCCTGGCGCGCGGGCTTTACGCTTGACAATGCGCCGTCGCGGCGGCCCTCGGGACGCCGACACGGCTTTTTATCGTGAGCCCTGGCGGTTTGGTGGCAGCGCGGTAGAATGCGACCTTGCCCAAGCAGGGCGACGACACATGAACGAGGAGCTATGCAGACCGAAGCACTCAAAACGCTGGTAATGAACACGCTCGAGGAACTCAAGGCACGCGATGTTGCCGAACTTGACGTTGCTTCGCTGACCAGCGTCACCGATACCATGATCGTAGCCAGCGGTACGTCGAGCCGACACGTGGGGGCCTTGGCCGAAAGCGTGGTCGAGTCCGTCAAGGAAGCCGGCTATCGTCCCCTGGGGGTCGAGGGGCGCCAGGGCAGCGACTGGGTCCTGGTCGATCTGGGCGAACTCGTGGTGCATGTCATGCTGCCCGAGACGCGTCAGTTGTACGATCTCGAACGTCTGTGGTCCGACCTTCCCAGCGATGGGGCGGTTGCCGAGGAGGCGCTGGGCGGGGTGCGTGGATGAAACTCCGCGTTCTGGCCGTTGGAACGCGCATGCCCGACTGGGTGACACGAGGCGTCGACGAGTATCTCAAGCGGCTGCCGCGGGATTTCAGCGTCGAGATCGTCGAGATCGCGCCCGGCAAACGCGGCAAGAATGCCGACGTGGCGCGGGCGATTCAGGGCGAGGGCAATGCCATGCTGGCCAAGCTGCGCGATCAGGAGCGTGTCATCGCGCTGGCCGTCGACGGACAACACTGGAGTACCGAGCGCCTCGCCGCCAATGCCGATCATTGGCGGCAGGACGGGCGCGATGTGGCACTGCTGGTGGGCGGGCCGGACGGGCTCGACCCCCGCTTGCTGTCGCGCGTCGAACAGCGCTGGTCGCTATCGGCACTGACGCTGCCGCATCCGCTGGTGCGCATTCTATTGGCCGAGCAGCTGTATCGTGCTTGGACCTTGCTGGCCGGGCACCCTTATCACCGATGAGCATCCAGGCCATGACGTGCCGGGGTGAATGCCTTCCACCTTCCCGCTTGTTATCGGGGACCCATGCGTAAACGTCGCGACGCAATCAAGGATACCGAACGCGAGGTCCGGGTCTTCCGTGGCCGCTCGTTCCTGGCCGCCGTGCTCGTGCTGTTGATGGCCGGCGGACTCGGTGCCCGCCTGTTCTACCTTCAGGTCGTCGAACACGAGGTGTTCACCACCCGCTCGGAGAACAACCGCGTCCGGGTCGAGCCGCTGCCCCCGACCCGGGGCTTGATCTACGACCGTCAGGGCAAGCTGGTGGCGGAGAATCGGCCGACCTATAACCTCACCATCGTGCGCGAGCGAGTCGACGATCTCGACGCCACCCTCGAGCGACTGGTCGATGTCCTGGGGCTGGACGAAGATCAGGTCGCGGCGTTCCGCAAACGCTCGCGCCAGCGTCAGCGGCCGTATCAACCGGCCTTGCTGATGAGCGATCTCAGCGAGCGCCAGATTGCCCACCTGGCCGTCAATCGCTACCGGCTTCCGGGTGTCGAGGTCGAGGCGCAATGGCTGCGCTATTATCCCGACCCCAAGATCATGTCGCACGTGCTGGGCTACGTGGGGCGAATCAACGAGCAGGAGCTCGCATCGCTGGACGGTGGCAACTACGCGGGTACGCACTATATCGGCAAGACCGGGATCGAGAAGCAGTACGAAGCCGCCCTGCACGGGCAGGCCGGCTTGCGCAAGGTGGAGACCAACGCGCGCGGGCGCGTGCTTCGCGAGCTTGAGCGTACACCGCCGCAACCGGGCAAGGACCTGACGCTGACCATCGATACGCGCCTGCAGCAGCTGGCGTACGATCTGCTGGACGGCCGGCGCGGGTCCATCGTCGCCATTCAGCCCCAGACGGGCGATATCCTGGCGATGGTGTCGGCGCCGGGGTTCGACTCGAACAAGTTCGTGACCGGCATTTCCTACAAGGACTATCAAGCCCTGCAGCAGGACCTCGACCTGCCGTTGTTCAACCGGGCCGTACGCGGCCACTATCCACCGGGCTCCACGATCAAGCCGTTCGAAGCGCTGGCGGCATTGCAGCACGGCGTGGTGACACCGGACGAGGTCATCTACGATCCCGGCTACTACAAGCTGCCCAACGACTCCCGCCATTACCGCAACTGGCTGCGCTGGGGGCATGGCCGAGTCGATCTGGAGCGTGCCCTGGCCGTGTCCAACAATACGTACTTCTACACCATGGCGCATCGCCTGGGGATCGACGCGTTATCCAGCTTCATGCACAAGTTCGGCTTCGGCGAAGTCAACTCGCTGGACGTGCAGGGCGCCTCGGCGGGTACCGTGCCGTCGCGTGAATGGAAACGCGCGAAGTACGATCAGCCCTGGTACCCCGGGGAAACGCTCTCGGCCGGTATCGGCCAGGGGTATTGGATGGTCACGCCCCTGCAGCTCGCCACCGCCGAGGCGACCCTGGCCAATCGCGGGCACTGGGTGCGTCCGCATCTTGCCAAGCGTGTCGGCGAGACCACGGTCGAGCCGCCTTTCGAGAACACCAGGCAGGACGTGGAGCTCGACAAGGATGCCTGGTGGGACGACGTGTTCAGCGGCATGCAGAAAGTGGTCAGCGGTCGTGAAGGGACCGCGCGCCACATCGGCAAGGGGCTGAAGTATGAAATGGCCGGCAAGTCGGGGACGGCGCAGGTGTTTTCGCTGGGGCAAAACCAGAAATACGATGCCGATGAACTCAGGGAGCGCCTGCGGGACCATGCCCTGTTCACGGCGTTCGCCCCGGTGGACGATCCCCAGATCGCCATTGCCGTGATCGTCGAGAACGCGGGGGGCGGCAGTTCGCACGCCGCCGGACTGGCCCGTGCGCTGGCGGACGAGTGGCTTTTGCCCGATGACGAGAACACCCACCAGGCCGAGAAACTGATCGAGGAGGACGTCGAAGTTGAAGGGACTTGAGTGGCGTCGATTCAGTCCGGCATCGTCCGATGGCATGGGGCGCAAGCGTTCGTTGTGGTCGCGCCTGCATCTCGACCCCTGGCTGCTGCTGCTGCTGCTGACCTTGATGGGGGCGGGACTGGTCGTCCTGTACAGCGCCAGCGGCATGAGTCCGGCGGTCACCATGGGACAGGGCATGCGCTTCGGGGTTGCCTTGCTGGCCATGTTCATGGTCGCCCAGTTTTCGCCGGGCACCCTGTACCGCTGGACGCCGTTGGCCTATTGCACGGGCGTGGCGATGCTGCTGGCGGTGGAGATCATGGGCGATATCGGCATGGGGGCGCAGCGTTGGCTGGAAATCCCCGGCGTGATCCGCTTTCAGCCGTCGGAATTGATGAAGCTGGCGGTCCCCATGATGGTCGCGGCTTATCTCTGCAAGCGCCCGCTGCCGCCCAATACCCGCGATTTGCTGGTGTGCGGCTTCATCATCGGCTTCCCGGTGATGCTGATCATGCGTCAGCCCGACCTGGGAACGTCGCTGCTGGTGGCGTGTGCCGCGGTCTTCGTCATTTTCCTCGCCGGGCTGTCGTGGCGAGTGATCGCCTTGCTGGGGGCACTGGCGGCGTCGGCCTTGCCGCTTTTGTGGTTCAACATGCATGAATATCAGCGCCAGCGCGTGCTGACGTTCCTGAATCCGGAAAGCGATCCGCTGGGCGCGGGCTGGAACATCATCCAGTCGAAGACCGCCATTGGCAGTGGCGGGGTCTTCGGCAAGGGATGGGGACTGGGGACACAGTCCCAGCTGGAGTTCCTGCCCGAACGTCACACCGACTTCATCGTCGCCGTGCTCGGGGAAGAGTGGGGGCTGATCGGCATGCTGGTCTTCCTGGCGCTCTATGTCCTGATCGTGGGGCGCGGACTGTTTCTCGCCAATACCGCGCAGAACACCTATGGACGCCTGGTGGGGGGCAGCATCGTGCTGACGTTTTTCATCTACGTCTTCGTCAATATCGGCATGGTCAGCGGCATTCTGCCCGTCGTCGGAGTGCCGTTGCCGCTGGTCAGTTTCGGGGGGACGTCCAGCGTGACCTTGCTGATCGGTTTCGGTATCCTCATGTCCGTTCACAGCCACCGGCGGTTGCTGCCGCGCTAGGCATGCCAAGACACGCAAGGATAGCGACCACATACCAGGGCCAAGGAGCCTGTGCCTGATGAAGCGGAACATGACACGCGCCCAGCGAAAAAAATTCGGCCCGCTACTGGCGGCGATGTTCCTGGGGCTGTGCGGAGGCGCGGCGCAGGCGGCACCGGATTTCGATCCCGCCTCGCATGAGAACATTCGTCAATGGCTCGATGGGGTGGCCCGGCAAGGCCTGGCACGCGACGAGGTGACGCGGGCGCTGCAGCATGCACGCTTCCGGCAGAACGTGCTGGATGCCATGCAGGGAGCCGCGGAGCGTCGGCTGAGCTGGCACGAGTACCGCGATATCTTCGTGCAGCCCAGGCGCGTTCAGGAAGGGGTGGCATTCATCGAGGCGCATCGCGAGGCGTTTGCGCGCGCCGAGCGCGAATTCGGCGTCCCGCCGGCCTACATCGCCGCCATCATCGGCGTCGAGACGCGCTATGGGCAGCACAAGGGCGACCACCGCGTGCTCGACTCCCTGGCCACCCTGGCGTTCCATCATCCCTCGCGTGGCGACTTCTTCCAGGGCGAGCTCGCGGCCTTTCTCGAGATCACGCTCGAGCAGGACATCTCGCCGCAAATGCCCAAGGGATCCTATGCCGGGGCCATGGGCTATCCGCAGTTCATTCCCACGAGCTACCAGGCCTATGCGGTCGATTTCGACGGCGACGGTCGCCGCGATCTCTGGGAAGACCCCGTGGATGCGATCGGCAGCGTGGGCAATTATTTCGCCGAACATGGCTGGCGGCGCGACGCCCCCGTGGTGACGCCGGCCGAGGGACCGGCGACGCCCCCCGACGGCATTGACTTCAACGCCACCCGGGCGCCTTATCTCGAGGCGGCGCGGCTGGCCTCGGCCGGCATCGTGCCGCGCGACGGCGCATCGGTGGACGGGAGCGTGGTGCCCCTGTCGCTGGAGCTGGCCGATGGCCGCTACCGGTATGCCCTGGGGCATCGCAATTTCTACGTCATCACGCGTTACAACCACAGCCATCTGTACGCCATGGCGGTACACGATCTCGCCGAGCGCATCCAGGCGGCGCTCGACGGAGACCCGGCATGAAGTGGGGCGGGGCGCTGCTCTGCATGCTGGTCCTCTTGCTGGCTGGCTGCGCCAGCGAGGGAGGCGGTCGCTACGCCCAGCAGCGCGACGCCTATCCGGATGCACCGCCGGACGTGTCCCAGGTGCCGGACGCGGTGCCCAAGGTCGAGCCGCGAGCCAAGAGCGGCAATCGCTCCACCTACGAAGTGTGGGGCAAGACCTACCATGTGCTGTCCGACCCAAGCGGCTACGAAGCGGAAGGGGAGGCGTCATGGTACGGCACGAAGTTCCAGGGCTATGACACTGCCAGCGGTGAGCCCTATGACATGTACAAGATGTCGGCGGCACACCGCACGCTGCCCTTGCCGACCTACGCCCGGGTCACCAATCTCGACAACGGTCGTGACGTCATCGTGCGCATCAACGATCGCGGTCCGTTCCATGGCGATCGGTTGATCGACCTTTCCTATGCGGCGGCGGCGCGCCTGAAGATTCTCGGTGGCGGCACGGGGCACGTTCGTGTCGAGGCCATTGACCCCAGGCAATGGGCCGAGCAGCATGAGCGTACCGGATCGTCGCGCCCGGCATCGCAGGCTGCGCCTTCCACCAAGGACGAGGCCGTCGCGCAGACATCGTCGCCCGCCGCCGAGTCATCAGCGCGCGAGGCACGTTACGTTCAGGTGGCGGCCTTCGGGTCCGCGACGAATGCCAGGGCGCTCGAGGCGCGCCTGAAAGATCGTCTGTCGCGCCCGGTGCGCGTGCGCAAGGAAGCGTCGTTGTACCGGGTCCAGGTCGGGCCGGTTCGCGATGCAGCACATATCGATTCCATCCAGGCGGCACTGCAAGAGGCGGGTTTCGACCAGTCGTTTGTGGTGTCCGCTGCCGAGTAACCCCGCTTAGCGAGAAATGTTGTCATGAGAGTGTTCGCTCAATCGTCACTGTTACGCGTTGTTCTACTGGTCACGCTATGTATCGGCGTCCTCGCGCCAACGGCACATGCCCAGAATCCACCGGAACCGTCGCCGGTGCCATCTTCCATGGTACCGTCCGCGCCGGAGCTGGCGGCGTCGGCATGGGTATTGATGGACGCCGATAGCGGCAAGATCCTGGTCGAGCACAATGCCGACAAGGAACTGCCGCCGGCCAGTCTCACCAAGATGATGACGGCCTATATCGTCGAGCGCGAAATCGATGCCGGCAACATCAGTGGCGACGACGAGGCCACGATCAGCGAAAACGCCTGGCGGACCGGCGGCTCGCGGATGTTTCTCAATCCGGGCAGCAAGGTGAGCATCGACAATCTGCTCCGGGGCGTGGTGATCCAGTCGGGTAACGATGCCAGCGTGGCGCTGGCCGAGCATATCGCGGGCAGCGAGGACGCCTTTGCCGATCTCATGAATCAGCAGGCGGCGCGGATGAAGCTCGAGCACACGCATTTCATGAACCCCACCGGGCTGCCCCACGAGGAACACTACTCCTCGGCGCACGATCTGGCGGTCATCGCTCAGCACATCATCAAGGACTACCCCGACCATTACGAGGTCTATTCCGAAAAGTACTTCACCTGGAACGACATTCGCCAGCCGAACCGCAACCGCCTGCTATGGCGCGACCCGAACGTCGATGGCTTGAAGACGGGGCACACCGAGGCCGCCGGCTATTGCCTGGTCGCGTCCGCCAAGAAGGACGGTACGCGCCTGGTGGCCGTGGTCATGGGAACCGACTCCGATGAAGCGCGGGCCCAGGAAACCCAGAAGCTGCTGAGCTACGGGTTCCGCTTCTTCGAGACGCAACGTCTCTACGAAAGCGGCGCCGTGCTCAATACGCCCCGCATCTGGGGAGGCGAGAAGGACGAATTGCGTCTGGGCGTCGCCGACGATGTCTACTTGACCGTGCCCCGTGGGCGCAGCGACGAGCTGAGCGCTCAGCTCGACATTCGCGAAACCATCGAGGCGCCGGTGAGCGCGGGCGATCGCCTGGGAACCTTGAAGATCGTGCTGGACGGCGAGGTGCTCGACGAGCGGCCGCTGGTGGCACTGGAGTCGATCGACGAGGGCGGCTTCTTCAAGCGGATCTGGGATAGCGTGCTGCAGTTCGTGAACGGCTTCTTTGACTGATCCGGCGGTGGAGGGTGGCGTCGGGTCGGCGCCGCCCTTGGTCGTCGCGGTAAGGTTGAGTAGAATACTCGGACATATCATGCCGAGCCCATACGAGGCCGTTCTACCCATGCAACAGACTTCGCCTACCGAGCAAGGGGCGTCGCAGGACGCACCCAAAATCGAGTTTCCCTGTCAGTATCCCATCAAGATCGTCGGTGACGCGGCGCCCGATTTCAAGGCCGCCGTGCTGGATATCGTCGAGCAGCATGCGCCGGGGTTCGACCGCAGCAGCGTGCGCATGGTCGATAGTCGCAACGGGCGTTTTCAATCCGTGCGCGTGGTCATCCGGGCCACGGGGCATGAGCAGCTCAATGCATTGTTCCATTCGCTCAAGGCGACTGGGCGCGTGCACATGGTGATGTGATGGCCGCCGAGCGCGGGCTTCCCCCGATCGAATTGCATCGCCTTGGGCGGCGCCCCTATGTGCCGGTATGGCAGGCCATGCGCGAGTTCACCGACACGCGCGATGCCGACAGCCCCGATCAGTTCTGGTTGGTCGAACACGACCCGGTGTTCACCCAGGGGCAGGCGGGCAAGGCCGAGCACCTGCTCATGCCCGGGGACATCCCCGTGGTGGCTACCGATCGAGGCGGGCAGGTGACCTATCATGGGCCGGGGCAGGTGGTGTTGTATCCGCTGATCGATGTGCGTCGTGGCAAGCTGGGAGTGCGCGAGCTGGTCAGCGCGCTCGAGCAGGCGGTCATCGACTTGCTGGCCGCGCATGGCGTCACGGCCCGGGCGCGCCCCGATGCGCCCGGGGTCTACGTGGGCGAGACCAAGATCGCCTCGCTGGGGCTGCGCATTCGTCGCGGCGCCAGCTTTCATGGCGTGGCGCTCAACGTCGACGGCGACCTGGCCCCCTTCCAGTGTATCAACCCCTGCGGCCATGCCGGCATGGCGATGACACGTCTCGTCGATCTCGTCGACGATTGTCCGGGCTGCGAGGCCGTGGCTCTCGAACTGGCCGAATGCCTGGCCCGGCAACTCGGCCGTCGACTGACGCCGATGGATACCGTGCCCGCCTGACCGCGCCGTGCGCAGCCTTCAACGACACGGCCCGCAGTGGACTGGTTCCACTGCGGGCCGTTCGCGTTGCCGATGCTGTCGGAGGTGGCGTGCGTCAGCCGATGTTGACGGCGGCGATGCGGTCGGGGTCCGAGGCCTGCCCGGGCACCGTGGCGGGTTCCGCCAGGCCCAGGTTGTTCTTCTCGAACACGCGATCCGCGCGGTAGCTGGAGCGCACCAGCGGGCCGGAGGGCACTTCCATGAAGCCCTTGGCCAGGCCTTGCTGGCGATAGTGCTCGAATTCCTCGGGGGTGACCCAGCGCTCCACCGGCAGGTGATTGCGTGTCGGCTGCAGATACTGCCCCAGGGTGACGATATCGACGCCGATCTCGCGCAGGTCGTCGAAGGTCTGCAGGATCTCCTCCTCGGTCTCGCCGAGCCCCAGCATCAGGCTGGTCTTGGTGATCACCTCGGGGCGATGGCGCTTGGCATGCGCCAGGACATCGAGCGTCTTGCGGTAGCCGGCCCGCGGGTCGCGAACCCGGCCGGTCAGGCGTTCCACGGTCTCGACGTTCTGGGCGAATACCTCTAGGCCGGAGTCGACGACTTCCTCGATGGCACTGGGCACGCCATCGAAGTCCGGCGTCAGGGCTTCCACCGCGACCTGGGGGGTGCGTGCCTTGATCGCGCGGATGCAGGCGGCGTAGTGGCCGGCACCGCCGTCGGGCAGGTCGTCGCGGTCCACCGAGGTCAGCACGATATAGCGCAAGCCCATCAGTTCCACCGATTCCGCGGTGTTCGCCGGCTCTTCGTGATCCAGCCAGCCGCGCGGGTTGCCGGTGTCGACGGCACAGAAACGGCAGGCACGGGTGCAGACCGATCCCATCAGCATGATGGTGG
Organism: Chromohalobacter israelensis DSM 3043; assembly: GCF_000055785.1. Classification (GTDB taxonomy): domain Bacteria; phylum Pseudomonadota; class Gammaproteobacteria; order Pseudomonadales; family Halomonadaceae; genus Chromohalobacter; species Chromohalobacter israelensis. Next base: position 1,764,935 of record NC_007963.1, read on the forward strand.
CGGTACCGTTGCTCCAGCATTCTCCCATGTTGGGGCAATGGGATTCGGCGCAGACGGTGCTGAGCCGATGTTCCTTGACGTTGCGCTTGACGGCCTCGAAACGCTCGCCGCCGGGCATCTGGACGCGCAGCCACTGAGGCTTGCGACCGCCCACGCCGCCTTCGGAGGGCTCGCGTGACTTCATGCCGTCCTTGATGGCGGCGATGCCTTGATCGTTGCGATATTTCTTGCCGCTGGTGATGCGCTGGGAAGGGGTATCACTCATTAGCGTGAGCCTCTCTGCAAGCCGGCCGACGGCGCCGAGGCGGCGCGACCACGGCATCATCGGAAAGGGGGCCGGGCGGCGTTTTCCGGGTAGCCTGGCACGGCATGACGATGCGTGTATTCATGCGCCAAAGATACCACACAAGGCGTCATTCTGGACAGTTCGACCGGCCGCGCGGCCGGTCGAACCTGGGCGTCAGGCGGCGGGCATGGCACCGAGTACGAGCTTGCCGGTGGTGTGTCCGGTTTCGAGGCGCCGGTGCGCCTCGCCGAGGTTGGCCGGCGTCAGCGGGCCGACGATGTCGCTGAGCGTGCTGCGCAGGCGGCCGGCGTCGAAATGCTCGGCCAGCGTCGCCAGGATCTGCCCTTGATGGGCGATATCGGCACCGTGCAGGGGCCGGGCGAACATGAATTCCCAGCTGAACGTCACTGCCTTGCCTTGCAGGGCATTGAGGTCGACGGGTTTCTGGGTCTCGGCGATGGCCACGATATGACCCAAGGGACGAATGAGCGACACCATGTTGTCCCAGTGGTCGCCGATATCGTGGCAGTTGAAAATGTAGTCGACCTGCGCGTGGCCGGCCTGCTGCATGTTCGCCACGAGGTCGTGATGATCGACCACTTCGTGCGCGCCCATGCGCCGGCACCATTCGACGGACGTGTCGCGGGAAGCCGTGGCGATGACCTTGATGCCGGTGAGCTGCCGCGCCATCTGGATCGCGATCGAGCCGACGCCGCCGGCACCGTTGATGATCAGCAGGGTCTGCTCGCGATGGGTGTCAGCGCCCTGAGACAGCTTGAGCTTGTCGAACAGGGCCTCCCAGGCGGTCAGGGACGTCAACGGCATGGCGGCCGCTTCCTCGACACTCAACTGCTGGGGGGCCTTGGCGGCCAGGCGGGCATCGACGAGCTGGTACTCGGCGTTGCAGCCGGGGCGTTCGACCTCGCCGGCATAGTAGACGCGATCTCCCGGTGCGAAGTGCTCGACGCCGGCGCCGACGCTTTCCACCCGGCCCACGGCGTCCCAGCCGAGCACATTGTGCTGGTCGCTGGGCAGGAAGGCACCCTGGCGTATCTTGGTGTCCACCGGGTTGACCGAGACGGCCTCGATGCGCACCAGCAGGTCCTGATCGCCGGGCGTGGGTGTCTCGCGCTGGCGAATCTCGAAGGCTTCTTCGGGGGCGGCCTGGGGCTGACCGGTCGTGGTGATCGCTTGCATGATTGACTCCGTGGAAAATCGAACGGGATGACGTTGCCCTCCTAGGTGAGGGCCGTCAGCGCTGGAGTCAAGGGTGGCGGTGGCGGATCAGGGCGTACAGGCGAAGCTGGGGCCGGGCGCGGGGACCAGCGGTGCCTTGAAATGGGCGTTCAGCTCCGGCAGCAGCTCCCTGACGAAGCGCAGGAAGAGTTCGGTCACGGGCGTGGGATAGCGGTCCTTGGGATGCACGGTGCACCACGAACGGCGCAACGGAAAGCCCGGCAGCGTCGGTGAGGCCAGCAGTCCCGAGGCGAGTTCGAGTTGTACCGCCAGGCGCGGCAGCACGGCAACGCCAAGATGCGCCATGACACCCTGCTTGATGGCTTCATTGGTGCCGAGCTCCAGCGTGTGGCGCAGCGAGACGCGCTCGCGGGCGACGAAGTCCTCGAAGGCGGTACGCGTTCCCGAACCGGGCTCGCGCATCAGCACGTAGTAGCGCGTGAAGTCCTCGAGCGTGGGCGCGTCGGCCGTCAGGAGCGGGTGGCCGGGCCACACCACGGGAATCATCTCGTTGTCGAGGATCGGCATGAAGGCAAGATTGGCATCCTCGGGAACCATGCCCATGATCACCAGGTCGTCGCGGCGCTCGGCGAGACGCTCCAGGGCCTGGCCGCGATTGCAGACGCGCAGGCGCACCTGCACCTCCGGGTAGCGGGCGCGAAAGCGTGCCAGGATGTGGGGCACCACGTACTGTGCGGTGCTCACCGCGGCGAGATTGAGTTCGCCGCGGATGGTGCCCGCCAGTTCGGAGAGCTCCATCTGCAGGCTCGAGACCTGGCCGAAGATCGACTGTACCGAGGCGGCCAGCGCATCCGCGGCGGGCAGGACATGCAGCGTCTTGCCCGCATACTTGAACAGCGGCTGCTCGAGGGCCTGTTCGAGCTGGCGGATCTGGGCGCTGACCGCCGGCTGGGTCAGCCCGAGCTGTTCGGCCGCCCGCGAGTAGGACTGCTGGCGATGCACGGCCTGGAAGACCTGCAGCTGGCGAAAGGTCAGACGATTGAGCAGATTGGGTCGCGACATGACGCCCCCGGCGTGGTCATAAGCTATTGCTTATAGCTTGGCAAAAAAATATCAATTTTTCTATTGGTCCTTCGGTGGGTAGCGTGAGAGGACGGATAACAAGCACGCTACGACCTAGGCTCTGTACGAAAACTGTCTGCGCTCGGCAATACGGCGTTAAAAATCGGCTCAAGATGCTCATTTACACCCCGTAAACTCCGCTCTTTCGCCGATTTTTGCCTTGTCTTGCCTTCGCTCGTCGACTTTTCGTACAAACCCTAAACGGACGCCACGCTAATCGTCGATTAGCAGGGCGCCTGAAACCGGAGGGCAGACGGTGTTCAAGAAACTTCTCATCGCCAATCGTGGCGAAATCGCTGTACGCATTGTACGCGCCTGCGCCGAAATGGGCATCCGGTCGGTGGCGATCTACACCGAGCCCGACCGCTTCGCGCTGCACGTCAAGCGCGCCGACGAGGCGCATTTCGTGGGCGAGGACCCCTTGGCGGGATACCTCGATCCGCGGCGCATCGTCGACCTGGCCCGCGAGACGGGCTGTGACGCGATTCACCCCGGCTACGGCTTCCTCTCGGAGAATGCCGATTTCGCACGCATCTGCGAAGACGCCGGCCTGGCCTTCGTGGGGCCGGACGCCAGCGTGATCGCGCGGATGGGCGACAAGACGGCGGCGCGCGCCGCGATGCGCGACGCCGGCGTGCCGGTGACGCCGGGCTCGGACGGCAATCTCGAGACCTGTGCCGAGGCCTTGGCACTGGCCGACACCATCGGCTATCCGGTCATGCTCAAGGCCACCTCCGGTGGCGGGGGGCGCGGCATTCGCCGTTGCGACACCCCGGCCCAGCTCGAGCAGGCCTGGGAGCGCGTGATTTCCGAAGCGACCAAGGCATTCGGCAGTGCCGACGTGTTCATGGAGAAATGCGTCGTCGAGCCGCATCACATCGAGGTGCAGATCCTTGCCGACAGCGTCGGTAACGTCATCCACCTCTTCGAGCGCGACTGCTCGATCCAGCGCCGCAATCAGAAGCTCATCGAGATCGCGCCCAGCCCTCAGCTGACGCCCGAACAACGGGCCTACGTCGGCGAGATGGCGGTTCGCGCGGCCAGCGCGGTGGGCTACGAAAACGCCGGTACCGTGGAGTTCCTCGTCAAGGGCAACGAGGTCTACTTCATGGAAATGAATACCCGAGTGCAAGTCGAGCACACCATTTCCGAGGCGATCACCGGCGTGGATATCGTGCGCGAGCAGCTGCGCATCGCCGCCGGCCTGAAGCTGGCCTACCGCCAGGAGGACATCCGTCATCACGGTTATGCGATCCAGTTCCGCATCAATGCCGAGGATCCCAAGAACGATTTCCTGCCGTCGTTCGGACGCATCACGCGTTATTACGCTCCCGGAGGGCCGGGGGTGCGCACCGATACCGCGATCTACACCGGCTATACGATCCCGCCGTATTTCGACTCCATGTGCTTGAAGCTGATCGTGTGGGGCATGAGCTGGGAAGAAACCCTCGATCGCGGCATCCGGGCCCTCAACGACATGCGTCTGCAAGGCGTCAAGACGACCGCGCCCTATTACCAGGAGATTCTGCGCCACCCCGATTTTCGCAGCGGGCATTTTGATACCGGTTTCGTGCCGGGACATCCCGAATTGCTCAATTACTCGGTCAAGCGCAATCCCGAGGAAGTCGCCCTGGCCATTGCCGCCGCCATCGCCGCCCACGCCGGTCTTTAAGGAGATACCTCATGAATGCCGTGTCATCTTCCCAGGTCAAAATCACCGATGTCGTGCTGCGCGACGGCCACCAGTCCTTGATCGCCACGCGCCTGCGCACCGAGGACATGCTGCCCGCCTGTGCCAAGCTGGATGCGATCGGCTATCACTCGCTCGAGGTATGGGGCGGTGCGACCTTCGATGCCTGCGTGCGCTTTCTCAAGGAAGATCCCTGGGAGCGCCTGCGCGCCTTCAAGGAGGCGATGCCCAACACGCCGCTGCAGATGTTGCTGCGCGGGCAGAACCTGCTGGGGTATCGGCATTACGCCGATGACGTCGTCGAGCGTTTCGTCGCCCGGTCGGCGGACAACGGCGTCGATGTCTTCCGCGTCTTCGATGCGCTCAACGACCTGCGCAACCTGGAAACCGCCATGCGTGCGGTCAAGGCCAGCGGCAAGCACGCCCAGGGCACGATCTGCTATACGGTGAGCCCGGTGCATACCCTGGCGATGTACGTGGATCAGGCCAAGCGACTGGTCGACATGGGCGCCGATTCGATCGCCATCAAGGACATGGCGGGGCTGCTGACGCCGTATGCCACGAGCGAGCTGGTGGCCGCCCTGGTCGAGGCCGTTGAGGTGCCGGTTCACCTGCATGCCCATGCCACCTCTGGATTGGCGCCGCTTTGCCATCTCAAGGCGGTCGAGGCGGGCTGCCGACACATCGATACCTGCATCTCGGCATTCGCCGGGGGGACCAGTCATCCCTCGACCGAATCCATGGTCGCCGCCTTCCAGGGCACCGAGTACGACAGCGGCCTGGACCTCGAGGCCCTCAAGGACATCGGTGACTATTTCCGCGGCGTGCGACAGAAGTATGCCGCCTTCGAAAGCGAGTTCACCCGCGAGGACGTCTCGGTACAGATCAACCAGGTACCGGGCGGCATGATGTCCAACCTCGCCAATCAGCTCAAGGAGCAGAACGCGCTTTCCAAGATCCGCGACGTGTTCGACGAGATTCCGCGGGTGCGCGCCGATCTCGGCTATCCGCCCCTGGTCACGCCGACCTCGCAGATCGTCGGTACCCAGGCCGTGATGAACGTTCTCACCGGCGAGCGCTACAAGACCATCACCAACGAAGTGAAGCGTTATCTGCAGGGTGGGTACGGCCATCCGCCGGCGGCGGTGGATGCCGACGTGCGCCGTCAGGCCATCGGCAACTCGCCGGTGGAGGAAGGGCGCCCCGCGGATCGGCTGTCTCCCGAGATGACGCGTCTGACGAAGGAGGTCGGCGAGCTGGCGGACAGCGAGGAAGACGTGCTGACCTTCGCCATGTTCCCCGAGCTGGGACGTGATTACCTCCAGGGACGGCGCGACGGTACGCTGGTCACGGAGCCGATACCCGCCGCCGCCGCCGGCGATGCCAATCGGCCGGTCACCGAAGGGGTGCCCACCGAGTTCGTGATCGACGTGCACGGGGAGTCCTATGAAGTGCAGATCACCGGGGTCGGCGGCAACAGCGGTGGCAAGCGTCAGGTGTATCTGACGCTCGACGGCATGCCGGAGGAGGTCGTCTTCGAGGCCAAGGATGCCTTCGTCGGCGGCGAGACCTCGGGGCGTGCGCGTGCTTCGCAGCCCGGCCACGTCACCACTTCCATGCCCGGCAACATCGTCGATGTGCTGGTCGCCGAGGGGGATCGCGTCGAGGAAGGCCAGGCGGTCTTGATCACCGAGGCGATGAAGATGGAGACCGAGGTGCAGGCGCGGGTCGCGGGGACCGTCGAGGCGGTACACGTCGCCAAGGGCGACCGTGTCACGCCGGGCGAGGTACTGGTCGAGATCGCCTGATCCGCTGCCGCCGCGAGCGCTTCGCCCCGCCATCCGCGATGTTTCCCCGTCGGGAAGCGTTCGCGGTGGCGGGGCGATGTCGTGCTAGGCCGCCGCTCGCGCAAAGAGGGCCTTGACGCGCGCGAAGCGGATGCGCACTTGTTCGCTCTGCGGCCCGCTGGCATCGAGGATATGCGTGATATGGGCCAGATGGGCCTCGATGTCGGTGTCGCCGTCGCGGCGAATCAGCGTGGGCAGCGCCTCGAGCGCGGCACGCACGTCGAGCTTGAGGATGAAGAACTGTTCGCGCACCAGCATCTTGAAGTGATGCAGGTCCAGGCTCTTGCCGAGCTCCTCGCGGGTTGCCTTGAGGCGTTGGAAGTTGCGCTCGTCGGTCGTCGGCGCGCCGCCCAGGATATAGATCAGGGCGCGGACGATGGCCTCGCGCACGCCACCCACGGTGATACGCTCGCGCAGGGCGTCGCGGCGCATCTGCAGGAACTGGCGGTGTTCGGGCAGGCGCCCCGGGTGCGGGCGTGTGCGTGCCTGGTCCGGGCCGATACCGGCCAAGGCCTGCAGCCAGGGTTGCCCGTAGATATCCAGGAACAGGCGCTCGCCGGTGCGGTCACGCCATTCGCCATAGGCCTTGAGGCCGTTCTCGATGACGCTTGCCAGCATGCCTTCCCATTGGCGAAGGGGGTTGTCGTCGGCGAGAGGTTGCCGGTGGCGGCGGATGTGCTCGGCGAACACGGGAATGGGCGCGATCAGCGGATTGCGATCGGAGAGCAGCTTGTAGCCCAGGCGGATCGGGTGCAGCCGGCGTATCCAGCGCCCGGCTTCGGGCGTCATGAGGAGTTGCATCCAGGGCTGGGCGTAGTGCTGATAGAGTGCCAGGCCGCTTTCCGACAGGCGGGCCACGGTGGCGAAGCGGCGTTCGTCGTCTTCACGCGGTTGCACCAGGGGCTGGAGATCGTCGACCCCGCGTGGCCGAAATTCGAGCAGATAGTCGCCGTCGGTCGTCTCCGCACCGTCGCGCGCGGTGATGGCCGTTTCGTAGAGGCCCGGCGGCAGGACGTCGATATAGTCCATGTTGGCGGTGAATTCGGCATGTTCGCGGCGCGAGATGCTGCCCGACACGAAGATGCCCAGGTGGCCGGTCGAGTCGTGGACGCAATACACGATGGTCTGTTCGTTGGCGACGATGTCTTCGACGCCGTCGTACAGGTCGGAGATCCAGCCCAGCGCCTGGGGCGGCGGGGTGATGTTGTCGCCCTGCGAACAGAACACCACGATGGGCGAGCGCACGTTGCGCAGATCGATGCGGCGCCCGTCACGGGTGATCAACTGAGCCGTGCTCAGGCGATTGCCGATGAAGAGGTTGTCCACGATGTACTGGATTTCCTGGGCATTGAGCACGATATGGCCGCCCCACCAGCGTTCGAATTGCAGATAGCGCGCGCTCTCGTCATCGACATCGGCATACAGCCGGTACTGCTTGGCCCAGAGCGTGTTGGCGGGGTTGAGGCGTTCGAAGTTCTGTACCAGCCAGGCGCCATCGAACAGGCCGGCGCCCAGATCGCCGGCAAGCGCGGTCAGCCAGCTGCCGCCCAGCAGCCCGCCCGTGTAGCGCATGGGATAGCGCCCGCGTTCTCCGGCCCAGTAGGACAGCGGAGCGCCGGCGATCAGGATCGGGCCGAAGGCGTCGGGGGCCAAGGCGGCGGCCATCATCAGCTGCCAGCCTGCCTGGCAGTTGCCGATCACCACGGGCTTCTCGCCGGCATGGCGTGCTCCCACCTCGCGCAGGAAGGCGATCTCGGCGTCGACCACGTCCTCGACGTGCTGGCCCGGCATCGGAAACGGCAGAAAGCCGATGAAATAGCAGGGATGACCGGCGCGCATGGCAACGCCGATTTCACTGTCCGGCTTGAAGCCGCCGATACCGGGCCCGTGGCCGGCACGCGGATCGACCACCACGAACGGGCGTTTGAGCGGGTCCAGCGTCACGCCCTCCGGCGGCAGGATGCGCATCAGTTCATAGTTGACGGGGTGCGGCAGATCGCGGCCGTCGATCAGGACCTCGGCGTCGAAGCCCAGGACATTGGGCCTGGTCTGCGCCATGTGCTCGAGATATTGATTGCCGCGCTGGCGCATGACGTCCCAGTACAGCACGCTGCGTTCGAAGGTGTCCTGCCAATAGGCTTGGGTGGCCCGCATCAGGCCGAAGGGATCGAGGACGGGGCTGGCGGCGTCCAGCCAAGCGGCTTGCATGGGAAACATGGGGGCGCTCCTGGTCGCGAATTGCTGCACTGCAATATTCAGCGTAACCCGAAAACGCCCCCTTGGCATGTGAAATCGCCGCATGCCGGTCGGTTCCGGCATGCGGCGCATTGCGGCTCAGGGATCGCGGCGCGTGGCGAGCCAGTCATTGGCATCCGGCACGTTCACCGTGACCTCCTGCGCGACCAGCGGGGAGGTGATGATGAAGTCGGCGCTGGCGGCGTTGGTCGCCACCGGAAGGTTCCACAGTGCGGCGAGGCGGAGCAGGGCCTTGACGTCCGGATCGTGGGGCATGGGAGCGAAGGGGTCCCAGAAAAACACCAGCATGTCCAGGCGGCTCTCGGTGATGCGCGCCCCGATCTGCTGATCGCCCCCCAGGGGGCCGCTCATCAGCCCATGTACCTCCAGACCGAGCGTTTCGGCGACGCGCTGAGCGGTCGTGCCGGTTCCCACCAGGTCATGACGGGCCAGCGTGTCGCGCCAGCGCTCCGCCCACGCCAGCAGTTCCGCCTTCTTGCCGTCATGGGCGATCAGCGCAATGCGCTTGCGTGCCGGCAGCGTGCGCGTGGCTTGCCGACGAGGCCGTTGCTCAGTCAATGTCGTCGCCTACCTGGATGATCTTCATGGTGTTGGTGCCGCCGTGGGCGTTCATGTGATCGCCGCGGGTCAGAATGACGTGATCGCCCTGCTTGGCGATGCCCAGCGATACCAGACGATCGACTGCGTGCCGGTTGAAGGCGGTGGGGGGCATGCCCTGGGTGTCGAAGGGCAGCGAGACCACGCCACGGTAGAGGGCCATGCGGCGCTGGGCGATGGCGGTGTGCGCCAGGGCGACGATGGGCAGCCCGGAGCGGATGCGCGAGGCGATGAGCGGCGTGTAGCCGGTCGCGGTCATGCACACGATGGCGGACACGCCGGCCAGATGGTTGGCGGCATACATCGCCGAGAGCGCCACGGTTTCATCGACCCGCGTAAAGCCTTCGTGGATGCGGTGCTGGGATTGTTGCGCGGCGCGCTCGCGCTCGGCGCCCAGACAAAGACGCTCCATGGCCTTGATGGTTTCCACGGGGTAGTCGCCGGCGGCGGTTTCGGCGGACAGCATGACCGCGTCGGTGCCGTCGAGGACCGCATTGGCGACGTCGAACACCTCGGCGCGGGTGGGCAGCGGCGAGTCGATCATCGACTCCATCATCTGCGTTGCGGTGATCACGACCTTGTTAAGGCTGCGCGCATGCTGAATGATGCGCTTCTGCACCCCGATCAGCTGCGCATCGCCGATTTCCACGCCCAGGTCGCCGCGCGCCACCATGACCGCCTCGCTGGCGCGAATGATGTCGTCCAGGGTGTCGTTGTCGGCCACCGCCTCGGCGCGCTCGATCTTGGCGACCAGGCCGATATGGCTGCCGGCTTCACCGAGCAGGTCGCGTGCCAGGCGCATGTCGTCGCCATGCCGCGGGAAGGAGACGGCGAGATAGTCGACGCCGATATCGATGGCGGTCTGAAGGTCCTCGCGATCCTTGTCGGTCAAGGCGGCCGCGGACAGACCACCGCCTTGCTTGTTGATGCCCTTGTTGTTGGAAAGCTTGCCGCCGACCTTGACCGTGGTGTGGATGGCCGGTGCATCGACGCGCTCGACCTGCAGTTCCAGCCGCCCGTCGTCGAGCAGCAGCACATCGCCGGGCGCGACGTCGTCGGCCAGGTCCTTGTAGTCGCAGCCGACCCGGTTCGCGTCGCCGGCATCGCGCTCCAGGGAAACGTCGATGATGAAGGGCTGTCCCTGCTCGAGGGTGACGGCGCCTTCCTGGAAGCGTGCGATGCGGATCTTGGGGCCTTGCAGATCGCCCAGCGCGGCAACGGTGCGGCCGGCGCGTTCGGCGGCTTCACGCACCGCGAGCAGCCGCCGGCGATGGTCGTCGGCGGAGCCGTGGGAGAAGTTGAGTCGTACCACGTCGACGCCTGCGGCGATCATGGCATCCAGGACACCTTCGCGATCGCTGGCGGGCCCCAGCGTCGCGACGATCTTGGTGCGGCGAATCGGACCGTGAAACGCATTCTGCATGGAATTCTCCTTGGCCTCGTGAAAATAGGGGACGGCTCTCGGCACGCCATGTGGTTATTTTACTACATTGTGCCTCATCGACTCGACAGGCGCGATGCGACCGGGCAGTCATCTGCAGGTTATCACCTTTTATATGACAGGCACGTCATGCCATCGGCTCGTGAATAGCGTGGATGACGACGCCGGCATGCGCCATCGTTCATCCGCAGCGCTGGGCTTGCCGACGGCAAGCAATGCCGACTAGTGTTTTGCTGGCTGGCTCGGTAAACACGGGCGACTGTCCGGCTCCAGAGGCCATGTCGCAACATACTGGCGCGCAACGAGGCGCTAAGGTAGGGTAGGCGCATTTTTCGCCGGGCGGTTCCCGGCCACGACATTACTGCCGGCGCCATGCGGCGTCGGCCATTCGAGTGGAGCGTTATGGGTAAGTCACTGGTCATCGTGGAGTCGCCGGCCAAGGCCAAGACGATCAACAAGTATCTCGGCAACGATTTCGTCGTGAAATCGAGCGTGGGACACATCCGTGACTTGCCGACGAGCGGATCCGGCAAGAACGCAACCGATCCCAAGGAGCGGGCACGCCAGGCGGCGGCGACACGCAAGATGTCGCCCGACGAGAAGGCCGTCTACAAGAAGCAGAAACACTGGAACCAGCTCGTGCGCCGCATGGGGATCGACCCCGAGCACGGCTGGGAAGCCAACTACGAAGTGCTGCCGGGCAAGGAGAAGGTCGTCGCCGAGCTCAAGAAGCTCGCCGAGAAGGCCGATGCCGTCTATCTCGCGACCGACCTTGACCGCGAGGGGGAGGCGATCGCCTGGCACTTGCAGGAGACCATCGGCGGCGATGCCTCGCGCTATCGGCGGGTGGTCTTCAACGAGATCACCAAGAACGCCATTCAGGAGGCCTTCAAGACGCCGGGCGACCTCGACCTGTCCCGGGTCGAGGCCCAGCAGGCGCGTCGTTTCCTGGACCGGGTGGTGGGCTTCATGCTCTCGCCGCTGTTGTGGAGCAAGATCGCTCGTGGCCTGTCGGCGGGGCGCGTGCAGTCGGTGGCGGTGCGTCTGATCGTCGAGCGTGAGCGCGAAATTCGCGCCTTCGTGCCGGAGGAGTTCTGGGACGTTCACGCCGACCTCCTGCCCGCCTCGGGCGAGGACACTCCCATCCGGTTCGAGGTGGCGCGTCACCAGGGCAAGGCGTTCCGCCCGACGTCCGAGCAGGAAACGCTCGAGCGCATCGCGCCGCTGCGCGACGCAGCGCTGACGATCACCGAGCGCGAGACCAAGCCGACGCGCTCCAAGCCCAACGCTCCCTTCATTACCTCGACGCTGCAGCAGGCCGCCAGCGGTCGGCTGGGCTTTTCGGTGAAGAAGACCATGACCCTGGCGCAGCGTCTCTACGAGGCGGGGTACATCACCTACATGCGTACCGATTCCACCAACCTGTCCCAGGATGCGGTGGAAAGTGCGCGTGCCTTCATCGGCGAGCGCTTCGGCCAGTCCTATCTGCCCGACGCTCCCAATCGCTACGCCAGCAAGGATGGCGCTCAGGAAGCGCACGAGGCGATCCGTCCCACCGAGGTGACGCAGGCCGGCGACGACCTGGCGGTGGAGCGCGACGCCCAGCGCTTGTACGAATTGATCTGGCGCCAGTTCGTGGCCTGCCAGATGGTGCCGGCGGAGTATCTGGCGACGACCTTGACCATCGAGGCCGAGGGCTTCGAGCTCAAGGCGCGCGGCCGCGTGCTCAAGTTCGATGGCTACACGCGGGTGATGAAGCCTGCGGGCAAGAAAGAGGAAGACCAGTCGCTCCCCGACCTCGAGGAAGGGGCCGAGATGACCTTGCAGGCGCTCGATCCGCAGCAGCACTTCACCAAGCCGGCTCCCCGCTATACCGAGGCGAGCCTGGTCAAGGAACTGGAAAAGCGCGGGATCGGGCGTCCGTCGACCTATGCGTCGATCATTTCCACGATCCAGGACCGTGGCTACGTCAAGCTGGAAAATCGCCGCTTCTACGCCGAAAAACTCGGCGATATCGTTACCGATCGCCTCGCCGAGTCGTTCAGCGATCTCATGGATTATGGCTTCACGGCGCGCATGGAAGACCATCTCGACGAGATCGCCGCCGGCAATCGTGAATGGCGCGAGTTGCTGGATGCCTTCTACGCCGAGTTCAAGGCCAAGCTGGAGCATGCCGAGGCCGAGGAGGGCATGCGTCCCAATCAGCCGGTGCCCACGGATATCGACTGTCCCACCTGCGGTCGCAAGATGCAGATCCGCACGGCCTCCACGGGCGTTTTCCTGGGCTGCTCGGGGTATAACCTGCCGCCCAAGGAGCGCTGCAAGACGACCATCGACCTCATTGCCGGTGACGAAGCGGTGGCGGCCGACGCCGACGAGGAAGCGGAAACCGAAGCGCTGCGTGCCAAGCGGCGTTGCCCGGAGTGCGGTACTGCCATGGACAGCTACCTGATCGACGAGACCCGCAAGCTGCATATCTGCGGCAACAGCCCGGATTGCAGCGGGTACGAGATCGAGCAGGGAAAATTCCGCATCAAGGGCTATGACGGGCCCACCATCGAATGCGACAAGTGCGGCAGCGAGATGCAGCTCAAGTCGGGACGTTTCGGCAAGTACTTCGGCTGCACCAACGAGAACTGCAAGAACACGCGCAAGTTGCTGCGCAATGGCGAGGTCGCGCCGCCCAAGATGGATCCGATCCCGATGCCCGAGCTGGCCTGCCAGAAGGTCGAGGACCATTACGTGTTGCGCGATGGCGCCAGCGGCCTGTTCCTGGCTGCGAGCCAGTTTCCCAAGAACCGGGAAACGCGTGCGCCACTGGTCAAGGAGCTCAAGGCGCATCGCGACGAGTTGCCCGAGAAATATCATTTTCTGCTCGACGCGCCGAGCGAGGACCCTGATGGCCGCGACGCCCAGATCCGCTTCTCGCGCAAGACCAAGCGCCAGTACGTGATGAGCGAGCGCGACGGCAAGGCGAGCGGGTGGCGCGCCGAGTACGAGGATGGCCAATGGCGAGTCGAGGATAAGCGCAAATGACACCGCGCGGGCGGACCAATCAACTGCTGTATCACGCCGAGCTGCTGCTCGGCGCCGAGGTCAAGGACGACGAGCACGCCGCTGCCCGTTGCATGGCCCATGAAGAGGGCGCCCTGGCCACGCTGGAGATGGCGCTCAACGCGGCGCTGCGCGAGTTGACCGAGCACGCCCAACTGCCGCGCCACGACTGGCGGGAGCTGTTGAGCGACGGCGGTCCGGCGCTGGCCGCGCTCGTGCAGATGCGTGAGCTGGCGCGGCGCGACGACAGCTGGCTGGCGGTGCTGCTGACCAGGCTCGACGAGCTGCACGCTGTGGATGGGGCGGCGCGTCGCCATGGCGGCACTGAGGGTCTGATCGCGACCGCCCAGGACGGGGCCCTCTCCGATCAGCTCGATACATGCCTTCGCGCGTTCAAGGCGCAGCTCGCTCAATGGCGCGAGACCAGCGAGGAGTGGTGACGCCGTGCGCCGGCGGTGGTATCCTAGGGGCAATGAAAAGAAACGACCATGGCGATCGCCTTGGTCGTTTTTTATTGGTGCAAACGGGAGAATGTAGCGTGTCCGATACCGCGATTCTGGAAATCGTCGAGCTTGCCGACGGCGAAGTCGTGCTCCGTCCCTCTGAAAGCGACGGCGAACCGCTGGTCAGCATCCGCTTCTCGGAGGAGGCGCTGGACCTGTTGCGCCAGAGCCGCTTCGAGGTGGCGCGCCAGATGATCGATCATGCGATCACTCGGACCCGTCTCTGGGACGGCGAGGAAGAAGAGACGCCGGAGGCGCCCGAGACGGTGCACTGAGGCGACACAAGACGCCGAGGGGCTTTCCCTGCTTCGACGACGCCTGGTTCCCTTGCAGGGGACCGGGCGTTATCGTGTCGGTGGTCATGAACGTCATTCATGATCACTTGAGGAATATGCAGTGGTCATGCCGCGTCTTGCCCGGCAAAGTGAGCGCCCTAACCATCGAGCCCAAGAGTCGAGAATCGCTATGAGCCAGTATCAGCCTCCTTTCCGTGCCGACACCGTCGGTAGCCTGTTGCGCAGCGAGGAACTCAAGCAGGCACGGCGCCGATTTCACGACGGCGAGACCGATTATGCCGCGTTGCGCGCGGTCGAGGATTCGGAAATCCGCCGTGTCGTCGCCAAGCAGGAGGCGCTGGGCCTCAAGGCGGTGACCGACGGCGAGTTTCGTCGCGCCTGGTGGCACTTCGACTTTCTCGAGGACCTCAAGGGCGTGGAAGGCTACAACGCGGAGCAGGGCATTCAGTTCCAAGGACGTCAGACCCAGGCCCGTGCCGTGCGGGTGACCGACAAGCTGGGCTTCGACCCGGCTCACCCCATGCTCGACCACTTCCGCTTCCTGGCGGGCACGGTCGACAAGGCGACCCCCAAGATGACGCTGCCGAGTCCCAGCGTGCTGCACTTCCGTGGCGGTCGCCGCAATATCGACAGCAGCGTCTATCCCTCCCTGGATGCCTTCTTCGCCGATCTGGCCGACACCTACCGCGACGTGGTCGCGCATTTCCACGCGGCGGGCTGTCGCTATCTGCAGCTCGACGACACGGTCTGGGCCTATCTCTGCTCCGACAAGGAACTGGCGGCGGCACGCGAGCGGGGCGAGGATGCCGATCGACTGCAGCATATCTACGCCGAGGTGCTCAATCACGCCCTGGCGGGACGGCCCGATGATCTGCATGTCAGCCTGCACGTCTGCCGTGGCAACTTCCGCTCCACCTGGATCAGCGAAGGGGGCTACGAGCCGGTAGCCGAGACGCTGCTGGGGCGTGTCGATGTCGATGCCTATTTCCTCGAATACGATACCGAGCGTGCGGGCGGTTTCGAGCCGTTGCGCTTCCTGCCCGAGGGACACAAGCAGGCGGTGCTGGGGCTGATCACCAGCAAGAGCGGCGAGCTGGAGCCGGCCGATACCGTGAGCGCGCGGATCGCCGAGGCGTCGCGCCATGCACCGCTGTCACAGCTGTGCCTCAGCCCGCAGTGCGGTTTCGCCTCCACCGAGGAAGGCAACCTGCTCAGCGAGGCCCAGCAGTGGGACAAGCTGCGCCACGTCGTGGATATCGCCAACGCCGTATGGCAGGACGACTGACGTCCTCGTCATCACGCCGCGCATGAGAGTCTCGGCCCTGCATGTCCGCATGCAGGGTCTTTTCATGGTGGCTCTGCGCGTGGCAGATGCCGCATGACATCGGCGGGGCCGTGTCGCCAGTAAGCGAGGGGGAAACGTCAAGACGTCGCGATTCTTCCGACCTGTCGTGTAACGACACATTATCGCTGCCTGGCGGGTAAAATGACGCAAATCGGCATCATGGGTGTGGCATTTTGGCGACGAATGATCGTCTCTGGATCGCCTTGTCATGGGCAGCGTGGGAAAATTTAACGCCTCGCAGGCAATTGATATTGGCGATATTAGTGGTATTCGTATTATCCTGTGAGCGGTACATGAGGGACCTGATGTATCAGGGCTTCATCACCACACACAGAAAGGCTTTCAAGGAGAACGCAGATGTTGTCCAACAGCAAGAACACGCTCAAGCTTCTAGTCGCCGCCGGCTCTCTGGCCGTGTTGGCTGGTTGTGCTTCCAACCAGGAGCAGATGAAGAGCGATATCGATCAGGCGCAGGCCGATGCGGCTGAAGCCAAGAGCATGTCTCAGCAGGCCATGAACGCTGCCGAGCAGGCTCAGCGTGACGCGCAGGCCGCTCTCGAAGCGACTCAGCGCAACCGTGCCGAAATGGATCGCATGTTCGAGCGCTCCATGCGCAAGTGATGCGTAGGTAGCATTGGCTGGCGTTTCGACGCTCGGTCATGGAAAGGGCCCCGCTTCGGCGGGGCCCTTTTCGTTGGGGGCGGGGATGACGTCCCCGGGGGCTTTCGGTGTACGCTAGCGCCTTGTCACGATCACTCGGAGTGGATAATGAGGCGATGGACGCGTGTCCTGGGAACGGCCCTGGGCGTGGTTTTCCTGTTGGCGTGGAACATGCCGTCGGCGATGGCGGCGGATGACGAGATCTGGGTGCTGATCGATGACCGCGAGGCGACGCTGGACATCTATCGCGGCGATACGCGCATCGAGCGGTTCGAGCCGGTGTCGCTGGGACGGGGCGGCACGGCACGCGTGCGCAAGCAAGGCAGCAACATGACGCCGACGGGGGAGTTCCACATCAATCGGATCAACCGCGAGAGCAAGTTCAATATCTTCTTGGGGCTGGACTATCCCAAGCTCGAGACCGCGCGGGAAGCGATGCGGGCCGGGCTGATGTCACCCGCGGAGTACGCCGATTTCCAGGACGCTTACTATCGCAATGGCGCCCCCCCTCAGGACACGGTGCTGGGGGGCTACATCGGCATTCACGGGTTGGGCGCCAGCGACCCCGACATTCACCGGCGCTTTCATTGGACGGAAGGCTGCGTGGCGGTCACCAATCCTCAAATCGAGGAGCTGACCCGGCTGGTGTCGATCGGCACACGCGTGGTGATCCGGGGAGACGACGATGCGCCGATCGCTTCCTTGCATGACAAGCCTCAGCTCGACTCGAGCACCTCGACCGACTGATACAGCAGGGTCGGTGGCGTCGGCAGGGCGTCATACAGGCTGCCCGGGAGCGGAATGCGCGGTGCCGCCGGCTCCGGCTCGACATTGAGTGCCACCGGCGCGCCGGCGGGAATCAGGACCGCCTCGGCGAGCCGCTTGTGGTCGACCTCGGTGTCGATCTCGTGACGCGCGAGTGTCGCCACGAGCGCCTCGTCGGCATCGAGCATGCGCTTGAGCACCGGTGAGCGCCGGTCTTCCTCCAGCAACGGGAACGACTGCACGTACAGGGTATCGTCGCGCCAGCCGAATTTGGTCGGCTCGCTGACGAGATTGACCTTGGTGCCCACGGGCAGTTGACCAAAAAGATGTTCCACGTCTTCCGGGAACATGCGAATGCAGCCATGCGTCACGCGCATGCCGACACCTTGCGGGCGATTGGTGCCGTGGATCAGGTACCCCGGCAGGCCCAGGCGCATCTTGTATTTGCCGAGCGGGTTGTCGGGGCCAGGGGGGACGACGTCGGGCAGCTCACGACCGTCTGCCGCGTGTTCCTCGATGATCGACTGCGGTGGATACCAGGGCGGATTTTCCTGCTTGGCGGTGATGCGGGTTTCCCCCAGGGGAGTCGACCAGTCCATGCGGCCCACGCTGATCGCGTAGGTTTCCACGCGCTGCGGTTCTCCTTCCTTGCGGGGCGGATAATAGTACAAGCGCATTTCGGGAATGTTGACGACCACGCCCTCGTAGGGCGTGTCCGGCAGGATGAAACGGGTCGGCACCACCACCTCGGTGCCGGCGCCGGGGTACCAGACGCTGACGTCAGGATTGGCGCGGCGCATTTCTTCGTATCCGATGCCGTAATGACGCCCGATGTCGAGCAGCGTGTCTTCCTTCTCGGCCTCGATGATCCGCTTCTTGCCCACGATGTTGCTGTCGTCGGCGATCGTGAAGCGAGTCACGCGCTGGTCATGCGGCTTGGACGAACTCTGCGGCAGATTCGCCGTCTCCGGGTCGATGACGGGACCGGGAGCGGCAGGTGTCGCCGTGTCCGGGTCGATGACGGGTCCGGGAGCGGACTCGGCCAACGCCGCGGTGCTGAGGGAGAGCAGCGGGGCCAGCAGGAAGGGCGAAAGGCCTCGAAAAGTAACCGGCATGGATATGGACTCTTTATCGTTCAGGCAAGTGGCATGTGCCACGGTCATCTGCATTCTGGCGTATTTTCGTGCCGACACAAGCCTCTTGGTGCCGCGCCGGCGCGATGCGGGTCGTTGCGGAGGACGGTCGGCCGCGCGAGCACGCGCGGCCGACCGGGTCACGCCGCCTTGGCCTTCTGGTTGAGGCGCTCCAGCAAGGCTTCGAGCAGGGCGAAACGAGACTCCTCGTCGGCCATCTCGCCCTCGAAGCGCAGGGTGTCGGCCCCATCCAGGCGATAGTGGGCGGGATCGCGCTGGATCATCTCGACCAGCGTCATCGGGTCGACGGCCGTCTGGGTACCGAAGGTCATGCGGCCACGCTCGGCGCCCGCCTCCAGCCGCGTGATGCCCAGGCGTTCGGCACGCTGACGCAGCCGGGTCTGGCGGAACAGCGTCTTGAGCGGCGCCGGCAGCAGGCCGAAACGGTCGATCATTTCCACCTGCAGCTCCTTGAGCTCGCCCTCGCTCTCGGCATTGGCGATGCGCTTGTACATGATCAGGCGCTGCTGCACGTCCGGCAGGTAGTCGTCGGGGATCAAGGCCGGCAGATTGAGGCTGACTTCCACGCCCTCGTCGAGGGGGGCCTCGATGTTCGGCGTTCTGCCGCTCTTGATGGCCTTGACCGCGCGATCGAGCATTTGCATATAGAGGCTGTAGCCGATCGTTTCCATCTGCCCGCTCTGCTCGTCGCCGAGCAGTTCCCCGGCGCCCCGAATTTCCATGTCGTGACTGGCGAGGGTGAAGCCGGCACCGAGGTCTTCCGCCTGGCCGATTGCCTCGAGTCGCTTGAGGGCGTCCCGGGTCATGGCCTTGGGCGGCGGCGTGAGCAGGTAGGCATAGGCCTGGTGATGGCTGCGGCCCACGCGGCCGCGCAACTGGTGCAGCTGCGCGAGACCGAACTTGTCGGCGCGTTCGATGATGATGGTGTTGGCGCTGGGCACGTCGATCCCGGTCTCGATGATGGTCGAGCACACCAGCACGTTGAACCGCTTGTGGTAGAAGTCCGACATCACCCGCTCCAGCTCGCGCTCCGGCAACTGGCCGTGGGCGATCCCCACTCGCGCGTCGGGCACCAGTTCGGTGATCTTGGCGGCGGTGGCGTCGATCGTCTTGACCTCGTTGTGCAGGAAGTAGACCTGGCCGCCACGCAGGATCTCGCGCAGCAGGGCTTCCTTCAGGACCCCCTCGTTGCGCTGCTGCACGAAGGTCTTGACCGAGAGACGGCGCGCCGGCGGCGTGGCGATGATCGAGAGGTCGCGGATACCGCTCATGGCCATGTTCAGGGTGCGCGGGATGGGCGTTGCCGTCAGCGTCAGGATGTCGATCTCGGCACGCAGACCCTTGAGCTTTTCCTTCTGCGAGACGCCGAAGCGGTGCTCCTCGTCGATGATCAGCAGTCCCATGTTGGGCAGCGACATCGACTTGGACAGCAGCTTGTGGGTACCGATGACGATATCGGCGCGTCCTTCGGTGATGCGCTCGAGCGAAGCCTGCTGCCCCTTGCCGGCGGTGAAGCGCGAGATGAGCTCGATCTGCACCGCGGTATCCGCGAAGCGGTCGCGGAAGTTGTCGTAGTGCTGCTGGGCCAGCAGCGTGGTGGGCACCAGCACCACGACCTGACGTCCGGATTCGACCGCCAGGAAGGCCGCGCGCATGGCGACCTCGGTCTTGCCGAACCCGACGTCGCCGCAGACCACGCGGTCCATGGGCCGCGCGGCGGTCATGTCGCCGATGACGGCCTCGATCGCCGCGTGCTGGTCGGGCGTTTCCTCGAAAGGGAAGCTGGCGGCGAAACGCGCGTAGTCCTCGTCGGGCGGGGCACAGGCGAAGCCCTCGCGGGCCTCGCGCCGCGCATAGGTATCGAGCAGTTCGGCGGCGGTATCGCGGATCTTTTCGGCGGCCTTGCGCTTGGCCTTGTCCCAGGTCTCCGAGCCGAGCTTGTGCAGCGGTGCCAGCTCGTCGGTGGCGCCGGCATAGCGCGAGATGAGGTGCAGGCTGTCCACCGGCACGTAGAGCTTGGCGCCACCGGCGTACTCCAGCGCCAGGAACTCGGCGGCCTGGCCGCCGGCCTCGAGGGTTTCCAGCCCCTGATAGCGACCCACGCCATGGCTCTGGTGCACGACCGGGGCGCCGGGACGCAGTTCCGCCAGGTGACGCACGGCGAGCTCGTTGTCGTCGGTGGCGCGGCCCCGGCGACGTGCCTGGCGCACGACGTCGCCATACAGTTCCGTCTCGGTGATGACGCAGGTGCTCGCATCCTCGAGCCACAGGCCTTCGTCGAGACTGCCCTCGCAGATCGCCAGCGGGGCACTGCCGTCCACAAAGTGCTGCCAGCCCTCGGCCACGGCCAGCGGGCGCCCCAGGGGGGCGAGAGTTTCCTCCAGGGCCTCGCGACGGCCGCTGGATTCGGCGACGAGCAGGATGCGCAGGTCATCGTGCGCGGCGAGAAAGGATTCGAGCTTGGCCAGCGGACGATGCGCACGGGCATTGATGGCGACGTCGGGAGGCGGCTGGGTGGTCGGCACCACGGCGTGCGGCTGCTGTTCGTCTTCCTCGACGATCGCCACGCGCGGATGGCGCTTGATGGCGGCGAACACCTCGGCAACCGGCACGAAGGCGTGCGCCGGCGGCAGCAACGGGCGCGTGGGGTCGACGCCGAGGTTGTCGTAACGGCTCTCGATGGCGCTCCAGTGATGCTCGGCGGCGTCGTGCACGCCGGGCAGCAGGGCGATGCGGGTATTGTCCGCCAGATGCTCGAACAGGGTCGCGGTCTCCTCGAAGAACAGCGGCAGGTACTGCTCCAGACCCGGAGAGGGGATGCCCTTGAGCGCATCGTTGTAGAGCGGGCATTGGCGCGGATCGACGTCGAACAGCGTCTCGAACCCTTCGCGGAAACAGGCGATCGCCGAACGCGAGAGCGAATATTCGTGCGCGGGCAGCAGCTCGATTCGCTCGATCTTGTCCAGCGAGCGCTGGGTGTCGGGGTCGAAGTGCCGCAGGGTGTCGATCTCGTCATCGAACAGGTCGATGCGCAGGGGGTGGTCGCTGCCCATCGGGTAGAGGTCGATCAGGGCGCCGCGCAGCGCGTGCTCGCCCGGTTCGTAGACGGTCTCCACGGCACGATACCCGGCGCGGGACAGACGGTCGCGAAACCCTTCCCGGTCGAGCTGCATGCCGGTGCGCAGCGTCAGCACGCGACCGGCGATATAGTCGGTGGGCGACAGGCGCTGCATCAGGGTGTTGATGGGCACCACGACGATGCCTCGGGTGCCTTCCTGCAACTGGCGCAGCGTCTTCAGGCGCGTCGACACGATGTCCTGGTGCGGCGAAAAGCTGTCGTAGGGCAGCGTTTCCCAGTCGGGGAACGACAGGATGGGATGATCGGCGAAGAACTGCAGGGCGCTTTCGAGGCGTTGCGCGCTGGCGGTGTTGGGTGCCACGACCATCAAGGGGGCGTCATCGGCCAGGCGCGCCAGTGACAAGGCGCTGGCGGCGGCATGCGGACGCTGCCAATAAAGCGTATCGCGCAGGCCCCGTGGGGACGGAGGATCGAGCGGTGAAAAATACGACATGGTGCGCTTTGGTTTCCTAGTCGACACGATGATAGCAAGCTAAAAGGGGATTGGGGGCGATTCGACGAGATTTAAAGCGACGAAAATGCCGGCCTTGTAGTCGAAAAAAGTGCCTGAACGTGCGTTGCAATGCCTGCTTTTTTCCCTGTAGTCAAGACCCTGTGGGTGTAGTGGAATTACACCGCATGCGACCAAGCTGGCATTGCCAAGTCCGTGAAAGCCTACCGATAATGCGCGGGTTTTCGATCCCCCGCTGCCGTGACGAGGCCCGCCGTGAGTCAACAAAAGCTCGAGACCTATTTTCAGGATTGGCAAGAAAACGAAGCCCTGGCCGAGGAGATGATTCCACTGCTGGGTCGCCTGTATCGCAAGTACAATATCGTGCCTTCGCTTTACGGTCGGTCCCTGATCAATCGCTCGGTCATTCGTATTCTCAAGAATCACCGCTATGTCAAAAAGGTCGAGGGCACCGAGCTGTCCGTGCGCGACACCCTGCCGATGGTCAAGGCCATGACCGAGCTCGACCTGGGGCCCGCGCACGTCGACATCGGCAAGCTCGGCGTGGCGTTCAAGCGCTCCGGACAGGACGACGTCAAGGCGTTCCTCGAAACGGAGCTGGCGGATATCGTCGGCCGTCATGCCGATACCGGCATGGGGGGCGAGCCCAAGGATGTGGTGCTCTACGGCTTCGGTCGCATCGGGCGTCTGCTGGCTCGCATCATGATCGAGAAGGCCGGGGGCGGCAACCTGCTGCGCCTGCGGGCCATCGTGGTGCGCGGGGGCGGTGACGACCTCGAGAAGCGTGCCAGCCTGCTGCGCCGCGACAGCGTGCACGGGCCCTTCGCCGGGACGATCCGCGTCGATCACGACAACCAGGCCATCATCGCCAACGGCAACTACATTCAGGTCATTCACGCCGACGCGCCCCAGGACATCGATTATACCGCGTACGGGATCGACAATGCCCTGGTGGTCGACAACACCGGCAAGTGGCGCGACGAGGAGGGGCTGTCCCAGCACCTGGCGTCGAAGGGCGTGGCCAAGGTGCTGCTGACGGCACCGGGCAAGGGCGGCGTCAAGAACATCGTGCATGGCATCAACCATGACGAAATCACCGACGAGGATCGCGTGATTTCCGCCGCCTCCTGCACCACCAACGCCATCGTGCCGGTGCTCAAGGCCGTCAACGACGAGTTCGGCATCGTGCACGGGCATGTCGAGACGGTGCATGCCTACACCAACGATCAAAACCTGATCGACAACTACCACAAGGGCGACCGCCGCGGTCGCAGCGCCGCGCTCAACATGGTGCTGACCGAAACCGGTGCCGCCAAGGCGGTGGCCAAGGCGCTGCCGGAGCTGTCGGGCAAGCTGTCCGGCAACGCCATCCGCGTGCCCACGCCGGACGTGTCCATGGCGATTCTCAACCTGACGCTGGACAAGGCGGCGGACCGTCAGGCATTGAACGAATACCTGCGGCAAATGGCCCTTCATTCGCGGATGCAGAAGCAGATCGACTACGTCGACTCCCCCGAGGTGGTGTCGTCGGACTTCGTGGGCAATCGCCATGCCGGCATCGTCGATGCCCAGGCGACCATCGCCGACGACCGCCAGGTCGTGCTCTACGTCTGGTACGACAACGAGTTCGGCTACAGCTGCCAGGTGGTGCGCATCCTGCAGCACATGTCCAACGTGAGCTTCGTTTACCTCCCCCGCGAACAGCACTGAAGCGCAGGCCGTTTCTCTCTCGTGGCGCCCCGGGTCTTCCCGGGGCGCTCGTCGTCGTCGGTATCATGCCGCGTAAGCCCTATGCTTCCTATGGTTATGTAGTCATCCGGGGCTCGTCTCTCTATAATGGTGCCCGATTTTGGGGACGGCCCTTGGCCATGGGCCGAAAGAAGCAATCGTCTGATAAGAAAAGAATCCGACACCCGTGACGATTCCGCGCCGCCGAGCACCAAGTCGCGCGGCCGACGCGTGAGCGTTCATGGACCCCTTTCCTTTCGAAACATCAGATCCGACAACTGGGCGAGATTATGATCGAAGTCAAACGAGGCCTGGATCTCCCCATCGCCGGGTCGCCCGAGCAGCGCATCGACGATGCGTCACCGGTGCGACACGTGGCGATCCTCGGTACCGACTACGTTGGCATGAAGCCGACCATGGAGGTCCGAGAGGGGGACAAGGTTAAACTGGGCCAGCTACTGTTCACCGACAAGAAGGTCCCGGGTGTACGGTTCACGGCGCCAGGCGCAGGCGAAGTGGTGGCGATCAACCGCGGGGAGAAGCGGCGTCTGCTGTCAGTGGTAATCAAGCTCGACGACAACGAAGAAGCGGTTTCCTTCACGGCGCACGGCGAACAGGCGCTGGATGGCCTTGATCGCCAGGCGGTGGTCGATCAGCTGGTCGATTCGGGGCTCTGGACGGCATTGCGCACTCGCCCCTTCTCGCGCACTCCCGCACCCGATGCCGTGCCGGCCGACATCTTTGTCACTGCCATCGATACGCATCCGCTTTCCGCCGACCCCAGTGTCGTGATCGAGGAAGACAAGGCGGCGTTCGAGCATGGTCTCAAGGTGCTCAAGCGCCTGACGCCGGGCAAGGTCTTCGTGTGTCATCAGCAAGGCGCCGAGATCCCGGGCAGCCAGCTCGAAGGCGTGCAGCACGAGGCGTTCGCCGGTCGGCATCCTGCAGGCCTGGTGGGAACGCACATTCACTTTCTCTCGCCGGTCAGCCTGGGACGCAAGGTCTGGCATCTGGATTACCAGGATGTCATCGCCTTCGGCAAGCTGTTCGTCGAAGGGCGCCTGGACACCCGGCGGGTCATCGCCGTGGGCGGCCCGCGGGCCAAGCACCCGCGTCTGTTGCGCACGCGACTGGGCGCCAGCAGCAGTGAGTTGCTCGACGGCGAGATCGAGGCGCCGGACGACACCCGGGTGATTTCGGGGTCGGTCTTCGGCGGCGAGATCGCGGAAGGCTCACGGCGCTTTCTGGGTCGCTTCCATCGCCAGTTCACGCTGCTGGAAGAGGGCAACAAGCGCGCCTTCCTGGGTTGGCTGTCACCCGGCTTGCGTCGTCACTCGGTGATGGGCATCTACGTGTCGCAATTCCTGGGCCTGAACCAGTACGCGCCGAATACCTCCACCAATGGCTCCGAGCGTGCCATGGTGCCGGTGGGCGCCTACGAGCGCGTGATGCCCCTGGACATCATGCCGACCCAGCTTCTGCGTTCGTTGATCGTGGGGGATATCGAGACGTCCATGCAGCTGGGCTGCCTGGAACTGGATGAAGAAGACCTCGCGCTGTGCACCTACGTTTGCCCCGGCAAGTACGAGTACGGCCCCATCCTGCGTGATAACCTCACCATGATCGAGAAAGAGGCCTGACGATGGGAATTCGTAATACGCTCGACAAACTCGAGCCGCATTTTCACCAGGGCGGCAAGTACGAGAAGTTCTACGCGCTTTATGAAGCGGTCGACACCATCTTCTACAGCCCGCCCAGCGTGACCAAGAGCACGGCGCACGTGCGTGATGGCATCGACCTCAAGCGCATCATGATCACGGTGTGGCTGTGCACCTTCCCGGCCATGTTCTTCGGGATGTACAACGCCGGCCTGCAAGCCAACATGGCGATCGGCGACGGCTTCGGTGCCCTGGGAGGCTGGCGCGAAGCCGTCACCATGGCGCTGGCGGGCAGCCATGATCCGGGCAGCATCTGGGCCAACTTCGTGCTGGGAGCGACCTACTTCCTGCCGATTTACCTGGTGACCTTCGCCGTCGGCGGGTTCTGGGAGGTCCTGTTCGCCGTCAAGCGCGGTCACGAGGTCAACGAAGGTTTCTTCGTGACGTCCGTGCTGTACGCGTTGATCCTGCCGGCGACCATTCCGCTGTGGCAGGTGGCGCTCGGCATCACCTTCGGTGTGGTGATCGGCAAGGAAATCTTCGGCGGCACCGGCAAGAACTTCCTGAACCCGGCGCTCACCGGTCGTGCGTTTCTCTATTTCGCCTATCCGGCGCAGATCTCCGGTGACAGCGTGTGGGTCGCCGCGGATGGCTACACCGGGGCGACGGCGCTCTCCACCGCCGCGCAGAACGGCATGAGCGCCGTGCAGCAGGCGTATAGCTGGTGGGACGCCTTCCTGGGCTTCATTCCGGGGTCGGTGGGCGAGACCTCGACGCTGGCGATTCTCATTGGTGCCGCCGTGCTGCTGATCACGCGGATCGCTTCCTGGCGCATCATGCTCGGGGTGTTCGTGGGGATGGCGCTGACGGCGATGCTGTTCACCGCCATCGGCTCGGAGAGCAACCCCATGTTCGGCATGCCCTGGTACTGGCACCTGGTGCTGGGCGGTTTCGCCTTCGGCATGGTGTTCATGGCCACCGACCCGGTGTCGGCATCGATGACCGATCCCGGCAAGCTGCTGTTCGGCTTCCTGATCGGGGTGATGACGGTCCTGATTCGCGTGGTCAACCCCGCGTTTCCGGAAGGCATCATGCTGGCGATCCTGTTCGCCAACCTGTTCGCGCCGATGATCGACCACTTCTTCGTGCAGGCCAACATCAAGCGCCGCATGAAGCGTGACGCCGCGTATTCCCCCGCGACGAACGAGGAGACCGCCTGATGGCCAGTAACAACTCCATCAAGAAGACGCTGACGGTCGCGCTCGCTCTGTGTATCGTGTGTTCGGTGGTGGTCTCGACCGCCGCCGTGGTGCTGCGACCCAAGCAGCAGCAGAACCAGGAGCTCGACCGCAAGAGCAATATCCTGCAGGTGGCGGATCTCTACGAGCCGGGCATGGATATCGAAGAGGCGTTTTCCGAGTACATCACGCCGCGCGTGATCGAGCTGGAAAGCGGCGACTACACGGATCGATTCGACCCTGAGAGCTTCGATCAGTTCGAGGCCGCGCAGGACCCGGCGACCTCCCGCACGCTCTCCGGTGAGGAAGATCGCGCGGGGATCGGGCGCGAGGAGATGTACTCCACCGTGTACCTGGTCGGCGATCCCGAGGACCCCGAACAGATCATCCTGCCCATCCGCGGGCAAGGCCTGTGGGGGTTGATGCGTGGCTTCTTCGCCCTCGAGGGCGACGGCAACACCATCATCGGGCTGTCCTACTATTCTCACTCCGAGACGCCGGGGCTGGGCGGCGAGGTCGACAATCCTCGCTGGAAGTCCAAGTGGGAAGGCAAGGAGGTCTACGCCGACGGCGATATGGACCCCGAGATCTCCCTGGTCAAGGGCGGTGCCGAGAGTGAGTATGAAGTCGATGCCTTGTCGGGCGCGACGCTGACCAGTCGTGGCGTCACCAACATGCTGCATTTCTGGCTGAGCGAGAGTGGCTTCGGGCCTTATCTCGCCCGCTTCCACGGCAACTCCGAAGGAGCGTGAACATGGCTGCTGAGTCCGTAAAAGACGTTGTTCTCTCGCCAGTCTTCAAGAACAACCCGATCGCGCTGCAGGTGCTGGGGATCTGTTCGGCACTGGCGGTGACCAACTCCATGAGTGTGTCGTTGGTCATGGGCCTGGCCGTCATCGCGGTCACGGCGTGTTCCAACCTGTTCGTTTCGTTGATCCGTCAGCACATTCCGTCGTCGATCCGCATCATCGTGCAGATGACCATCATTGCCTCGCTGGTCATCGTGGTCGATCAGGTGCTCAAGGCATATGCCTACGAGATGTCCAAGCAGCTGTCGGTCTTCGTCGGTCTGATCATCACCAACTGCATCGTGATGGGGCGCGCCGAAGCCTACGCCATGCAGAACGGGCCGGTGATGAGCTTCCTCGACGGCGTCGGCAACGGCCTGGGTTACGCGGTGATCCTGCTGATCGTCGGCTTCGTGCGTGAGCTGTTCGGGTCGGGCAGTGTGTTCGGCTTCACGGTCCTGACGCCGGTTCAGGACGGTGGCTGGTACGTGCCCAACGGCCTGATGCTGCTGCCGCCGTCGGCGTTCTTCGTCATCGGCCTGATCATCTGGGTGCTGCGCAGCGTGCGTACCGAGCAGGTCGAGAAGACCGAATACCGGATCGTGGCCAACAGCAAGGCCAAGATTAAGGAGTCCGTGTGATGTTCGAGCATTACCTGAGCCTCTTCGTCAAGGCAGTGTTCGTGGAGAACATGGCACTGGCCTTCTTCCTGGGCATGTGCACGTTCCTTGCCGTTTCCAAGAAAATTTCCTCGGCCATCGGTCTGGGCATCGCGGTCGTGGTGGTGCTGACGATCACCGTCCCGGTCAACAACCTGATCCTGACGTACCTGTTGAGTGAAGGCGCCTTGACCTGGACGGGCCTGGAAGGTGCCAGCAACATCGACCTGTCCTTCCTGGGGCTGCTGAGCTACATCGGTGTCATCGCGGCGCTGGTGCAGATCCTCGAGATGTTCCTCGACAAGTTCGTGCCGGCGCTCTACAACGCGCTGGGGGTGTTCCTGCCGTTGATCACGGTGAACTGCGCGATTCTCGGCGCTTCGCTGTTCATGGTGGAGCGCAGCTACGACTTCGGGGAATCGGTGATCTACGGTGCCGGTGCCGGTGTCGGCTGGGCGCTGGCGATCACCGCGCTGGCGGGCATTCGCGAAAAGCTCAAGTACAGTGATGTGCCGGCCAGCCTGCAGGGCCTGGGGATCACGTTCATTACCGTCGGACTGATGTCTTTGGGCTTCATGTCCTTCTCCGGCATTCAGCTCTAAGCAACGGAAATAGGAAACCGACATGGTTGATACATCCATCATCGTGATCGGCGTCGTCATGTTCACCGTGATCGTGCTCGGTCTGGTGGCGGTGATCTTGGCAGCGCGCAGCCGCCTGGTCAGCAGCGGTGACGTGTCCATCGAGATCAACGGCGACCCCGACAACACCCTGACCACCCAGGCGGGTGGCAAGCTGCTGCAAACGCTTGCCGCCAACGGCATCTTTCTCTCCTCCGCATGCGGTGGCGGCGGCTCCTGCGCCCAGTGCCGGTGCCGCGTGGTCGACGGGGGCGGCTCGATTCTGCCCACCGAGGAATCGCACTTCACGCTGCGTGAGAAGAAGGAAGGCTGGCGGCTTTCCTGCCAGGTGCCGGTCAAGCAGGACATGAAGGTCGAGGTCCCCGAAGAGGTGTTCGGGGTCAAGAAGTGGGAATGCGAGGTCATCGAGAATCCCAACGTCGCCACCTTCATCAAGGAGCTCAACCTCAAGCTGCCCGAGGGCGAAGAGGTCGACTTCCGTGCCGGCGGCTACGTGCAGCTGGTGGCGCCGCCCTACGATATCAAGTTCTCGGATTTCGACATCGAGGAGGAGTATCGCGGCGACTGGGAGAAGTTCAAGCTGTTCGACATCGCCCACAAGAACAACGAAGAGATCATTCGCGCTTATTCGATGGCGAACTATCCCGATGAAAAGGGGATTCTCAAGTTCAACATTCGTATCGCGACGCCGCCGCCCAATACCAACCATCCGCCCGGTCTGATGTCGACCTATGTCTTCGCGCTCAAGCCGGGAGACAAGGTGACGGTCATGGGGCCCTTCGGTGAGTTCTTCGCCAAGGACACCGATGCCGAGATGATCTTCATCGGCGGCGGTGCGGGCATGGCGCCGATGCGCAGCCATATCTTCGACCAGCTCAAGCGCCTCAAGTCCACCCGCAAGATCTCGTTCTGGTACGGGGCACGCTCGTGGCGCGAGACCTTCTATAACGAAGAGTACGATCAGCTGGCCGAGGAGTTCGATAACTTCGAGTGGCACCTGGCGCTTTCGGATCCTCTGCCGGAAGACAACTGGCAGGGCGACACGGGCTTCATCCATAACGTGCTCTACGAGAAGTATCTCAAGGATCACCCGGCGCCCGAGGACTGCGAGTACTACATGTGCGGTCCGCCCATCATGAATGCCTCGGTCATCAAGATGCTGACCGACATGGGGGTCGAGCCCGAGAACATCATGCTGGACGACTTCGGCGGATGAAGCGGCATGCCCATCGTGCAGGGCCGGCCTGGAAAGGGCTGGTCCTGTTTGCGTTATTGGCCCTGGTCGGATGCGACCGTTCGCCCGAAGCGCATCGCTTCGAAGGCCCCATTTTCGGCACGGGCTACCATGTCACGGTGTATGGCGACTTCAGCGACCGTCAACTGGCGTCGCTGAAGGACGGCATCGACGATGCGCTCGAAGACGTCGACCGGCTGATGTCCACCTACAAGCCGGAGTCGGAGTTGTCGCGCTTCAATGCCGCGCCGGTGGGGGAGCCGTTCGCGCTGTCTCCGCCCACGGCGCAGGTGATCGACGAGGCCATCGAGATCGGCGAACTCTCGAATGGCGCCTTCGACGTGACCGTCGGCGCTGCGGTGAATCTCTGGGGCTTCGGGCCGGACAAGCGTCCGGACGAGATCCCCAGCGACGCGGAAATCGCCGAGGCGCTGGAGGAGGTCGATTTCCGGGCGTTGCATCTGAACGGCAACCGGCTGACCAAGACCAAGCCGGTATACGTCGACCTCTCCGGCATCGCCAAGGGATATGGCGTCGATCACGTGGCGGCGCGACTGGATGCCCTGGGCGTGACGTCCTATCTCGTCGAGGTGGGCGGTGAAATCCGCACGCGCGGTACCAAGCCCGGTGGCGAGCCCTGGCGGGTGGCGGTCGAGAAGCCGGTCTCCCGTGAGCGCAGCGTGCAGCGAGTGCTCGAGCTCGAGGATGTCGCCGTCGCGACGTCGGGCGACTATCGTAATTATTACGAGGAAGACGGCCGGCGTTATTCGCATACCATCGATCCGCGCACCGGTCGCCCGATCACGCATCACCTCGCGTCGGTGACCGTCGTGGCGGAGCAGTGCTCCACGGCGGATGGCCTGGCCACGGCGCTGGAGGTGCTGGGGCCGAAGAAGGGCATGGCCCTGGCCAACCGTGAGGATATTGCGGCGTATTTCATCGTCAAAACCGATGAGGGCTTCACGACCGAACTCAGCGATGCGTTTCATGCCTATCTGGCAGAGCCGCCATCCGAAGGAGGTGAGCAATGACTATATGGATTCTGGTATTCGCGTTGATGCTGCTGCTGCTGGCCGGCATGGCCATCGGCGTCATCCTCGGGCGCAAGCCCATCGCCGGTTCCTGCGGCGGTCTCAATCAGCTGGGGCTGAAGGATGGCTGCGACATCTGCGGCGGCAACGACAAGGTCTGCGAGGAAGAAAGCCAGAAGCGTCGCAAGAGCGCACAGCGCAGCAGTGACGAAAGCCGTGGCGCCGACCTCGGTTACGACGCCGTACGGCGCTGACCGCACGCGTTCATGAATACTGACGTGGAATCGTTGGTTGAGTCCCACGCGCCTGAGGGCGTGTCCCGACATGACGATGCGACAGGTCCGTGATGCGCGGCGCTCATCGCCGCGCTTCGTGCGACTCCTGTGCCGTGACCGGTCTTGCGTTGAGACTTATCGCAGCGGTTCCTCATGCACCAAGAGGAGCAGGCGAACCTAATGGCAGTTCACAATTTTGATGTGGTGGTGATTGGCTCGGGACCCGCCGGGGAGAGTGCGGCCATCAATGCGGCCAAGCACGGCAAGCGCGTGGCCATCGTCGAGAAGCAGCAGGCGGTCGGCGGCAATTGCACGCACTGGGGCACGATTCCCTCCAAGGCGCTGCGTCACCAGGTCAAGCAGATCATGCAGTTCAATACCAACCGCATGTTCCGCGACATCGGCGAACCGCGCTGGTTTTCCTTTCCTCGCGTGCTGGAGCGTTCCAAGGTCACCATCGACCAGCAGGTCGAGATGCGCACGCAGTTCTATTCGCGCAACCGCATCAACCTGTTCTTCGGCGTTGCCCGTTTCCGCGACGAGCACACCCTGACCGTGCGCGACAACCAGGATGGCGTCGAGGAACTCTGCGCCCAGCAGTTCGTCATCGCCACGGGATCGCGGCCGTATCGCCCGGCCGATATCAATTTCCGGCATCCGCGTATCTATTGCTCGGATACCATCCTGGGGCTGTCGCACACGCCGCGCACCTTGATCATCTTCGGGGCCGGGGTCATCGGTTCCGAGTACGCGTCGATCTTCTCGGGGCTGGGGGTCAAGGTCGACCTGATCGACATGCGCGAGCGGCTGTTGTCGTTCCTCGACGACGAGATCAGCGACGCGTTGTCCTATCATCTGCGCCAGAACGGCGTACTGGTGCGTCACAACGAAGACTACGAGAGCATCGAGGGCGATGAGTCGGGCGTGATCGTCAAGCTCAAGTCGGGCAAGCGGTTGCGCGCCGACGCCTTTCTCTGGGCGAACGGGCGGACCGGCAATACCGACGAGCTGGGGCTGGAAAACATCGGCCTCGAGCCCAACGGGCGTGGTCAGCTGCAGGTCGATGAGCATTACCGCACCATGGTGCCGCACATCTATGCCGTGGGCGATGTCATCGGCTGGCCGAGCCTGGCCAGCGCGGCGTACGACCAGGGCCGCAGCGCCAGCGATGACTTCCTCGACGAGGACTTCCGCTTCGTCGAGGACATTCCCACGGGCATCTACACCATTCCCGAGATCAGCTCGGTGGGCAAGAACGAGCGCGAGCTGACCGAGGCCAAGGTGCCTTACGAGGTGGCGCAGGCATTCTTCAAGGACACGGCGCGTGCGCAGATCACCGGCGATACCGTCGGCATGCTCAAGATTCTCTTCCATCGCGAGACGCTGGAGATCCTGGGCATTCACTGCTTCGGCGACCAGGCCTCCGAGATCCTGCATATCGGCCAGGCGATCATGCAGCAGAAGGGTGAGGCCAACACCTTGAAGTACTTCATCAATACCACGTTCAATTACCCGACCATGGCCGAGGCCTATCGGGTCGCGGCGCAGAACGGCTTGAACCGCGTGTTTTGATGAGGTCCGATGATGTCGGGCGCGGCTGCGTGCAGCGGCCCCGGCGAGCCGACCGAGGTCGGCCCGCGACGAGCCGGCTTGCAAGCCGGCTCGTCGCGTTTGGGTGTCCACTCTCACACGAGCACAAGGAGGTTGTCATGCAACGAGAGGAGAAACCGAACAGCGACGAGACGACCTTCACGCTGGGGCGTGAAGAACTGATCGTGCATCGTCGTCATGAACTGGCCAGCACCGTGAACGATCTCATGCTGGGGCTGTGGTTCACGATCGGCAGCGTGTGCTTCTTCTTCCAGGGAGGCGTCAAGGAAGCGGGCATCTGGCTGTTCGTGATCGGCAGTCTGCAGCTGTTGATCCGGCCGGTGATCCGCCTGCACCGGCAGTTGACCCTCAAGCAATTGCCGTCCAGCAGTCAGGATTTCTGACGCGGCTAGCGGTAGCGATAGGCGCGCAAGCTGGGCAGGAACGGCGTGTCCTCGAGCTTGGTATCGGCGCGCTTGGCTCTCGTGCGTGTCGGAGGCGGTGCATCGGCGGGCACGTTGTGCGGCGGCAGACGCCCCTCCGGCGAGGGAATGAACAGCGGCAGGGGAACGTTCATGGCGCGCCTCTGGCGGCCGTCGTCCAGCGCTTCGCGGAAGAACA
The DNA here is from genome assembly GCF_000055785.1 of Chromohalobacter israelensis DSM 3043. Classification (GTDB taxonomy): domain Bacteria; phylum Pseudomonadota; class Gammaproteobacteria; order Pseudomonadales; family Halomonadaceae; genus Chromohalobacter; species Chromohalobacter israelensis. The sequence continues at coordinate 1,798,201 of NC_007963.1, forward strand.
GATTGGCGCGCATCACCGGCGTCTGGGTCTGTACCTGGGCAAGGGGCTCGCTGTCGGGAATGCCTGCCAGGGCGCGTAGCTGAATGCGGATATGAGGGCTGTCGCTGTCCATCTCCAGCAGGCGTCGCTCGGCATCGCGCACGCTCAGGCGCTTGATGGAGCGGCCGCTGGTGTACCAGGCCAGACGCACCTGGGCGAGCGGTGCATCGGCGACGGGCAGGTGTCGCCAGCATTGCTTGAGATGCAGGCGTGCCAGGCCCTTGCCGCGCAGGTGGTCGTGCAGGGTAGGGTGACGAAAGGGCAGCACGGCCTTGGCTTCGGCGACCAGGCTTGGGAAGTGCTGGCGAATCTCGGCCAGGGTCGCCGCGAATGTCTGCTTGGCCTGGTTGACCTCATCGACATGGGCGAGCAGAGCCGAGTCGGCGGCGACCAGGCCGATGTAGTTGCGTGTCGCGCGGCCGTCCTGGCCGTCCTGGTACCAGAAGTCCAGCAAGGCATGGCGCAGCCAGCGTGCCTCGAAGGGCGCTCCGCCCAGCACCCAGCCGTCCGGGGGGCGCCGCTCGGCATGACCGATCAGTGCTTCGCAGGTTTCGATCACGTGATCGAACTGATGTTCGAGCTGGGCGAGCAATCTGTATTGTCGTTCCATTTCTTATACCGTTATCTTCCGGTGTTGCTCGCTATCATGGCAACGACGGACCGCTCTGACAAGCCATCCTGACAAGCCATGCCGGTAGACGGACACGCAGCGGCATGAGGCCGTTACGCGTCCGTCACGTCGCATGCATGGCGTCAGCGGTCGCGATAACGCTTGGTGAGCTCGTCGTAGGCGTCGATGCGGCGGTCGCGCAGGTAGGGCCATACGCGGCGGACCTGCTCGCTGCGGCTCAGGTCGACGTCGACCAGTAGATGGGCGGGCGCGTCGTCGGCCTGTGCCAGCAGCTCGCCTTGCGGGCCGCACACGAAGCTGCCTCCCCAGAAATCGATGCCGGGACTGGCCCCCGAGGGATCGGGCTCGTGTCCCACGCGATTGGCGACCAGCACCGGCAGGCCGTTGGCCACGCCGTGCGAGCGCTGAATCAGCGTCCAGGCATCCTTCTGGCGCTGCTTTTCCTCCGGCGCGTCGGTGGGCGTCCAGCCGATGGCGGTGGGGTACAGCAACAGATCGGCACCGGCCAGTGCCATGAGGCGCGCGGCTTCGGGATACCACTGATCCCAGCACACCAGCAGGCCGAGCCGGCCCACGGAGGTGTCGATCGGCTCGAAGCCGGCATCGGCCTCGGCATCCCCGGGGGTGAAATAGAATTTCTCGTAAAAGCCGGGATCGTCGGGAATATGCATCTTGCGGTAATAGCCGACGCGTCCCTGCTGGCGATCGAAGACCACCGCCGTGTTGTGGTAGAGCCCCGCCGCGCGTCGCTCGAACAACGACCCGACGAGCACGATGTCGAGCTCGGCGGCGAGGGCGGCCAGGCGCTGCGCGCTGGGACCGTCGAGCGGCTCGGCCAGGTCGAAGAGGGTATCGTCTTCGGTCTGGCAAAAATAATGCGTGGCATGCAGTTCCTGCAGCAGTACCAGGGTCGCGCCCTGTGCGGCCAGGGCGCGAATGCCGGCCTCGCTTTCCGCCAGACTGCGTGCCTTGTCGGGCCAGGCCGCTTGTTGAACGAGTCCTACCTTGAGTGTCGCTGGCATGGGATCAGGCCTCCGAAGTGACGTCGCCGTTCGACGGCGTGAAGAGTGCGCCGCGCGGCAGCTGCATGGTCAGACAGTGCAGGCTGCCATGTTGGCGAATGACGGTGCGGCAGTCGATGGGGATGATGCTGCGTCCCGGAAAGGCACTGGCCAGTGCCGTCAGGGCCACGCCGTCGGCGGCGTCGGCGTAGGTGGGCACCAGCACCGCGCCGTTGATGATCAGGAAGTTGGCATACGTTGCCGGCAGACGGTGGCCATCGTCCGGGTCGTGACACGGCTGCGGCAGGGGCAGCGGAATCAGGCGATAGGCGCTGCCGTCGGCGCGACGCATGGCCTTGAGCTCGCTTTCCATCTGGGCGAGGGCCGGGTAGTGCGGATCGTCCGGATCCTCGCAGCGGACATAGGCGATGGTGTGTGCGTCGCAGAAACGCGCCAGCGTATCGATGTGGCTGTCGGTGTCATCGCCCTCGAGGTGGCCCTGCGTGAGCCACAGGAAGCGTTCGACACCCAGGTCGTCGCGCAAGCGCGCTTCGATGTCCTCGCGGGTCAAGTCCGGGTTGCGGTTGGGATTGAGCAGACACGCCTCGGTGACCAGCAGAGTCCCTTCGCCATCGCTGTCGATGGCACCGCCTTCCAGCACCAGGTCGCGTTGTTCGCAGGGCGCGGCATAAATGCCGATGTCCGCCAGGGCCGCGGTCAGGGCGTCATCACGCTGGGCGGGAAACTTGCCGCCCCAGCCGGTGAAGCGGTAATCCAGCAGCACCACCTCCGATTGCCGCTCCACGGCGATGGGGCCGTGATCGCGGGTCCAGGTGTCGTCGGCGGGGGCGACGATGAGTCGCCACTGCTTCGGGTGAATGCCCAGTTGCATGAAACGCGTGTCGAGACGTTGCCGCGTGGGTGCATCGGCGACGACGATCAGCACCGGCTGGAAGCGGGTGATGGCGACCACGATGGCTTCCATGGTGGCTTCGATGCGTTCGAGCAGAGGCTCCCAGTCGCTTTCCGTGGTGGGCCAGGTGAGCTGAATGGCGTCCTGGGGATGCCATTCGGGGAACAGGCGTGGGAGCATTGCGGTCTCCTATGGGGATTGGGGCGCCTCGGCGTCGAATGATCGCGGTGCGGGGTGGCCGCGGCATTTTAGTCTGCGCCGACACGGATGCAAGTGTCACGAAGGACCCACGGGCGGCCGATGCGGCGCCCTTCGATGGCTCATGCAGGAACGCGCAAAAACACGTACCATGAGCCCGGCTCATACCAAGGAATCGATGTCGATGCTGGATCGCTTGCCGTTTCTTATCGGACTGCGCTACGTGCGCGCCAAACGTCGCAACCATTTTATTTCCTTCATTTCCCTCACTTCCATGCTCGGCCTGATGCTGGGGGTGGCGGTGCTGATTCTCGTGCTGTCGGTGATGAATGGTTTCGATCATGAACTGCGGACGCGGGTACTGGGCATGGTGCCGCATACCCGCATCGAAGCCCAGGGGGGCATGACGGACTGGAAGGCGCTCGCCGAACGCCTCGAGAAGCGTGATTACGTCATCGGTGCGGCCCCGTTCGTGCAACAGCAGGGGATGTTTTCCTCCGAGGGGCGCACGCAAGGCGCGATGGTCAACGGGATTCAACCGGACTATGAAAGCAAGGTCTCGATCATCGACGAGCACATGACGCGTGGCTCGCTGGATGATCTGGCGCCCGGGGAGTGGCACGTGGTGCTGGGGGATCTGCTGGCGCGCAATCTCGGCGTGGGGGTCGGGGATCGCGTGACGCTGCTGGTGCCCGAGGCCTCGATCACACCGGGAGGCGTGTTCCCGCGGCTCAAGCGCTTCACCGTCAGCGGCATCTTCAAGGTGGGGGCCGACCTGGACGCCAACCTTGCCTATGCCAACATCCAGGACATGCAGACGCTGGGACGCCTGGGCGACTCGGTGGAAGGCCTGCGTCTGGAACTGGACGACCTGTTTCAGGCAGGGCCGGTCACGCGCGCGATCGTGAACGACCTGGGGAGCGGCTATCGGGGGGTGGACTGGACCTACACCCACGGCAATCTCTTCCAGGCCATCCAGATGGAAAAGCGCATGATCGGCCTGCTGCTGATGGTGATCGTCGCCGTGGCGGCATTCAATATCGTCTCCACGCTGGTCATGGTGGTGACCGACAAGCATGCCGACATCGCCATCCTGCGGACCATCGGCGCCAAGCCGGGGACCATCATGCGCATCTTCATGGTGCAAGGCATGGCGATCGGCATCATCGGCATCGTCGTGGGGGTGTTGCTCGGCGTGGTGCTGGCACTGTCCGTGTCGGATCTGATCGCCTGGTTCGAGGCGTTGACCGGTATCCACTTCCTGGACCCGAATGTCTATTTCATCAGCTACCTGCCCTCGCAACTTCAGTGGAGCGATGTGGGCATCATCGTGGGATCGGCCTTCGTGCTGACATTCCTGTCAACGCTGTATCCCGCCTGGCGGGCGGCGCGTATTCAACCGGCCGAGGTATTGCGCTATGAGTGAGGACACCGCGATGGCATCGAACGACACCCCGGCGTTCGCCAACAACGAGATCATGCTGAAGTGCGAGGGCCTGACGCGCATTTATCGCGAAGGCCCGCAGGATGTCACCGTGCTCGATGCTCTGGAGCTGGACGTGCGCGCCGGCGAGCGCGTCGCCGTCGTGGGCAGCTCGGGCTCGGGCAAGACGACGCTGCTCAATTTGCTGGGCGGGCTGGATCGCCCGAGTGCCGGCGAGGTGCGCATCGCCGGTCAGTCGCTTGCCGAGATGGGGGAGGCGGCGCTGGGCAGCTTCCGCAACCGGCACATCGGCTTCGTCTATCAGTTCCACCACCTTCTGGCGGAGTTTTCGGCACTGGAGAATGTCGCCATGCCCCTGCTCATTCGGGGGCAGACGCGCCAGGAGGCCCAGGCGCGGGCACGGGAAATCCTGGCGAAGGTGGGCATGGAGGCGCGCGGCGAGCATAAGCCGGGCGAATTGTCCGGTGGCGAACGGCAGCGTGTCGCGATCGCCCGCGCCCTGGTGACCGATCCCAGCCTGGTGCTGATGGACGAGCCGACGGGCAACCTCGACCAGACCACGGCAGGCCACATTCTGGCGCTGATGGACGGGCTCGCCGCGCAGAGCGCGTGCGCCTTCATCATCGTGACGCACGACCCCGGGCTGGCCGCGCATCAGGACCGGGTCATGCGTCTCGATCAGGGGCGCCTGAGCGAGGACGCATAGCACTTCATGCCTGGCGCTGGCGGCGCTGTCGAGCGCGGCGCTTCCAGCTCCGGGCCACCTGCCAACGCCAGATCAGGCGAATCGTCAGGTTGCTCAGCAGCCCCACGACGATCGCCACCACGATCGACCCGGTCAGCAGGGCCGGCAGAATGTCCGCCATCTTCTCGGCGATCCACGAGGTCGAAAGTCGGTCCGGCATGTGCCTGGCCGGCGTGTCGAGCAGCCAGGCGCCCACCCGATAGTTGAAATAGAAGATGACCGGCATGGTGAGCGGGTTGGTCAGCCACACGAGGCTGACCGACAGCGGGAGGTTGCAGCGCAAGAGCCAGGCACCGAACGCGGCGGCCAGCATCTGCAAGGGAATCGGCAACAAGGCAACGAACAGCCCGACCATGAAAGCGTTGCCCACACTGCGGCGTGACAGCATCCATAGCGACGGATCGCCCAGCAGGTGATGCATGAAACGCAGCGATTTCTGGCGTCTCAGCGTTTCCGGCCGGGGCATGTAACGCTGCAGGAGTCGGCGAGGCATGGTCCACGGGCTATCGAAATGTCGATTCATTATCCATACAACCCGATGCTCTCGCCATCGTTGCACGCAAGCCGGCGACGATCGATCATATATCCGTTTTTTCTAAATTGAAGACTCGGACGGATGCGGATCGGTTGGGCGATGCCGCTGGCGTTGTCGGCCCTGGTCGGTAGCGTCTGGGGCGGGTGGGGCGTGTCGAGCGCCGCGGGGCCGTGGGGACTGCTGTGCCTGCTGGCGGTGGCTCAGGCCCGCTGGCGCGGGCTGGCGATGCTGCTGGTGGCGGGATGGTGTGCGCTGAATGTCGCCGTACAAGCGGCGGGCGAACTCCCCGACGGGCTGGCGCGTCAGGATGTCGCGCTCGAGGGGCGGGTGACACAGGTGAGCCGCGATCGCGGGCTGGCCAAGCTGCGCCTCGCGGTCGAGCGCTGCGTGCCCCGGGCAGCGGGATTGCCGCCTTGCACGCGTCTGTCACGGGTACGCCTCTCCTGGTACGACGCGCCCGCGCTGCGTGTCGGCGATCAGTGGCGCCTGACGGCGCGCCTGCGCCCGCCGCAGGGCTTCGCCAACGGCTATGGTTTCGACTATGCCGCGTGGCTGTGGCGTGAAGGCATCCAGGCGACGGGCTATGTGCGTGATGCCGCGTCCGCGCAGCGCCTCCAGGCGGCCCCCGCCGGCCTGCGCGAGACGGGGCTGGCATTTCTGGAGGCACGTGCGTTGTCGCCGCTCGGCAAGCGCTGGCTGGCGGCATTGACCCTCGGCGCCGGCGAGCGGTTGACCCAGGACGACTGGGATCTGCTCAACGCCACCGGTACCACGCATCTCATGGTGATCTCGGGGTTGCATGTCGGCCTGGTGACGAGCGTCGCGCTCTGGCTGCTGCGTTTCCTGGCGCGCGTCGTGACGCCGGGACGCTGGCGCCTCGCGGCCTGGCCGTGGTGGCTGGCCGGGGCGGCGGCACTGGGGTATGCCGGCCTGGCGGGTTTCGAGCCGCCGGCCCTGCGCGCCACGGTGATGGCGCTGCTGGGGTTGTGGGTGGCCAGCGGTCGCCATGCGCCCGGCCCCTGGCAGGCCTGGTGGCTGGCATTGCTGGTGGTCGTCACGGGCGATCCGTTGACGGTGTGGCAACCCGGGCTCTGGCTGTCGTTCCTGGCGGTAGGGGTGTTGATCGCCGCCTGGCAGGGCAGGCCGGTGCCGCGCGGCGCGAGGGGATGGCTGCTCGCCCTGGTACGCTCGCAATGCCTGCTGGCGCCCTTCATGGCGGCGGCCGTGCTGGTGGGGTTCGAGCGCTTGTCGCCGGCCGCGCCCTTGATCAACCTGGTTGCCGTGCCGCTGGTGGGAAGCCTGATGGTACCGCTGGGGCTGGCGGGGTGGGCCCTGGCCTGGTCGCCGGGGCTGGCCATGTTGCCCTGGCGGGCCTTCGATGCCCTGGCCCAGCTCGTCTGGCAAGGGCTCGCGTGGATGGGCGAAATCGTGCCATCGTGGTTGCCACCGGGCGAGGAAATTCTGCCCCTGGCGTTGCTGCTGGCCGCCTGGGGGGGAGCATGGCTGATGCCGGGGCTTGCGCGGTCCGTTCGTGTGTGGGCCTCGCTGAGCCTGATCGCTCTGGCACTGACCTGGCAGCCTTCGACGATTCCGCCGGGGCGGGTCGTGGTCATCGTCCACGATGTGGGGCAGGGGCAACTGGTCGAACTGCGCAGTGCCACGCAACGCATGCTGTTCGATACGGGGCCGCGTTACGGCTCGGGGTTCGCCCCCGCCGCCACGTTGTGGCCGCCGGGGCGTCGCTTCGACGATGTCATCGTCAGTCACAGCGATCGCGACCATGCCGGCGGCGTGGCCACGTTACGCGACATGCATCATGTCGGGCGCTGGTGGGGGCCGCCGAACATGGCGGTGGGCGTTGCCACGCACGCCTGCCGTCAAGGCGTGGCCTGGCGGCGCGACGAGGTGAGTTACCGGTTCTTGTCGCCGCGTTCCGGTGACTCGGCATTGAGCGACAATGATCGCTCCTGCGTGCTGAGCGTGACGGCCGGCGGGCAGCGCTTGCTGATCATGGGAGATGCCGGCACCACCATCGAGCGTCGTCTGCTGCGAGACATCGAGCGCCCGCTGACGGTGCTGATCGCCGGCCACCACGGCAGCCGTACGAGTTCATCGCCGGCCTTCGTCGCGCGGGTACATCCTCGACATGTGATCTTCAGCGCCGGCCGCGACAATGCCCATGGCCATCCTCATCCCGAGGTGGTGCGCCGTTTCCGGCGCGCCGGGAGCTGTCTGTGGAATACCGCCGTCGACGGCGCGCTGCGTTTCACCCTGGGCGAGTCTCCGTTGCGCATGCGGCCCGCGCGCCCGCCCGGCGGTGTCGAAGGGCCGTGCATTGGGGTAGAATCCGGCGATTGAGCGGTCACCCCTCGTATCTCGTGTGGCATCGCTCTACATGCAGAGCCGGGCGAGCGTCGCCGATGGCCATGCATGGCGCTCGGGACGGTGGCGAAGGGCTGCCATCCGGGCGTCATGCAGCGACTTCAGTATTTGCCCCCCGGAGATGGGGCGAGCAAGCCTCTCGACAAGCGGAGACGCCGTGAGAAACGCTACCAGTTGGTCCCTTTACCGTCGCTTGCTGAGTTACGTCAGACCGTATTGGAAGGCATTCCTGGCCGCCGTGGTGGGCTATGCCATCTATGCGGCCTCGAGCACTGCGCTCGCGGAGATGATGAAGCGTCTGATCGACGGCATTCAGAATCCCGATGCGGCATTTCGTCTCATGCTGCCCCTGTTCGTGATCGGCATGTTCGCGGCGCGTGGCGTGGGAACCTTCCTGGGTACCTATTACATGAGCGACGTGGCCCGTAACGTGGTGCATGCACTGCGCTGCGAGGTCTTCAATCACATGCTGCGCCTGCCGGGGCGTTTCTTCGACATGCACTCGAGCGGTCATCTGCTCTCGCGCGTCACCTACCATGTCGAACAGGTCACCGGGGCGGCCACCAACGCGATCACCATCATCCTGCGCGAAGGGCTGTTCGTGATCGGTCTGGTCAGTTATCTGCTGTGGACCAACTGGATGCTGACGCTCATCTTCATGGCCGTCACCCCGTTGATCGGGCTGGTCGTCAATTACACCAGCAAGCGTTTCCGCCGCTTGTCGCGGCGCATACAGAATTCCATGGGCGATGTCACTCATGTGGCGTCCGAGGCGCTGTCGGGGTATCGCGTGGTGCGTACCCACGGTGCCGAAGCCTACGAAAAGGCCCGCTTCGCCGAGGCCAGCGATTACAACCGCGAACAGAGCATGAAGGTGGCCCTGACCAAGGCGGTGAGCACGCCGGTCATTCAGCTGCTGGTGGCGCTTTCCCTGGCGGGGCTGGTATGGCTGGCGATGTCGCCGGCACTCATGGCGTCGATGACGCCGGGCGAGTTCGTGGCCTTCATCACCGCTGCCTCGTTGATGGCCAAGCCGGTACGCCAGCTGACCGAAGTCAACAGCACGATCCAGAAAGGGCTTTCCGCCTCCCAGGAATTGTTCGGCCTGCTCGAACAGCCGCCCGAGGTCGACGAAGGCAGCTACGTGCCGGCGCGCATCGACGGTCGTGTCCGCTTCGAGGGCGTGCGCTTTCGTTACGGCGAGGATCAGGCGGAAGTGCTCAAGGGCATCGACCTGGACGTGCCTCAGGGCGAGATGATTGCCATCGTGGGGCGTTCCGGCAGCGGCAAGTCGACGCTGGTCAGCCTGATGCCGCGCTTCTATCGGCCCACCGAAGGCCGGGTGCTGCTGGATGACGTGGATATCCAGGAATACGCGCTGTCACCGCTGCGTCAGCGTATCGCCCTGGTGTCCCAGCAAGTCACGCTGTTCAATACCACCATCGCCGCCAATATCGCCTACGGCCATCCCGACGCCGATCGCGAGGCGGTCGAGAGCGCGGCACGTTCCGCCTACGCGCACGAGTTCATCGAGCGCTTGCCCAACGGTTACGATACCGTCGTCGGCGACAACGGCGTTATGCTGTCCGGTGGCCAGCGGCAGCGCCTGGCCATCGCGCGGGCCATCTTCAAGGATGCGCCGCTGCTGGTGCTCGACGAAGCGACGTCGGCGCTGGATACCGAGTCCGAGCGCTATATCCAGCAGGCGCTGGAACGGGTGTGCCGGGGACGCACGACCTTCGTCATCGCGCATCGCCTGTCGACCATCGAACGTGCCGATCGCATCCTGGTCATGGAGCAGGGCGAAATCATCGAGAGCGGCACGCATGGCGAACTGTTGGCCCAAGACGGTGCCTATGCGGCGCTTCATCAACTGCAATTCCAGGAGGCCGAGTGAGTCGCTTGCAGGATGCCTGGTACCGCGACGCGGCCTGGCTCGTACCGTTGCGTCCCTTGGCGGGGCTCTACGCCCAGGTCATGAGTGCGCGACGTAGAGCCTATCAGCGTGGCACGAAAAAAGTCTGGACACCCCCGGTGCCGTTGATCGTGATCGGCAACTTGTCCGTGGGTGGCACCGGCAAGTCACCCCTGGTGGCATGGATGGGGCGCTGGTTACGAGAACGCGGCTGGCACCCGGGCATCGTGTCGCGGGGATATGGCGGCCATGCACATCGTTATCCGCTGTACGTCACGCCGGAAACCTCGCCCGTGGAAGCGGGGGACGAGCCGGTCATGCTCGCGGCGCAGACAGGACTGCCCGTGGCGGTCGACCCTGACCGTCCGCGTGCCGCGCGCAAGCTGATCGCCGCGGGGTGCGACATCCTGCTCTCCGACGACGGTCTGCAGCACCTGGCGATGGGACGCGACATCGAACTGGTGGTCGTGGACGGCGCAAGGGGGTTCGGCAATGGCCGTTGCCTGCCCGCCGGGCCGCTGCGCGAGCCGCTGTCGCGCCTGCACGAAGTGGATGCGGTGATCGGCAACGGCGCCCTCGCGCAGGATCTTCCCGTGCCTCATCACGGCATGCGCCTGGTGCCCTCGCGCTGGCGGCATCTGATCGACGATGTCTGCTATCCCATCGAGGGGCGTCCCTTCAATGGCCGTGTGCACGCGCTGGCGGGCATCGGCCATCCCACGCGGTTTTTCGATACCCTCAAGACGCTGGACGTCGAATTCGATCCCTGTCCGCTGGCCGATCATCATCGATTCGATGCCGCCGATCTTCAATTTTCCGATAACCGGCCGGTCGTGATGACGGCCAAGGACGCGGTCAAATGCCGGCCCTTCGCTCATGAACGTTGCTGGGTGCTCGATGTGGAAGCGCATCCCGACGCCGCATTCGTGACATGGCTGGAGGGCCGCTTGGCGGCGCTGACCGAGAGGTGATGCATGGATAAGGAATTGCTGGCGATGCTGGTCTGCCCCCGCTGTCAGGGCAAGCTGAAGTACGACCGCGAACGTGCGGAACTCAAATGCCACTTCGACGGACTGGCGTTTCCCATCGAGGACGAGATTCCGGTGATGCTCGAAGAGCAGGCGCGCCACATGGATGCCGACGAAAAGCTGGGCAAGGCGCCGGGCGAGGCGCGGGATGCCACCTCATGAGTGATGTCGTGGTCGTGATACCGGCACGCTATGGCGCCTCGCGCCTGCCGGGCAAGCCCTTGCTGGACCTCCACGGCGAACCGATGATCGCCCGCGTCTGGCAGCGCGCGTGTAAGAGTGACGCGACGCGGGTGGTGATCGCCACCGATGACGAACGCATCGAGGCGGCCATGCAGCCGTACGGCGCGGACGTCATGCTGACCGCGCCCGATCATCCCTCGGGCACCGACCGCCTGGCGGAGGTCGCGGCCCGGCTCGAGCTAGATGCCGACACCATCGTGGTCAACGTGCAGGGGGACGAGCCCCTGTTGCCGCCGGCGTTGATCGACCAGGTGGTACGCCGGCTGGCCGACGACACCACGGCCTCCATTGCCACCCTGGCCGAGCCCATCGGCGACGTGGAAACCTTGTTCAATCCCAACGTGGTCAAGGTCGTGCGCGACCTGCACGGGCGCGCCCTGTATTTCTCGCGGGCGCCGGTGCCCTGGGATCGGGAGCATTTCGCCACGCGTCCCGATTGCCTGGCGACCGATGCCTGGCTGCGTCATATCGGCCTTTACGCCTATCGTGCCGGTTTTCTGGCGGCGTATGTCGACTGGCTGCCGTCGCCGCTCGAGCAGCTGGAACAGCTCGAACAGTTGCGTGCCATGCACCATGGGCACCGAATCCAGGTGGCGCTGGCCGCCGAGGCGCATCCCGCGGGCGTCGACACCGAAGCGGATCTCGCGCGGGTTCGTCGCTTGATCGCCGAGGGGGAAGGGGCGGCATGATACGCATTCTGTTCGTTTGCCTGGGCAACATCTGCCGCTCGCCGACCGCCGAGGGCATCGTGCGATCCCGCCTTCAGGCGGCGGGGCTGGCCGACGAGGTGGCGCTCGACTCGTGCGGTACCGGGCGCTGGCACGTCGGGGAGCCGCCGGATCCGCGCGCCCAGCAGGAAGCCCGCGCACGCGGCATCGACATCGCCTCGCTGCGCGCGCGCCAGCTCTCGGTGGAGGACTTTCGGCGCTTCGACTACCTGCTGGCCATGGACGCGGAGAACCTGGCCCATATGCAGCGCATGGCGCCGGCGGACTGCCAGGCGCACGTCGGTCTGCTGCTGGACTTCGCCGGCGAGCGGGGACGCTCGGTGCCGGATCCCTACTACGGGACGGACGACGGCTTCGCCGAGGTGTTCGCCCTGATCGAGCAGGCGGCGGATGGGCTCATCGATGCCTGCCGGCAGCGCCTGGAGCGTGGCGATGCACATCGCTGACGACGCGCCCCTCGACAATACCCTGGGGTTGCCGTGCCGGGCGGCGCGCCTGGTCGCGGCGACCACCCGCGATGACATCCGTCAGGCGCTGGCCATGGCCCGTCACGACGAGGCGCCGTTGCAGGTGGTGGGCGGCGCGAGCAACGTCATCCTGCCGGCGCGTCTGCCGGGCGTGACGTTGCAGCTGGCATGCGACGACTGGTGGTGGCACGCGGTCGACGAGCAGACGGTGCAGGTGCATGCCGAGGCCGGCCTGTCGTGGCACGAGCTGGTAACCGCCTGTGTCGAGAAAGGCTGGTGGGGCATCGAGAACCTGGCCTTGATCCCGGGGCAGGTGGGGGCCGCGCCGATCCAGAACATCGGCGCCTACGGCGTCGAGCTGGCCGATGTCCTGGAGGCGGTGCATGTCATGTATCGCGAGGATGGTCGCGAGGAGGTGCTGCCCCGCGAGGCCTGCGACTTCGCCTATCGCGACAGTATCTTCAAGCGCTCCCTGGCGGGGCGCGTGGTGGTGACGAAGATCGTGCTGCGCTTGTCGCGCCGTCCCGCGCCGCGTCTCGGCTATGGCGATCTCGCCCAGCGCGTCTCGACGTCACCCACGCCGCACGAGATCTACACGGCAGTGTGCGCCATACGGCGCGAGAAGCTGCCCGACCCCGCGGTGCTGGGCAATGCCGGCAGCTTCTTCACCAATCCCGTGGTCGAGGCCTCGCATGCCGAGCGCTTGTTGCAGGAATTCCCCGACATGCCGCATTTCCCCCAGCCCGATGGCCGCATCAAGCTCGCGGCGGGCTGGCTGATCGACCGCTGCGGCTTCAAGGGACAGCGTTGCGGCGCCTTCGGGATGCATGAGCGTCAGGCGTTGGTGCTGGTGCACTTCGGTGGCGGCGACAGGCCGGCCTTGCTGGCCTGGGCCGAGCGCATTCGCGATGCCGTGCAGCAGCGCTTCAATGTGGTCCTGGAACGCGAGCCGCGTCTGCTGGGGTAGGGCGCTGCGGCACTCGTCGGCGTGGTGGGCACCCCACAGGAAGGCACCATGAAAAACGCCTGAAGGATCATCCTTCAGGCGTTTTCGTGTCGCGGTATGGCGTGTCCGCTCCGGGCGGCCCGGGGGCCGCCCGTGACGACTCAGGCGTTATCGTCGCCCCGGAAGAGGTTCTCCTGCAGACGACGCTGTTCGCGAGGGTCGTTGTGCGCGCGACGGCGACGACGCGGTGCGGATGCCGTCGCCTGCTGCGGCTCGGACGCCTCTGTCGAGGCCGTCTGCTCCGGCTGCGGTGCAGGCGTCTCGGTGGATGCCTTCTCCTCCGATGACGTTGCGGAAGCGTCGCTCGGCGCTTTCGGCTCCGCCTGGGGCTGGGACTCGCTGACCTCGGCCGGTGCTTGCTCGTCGGATGACGAGGCGGCAGCGGCGGCCGGCGTTGTCGGCTCCGCCTGCGGCGCCGGTGCATCGGTCGATGCCTTCTGCTCCGCCTGCGATGCAGGCGTGGCTAGCGTGTCGTCCTGCGGCGTTGCCGTGGAGGACGCGGCGTCCTGACGTGTGTCGACGTCGGCGTCCGCAGAGGACGTGGCAGGCGCTGTCGCCGCCTCGTCCTTCGTCACCGGGGTGGCAGCCTCCTGCTCGACGGTGTCGCGTCCAGTGGACGTGGCTTCGTCGGCGGCAGCGCTGGATGCCGGCTGGGAGTCGCTGACCTCGCCGCGAGGCGCGTCGGACGCACTGGTCTCGTCGGCCGGTGCCTCGGCGCTCGGTGTCGCATCGCGCGGCGCTTTCGGTTCGCTGAGCGCGGAGGCGTCATCGGCCGAGGGCGCCGGGGCAGAGGCTCGAGTGTCCGCATTTGCGGTCGCCGGTGCCTCGGAGGTGGCACTATCGGCCGGCTGCGCGGCGGCCGCTGCCTCGCGGGGCTGGGACGGTGCTTCAGCTGCCGTTTCCGGTGCGTCGGCCGACGTCTTGCCCTGCGGTGCCGCGTCGGCGGTTTCCGAGGCAGTCCGGGCCGGCTTGGACGCGTTCCGCGAGCGCTTGGACTTGGCGTTGCGCGACTTGGCATCTTGCGACGACTTGGCCGCCGCTGCCTGCGAGCTTTCATCCTCGTCGGTGGGGGCGGCCGCTGCGGCCGGCGCATCGCTGGGTGCCGTGCTCGTCGGCTCGGCCTCGGGCGAAGCCTGGGCAGCGGTGGCCTGCGGCTGTGTGTTGTCGCCCGTCGACGTTGCGCCTTCGGCTTCCTGCTGCGCCTGCAGCTTTTCCTGCTCGGCGACCGCGTTCGGATTCACGGCATGCTTGCGACTGCGCTGACGCGGATTGTTGCGCGTGCGCTTCGGCTTGCCGTCGCTCTTCGGCGCGTCATCCTGGCTCGGCGTCGTCTGCTTGTCGGACGTGGCCTGCTTGTCGGGCGCGCTCTGCGAAGGCGTTTCCGCCTTGGGCTTGCCGGCCTTGGCGTCCTTGTTTTCCTCGCGGGGCTTGTTGCCGCCCTTGGTGGCGTTGCGTCCATCGTTACGAGAATCGCTGCGCGAGTCGTTGCGCGCGTCGTTGCGAGAGTCGCTACGCGTATCCTGGCGGCCCTTGTCGCTGCCACCGCTGCCGCGTGCGTTCTCGTTACGGCCACCATTGCCGCCATTGCCGCGCGAGGAACGCGAGCTGCGGTTGCCATCACGGTTGTCGCTGCGCGACGCCTGGCGATCCTGCGATTCCTCGCCGTTGCGACGCCGGCGATTGCCACCGCGACCGTTGCCGGAGCCGGCATCGCGACGGCTATCGTCGTTCTGACGCTGCTTGCTGCCGGTGTCACCGTCGCTGCGCGAGGTGGACGACTGGTCGCTGCCTTGCCGCTGACGCCGTGCCTCGCTGGTGGTTTTCGAGGCTCCGCTCTGCTGGGCCTGATCGTTCGACTGCTTCGACGGCGAGGTGCTGTCCTCGCCGTTGAGCAGCTTGCCGAGTCCTTTTACCAGACGTGAGAACAGGCCGCTCTCGGCCGGCGTGGAGGCCGGGGCGTCGGCGGCGGGCGCCGGCGTCGGCGTCGCCGGCGGTGCGGTATCGTGCTGCAGCGAGGTCGGCGCCGGGGCGTTGTGGGCCACGCTCTTGACCGCCGCTTCCGCGCGCTGCATCGGCTTGTCGAGTGCCGGATCGGGTTCCTGTGTCAGCTCGGTGGTGGTGGGCAGCTCGAAGCTCGAGCGCTGGCCGTCTTCCTCGCTGACCTGGTCGTCACGCAGGCGCTGCACGTCGTAATGCGGCGTATCCATGTCGGGATTGGGCAGAAGGACGACCTGCACTCCCTGGCGCTGCTCGATATCGTTGAGCACGCTGCGCTTTTCGTTGAGCAGGTAGGTCGCCACGGGCACCGGGAGAATGGCGCGAATCTGGGAACTGCGTTCCTTCATGGCCTCTTCCTCGATGAGGCGCATGATCGACAGCGAAATGGAGCGCACGTCGCGGATGGTGCCCTGGCCGTTGCAGCGCGGGCAGACCACGCCGCTGGTCTCGCCCAGCGACGGGCGCAGGCGCTGACGCGACATTTCCATCAGGCCGAAACGCGAGATGCGCCCGATCTGCACGCGCGCACGGTCGAGCTTGAGCGCGTCGCGGACGCGGTTTTCCACTTCACGCTGGTTCTTGGCCGGCGTCATGTCGATGAAGTCGATGACCACCAGGCCGCCGATATCGCGCAGACGCAACTGGCGCGCGATCTCGTCGGCGGCCTCGAGGTTGGTCTGCAGCGCGGTTTCCTCGATATCGCTGCCGCGCGTGGCGCGCGCCGAGTTGATGTCGATGGACACCAGTGCCTCGGTGTGGTCGATGACCACGGCGCCGCCCGACGGGAGCTTGACCTCGCGCTGATAGGCGGTCTCGATCTGCGACTCGATCTGGAAACGCGAGAACAGCGGCACGTCGTCGGCGTAGAGCTTGATCTTGTTCTGGTAGGAGGGCATGACCTGACGGATGAAATGCAGGGCCTCTTCATGCACCTCGGGGCTGTCGATCAAGACCTCGCCGATGTCGTGGCGCAGATAGTCGCGCATCGCGCGAATGATGACGTTGGATTCGCGATAGATCAGAAACGGCGCGCTACGCTTGCCGGCTTCCTCGGTGATGGCCTCCCAGACCTGCACGAGGTAATCCATGTCCCACTGCAGTTCCTCGGGGGAACGACCGATGCCGGCGGTGCGCACGATGACGCCCATCTTGTCGGGCACGGTCAGCTGGCCCATGGCGTCCTTGAGCTGGGCCCGATCATCCCCCTCGATGCGCCGCGAAATGCCGCCGGCACGGGGGTTGTTGGGCATCAGCACGAGGAAGCGGCCGGCCAGGCTGATGAAGGTGGTCAGCGCGGCGCCCTTGTTGCCGCGCTCTTCCTTGTCCACCTGGACGATGACTTCCTGGCCTTCCTTGAGCACTTCCTTGATGTTGGGACGTCCGGAAGGCTCCTTGGTGAAATACTCGCGGGAGATTTCCTTGAGCGGCAGGAAGCCGTGTCGTTCGGCGCCGAAATCGACGAAGGCGGCTTCGAGGCTGGGCTCAATCCGCGTGATTCGGCCACGGTAGATATTGGCTTTCTTCTGTTCCCGAGCACCGGATTCGATGTCGAGATCGTACAGGCGTTGTCCATCGACGAGCGCGACGCGCAGCTCTTCGGGCTGTGTCGCGTTGATGAGCATTCGTTTCATGCAAGTCTCACTGACTAGGCGTGCCGGTCGAACGGCAAAGCGTGGCAGCGGTGCGACGAATCGTTTGCTTGCATGCTGGTGCTCAGTGCATGTCGTGACGATGTCTTGACGACCCGGAACGGGCCGAGGGCGGCAGGACAGGCATACCAACGGATGTCGCCGCCCCGTTGGGGACGACGCGCGTGATGATGGCCGCCGAATGCGGTGGACGAGAGGGCCCGCCAGCGCTTCGAAGGGTGTTCAACTTCGTTGTTCCGTTCGTATCGATCCCGTTCTACCCATCCCTGAACACTGCAAGAGCATGTTGAGTACACGGCGGAGGCAGGACGTGTTTCGGCGGGAGTGTGTGCCCGTCCGGCCCTGCGGTCATCCGCCAGACAGCTAGCAATTGGTCGATTCGGCGACGCCGGCCCCGGCACGGTGTTTATGTCACCCCGTGTGGTTGGCGACGAGCGAGTCGTGCGCCCCTAGCGGGCATGGCGTTCCAAACGTTCGCTTCCCCTTGGGCGCGACGATGCGGCATCGGCGCGCGGGGGGATGTCATGTTCTTCGCTCGGGCCTGCGTGTCTGCAGAGCAGGCGCAACTGACGGGCGCTTGATGCCCATTTGAGCGAGCCTCGAATATAACAGTAAAGCGATAACGCAGCAATTGGCCTCAAGGCTGTCTCGCTGCGGTAGAATGGCGTGTGGCGTCCAGCGCCGAAATCCGGTGGTGATTCGTATAAGGAGAGGGTGCGCATGGCCGAAGGCCGCGACGTACAGTGGGTGGAAGTGAGTGAAGGGCAGGTCGGTCAGCGGATCGACAATTTCTTGCGCACACGGCTCAAGGGTGCGCCCAAGTCGTTGATCTATCGGATCGTGCGCAAGGGGGAGATTCGCGTCAACAAGAAGCGGGTCAAGGCCGACTATCGCCTGGAGCTGGGCGATCTGGTGCGTATCCCGCCGCTGCGGCTGGCACCCGAGGAGGCGGTCCGCGAAGTCAGCGACGGATTGCGCAACCTGCTGGCGGGCAGCGTGCTGGTCGAAGGGCCGGCCTGGCTGGTGATCAACAAGCCGGCCGGGCTCGCCGTGCATGGTGGCAGCGGGGTGAAGATCGGCTTGATCGAGGCCCTGCGTCAGGTGCGCGACGATCTGGACTTCCTCGAGCTGGTGCACCGCCTGGATCGCGACACGTCCGGGTGCCTGCTGCTGGCCAAGTCACGTACGGCGTTGGTGACCTTGAACCAGGCGCTCAAGGCACACCAGATGGACAAGCAGTACCTGGCGCTGGTGCAGGGGCGCTGGCCGACGCGGCGCGAGTTCGTCAGCGCGCGGCTCGATCGTTTCGATGCGGGCAATGGCGAGCGGCGAGTGCGGGTCGACAGTCAGGGCAAGGTGTCGCGCACGCGCTTCGCCGTGCGCGAGGCCTTTTCGCGTGTCACCTTGATCGAGGCCGAGCCGGTCACCGGGCGCACGCACCAGATCCGCGTCCATGCCGCACATGCCGGGCACGCCCTGTTGGGTGACGACAAGTACGGCACCCGCGAGGGCGCGCGTCTGGCGCGCGAGCTCAAGCTGGAGCGCCTGTTCCTGCACTCCAACGCCTTGACGTTCCCCGAGCCCAGCAGCGGCCGTCCGGTGCACGTCAAGGCGCCGCTCGGGGAGACCCTCGAGGCGGTGCTGGCGAGGGCGCGGCAAGCGCGCTGAGGGAAACGGTTCACGGCGGTGCCCGGAGCGGGGCGCCGACACAGGGTATCGACGAGGGGGAAGGGGTTTGCGCTATCGGCTAGTGATCTTCGATTGGGACGGCACCTTGATGGACTCCGCGGCGCGTATCGTCGCCTGCATGCAAGCGGCCGCGCGCGATGTCGGCGCCGGGCCGCTGACCGACGCGGCCGTGCGCGACATCATCGGCCTGGGGCTGCCCGAGGCCCTCGAGATTCTGTGCCCGGGGATGCCGGCCGCGCAGCGCGAACGCATGCGCGAGCGCTATTCCGCGCACTTCGTGGCGGCGGATCAGGTGCCGATGGCGTTTTTCGCGGGCGTGGAAGCCGGTATCGCGAGGCTGCGCGGCGAGCCCGGGCTGCGCCTGGCCGTGGCCACCGGCAAGAGTCGTCGCGGGCTGGATCGCGTCTTTGCCCATACCGGCAGCGGTGACTGGTTCCATGCCAGCCGCACGGCCGACGAGACGCGCTCCAAGCCGCATCCTCTGATGCTGGAGGAACTGCTGACCGAGACCGGGGTCGAGCCCCGCGATGCGCTGATGGTCGGCGATACCGAATACGACATGGAGATGGCGCGTGCACTGGGCATGGACCGCGCGGCGGTGACCTATGGCGTGCATGCGCGAGAGCGACTGGCGCGCAGCCAGCCGGTCTGCATGGTGGATACCTTTCCTGCGTTGCTCGAGGCGCTGTACGCGCCCATGGCCGAGCCCCGGCACGCCCCCGCGACGATGATGGCACGGAGTGAGACATGATGGGTGATGACAAGCGTGACGACGCCTGGACGCAAGGCCCCGAGGTGGGGCGCGGGTCGCGAGACGAGGACCGCCGGCGCGCCGAGGAGGCCGCCGCCGGCGACCCCGAGCAGCTGCGCGAGCTGCGCCGCCTGCGCGAGCAGCACATGCTCGATCGCTGGATCGATGGCGTTCTCGTCGAACAGCGCCGTACGCGACGCTGGAAGCTGTTCTTCCGCTTTGTCTTCGCGGCGCTGATTGCCGCCTCGCTGGCGATGACGACCTATGCGGTATTTTTCGCCGGGCGCGACATGACGGGCGCCGCGGGACCGCACCTGGGCGTCGTCGAGGTGCAGGGCGTGATCGATGCGCAGGGCGAGGCGAGTGCCGAGCGCATCATCGAGGGGCTGCGTGACGCCTGGAAAGCGCCGTCGTCGCGGGGCGTGGTGCTGCACATCAACAGTCCGGGCGGCAGTCCGGTACAGTCGCAGCGCGTCTACGACGAGGTTCGCCGTCTGGCGGCGCAGGGCGACAAGCCCGTGGTGGCGGTGATCGAGGACATCGGCGCCAGCGGTGCTTACTACATGGCCTCGGCGGCGGACGACATCTATGCGTCGCCGGCCAGTCTGGTGGGGTCGATCGGGGTGATCTATTCGGGATTCGGGCTGCAGGAAGCCATCGACAAGGTCGGTGTGGAGCGGCGTGTTTTCACTTCCGGTGACAACAAGGCGTTTCTGGATCCCTTCTCGCCGATACGCGACGAGCAGCGCGCGTTCTGGCAGACGGTGCTGGATACCACGCACCGTCAGTTCATCGACGACGTCAAGGCGGGGCGCGGCGAGCGGCTCGACGACGACCCTCGTCTCTTCTCGGGCCTGATCTGGACGGGCGAGCAGGCCCTCGGGCTGGGGCTGGTCGACGGGCTGAGCAGCCTCGATGCATTGTCGCGGGAGCGCTTCGGTGGCGTGCCGCGGCGGGATTACACGCCCGCCCTCGACCCCCTGTCGCGCTTGTCGCGTCAGCTCGGGCGCGTCGCCGCCGAATGGACCGGCATGGCCCATCACGCCTCGCCCGTGCGCTATCAGGTGCAGTGACGGTGTCGCCTCAGCCGAGCGGGTCCAGGCCCGCTTCGCGCAGCATCTCGCACAGGCGGATGAGCGGCAGCCCGATCAAGGTATTGGGGTCACGCCCCTCGAGGCGTTCGAACAGCGTGATGCCCAGGCCTTCCATGCGAAAGCTGCCGGCACTGTCCAGCGGCTGCTCGCGGTCGACGTAATGGGCGATCTCGGTCTCGCTCAAGTCGCGGAAGATCACGTCATAGCGTTCGTGGTCGACCCAGTGGCGGGCATGCGCGGTATCGATGACGGCAATGCCGGTCAGAAAGCGCACGCGCTGGCCCGAGAATCGCTGCAGGTTGGCACGGGCGGTGGCCGCGTCGCCGGGTTTGCCCAGTATCTGGTCATCGAACAGGCAGACCTGGTCGGAGCCGATGATCAGGTGGTCGGGGTACTCCCCGGCCAGGGCCGTGGCCTTGCCAAGGGCGAGGCGGTGTACGAGGGCCTGGGGGGATTCGCGGGGGTGCGGCGTTTCGTCGATGTCCGGCGCGGCCCAGGCGTAGGGCAGCTCGAGGCGGTCGAGAAGCTGGCGGCGCCAGCGGGAACCGGAGGCGAGAACGAGGCGGGTCATGGCATCTCCTTTTGCACGATTCGAGCAGGGTCGGGCTTGTCACGTCGCAGTCTGGCGCGACATCGGGTGTCTGTACAGCGCGCTTGTTTTGACAGCGTCGGGGCGAGTCCCTATTATTGCGCGCCTATGTTGACCACACGACTCCCCAAGCAGGTCGAGCCCTACAAGCTCGCCGCCAATCATGAATCCCTCGAGGGGCTGGTATCGCTCGACGCGATGTCGCGCCTCGGCGAAGAGATCGGCGCGCAGCAAGGCGATTGCGAAGTCCGTCTGGACTTCGGCATCGATACCCAGGGGCGTCGCCGCATGGAGGGGCAGCTTCAGGCGGCCGTGCAGATCCCTTGCCGGCGTTGCCTGCAGCCCATGCCCGTCACGCTGGAGAGCCGCTTTCTGCTGGGGCTTGTCAGCGATGACAGCCTGGCGAGCGAATTGCCGAGCGACTACGAGCCGGTGTTGGTGGAAAACGAACAGCTGAATCTTCTGCCGGTGGTCGAGGATGAGCTCATCCTCAGCCTGCCTCAGGTGATTTATCATGATGAGGCGGATTGCCCCGTCTCGCGCGACCAGCTGGAAAGCGGCGCTGATGCCGACGTGTCGGAGCAGCCTGCTGCAAGCCCTTTCGAGGTGCTGCGCAACTTGAAAGGCAAACTTTGAATCATCGTCGACACTCTGGAGTGTAACCCATGGCAGTTCAACAGAACCGCAAGACCCGTTCCAAGCGTGGCATGCGTCGCAGCCACGATGCGCTGAGCGCACCGACCCTGTCTCAGGACAAGGAAACCGGCACCACGCATCGTCGTCACCACGTGGCGCCCGATGGCTTCTATCGTGGCCGCAAGGTCGTCGACGTTTAAGACGTCGTCGCCACGCACGTGACCGTGCGAATCGCTATCGATGCGATGGGCGGGGACCTGGGTCCCCGCGCCACCGTTCTCGGCTCTCTTCAGGCGCTCAGCATGCATCCGGATCTCGAGATCCAGATGTACGGCCCTCGCGAAGCGCTGGAAGATGAGCTGGAGACCCTTCCCAAACGCCTTTCCGGCTACCGCTCCCGACTCGTCCTGCATGATGCGCCTCGCGTCATCTCGCAGGCTATGCGTGTGGCGAGCGCGCTGCGTGAGGCCGAGGGGTCGAGCATGCTCGGGGCGTTGTCGGGCGTGCGCGAAGGGCGGGCGCAGGCGTGCGTCAGCGCCGGCAATACCGGTGCGCTGATGGCGCTGGGGCGTCGCGAGCTGGGCACGATCAGCGGTATCTCCCGGCCTGCCATCAGCACGGCCGTGCCGACGCAGGACGGAGGGCGCTGCTATCTGCTCGACCTGGGAGCCAACGTCGATGTCCAGACGCGCCATCTGGTCGATTTCGCCCGCATGGGGGCAGTCATGGCGCGCGTGGTCGATGAAGTGGCGGTGCCTCGCGTGGCGCTCTTGAACATCGGCGTCGAGGCCAACAAGGGCGTGCCCAGCGTGCGCGATGCGGATCGGTGTCTGCGTGAAGACGCGAGCCGCCGCATCGGCGACGGTACGTTCGACTATATCGGCTATCTCGAGGGCGATGGCATCTTTTCCGGTGCGGCGGACGTCGTGGTCTGCGACGGTTTCGTGGGCAACGCGGTACTCAAGGCCAGCGAAGGGTTGGCGACGATGCTGCTGACGCGATTGCAAGAAACGTTCGAGGCACATTTGACGACGCGCATGGTGAGAGCGATGGCACGCCCGGCATTGCTGCGTCTCAAGCGTCGGCTCGACCCGGTGCGCTATAATGGCGCCAGTCTCCTGGGACTTGCCGGTATCGCCGTCAAGAGCCACGGGGGCGCGGATGCCAAGGGGTTTGCCTATGCCGTGTCGCGTGCGGTGCGCGAAATCGACATGGACCTGCCGGCGCATCTGGCGCGGGCGTTGAGCGACGAGGGCGCTGCCAAGCCTTCTACCCACTCGGCCGCGGCAGTCGGCGGTCGAGTGGATAGCGGGTTGGCGAGTGACGCCAGACCCGACGACTCCCATCCTCAAAGGTGACTGTCATGACTCAATCCCTCGCCCTTGTCTTTCCAGGGCAGGGCTCCCAGCAGGTCGGCATGCTGAGGGAGCTGGCCGAGCGCTACAGCGTGGTGCGGACCACGTTCGACGAAGCCTCGGGCGCGCTGGGTTACGATCTCTGGAAAGTGGTCCAGGAAGGCCCGGAAAGCACCTTGAACACCACCGCCTGCACGCAGCCGGCACTATTGACGTCCAGCGTGGCGATCTGGCGTGTCTGGCAGGAGCTGGAAGGCCCGCGCCCGCTGGTCATGGCCGGCCACAGCCTGGGCGAATACAGCGCCATGGTCTGCGCCGGCGTCATCGGTTTCGCCGAGGGCGTGCGCCTGGTGCGCCTGCGTGGCGAGGCCATGCAGGCGGCCGTGCCGGAAGGCCAGGGCGCCATGGCGGCCGTGCTGGGCCTCGACGATGAAACGGTCGAGACCGCGTGTCGCGATGCGGCACAAGGTGAAGTGGTGTCGGCGGTCAACTATAATGCGCCGGGTCAGGTCGTGATCGCGGGCAACAAGTCGGCCGTGGAGCGTGCCATTTCGCTGTGTCAGGAGGCGGGAGCCAAGCGCGCTCTGCCGTTGCCGGTGTCGGTGCCGTCGCACTGCGCGCTGATGCAGCCGGCCGCCGAGCGTCTCGCCGAGGAAATCGGCGGTCTCGATCTCAAGACGCCGCGCTACACCGTGGTGCAGAACGTCGATGCCCGTGCTCACGACGACGTCGACACGCTCAGTCAGCGTCTCGTCGAACAGCTTTATCGCCCGGTGCGCTGGACGGACTGCGTCAACGCCATGCACGAACGTGGCGCCCGGGTGTTCATCGAGTGCGGCCCCGGCAAGGTGCTGACCGGTCTCAACAAGCGGATTCAGCGTCAGGCCAAGGGGCTGGCCGTCAACGACCCCGACTCGCTGGAAAGCGCGCTGGAGCTGGCGCGTAGCGAAGGGGATGAATCTCAGTGATGAATGCGGGAAATCAGATGACAAGCGAACGTAGGGTCGCCCTGGTCACGGGGGCCAGTCGTGGCATCGGGCAAGCGATTGCACGCGAGCTCGGCCGCCAGGGACGCGTGGTGATCGGCACCGCTACCAGCCAGGCGGGCGCCGACAGCATCGATGCCGACCTCAAGGCGCACGGCATCGACGGGGCGGGTCGCGTGCTCGACGTGACCGATCAGGCCAGCGTCGATGCCCTGATCAAGTCCATCGGCGAGGAATTCGGCGCGCCCACCATCCTGGTCAATAATGCCGGCATCACGCGCGACAATCTGTTGATGCGCATGAAGGAAGACGAATGGGACGCGGTGCTCGACACCAACCTCAAGTCGTTGTATCGCGTCACCAAGGCCTGCGTGCGGGGGATGACCAAGGCGCGCTTCGGGCGTATCGTCAGCATCAGTTCGGTCGTGGCCACCATGGGGAATCTGGGCCAGAGCAACTATGCGGCGGCCAAGGCCGGGATGGAAGGGTTTTCCCGTTCTCTGGCACGTGAAGTCGCTTCGCGCGGAATCACCGTCAACAGCGTGGCGCCGGGGTTCATCGCTACCGACATGACGCAAGCACTGCCTCAGGCTCAGCATGATGCACTGCTTGAAAACATTCCCCTGGCACGCCTGGGCGCGCCTGAGGAAATCGCTGCCGCCGTCGGCTTCCTGACCAGTGACGGTGCCGGTTACATCACCGGTGAAACGCTGCAGGTCAACGGCGGCATGAATATGCGTTAACGCCCCTGCAGGCGCTGGTTGCGTCGTCTGGGAGCGGTCTATAAACTACCCGCAGCTTTCTAGAGCTAGCGGATTCGTACCACTAGGAGTAACGATATAATGAGCACCATCGAAGAGCGCGTGAAGAAGGTTGTGGCCGAGCGCCTGAACGTCAAGGAAGAAGACATCCAGAACACGTCTTCCTTCACCGAGGATCTCGGCGCCGACTCGCTGGATACCGTCGAGCTGGTGATGGCGCTCGAAGAGGAATTCGACACCGAGATTCCCGATGAAGAAGCCGAGAAGATCACCACCGTTCAGGAAGCGATCGACTACGTCGTCGCTCACCAGTAAGTAGAGCGGTGCCGGGTCGGCCCGGTTCGAAATCGACTCGCGAAGGCCGCTCTGTCATCAGGGCGGCCTTCGTCGTTTGTGCATGCTTGCCGTCTCCATCCCGGCGGCGAATCGGGTATAATGCGCGCCAAACACGGCCATGCCGTGCCAACTCGCAAGTCTGGAGGAGAGCTGATGCCTCGTAAAAGGGTCGTGGTGACCGGATTGGGCCTAGTGACCCCTGTCGGTAACACTGTCAAGGAAAGCTGGGACAACATCCTGGCAGGCAAGAGCGGCATCTCGCTGATCGACCAGTTCGATACGTCGGGATTCAACACGCGCTTCGGCGGTTCGGTGAAGGACTTCGATATCAGCCCGTACCTGAACCCCAAGGATGCGCGCAAGATGGATCTGTTCATCCAGTACGGAATCGCGGCGGCCGGGCAGGCCATCGCCGACGCCGGGCTGGAAAGCAACGACGACAACGCGGACCGCATCGGTGTGGCGATCGGCTCGGGCATCGGCGGTCTGCCGATGATCGAGCACAACCACAACGCACTGAACCGTGGCGGGCCGCGCAAGATTTCCCCCTTCTTCGTGCCGGGGTCGATCATCAACATGATCTCCGGCAATCTGGCGATCCAGCATGGCTTTCGCGGTCCCAACATCGCCATTACCACGGCGTGCACCACCGGGACGCACAACATCGGCTACGCGGCTCGCACCATCGCGTACGGCGATGCGGATGCCATGGTCTGCGGCGGGGCCGAAATGGCCACCACGCCGCTGGGCCTGGGCGGGTTCTCGGCGGCCCGGGCACTGTCCACGCGCAATGACGATCCCGCCGCGGCGAGCCGCCCCTGGGATCGCGAGCGCGACGGTTTCGTGCTCTCCGACGGGGCCGGGGTGCTGGTGCTGGAAGAGTACGAGCATGCCAAGCGTCGAGGCGCGCCCATCTATGCCGAGCTGCTGGGCTTCGGCATGAGCGACGACGCCTATCACATGACCGCGCCCAATGGCAGCGGCGCCGAGATGGCGATGCGCAACGCGGTCAAGGATGCGGGCATCGAGGCCGGCCAGCTGGGCTACATCAACGCGCACGGTACCTCCACCCAGGCGGGCGACGTCGCCGAGAGCCAGGCGGTGGAGCGCGTCATGGGCGAGGCGGCCAAGTCCGTGGCGGTGAGTTCCACGAAGTCGATGATCGGCCACTTGCTGGGTGCCGCCGGCGCGGTCGAGGCGATCTTCAGCATCCTCGCCATTCGCGATCAGGTCGCGCCGCCGACCATCAATCTCGACGATCCCGATGAAGGCTGCGTGCTCGACTACGTGCCCAACACGGCGCGCGAGATGGCCATCGACTACACCCTGTCGAACTCCTTCGGCTTCGGTGGTACCAACGGGTCACTGATCTTCGGTCGTACCTGATCGCCATGGGTGACGAGGCGGTACCGTTCGATGATCGGGGCCTCGCTTACGGGGACGGTCTCTTCGAGACCGTCCTCGTGCGTGACGGGCAGCCTGTCCTGTGGCAAGCGCACATGGCGCGGCTGGCACGGGGAGCCGACCGCCTGGGGCTGCCCATGCCGGCGGCCGAGACGTTGAACGCGCTGCCCGGGCGGGCGGAAGGTGGCCTGCAGGTGCTCAAGCTGCTCGTGACGCGCGGCAGTGGCGGGCGCGGGTACGCCGTGCCCGATACGCCCAGGCCGCGTCTGCGCTGGCGTTTCTCCCCCTTCGCGCCCATGCCCCGGCGATGGCGCGAGGGCGTGCACGTGCGCCTGTGCCACCTGCGCCTCGGTCATCAGCCGCTGCTGGCCGGCATCAAGCATCTCAATCGTCTCGAGAACGTACTGGCGCGTCGCGAATGGCAGGCCCCCGAGATTGCCGAGGGCCTGCTCCGCGACCAGCAAGATCGCCTCGTCGAAGCGACCAGCATGAATCTGGTATGGCGACGTCACGGGCGGCTGGAAACGCCGTGCCTGACGGCATGCGGCGTGGAAGGAACCCTGCTGTCGACCCTGCGCGAGCATTTGCCGATCCATGCCTGCGACGCGGGCATCGATGCCCTGATCGAGGCCGAGGCGGCATGGGTGCTCAATTCGGTGCAAGGCGCCTGGCCACTGGCACGCCTGGACGATGCGCAAGGTGGCTGTCTGAAGCGTTGGTCGATGGGTACCGAGCACAGGCAATTACAACGCCACGCCCAGGCGCTGCTGGGATATCCCGCGAGTGCCCTGGGCGAGGCTTGAAACAAGGTAGCGACATGCGAGTGGTCAAGATTTTATTGGGCGGGGCGGCGCTGGTGGGCGTGGCGGCATTCGGCGCCTACCAGTATTGGCAATCCCGGCTGGCGGCCCCGATCGCCCTCGAGGCGCCCACGATCTACGAGGTGCCGCGTGGCGCGGGGTTCCAGCAAATCCTGGGCGAACTCGAGTCGCAAGGCATCATCGAGGCCGCCTGGCCGTACCGCGTGCTGGCGAAACTCTCGCCGGAAGCGGTGAACGGCCTGCGCTCCGGCGAGTTCGAGCTCACCCCGGGCATGAGCGGTCGCGAGATGGTGGCATGGCTCTCCAGCGACAATATCGTCACCTATCGCCTCACCATTCCCGAGGGATGGACGTTCGCGCAGATGCGTCGCGCACTGGCCGAGGCGCCCAAGCTCGAGCATCGCACGCAGGACATGAGCGATGCGGAGGTCATGGCGGCGCTGGGGCATGAGGACGAGCATCCCGAAGGCCGCTTTTTCCCCGATACGTACCGCTATCACAAGGGAATGACGGATCTGGCGCTGCTCGAACGCGCCTATGCGCGCATGGACAACATGCTGCGCGACGCCTGGGCGGGACGCAGCGACGATCTGCCGCTCGAGACGCCTTACGAAGCCCTCATCCTGGCGTCGTTGATCGAGCGCGAAACGGGCGTGCCGAATGAGCGTCGGCGGATCGCCGGCGTCTTCGTGCGGCGTCTCGAGCGTGGCATGCGCCTGCAGACCGATCCCACGGTCATCTACGGCATGGGCGAGGACTACGATGGCAACATCACGCGCGATGACCTGCGTCGCGAAACGCCCTACAACACCTACGTGATCGACGGCCTGCCGCCCACGCCGATCGCCATGCCCGGCGAAGCTTCCCTGGAAGCTGCCGTGGACCCCGCCCCCGGGGACGCCCTGTATTTCGTGTCCCGGGGCGACGGATCGCACTATTTTTCCAGTACGCTGGCCGAACACAATGCCGCGGTACGCCGCTATATCCTCAACCGCTGAGCGAGGGCGACCATCACCATGACGCCAGGACGTTTCATCACCCTCGAGGGGGGCGAAGGGGTGGGGAAGTCCACCAACGTGGCCTTCGTCTGCGACTGGCTGAGCGCGCGGGGCATCGAGGTGGTGCGTACGCGCGAGCCGGGGGGAACCCCCCGCGCCGAGGCGATTCGCGAGCTGCTGCTCGATCCCGCGCCGCAGGAGCCACTCGACGAGACCGCCGAGCTGTTGCTGATGTTCGCCGCGCGTGCCCAGCATCTGGCCGCGCGGATCCGTCCGGCCCTGGCGCGCGGTGCCTGGGTGGTATGCGACCGCTTCACCGATGCCACCTTCGCCTATCAAGGCGGCGGGCGAGGGCTGGACGAGACGCGTATCGCCACCCTGGAAGCCCTGGTGCAGCAAGGCTTGCAGCCGGACTTGACGCTGCTGCTGGACATGCCGGTGGAAGCCGCGCAGCGCCGGGTCGAACGACGCGGCATCGAACGGGACCGCTTCGAGCGCGAGCGCGGGGCATTCTTCAATGCCGTGCGCGAGAGCTATCTTGCCCGGGCCGCCCAGGCGCCGACGCGTTTCGCCGTGATCGATGCCGATCGCAGCCTGGAGGCGGTGCAAGCGTCGATCGCCGCACACCTGACCGAGAGGTTGGCATCATGGTCATGACGCCGTTGCCCTGGCAGCGGGATCTGTGGACGCGGCTGGTGCGTCAGCAGGACGCCCAGCGTCTGCCTCACGCGCTGCTGATCTCGGGCCCCCACGGGGTCGGCAAGCACGATCTCGCCGACGCCCTGATCGCGCGCACCCTGTGCCATGCGCCGGGGGAGACGGCCTGCGGCGAGTGTCATGCCTGTCACATGCTGGCCTCGGGCTATCACCCCGATCTGCTGGACATCTCGCCGGCGGAGAAGCGCCGTCAGATACGCATCGATCCGATCCGTCAGGTCAATGCCTTCGTCTCGCAGACCGCGCAGCAGGGCGGCCACCGGGTGATTCGCCTGCATCCTGCCGAGGCCATGAACGTGGCCGCCTCCAACGCTCTGCTCAAGAGCCTGGAGGAACCCGGGGAAAGGACCCTGTTCGTGCTGCTGGCCGACATCCCCTCGCGCATGCTGCCGACGATTCGCTCCCGCTGCCAGCACTGGAGCCTGGGCGTGCCCGATGCGGAAAGCGCCTTGCCCTGGTTGAGCGAACGCCTCGAGGATGCGGAGCAGGCGCGCTTCTGGCTGCGCGTGGCCGGCGGGCTGCCGCAGTTCGCGCTGGAGCTGGTCGAGGGGCGCGCGCTGCGCCAGGAATTGCGGGAACTGTTCGATGCTCTGGTGCGCGGTGCCGAGCCGGTCGCCGAGGCGGCGCGCCTCGATCCCCAGTCGTTGGACCGCGTGCTGTGGTACGGTATCGTCTGGCTCGAGGATCTGATCCGCCTGGGCGTGGCCGGCGATGCCGAGCACGTGCGCAACCCGGATCTGCTGCCGTTGTACCGGCAGGCAGTCAAGAACGCGCGGGTGCGCGACTGGTTTCGCCTGCTCGATTATGCCCGCGAACAGCGGCGCCTGATCGCGGCGGGCGGCAATCCCAACGCGCAACTGGTGCTGGAGGCCTGGCTGGTGCGCTGGGCATCGTTGCTGCGATCTTGACGGTGCCGTGGCGTCGCCGACGGTGCGGCGATCGTGTCCGGTCGCTTCCGCATCGGTCCGATGCCCTTGTTACGGAGTGTTCTGCGTGGCGCAAAAAGCCTTGTCCCTGACATTTCACGATACCCAGACCCTGCACGCGGCCTACATGCCCTGGTTGCAGCGCGGCGGCATCTTCGTGCCCACGTCGGAGCGCTATTCGCTCGGCGATACGGTGTACCTGCTGGTGACCCTGCCGGAGGAAAGCGAGCGCCTGCC
This sequence comes from Chromohalobacter israelensis DSM 3043, assembly GCF_000055785.1. Taxonomy (GTDB): domain Bacteria; phylum Pseudomonadota; class Gammaproteobacteria; order Pseudomonadales; family Halomonadaceae; genus Chromohalobacter; species Chromohalobacter israelensis. The sequence goes on from NC_007963.1 coordinate 1,828,423, forward strand.
GGTGTCGGGGAGCGTCGCCTGGCTGTCGCCGCCCGGCATCGGGGGGCGGCGCGTGCCGGGCATCGGGGTGCATTTCAGCGCCGACGACCAGCGCGTGAAGACGTTGATCGAGGCGTGTCTCGACGGTGTCACGCCGACGCGTCCCAGCTATACCCTTTGATTCATGCCGCGGGCCGTGTGCCGGCCCGTTCGATCGTTTAGGTACCCCATGTTCGTTGATTCCCATTGTCACCTCGACCGACTCGATCTCGCCGCCCATGACGGCCAGCTCGCCACTGCCCTGGACGCCGCGCGCCAACGGGGCGTGCGTCAGTTCCTGGCGATCGCCGTCACGCTGGACGACGTGCCCGGGCTGGTCGATATCGCCCGTGCCCACGACGATGTGACCTTTTCCGCCGGCGTGCACCCCCTGCATACGGTGCCGGACGAACCCGACACCCAGGCCATCGTCGCCTGCGCCGAACGCCATGGGGCGGTGGCCATCGGCGAGACGGGACTGGATTATCACTACGACGGCGTCGCCCACGACGTCCAGTATGCTCGCTTCGCCAACCATCTGCGTGCGGCTCGCGAGCTCGCGTTGCCGGTGATCGTGCACACGCGTGACGCCAAGGAAGACACCCTGGCGCTGATCCGCGAGCATACCGACCCGGCGGTGGGAGGCGTGCTGCATTGCTTCACCGAGGACCTCGACATGGCGCGGGAAGCGATAAGGCTGGGGTTCTATATTTCCCTCTCCGGTATCGTCACTTTCCGCAATGCCACCGCCGTGCGTGAATTGGCGCGCCGCATTCCGCTCGACCGTCTGCTGATCGAGACGGACAGCCCCTACCTGGCGCCGGTACCGCATCGCGGCAAGCCCAACGAGCCGCAATGGGTGGTGGAAGTCGCCGAGTGCATCGCCGCCGAGCGCGGGATCAGCGTCGACGAAGTGGCGATGCAGACCACCGCCAACTTTTATCGGCTGTTTCGCGAGGCATTGCCCGAGGCCCCGGAAGACGTGCGCGAGGCGCTGACGCACCTGACCGGCCAGTAATGCCATGCACGAGGAGGCAGCATGTCACTTGAGTCGATTACCGCACACCTCGAGGCATCGCAGGCGAGCGAGATCCCGCCCCTCGACCGCTGGGATCCGCCGTTCTGCGGCGACATGGCCTTGACCATCGCCGCCGACGGCCGCTGGTGGCACGAGGGCGCGCCGATCGGTCGCGCACGTCTGGTGCGGCTGCTGTCGCGCCTGTTGCGGCGCGAGGCGGACGGCGCCTATTACCTGGTGACGCCGGCCGAAAAGCTGCGCATCCAGGTCGAGGATCGTCCCTTCCTGATCGTCGATGCCGACTGCCAGGACGGGGTCTGGACGTTGACCACCCAATGGGGCGATAGCGTGACCCTCGACGCGTCGCGGCGCCTTGCGATCAGCCCCACGCCCGCCGGGGAGCCGGTGCCGGAAGTGCCCATCCGTTTCGGACTGGCGGCGCGGCTCAATCGCAACGTCTATTACCGTCTGATCGAACTTGCCGAGCTTTGCGAAGGTGACGAAGGCACGGCACTGGGGATCTACAGCGACGGCATCTGGCAGCCGCTCGGGTATCTTCCCGGGGAGCTGCCGTGAGCGAGCCTCCCACGCCCGAACAACGCGCCGTGGTGGGGCACGGCCAGGGACATGCCCGCGTCTCGGCGGTGGCCGGCGCCGGCAAGACCACCACGCTGGTCCAGCGGGTCCTGCACCTGCTGGCCAGTGGCGTGCCGCCCCAGCGCATTCTGGTGCTGATGTTCAATCGCGCCGCCCGCGAGGACTTCACGGCCAAGCTGCAGCGCGAGGCGACGGGGCAGCGCCTGCCCGACGTGCGCACCTTTCACTCCATCGGTCACCGACTGACCCAGACGCTGACGCGCTGGGGATACCTCTCGCCCCGGCAGTTGATCGCGGCGGACTGGCAGCGCGAGCGCCTTCTGCGCCAGGCGGTGCAGATGAGCCTGGAACAGGCCGATGACAGCCAGCGTCAGGCGGCGCTGGAAGCCGACCGGCTCGAGACGCTCGCGCAGTTCTGCGAACTCGTCAAGGCCGAGATGCGCACGCCCGAGGAGCTTCACGAACGCCTCGACTTCGGGGACGACACCCAGCATTTCTGCGAGGCGTACGCGCATTTCGAAACCCTGATCGCCGATCACGGCGTGATGACCTACGCCGATCTGCTCTACCGGCCGTTGCGCTGCCTGGAGGCGACGCCCGAGGCGCGCGCCCGCGTGCAGGGATTTCTCGACCACGTGATCGTCGACGAATACCAGGACATCAACGAAGTACAGCAGCGTCTGCTGGCCATTCTCGCGGGGAAGCGCGCACAGGTGATGGCGGTCGGCGACGCCAACCAGTGCATCTACGAGTGGCGCGGTGCGCGCCCGGACGCCATGTTCGAGCGTTTCGGCGCACTGTTCGGCACGGCTCACGACTACCCGTTGTCGTACACCTTCCGGCACGGTCATGTGCTGGCGCTGGCGGCCAACCATGCGATTCGCGCCAACCGCCGGCGTCCCGATCAGCTGTGTCTCGCGGCGCCGGGCACCCCGACGACCCGAGCCGACGTGGCCGTGGGCAATGCGGCGCTGCTCGAGGCGCTGCGCGAATGGCAGCAGGCCGGACGCGCGCTGAGCGAAACCTGCGTGATGGTGCGCAGTTGGGCCCTGTCGGTCTCCGTGCAGTTGCAGCTGTTGCGCGCGGGGGTCCCGTTCCGGCTCGCCCGCGAGGACCGCTTCGTCTTTCGTCTGCCGCTGGTGCAGGCGCTGGCCGGTTACCTGGCCCTGGCGCGCGACGGCAACCGCCTGCACGACCCCGAGCAACTCAACCTGCTGCTGTCGCAACCGACGGTGTTCGTGCCGCGCGAGACGCTGACCGCGCTGGCCCGGCAGCTGGCGCACACCCAGCAATGGCCCGAACGTCACGACCCGTTGTTGAGCGCCTTGAAGCCCCTGCAGCGGCGCAATCTCAAGCGGCGCTGGCAGTTGCTCTGCGAATTGCCGCGCCTGGGGCATTGGCCGCCGGCCAAGTTGCTCGAACACGTCGTGGAAGCTACCGAGGCGGACAAGGCGCTCAAGCGTGCGGCCTCGCGCCGCGCCAAAGCGGAGGATGACGTGCGCCTGCTCGATGTGCTGATCGAGCAGGCGGGCGAGCTCGCCAACGATCCCGATGCCTTCATCGAGCTGCTGAGCCAGCCGGTCGAGGGCCGCGGGGATGGCGTGCTGGTGACCACGGTGCATGGCGCGAAAGGGCTGGAATGGCCCCTGGTCGCCTTGTGGGGCGTCAACGAAGAGGATTTTCCGCATTACACGCGGGAGACCCCGCTGGATGCCGAGCGTCTCGAGGAAGAGCGCCGCCTCTACTATGTCGCGATCACGCGGGCGCGCGAGCGCCTGCTGGTGCTCCACGACGGCGGTGATCATCGTCCCAGCCGCTTCATCGACGAGACTGCCTGGGACGACTGCCACCGCGCCGCCGCCGCGCTCGGCGAGGCGCCGTTTGAGTCGCTGGCGGTGCGCGCACCGGAGGTGGTGGGGCCTTATCTGGAGCGCTGCGGCGTGCGTCTGCCCGTGACCCGCGTCGAGGAAAGCGCGACCGCCGCGACCCGCCACTGGGAGGTGGGGCAGTGGGTGCGCCACGGGGTCTTCGGCGAGGGCGAGATCGTGGTGCTCGAAGGTGATCCCGCCAATCCGGTCATCGAGGTGCGTTTCACCCAGGCCGGCCGCCGACGGCTGATCGCGGCAAGGGCGCCGCTCGAGCCCGTGGCGGCGCAGGCGAGCTGACAGGCGTCCCGCCGCCGGGCGGCTGGCGAGACGCTATCTCTCGGGCGAGGGCCTACATGTTGGGGTAGTTGGGCCCACCGCCGCCTTCCGGCGCGACCCAGGTGATGTTCTGGGACGGGTCCTTGATGTCGCAGGTCTTGCAGTGCACGCAGTTCTGGAAGTTGATCTGGAACCTGGGCTCGCCGTTTTCCTCGACGATTTCGTAGACCCCGGCGGGGCAATAGCGCTGCGCGGGCTCGGCGTATTCCGGGAGATTGACGCGCACCGGAATCTCGGGATCGGTGAGCCGCAGGTGGCAGGGCTGGTCCTCTTCATGGTTGGTATTGGAGAGGAAGACCGACGAGGCCTTGTCGAAGGACAGCTTGCCATCGGGCTTGGGATACTCGATGGGCGTCGCCTCGCTGGCATGGCGCATGCTGGCATGGTCGGGCGTGGTGTCGTGCACGGTGGGCAGCTTGCCGCCCAGCCACTGGTCCAGGAAGTTGTAGGCGCCGCCCTTGACGGTGCCGTACTTGTGAATCGCGGGGCCGAAGCTGCGGCTTTCGTGCAATTCCGCCCAGGCCCAGCTGTTGCGCCACTTGGTGGTGAAGGAAGACAGCTCCTGGCCGCCCTCGTCGCCGCCCACGAAGGCCTCGAACACGCTCTCGGCCGCCACCAGGCCGGATTTCATCGCCATGTGAATGCCCTTGATCTTGGCGAAGTTGAGCGTACCGGCGTCGCAGCCGATCAACAGGCCGCCGGGAAAGGTCATTTTGGGCAGGCTGTTGGCGCCGCCCTTGGTAATGGCGCGTGCCCCATAGGAAACGCGCGAACCGCCTTCCAGGTACTGCTTGAGCACCGGGTGGTGCTTCATGCGCTGGAATTCGTCGAAAGGCGACAGGTAAGGGTTGTCGTAGGACAGGTCGACGATCAGGCCGACCACGACCTGCTGGTTCTCGGCATGGTAGAGAAACCAGCCGCCGTGGGTGTCGCCGGGCAGCGGCCAGCCGGAGCCGTGCAGTACGCGTCCGGGCTCGTGCTTGTCGGCCGGCACGTCCCACAGTTCCTTGAGGCCCAGGGCGTAATGCTGGGGATCGCAACCCTCGTCGAGCGAGAAGCGCTGGATCAGCCGCTTGCCGAGATGGCCGCGGGCGCCCTCGGAGAACAGCGTGTACTTGGCGCGAAGCTCCATGCCCGGCATGTGCCCGGGCTTCTCGCTGCCATCGGCGGCCACGCCCATGTCGCCGACGACGATGCCGCGTACCGTGCCGTCCTCGTCGTGCAGGGTCTCCTGGGCGGCGAAGCCGGGAAATATCTCCACGCCCAGCTGCTCGGCCTGTTCGGCCAGCCAGCGGCACAGGTTGCCGGCACTGATCACGTAGTTGTCGTACGCGCCGCCGGTGTTGTGCATGCTCTTGGGGATCAGCGCGTTGGGAAGCTTCTGCGCATTCTTGGCGTCCTTGAGCAGATACAGGTCATCGCTGACGACCGGCGTGGTCAGAGGGGCGCCGCGCGATTCCCAGTCGGGGAACAGCTCGCGCAGGGCGCGCGGCTCGAGCACCGCTCCGGAGAGGATATGCGCGCCCACCTCGGAGCCTTTCTCGACCACGCAGACACTGAGTTCGCGCTGCGCCTCGTTGGCCTGCTGCATCAAGCGACAGGCGGCCGAAAGCCCCGCAGGGCCGGCGCCGACGATGACGACGTCGAAATCCATGTATTCGCGTTCCACGGCTTGATCTCCTTCATCTTCGCGTCGGGCGAGCGCCTCACCCGGTCATGCGCGCCACGTCGCTCGGGGAGAGCGGCACATGAACAATGTTTCGTGGTTGAATTGTATTTTAAACGGTTGTTTGATTCCAGCCGGAACGGCCGACGCGCATGATGTCATCTTCCATGGAGTTTGTCTGCGACTCAGGCGTGGGGCGCTGCGGGGTTTGACCGCGTTGGACGAGTTCACGCAATATTATATAGGGTCGCCGAGTGTGTAACGGGCGACATTTTTTCGGGACACGCCCCCTATCAAACGCTTGAATGAATTTGTTCTAAGGGCATGCCTGCCGGTTCTAACCAAGCGAGGACACCATGAAAGTACTCGTCGCGGTCAAACGCGTCATCGATTACAACGTCAAGATCCGGGTCAAGCCGGACCACTCCGACGTCGATCTCACGAACGTCAAGATGGCCATGAACCCATTCTGTGAGATTGCCGTGGAAGAAGCGGTGCGCCTCAAGGAAAAGGGCGTCGCCAGCGAAGTGGTGGCCGTCACCATCGGCCCCAAGGCCGCGCAGGAACAGCTGCGTACCGCGCTGGCGCTGGGCGCGGATCGCGCCATCCACATCGAGACCGACGACAAGGTCGAGTCACTGACCGCCGCCAAGCTGCTCAAGCGCGTCGTCGACGACGAACAGCCCGGCTTGACGATCCTCGGCAAGCAGTCCATCGATACCGACAACAACCAGACCGGTCAGATGCTGGCCGCGCTGGCAGGCATGGGACAGGGCACCTTCGCGTCCGAGGTGCAGGTCGAGGGCGACGAGGTCCGCGTGACCCGCGAGATCGATGGCGGCCTGCAGACGGTCTCGCTCAAGCTGCCGGCGGTGATCACCACCGACCTGCGCCTCAACGAGCCGCGTTACGCCAAGCTGCCCGACATCATGAAGGCCAAGAAAAAGCCCATCGACGTGCAGACGCCCGATGCCCTGGGGGTCGCGGTGACCTCCAGCCTGAACGTGCTCAAGGTGGAATCGCCGGCCGAACGTCAAGGCGGCACCAAGGTGGCGTCCGTGGATGAACTCGTCGACAAACTCAAGAACGAAGCCAAGGTGATCGCATGAGCATTCTGGTAATCGCCGAACATCACAACGGCCAACTGGCCGGCAGCACTGCGCATGTGGTCGCCGCGGCCCAGGCCATCGGCGGCGACATCGACCTGCTGGTGGCGGGCGAAGACGTTGCGGGCGTCGCCGAGGCGGCCGCCGGGCTCGCCGGCGTGAGCAAGGTCCGCGTGGCCGATGCCGGCGTCTATGCCCATCAGCTCGCCGAGCCGGTGAGCGACCTCATCGCCGGGCTCGCCGGGGAGTATTCCCATGTGCTGGCGGCGGCTTCCACCCAGGGCAAGAACGTCTTGCCGCGGGTTGCCGCGCTCAAGGACGTGGCGGCGATTTCCGAGGTGCTGGCCGTGGAAAGCCCGGACACCTTCCTGCGGCCCATCTACGCGGGCAACGCGATCGCCACCGTGCAGTCGAGCGATGCCCTCAAGGTACTCACCGTGCGCACCACGGCCTTCGATGCCGTCGAGGCCACGGGCAGCGCCACCATCGAAGCGGTGACCGCCGAGGTCGACAATTCGCTGTCGCGTTTCATCGGCGAGGAACTGGCCAGCAGTGATCGCCCCGAGCTGGGCAGTGCCCGCGTGGTCATCTCCGGCGGGCGCGGCATGGGCAACGGCGACAACTTCAAGCTGCTCGAGGGCATCGCGGACAAGCTGGGGGCGGCGATCGGCGCATCGCGGGCCGCCGTGGACGCCGGCTTCGTGCCCAACGACATGCAGGTGGGGCAGACCGGCAAGATCGTCGCGCCGGAGCTCTACATCGCCGTGGGCATCAGCGGGGCGATTCAGCACCTGGCGGGGATGAAGGACGCCAAGGTGATCGTGGCGATCAACAAGGACGAGGAAGCGCCCATCTTCCAGGTCGCCGATTACGGCCTGGTGGGCGACTTGTTCGAGGTATTGCCGGAGCTGGAAGCCAAGCTCTAGGTACGCTCTGGAACGTGCCGTATCGGGGCGGTCGTGCCGCCCCGTCACCCCCGGAAGAACCGGCCCTCGTGGCCGGTTCTTTCGTTGCATGGGGTGGCTCATGATTGATAATTGTTCTTGTTTGTATTAGCGTGCTAGCCCTTCAGGTGCTGGCCGTTGAGGTAACCGGCACGCAAACGCAACGGGAGAAGGCGTGGTGGCAAACGACACGCGACACCGAACACGGACAGGCTGGTGCGCGGCCTGGGCCGGCATGGCGCTATTGACGAGCCTCGTGACGCCCGCCTGGGCGCAGCAGACGTCATTGCGCGAGGCGAGCGCGCAAGCGCAACAGACCCAGGCGGCGTTGCAGGAAAAGATCGACGCGGCCGACGACGAGACCCGCGAGCTGCTCACTCGCTTGCGGGATGCCAGCCGCGACGCGTCCCGCCTCGAGCGCTACAACGAGGAACTGTCCCGCCGCAACGAGACGCAGGCGGCGCTGATCGAGCGGCGCCGCGAGGCCATCGACCAGCTGTCGGTCACGCGCGAGGCGCTGCCTGGCTTGCTGCGTGACATGGTGACGCGCCTGCGCACCCTGATCGAGGCCGATCTGCCGTTCCTGCGCGAAGAGCGTCTGGCCCGGGTCGAGAGTCTCGAGTCGATGCTCGATGACAGCGAAATGGCGGCCGCCGACAAGCTCGATCGCGTCTTGTCCGCCTGGCGCACCGAGCTCGATTACGGACGCGAGATGGATACCTGGCAGGGCACGCTGGTGGGCGATGAGGCACGCCAGGTCGATTATCTGCGCGTGGGGCGCGTGGGGCTCTATTACCTGACCCCCGACGGGCGCTCCGGGGCGGTCTGGCGTGCCGACGAGCGCGCCTGGCAACCGCTCGAGGGCAATGCGCTCGACGAACTTCGCAAGGGCATGCGCATCGCGCGTGACCAGCGCGCGCCGGCCCTGCTGGACCTGCCGGTCTCGGTGGCGCTCGAGACACGCGCGTCCGACGCCGCCAATTCTTCAGCCGCCGAGGACGAGGAGTCGTGATGAGCGCATGGAAGTCTCTGCTGTTATCCCCGGTGCTGGTCGCGGCGATGGCGTTGCCGGGTGTCGCGTCCCTGGCCTCGGCGCAGGATGATGGCGCGACGCCCTCGCTGGGGCAGTTGCTGGAAAGCTTGCGTACGGACAGCGACGCCGCCGAGGCACGTGACCGGCAGCGCCTCGCCGCCTTGATGGAGGATCGGGAAGCGCTGCGGGACGCCGTGAACGAGGCCGAGGCCGAACGCGAGGCGGCCCGTGAGCGGCGCGACGCGCTGGAAGCCACCCAGGCCGAACAACGCGAGGCGCTCGAGGCGGTGAACGAGCGTCGCCGCAACGAGGCGGGCGACCTCGACGGCGTGTTCGGAGTGGCGCAGAGCGCCATCGGAGAACTGCGCGATGACCTGGGCGACGGCTGGTTGACGGTGGGCACCCGGACCCGGTTGCCGGCGCGCCTGGACGATGACGCCATCATCGACACCCAGACCCTGGAATCGCTGGGCCGGACCTTTGCCGCGCTGACCGCCGAAACGGGACGCGGCGTACGCTTCGAGGCGCCCATCGCCGATGCCGAGGGCAACGTCGAGCGGCGCGAGGCGATTCGTCTCGGCGACTTTCTGGCCTTCAGCGACGGCAAGCTGTTGACCCGCGACGTCGGCGACGACTCGCGGGAACCGACACTGCGCGTGGTGTCGCACACCCCGGAAGCGGCCTCGCAGGCCTTGCGCGCCTTCCAGCAGGGCGACGGCGATCGCGTGGTGTTCGATCCGACGCGGGGCAATGTGCTCGAGGCGCTCTCGCAGCAGCCCACGCTCTGGGAGCGTTTCCAGCAGGGCGGTGCGGTCGGCTACGTGATCGTGGTGCTGGGCATCGCCGGTCTGCTCGTCGCCTTGTCGCAATACGTCTACCTGCTGCTGGTCAGCGTACGTCTGCGGCGTCAGCTGCGCTCGCCCGATGCGCTGCGCGACGACAATCCCCTGGGCCGCGTGCTCGGGCGCTTCGCGGCACTGGGGCGCGAGCATGCCCCGGAGGCCCTGGAAGCGCGTCTCGATGAAGCGCTGCTGGCCGAGAAGCCGCGTCTCGAGCGCGGCCAGCCTCTGGTCAAGCTGATGGCGGCCGTGGCGCCGCTGCTGGGGCTTCTGGGGACCGTGACCGGGATGATCGGGACCTTCCAGTCGATCACCGTCTTCGGGACCGGCGATCCGCAGCTCATGGCGGGCGGGATCAGCCAGGCCCTGGTCACCACCGTGCTGGGGCTGATCGCCGCCGTGCCGCTGCTGTTCGCGCATACCGCCTTGAGCAGCCGCAGCCGCGAGTTGCTCGGCACCCTCGAAGGGCGCGCCAGCGCCGTGCTTGCCGAGCATCTCGAAACGCCCGACGGCCACACGGGAACGCAGGCCCATGCCCACACTCGCTGAGCCCATCGTCTGGCTGGTAGGGGCCGGCGGCCCCGTGCTGGTGGTGATCGCCCTGGTCGCCATGGCCCTGTTCGCCATGGGGCTGGAACGCGGCCTCTACTGGCAGTTCGTGCATCGGCGTCGGCGTCGTGCGCTGGTCTCGCGCTGGGTCGCGCGACATGACCATCTGAGCTGGAGCGCGCTGACGCTGCGCGAAGTATGGACCCAGGAACTCATCGGCCAGCTGCGGCGCCCCTTGCCATGGCTCAAGTTGCTGGTCGGGCTGTGCCCGTTGCTGGGACTGCTGGGCACGGTTACCGGGATGATCCAGGTCTTCGACAGCCTGTCGCTGACCGAGGCCAATCAGGCGCGCGCCATGGCCGATGGCGTGGCGCGCGCCACGCTGCCGACCCTGACCGGGATGGCGGTTGCCGTGGTGGGGCTGTTGTTCACCACACGACTCGAACACGTGATTCGGCGCGAGGACCAGCGGTTGCATGACCGCATGGCGCGTGCCGTGGAGGATGCCAATGCGTAGGCGTCGACTACAGGACGTCAACGACGACGCCCAGGAGATCAACCTCACGCCGATGCTCGACGTGGTGTTCATCATGTTGATCTTCTTCATCGTGACGACCAGCTTCATCAAGGAAAGCGGGGTCGAGATCGAGCGCCCCGAATCGTCGGCCGCCACGGCGCGTCCCGATGCCCAGGTGATGGTCGCCATCACGGCCGAGGACGCCGTGTGGGTGGATGGTCAGCCGGTGGACGCGCACCGCGTGGGCAACGAGGTGGCCAGCCTGGTCAGCGACGAGGGTGGGGTCGTGATCCAGGCCGATCGCCAATCGACCACGGGGCTGCTCATCGAGGTCATGGATGCCATCCGCGACGCCGGCGTGGATGACGTCGCCGTGGCGGCGGAGCGAGGCGCCGACGGATGAGGGCGATCGCGGGAGCCGCGGGCGGCGTGCTGATGGCGCTGGGCCTGTTCTATCTGCTGGCATTGCTGGTGGCGCCGCCGGACGATGCGCGCGAGCCCATCGAGCAGCCGATGTCGGTGTCGCGTGTCGAGGCGCCAAAGGCGCAGGCACCGGCCCCCCAGGCGGCCGCGCCCGATGCGCCGACGCCACCGGCCGACACGCCGCCGCCACCGCCGCCGTCGCCCGTGCCGGCGGCGCAAAGCGACAGTGCGCTGGCGTTGCCCGAGCCCGAGCGCTCGGCACCGCCCACGCCGGAGGTGCCGCAAGAGACATTGCCGGAGCTGGAGGAGATCGAACTCCAGCCCGAACCCATGCCGGAACCGCAGCCCGAGCCGGAGCCGGCTCCCGAGCCGGAACCGACGCCACAGCCGACCGAGTCCTCGTCGGCGAACGAGGCGTCCCAGGGCGAGAGCGAGGCCGCCTCGGCGGACCAGGCCGCGGATAGCGGGGAGTCCAGCCAGGCGCCGTCGCAGGAAGTGGGGTCTCCCCAGCCCACCGAGCGCGTGCCGCCGGAATACCCGTCACGGGCGCAGCGTCGTGGCATCGAGGGGTACGTCGAAGTGCGCTTCACGATCCAGCCCGACGGCCGGGTGGATACCGATTCCTTGCGGGTCACCGAGGCCCAGCCGCGAAACGTGTTCGAGCGGGCGGCACTGAAGGCGATCTCCGGCTGGCGGTTCCCGCGTGCGGATGCCCCGCGTGAAGCGCGTCAGCGTCTAGAATTCCGCCTCAAGAGGTAGCGCATGCGGTTGTCTCATTGGAGCTATGCAGTGGTGGTGGGCCTGTGCCTGGGGGCCGCCGGCAGCAAGGCGCTGGCGGCAGGGCCGCCGCTGGCGCCGGACATGGTGAACGCCCTGGAGTCGCTGCAGCAGCGCCTGCAGGACGACGGGGCCAGCCAGGACGAGATCGACGACGCCAAGGCGGCGGCACGCCGACTGCAAGGGGGCAATGCGGCGGACCGCTGGGCGCGGGCGCTATTCCTTCAACTGGCGGCCACCGGTGAAGCCCGGCGGGGGCGTGACGGCGCCGCCGCCGATCTGTATCGCCAGGCGCGGCGCATCGACGGTGTCGACGGCGACTCGCGCCGGCGCTGGCTCGATCAGGAAGCTCGCCTGCGGCTGCGTGCCGGCCAGACCGCGCAAGGCGCCGAGCTGCTCGGCGAGTGGATCGAGCGTCACGGTGGCGACCGTGACAGCCTGTGGTTGATGGCGCAGGCGCAGGCGACGCTGGAGCACTGGTCACAGGCCGCGAACTGGGTCGACCGTGCACGCCGCGCCGGTGGCATGAACGATACGCGTCGTGCCCTGGCGGCGAGCGTCTATCAGCATGCCGAGCGCTATGAGGCGGCGCTGGGATTGCTCGACACGGCGCTCGAGGGGAAGGGCGACGACCCCGATGCCTGGCGGCGCGCGGCGGCCCTGGCGCAGCGCATGCAGCGTCCCGGCCTGGCCGCCGCGTTGTGGGAAGCCGGTTGGCGGCGGGGGGCGCTGCAAGGGCGCGAGGCGCTCGAGCAGTTGATACGCCTGCACGTGGCGGGCGGTACGCCGGCACGCGCCGCCGAGTACCTGCAGGCCGCATTCGAGGACGGTACCTTGCCCCGCGATGTCGAGCATCAGCGGCGCCTCGCCGAAGCCTGGACGGCGGCGCGCGCCCATCGCGAGGCGCTGTCGGCGTGGCGCACGCTGGCCGAACAGACCCGAGCCGCCGAGGACTGGCGGCAGCTCGGCGAACTGGCCTATGGATGGGGCGAATGGTCGACGGCGGTGGAGGCACTGCGCGAGGCTCGCGAGCAGGGCGCCGATCCCGCGCGAACCTGGCTGCTCGAAGGTGTGTCCCTGCTGGAACTGTCTCGCGAGGAAGACGCACGGCAGGCTTTCGAGGCGGCCCGCGACGCGGGCGCGTCGCAGGCCGAGGACTGGCTGGCATCGCTCGACGCCGACTGAGGTCGGTGTCGCGCCGTTCTCAGCTCGCGCCGGCGTCGCAGGCGAGCTGCGCCCATACCGGCGCATGGTCCGAGGGCCGCTGAATGCCGCGCAGTTCGTAGTCGATGCCCGCGTCCGTCACCCGCTCGCAAAGCGCGGGGGTGACCATGATGTAGTCGATGCGCAGCCCGCGCTTGGGATCGCGCTCGAAACCGCGCGAGCGATAGTCGAACCAGCTGAAACGGTCGTCGACCTCGGGGTAGCGCAGGCGGTAGCAATCGCTGAGCCCCCAGTCGACCAGCCGCGCGAGCCATTCGCGCTCCACCGGCTGGAAGCTGGTCTTGCCCTCGCGCAACCAGCGCTTGCGGTTGGCCTCGCCGATGCCGATGTCGATGTCGGCGGGCGAGATGTTGAAATCCCCCATCACCGCGAGACGTTCACTGGGCGTGTGGCGTTCCTGAAGCAGCGTCGTGAGCCGTGCGTAGAAGTCGCGCTTGTTGGGAAACTTGGTAGGGTGGTCAACGTTCTCGCCCTGGGGGAAGTACCCGTTGTAGACCGTCAGCGGCTCGCCATCGTCACACGCCAGGCGCACGCCGATCAGCCGGCGCTGGGCCTCCTCGCCGTCGTCGGGCAGGCCGTAGTACACCGCCTCGGGCGCCTGGCGCGTCAGCAGCGCGACGCCGTAGTGCCCCTTCTGGCCGTGGAAGGCGACGTGGTACCCCAGCGCCTCGACCGCCTCGCGGGGGAATTCGCTGTCCTGTACCTTGGTTTCCTGGAGGCCGATGACATCGGGCGCGTGGGCGTCGACGAGCGCTTCCAGTTGATGCAGGCGGGCACGGATCCCGTTGATATTGAACGACACCAGGCGCATCAGTCGTCACCTCGCTTGTCGCTGTCGGCGGACGAGGTGCCGCCATGGATGTCGAGCTTGGGCGCCTGCTGCTGACGCGCCAGTCGGCGTGCCGCCTGCAGCTTGCGCTGCTGACGCTTCTTCTGGGTATAGCGCGCCGAGGATTTGACCTCGTCGGGGTTGTCGTGGCGCCATTGACGATAGTCCTTGCGGCGCCCGGTGCGAATCGTCACCTTGCTGGCGAGCGAGCGGGTCTTTTTCCTGCGTGTCATGTCGTATCCCGTGTCGTATTGACTTGGCGCCCATTCTACCAGCCGCGTCGTCGAGCGACATCCGTGCCGGGCGCGATGCCCGCGCGAGGCTCGGCAATGACTGATACAATGCCCGCTTCCGCCGTGATCCAGCTCGGCTGAACGACGGCCGTGGCGCGCGCCGGGAGGCGGGTGAGCGCGCTGGATTCATGCATTCCGTACGAATATTGGACAGACATAGAAGCCTATGAGCGAGTCGGACAAAACCTCAGCACCGGCCCAGAACCGCAAACCGAAACGTCGGCGTCGCAAACCGCGCCGCTCGCAATCCCAGTGGGACATCAAGCAGTTTCAGGTGCCGCCGGTCGCGGGGAAGTGGCGTTTCCACGATTTCGACCTGCCCGTGCCGTTGATGCGCGCGATCCATGCCCTAGGGTTCGAGTATTGCACGCCGATCCAGGCCGAGGCCCTGGCCAAGACCCTGCTGGGCGGGGACGTGGTCGGCAAGGCCCAGACCGGCACCGGCAAGACCGCGGCCTTCCTGATCTCGATCCTGGCCTACTTCCTCGAGGAGAAGGCACCCGACGGTCAGAAGCCGGGGGCGCCGCGTGCGCTGATCGTGGCGCCGACCCGGGAGCTGGCGCTGCAGATCGAGAAGGACGCCAAGGCCCTGGCACGCTTCACCTCGCTCAACGTCGCCAGCGTCGTGGGCGGCATGGACTATCAGAAGCAGCGTGACCAGCTGGGCCGCAAGGTCGATGTGCTGGTCGCTACGCCTGGGCGCCTGCTCGACTTCCACGAGAAGCGCGACGTCGACCTGACGCAGACCGAAGTGCTGGTGCTCGACGAAGCGGATCGCATGCTGTCGATGGGCTTCATCCCCGATGTCAAGCGCATCGTGCGGCATACGCCCAAGGCCGAGGAGCGTCAGACCTTCCTGTTCTCGGCGACCTTCAGCCAGGACATCCTCAACCTCGCCAATCAGTGGACGCACGATGCCGCGCATGTCGAGATCGAGGTCAGCCTCGAGAATGCCGCCAACATCGATCAGCGGGTCTATCTGGTGAGCGACAGCGACAAGCAGCGCCTGCTGGTCAATCTGCTCAACCAGGAGAACATGGAGCGCGTGATCGTCTTCGGCAATCGTCGCGACCTGGTGCGCAACCTCGACAGCGAGCTGCGCAAGGCGGGGATCAACGTGGCGATGCTGTCCGGCGACGTGCCGCAGAACACGCGCATCACGACCCTCGACAAGTTCCGCAACGGCGAGGTGGACGTGCTGGTGGCCACGGACGTGGCAGGACGCGGCATCCACATCGACGATGTCAGCCATGTGGTGAACTACACCCTGCCCGAGGATCCCGAGGACTACGTGCACCGCATCGGACGCACGGGACGTGCCGGCGCGGAGGGCGTGTCGATCAGCTTCGTCGGCGAGGAAGACGCCTTCGCCCTGCCGGGGATCGAGTCCTACATCGGCGACAAGCTGCCGTGCCAGCATCCCCCCGACGGGCTGCTTTGACCCTTGGCCGAGACGACGGATAACGGGCTCGACAGCGAGCTCAAGGCGACGATTCAGACGGCCTATCGCCGGGTGCTCGACTCGCTCGAGCTGACCCCGCGGTACGGCCAGCGCCTGATGATCGCCGAGATCGCGCGAACCCTGGGCGGTATCGAGTCGGACGACGCCGGACGGCGGCTGTCCAACGAGCACGTCTGCGTGCTGGAGGCGGGCACCGGTACCGGCAAGACGCTGGCCTACCTGCTCGCCGCGCTGCCCATCGCCCAGGCACGCGGCAAGCGCCTGGTGATCTCCACCGCCACGGTGGCCCTTCAGGAGCAGGTGCTGCATCACGACCTGCCGGCCCTCAAGGCGCACAGCGGCCTCGACTTCGAGTTCGCCCTGGCCAAGGGGCGCGGTCGCTACTTGTGCGTGGCGCGGCTCGATCAGGCCCTCGAAGGTGGCGAAGACAACCCCACGCTGTCGCTCTTCGAGGAGGCGATGTCCTCCGGCGACGGGGACGACTTCCAGGCCCTGGCCCAGGAGATGGCCGACGCCTATTCGGCGGGGCGCTGGGAGGGCGATCGCGACAGCTGGCCCACCGGGATCGACGACGCCGACTGGCGGCGCCTGACGATCGACCATCGCCAGTGCACCAATCGCCGCTGCGGACACTTCGGGGCCTGCGCCTTCTTCCGCGCGCGTCGCGGGCTCGACCAGGCCGACGTGATCGTCGCCAACCATGACCTGGTGCTGGCGGACCTTTCCTTGGGCGGTGGGCTGGTACTGCCGTCGCCCAAGGATTGCATCTACGTCTTCGACGAAGGCCACCACCTGCCCGACAAGGCGCTGGATCACTTCTACCACCGGCTGCCGGTCAACGGCACGCTGCGCTGGCTGCGGACACTGAAGAAGTCGCTGGCCGAGCTCAATACGGCCCTCGGCGTGCAGCCGACCCTGGCGCGCCTGCTGGCGACCCTGCCGGAGGCGATCGCGGCGCTGGAGCCGCGCCTGGGCGAGGCCTTCGCCATGGGGCATCGCCTCGCCGAGCGCGAAGAGGGGCTGCCCGACGATGCCACCGATGCCGTGCACCACCGTTTCCCGATGGGGCGCGTGCCGGAGGCCCTGAGCGAGCAGGCCCAGTCGATGGTGACGGCATTCGCCGAGCTGTCGCGCACGCTCGAAAGCATGGCGGATATCCTGCGCGAGAGCCTCGACCCCGAAAAGGCCACCGGGCTGCCGCGCGAGCAGGCCGAATCCTGGCTGCCGCTGGTGGCGCTGCTGCACGGGCGCGCGCTGGAGGCGCATGCCTTGTGGCAGGCCATGGCGACGCCGGACCCGGCCGAGGGCATTCCCCAGGCACGCTGGCTGACCTTCGAGCGTATCGCCGGCGATGCGGAACTGACGTTTTCGGCCAGTCCGGTGTCGGCCGCCGAGACCCTGGCGCGCCACTTGTGGGGCACCTGTCACGGGGCCGTGGTGACCTCGGCGACGCTGACCGCGCTCAATCGTTTCGAGCGCCTGCAGGAGCGGGCCGGGCTCGCCAACCGGTATCGCTATCAGCGCTTGCCGAGTCCCTTCGACTATTCCCGCGCCGTGCTCAGCGTACCGCCGGAGGCCGTCGATCCCAGCAACCGCGAGGCTCACGAGCGTGCGCTGATCGACTTCACCAAGGCACTGGACGAACGCGAAGCCGTGCTCATGCTGTTTTCGTCACGCAAGCAGCTGCGTGCGGTGCTGGAGGCGTTGCCGGAGACGGTGCGCGAGCGGGTCGTCGCTCAGAATCACCTGCCCAAGCGTGAATTGCTGCAGCGCCACCGCGCACGGGTCGACGCCGGGGAGGGCAGTATCATCTTCGGGCTGGCCAGCTTCGCCGAGGGCATCGACTTGCCGGGCGAGTATCTCACCCACGTGGTGATCACCCGCCTGCCGTTCTCGGTGCCCGACGATCCGGTGGGAGCGACCCTGGCGGAGTGGATCGAGAGCCGCGGCGGCAACCCCTTCATGCGGATCTCGGTGCCGGATGCGTCGATACGCCTGGTTCAGGCCTGCGGACGGCTGATCCGCAAGGAGGCCGATCAGGGGCGCATCACGCTGCTCGACCGGCGCGTTCTGACACGTCGGTACGGGCGGGCGCTGCTCGATTCGCTGCCGCCGTTTCGCCGCGAGATCGACGGTCAGGCGCAGTAGGCGCGCCGCCCGCGTCACCGGAAAGGCGGTCGCGGGCGGCGGTAGGGCGGGCGATCAGGCGCCGCGCTGGCGCTGACCGAGTACCGGCTTGAGCTTCTCGTCCATGCTGCGCATGGCCGTTTCGGTGGTCGGCCAGTCGATGCAGGCATCGGTGATCGAGACCCCGTATTGCAGCTGCGAGCGGTCCTCGGGAATCTTCTGGTTGCCCCAGCCGATATGCGATTCGACCATCAGGCCCATGATCGAGGTGTTGCCCTCGAGGATCTGATTGGCGATGTTGTCCATCACCAGCGGCTGCAGGGACGGGTCCTTGTTGGAGTTGGCGTGCGAGCAGTCGACCATGATGTTGGGGGTGACGCCGGCCGCACGCAGCTCGTTCTCGGCCAGCGTGACGCTGACGCTGTCGTAGTTGGGCTTGCCGTTGCCGCCGCGCAGGACGATGTGCCCGTAGGCGTTGCCGCGCGTGCGGATCACCGCGACCTGGCCACCCTGATCGATGCCCAGGAAATTGTGCGGGTGGGCCACCGACTTGAGGGCGTTGACCGCGACATCGAGACTGCCGTCGGTGCCGTTCTTGAAGCCCACCGGCGACGAGAGACCGGAGGCCATTTCACGGTGCGTCTGGGACTCGGTGGTGCGGGCGCCGATGGCCGACCAGCTGATGCAATCCTGCAGATACTGGGGCGAGATGGGGTCGAGCGCCTCGGTGGCCAGCGGCAGCCCCATTTCGGCGAGTTCCACCAGCAGGCGCCGGGCGGTGCGCAGCCCCTCCTGGATGTCGAAGGTATCGTCGAGGTGAGGGTCGTTGATCAGTCCCTTCCAGCCGACGGTGGTACGCGGCTTCTCGAAATACACGCGCATCACGACGTACAGGCTGTCGCTGACCTCGTCGGCCAGCTTGCGCAGACGCCGCGCGTAGTCGCGCGCGGCTTCCACGTCGTGGATCGAGCACGGGCCGATGACCACGACCAGGCGCGGGTCGTCGCCATCGAGAATGCGCTGCAGGGTCCGACGACCCTCGAGTACCGTGCGCTCGGCTTCCTCGGAAAGAGGGATTTCCCGCTTGAGAGCTTCGGGAGTGACCAGCACGTCCTGCGCGAGGACGTTGATATTGTTGACCTGCTGTTCTGACATTCCGCTACCTGTAGATATGTGTCGCCAAGGGCATCGGTTTCGCTTGCGAAGAAGCGCTACTATCGCTTGTCGGCGCCGGGAAAATCAATGTCGCAGCCGAACTTATCGCCGAGCGAGCGGTCAATGCCCGGATGCCTTGCGCGCATCCGCCGTCGTGTCGCCTTGATGGGACGGGCAGAAACAGGAACACTAGACGCATCACAAGCAAGCGGATCGGCCACATGACCCCAGGTCTTCGCCCCATTCGATTCATTGTCTCGATCATTCAGTGCCCCGCGGGCTCGACTGGAACATGATGACCACACAGCAGATGCAAATTTCATGCGGTGCCGCCGAAGCGGGCGGCCCGCGCCATGGTGCCTCCAGCATTGAGGGGGAGTGAATGGGCACAAGGGAAACCGATCACCAGCTCGTTGAGCGTGCCCAGAAGGGAGACACCCGCGCTTTCGACCTCCTGGTCAAGAAATATCAGCACAAGATCATCGGACTGATCGGCCGCTATGTGCACGATCCCGCCGAAGTGCAGGACGTGGCGCAGGAGGCTTTCATCAAAGCATATCGTGCGCTCGGCAAGTTTCGCTCTGAAAGCGCCTTTTACACCTGGATGTACCGTATCGCGATCAACACCGCCAAGAACCATCTCGTCTCGCGCGGTCGCCGACCGCCGGGCAGCGACATGGACATCGTCGATGCCGAGGTGCTCGATCACAGCGGTCGCCTGTCCGATATCGATACCCCCGAGGCGGCGCTGCAGCGCGACCAGCTCGAGGCAGTGGTGTTCGAGGTGATCGAGAACCTGCCGGAAGACCTGCGCACCGCGATCACGCTGCGGGAGATGGACGGTCTCGCCTACGAGGACATCGCCAACATCATGCAGTGTCCGGTCGGCACGGTACGCTCGCGCATCTTTCGCGCGCGCGAAGCGGTGGACAAGGCCATCGCCCCGTTGTTGAGCACGTCGAACAAGGCGGACGCCGCCGTCGAGTGATGAAAAATGCAATCCATGCCATCGCGAGTGAACTGTTCGGCGACTTTGACGTCTCAACGGGGTATCAGTGGAATGAGTGGGCGCTACGACGCCATGTGAGCAGGACGCTCGCTCGGGTTTCAGAACCGGTTTCAGGAGCTGTGTTGCCACATGCGAGCTGCTACGCAGCGCCCAATGGACGATGGGCATTCGTCTTGTCGAATGTGAGGGTGTAGGTATGAATCAGAACGTGCGAGAGTCTTTTTCCGCGCTGATGGATAACGAAGGCGATGACCTGGAAATACGGCGTGCCTTGAAGGCGCTGCAGGGCTCGCCCGAGGAAGCCGATACATGGCGGCGTTACCATCTGGCGCGCAGCATGATGCAGCGCGATCGCGATGTGGATGTCACGACCGATCTCTCCGCCGGCATCATGGCGCGGCTGGCCGACGAGCCCGCGCCGCAGGAAGCGCCGGCGCCATCCACATCGCGCCGCGCCGCGCCGTTTTCCTTCGCCGGTAGTGCCGCCGTCGCGGCGGCGGTATCCCTGATGGTCATCACCGGCGTTCAGGTCTACAACGCCAACGCTCCGGGCGATGGCGAAGGCGCGGAGTTCGCCAGCAGCGACGCGGTCCCGGGCCAGGGCGGCGCCGATGCGCAGCGCGCCTCGCTGACCAGCGCTCCCTCGGGCGGCGCCATGGTGACGCCGGCCGGCATGGGGGGCGACGCCTCGGGGTTCCTGGCCTCTTCGGCAGGCAGCGGGCCGGTCTTTCCGAGCCTGGCACCGTCAGCGCCGGGCGGCCTCATGGAGGCGGGCATGGACTCGCCGCTGTTCGCCGATCCCGATCACCAGTCCCAGCGCAGCGGCTATCAGTTCCAGCGTAGCGACTACGAGCAGGTGCTCATGTTGCAGGCGTATCTGAATCAGCATGCCGACCAGTTCGCTGGCGATGGCGCGGGCGATGCGTGGATGTCCAGCCACAGCGTGTCGGGTGGCCCGGAAGCGTCCGAGAGGGCGAGCCAGCGCTGATGCGCCGGACGGCAAGGACACACGAATGACCCATGGGGCGCGCCGCGGATTGCCGGGTGCGCCCTTTTATCGTTCGGGCCGGGGCGTGCGTGTCATGGAGCGGTGCCACGCCTCGGCCGGACCGGAGATGCGCTCGACGCGACACGGGCGAATGGCAGTGTTCAGTGAACTCGTGTTGCGTTAGCGTATCAATGGAGTGTCGGCCGCGTCACGGATGTCGCGGTCGGCCATGGTAGGTCGGCGAGACCCGCCGGCCATTGTCAATGCGACTCCTCGTTTGGTTAACGAGTCCACGCTTTGTATCAGGAGTCTTTGATGAAATATATCGCCCGTCATACCACGCTCTGGTGTCTTGCCCTGCTGACGCTTTTCACCGCTCAGCTCGCTCAGGCACGCGACCTGCCGGACTTCACCCAGCTGGTGAAGGATGCCGCCCCCGGGGTCGTCAACATCTCCACCACCAGTACCGTCGAATCCCGGGGCATGGCCGGATCGCCGTTCGGCAGTCAGGACGTGCCCGACATCTTCCGGCACTTCTTCGGCGATCAGATGCCGCCGATGATACCCGGGGCGCCGGGCTACGGCGGCAGTGAAGAGCGCCACTCCCTCGGCTCCGGTTTCGTCATCAGCCGCGACGGCTACATCATGACCAACGCCCACGTGGTCGACGGTGCCGACGAGATCGTGGTGCGCCTCAACGACCGTCGCGAGCTCGAGGCCACGCTCGTGGGGGCCGACAAGAAAACCGACGTCGCCGTGCTCAAGGTCGATGCCGACGACTTGCCGGTACTCGAGATGGGAGACTCCGACGCTCTGGAAGTCGGTGAATGGGTCGCCGCCATCGGCTCGCCCTTCGGCTTCGATCATTCGGTGACCTCGGGCATCGTCAGCGCCATCGACCGTACGCTGCCCAGCGACGCCTATGTGCCGTTCATCCAGACCGACGTGGCGATCAACCCCGGCAATTCCGGCGGTCCGCTGTTCAACCTCGATGGCGAGGTCGTGGGTATCAACTCGCAGATCTATACCCGCAGTGGCGGCTTCATGGGGGTGTCCTTCGCCATTCCCATCAACGTGGCGATGGATATCGCCGATCAGTTGAAGGACTCCGGGCATGTCAATCGCGGCTGGCTCGGCGTGGTGATTCAGCCGGTATCCCGTGACCTGGCGGAATCCTTCGGGCTCGACGGTCCGCGCGGCGCGCTGATTTCCGATGTCACCGACGACAGCCCGGCAAGCCGTGCGGGACTCGAGGCGGGCGACGTGGTGCTGTCCGTCAACGACGATCGCGTCGAGGATTCCAGCTCGTTGCCGCGTCTGGTGGGGCGTGTCGCGCCGGGCGAGGACATCACGCTGACGGTGATGCGCGATGGCGAACGCCGCGATCTCGACGTGACCGTGGGCAGCTGGCCCGACGAGGGCAAGGCCGTGACGGGGACGTCGAAGAAGGACGACAGCCAGGTGCGGCTCGGCATCGCCATCAGCGATCTGGATGAACCGATGCGCCGGCAACTGGACGTCGACAGCGGCGTGCTGGTGCGCCAGGTCGACCCGCGTGGTGCGGCCGCCGCCGCCGGCCTGTCACGCGGCGATGTCATCGTCAGCTTCAACGGCCAGGACATCGAGGATACCGATGCCCTGATGGAGGCGGTGAAGGACGCGCCCACCGATCGTGCCGTGCCCGTGCGCATCGTGCGCGACGGCCAATCGTTGTTCGTGGCGCTGCGCCTGGAGACCGAAAAGCAGGAGTGACGCCCGCGGCAATGCTCACCACCTGAGGACGAGGCCCCGCCGAAGCGGGGCCTCGTCGTGTCCGGCAACGCGTCGATCGCACGCGCTTGCTGTCCATGTCAGGTGCATGCCGGTACAATGCCTTTCATTCGAATGCCCGTCGGTCCGCGTACGCTTGCCTCGCGGTATGCTTGGCCGGATCGTGTTTCTGACTCAGGTAGGACTTGATGAGCCGCGACGAAAAGAACGCAACGCTTCCTCACATTCGCAACTTCTCCATCATTGCCCATATCGACCACGGCAAATCGACGCTCTCCGACCGCATCATCCAGATCTGCGGTGGCCTGACCGAGCGCGAGCTGAAAGAGCAGGTGCTCGATTCGATGGACCTCGAGCGTGAGCGGGGCATCACCATCAAGGCGCAGTCGGTCACGCTGGATTACAAGGCCGAGGACGGTCAGGTCTACCAGCTCAACTTCATCGACACGCCCGGCCACGTGGACTTTTCCTACGAGGTCTCGCGCTCGCTTTACGCCTGCGAGGGCGCGCTGCTGGTGGTCGATGCCGGCCAGGGCGTCGAGGCCCAGTCGGTGGCCAACTGCTACACGGCCGTGGAGCAGGGGCTCGAGGTCCTGCCCGTGCTCAACAAGATGGACCTGCCCCAGGCGGATCCCGATCGTGTCGCCCACGAGGTCGAGGAAATCATCGGTATCGATGCCTCCGATGCCTGCCGGGTCTCGGCGAAGAGCGGCCTGGGCATGGAGGCGTTGCTGGAGCGCCTGGTGCGCGACGTGCCACCGCCCAAGGGAGATCCCGAGGCACCGCTGCAGGCCTTGATCGTCGACTCCTGGTTCGACAATTACCTGGGCGTGATTTCCCTGGTGCGTCTGTTCGACGGGACGATCAAGAAGGGCGACAAGATCCGCATGAAGTCCACCGAGCGCGCCTGGGAAGTGGGCGAGGTCGGTATCTTCACGCCCAAGCGCAAGGAGACCGGCATCCTACGGGCCGGCGAAGTCGGCTTCGTGGTGGCGGGCATCAAGGACATCCATGGCGCGCCGGTGGGGGACACCATCGTGCACGCCAAGGGCGGCGAGGACGTCGCGCGCCTGCCGGGCTTCCAGAAGGTCAAGCCGCAGGTCTACGCGGGCATGTTCCCGGTCAGTTCCGACGACTACGAGGATTTCCGCGACGCCCTGGAGAAGCTGGCGCTCAACGACGCCTCCCTGGACTACGAGCCGGAAAACTCCGATGCCCTGGGCTTCGGCTTCCGCGTCGGGTTCCTCGGCACGCTGCACATGGAGATCGTCCAGGAACGGCTCGAGCGCGAGTACAACCTGGACCTGCTGACCACCGCGCCGACGGTCATCTACGAACTGGCCATGAAGGATGGCGAGACGCGTTACGTCTCCAACCCCTCCAAGTTGCCGGACATGGCCGATATCGAAGAGATGCGCGAGCCCGTCGTGCGGGCCAGCATCCTCGTGCCGCAGGATTTCGTCGGCAACGTCATTTCCGAATGCGAGCAGCGTCGCGGCACGCAGCTCGACATGCTGTTCCTGGGCAGCCAGATCCAGCTCACCTACGAACTGCCCATGAGTGAAGTGGTCATGGACTTCTTCGACCGCCTGAAGTCCATTTCCCGGGGATACGCCTCGCTCGAGTACAACTTCGAGCGTTTCGAGGCCGCCAAGCTGGTACGTCTCGACGTGCTGATCAACGGCGACCGGGTCGATGCGCTGGCCACCATCGTGCACCGCGATCACGCGCACCCGCGCGGTCGTGCCCTGGTGGAGAAGATGAAAGAGCTGATTCCGCGTCAGATGTTCGATGTGGCGATCCAGGCGACGCTGGGGGGACAGGTCGTGGCGCGTTCCACGGTCAAGGCACTGCGCAAGAACGTCACCGCCAAGTGCTACGGCGGCGACGTCACGCGCAAGCGGAAATTGCTCGAAAAACAGAAAGCAGGCAAAAAGCGCATGAAGCAAGTCGGCAAGGTGGAGATTCCCCAGGATGCCTTCCTCGCCGTCCTCAAGATGAATGACTAGGAATCGTAGCCATGGATTTTTCGTTGTTGCTGGTGCTGGCCGTGGCCATCACCGGCATTGTCTGGCTGTTGGATATCGTATGGTGGCGGCGTGCGCGTCGCGCCCGGCTGGCCACGGCCGAGTCGCAGGTCGACGGTGAGCTGGATGCCGCGACGCGCGGCAAGCTGGCCAAGGAACCCTGGCCGGTGGATTATGCGCGCTCTTTCTTTCCGGTGCTGTTGATCGTGCTGGTGCTGCGCAGCTTCGTGGTCGAGCCGTTTCAGATTCCTTCCGGCTCGATGCGTCCCACGCTCAAGGTCGGTGACTTCATCCTGGTCAACAAGTTCACCTACGGGCTGCGGTTGCCGGTAATCAACACGGAAATCCTCGACCTCGGCGAGCCGGAACGCGGCGACATCATGGTGTTCCGTTTTCCGGACGACCCTTCGGTCAACTTCATCAAGCGCGTGGTCGGCCTGCCGGGCGATCGCATTCGCTACGAAGACAAGCAGCTTTACGTCAACGGCCAGCCAGTCGCCAAGTCGGTGACCGACGACGACGCCGATGACGCGCCCGGCGAGCGGCAATTCGAGGAACGCCTGGGGGATGTCGCCCATGCCATCTACAACAATCCGCAGGACCCCGGCCCGCAGATGCGCGAGGTCGTGGTGCCGGACGGGCAGTACTTCATGATGGGCGACAACCGCGACCATTCCAACGACAGCCGCTACTGGGGCTTCGTGCCGGAAGAGAACATCGTGGGCGAGGCCTTTGCCGTGTGGATGCACTGGGATGGCGGTTTGCCGAGTTTCTCCAGTGTCAGGCTCCTCGAATGACCCGGACTCTCGAATGACTCATACTGACGTTCGCATGACCCATACTAGGGGAGAGCGACGCTCTCCGACGCGTTATCAAGAACAGATGAAAAAGGCAGTTCCGTGAGTAGCCCTTTGCAAGCCCTCAGTCGACGGATCGGTTACCAGTTTCGCGATACCTCGCGACTGGAATTGGCGCTGACCCACCGTAGCTACGGGGGCAAGAACAATGAGCGTCTGGAGTTTCTAGGTGACTCGATCGTCAATTTCGTGATCGGCGAGGCGTTGTTTCAACGCTTTCCCCAGGCCCGCGAGGGTCAGTTGTCGCGCCTGCGCGCGCGCCTGGTCAAGGGACAGACCCTGGCCGAGCTGGCGCGCGAGTTCGAACTGGGCGAGTGCCTGCGCCTGGGGTCCGGCGAGATGAAGAGCGGCGGATACCGCCGCGATTCCATCCTCGCCGATGGCGTGGAAGCGCTGATCGGCGCCATCTATCTCGATGCCGGGATGGACGTCGCCAAGGCCCGTGTCCTCTCCTGGTATGCCACCCGCCTGGAGGCGATCGACCTGCAGGACAACCAGAAGGATCCCAAGACGCGCCTGCAGGAATTCCTGCAGTCGCGCCAGGCGGCGCTGCCCCGTTACGAGGTCGTGTCGGTCGAGGGCGAGGCGCACGCGCAAGTCTTTACCATCGAGTGTCACGTCGAGATGCTCGAGGATCATACGCTGGGTGTCGGCTCCAGCCGCCGTCACGCCGAGCAGCAGGCCGCCGAAAAGGCGCTTGAAACTCTCGAACCTTCCCGGGGCAAGCACGCATGACGCAACACTGTGGTTTCGTGGCCATCGTCGGTCGCCCCAACGTCGGGAAATCGACGTTGATGAACCGGATACTCGGTCAGAAAATCTCCATCACCTCGCGGCGGCCGCAGACCACGCGTCACCAGGTGATGGGCATCAAGACCGAGGGGGAGACCCAGTTCATCTACGTCGATACGCCGGGGATGCACATCCAGACCCGCGATCGCAACAAGGCGATCAACCGCTTCATGAACCAGGCGGCCACGCATGCCCTGCGCGATATCGACTGCGTGATCTTCATCGTCGACCGCACCAAGTGGACCGCGGAAGACGATGTGGTGCTGGAAAAGCTCGGCCAGGTCCCCGCGCCGGTGATCCTGGCCGTCAACAAGGTCGATTGGCTCGAGGACAAGAGCAGCCTGCTGCCGTGGCTGGACAGCATCAGCCGCAAGCGCGAGTTCGCCGCCGTGGTGCCCATCTCGGCCAAGCACGGCACCAACGTGCCGGAGCTCGAGGCCGAGATCGCCCAGCGCCTGCCGGAGAGCGTGCACTATTTCCCGGAAGACCAGATCACCGACAAGAGCCAGCGCTTCCTGGCCGCCGAGCTGGTGCGCGAGAAGGTCATGCGCCAGCTCGGTGACGAGCTGCCGTACCAGATGACCGTCGAGATCGAGGAATTCAAGGACGACGGCAAGACGCTGCACATCAGCGCGCTGATCATGGTCGAGCGGCCGGGCCAGAAGAAGATCCTGATCGGGGAGCGCGGCGAG
This sequence comes from Chromohalobacter israelensis DSM 3043, assembly GCF_000055785.1. Classification (GTDB taxonomy): domain Bacteria; phylum Pseudomonadota; class Gammaproteobacteria; order Pseudomonadales; family Halomonadaceae; genus Chromohalobacter; species Chromohalobacter israelensis. Next base: position 1,855,339 of record NC_007963.1, read on the forward strand.
CGCATCAAGAGCATCGGACGCGAGGCCCGCCTGGAGATGGAGCGCGCCTTCGACGCCAAGGTCATGCTCAACCTGTGGGTGAAGGTCAAGCGTGGCTGGTCCGACGACGACCGTGCCCTGAAGAGCCTCGGCTACGATCTCGACTGATTGCGCCCACCACGGCGCGGAGATGCCGCGATGACGCCCGAACCGGCCTTTTTGCTGCACAAGCGTGCCTACCGCGAGACCAGTGCCATCGTCGAGTTGCTGACCCTCGGCCAGGGACGCGTGCGTGCCGTGGCACAGGGCGTGCAGCGCGGCGGCAGCAAGGCGCGCGGTATCCTGCAGCCGTTCTCGCCGTTGCATGTCACCTGGAGCGGCAACGGCGACCTCAAGCGCCTGCGCCTGCTCGAAAGCCAGGGGAGTGCGGCCCTGCTGGCCGGCGAGGGCCTGCTCTGCGGCGTCTATGCCAACGAACTCCTGGCGCGTACGCTGCCGCTGGAATACCCGGCGGGCGAGGTGTTCTCGCTGTACGCGCTGACCCTCGAGGCACTGCCATCCCCGGCCAAGCGTGCCGGTGCGTTGAGACGCCTGGAAATCACCCTGCTCGAGACCCTGGATGCCGCCCCGCGCTTCGTCGACGAGCAGGAGGCGCCGCTGGATGCCTTCACCCATTACCGCTACCATCCCGACCAGCGCTGTTTCCGCGCGGTGCCCGCCGGCAATGGCGGTATCGACGGGCGAAGCCTCAAGTGGCTGGCGCGGGGCGACTGGGAAGAACCCGGCCTGGCGGGCGTTGCCAAGCAGGTCACCCGGGCGGCCCTGGCGCCGTTGCTGGGCGAGCGTCCGCTGCGCTCGCGGGAGTTGATGCGTCGGCTGGCCGAGCGTCGACGCGCTCACTAGGCTCTGCTCCAGACCTGAACCTCACACCTCCACCGTTCCACCCTTCATTGCCGAGGAATCCGTCATGCATCCGCCACGTATCCTGTTGGGCGTCAACATCGACCACATCGCCACGCTGCGTCAGGCACGCGGCACGCGTTACCCCGATCCCGTGCAGGCGGCCATGCTGGCCGAGGAGGCCGGTGCCGACGGCATCACGCTGCATCTGCGCGAGGACCGCCGCCACATCCAGGAGCGCGACGTGCGCGTGCTCGCCGAGACGCTGGCGACGCGCATGAACCTGGAAATGGCGGTCACCGAGGAAATGATCGCCTTCGCCGAGACGCTGCGTCCCGCCAACGTCTGCCTGGTGCCGGAGAAGCGCGAGGAACTGACCACCGAGGGCGGGCTCGATGTCGTCGGGGCCTGCGAGCGCGTGGGCGACGCCTGCCGGCGTCTGGCCGCGGCGGGCTGCGAGGTATCGCTGTTCATCGACCCGGAACCCGCACAGATCCAGGCCGCGTACGAGCTGGGAGCGCCGACCGTCGAGCTGCATACCGGGGCGTATGCCGAGGCCAGCGGCGATGCCCAGCGCGTCGAGTACCAGCGCCTGGTGGCGGCCGCGGAAATGGCCTTCGAACTGGGACTGACGGTCAATGCCGGGCACGGCCTGCATTACCACAACGTCGAGGCGATTGCCGCGATTCCCGGCATCCACGAGCTGAACATCGGGCACGCCATCATCGCCCGGGCGCTATTCGTGGGCCTCAAGGAAGCCGTCGCCGAGATGAAGCGTCTCGCCATCGCCGGTCAGGAAGCCGGTGTCATGGCCCAGCTGGATGCCCACGAGCACGAACACGACCATGACCACGACGAGGCCGGCGGCTGCTGCGGCTGAACCTCAGGGCGTCGACCAGTGTCGCGCCTGCCATTCGCGCAGGCGCTCGATCGCGGCCTGGAGCGCCGGGTAGAGTTCCCGACAGCCGTCCAGCCCCTGAGCCTTGAAGCGTGTTTCCAGGGTCTCCGCCAGGAGGGCCAGCTGCGGCACGCCACAGTAGCGGCAGGCGCCATTGAGCCGGTGGACGTGCTCGTGAAAGGCCTCCGCATCCTGCGCGATCCACGCTTCGTGGATCGCGCGTTCGCTGTCGTCCAGATGCTCGAACAGCAGGCCCAGCATGTCGTTGGCCAGGTTCTCCCGGCCGCCCGCCATGCGAATTCCCAGCTGCATGTCGACCACCGGTAGCTCCTCGCTGGCGGTCTCGTCCTCCGTGACGGACGTCGCCGGCTCGTGGGGAGCCGACTCGGAGGACGTCGTGGGGGCGGGTGTCGCCGCGCCGGTGACCACGTCAGAGGCGATGCCGGCAGGCGCCTCCGCTGTGTCCTGGCCGGAAGCGTCGGCCAGGTGACGCTCGAGCATGGCATCGAGCGCAGGTTCGCGAATCGGCTTGATCAGACAGTCGCTCATGCCGTCGCGCAACAGCTGCTGGCGTTCTTCCTCCAGGGCATGCGCGGTCAGTGCCACGATGGGGCAGCGCTGCCACTCGTCGCCCAGGTCGCGCAGTGCCCGCATGGTCTCCACGCCATTCATCCCCGGCATTTGAATATCCATCAGCACCAGGGCCACGGGCTCGCTCTGCGCCATGGCCAGGGCTTCCTCGCCGCTGCCGGCCAGCAACGGCGTCAGGCCGCGGTCCTGCAACAGCTCCTTGACCAGCAGGCGGTTGGACGGCGTGTCGTCGACCACCAGCACCTTGCGCGGCGAGACGCCGGCGTTCGGGGCAGGCAGGGCGCTGGGGACATCGTCCGCCAGCAGCAGGGCGCTCAGCGCGTTGCCCAGGCTGCGCCGCGAGACCGGCTTGGTGGTGATCTCACCGCCGTGGGGCAAGGCCAGATCGGGGATCTCGAATGGATCGGCGTTGACCAGCAGCAGGCCGGGGCATTTGCAGTGATCGAGAACGTCACGCCAGGCACTGATCTCGCGCGGACGCAGGTCGTCCTGGGTCAACCCCAGCACCAGCAGGTCGAGATCCGGCGTCGAACTCGAACACGCCTCGCGGGAGCTCAGGAGCACGACCCGGGCGTGCCAGCGTTCGAGCAGGTGGGTCAGGGCATGGCGGCTGGCGGGATGGGCCTCGAACAGCCCGATGCGATAGCCGCTCAGGTTCACCTCGGGGAGGCGCTCGCGCTGCTGGGTGGCGATCAACGTCAGGGTGAAGGTGAAGGTCGTGCCTTCACCGCTTTCGCTTTCGACGTCGATATCGCCGCCCATCTGTTCGACCAGGCGCTTGCTGATCATCAGCCCGAGGCCGGTGCCGCCGTACTTGCGCGAGCGGCTGGCATCGCCCTGGCTGAAGGCCTGAAAGAGTCGCTCGCGGCTCGGCAGGTCGAGCCCGATGCCGGTGTCGCGCACGCTGATGCGCAGCTTGGAACTGGTGGCATTGAGGTCGTCGAGCATGACGCGCACCACGACCTCGCCGCGCTCGGTGAACTTGACGGCGTTGTTGACCAGATTGGTGAGTATCTGCTTGATGCGCAGGGGATCGCCCAGCAATTGATCGGGCACGTCGTCGTAGACCAGTCCGAGCAGATGCAGGCTCTTGCGTTGCGCGGTGGGGGCCTGGAGCCCCAGCACTTCATCGACCAGCGTCACCATGTCCACCGGCACGGTTTCCAGCTCGAGCTTGCCCGCCTCGATCTTGGAGAAATCCAGCACATCGCTGATCAGCGACAGCAGATTGTCCGACGCCGTCTGCACCTGTTCGAGCCATTCCCGCTGGCGGCTGTCCAGGGCGCTGCGGCCGAGCAGCTGGCAGAAGCCGATGATGCCGTTGAGCGGCGTGCGGATTTCATGGCTGATGTTGGCCAGGAACTGGGACTTGATGCGGTTGGCTTCCAGGGCGCGCCGGTGCGCCATGTCAAGCTCGATGTTCTTGACTTCGATGGTTTCCATCGACTCGCGCAGGTCGAAGGTGGTCTGGTCGATCTGCGCCTGGGTATCCTCGCGCAGGCGCATCATCTGCTCGCCCAGGGCGTTGAGCTGGTGGCCCAGCGTGACCAGCTCGCGCGAGCCGCGCGGAGTCAGGCGCGCGCTGAAATCGCCGCCGTGGAGACGCTCGAGCAACGTGATGTGCCGTTGCAGCGGCGCCGTGAGCCGGCGGCTCAGGGGATAGGCGATCAGAAACAGCACCAGGCCGAGCACCAGGCCGGCCATGCCGTGGCTGGCCAGTTGCCGGTAGAACGTCAGCGTCAGCGCCGTGGTGCCCAGGTCGACGTCGAGCCAATACGCGGTGCCGGCGTTTCCTCGTATCTCCGCCGGGGACCCCAGCGGCTGGAGCCAGCGCCAGCGCGTCTCGGCTTCCTGCAGCGCACTCCGGTCGGGCATGGGCAGCGCGGGGGCGGGCTGGGTTTCCCCCAGGCTGAGCACGGCGTCGCCGTCGGCATCGCGCACGCTGACGGCAGCGACCTCATCGATGTCCAGCAGACGCTGGGCGAGCCGCCGCAGGTGGTCGTCCCGTCCCTCTTCCAGGGCCAGCGAGACGGCGGGTGCCAGGGTCGCGGTGACATCGGCGATGCGTGTCACCAGCGCCTGGCGTACCTGCTGGCGCTCCATGTAGATATCGTAGGCGCCGTAGATCAGCCCCACGCTCAGGGGCAGGCCCAGCAGCAACAGCAATAAGCGCAGTCGTAGCGACATTCCGACGTTCCCTTCGTTTTCCCCGCCGGCAGTATGCCACACTCGCCGGGTTCGCCTGTCGCCGACGGGCCGTCCCGGATATAATCAGGGGCATCGAACACCCGACGGATGAGTGCCGAAACGCCGTGTGCCGGTCACGCGAGACGTAACGGCGTTCGTCGTGCCAGTAAAGGATGAACCCATGCAATTCCCCACTCTCGCGGATGCGGTCGGTCACACGCCGCTGGTGCGTTTGACGCGGCTTCAGGCAGGGCGCAACAACACGCTACTGGCCAAGCTGGAAGGCAACAACCCGGCCGGTTCGGTCAAGGATCGACCGGCCCTGTCGATGCTCGGCGAGGCCGAGGCGCGTGGCGAGATCCGCCCTGGCGATACCCTGATCGAAGCGACCTCGGGCAACACCGGGATCGCGCTGGCCATGGCGGCGGCGGTCAAGGGCTACCGCATGGTGCTGATCATGCCGGAAAGCGCCTCCAGCGAGCGCAAGCAGGCCATGGCGGCTTACGGCGCGCAGTTGATTGAGGTGACCAAGGAGGCGGGCATGGAAGGCGCCCGCGACCTGGCCGACGAGATGATCGCGCGCGGCGAGGGGAAACCGCTCAACCAGTTCGCCAATCCGGACAACCCGTTGTCGCACTATCGCACCACCGGCCCGGAAATCTGGGAACAGACCGGCGGCCGGATAACGCATTTCGTCAGCTCGATGGGCACCACCGGCACCATCATGGGCACGTCGCGCTACCTCAAGGAGCAGCGTGCCGACATTCAGATCGTCGGCCTGCAGCCTGCCGACGGTGCGAGCATCGCCGGCATCCGCCGCTGGCCGCGCGAATACCTGCCGAGCATCTTCGATGCCTCGCGGGTCGATGTCACGCTGGATATCGGCCAGCAGGAAGCCGAGGAGCACATGCGCCTGCTCGCCCGCAAGGAGGGCATCCTGGCGGGCGTCTCCTCCGGCGGCGCGCTGGCGGGGGCGCTGCGGATCGCCGAGCAGGTGGAAAACGCGGTGATCGTGTTCATCGTCTGCGACCGTGGCGACCGTTACCTGTCCACCGGCCTGTTCGCCCCGGAGCGCTGAGATGGCGATGCTGGGCAAACGGCGTCCACCGCGCACCGCCAACGAACGCGTGCGTCGGGAGCGCGGGTCGGCAACACGGCGCGACGACGCGACTGCCGACGGCCTGTCCATCGAGCGTCTGGCGCACGATGGACGCGGCGTGGCGCGCGATCCGCACGGCAAGACGGTCTTCGTGGACCAGGCCCTGCCCGGCGAACGGGTACGGGTCGCCGTGCATCGTCAACGCAAGCGCTTCGACGAGGCGCACGTCGTCGAGCGCCTGGCGACGTCCCCCGAGCGGGCGACACCGCCTTGTGCGTATTACGGGCGCTGCGGCGGCTGCGATCTGCAGCATCTCGATCTCGAGGCGCAGCGCGAGCACAAGCGCCGTACGCTGGACGAGCTGTTCACCCGCCAGGGACTGACCCTGCCCGAGATAGAGGTGCTGGCCGGCGAAGGGCTGGCATACCGGCGCCGGGCGCGCCTGGGCGTCAAATGCGATGCCGAAGGTACGCCGCACCTGGGGTTTCGCGCCCGGGGCAGCGAGCACTTGATCGATATCGACAGCTGCGTGGTGCTCGAGCCCGTGCTGTCACGGCTGATCGCGCCGCTGCGTGCATGCCTGGTGCAACTGGAAGCGCCCCGGCGCGTGGGTCACATCGAGCTGATCGCCACCGCCGAGGGTGCTTGCGTGGTGGTGCGTCAGCTCCGCGAGGTGCCCGGCGACGAAGCCCGCTGGCGCCGGTTCGCCGCCGAGCACGATGTCACCCTGGCCTGGCGGGTGGGACGCGAGGCGCCGACGCTACGCTGGCTGCACGCGCCGCGCGGCGAGGCCCTGCATGTCACCCTGGTACTGGACGACACCACACTGTCGCTCGGCTGCGTGCCGGGCGATTTCCTGCAGATCAACGCCGACGTCAATGCCCGCCTGGTGCGCACGGCCCTGGCCTGGCTCGCGCCACGCGGGGAAGAGCGCGTCCTCGATCTGTTCGCCGGCGTGGGCAACTTCACGCTCGCGCTGGCGCCCCGCGTCGCGTCGATCACCGGCATCGAGGGCAGCCCCGCGATGGTCGAGCGTCTCGCCGACAATGCACGTCGCGCCGGGCTGCACCAGGTCGGTGCACAACAATCCGATCTGGCCACCCAGGTACCGGAGGTCGCGGCGGTCGACTGGGTGATCATGGACCCGCCGCGCGGCGGGGCGGAGGCCCTGTGCCGCGCGCTCGCCGACAGTCCGGTGACGACGCTGCTCTACGTCTCCTGCGATCCCGCGGCGCTGGCACGCGATGCGGCACGCCTTGTGCAAGGCGGCTACCGTATCCAGCGCGCCGCGCTGGCCGATATGTTTCCACACACCGCGCATTTGGAATCGATGCTGCTACTGACCCGCGACACGCCGCGCGGTCGGTCCACATCCGTAGAAAGGGAAGATCATGGTCAAGGTCCGTGAAGACCAGCCGTTGACGCAGGCCGGCGAGGTCGATATCGCATTGTGGCTCAAGCGCCTCCAGGACGATGTCGCGCTGCGCGATGTCGAGGAGTTGCGCGAGGCCTGCGAGCTGGCCCGGCACCTGGCGTACAACGCGGAAAAGCCTCACCACAACTGGGCGGAGCCGGCCTCGAGCTTTCGCACCGGCCTGGAAATGGCCGATATCCTGGGCGAGCTCAAGCTCGATCAGGCGATTCTCGAGGCGGCCGTGCTGTATCGTGTGGTGCGCGAGGGACTGATCACGCTGGAAGCCATCGAGAAGCGCTTCGGCGCCGAGGTGGCCTCGCTGATCGACGGCGTCCTGCACATGGCAGCGATCAGCCAGCTGCAGGCGCCTCGCCAGGGCCTGTCGCAGCACAACCAGCAGGAAAACCTGCGCAAGATGCTGGTGGCCATGGTCGACGACGTGCGCGTGGCCCTGATCAAGATCGCCGAGCGTACCTGCGCCTTGCGCATGGTGCGCGACGCCCCGCGCGAAAAGCGCCTGCGCGTGGCCCGCGAGGTCTTCGACATCTACGCGCCGCTGGCCCACCGCCTGGGCATCGGGCAGCTCAAGTGGGAACTCGAGGACCTGTCGTTCCGCTATCTGCAGGAGGACGACTACAAGACCATCGCCAAGCAGCTGGCCGAGAAGCGCCTCGACCGCGACCGCTACATTCACGACGTGGTGGAGACCCTCAAGGGGCTCCTCGACCAGCAGGGCATCGCTCCGTACGACGTAGACGGACGCGCCAAGCACATCTATTCGATCTGGCGCAAGATGCAGCGCAAGCATATCGACTTCTCCCAGGTGTACGACGTGCGCGCGGTGCGCATCCTGGTGCCGGAAGTCGCCGATTGCTATACCGCGCTGGGCATCGTGCATTCGCGCTGGCATCACGTACCGCACGAGTTCGACGACTACATCGCCAATCCCAAGCGCAACGGCTATCAGTCGCTGCATACCGCGGTGATCGGCCCGGAGAACAAGGTGCTGGAGATCCAGATCCGCACCTTCTCCATGCACGAGGAGGCCGAGCTCGGGGTATGCGCCCACTGGCGCTACAAGGGTCACGACGTCGACTCCAAGAGCCGCAGCTACGAAGAAAAGATCGCCTGGCTGCGTCAGGTGCTGGAATGGCAGGAAGAGGTCGGCGAGCTGGGCGATCTGCGCGAAGGGCTCTCCAGCGACGTGGCGCCGGACCGCATCTACGTCTTCACGCCGGACGGTCACGTCATCGACATGCCCAAGGTCGCCACGCCCATCGACTTCGCCTACCGCGTGCACACCGAGATCGGGCACCGCTGCCGCGGCGCCAAGGTCGACGGGCGTATCGTGCCGCTGACCTATCAGCTCGAGACGGGTCAGCAGGTCGAGATCCTGACCGCCACCAAGGGCGGGCCGAGTCGCGACTGGCTCAACCCCAACCTGGGCTACGTCAAGACCTCGCGGGCGCGGGCCAAGATCCAGTCATGGTTCAAGTACCAGGCGCGCAGCCAGAACCTCGAGGAAGGGCGCACCTTGTTCGAGAAGGCGTTCCGGCGCCTGGACATCGAGGGCGTGGATTTCGACGCCCTGGCGCAGGCCGTCAATTACCAGACGGTCGACGACATGTACGCCGCCATCGGCGCCGGCGACCTGCGTATCGGTCAGGTGCTGCATCAGGCGCAGCAGCTCTTCGGCGACACCGACGACCAGGAGCAGCTCGACCGCCTGCTGGCCAAGCCGCGGCGGACCACGAAGGAGGCGGTGGACGACATCACCGTGCTCGGCGTCGGCAATCTCAAGACCTCGATGGCCAACTGCTGCCATCCGGTGCCCGGCGATCAGATCGTCGGCTACATCACCCAGGGGCGCGGCGTCACCATTCACCGCCAGGATTGCCCCAACATCCTGCAGTTGCGCGCCGAGGAGCCGCGTCGCATCGTCGACGTGGAGTGGGGCAACGCCAGCGCCCAGTACCCGGTGGACATCGAGATCGAGGCCTGGGATCGCTCGGGGCTGTTGCGCGACGTCACGCACATCCTCACGGGCGATCGCATCAACGTGCTGTCGGTCAACACGCTCACCGACAAGCACGACAACCTGGCGCGCATGAAGATCACCCTGGAAGTCGAGGGACTCGAGGCGCTGGAGCGTATCTTTTCGCGGATTCAGCAACTGCCCAACGTCATCGACGTCAAGCGGCTGCGCAGCGGAGGAGGCAAGCAGGCATGAGCGACGCGCGAACGCGTTACGATCTCGACGATCTGTTGACCCTGATGGCGGTCCTGCGCGACCCGGCCCAGGGGTGCCCGTGGGACGTCAAGCAAGACTGGCAGAGCATCGTCCCGCATACCCTGGAAGAGGCCTATGAAGTGGCCGATGCCATCGAACGGCGTGCCTTCGACGAACTGCCCGGCGAGCTGGGGGACCTGCTCTTTCAGGTGGTGTATTACAGCCAGTTCGCGCGCGAGGAGCAGCGCTTCGATTTCCATGACGTCGTCGACACGGTGACCGCCAAGATGGTCGCCCGGCATCCGCATGTGTTCCCCGAGGGGACGCTGGCCTCGCGGCGTCCCGCCGGCGTGCCGGCCGAGGAAGTGGAAACGACGGACGTCAAGACGCGCTGGGAAGCCCTCAAGGCCCGCGAACGCGAAACCCGCGAGGCGGTGTCGGTGCTCGACGATGTCCCCGCGTCCCTGCCGGCGCTGTCTCGCGGTACCAAGCTGTCCAAGCGCGCTGCCCGGGTCGGCTTCGACTGGCCCGACGACCAGGGCGTGTTCGCCAAGGTGCGCGAGGAACTCGCCGAGGTCGAGGAGGCGGTGCGTGACGGCGATGCCGCGCACGTGCGCGAGGAAATCGGCGATTTGCTGTTCGCCGTGACCAACCTGGCCAGGCGTTTCGATATCGACCCCGAGCAGGCGTTGCGGCACGCCAACCTCAAGTTCGAGCGGCGCTTTCGCCATGTCGAGCAGGCCCTGTCGGCCAGGGCGGGCGGCCTCGAGGCGGCGAGCCTCGACGAGATGGAACGCCACTGGCAAGCCGCCAAGGAAAGCGAAACCAGCAACGCCTGAGCGTGGCATGCGTTGTGGGCATCGCCGAGCCCGAGTAACGTAGTCAGGACAACGGCTTTTCAAAACAACCACGCTTCAAAACAACGACTTGCCATCGTCGCCATCACGGAGGGCATCATGAGTCACGACTTGCATGAATCGCTGCGCGACAACGTCCGCATCCTCGGCGATAGCCTGGGGCGCACCATCGCCGACGACCTGGGCGATGGTTTCGTCGACAAGATCGAGACCATTCGTGGCCTGGCCAAGCGCGGACGCCAGGACGACAGCGAAAGCCGCCGTGAACTGATCGAATACCTCCGCGCGCTGCCGGAGAAGGACCTGTTGCCGGTGACGCGCGCCTTCAACCAGTTCCTCAACTTCTCCAACATCGCCGAGCAGCATTACCGGGCCCGCTTCCGCCGCGTCGAGGACTACAAGCCCGGCACCCAGCCCGACCTGGGCGAGCTGCTCGAGCGCATCCGCGGCGCCGGTCACGCCCCGCGCAAGCTGGTCGAGACGCTGGCCGCCATGCGCGTGGAGCTGGTGCTCACCGCGCATCCCACCGAGGTCATCCGGCGTACCCTGATCCGCAAGTACGATGCCATCGACGAATGCCTGACCACCATGGAAGGCGCCACCGAGCGCGAGGAGATCGCCGCACGTGCCCGAGGGCGGCTCGAGGAATTGATCAGCCAGGCCTGGCACACCGACGAGATTCGTCACGAGCGCCCGACCCCGGTGGACGAGGCCAAGTGGGGCTTCGCGGTGATCGAGAACTCGCTGTGGCAGGCGGTACCCGACTTCCACCGCGAACTCGACGATCTGCTGCTGGCCTCCGCCGGGGAGCGCTTGCCGCTGGACGCCGCGCCGCTGCGGTTCGCGTCGTGGATGGGCGGCGACCGCGACGGCAATCCCAACGTCACCGCGCGGGTCACCGAGGAAGTCCTGCTGCTGGGACGCTGGATGGCCGCGGATCTCTACGCCCGCGACCTGCTACGTCTCAAGTCCGAGCTTTCCATGTGGAAGGCCAACGGTGCCCTGCGCGCCGAGGTGGGCAGCGACCCCGAGCCTTACCGGGCATTGCTCAAGCGGCTGCTGGCCAGGGTCGAGGCCACGCGCGACTGGGCCAAGGCCCGCCTCGACGGGCGGCCCTTCGACAGCAACGTAGCGATCATCGAAACCCGCGACCAGCTGTATGCGCCGTTGCTGTCCTGCTATCGCTCGCTGTGCGACGTGGGCCTGGACACCATCGCCAACGGGGCCTTGCTGGACACCCTGCGGCGCGTGGCGGTCTTCGGCGTGTCGTTGACCAAGCTCGACATCCGCCAGGAAGCCGGGCGCCATGCCCAGGTCTTCGACGAACTCAGCGACTGCCTCGGACTGGGGCACTATCGCGACTGGGACGAGGCCCAGCGCCAGGATTTCCTGCTCGAGGAGCTGGAGTCGCCGCGTCCGCTGATTCCCCGGCGCTGGGACTGCTCGGCGGAAACCCGCGAGGTGATCGACACCTTCCGGGTCATCGCCCGCGAGCACCGCGAAGCGCTGGGCACCTACGTGATCTCCATGGCGGGGCAACCGTCCGACGTGCTGGCGGTGGCGCTGTTGATGAAGGAAGTCGGCGGCGACCTGCAGCTGCCCATCGCGCCGCTGTTCGAGACCCTCGACGACCTCAACCGTGCCGGTGACGTCATCGAGCGCCTGCTGTCGCTGCCCGGTTACCGCCGCATGGCCGGCGACGGTCAGGAAGTCATGATCGGCTACTCGGACTCCGCCAAGGACGCCGGCCAGCTGGCTGCCGCCTGGGCCCAGTACCGCGCCCAGGAACAGTTGGTGGGCATCTGCCGCCAGCACGACGTGGCGCTGACGCTGTTCCACGGGCGCGGCGGCACGGTGGGGCGTGGCGGCGGCCCGGCGCATGCCGCCATCCTCTCGCAGCCGCCTGGCTCGGTGAACGGCAGCCTGCGGGTCACCGAGCAGGGCGAGATGATTCGCTTCAAGTTCGGCCAGCCGGACATCGCCCTGCGCTCGATGGAAATCTATGCCTGCGCGGTGCTCGAAGCCACGCTGCTGCCGCCGCCCGACCCCGAACCGGTCTGGCGCGAGGAAATGGATCGCCTGTCCGACATCGCCCATCGCGCCTATGTCGGCGTGGTGCGCGAGGACCCCGATTTCGTGCCCTATTTCCGCTCGGTGACGCCGGAAAGCGCGCTCGGCCGCCTGCCGCTGGGGTCGCGACCGGCGAAGCGCCGCCAGGAGGGCGGGGTGGAATCGCTGCGCGCCATTCCCTGGATCTTCGCCTGGACCCAGACCCGGCTGATGCTGCCGGCCTGGCTGGGCAGCGGCGAGGCGTTCGCCACCCGTCTCGACGAGCCCGGCGGGCGCGAGCGCCTGCGCGACATGCGCGCACGCTGGCCGTTCTTCGGCACCTATCTGGACATGCTCGAGATGCTGCTGGCCAAGGCCGACCCGGACATCGCCGCCTATTACGAACGACGCCTGGTCGACGAGCCGGCGCTGCAGGCGCTGGGCAAGTCGCTCCGCGAGCGTCTGTCGCGGCTGGAAACCGTGCTGCTGGATATCCTCGATCAGGACACGCTGCTCGAGCATACGCCGCTGATTCGTCAGGCCATCGAGGTGCGCAATCCCTATATCGACCCCTTGCACGGGCTGCAGGCGGAACTGCTGCAGCGTAACCGCGACGCCGATGGCGCGATCAGCCCCGAGCTGTCGCGGGCGTTGATGGTGACGATGGCGGGGATCGCGGCGGGGCTTCGCAACACCGGCTAGGCCCTGACGGCGGGTGTCACGCCCGTCGCGTGGCACCCAGCATGCCCTGCGTCAGCAGGCCGCCGACGAGCCCCCAGAAGGCGGCGCCGACACCCAGCAAGCTGACCCCGGAGGCGGTGATCAGGAAGGTGACCAGCGCCGCGTCGCGCTGGCGGGCATCGTGCAGGGCGTTATGCAGACTGCCGCCGATGGTGGTCAGCAGCGCCAGCCCGGCGATGGCCACGATCAACGCCTGGGGCAGGGCATCGAACAAGGTGCCGATGGACCCGCCGAAGACGCCCGCCAGCAGATAGAAGCCGCCGGCACAGGCCGCCGCCATGTAGCGCCGTTCGGGGGCGGGGTGCGCCTCGGGCCCCATGCAGATGGCGGCGGTGATCGCCGCCAGGCAGATCGAGAACCCGCCCAGCGGTGCCAGCACGAGCGTGGCGAGCCCGGTCACCGCGATGAGCGGCGAAATGGGCGGCGCATAGCCGGCGGCCCGCAAGGTCGCCACCCCCGGCGCGTTCTGCGAGGCCATGCTGACCACGAACAGCGGCACGCCCACGCCGATGAGCGAGGCAAGCGTGAATTCGGGCATGATCGGCGCGGGCATGGCGAGGGTCACGGAGGCCCGAGCCGTGTCGATCTCGCCCTGAACGCCGGCGATGGCCAGGCCCGTGGCGAGCACGCCCAGGACGGCGAAACGCGGCCACAGACGTCGGCCGAGCAGGTACGCGGCGCACATGGCGCCGACCAGTACGAAAGCGTCGTCCAGGGCGGCAAAGGCCTCGAGCCCGAAGCGCAGCAGGACGCCGGCGAGCATGGCGGCGGCGATGGCGTGGGGAATGCGGGCCATCAGGCGAGCGAAGAGGCCGGTGATGCCGCAGGCCAGCACCAGGGCGCCCGAGAACATGAATACCCCGATGGCCTCGGCGAGGGTGTAGTCGCCCAGACTCGTGGCCAGCAGTGCCGCCCCGGGCGTCGACCAGGCGGTGAGAATGGGCGTGCGGTAGACAAGCGACAGGCCCAGCGAGGTGGCGCCCATGCCTAATCCCAGCGTGCTCAACCAGCCGCCGATCTGCGCGGGGCTGGCGCCTGCCGCTTCCGCGGCCTGAAAGACGATCGCCGCCGAGCTGGCATAGCTCACCAGTACGGCCACGAACCCCGCCACCAGCGCCGAGACGGAGAGATCGCGTAACGCTGACGGCGCTTGCATGGCGGCTCCTTGCCGATAATGGAACGAGAGGTTTTTGCATTGTGCGTTATAACGCACGATAGCAGCGCCGATGATGGCGTACAATGAGAAGGGGAACCACGCAGGTAGGGATGCATCAGCGAACCGGCTAAGGACGAGGCCCCATATGCAGGATCCAACCGCTCATATCGCCGCGACGCTCAAGACGCTGCGCGGCGCGCAAGGCTGGAGTCTCGATCGTGCCGCGCGCGCGACCGGGGTCAGCAAGGCCATGCTGGGGCAGATCGAGCGCGGCGAGTCCAGTCCCACGGTGGCCACGCTGTGGAAAATCGCCGGCGGTTTCCGCGTGTCGTTCTCGCTGTTCTTCGAACAGGCCTCGGTCCAGGGCATCGTCCCCAATGGCGAGGCCGCGCCCACGGTGCTGGAAGATGCCGCCGCCGGCATGACGGTCACGCCGCTTTTCGCCTTCGATCCACGCCTGCGCTTCGAGATGTTCCTGATCGAACTGGCGCCGGGGGCCTGCAGCGAGTCGTCACCGCACGAACCGGGCGTCGTCGAGCACGTGGTGATGCTCGACGGCACTCTGGAACTGGCGCTCGACGGTCGCTGGGAAGCCCTCCGGCCGGGTGAGGCGCGCCGCTTCGCCGCCGACCGCGAGCATGGCTATCGCAATGTCGGCGAGCGAGCGGCGCGCTTTCACGACGTGATTCATTACCCGCAGCTCTAGTCACGGTGAAACGCTATGGGTTGCCACGATGATCAGCAGCAAGCTGCCGCGAGAGCGCTATAACCCCTTCCCTGGACGCTACATTCGTCATCCCTGACGAATGACCCTCGCTTGCATCTTGCCGCTGCTATCCATTGATGTTGGGTGGAGAGCGGAGATCACTCAAAGCCTCGGGCCGATATTTCTCCAGCAATGCCCAGAGAATGGCCGCGCTGTGCGCATCCGGAAAGCCGTCATGGCGCGTGGGGCGAAAGTGCATCTGAAACGCGCGCAAGGTGTCATGGGTGAGCGCGTCGAAGCGGCCGGTGACCGCCACCGGATAGCCATACGCCGCCAGCGCACGCTGCCATTGGGTGAGCGAGGGCGGCGAGGCCATGAAGCGCCGCTGGTAGGCCATGACCCGCGCTGTCTCCGGCCAGGCGCCGATACCCGCTCGATACAGGCGATACCAGGGGAAGCGCGGGCCGGGGTCGATCTTGCGCCGCGGTGCGATGTCGGCGTGGCCGACCACGTCCACGGGGTCGATGGCGTGGCGCGCGACGATATCCCGCGCCAGCGCGATGAGGGTGTCGATCTGCGCTGAAGGGTAGGGCGTCCAGGCGCGTCCCGCCGGTGTCTGATAGGGGCCGCGATTGACGACCTCGATGCCGATGGAGGTGTCGTTGAGATTGGTGCGGGAGTGCCAGGCACTGGCCCCGGCATGCCAGGCGCGCCGCGACTCGTCGACCAGTTGATAGATCTTCGGCGCCTCCCGGGTGAGCACGTAATGCGCACTGACGTGGGGGCCGGTCAAGGTCGACAGCGAGCGCCGGGCGTCGCTGTCCGTGTAATGCAGCACCAGATGACGCACCCGGCTGCTCTGTCCGGGCGCGGTGTAGCGGCGATCGACCTGATAGCCATCGCGGGTTTCCAGCGTGGGCGCGGCGCAGGCCGTCAGCGCCAGCAGACAGGGCATCGCCCACAGCCAGCCCTTGCGCGTCAGGCCCAGGTTCGGGCGGCGTGGCCGGTCTCGCCGCGTCGCCTGTCTTGCCGCTCTCACGTTCTCTCTCGTCCCCACTCGCCGTCCTCGTCCCGCTTTCTCATCGGCCCCTCACATCGCGTGACGCCACTGTGCGACCAGTATGCCCAGCGTGATGGTCAACGAGAAGCTCAGCATGGTGCCCAGCAGCACGTACTCGGTGAGCTTGCGATCGCGATCCTCGCGCAGATCGCCGAAACGCAGCACGGACTTGGCGGCGAGCAGAAAGCCGATGGGCACCAGCTGGTCGGCGAGCACGAAGGTCAGCACCAGAAAGCGCTCGAGCATGCCGATGCGCGCGCCGGCGTCGGCCAGGGTGCCGCTGTTGTCCACGCCGTGGCTCCAGCGTCGCATGATCATGGCGATGAGGATCGAGAAAGGACGCATGACGACGCCATAGGCCAGCGCCACCAGCAAGACCTCGGGGCGCAGCAGCCAGCCAGTGGCGAGCGCCAGCCATGCCGCGTCGCCGGTCAGCCACAGCCAGGTCAGGACCAGTACCCCGACATGCAGTGCCTGGTCGGCGATGAAATACCCGATCCGCTCGCTGGGTGCCTGGCTCTTGAGCACATCGATGCCGAAATGCGTCACGGTGATGAAGGCCGCACCCAGGATGGCCGCGCCGACGGGCTGTCCCCCGACGAGGAGCGCCAGACAGGCCAGCCCGCCGTGAATGCCGGCATGCAGATAAAGCGCCGTCGAGCGGTGGCCGCGCACCTGCTTGTCGTGTACCCAGGCCGCGCTTTGCAGGAGAAAGTCGCCCGCCAGGTGGGCAAGCAGCAACAACAACAGCCCGGTGAAGGGAGCGCCGGTCATCGCATGGTCTCCATGAGAGCGTTGAGCCGCTCGCCGACATGCGCCAGATAGTCCTGTATCAGTGGCCAGCGTGCGGCGCTCAAGCGTTGGTGAATGGTCGACTGGGCCCGGCCCAGGCGCGTCGCCAGGGCCTGCTGGGTCTCGGGATGCCGCAATTGCCAGTACACGACCTCGGCGGCGTTGTGCGTCCACCCCTGGAGGATGACATCGGCGAACCGGGTCAGCAGGGCTAGGTCGTCGTCGGGCTGCGGCAGTACCAGGGCGAGCCGTTCGTCGCTTTCGCTCAAGCGGTCCAGGGCCTGTCCCGAGCGCACGAAGGCATCGCCGTCCGCCGAGGCGATATGTGGCGCTTCGGGCAGATGACCGTACCCGATGCCCACGGCAATGCGCGCATCCCAGACGTCGCGCCGCGAGGGCGAATAACGCAGCAATGCGGCGCGCGCCAGAACGGCCGCCGTCATGGCCTCGCCGGGGGCGCGCAGCGCCACCTGAAAGCCATCGCCACGGTAGCGGTCCACGTGGGCGCCGAAATGCCGTTCCAGCAACGCCAGGGTGGTATCCAGCGCCTCGTCGAGCCGTTGTCGGTCGGTGATGCGGCGCGAGCCGACGACATCGCCGGTCAACACGCCAAGCAGCCTATCCGTCATGGCAACTGATCGCCTTCTATTACGATATGAGACAAATATAGAGGAAAAGTACGATTTTTAAAAATAATAGATAAATAAAACGATAAGAAGGCGGCAAGGGGAAACCATGCGATGCCCTCTATCTGATACTGTAATTATATACAGTTTTTTGGGCATCGTGCCAACACGCCGATGTACCGATACGTAACGGCGGCGACGTGCAAGGGAATCGGATGCAGCGGGGAAACGGCGGATGAGGCGAACGAACGCGGCGCAGAAGGGCCCAGGCCGCGTCTGAAACGTCGGCGAGGAAACGGACCGCCTTCGCAAAAGGCCTAATCGCAGGCGACGAGCGACGCCTCCTGGACCTTGAGCGTCCGCGCCAGCGTGGTATTGCGACCCGAGGCCTTGCAGGCATACAGCGCCTCATCGGCGCAGGCGACCATTCTGTCGATATCCGCGCTGACCCCGGGCGGGCTGGTGACCACCCCCACGCTGACGGTCACGACCTCGGCGCTGGGGGAGCGCTCGTGAGGAATCCCCATCGCCTGGATCATGCCGCGCATGGCATCTGCGAGCCGCAGGGCCTCGTCGCTGGGGGTGTCGATGAGCAGGACCAGGAATTCCTCGCCGCCCAGGCGCACGGCGATATCGGTCTCGCGTCGAAAAGTGTCGCGTAACACCCCGGCGATCTGGACCAGGCACTGATCGCCGGCCGGATGGCCGTAATGGTCGTTGTAGAGTTTGAAATGGTCGACATCCATCATCATCACCGACACGGTGCAATCGAGACGTCGTGTCAGGGGCAGCGCGACATCCAGGCGATATTCCAGCATGCGACGATTGCCCAGCCCGGTGAGCGGGTCGATCAGCGATTGTTCCAGCAATTGCGCGTTGTGATTCTTGAGATCTTCCACCAGGTGCTGGAACTGACGCGCCAACTCACCGACTTCATCCTGGCGTTCGGTAAGATAGGTGGTCATCATGAAGTGGGAATTATCGCCCTCATGCAGGCGTCGGGCATGCTCGGACAAACTGCGCATGGGGCGCAGCAGGTGGCGTTCCAGTCCCATCAGTGCCAGAGACACCTGCAGGCACAGCGGTGCCAGAAGCGCACCGGCCTCGAGGTACCAGGGCCAGCGCATGGTGCCGATCCAGCAGCCCACGCCAACGGTGACGACGGCGGCCATCAATACCTGTACCGCACAGCGCCGTTTGAGCGACACGGTATGTTTTCCCTGCATTGGTATTATAGACATTGAAAGTCATGCCGTTTTTTATGGAGTCCACATTTTAAACAGTAAGCTAATGTAAGTTAAAGACTTTTTTCTGTGAATATGCGTATTTTCCTGAGTGCTTGATTCAGGTCATGTCGAGAACACGCATTTGATGTATAAGTCGTTGAACGATGGGCTTATTGAATTGAATCGATTTAATATTTGAAGTTTCGATTCAATCGGTGATATCGCATGAAGCGGTGCAAAGAGGCAGGTGTCACGCACAAAAAACCCCGCTCCTGGGAGCGGGGCGCTAAATAGAATTAGCTAGTTAAGCGATGACGCTTAGAAGTTGAAGCCGAAGTTGGACTGCACGCTGGTGTGCCAGTCGCCGTCGGTCGGCGAACCGAAGTAGCCGAGGGCGTTCTTGTTGGCAATGACGCTGAACCAGGCGTAGTACGGGCCGGCGGTGACCTTCATGCCCAGGTCGTTGAGCATCGGGTCGTCGACATCGCCAAAACCGCCAGGGTTTGAAGCGGTGCTTGGTGCGTAATCACCCTTGGGGTTGACATAGCTGAAGTCGTTGTAGAAGTAGAGGTTGTCGATGTCACCCCAGTTGACGTTCATGCTGTACGCCAGGCTGGCGGAGTACATCTGACCTTCGGTGGGGATCAGGTAGTTAAAGCCGAATGCGCCGATTTGCATGGCATTATCAGAGATACTGCTATTCGCCGGATTCTCGGCGTCATATTCGTAGGCGGTGGCCTGCAACAGCGTATACCAGTTGCCGTAGCTGCCGTTCAGGCCCACGGCGGCCTGCCAGTTGCTGCCGCTTTCATTGGTTTGATTGTTGTAGAGCTGACCCCCCTTGGCCGAGAAATTGATCTCGGTGGTGTAGTCGGTGCCCTGACCGAAGGTGTAGGCGACACGGCCGGCGAGCTGGTTCTCGGCGGTGTTGCCCTGAGCGCTGCTGCCGACCGGGTTGGCGCCGTAGTGCTCGTTGCCGTCACCCAACTGGTCGCTCTTGAAGAAGGCCAGCGAGGTGTCCCAGGCGCCCTGGGTGTGATCCCACTTGATACCGGCATTCTGGTTGTCGTTGAAGCCGGAGAGATACGGCAGGGTGCCGTACCAGCCGAGGTAGCCGTAATCCATGTTGCCGAACGGCGTCTGGACCAGACCCACCTTGACGGTATCGTTCTCGGTGGCCTGGTAACCCATCCAACCGCTCTTCAGGAACTGGTAGCCGTCGTAGAAGCGGTAATCGAACCCGTAGAGGAAGTTGCCGTGCTCACCATTGAGGGCGAGGACGAACTTGCCGAAGTTCATGTCACCGGCTTTGTCTTTATTGGCCTGGTCCCAGTCGTTGTAGCTCGCGTTCAACTGGAGCGTACCGCTGATCTGCGAGTTCTGGATCGAGTCGATCAGTGAGCGGTTTTCTTCGGCAAGCTCACGCGTCTCTGAAGTCGCCTGGCCGCTGTCGGCGGTCGTGGCCGACTGCTGGGCTTCGAGCTGCTGCTCCATGCGCTCCACCTGGGCGCGCAGAGCATCCAGCTGACGCTGCATGGCTTGGGTGTCTTGTTGTGCCAATGCCGGTGCGGCGAATGCCAGTGTGCTGGTAACGCCGAATGCGAGGCCAGCTGCCTTGAATGATCGTTGTGTCACTTTCTTTTCTCCGTTTCCTGCTTAGGGTCGTGAGTCATAGGAAGGGCGGGTTTGCCCATGCAAACTGACGCCAAGGGAGACATCGAACCGGGATTCGTACGAAAGCCCGAACATGGGCGCGCAAGAGCACACTCGCCCCGTGAGCGAGGGCGATTGCCATGCTTGGCGGGCCATGTAGTGGGAGACGGTTCAGAAGTTCCCTGAATTTTCTTGATTTCTCGTTATGGGGCGCATCATACCGAAACACATCGGATACATAAACCGGTGTTATGAAAATGAGGGGGATGCCTAGTACATACCGTTATGGAGTTCGCTGGCGGGCAGGGCAGCGAGCCCTTGGAGGCCTGGAACGGCGGCCCCGGGCGCATGGTGAAGTGCGGGGCGAGCTGTTAAGGTGCGCATATGTTCAAGTCGTCATATTCAGTCTTTTTCATGCCTATCGCGGCAAGGTCAGTCAGGGGAGCGTCATGTCGAAGCGTGGAATCGGAACATCAGGGAGCACGAGCAGCCTCGGTGGCGAAGTCCCCCGGTCGGGGCGCCTCGTTCTGGGATCCTTGGTCCTGGGATGCTTCGTCCTGGTAGGCTTCGCCATGGGAAGCGTCGCCATGGGAAGCGTCGCCATGGCCGCTGACACGAGCGTCGATGACGATCCCGTGCAATACGATCCGGCGTTTCTATGGGTCGCCGATAAAGGCGACACGGCGTCGGCAAGAGCAGGCAACAGCGAGGCCCAGGGTGACGCGCCTCCCTCCGATGAGGATAATGCAGTGCCCGAAAAAGCGGAGGCGGTGGCACCCTGATGACGCGTTGCATCGCGAGGGAACGCACAATGGCCCCATGGACTGGCAAGAGGAGAAAAACGATGCAATTTTCATGGCGACCGATGCTGCTGGTGGGACTCGTCGGCCTGGGATTGAGCGTGACGGCATGCAGTTACACGCCAGCGCGCATCGACCCCGAGCCCGTGGTCGAAGTCGGGGACGGTCATCACGACCATGACCGCGATCATGGGCATGGCGGCGACTTCTGTCCGCCGGGGCAGGCGAAGAAGGGCAACTGCTAAGCTCTGTCTGAAAAATCGGCGAGCGATGGCCAGACAAGGCAAAAATCGGTGAAAAAGCGGAGTTTACGCGGTGTAAATGAGCATTTTGATCCGATTTTTAACGCCGTATGGACAAGCGCAGGCATTTTTCCGACAAAGCGTAGGCGTCGTCCGAAAAGTCGACGCGCGATGTCGGCGCGTACGCAGACCACTCTTTCAGACGGTTTCAGACAGTGCCTGGCAATAAAATCGCCACGACCCGGAGCCTCCGTGTCGTGGCGTAATCATCAGCGCTCCCTTGGCGTCTTCCCGACGCACCGGCTCGACCGGTTCCTGCGAGCATCCTGCCCAACATGCGTCCCTAACGCGCTTAACGACAGTGTCCCTTGTCTAGCGATACCAGTATCGCACTTCCTTTCTACCACTGCCGCATGACACGACGATGGCAAGGCCGTGACGTTTCGGTGTCGACTTCTGGTACTATCCCGAACTTTTCGTGAGCCGATTGGCGCCTTCGGCGTCGGTGCTTCAACAAACGCAGCGGAACTAGGCTATGTACGAAAAATCGGCGAGCGATGGTCAGACAAGGCAAAAATCAGCGAAAAGACGGACTGGGCTCGCACACGAGTTTACGGGGGGTAAATGAGTACTTTGATCGGACTCGCGCGCGAGCTGATTTTTAACGCGGTATGACCGAGCGCAGGCAGTTTTCGTGCACAGCCTAAGACAACGGGAAACGCAATGAATGCAGTGATTCTGGCCGTTCTGGTCATGGTGGGACTGGCGCTGGCGCGCGTATCAGTCGTATTCGCGCTCATCGTGGGCGCATTGGTGGGGGGCCTGGTCGGGGGCCTGGGACTCGAGGACACGCTCGCGGCGTTCAACGATGGTGTGGGCGGCGGTGCCAAGGTGGCATTGGCGTATGCCACCTTGGGGGCCTTCGCGGTGGCCATTTCGCGCTCCGGCCTGCCCGATCTGCTGGCCCAGCGCCTGATTCGCCTGCTTGGGCAGGAGGCGTCTCAGAAGCGCCGGGCGGCGGTGAAATACATCATGCTCGGGGCCGTGCTGCTGGTGGCGATCTCCTCCCAGAACCTGATCCCCGTGCACATCGCCTTCATTCCCATCCTCATCCCGCCACTGCTCAAGATCATGAACTCGCTGCGACTGGACCGTCGCGCCGTCGCCTGTGCCCTGACGTTCGGCCTGACGGCGCCCTACATGCTGTTGCCGGTCGGGTTCGGGGCGATCTTCCTCAACGACATCCTGCTTGCCAACATCAATTCGGCGGGCGAGGCCGTCGGGCTCGAGGTGACCCGCGGCATGGTCCCGCTGGCGATGGGGATCCCGGTGGCCGGCATGGCATTGGGGTTGCTGGCCGCGGTATTCGTGTCCTACCGCAAGCCGCGCGATTATGAAGCGAGTGACGTCGTCACCAGCAACGTGCCGCATCACGACGAGCACGTCAGTCTGCACACCCGTGGCCTGGTCATGGCCGTCGTCGCCATCGTCGCCGCGCTCTCGATCCAGCTCTACAGCGGGTCGATGATCGTGGGCGGGCTGGTCGGCTTTGCCTTGCTCTCGCTGGGCGGGATCTTCAAATGGCGCGAGGCCGATGACCTGTTCACCAGCGGGATGCGCATGATGGCGTTGATCGGCTTCATCATGATCTCGGCGGCAGGCTTCGCCTCGGTGATGCAGGCCACCGGCGAGATCGACACGCTGGTGGAGAATGCCTTCGCCATGATCGGCGACAACCAGGGGCTTGCCGCGATCATCATGCTGCTGGTGGGTCTGTTCATCACCTTGGGCATCGGCTCGTCGTTCTCGACGATCCCCATCATCGCCGCGATTTACGTCCCGCTGACCATGCAGTTCGGGTTCTCGCCCATGGCGACCGTCGCCCTGGTCGGTACCGCGGCCGCGCTGGGGGACGCCGGTTCGCCCGCCTCCGACTCCACGCTCGGGCCGACCTCGGGGCTCAACGTCGACCGCCAGCACGATCATATCTGGGACTCGGTCGTCCCCACGTTCCTGCACTACAACATTCCGCTGATCGCCTTCGGTTGGCTGGCGGCCATGTGGTTATGAGCAGTGGTTATGAGTGGTGCTTATGAGTGGTGCTTATGAGCGGTGGCCATGAACGGTGATCGGCAACGATAGCTTTTGAACGGCGACGGTGAACGCATGATTCCGAACGCTGTCGATAATCCTTGCGAGTTGCGATAGCGTTCGGCGAGCGTAGCGTTCAGGAAGTGTAGCGCTCAGAAAGTGTAGCGCTCAGAAAGTGTAGCGTTCAGAGCGCAAAGCATGGCAACACGGCCACAATCGTCTTTTTTATAGGCCGCTCGGACGAACAAGCCCCTGCTCCATGGAGCAGGGGCTTGTGATTTCGCTCCCGTTAGTTGATGAATCCCGACATGTTCCCGTCTTTTTAATCTGGCTTGCCCCGTATGGGGAAGGTGGGTTAACCCATATTGGGGAGGCGAAGTATCGCGAAGGGAGTGGGAAGAGAGTCGCATTTCATGGAAAATCTCGAAGCGCATGTGAGCTGGGACACTACAACGGAATAAACGGGTATGATATAAAAGGTAGAAGTGGGACTTGGCAATGGGCGAATAAGTAGCGATAATGCACTTGCATCCCAATCAACCGTCTTGAGGTATAGAATGTCTCTGTTGAGCGAGTACATGAAAAAGGAGCAGCTGCTCAAGCAACTTAGCGAAGAGCTGCAGCAGCTTGAAAAGGACCAGCGCCTTACCTCCGAGCTGGAATTCAAGGAAAAGCTCGAAGCCTTGATGAAGGAGTACGACAAGTCTCCCGCCGCCGTGATCGAAATGCTCGATCCGCAGCCGGAATCGCGCTCCAAACCGGCGACGCAGACCAACACCGTTGGTCGCCGCAAGCGCAAGCTGAAGATTTACAAGAACCCCAATACCGGTGAAGTCGTGGAAACTCGCGGCGGTAACCAGAAAACGCTCAAGGCCTGGAAAGACGAGTACGGCAACGACACCGTCGAGTCCTGGCTGGTACGCGTCGAGGAATGATGCCTCGATAGCCTGTCGCCTGTGTATCGCGACGGGCGGGGTCATGGCCATACGCGCCTATATTACAAGGCTGATGCTTTCGGGCATCAGCCTTTTTTGTTGCCGCTTTCCACGTCCATGACGTTGACGCTTATCGTTAAGCTGTCTGAAAAATCGACGAGCGATGGTCAGACAAGGCGAAATCGACGAAAAACGGACCGGGCTGGCGTTCCAGTCGACTTTTAACGCCGTATGGGCGAGCGCAGGCATTTTCAGGCAAAGCGTAACGCCTGCCGCGACATTCCTTGTACCGCTGTCTCCTGGCCAGTGTTCTCATTACCGGTTACTTCAATTGTCGTTTTGCCATTGCCGTTTAACCATTGATCGGCCGAAGCCATTGCGGCGCACTTATCGGCACGGCCGGGCGTGGTGGATATAACGGCAAGGCATTGACGGTCAATGTAACGTCAACAAGGGAACGCCGAGTTCAAAACATTGCACGTGCCCATGAGAGGCCGTCTCCTCTCGCCAGGCGACCGTGACCGGTTCGCCACTGATGCATTCGTTATGCGTGGGCATCCAGTCGTAAAGCAGATATGCGATGGCACCGATCACATTGTCCTGCCCGTAGACCCGCATCCGGACCTGGCGTCTGGGCGGAAGACGAACCTGGCGGAAACCCATCGAGGGCGGCGTCATGCAGTCCCGGTCGATCATGAAGCCGAAATCGATGCGAACCCTGCCGGCCGGAGTAATGTTCGGGTCGTCATGATAAAGCCACACCGGCGTGCTCTTGCCTCCCTTCAAACGCCGCTGCCATGGCTGTGCGTAACGTCGCCATAGCCGAGGCTGTTCTTTCCAGTCCACATCGCCGTAATGGCGGGTCAGAAAGCAACGCGTTTCCGGCTGAATGTCCAGCGCCAGGGCATCGGGTGGCCGACGCTGAGTGACTCCCTCATACAGGCGATCGTGAAAGCGGCGTCGATACTCGCTGGGCGAGGCACCGAAATAGCCATGAAATGCACGCGTGAAAATGGCATGGCTGCGATACCCGCAACTGATCGCCACATCCAGCACCTGCATCGGCGTTCGGCATAGCAGCAGTGCCGCGCGCTCCAGCCGCAGTGAATCGCGATACCGGCCTGGTGATATACCGAAGAAGCGGTTGAAATTGCGTCTTATTTGCGCCTCAGAATAGCCCAGGTAATTCGCCAGCTCGCGAATCGAAGGGCTATCGGTGGATTTTTCATGTAGCCATATCTCTGCAGCACGCATGGCATTGAGGCTGGTGGGAATCGAGGTTTCATGCATCGCCATAATTGATCCCTTTAGTTTTTTTGCGGCCTTGTTTGTAAGTCATTGACCATTTGGACTGTAAAGGTCGTGAAAATGACTGGAATTGCAAAGCCGATAAGAATGAGAACCCTAATATGCAGACTATGTAAAGGATAGTACGGAAAGGTGGTCGAGGGTAAAATTTGTCTAGAATATTTACTTATGTAACCAAGAGTTAAGTATTGAAATTAACGCTCGGTTACGAGAGGAAGGATAAGCTCTTTTTTTGTTGAGTGGGCATATAACAAAAGGCATGTATTCTTTATGTAATGAGATATTACTATCTAAATCATGTGCTTAGGTGGCGTCATAGAGATGAGTGCCTGCCTTTTAGCGGCAAGAAAGTGCGTGGATTTCAGGCATTCGAGAGAGCTTTATGCCTGTATGGATGGGTCTTATTTCCTGAAATAAGGCATCAGCAGAAAGAAATGACGTTGGATGCATGAGCGGCGTCACGTCGCACAATGAATGAAGCAAAGCACGCAACGATGCTTTCGGGGAGGTTGAAATGCTTGGGGATTACAAGGTACCGGGAATTGCAACGATCATACTGGCGCTGGCACTCGCTGGATGCAGCGGTAGTTCATCGGAGTCTCAGCCCATGGATGGCGGGCCAGGGGACGGCCCTGATATGGGCGATAACAACGGCGGCAACAATGGCGGCAACAACGGAGGTGATGGCGGTAACGGCAATGGTGGCAACGACGGCGGCGATGGTGGTAATGGCGGCGGCGATATCGCCGACGATTCGACGGCCGTCGAGCAGGTCGTCTCCGACACCGGTGATGCCACCACGGGCCTCGGCGATACCGTGATCGGGGCCGGCGAAGCCATTTCCCAGTCCGACGTCGGCGGCGCCGGCTTCGTCACCGATGGCACGGGCGGTGTCATCGTGGATGTCGGTGAAGGCGTGAACAGTCTCAGTTCGGGCCTGAACGATGGCCTCGGCAGCTTGAGCGAAAACGACAACGCCCTCGGGACCACACTGGGCGGCGCTACATCGGCCGTGGGTGAAGTCGGCGAAGCGGTGTCGTCCGCCAGCACCCTCGTCACCGGGCTCAACACGCTGCCGGTCGTCGGTCAGCTAGACGAACGCACCCACCTAGTGTCCGGCGTCGGGGATACCGTCAATCAACTGGGCGTGGCGGTGACTTCCACCGCGGGATCGCTGACCGCGTCGCTGACGGCGGAAGACGGCCACCTCAGTGGTTTGACGCGAGAAGCCACGAGCGTCGTGCGGCCGCTGGTCACCAACCTCGAAGGCACCACGCAAACCCTGGGTGACGGCCTGGGCGTCGGCCAGCCAGTCGATGGTCTGCTGACTTCCGTGGGCGGCATCGTGACCCAGATCGGCGGGCGCGTCGGCGAGCGTTCCGAAGCGCTCGGCGGGCTGGGCGGCACCCTGCAGGGCGTCGGCAATGCCGTCGGCGACCTGGGCGGCCTGGTCACCGAGGGTGACGGTAACGCCAGCGGCGGTCTGCTCAGCGGCCTGCAAGGCGAAGACGGCCTGCTCGGTGGCGGTCTCGGCGGTGAAGGGGGCCTGCTGGGCGGTCTCACCGGCGGTGAAGGCGGTCTGCTCGGCGGCGGTAACGGCGCTGGCGACGGCGATACCGGCAAGGGGCTGGTCGGCGGTGTCGTGGGCGTCGTCGGCAACGTGACCGGCGGATTGACCGGCGGTGGGCTGACCGGCGGCGGCTCGAGCGACGACGGCAGCGACAAGAAAGGCTTGGTCGGTGGCCTCGTCGGTGGCGTGACCGACTCGCTCTCCGGCGTGACCGGTGGCTTGAGCGGTGGCGGCGATGCCAGCGACGGCGGCACGGACCAGGACACTCAGCGCAAAGGGCTGCTCGGCAACCTGCTGGGCGGGGGACTGCTCGGCCGCTGAGATCGGCAAGGGCCGCTGCTCTCTAGGTTAAAGCTCTCCTGGATACAGCTCTTCGAGGCAGCGGCACGCTCGCCGACGGTAACGACGCGGACAGCAGCGATATAGATGGCAGTGAGAAGACAGCAATGACATAGCCAGTAACGACATAGCCAGTAATAAGAGGGGTGCCGTCGTGAAGGCCCACGACGACACCCCCCGATGTTCCGACATCGACGACGAGAGCCGCCACTGCCTGAATAACGAGCGGCTCCACCAGAAGATGCACAGGGAAATCCAGTCATGCCGCTACTCTCGCGTTTCTCCCGTGGCGTACGACGCCATGCGCTAACGGACCCCCTGGCCGGCTGCCTCGCCTGCGTGCTGGTCGGTCACGGTGGCGCCGTCATGGCCGACGATGTCGTGCCCTCGTTCATCGACGAACGTTCGCCCACCTCCACGCGTCAGCAGCAGGAGCAGCAAAGTACCCGCCGCACGCTGGACCTCAACGTCCAGCAGCCCAGCGCGGCGCCGGGCGTATCGGGCAATGCCCGCGTGGCCGTGCGTCACATCAACATTCGTGGCGGCTCGGTGTTCGAGCTGGAGACCCTCGCCGCGCCGCTCGAACCGCTGGTGGGCGAGACGGTGACCGTCGACCGCATCACCCAGGCCGTACGGCGCATCACCCAGCGCTATCAGGAGGCCGGCTATCCGATTTCCTACGCCTACCTGCCGGCGGACAACTTCGCCAACGGCAACGTCCAGGTGGTCGTGGTCGAAGGCTATATCGCCCGCGCCGAACTGGATATCGACAACGATGCCGTGGCGTCCCGCGTGCAGCGGCTGATCGAGCGCATGGCCGAGGAGCGCCCGCTGCGGCGCGAGCGCTTCGAGCGCTATACCGCGCTGATCGAGCGCATTCCCGGTGCCAGTCTCGCGGTCAACGTGCCGCTGCCGCGTACCGTCAACGGCGCCACCACGGTGCGTGTCGAAGCGCGCGACATGCAGCGCATCGATGGCGGGTTGAGCCTCGATTACGACGACGAAGACGACACCCAGGCACTGGCCAGTGTGTCCACGCAGGCCAACACCCGCTATGCCGAGCGGCTGTCGGTGGCCGGCCTGCTGCCCATCGAGGACGACGACGAGTACCTGGCCGCCGAATACGGCCAGGCCCTGGGCAGCGACGGCCTGCGGCTCAAGCTCTCGGCCACTCATTTCGACGGTGACGACACCACCGACACGCAATTGCTCGGCGTGCCCATCGAGGCCCGCGAAGCCAAGCGCCGGCAACGCTATCGCGGCGAGCTCGACTATCCGCTGCGCCTGTCCCGCGACACGCTCTGGGAAGTCGGCGGCGCCCTCGAATACCTCGATGAAGAGACTCGGTACCGTTACACCACCAGCGGCAACGACGAACTGCTGCGCGCCGACGAGACGCTGCGCTACGGCACCGCCGAGCTCAACACCCTGTATCGGCGCGTGAGTGCCGACCGGCTCTGGGAAGTCGGCGGTGAACTGCGCCAGGGGCTCGGGGACGCCGGCGGCAAGAGCGAGCTGGAGATCGCCACCCTCGGCGTCACCGAGCGCGACGGCGACCCGCTGAACTACACCCGCCTGGGGCTGAACGGGCGTTGGGTGGAGTCGCTGGGCGAGCGCTGGCGTCTCACCACCCGCGCCGACGGCTTCTGGTCCGAGAACAGCCTGCCGCTGCCCGAACGCGGCAACTACGGCGGCACGCGCTTCGGGCGCGGCTACCCGGACGGCCAGGCCGAGGGCGACTACGGCTATGCCGGGGAAATCGAACTGCGCTTCCTGCAAGCCGTGCCCTGGGGCTGGGTGAGCCGGATCGAACCCTACCTGGTCGTCGACGGGGCACGCACCCGGTTCCACGACAACGACATCGAATACAACCTCGCCTCGGCGGCCTTCGGACTCGAATTTACCGACAGCCGCTACTACCGGCTGGGGGTGGAGTACGCCCGGCCCATCGCCGAGGAAGATCTGGACACCGATAACCGGGAAGGGCGCATCAACGCCCGGCTTTCCTGGCAGTTCGACGGTGGCTAGAGGCGAGCCACGCACGCCGCCGGCCGCCGACATTCACCAGTGCTGCAAGGCAGCGCCACAAGACGACAACGCGGGGAAATCATCATGCGCAATTCACTGTTCGACAAGGTCACGACGTTCAGCCAACGCCTCGCCGCGCGGGGTCACGCCCAGCGTCCCCTCAATCACGCCCGCTTCAAGCGCCAGCAGGGCGCCACGGCGATCGAGTACGCCATCATCGCCGGCGTCGTCGCCGTGGTGATCATTGCCGTTTTCAACGGCGATGAAGGCCTGCAAAACATCTTCGGGGGAATCTTCGACAGCATTGCGCAGGCCGTGGGCACGGCGGAAGACCCTGATACCTAATAAAAAGGGCGAAGCCATGTCCCCCAAGACCCTCAAGATCGTCGCCGTGGGGCTGGTGATCGTGGCCCTGGCGCTGGGCTTCACCGGCTGGCGGCTGACCCAGCAGGCCATGCCGCCCTCGGTCACCGAATCCGCCGTCGAATCGGCCACCGAGACGCCGGTGATGCGCCATCCCGTCGTGGTGGCGACTCGTCACCTGGCGGCAGGCACCCGGCTCGGCGCCGACGAGGTAACGCAGGCCGCCACCCAGACGCCGCGCCTGGCGGTGGTCGACTTTCCCAATGCCGTGCCGCGCAGCTTCGCCAAGCGCGAGGCGCTGGAAGGGCGCGTGCTGACCCGGCCGGTGGACGCCGGCGAGGCGATCCGCGAGGACGACTTCGCGCTGGGCAGCGTGCTGGCCAGCCAGGTCCCGGCGGGCTACCGCGCGCTGGCCATCGGCGTCGACGACGTCGTCGGCGGTGGCGGCTTCATCGCCCCCGGCGACCGGGTGGACGTGCTCTTCCAGGCCCAGGCCGCCTCGTCCGGCGACCGCCGCGAGACCCTGGCGCGGCGCCTGCTCGACGACGTCCTGGTGCTCGGCTATGGCGATGACCTGCGAAGCCGCGCCGAGAACGACGACAACGGCGGCCGTAACGGGGCGCGCACCGCCGTCGTCGCGGTCACCGACGCCCAGGCGCCCAAGCTGCTGCTCGCCGAAAGCACCGGTCGTCTGCGGCTCGCGGTGGTCGGCAGCCGCGAGCGGGTCGACCGGCTGATGGCCGATCTCGTCACGGCACCGGATGGCGGCGGCATGGTGGTCGGCCTGTCGCGGACCGCGGGCGACGCCGCGCGCGGCGCTTCCGGCAATGCGTCACGCCATGCTTCACACAACGCGCCGCACGAGCAGGACGACGCGCTCGCACCGGCGGTGACCTATGCCGAGATCGCCGCCATTGAAGAAGCCGCCTCATCGACTGAGCCGCGTCGCGCCTCGCCAGCGTCATCGGGGCACCGCGTGGTGCAGTTCGTGGGGGGCGAGCGTCGGGTGATCGAAACATCGAACTAGGTCCATTCGAGGCCAAGCTGGGCCATGCCACAAGCGGTGGGACAACCGCAGACGCGATAACGACAAGCACGGCCGCAAGCCGGGAACGCCGAGCGCCGTGCCCACGTAGGGAAGAAGGAAACCGCAATGTCCGAGACCGCAACCTCGACCGTTGGGCGACGTCCGGTGTCTGGGGGCCCAGTACCTGGTAGACAAGCCCCAGGTAGACAAGCCCCTGGTAGACGAGTACCCGGAAGGCCGCTACCTGGGAGCCTGGTACGCAGCCTGCTGAGCCTCGTATTGCTGCTGTTCGCGGTGCCCGGGCTCGCCCAGCAGGGCGAGAGCACGCTGCGTCTGGACATCGGCGACCAGCAACGGCTCGTCTTCGAGCGGCCGGTATCACGTACCGCGCTGGGCGACGGCGACATCGCCAGCGCGCAGATGGTGGACGCCCGCCAACTGCTGCTCACCGGTCTCGCGGCGGGCACCACCTCGCTGAGCGTCTGGCGGGACGGCCGCGATGCACCGCAGCGCTACCGTGTCTCGGTACGCCCGCGCGGCGCACGGGGCATGGAGTCCGAATACACCCTGGCCGACGGCACCGACACCCCGACCCTCGCGGGGGAGAGTGAGTCCCTGGCGCGTCACGCCCAGGCACGCTCGCGCCTCGGCGATCAGAACACCGTGGACGCCACCCGCCAGACGGGCCCGGTGCAGGTGCAGACCGACATCCGCGTGGTCGAGGTCAACCGCAGCAAGCTGCAGTCCGCCGGCTTCTTCTTCGGCAAGAACAACGGCGGCAACACTCTGATCGGGGTCGGCACCAGCGGCGCCCTGGGCGGTGCCGAAGCCGTGGGCGACAGCTTCAGCGAGGGCTTTTCCTTTCTCACCGGCTCCGGCTTCCAGACCGGCAACGGCGGCTACAACATCGTCGTCGGCAACGCCAACGACAGCGTGCTGGGCGTGATCAGCGCGCTGCGCAGCAACGGTTTCGCCTACACCCTGGCCGAACCCAGCCTGGTCACGCTCTCCGGGCAGAGCGCCTCCTTCCTGGCCGGGGGCGAGTTCCCGTTCCCCGTGAGCAACGACGACGGCGACGTGCGCATCGACTTCAAGGAATTCGGCGTGCGCCTGCAGCTCACGCCCACCGTGCTAGACAGCAACAGCATCATGCTCAAGGTCGCCCCCGAAGTCAGCGAGCTCGACTTCACCCAGGGCGTGGAGGCCAGCGGCGTGGCCGTGCCCGCCCTCAACGTGCGGCGCACCGACACCAGCGTCCAGCTCGGCGACGGCGAAAGCCTGATCATCAGCGGCCTGGTCAGCAACAGCACCATGCAGACCGTGGACAAGTTCCCCGGCCTGGGCGATCTGCCGGTCATCGGCGCGTTCTTTCGCTCCACGCGCTTCGAGACCCAGAACAAGGAACTGGTGATGATCGTCACGCCGCATCTGGTGGCGCCGATGGCGGCGGGCGCCCCCCGGCCGGAACTGCCCGGCGAGGCCCTGCGGCGCTACGACCCCTCGTATCTGGAACTGCTGTTCGACCCCCAGGACGCCGAAAGCCTCGAGCGCCTGGGCAACGTCGGTTTCAGCAACTAGCGATCGGTGAGCCGGGGGCAAGACGTCGCGAGGGTGTTTTGCCAGGGATGGCAAATGTAGCACCCCAGGGAAGGGGGGACAGCGCCCTCGCCAGGCTTGCCACCGGGACAGCACATCAGGGCAACGCGGAACGAGCGAGCGGAATTTCCGCCAGGAGAAACACCATGGCACTGCCACGTTTTGGACAACGTCACCTGCACGTCGTCGCCGACCCCGACGACCCGGCCTTCAAGTCGGAGCTGCACCGCAGCGTCATCGAGCGTTTCGAGGACGAAGGCATGGAACTCGACGCCGAACCCAGCGCGCTGTACACGCGCCTGGAAGACTGCGTCCGCGACTGGCTTGCCGAGCGCGGCGAGTTCCTGCCCGACGAGGCCATGCACACGGTCCTGCAATCGCTGTACCACGAAATGACCGGCTACGGCCCGCTGCAACCTCTGCTGCGGGACGACGACATCACCGACATACTCATCAACGGCCCCGATCACGTGTTCGCCGAGCGCAACGGCAGGCTCGAGCGCGTGCCCCAGCAGTTCCTCAACGACGCCCACGTGCTGCGCGTGGTACGCCGCATGCTGGCGCCGCTGGGCCGCCGCCTGGATGAATCCAGCCCCATGGTCGACGCCCGCCTGGCGGACGGCTCGCGGGTCAATGCCATCATCCCGCCGCTGGCGCTGGATGGCCCCTGCGTCTCGATCCGCAAGTTCCGTCACGACGCCATGAGCGCGCTGGCGCTGGTCGAACGCGGCGCCTTGCCGGCGGACCTGCTCGGCGAGCTGGAGCAGGCCGTGGAGCGCCGCCGCAACATCCTGATCAGCGGCGCCACCGGGGCAGGCAAGACCACCTTGCTCAATGCCCTGAGCCAGTCGATTCCCCGTCACGAACGCGTGGTCACCATCGAGGACGCCGCCGAACTGCAACTGCGCAACAACCACATCGTGCGGCTCGAGACACGCCCCGCCAATACCGAGGGTGAGGGCGAGATCACCGCCCGCCAGCTGGTGCGCAACGCGCTGCGCATGCGTCCCGACCGGGTGATTCTCGGCGAGAGCCGTGGCGACGAAGTGCTCGACGTGCTGCAGGCCATGAACACCGGCCACCTGGGCTCGATGAGTACCGTTCACGCCAACGCCGCCGCCGACGCCCTGGTGCGCCTGCAGATGATGGTGCGGCTCTCGGGCTTCCAGGGTTCGGACACCCTGATCAACCGCATCATCGCCACCGCGCTGGACCTGGTGGTGCACGTCACGCGTGACGTCAATGGCCACCGCCACGTGCTCGAAGTGCAGCGGGTGGTGGGCTTCGACGATGACACCATCAAGCTCGAGACGCTCTATCACCGCGACGAGGCCCCCTGGACCCACGTCGCCAACGCCAGGGTGCGGGCATGACCCTGTGGTGGGGCGTCGCCATCATCCTGCTGCTGGCCGCCGCCGCGCTGCTCTGGGTCAGCGCGCGGGTCTCCACGACGCCGCACGAGCAGCGTGCGCCGCGTCGTCAGCGCCGGCGCATCGCGCCCAGCGAATCGCTGCTCGACTGGACGCTCGATTACCTGCTGCGCGCCGGCATCCAGCTCACTCCGCGGCGGCTGGTAATCAGCGTCGCCATCGGTCTGGGCATCCTGGCCGTGCTGCTGGTGGTGATCGACCAGCGCTGGAGCGTGTTCGTGCTGGCCGGCGCGCTGCTGGGCGGCAACCTGATCCTCGGCTGGCGCGCCCGGCGGCTGCGCTCGCGGCTGCGTGCCCAGTTGCCGGGCTATCTCGAACAGTTCCTGCGTGAACTCGCCGTCGGCGCCAGTCCCGAGCGGGCCTTTCAGCGCCAGATCGCGCGCAGTGCGCCGCCGCTGCGCAACATGCTGGAGCGAGTCTGGGTGCGCCGCGAACTGGGGCTGGAATTGCACGAAGGCCTGGTGCGGGAAAGCCAGCTGCTCAAGCTCAGCGAGCTCGCGCTGCTGGCCACCGCGCTGGAGGTCAACCAGCGCCACGGGGGCAGCCTGCGCGACATCCTAGGCAGTTTCGTCACCCTGCTGCGCCAGCAGGAGCGCGGCCGGCGCGAGCTCAAGGCGCTGACCGGCGAGACGCGCTTCACCGCCGTGGTGCTGGCGGTCATCCCGGTGCTGATCGGCGGTTACATCCTGCTCACCAACCCCGAGTTTTTGAGCACCATGTGGCACAGCGCGGACGGCCGCGCGGCTCTGTGGCTGGCGCTGGGGCTCGAGTTGAGCGGCTGCTTCGTGATGTGGCGAATGCTCAAGGCGATATAAGGAGAACGCATGGTCGCGGTCGTGCTCTTGTTGGCAAGTGGCGTGGCGCTGATGGTCGCCGCCGGGGCGTGCTGGATCATCGCCCAGCGCGCGGCGGAGCGGCAGACGCCCACCGCGCCGGCGCCGTGGCGGCAGACCGAGTCATGGCTGCTGCGCAGCGGCAGCGCCTGGCGCGTGCATCGGCGCCGCCACGCGCGCAGTGCCGAACTGGCCATCATCCTGCGCCAGGCCGGCTTCATCGGCTCGCGGGCCCAGGCCCGGCTGCTCGCCGTGCTCGGCATCCTGGCCGTCAGTGTCACCCTGCTGGGCATGCTGTGGGGCTGGGAGCAGGGCCGTGGCGTGGCGGGCAGCCTGTTTCTGGGCCTCGCCCTGGGGGCGTTGACGGGCGTGGTCGCCTGGGCCTGGCTGAAGAACCGGCGGCGGCGTCGCACGCGCGTTCTCGACGAGGAAATCGGTCTGGTGCTGCAGGTCACCCGCATGCTCTGGGAAGCCGGCATGACGCTGGAAAGCGTGCTGCAGGGCCTGATCGACAACCTTGCCAATACCGCCCCTGAAACCGTGCGTGAGCTGCGCAGCGTGACCCACAAGATCGAAGCCGGCCAGGCCCGCGAGGAAGCCCTGGAAGAGGTCGCCGGCATTCAGGCCAGCGAGGGCCTCGGCGATCTGCTCAAGCTGCTGGCGCAGGTCTCCGCCAGCGGCGGCGGGGCGCGGGACTCGCTGCGCACCCTGGCCGATCTGCTGCGCGACCGCCGCCGCACGCGCCTGCAAGAAGCCGTCACTCGGCTCTCGGGGAAGATGTCGCTGGTGATGATGGTGTTCCTGTTTCCCGCCTTGCTGATCGTGCTGGCCGGGCCCGCCGTACTCAATCTCGCCGGAGCGCTGGCGACGCTGGGAGGACAATGATGCCGTATCCCCTGTTTTCGTCCGGATCGGTGCGCCGACCGACATTGCGTCCGGGCCGCCTGGTGGCCGGGTTCGTCTGCCTGGCGGCACTGGCGGGCTGCGCCGGCCCCGATACGCCGAATACCGCCTGGACGCAAACCGATGGCCGCGCCAACGGCATCGCCACCGCCAACGAAGAGGACTCGACGACCCGGCGCGGCGCCTGCGGCGAACCCATGAGCGCCACCACCGGCATGCAGATCACGCTGATCCGCCAGATGCTCGACGACGACAAGCCGCGCGCGGCGCTGGCGCACCTGGACAGCCTCTCGCTGGAGGCCACCGGCGCCGATCTCGCCGAGCCGCGACTGCTGCGCGGCGAAGCGCTGCGCCGCACGGGCAAGCGCGACGCCGCCGACCGTATCTACGACAGCCTCACCGCCACCTGCCTCGCCGCCGATGCCTGGCGGGGCATCGCCCGCAACCAGGCCGCGCGGGGCGACATGGCCACCGCGCTGGCTTCCATGCGCAAGGCACGCGAGTCGCGTCCCATCGACGCCGCCATTCGCAACGACCTGGGCTACCTGCACTTGCTGGAGGGCCAGCCGCGTCAGGCCGAGGAAGAATTCCTCACCGCGCTGGAGCTCTCGCCGAACTACGCTCGCGCCGCCCGCAACCTGATCATGGCGCTGTATGCCCAGGGCAACGCACGCCAGGCCACCCGCATCGCCGAGCGCTACAGCATCGGCCAGGACGACCTCGAGCTGCTGCGGCAGACGCGTCTGGCCTCGAATGCCACGGCGTCACCCGCGACCGCGAGGTCGGGTCCGACCGCGGCCTCGGCATCGGCGACGTCGGTGTCGGCGACAACGTCCGTCCCGGCTTCGGTCACCGACGCGATCACCGCCAGACGCAGCGGCACCTCGGCACGCGCGTCCGGCGGCACGACGGCGACACGCAACGAGGCCGAGACGAGCGGCGCCATCACCCACACGCCCATCGCCATGCCCGACAACACTGCCTTCGAGCTGGAAATCACCCGCAAATGACGCTGTGCCCGTGCCGCCCTCATGGGGGACGGCCCGGGCACAGGCAAAACACAAGAGCCATGCAAGGAGAGCGACATGACGGCGACGCCACCAGGTATCCAACGACCAGACATCCAACGACCGAGCACCCAGCCACCAGGCATCCCTTCACTCAGCATGCCTCGCAGCGCCGTGCGCCGGGCAGGCCTGGCGTTGGTGCTGCTGGTCGGTCTGGGTGCGGGCGCCTCGGCCGTGCAGGCCCAGCAGGGCGAGGCCGCTCGGGGTGAGGCGATGCAGGGGCGTGGCACCGACCAGACGGCAGGGGGCGCGTCGGGACTCTCCGCGAGCCCGGGGCAAGCCACCCGGCGCCTGCTCGAATGGCAGCGCAGCGGGCGCGGCGCCTCTTCGCATCGCCAGGAGCTAGCCGGCCCCGTGCAAACGGCCATCTGGGAGCGCTACGTGGAAAGCTTCCGCCAGGCGATTCCCGACCGCTACATCGACACCGACGACTACGGGAGTCAGTGAATGTTGCACCATGCCGGGTCGGCTTCCGCCCGCGCCCAACGCGGCGCCATCGGTCTGCTCGCCATGGGCGTGCTCGGGCTGGTGATCCTGTGCCTGGTGCTGGCGCTGGATGTCGGGCGGCTGTACTACGAAAAGGCCCGGCTCCAGAAACTCGCCGATACCGCCGCCATGGAAGCGGCGGCGGCCCTGGCAAGAACGCAGGACATGAGCACGTTGCGCGAGATGGCCGCCGCCAACCTGGCGCGCAGCGAGGGCGACGGCGCGGCGCTCACCCTGCAACGCGGCACGATCGCGGTCGACGATGGGATCAACGTCTTCGTCGCCGAGGAGGCCCCCACCAGCGACGCGGTCCGGGTGGTGCTGCGCCAGTCGGTGCCGACCAGCCTGATCGTCAATGTCGAACGTCTTTTCTCCGACCGGGACATCGAAGACACGCGGACGCTCAGCACCGCGTCGGTGGCGCGGCGCACGCCCGTGGCCGCGCTCGCCATGGGCACGCAGCTGTTGTCCGTCGACGGCGATACGGCGTTGCTGCAACCCGTGCTGGCGGCGCTGGGGGCGGATCTCGATCTCGGCCTGGTGGGCTACGAAGGCCTGGCGCGCACCCAGGTGACGCTGCTGGAACTGGCGCGCGAACTCTCCGGGGTCGGCGTCGATCTCTCCGCCGCGAGCATCGATGACGTCCTGAACACGACGCTCACGGTCGGCGAACTGGCGGACGCCAGCCTCAATATCCTGCGTGGCGCGGGCAACGACGATGCGCTGGTGGGCCTGCAACCCGCCAATGGCGCCATCGGCCTGGGAGACGTGATCGCCGCGCTGGAGAACTTCACCGGCGGGCTCACCGGCAAGGCGCTGGATGTGCCCGTGCGGCTCGGCGACCTGCTGGCGGTGGATCTCGAATCCCCCCAGCGGGAGAACGCCTTGTTCGCCGGCATAGGACTCGACAATCTGCTGAGCACGGCCCTGATGGCTGCCAATCGAGACAGCGGCATCCATCTCGACGATCTCGACCTCAATGTCGGGCAGTTGGCGTCGCTGGAGCTGGATCTCGATATCATCGAGCCACCGCAAATCGCCGTGGGACCGGTGGGGTGCGAAACGCCCGACGTGGGGGCCTGCAGCGAATGGCGCAGCGAGGCGAAAACGGCCCAGCTCGATCTCGATGTGAGCGCGGCGGTCGATGTCATCGGCCTGGTAACGCTGGATCTGGACCTGGCGCTTGAATCCGCCTCGGCAAGCGGCGGTATCGAATCCGTCGTCCCCCTGGGCAACCAGCGCTACGACGTAGGCGTCCAGGCCCGCTCGGCGTTGCTGACGAGCACCGCCGAGGTGGAACTGAGCCTGCTGAAATTCGCCGATGTGCTCTCTCTGAGCCTCGACAACAACGAAAGCAGCCAGACCCCCACCGCCGCCGGCACGATATATCGCGGCACCCTGAATGATTGGCCTGAACGCACCACGCTGAGCTTCGGCGAAGGCATCGGTAGCGTCTCCGGGCTGGTGGGGCCGCTGCTGACGGAATCGAACATCGAACTGTCCCTGCTCGGTAGCGGTGATGAACCGTGCAGCGGCCTGCTGGGGTGCCTGGGGCAGGGCATCGAGGACCTGCTGAACGAGGCGTTGGACTCCGTGAGTGACTTGCTGGCGGCGCTGACGGCAGGACTCGACGAGGTCCTCGATAACGTGCTGGCACCGCTTGTCGATCCCTTGCTGGACGCGCTGGGGCTGCGACTCAACGGCGTGGATGCCGACGTGCTCGGTGTGGGCTACGGCAAAGTCGAATTGATCCGAGTGGGAGACCCCGATGCGTGAATCGACTCATCTCAAGCGGGCGAGGCGCAAGCGCCAGTCCGGTGTGGCGGCCATCGAGTTCGCCATCGTCTTTCCGGTGTTCTTTCTCGTGCTCTATGCCTTGATCGGCTACGCCTTCGTGTTCCTGATCCAGAGCGGCCTGCAGAACCTGGCCGGCGAGACCGTGCGACAGGTGGCCACCATCAGCACCACGCCGGTGGAAGACGACAACGACCAACGCGAGGCACTGCTGGAAGAACGCGTGACGCGCCTGCTCGAAGACTCGTGGCTGGCACGCTTCGATACGTCCTTGCTGTCGAGCGAACGATGCCCCGGCGCCCCCACGCCCACGCCCGAACGCATCGTGGTCTGCCTGGGGGCGGCGTATCCCTTGCCGACACTGAATCTGCTGGGCTTGCGGATTCCCGGCACGCCCGAGGTCCTCACCACCCATGCCAGCGTGTTCCTCGATTGAGCCTGCCCATCGGGTGCGATTTTCTCGACTAAGATGGTAGAAATATCATGCCAGAGACTGAGAGACACAATAACGAGAGCGCCGCCGACATCGTGCGCCGGTGACGAATGGGGAAGGAAGATTGCGCATGAGACGGGGAGAAGCCAAGAGCATGGCGACGAAGGGGCGGTGGCGACTGGCAATGACGATTGAGCCCCGGCGCCTCGCGCGGATGGCGATGGCTTCCTGTCTCATGTTCGTGGCGTGCTGGCAGGCGGTGCCCGGCCAGGCCGCCGAGCCACCGGCCAATGCCATGATCGTGGTGCCGAGCCAGCTGGCCCTGCAAAGCGATGCGCCGTTGTTGGCCGATCTGCGCGAGCGGCTGGCGAGCCGCGTGGGGGAGGCCAATGTCACCCTCGAGATATTGGGCGACGACCGCTTCCCGACATCGACCATGCTGCACCGTTGGCGCGAGACCATGGCACACCGCCAACCGGTGGGCAGCGAGGCCAGCGAGGAATATGTCGTGCTCATGCACGATGCCGCCGTGCGCGCCTACCGCGGGCTCGAACCGCCGATGAAAAACGCGCATGCGGTGGCATACGGCGTGCGCGATTCGGCGCTGCGCGAATGGCTGAAGGACAACCGCATACCGCACGTCGCGCTGGATACCTACGCCGAACGCAGCCTGCATTGGGCGCTCGGCGCCCGCCGCGCCGAGGCCGGGCCGCTGGCCCTGTGGTACGTGGATGACGCCCGGCGCGATACCCTGGTGGCCAGCGTCCGCCGTCAGGGCGAGACCGCCTCGCTCAGCGATACCTGGCTCCCCCTGGCCGGGCCCGACCAGGACGCGGTGGCGCAATTCACGGCGCGCCGCCAGCAGCAAGGCCAGCCGCGTCAGGCGTTTCTTTCGGCGCCGGTCACCCGCGTCAACCTGCGGCGCGTGCAGGCCCTGGCCGCCGAGGGCTGGCAGTTCTGGTGCTATCAGCGCGAATGGTTGCGCCATGGCTGTCTGGGCGGCATCTTCCCCGAGCCCGATGCCATGGCCGGCGCGCTGGAAAGCCAGCTGTTCTCCTCCGCGGCGACCCCCCTGAGCCTGGAGGGCCTGTTTGCCTCGAGTCCGCCCAGCGTGCTCTACAGCGCTCGGGAATGGATTCGCGGCGACGCCAGGAACGACGTGAGCTGGCTGGAAGTGCCCGAGTCAGTCATCGCCCAACGCCACTGGAGGTGGCTCGCTTTCGGCCTGGCGGCGGGCGCACTGCTCATCGGGGGGCTCATCGGCTGGCTGGCATGGCGTCGCGAGGCGCTTCGGCAGCGCCGTCGGCTCGCCATGCGCAACGACCAGGTGACCGATCTGCCGGGGCGCTTCCTGCTCGAGCGCCGCCTGCAGAATTTCATGGAAGACGCCTACGCCGTCTCGCTGTATTACCTGGCGTTCGATTC
This sequence comes from Chromohalobacter israelensis DSM 3043, assembly GCF_000055785.1. GTDB lineage: Bacteria > Pseudomonadota > Gammaproteobacteria > Pseudomonadales > Halomonadaceae > Chromohalobacter > Chromohalobacter israelensis. The sequence goes on from NC_007963.1 coordinate 1,896,173, forward strand.
CCTGCGTCATCTGCGGGCCCAGTTCGGGGTCGAATACGCCAATGTGGCGGCACAGTGCGTGGCGGAACGCTTGCGCGGCACCTGCGGTGGCGTGTGCTATCCCGCGCGGCTCTCCGACGATGTGTTCGTGGTCATGGCCTCGGGCGCGCAGGACCCCATGGCCCTGGCGCAGCGCTATCAGGAGGATTTCGACACGCCCATCGAAGTCCACGGCGTGCCGCACCGGCTGGAACCGCGCATCGGCGTGGCGATTTCCCCCGAGCACGGCAAGACGCCCACGGCGCTGCTGCAGGCCGCGCAGGACGCTGCTGACCAGGTCCTGGCCAGCGCCGGCACGGAGCCGCAATTCTTCCAGCTCGATATGCTCAAGACCGCCGAGCGGCGGCGCATTCTGGCCGAGACCCTGGCCGATGCCCTGGAGGAGGAATCGCCGTTCTTCGAGCTGTACCTGCAGCCGCAATATCGGCTTGCCAAGCGCGAACTGGTCGGCGCCGAAGCCCTGATACGCTGGCATCACCCGGCCCTGGGCACTATTTCGCCGGGCGAGTTCATCCCCGTGGCGGAGGCCAGCCACCAGATCGTGCCGCTCGACGAGAAGGTCTTCGACGCCATGCTCGCGTGGCTGTCGCACAATATCATGTGGCCGAAGGAGGGCATGGCCAACGGGCGCTCCCTGGTGTGGGCGATCAATCTCTCGATCCGCCACTTCGACGACATGCGTTTCACCGACTGGCTGCTGGCACGCTGCAAGAAATACGGCATTGCGCCGCAGAGCATCGAGCTCGAAGTGACCGAGCACGTCGCCACGCAGGACCTGGGACAGGTGCGTCAGGTCATGCGTACCCTGCGCCTGCACGGCTTCGGGCTGGTGCTGGATGACTTCGGCGCCGGCTATACCTCGCTGCGCTTCTTGAAGGAACTGCCGTTCACCAAGGTCAAGCTCGACAAGGTCTATGTCGATTCCATCGCCGACGATGAGCGCAGCCAACTACTGGTCAAGGGCATCACCGACCTTGCCCGGGGGCTCGGGCTCACCGTGGTGGCCGAGGGCATCGAGACCCAGGAGCAATTGGACATTCTGCGCGGCTTGGGGTGTCCCATCGGGCAGGGCTACCTGCTGGGCCGACCAGGTCCGGTGGATGACTTTCTCTATCGGCTGGCGGACAAGCGGGCCGTTACCATGGTCTCTTCCTCGCGCTGATGGCTGACCCCGCGTGGCGCAAACGCGGTATTGAACTTTAGGCATTAGCCACCATCTATACATCCGGGCCGAGCCACGCCGCCCTGTGCCGGCGCACCCTTTTCGCTCTCCGTCAGTCTCGTGCATTGTCCAGGCCTCGCCTGATCTGAAAAGTACCCTGGGAAGTGGCTCGCTTTTTTTAGAACGTTAACGATGATCTCACCATGTTTATGAAAAACAATCGTCAGTCATCCCCACGTTCCATGAACGAACGTGAAAAACTTCGCATGTTCCGTGAACTCGACGATGCGCTCGCATCCGCGCTTCGCGATATCGGCGGCGGGGACGCCGACGCGCAGGACGCATCGCCCTCGACCCCTTCGTTCGAGGAACGCCTGCACGACCTGATGCAGGAATATCAGCTCTCCAGCCGCAACGTCGCCACGCTGCTGCGCACCATCGTCGAGCTGCGTCAGGCCCAGTGACAGGGGCTGTGGCGAGGTGGAGGAGCCGTCTCGAAAGATGTTGTCGAAAGAACGTTGACAGGGCCTCGGTAAAGGCGCAAGCTGTGCTCAGTAGGTTAGCAAGTGGCATACGGTCAGTAGTAGTCGATACCCTCGATGGTCTGGTGTATAGCTTATTTGTCTTACCCACTGTAATCGGGTAACACCCGGCAATTGAAAGCGCAATGCGTAAAGGATATCGAAACATGGCTACTGGCACAGTTAAGTGGTTCAACGACGCTAAAGGTTTTGGCTTCATTTCTCCGGAAGACGGTGGCGACGATCTCTTCGCTCACTTCTCCGAGATCCAGGCTGAAGGCTTCAAGTCCCTACAAGACGGTCAAAAGGTCTCTTTTGACGTGACTCAGGGCAAAAAAGGCCTCCAGGCTTCCAACATCAAGCCTGCCTAAATAGCGCGCTGTTCTCAGCCGGTATTAAGGGGCGCTAGCCTCGGCGCCACTTGGCTACGATGGCTAGCACCAAGAAACAGGGCCCGCTTCGGCGGGCCCTGTTTCGTTTATGGTACCGAATCGATAAGTCGTGTCGAGATGCAGGTCGATCGCGTCGCTGGCAGGGCCGGCAGCGGCATCGTGATCCGCCGTGGTGTCGTCGGCAGGGCGGCATCAACCGCCATGCCGTGGAGCAGGCCACCCGGTGCGCTGGGTGAGCCCCGCTCCGTGAGGGCGAATGCCGGCCTCGCTCGAACGGCCTCAGTGGTTGGGCAGCGACTCCAGCCACCGGTTGATACGCTTCTGATGCCAACGCCGCGACAAGCGGTGCGTGTCGAACGAGGTCGGCACGATGTGGCAGTCCTGATCCTTGATGTTCGGATCGAGGTCCTGCTTCTCCAGCATGAAACACCGATAGGCGCCCAGCGGACGGTTCTCGCTGCCGTAGATGGCGATCAACCGGATCTCGAGCATCCTCAACGTTTCACCTTCCAGCGTCAGCGTCTTCCGATCGATATCCAGCTCGTGGCCCTCGGCGATGTGATCAATGATCTCGCGAAACGAGCAGAGCTGGTGATAACCGCCCGAATCCAGCGGGCCCTGACGCGTGGCATGCTCTTCCTTTTGCTCCTCGCCGCTGTCATCGGTGCGCGTGTAGTCGGTCAGATCACAGGCATATTCCCCCTGAGACGTATGCAGCACCCCCATCACATGCGACACGAAGATCGCCTCCGAGCTCATGTTGCTCACCAGGCACATGCCGTCCGGCGACTTGCTGCGCCCCCGGTTGATGAGAATTCGCGGCCGCCGCTGACGGGCAAAGCCGAGATACAGCAATTGCGCATAGAACAGCCACACGGCCAGCGTGCAGAAACTTGCGATGGCACTTAACGCGCCACTGTTATTGTTCAGCCACTCGAGCATTCCTTGCTTCCTTCTTGAGTGATGAATGGAATCTGTCGAACAAAAAGAAAAACGCCACAGGGCACAATGCCCGGCAGCGTTCTTCGATGAAGAGTCTAGCAAAAAACCGCTCGACTTGCGGAATAGGTGGCGCCGGTCTTCCTTGACCGTCTACCGCGTCCTGGCGGGCGCCTTACGTTGAGATACCCTTTCGGAGTCAGGCGATTAGAAAGAGCTCATTGAATGGAGATAGGGAGTTCCATGGCATGCCCTTGGGCCAGCCGTCCTGGCCGCTGTGCCGTCTCCCTATCGTGAGTAGAGGCTAAGCGCTTTCAGACGTGTGGACCAACAGGAATTTCGTAACGTATTAGTACTGTTAATAAACAACGATGACGATATGTAAAGGTTACCGACAGAAAAGCGTTTTCACGTAAAAGTCGGCGTCGGGATAACCGAGGTTATGGACCTTGACGTGACATCTGTCATGGTAAGCGGTTATATCTCGCGCCATGGGGCATCTGCCCGCGTCGAAAGGCGCTGCCAAGCGGCAAAGTGGGGCGTCATGAGGCGAAACGTGTCGTCTCGAGGTGAAGCGGAATTGTCTCGATACGAAGGCAACGCCTGCGTTGGGCGAAAGGCGCGTTGACCGGGCGAGGGCGCTTTGCTCCACTGACGTTCAACGAATACCGCGCGAGACCGGCATGCCTACCGTTCCTGTTTCCCCACGCGGGGCCGCCTTTGTCTTCAATGGCCGCGAGCTCAATGGCGCCCTGGGCGATCTCGGCACCCTGCTGCCGCTGCTGCTGGGCGTGCTGGCGGTGGGCGGCGTGTCGCCGGGGCCGGTGCTGTTCGGTTTCGCGGCGTTCTATCTCGTCACCGCGTTCTACTATCGCCTGCCGATTCCCGTACAGCCCATGAAGGCCGTCGCCGCGATGCTGCTCACCGTGGGCATGTCGGCCTCCGAACTGGCCATCGGCGGTATGATCATCGGCCTGGTGATGCTGGTGCTCGGGCTCACGGGATGGATAGGCCACCTGCGCCGTTTGATTCCGCAATCCGTGCTGGCCGGGCTGCAACTGGGGCTGGGCGTGATGCTGGCGCTGGCCAGTCTCTCGCTGATGGCCGAGCAAGCCTGGCTGGCGGGGGTGACCCTGGCGGTGCTGCTGGTGGCGATGCGCATACCGGGGTGCCCCTCGGTACTGCTCGCCTTGCTGGTCGCGGTGGGGTTGGGCATTCCGCAATGGGGGCAAGGGCCGGATCTCGTCGCGGCCGGGCAGGGCATGTTCCCACTCACGGGCTGGCCCGGCGTCGAGTCCTTCGAGCGTGCCATGTCGATGCTGGTGCTGCCGCAACTCTCGCTGACCGTCACCAACGCCATCGTGCTCACCGCGCTCGTCGCCGGCGACTACTTCGGCGAGCGCGCGGCGCATGTCACCCCCGCGCGGCTGTCGATCACCACCGGCCTGGCCAATCTCCTGCTCAGCCCCCTGGGGGCCTTGCCCATGTGCCACGGTGCGGGCGGGCTGGCGGCGCATTACCGCTTCGGCGCGCGCAGCGGCACGGCGCCGTTGTTGCTGGGGTTGGGACTGCTGGGCGTGGCGTGTCTGCCAACATCGTGGGGCCTGGCCATGCTCGCCGCGATTCCCGTCGCCGGGCTGGGCGCCTTGCTGCTCGTTGCCGCCTGGCAACTGGCCGTCACCAAGCGACTTTACGATAGCAAGCCCTCGTGCTGGCCGGTGATCGCCGCGACCGCCGTGGCGACGGTCGCGCTGGATCCTTTCTGGGGGCTGGTGGCCGGGGGCGTCAGCGAATGGGCAAGAGTCAGCTGGCGTCGGCGTCGCCACGCTTGAGACGCTTCACCCAGCGCTGCTTGGCGTACTTGCGCAGGTTCTCGACGTTGTCCGTCTCGTCGACGATGTCCTGGCCGAGAATCGTCTCGATGACGTCTTCCAGCGTGATCAGCCCTACCCAGGTGCCGTGCTCGTCGTAGACCACGCGCATGTGGCCGTGATCCTTGAGCATCGCGGTGAAGACATGCTCGACGTTGTCCGTCTCGTGCAGCGCCTCGATGGGGTGCATCAGCGCCTTCATGGTCTGCTCATCCTCGGCGTGATAGGTATCCGCCTTGTGGATGTAGCCGATCGCCTGCTCGCCGCCATCCATGACCGGAAAGCGCGTGAACTGCATCTTGCCGTACTGCGCATCGAACTCCGCCACGCTGAGGTCCGGCGTCACCGACACGCACACCGTGCGCGGCGTCATCACGCTCTTCACCCGGATCTCGTGCAGGTTGAGGATATTGACGATGGCTCGCGTCTCGTCGCTGTCCAGCGCCTTCTCGTCCAGGCCGATGCGCGCCAGCGCCTTGATCTCGCCGCGCATGTCGACATCGTGCTCCGACTTGCCGATGCGGTTGGTGATCAGCTCGGAAAGCCAGATGAACGGCGTCAGCACGAAGATCATCACCCGCAGGATCGGCGGCAGCAGCGGGGCGAGGGCCCGCCAGTAGCTCGCGCCGATGGTCTTGGGGATGATCTCCGAGACGACCAGGATCGCCAGCGTCATCACCGCCGAGGCAATCGCCACGTGGGCATCGCCGAAGACCACCGCCACCTGCGCGCCCACGCCCGTCGCGCCCACGGTGTGCGCGATGGTATTGAGCGTGAGGATCGCCGCCAGCGGACGGTCGATGTTGGACTTCAAGCGAGACAGCGAGGCATGCAGTTTGGGGCGAGTGTCCTTCAACTGCGCAATATAGCTCGGGGTCAACGACAGCAGCGCCGCCTCGAGAATGGAACACAAGAAAGAAAAGCCAATGGACAGGATGGCGAAGGCCGCTAGGAGGACCATGAAGACTCTTGGTTGGGAATGGAACGCTCATTTATCCAGCCTGCACAGAGCCTGTCAATCCATCCCGAGCACGTTTTTTTATCCCCCATGGTCTTCATGGGACAACGCCCGCCGCCACGCCATCACGTCCGGCATCAGGTATGTGATAATGGGTGGCATTCATCACCGACCGAAGGGCCCTCATGACGGATTTCATCACCGACTCCCAGCGCCGTGACCTGCTCGACGGCGTCCATGCCGCCGGCCGCGAGGTCGTGGCCATCTACCGCCGCGATTTCAGTGTCGAGGAAAAGGCCGATGCCAGCCCGCTCACCGAGGCGGACATGGCCTCGCATCATGCCCTGGTGGCGCTGCTCGAACGGATCACGCCCGGAGTGCCGATCCTCTCCGAGGAATCCGCCGAGATTCCCTACGCCACCCGCGCCGACTGGCAACGCTACTGGCTGATCGACCCGCTGGACGGCACCAAGGAATTCATCAACCGCAACGGCGAGTTCACCCTGAACGTGGCTCTGGTGGAACACGGCGAGCCCGTCTTCGGCATCGTCCACGCGCCCATGCTCGGCGAGCGCGCCGGCGAACAGGGCCAGACCTGGTGGGGCCAGCACGGGCAGGGCGCCTTCAAGCGCGACGGCAGCGACGAGGACATGCCGATCCACGCCCGAGTCTTGCCCGACCCCGAGGCCGAGCCCTGGAAGATCGTCGGCAGCCGCCGCCACGGCGCCGAAACGTTCGACGCCTTCTGCCGCCGCCTGCCCGCGCATGAGTGCGTCTCCATGGGCAGCTCGCTGAAGCTGTGCCTGGTCGCCGAAGGCCACGCCGATCTCTACCCGCGCCTCGCGCCCACCTGTGAATGGGACACCGCCGCCGCCCAGGCCGTCGTTACTGCCGCCGGGGGGCAGGTGCTGGATGTCGAAACGCTTGAACCGCTGCGCTGCAACCAGCAGGAGAGCGTGCTCAACCCCTTCTTCATCGTCTGCGGTCAGCGCGACCAACGCTGGGAAAGTGCCCTGCGCGAAAGCATCGCCTGACGCGGCTGAGCAACGGGCTGCGAGCTAAGAGCGGCGGGCTATAATTGCTGACGAAGCCCGAAGCCCGAAGCCCGAAGCCCGAAGCCCGAAGCCCGAAGCCCGAAGCCCGAAGCCCGAAGCCCGGAAAACATGAACGGTCGCCTGCTGCGACAAACGACCCAAGGGGATGGCAATGGCGGACGATATCCGTTGGCAACAGCGATTTGCCAATTACATCAATGCGTTTGCTCAACTGGAACAAGCTGTCGAGGCGTATGGCGATACGACGCTGGATATCATCAAGGAGGGTGTCATCCAGCGTTTCGAGTTCACTCATGAGCTTGCCTGGAAGGTGATGAAGGACTATCTGGAGCATGAAGGTATTCAAAACGTGACGGGATCACGCAGCGCAGCCCGATATGCCTTCAACATCGGCCTGCTGGAAGACGGTCAAGTCTGGATGGATATGATAGAAACCCGCAATCATACGGTGCATGCGTATCGCCACAGCATCTTGGAAACTGAATTCAAGAACATCGTCGAACGCTACTACCCGGCATTGAAGCAGTTTCGAGAGATGATGGAGCGCCAACGATGATGTTTGGCTTGCCAGAGAATACGGTCGAGGCCATTTGTCGGGCACTGTCTGAATGCCCTGGCGTCGAAAAGGCCGTTATCTATGGGTCAAGAGCCAAAGGCACGTTCCGCCCTGGCTCCGATATCGACCTGGCACTGTATGGTAATGTTTCGGAGGCTGATGTATCCGCACTAATGGATCGCCTGGACGAGCTCAACACGCCTTATTTGTTCGACATCGTGCGTTATCACGATATCGATAATGAAGCGCTACGCGAGCATATCGAGAGGGTTGGCCAGAGATTCGATGCGCCCCATTCACCGTATCACCCTGGCTAAAGCTGGCAGGATAACGCTGCCACGAGCCACGAGCTGCGAGCCACAGGCAACGAACGATAGTCTTCGTGGCTCGCAGCTCGCAACTCGCCGTCCGCCATGCCCCGATCCTGGCGCTGGGGGCGCCTCACTTCTTGGATTGAGGCGCCAGGCTGATGGAAGGCTTCGCGGCGGCGTGCCAGCGATACCAGAGCGTGGCCAGGGCCACCAGCACAATGGGGGGCAGCATCGCCAGATTGAGCGCCTTCCAGCCAAGGTGGTACGACAATGCGCCCGACATCAGAGAGCCGAGGGCGACCAGGGAGAAGATGACCAGATCATTGATGCCCTGTACCTTGCCGCGTTCGGCATCCGTATGGGCGGCCGAGAGCAGGGTGCTGCCGCCCACGAACAGGAAGTTCCAGCCGATACCCAGCAGTACCAGGGCCACCCAGAAATGGGCCAGGCTAACGCCAAGATTGCTGATCAGGGCCGTGCCGGCCATCAAGAGCGTGCCGGTCAGCAGCATGCGCGGTATCCCGAAGCGGGCGATGAGGCTGCCGGTCACGAAGGAGGGGGCGAACATGCCTAGCACATGCCACTGCATGATGAAGGCAATCTGCTCCATCCCGAAGCCATGCGCGCGCATGGCCAGCGGCGTGGCCGTCATGACCAGTGTCATGATGGCGTAGCCCACCGCGCCGGCCAGCAAGGCGACCATGAAACCCGCCTGAGTGGCAATGACCGGCATGGGTCGAGACGTCTCGCCGGGTTGCGGTTCCTCACTGGCGGGCATCTTGAGCTGGGTCAGCAGGCCGGTGGCCAACAGGGCGAGAATGGCGATCACCAGGTAAGGCCCACCGGACGGCACGCCGGCGATCCAGTCGGCCGTGGCACTGACGTTCCAGGGGCCGAGGAACGCAGCCACCACGCCCCCCGCCATGACGAAAGAAATCGCCCGGCTGCGAAAGGCAGGGCTCGCCACGTCCAGAGCGGCAAAGCGATAGTACATGGCGAATCCTTGGTAGAGCCCCAGCAGCAGGTTGCCGACGCAGAACAGCCAGAACGACTGCTGGGCAATGGCCACGAAACTCAGCAAGCCACCCGCGATGCCGCCCAGGATCGTGCCGGTGATGAACCCGCGGCGCCTGCCCACGCGCTTCATGTAGAGCGAAGCCGGCAGGGTCGAGGCCACCGTACCCAGCATCGAGATGGCAATGGGCAGCGTGGCGAGCCCAGAGGTCGGGCTCAACTGCAGGCCGACCATCCCGCTCAGCGTCATGACCGTGATCGAGGCCACCATGAACAGAATCTGACTGCTGACCAGAATGGCCACGTTACGCTTTTCCAGGCGGGCAGGTTCCACCGGTCTCTCTCCTCAACGGGGCAGTGCATTCAGAACACCAGGAGCACTACGTTCAGAACACGAGGACGTTGTCAGCCTGTGCGGCTGCTTATGCGCTTATCATTGTATTCTACACGCTCAGGAGCGCGGGGGGATCGCCTGGGGGAGCCCCTGCACGGTGTCTTGGGTGTTTCGCCTTCGCCGTGGCCCCCCGCTTCGATAAACGATTCAAGCGCGGTGGAGCAGTTGACTAGAGTACATAGTACACCTTACTATGATATCAATGTCGATAGGAGAGCAATGCGTGAGTCACGCCATCGAATTCATCGAAACGTCAATATTCACCCGCGCGATTGGGGAAGTTGCGACAGACGATGAGCTGAGAGCTCTGCAAAGTGACTATGAGTATGAACATGTTTGATGACCTGAAAACCTCTCTGGAAGAGGCCGTGGAGATTCAGCGGGGGCGGCAACCCGCCAAACGGGTGACGCGTTATGAAGTGGCTGATGTCAAGGCCATCCGCGCCCAGCTCAATGTTTCCCAGACCGAGTTCGCGAAAGCGATGGGAACGAGCGTGGACACGATCAAAAGCTGGGAAAGCCGGCGTCGCAATCCGACTGGACTCGCTGCCAAAGTGCTAACGACCATTCAGGAAAGGCCGGAATTTTACCGTGAGCTCGAAGCTCATTGACGGGGCCGTGCCTATCCTCTCGCCTTCGACGGCCGTTACTGTTGTCCGGATTTAGTGGTTGATCTACACAGTCAAAGGGCGCCGTTGTGGCGCCCTACCCATAATCCATTTGGCTTGGGAAAATTTTCTCAAACCACGCTTACGCCAGCTTGGCGAAGCGCTCGATATCCGGCTGGGCGCGGTGTTCGGCCTGCCACAAGTCGTAATCGCCTTGTACCGCCAGCCAGGTACGCGCCCGGCCGATGCCGGCCCGTTCCAGGCGAACGGCGAGGTCGGGGCTAATCGGCGCCCGCCCGTGTAGAATCCGTGACAGGGTTTCCCGCGCCAGCCCCAGACGGCGAGCCATTTCCGTTACGCTGATGTTCAGCGCTGGCAACACATCTTCGCGCAGCGTCTCACCGGGGTGCGGGGGATTGTGCATGTGGGCCATGTGTCACCTCCTAGTGATAGTCCAAGTAATCGACCAGCTCGACGTCAGGCCGCTTGGAACGGAAGATAATCCGCCAGTTACCGCTTACGGTAATCGACCAGAATCAAGGATGCTGTTGCAGGTAGTCGTGCAGCGCCTGGCGTGTGAGGTCGTTGAGCGAGATGCCGTGCTGCGAGGCTGAAACGGCGGCGGCCAGGTGCAGATTGTGGCCGACGCGCACGTTGAAGGATCCCTTGCACGGCGTCTCGGGCGTCTCGCCGAGTTGCTCGCAGGTGGCGAGATAGTCATCGACGGCTTCGCGGAATGCGGCTTCCAGCTCCACTACTGTCTCGCCTTCGTAACTAACTAGGGCGCGAATGAACTGTAGCTTGCCGAACAGGCAATTGTCTTCGGTGCTGACGTCGATAGAGCCGTAGTAGCCCCGGTACTTCAAAAGTTTTTCCATTAGATCAGCCCTCCTGAGCGTAGCTGCTCGATGACTTGGCGCTTGGCGTAAGCCTTCAATTCGTTGCCTGGATGCGGCTTGTGCAGGTTGATCATGGCCTGGGGTCGCCATTGTGAAACTTGATACGCGAGCCTTGGCCGTCAAGTTGCTGATAACCGAGTCGTTGCAATAGCGTTTCCAGCTCTTGCCATGTGAAGGTGGCCCGCTCGTTCAGCAGCTTGGCAATGAGCTTTTCCGTTTTGGACATGCTGGTTCCTCGTTGCGACTAAATATAGTTGCAATGCAGCGTTGCTGCAAGCTCATCATCCCGCAGCCCGCCGCCTAGCCTTTCCCCTTCGACGGCCGCTCCAGCAGCGGCTCCAGCGCCTCCAGGCAGGCCACGACCTCTTCCTCGCTGTTGTAATGACTCAGCGACAACCGCGTGGCCGCCTTGTACCCGAACGGTGCGAGCAAGCGCTCGGCCTCGGGCGAGCGCAGCAGCTGGGCGCTGATCCCCGTGGCGGCCAGCCACTGCACCACCTCCCACGCCTCGATGCCCCGCACATCGAACGCCAGGGTGCCGTCTCGCCATCGCGCATGCGGCGCGCCGATCACCCGCACGCGAGGATGCCCCTGCAAGCCGCAGCGGGAAAGCCGGGGCGTGGTGGTGGTAAGGGCGGCGCGCGTCGTCGGCATGCCGTCATCGACGCCATGCAACAGGCGCTGCAGCAAGGCCTGCTCATGGGCCTGAATCGCCTCGCTCGCCGCCACCAGGCGCGGGCGCCGGGGAATGGCCGTGGAGAAATGCCCGCCCAGCCAGTCCAGATACGCCACCCACTCGGTGATGCTCGCCAACGCCGCGGAGGCCTCGTCCCGCCGTGGCGGCAGCAGGCCGCTCGGCGGTGCATCGCGCATGGCCAGACACAGCCGCCGTGACAACCACGCAAACCCCTGGCGAGGGCGGCAGAAGAGCGCCTCCGCCCCCACCACATAGGCATCGACCTCCCACTGCGCCACATCCAGCGGCCCATGCCCGGCGTGATGCGCGCCCAGCACCAGGATGAAGCACGCCGGCGCCACCCGGCGAATGGCGCTAGCGATGCCCGGCACGTCCTGACGCATGCCCGTTACCGGGCAGGTATGCATCAGCGTGGCGACGCGGGTTTCCGGGGTGATCCAGTGCTCAACGTCCGGCGTCTCCAGTCGACCGGTCAGCGGATTCACCGGTACCGTGGCGGTACGCAGCGCCCGCTGCCTGGCGCGCAGCGCGATGGTCGCGGGCTCCTCGGCAGGCGCCAGGGCCGTACTCACCACCTGGCTCTGCGGGGGAATCGCCTCCAGCGCCAGGCCCAATACCCGTGCCCAGCACTCATCCACGCTGGGCGCCCGCCACAAGCGACCATGCGACGCGCCCAGCAGGGTCTCGAGATCTTCCCAGCCGTGGGTGGCCACCGCTGCCTGAGCCAAGTATCCCGGCGCCTCCGCCTCCAGCGGCGCCGGCAGGCTCGCCAGCTCCGCCCCCGCCTGCACCGCCGCCTTCAAGGCCAGCGGCTCCCCGGCACAGTTCATATGAATCCGCCGGCCATCGACGGGGCAATGGTCGACGTAATAGAAGCGCGTGCGTACTCGCGCCTGCAACGCCTCGCCGAACAACCCCGTCTCGTCGCAGGGTGGTGTGCCGTCGTGATGGCAGGCGGACGCGCGAACCGGTGGCATGGTGTCTTCCCTCTCGTGAGAACGTAACCAATAAGTTGCTTTATAAGTAACTATTGGTTAATAATTCCTGGAAGGCAAGCCCGCTGTAGGCATTGGATGACGCATTCCCACGCTTACCGACAGGGCCAATTTCAGCGATAGCGCCGAGTAACCTATTGTAAAGGTAGTAATATTTAAGGTAATGTAGCTCTTTTTAAAGTTAAGTATAATTAATATCTATAAGGAAATTAAAAATAAGAATAAATAGAAGTACGCAACGGTGGTGCTGCAATGCCCACCGACACGACAGGGCTCGTGCCATGACGACGCAATCGACACGTCGTCGATGAGACATGAGCCATAAAGGGAAGCGCCCATTCTCCACCTGCCGAATGGGCGCACATTGAAGGTACGCGGTTATGTCCATGGAATACGCTCGTCATGACGATGACGAGATCGACTTATCTCAACTTCTCAATCACCTGATCGACGGCTGGTACTGGATCGTGGGGTGCGTGGTGGCAGCCTTGGTGCTGGCGGGCGCGTATCTCGCCATGACCACGCCCCAATACGAAACCTCGTTTCGGGCCACGCCGGCGGCATCGTCCAATTTCGCTGGCATGAACCTGCTCTCAGGGTTCTCGGTCTCGCCGCAGGATGCCTACACCACGCTGGGTAACCGCCTGAGCAGTTTCCAGAACTTCCAGGAGTACGTCAGGTCTCATCGCGAGGCCTTCGTGATCCCCGAAGGCGCCTCGCTTGGGAGTCTCTTCACGAACCGACTCGACATCACCGGCCTGACCTCCGAGGTCAATGGGGCCAGCGAGTTGAGTCTGACCTACCGTTACCCCGAAGGTGAATCGGGTCACCGGATTCTCAACGGCTACGTCAACGCCACCGCCGAACAGGTCTGGAGCGAACTCAAGAACCGCTTCGCCCGGGCCAACCAGGCCAAGATCGCGGCCCTCAACACACGTCTGCAGGTCGGTGAGGACAAGCTGCTCGCCGAGCGCGAGCACCGCCTGTTCGCGCTGGACAACGCCATCAGCACTGCACGGGCCCTGGGCATCGAAGCGCCCACTACGCCCCAGGAATTCGGCCAGCTCAATCCCAATAAAGAAGTGATCTACACCTCGCTTTCCGGCGATGGCCTGCCGCTGTACTTCATGGGCTACAAGACCCTCGAGGCCGAACGTGAAACTTTGAAAGGCAAACTGCATGACGGCCTCAGCAACGGTACGCTTCGCAACATCCGCGAAGAGCTCGAACAGCGCCACCAAATTGCCGACATGCTCAAGAACGATAGCTTCTATCCGCTGGAAGAAGGCGTCTCCGAGCATCCCGACGAGCGTGTGGTCAGTGTGATCGAACGCGCCTACCCGCAAGACGCTCCCGTGAAGCCACGCTCCGCACTCGTGCTCGCGTTGGCCGTGATTCTCGGTGGCATGCTGGGCGTGTTCCTGGTCTTCATGAAGGCAGGGCTGGGGGCGGTGCTGCGGCAGCGTCGTCAGGCGTAATCCCATGATGGGCTTTCTCACCGCGCCATGGCGTTGGCCATGGCGCCGGACCATCGTGTGCTTGATGAAGCGACTGGCCATCCGCTGGCCCTGGCTGCTGCTGGCGTGGGGAATCGTCATGCTCATCGCGCTGGGGAGTGTTCTGTTCACGCCGGCCACGTATCGGTATACCTCCGTCTACCACCTGGCGACGGCTCAGCAACGTGAGGCGCCAGCGGGGTCCATGGTACTGGTGTCGCCCTCGCGACTGGTGGGGTGGATCCGGGCAGAGGTCATTCCCCAGGTCACGCGGCAACGTCTCTTGGCGTTGGGTGACACGCAGCCGCCTTTCACGCTCGAGGCTACGCGTCCTCCTGGCAGCACCTTGATCGTGCTTTCTTCAAAGGCACCACGCCAACAAGGCAGGAACGTCGAAGCCTGGCATCAGGCGGCGATATCGCGTTTGGCGACGCGTGAACAGCGACTGGCAGCCCGTCATAAGCGTTACATCGAGCGTCAACTGACCAGCCAGCAAGCACTGCTCGAAACGCTCAAGGCGATGGGGCCTAGGGTCACCGGTGCGACTCTGCTATCCGCCGAGTGGCAGCGGCAATATTGGCAATTGCAGCGCGATACATGGCGGGAAGGGCACATACAGCACGTAGCTGAGCGGGAAGCGACGCCTTTGCCGCGCGACTGGGGGCTCGCCTGGCGGCGGGGGAGTGCCACAGCGCTGCTCATCACCGGAGTGGTGCTTATCCTCCCGGGGCGCCGTGGGCGTCGCAATGGCGTGTCGTGAAAAGATAATGTCGCGTTCAGGCGACAAGCGAAGCGGCCGGACACACAAAAAATCAACGTGTCAGTGGTAGAGAAGGGGGAAGGGGTCACATAGAATGGGGCGGCGTAACCAGGAGGGTTACGTATTGCTGTTTCTTCGAACCAAGCACCATCAACAACAGCGATGCCCTGACGGAGCTTCGGGGGCTGAACCAGGAAGGTGAGTAGCGCCCACCCATTGCGTTGCATCTTATCCTGCCGGCTTCTCGTGTCCGTCTGACCAGCTTGGCGCACCAAGCGGGGCAATCGCGCTTATTCTATGCTAGGGCCTTGGGAAGCCGCCCGGTGAATCCCCGGGCGGTAGCGTGCCCAAACCATGACCTCTTTTGGCGATTAGGGAAAACCGCGTAATGACACAACCGCCTGCCTCACAGTCCCCCACGCCTGAGCGCCGCTACGAACATGACGATGAAATCTCCTTGGTGGATCTGGCTGTCATCCTCATCCGCCGCTGGAAGGCAATGGCGGTCATTTTCTTCGTAGTCGTTGCTATTGCCGCTGCAGCTGCGTTTTTGTTGCCCCAGAGCTATCAGTACACCTCGCTCTATAGTGTGGCTGAGTACACCAACGATAACGGGCAACGTGTGGGGGTGGAGTCACCTGCCTCCGTGGTGGCCAAGACGCAAAACCTCTATCTGGGGCAAGCCACACGCAAGCTACTGGAAAAGCATGAGTTGGAATCGCTCCCGTTCAATGTCAGCGTTTCCAACCCAAGCAATACATTGCTGTTGCAATTGGATAGCGACGCGGCGGAAGAGAATCAACCCCTCGCCTCCGAGCTTCACCAGCAAATCATCGACAGGCTACAACAAGATCAGGCGCAACTCGTCGAGCGTCGACATGACTCGCTGGAGCGCCAGTTGGCCTCTGCCAAGCAAGCACTGGAAAGTGCGCAGCAATCCGATAGCCCCAGCGCCGCCGAGCTGATCGCCACTTATTACAGCCGAATCTCTGATATTGAAGGTCAGCTCAATGAGCTGCGAGAGGGAGAAGTGACGCAACATGCGGTGCAAAGCTTGGAACCTACTGGAGTTAGTAGAAAACTGATCCTTATAGCAGGGGTTATATTAGGAGGAATATTGGCTATCACGGGAGCATTCGTGATGCAGTTTTCTGGCTCAGTCTGCCGAAGCCTCAAAGAGTCCTGAGTGATTCTTATCTTGTGCTGCGCCTGCTAAATATCGATACATTAAGCGATTGATCCATGACAGTTGCGGCACTAATAACGTTAGTCTTAATCGTTGCCGTGTTGGCGACATTGGCGCTTACCCGAGTCGCCCCTGATGTCGTCCTGATGGCGGCGCTCGCCTTCCTGGTGATCAGCGGTATTCTCACGCCCAGCGAAGCGCTGGCGGGGTTCGCCAACCCCGGCGTGATGACCATCGCCACGCTCTACGTGGTCGCGGCGGGGCTGAAGGAAACCGGCGCCATCCAGTGGCTGGCGCATCGCCTGCTCGGCCAGCCCCGGCGTTTGCGCCAGGCGCAGTTGCGCGTGCTGCTTCCGGCCTCGGGGCTGAGCGCCTTCATGAACAACACCACCGTGGTGGCCATGTTCATCCCCGCCATTCAGGAATGGGCGGCCCGCCTGCGGTTGCCGACCTCCAAATTGCTGCTGCCGCTCAGCTACGCCTCGATACTCGGGGGCACCTGCACGCTGATCGGCACCAGCACCAATCTCGTGGTGGATGGCCTGCTGCAGAGCGAGCGGGGCATCTCGCTGCACATGTTCGAGCTGGCTTGGGTAGGCGTGCCGCTGGTGGTCATCGCCGGGGGCTTTCTCTATCTGATGGCGGACCGCCTACTGCCCAACCGCCAGGGGGCGCTGGAACAACTCGAACAGGCACGGGAATACGCCGTGGAAGTTCGCGTGATTCCACAAGGCCCCCTGGAAGGCAAGAGCATCGCCGATGCGGGCTTGCGAAGCCTGGCGCATGGTTACCTGGCGGACATCGAGCGTGACGGCGAGTTGATGACCGCCGTGCCGCCGGAAACCAAGCTGCAGGCCGATGACATCCTCGTCTTCGTCGGTGCTCCCGAATGCGCCCGGGAGTTGCGCCGTGTCCACGGCCTGCGCCCGGCCAATGGCGACGTGCGCAAGCTGGATATCGCCCACCACCGGCGCTGCCTGGTCGAGGCCGTGATCGGCCCGGATTTCACCGGGATCGAGCAGACGGTGCGCGAATCGCGCTTTCGCTCGCGCTATCAGGCGGTGATCCTTTCCATCTCCCGCCATGGCCGCCGCTTGCCCGGCAAGCTGGGGGATATTCGCCTTCAGGTGGGCGATACGTTATTGATGGAGACCGCCCAGGAATTCGTCTCGCAATATCAGTACCGCAAGGATTTTCTGCTCGTCAGCGCGCTCAACGACTCCACGCCGCCGGATTTTCGCAAGGCGCCCTGGGCGTTGGGCATTCTCGGCGCCATGGTGCTGGTGAGCGCCACGGGGCTGTTGAGCATCCTCGAGGCGGCGTTTCTGGCCGGCGGCGCCATGCTGCTCACGCGCTGCGTCACGGCGAGCAAGGCACGGCGCTATCTGGAGCTTTCGGTGCTCATCGTCATCGCCGCCTCGTTCGCCCTGGGCAACGCCATGGACAAGACCGGCGCCGCAAGCCAGATCGCGCAATGGCTATTGCTGGCGGATGGCCTCTCGCCCTGGATGGCCCTGGCCATGGTCTACGCCCTGACCGTCGCCTTCACCGAGCTGATCACCAATAACGCCGCCGCCGTGTTGATGTTTCCGGTGGCCGCCGCCGTGGCCGAGCAACTGGGCGTGAGTATCATGCCCTTTGCCATCGGCATCATGTTCGCTGCCTCGGCCAGTTTCATGACCCCGCTGGGCTATCAGACCAATCTCATGGTGCTTGGCCCCGGCGGGTATCGTTTCGTGGATTACCTGCGCCTCGGCGCGCCCATGAGCCTGTTGGTCGGGGGCATCGTAATAGGGTTAGTGCCGTTTGTTTGGAATTTTTAATGTCTATTAAGCATTATGTGAGCGGCGAAATGTTTTTGGCCTTAATGCGTACTTCTCTGGCGCGCGGTATTGCTGCATTAGGCACGTTACTGTTAGGTATCGTACTTGGCAGGTTGTACGGGGCTGGTGGTGTCGGCGTATTTGCACTTGCCCAAAGCGTACTTTTAGGCGCTGGTATTCTAGCTCGTTATGGACTAGATAATACTCTTATGCGCTACGTGGGGCGCAATTATGAATCTCGGAACGTCCTGATCTATTTGCAGTGGGCGTGTCGTAAGGCAAGCATATTAAGTTTGGTTGCAGCAGTAGCCATATTGCTAATGAGAGATTGGGTGGCTTGGGTTTTTGGGGCGCCTGCGCTTGCTAGTGTGCTTGTCGGGATAGGAGTGGCTGTTCCTGCTTTTACGGTTAGTTTTGTTTTGTCTGGGTTCATGAAAGGTATAAGAAAGCCTGCAACAGCAAACTTGCTGGAGAACGGCGCTATTTCATTGGTAGCCGCGGTTTTAATAATTTCTGTTCACTGGTGGAAAGGCGGTGGCCAGCTAGAAATGGCCGGGTGGGCCATGGCCATTGCTGCTTGGGTTGTCTTGGTGCAGGGTGTTTGGCAGGTGTATAGATGGTTTGGTTTGAGCAATAGCAAGGGTAGAGAGCAAGGTCTTGAAGATGAGCTGATTGCAAGGTCCGAATTTACTCGTACCTCCCAGTCTTTTCTTGTTATGAGTTTGGCGCAGTTTGTCCAGCAAGTCGTCAGTATAATGATAGCTGGTGTTTTTCTAAGCAATGATGACTTGGGGCTATTTAAAGCAGCTGAGCGTGTAGCGTTGTTGATAAGCTTTGTTCTCCTTGTCATTAATGCTGTTTTCCCTCCGCGTTTTGCAAAGCTGTATCATCAGGGAGATATGAAAGGGCTATCCCATTTGGCGCGACAAGGGGCTGCGCTTGGGCTGATGATGGCTGCGCCGTTGCTGGCCGTTTGCCTTTTCTTCCCTAGCTGGGTATTGGGTTGGTTTGGGCCGGACTTTGGTGAAGCATCACTTTTGTTGCGTATACTCGCAATTGCTCAGCTAATCAATGTTGCTACAGGTTCTGTAGGTTACCTTCTTAATATGACTGGGCATGAGAAATTGATGCGTAACATAGCTCTTGTCTGCAATGTTTCTGGTGTG
Source organism: Chromohalobacter israelensis DSM 3043 (assembly GCF_000055785.1). Lineage (GTDB taxonomy): Bacteria > Pseudomonadota > Gammaproteobacteria > Pseudomonadales > Halomonadaceae > Chromohalobacter > Chromohalobacter israelensis. The sequence goes on from NC_007963.1 coordinate 1,915,015, forward strand.
TTGTTGCTTTTTTTGGCTTTGCCAATTCTTGGTGTTCTTGGCGCAGCGATAAGCCTTGCTGTAATGATTTTGTCTCAAAATATTGTTGCGTTGATTTTCGTTTGGCGAAGGCTTCGTATTTGGACGCTGCCTTGCCCTAATTTTTTGAATTCGACGTAATCGTGATGAAACTTTGCAAGGTGTGAATTTTTATTAAAATAGTTGAAGAGGTTAAAGGGGATTAAATGTCAGGTATTACTCCCGAGCGACAGACCCACCTCAAGCAGCTTGAGGCGGAATCGATCCATATCATCCGCGAAGTGGCCGCCGAATTCGCCAACCCGGTGATGCTGTACTCCATCGGCAAGGATTCGTCGGTGATGCTGCATCTGGCCCGCAAGGCGTTCTATCCCGGCACGCCGCCGTTCCCGCTGATGCACGTCAACACCACCTGGAAGTTCAAGGAAATGATCGAGTTTCGCGACCGCATGGCCGCGGAGGTCGGGATGGAGTTGATCGAGCACATCAACGAGGAAGGCCGGGCCGCCGGCATCAATCCCTTCGATCACGGCAGCGCCAAGTACACCGACGTGATGAAGACCCAGTCGCTCAAGCAGGCGCTGGACAAGTACGGCTTCGATGCCGCCTTCGGCGGCGCGCGCCGCGACGAGGAAGCCTCGCGCGCCAAGGAGCGCGTCTACTCCTTCCGTGACAAGCACCACCGCTGGGACCCCAAGAACCAGCGCCCGGAGCTGTGGAACATCTACAACGGCAAGGTGCAGAAGGGCGAGTCGATTCGCGTCTTCCCGCTCTCCAACTGGACCGAGCTGGACATCTGGCAGTACATCTACCTCGAGTCGATCCCCATCGTCCCGCTGTACTACGCCGCCCCGCGCCCGGTGGTCGAGCGCGACGGCATGCAGATCATGGTCGACGACGAGCGCCTGCCGCTCGAAGACGGCGAGGTCCCCGAGGAGAAGTGGGTGCGCTTTCGCACGCTCGGCTGCTACCCGCTCACCGGGGCCGTGGAATCCACCGCCGCCACGCTGCCCGAGATCATCCAGGAAATGCTGCTCACCCGCACCAGCGAGCGCTCCGGCCGCGCCATCGACCACGACCAGGCCGGCAGCATGGAGCGCAAGAAGCGCGAGGGATACTTCTAATGTCACACCAGTCATCGCTCATCGCCGAGGATATCGAGTCCTACCTGCAGGAACACGAGCAGAAAGACCTGCTGCGCTTCATCACCTGCGGGAGCGTCGACGACGGCAAATCGACCCTGATCGGGCGCCTGCTGCACGACTCCAAGATGATCTACGAGGATCAGCTGGCGGCGATCACCCAGGCCTCCAAGACCAGCGGCACCACCGGCGACCAGGTCGACCTGGCGCTGCTCGTCGACGGCCTGCAGTCCGAGCGCGAGCAGGGCATCACCATCGATGTCGCGTACCGGTACTTCTCCACCGACAAGCGCAAGTTCATCATCGCCGACACCCCCGGGCACGAGCAGTACACCCGCAACATGGCCACCGGCGCCTCCACGGCCAGCCTCGCGGTGATCCTGATCGACGCCCGTCACGGCGTACAGACCCAGACCCGGCGGCACAGCTTCATCGCCGACCTGCTGGGCATCCAGCACCTGGTGATCGCGGTCAACAAGATGGACCTGGTCGACTACTCCCAGGCGCGCTTCGACGAGATCGTCGCCGAGTACCGCGAATTCGCCGCCAAGCTCAACGCCCCGGACATCCACTTCGTGCCGCTGTCCGCGCTGGAAGGCGACAACGTCGTCAACAAGAGCGAGGCCATGAGCTGGTACGAGGGCCCGGCGCTGCTCCATCTGCTGGAGACCGTCGAGGTCACGCACGACAAGAACCTCACGGACCTGCGGCTGCCGGTGCAGTACGTCAACCGCCCGCATCTGGATTTCCGCGGCTACTGCGGCACGCTCGAGGCCGGCATCCTGCGGCCCGGCCAGCGCGTCAAGGTGCTGCCCTCGGGCAAGGCCTCCACGGTGGCACGCATCGTCACCTTCGACGGCGACCTCGAGGAGGCCTATCCGGGGCAGGCGATCACCGTCACGCTCGACGACGAGATCGACATCTCGCGGGGGGACTGGCTGGTCGCCGAGGACGCCGAGGTACCGCTGGCCGACGCCTTCGAGGCGGACATCGTATGGATGCACGACACCGCGCTGGAGCCCGGCCGGCTGTACGACCTCAAGCTCGCCACGCGGGACCTGGCGGGCAAGATCACGCGGATCGACTACCAGACCGACGTCAACACGCTCGAGCACCACGCCGCCGAACGGCTGGCGCTCAACGCCATCGGCCGCTGCCGCGTCGAGGTGGCGGGCACGCTGCCGGTGGACGACTACCGCGTGAGCCCGGGCACCGGCAGCTTCATCGTCATCGACCGCATGACCAACGTGACCGTCGGCGCGGGCATGGTGCACCGCATGCTGGAAAGCGAGCCGCCCTACGAATACCGCACCCACGACAGCAAGGCCGAGGTGGTGTGGAACCGCTCCAGCGTGACGCCCGAGATGCGCGCGCATATCAAGGGGCATGCCGGCAAGTGCATCTGGTTCACGGGGCTTTCCGGCTCGGGGAAATCCACCCTGGCCAACGCGCTGGAAGTCGAACTCAACCGGCGTGGCTACCACACCATGCTGCTGGACGGTGACAACATTCGCCACGGGCTGTGCAAAGACCTCGCCATGAGCGAAGCCGACCGTACCGAGAACATCCGCCGGGTGGGGGAGATCGCCAAGCTGTTCGCCGATGCCGGCATCATCGTGATTACCGCCTTCATCTCGCCGTTCCGCTCCGACCGGGCGGCCGCGCGCGAACTGTTCGCAGAGGGCGACTTCATCGAGGTGCACGTCGACACACCGCTGGCGATCTGCGAACAGCGCGATCCCAAAGGGCTCTACGAGAAGGCCCGCCAAGGCAAGATCAAGGACTTCACGGGGATCAACAGTCCTTACGAGGTACCTGATATGCCTGAGGCTGTAATTAGTACTAGCGAAGACAGAAGAATTAGCGATATCTTTTCAGAGTTAAAAATCTATTTTTAGGCGTATAGCATGAAGCCGGTTATTATAAACAGTTACTTTAGAAGTGGCTCTAGTATAATCTGGAAGATAATTAAAGAAGAAAACCCTGGGGCAGCAGTTTATTATGAGCCATGCCATTCACATATAATAAAAAAGAGTAAGGAGGCTGGTAACGATAGCCTCCATGGTATGGTGCTCTGGGAAGAGTACTCTGGCTTCTCAGAAGACCTTTTCAAAGTTCACCCATATCTATCTGAGGGTTTTCCGAGGTCGTATCTCGGGTTGGGAGACTACGGAGATTTTCTTTGCGAGAAAGCATATGAAGAAAGTAAGAGGCCCGTATTGCAGACGAACCGTTGGCACTATTTTACCCCATATTTTAGTGATCGTGGTTATGATGTAATACAACTAATAAGACATCCTTATGATGTTATTAATTCAATATACGGGCTGGCTTTTAAAAGTGACAACAATATACCGTATGTTATAAAAAAAATATTTTTGTCGCTTGGCCTTGTTGACCATTTTGAGCAGCAGCAATTCTTTGAGTACGTAACTAGCGTCTCTTCTACTAGCTCTCTTCCAGGGAAGAGCAAAAAAGTTCTTAATATAAAGCTTGGGTTTAAAGACAAAGTGCTCTTCTCATGGGTAAAAGCTAACACATTTGTGTTGCGAAACTGTGAGGGGAAGAGTGGCTTTAGCGTCGTGTCTTACGATAAGCTTTGCTCTGGTGACCCGAAAGAGATAGAAAAATTTAGGAGATATTCCTTGAATTTTTCAAACACCAGTCTTTCTAGTCGAGGAAGTAGAATGGAAAAAGATGAGGCTGTGCTAAAGAGAGCAGATAAGTTAGGTATCTATGACGAGTGTATGGGGCTCATAAGCCAAATAAGATGACTTATTTTTTAGCTTACTCATTTTTATGGTTGTCTGCCGCGCTAAGCTTGTGTGTCAAAAACACAAGGGGAGTATCAGTATTATTTTATTGTGCGGTTAGCTTTTTGTTTTACATGGCATCGTTCCTAAGGTGGGATGTGGGGACAGATTGGGATGGTTATTATCGATTCTATGGAAAGCTGGATAATTTTGATTTTGTCACACAACAAGGATGGTGGGAGCCAGCATATGCTTTTATAGCATACTTCTCCAACGCCTTGGGAAACGGCTTTACTTTTTTCTTGTTTCTCATCTCTACAATGGTTGCTTTTGGCAAGCTGTTGATAGTTAGATGGGTTCCTGGCACAGCATTATTTGTATTATTGCTTTTTAGCGTCAACTTTTATGATGTGTTTTTTGTTAGACAAAATGTTTCAGCTGTCTTTATATCGGTATCGCTTCTTTTTTTCATAGAAAAAAAATATGCCGGCTTCTTAATATTTACATTGGTAGCGACTCTCTTTCATTATGGTGCATTGCTGGTTTCTTTAATGGGAGTAGGTATAGCTGTATTTAGAGCACAAAAGAATGTTTTAAAAATTTTCTTAAGTGGCGTTGTTATACCTATAGCTTTAGTATGCGCGGCTCTCATTGTAAAGCAAAAGTATGGAGTATACTTAGCTGAAAAAGCATCAGACGCTAGTAAAGAAGGTAATTTTATAAGGAATTTTCTGAAATGCTTTTACTGGTACGCCATCTTATTTCTTTCTGGAAAAGTCTCTTCTCTTTATGACAGGCAAAAAGATATATTTTTTCTTGTATATTTAATTATCTCGCTCTCTTTGCTCGGGTCATTGGTTTCCGATGTTTTTACAAGGCTTATCATATATGTTTATCCATTAATAGCCTTGATTGTTTCTACCGCTATCGTTCGCTCTAAAGTAAGCAAGAGAAGCCTGTATTGGCAGTCTTTGCTCGTATTTATATTTGCGGGCCTGCCATTGAATTTCTACATGCTTATAAGTGGCTATTCAGACTTATATATACCGTACGAAACGATATGGAGTAATAAATGAAGATTTTATACGCTGATACTGGCCAGCCTAGCTTAGGTCATGTTTCTTTTAATGAGGCAATGGTTGCGACATTGAATGAGCTAGGGCGCCCTACAATTGTCTTTTTAAATAAAGAGCAGATAGCAAGCATAGAAAAGTCGCCATTGGTAAGAGAGGTCACTTTCTCAAGCTTGGATATAAAGCATCGAGCGAGTAAGACCTCATTTATAAAGAAGTTTTTTTATGAAGTGCTTGCAGTTTATAAAGTGTTCAGGAGTTCTGATAAAGGAGATGTAGTTTTTTTTGGAGGTATGTTTTCTAATGTTCAGTGGCTCCTTCCAATATTTACCCTGTTATTTCCAAAAAGGGCGGTGCTGCTTACTTTGCATGGTGAGCTGGCGTCACTTGAGAAAAAAGGTTTTAAGTCTTGGTTTACACATAAGCCTTGGGTGAAGATAAGTCTTTTTCTTGCACAGCGTGGGTTTTATAAGTCTATAGTGCTAGAAGAGAGGATAAAAAAAATATTAAGCTCTAGAGGGATTGAAAATATCGAGTGTCTAAAACATCCTTATATTTTTAAGGCTCTGGAGAAAAAGAAAGGCAGTGTAAGGGATGAAAGAAAGCTTGTTATTGCTTATCCAGGTACTCTTTGCCCTGAACGCGGCGGGGAAGAGTTTTTTAATATCTGCAAAATGGTCAATAACCGAGAGGTGGTTTTTAAGCATGTGGGCGGGTACCGGAACATGCCTAAAAATGTGATGCGCTATCTTATAGAAGAAGACGTTACTAAATCTGATCTTGATCGAAGCTTAGTGTCAGAAAAAGAGTATGCAGAAGAAATTAGATCTGCAGACTTTCTTGTTTATATTTACGACGACACTCACTATAAATTTGCTTCCAGTGGTGCTCTGCTAGATGCAGTTAAGCATGGAATTCCCATACTCGCTACAAAGAGTGATGTGATAGATGATTTCTTTTTAGAGATGAGCTTCCCTGGATTTGTTTTTGATGATGTACAAGGTCTTATAGATTTCATTAATAAAGAAGTGGCGATGGAAAAAATATGCGGAATACCTGTTATGGAAACTTATGAAAATATTAAAAAAGAGAGATCTCCTGAGATGGTGTCTAAAAAATTAGAGAAGATTTTAGAGAAGGTCTAACGTGTTAAGCTATAAAGATGGCTTGGTAAGTGTGATTCTCCCTTTTTATAAAGCGGGGAAGTGGGCAGGTAGTATTGCGAAATCTATCGATATACAAAAAGAAGTAGAAGTCGAGATTTTCGTTATCGATGATGGGCTTGGTGAAGGCTTAGACTCTCTAGTGAAAGAGCTTAGAAAGCTCGAAATCCCCTATAATGTTATATCAACGAGCGGGCACTGTGGCCCCGGTTATTCTAGAAACTTGGGGTTGGAGAAAAGTCAGGGTAGATATGTTGCTTTTTTAGATGCTGATGATGCTTGGCCATCAGGTTATTTGAAAAAAAGTATTGATAAAATTCATAATGATTTTGCTTCATTAACCTATGTGGCTACAAAGTATTATGATGAAAATGGTAGATATATAAACTGTTCATCCCCCCCTAAAGCACTAAGTTTTTCTGAGCTTATACAGACTTGTCCTGTTTCTTTGCCAGGGGTGGTTATCGATAGGTATAAGACAGGAAGATTTGAGTTTAATATAACAGGCCACGAAGATTATCAGCTTTGGCTTGAGTTTTCTAGCAATGGGCATTCTTTGGTTTTGGTGGAGGATGCTCATGTGAAGGTTACGCGTGCTGCTAAGTCAGCTTCATCAAATAAGTTTAAAGCTGTTTCTTGGCAATGGAATGCTATAAAAAAATACAGCAATTCACGTTTTATTCTAAGAGTTGTTTTTCTATTTGTTTATTTGGTGAATGCGGTATTGAAAAGAAAGTGCAAGCTATATAAGCCTGTTTACCTCCCCTTTAACATTTCTGCCAGTTTAAAAAAGGAAGATGCATGATCGTTCCCGTAATACTTGCAGGTGGTGCTGGATCAAGGTTATGGCCATTATCAAGAAGTCAGCATCCCAAGCAATTTATGCCATTGATTGATAATAACTCTATGCTGCAGGAAACCCTGAAGCGGGTTGATGGGATCACGGATGCAGATCCTGTTTTAATCTGTAACGAGGAGCACCGTTTTTTGGCGGCTGAACAAGTACGTCAAATTGGCAAGACACCATCTATCCTACTGGAGCCGGAGGGACGGAATACAGCTCCCGCAATTGCGTTGGCAGCATTGAAAGAATTGGATCGTAAAGAAGATCCTCTGCTGTTGGTGTTGGCAGCGGATCATTATATTAAGAAGATAGATGCTTTCCACTTGGCAATTGAATCTGCCTTGTCGCTAGCCCGAGAGGGGAAATTGGTTACTTTCGGTATTGTCCCTACACATGCAGAAACGGGCTATGGCTACATCCAGCAGGGCAATGCTTTGGGAAAGCAGGGGTTTAAAGTTGCATCTTTTGTAGAAAAGCCAGACTCTTCGACAGCTGAAAGCTATTTGGCAAGCGGGGACTTTTTCTGGAATAGTGGGATGTTTTTGTTCCGAGCTAGTCGTTATATTGAAGAGTTAGAGCTTCATGCGCCGGACATTCTCAGAGCATGTCGAAGAGCTATTGATGAAGGACAACAAGATCTCGACTTTCTGCGCGTCGGAAGCGAAGCATTTAAGGGCTGCCCTGAGAACTCTATCGACTATGCTGTCATGGAAAAAACTGATAGCGCCGCTATGGTTAGCCTAGATGCTGGATGGAGCGACATTGGTTCTTGGGCGTCTTTGTGGGATATAAGCGATAAGGATGCTAACAGTAACGTGCTGCATGGTGATGTGCTCGCGGAGGCGACGTCCAAAACTCTGGTACAGGCCGAGCACCGCCTTGTAGCCACACTTGGGGTAGATGATCTAGTGATAGTCGAAACCAAGGACGCTGTCCTCGTCGCACACAAAAACAAAGTGCAAGATGTAAAAAAAATCGCCACTGCACTCAAGCAATCGGGGCGGACTGAACAATCGAATCATCGTGAAGTCTACCGCCCGTGGGGGGTCTATGACTCGGTGGATCGTGGTCAGCGTTATCAAGTCAAGCGTATTACAGTGAATCCGGGGGCTAAACTGTCCGTTCAAATGCATTACCACCGCGCGGAGCATTGGGTTGTGGTTTCTGGAACAGCAAAAGTCACTAATGGTGAAAAGAGTTATTTAGTAACAGAAAATGAGTCAACGTTTATTCCTGTTGGACAGGTTCATGCACTAGAAAATCCAGGAGTTGTTCCGCTTGAACTGATTGAAATACAGTCTGGGACTTATCTTGGTGAAGACGATATTGTACGTTTTGATGATAATTATGGAAGAGCCTAGGGTTATTCAAGTAGGGAGAGGTGAGAGCTCGTGCGTCTTAACTTAATGGGGGCACCTTATGTCTCTTGGTGATAGAGGAATAGGTGAGCGTTACCCAGCTCAGCTAATAGTTCCTCTAGTCGATTTGGCTGTTGTGGTTGCTGGTGGTTTGCTAGCATATAAAATTCGTTTAGGCGATTTTTTGCTACATGAAAGATATGTGTTAGCGATAGCTGTAATTGCACTTCTGGTGATTTTGCTTAATAGTGCTTTAGGTGCTTACAGACAATGGCGTATTACGCCTATTGCCATCATGTTGATGCGGCTATTACTCGTTTGGGGATTGGTCGGTGTGGTTGCTACATCGATTATCTATTTCGCCGATGCCGCCGCGCGGTACTCACGATTGTGGGTTGGTGGCATGTTAGTGATCTCATATCTATTAGCTAGTAGTGCTCGAGTAATGGCACAAATTATGTTGCGGCAGGCACGCTTGAGAGGACGTGCTAGGCGCGCTGTATTTCTCGTTGGCCCTGGCCAGCAACTATTGAAGCTAGCGAAGAGTATGCGTGCTTCTCCAGGTGAAGGGTATTCGATTGCCGGTTTTGAGCGTCTCCCCCGATTACCTGATGAGCAATGTCTAGAACGGATAGTTAGGCGTGTTAGTGAAACGCAAGCTCGCGAAGTCTGGATATCAGTTCCGCTGGAAATGGGGAGTGCGGTACGAGATATTTTTTATGCGCTTCGCAATCATACCGCAGAGGTGCGTTTTTTGCCGGACTTCCCAGATATGCAGTTGTTGAACCATCGCATGAGTGAAGTCGCGGGGCATCTTTCAGTTGATCTAAGTGTTACACCTATGAGTGGCATGGCGCGTGTGCTAAAACGTATGGAAGACCTCCTTCTCGGCTTTCTAATAACAGCCATGATTCTTCCGTTTTGTTTGGCTATCGCTGTAGGAGTTAAAGTAACTTCGCCAGGGCCCATATTGTTTAAGCAGTATAGAACGGGCGCGAATGGAAAAAAATTTAAAGTTTATAAGTTTCGCTCTATGCGGATGCACAAAGAAGAGCAAGGCCAAGTTACCCAAGCGTCGAGGTCTGATCCTCGCGTGACTCCTATAGGGTCTTTTCTTCGGCGCACCTCCTTGGACGAGCTGCCACAGTTCTACAATGTGTTGCAAGGGCGGATGTCTATTGTGGGTCCACGGCCTCATGCGCTTTCTCATAACGAACATTACAAAGAATTAGTGGAGTCCTATATGAGACGCCACAAAGTAAAACCTGGTATTACCGGGTGGGCTCAGGTCAATGGTTTTCGTGGCGAGACTGATACTCTTGAAAAAATGGAACAGCGTGTAAAGCACGATTTATGGTATATCGACAATTGGTCGTTATGGCTGGATGTAAAAATTATTTTTTTGACTGTTTTTAAAGGTTTTGTGGGTCGGAATGCTTATTAGGGATTGTGCGTCTGGTTGTTTGAGGCAGTTTTTAGGCGTCTTGTAAGGACTGGGGAGTGTCTTTGAGCCTGAATTGTCTGGGCGCATGGTTTAGCTTTTTTTTGCCTTTGAGAATGAATTTTCTAACATGGTGGTGCGGATTAAAAAGCAGTGTCTGAGTTTTTATTGTTTAAGGTGTTGCGTAAGCCGCTGATGTGATCCTCTCGGCGGCTTTTGTTTTCCTAAGCCCTATGATTTTGACGATTGTTTGCAAGGTACATGAGGAATGATGACACGAGATTTTGCTAGGTATTGCCCGCGTGGTGTGGCCGTCGTAGGGCTTTTGCTGTTGGCTCTGTATGGCGCATTACGCATCTTGTGGCCAGAGGTGGGCGAGCCAGCCGGCACGGCTATGGCGCTATTCGGTCTTATCGCCGTGCTGGTGTGGGGAAAAGATCTTAAAGGCTCGGCGGCGTTATGGTTATTGCTCGCGGCGATTGGCGTGCAGATCTTATCGTGGTTACTAGGATACTTTCATCATCCTGATTGGATATCAAGCAATCCGGAAGTCGATCGACTCGCCAAGCTGTTTATTTTTATTGGGGTGGCTTGGTGGCTGGGTGGTAGTACTCGATGGACCTTGGCGCTTTGGGGCGCTAGTGTGATTGGTTATGTCATAGCAGCATTCGTTCACGGAGGAGGGGTCCAAGAGTGGCTGGCTGGCTTCAATGGGCAGCGGGTAGGCTTCGGTATTCGCAACAAACAACATGGTGCCATGCTGTTTGGCGTTTGTTTGGTTGGGCTGACCGTTTTTGCTCGGCGAATTTTTATGTGTTTGGGTCCAAGCCGGCTACCGATAATTTTGGTATGGTGCGTGTTAACGCTAATTTCCTTAGCTGGAGTTATGATTGGGCAAACCCGTGCTGTGTGGCTTGCCCTATCTGTCGTTGCTTTTTTTGGAATTATTATCTGGCTCATGTGGCTTGTGAAATTTCACGGGGCACGGAGTATGTTGCGTTCCGTCACCATCGTTGTGTGTGTTTTAGCTGTTGTTTTCCTAGGTGCCCTGTACACATTTAAAGACACATTAAGCAAGCGTGTTGGGTATGAATCTGATGTGATAGAAAAGTTGATAGATGGTGAGTTCCAACAGCTACCGTATAGCAGCATCGGCATTCGTATTCATACCTGGGTGGCCGCGGGCGAATGGATCGCCGAGCGCCCCCTGGTCGGTTGGGGCGGTGAAGGGCGCGGCCTGGTGATCGACCATACCGATTGGTTGCCGGACGACATCAAGGAGCGCTTCGGCCATCTGCACAACTTCTTTCTGGAAGTCTGGGTGGCGTATGGCTTGCTGGGGCTCGGTGTCATCGCGGCGTTGGCGTTCTGGATCGGCCGGGGCACCTGGCTGGCGTGGCGCGCGGGCGTCATCCCGAACGACATGGCGCTGTTCGGGGCGGCGTTCTTCGTGTACTGGATGATCGTCAATCAGTTCGAATCCTACAACTCGTTCTGGACGGGCGTGTACGTGCATAACCTCATCGTGGGCGGGCTGGTCACGCATATCTGGCGCTGGCAGCTGGAAAGCGGCCAGCGAGTGTTGGCCTGGCCGGCGCGGTGGAGCACATGATACGTACATTGGTGGTCGTGCGTTCCCTGAAGATGGGGGGCATGGAACGGGTGGCGATCAATCTGGCCGATGCCTTTGCCGAGGCCGGGCACGAGAGCCATCTGGTGGCGCTCCGGCGGGTGAAGGATCCGTTGACCTCTTCCCACAGCGGGGTACGTCAGCATCAACTGGCGCTGAGCCGCTGGACCCGGCTGACCGTCATCGGGCTGCTCGCGGAGTTAGTGGCGCGCTGGCTGCTGAATCCCATTCTCAAGCGGGCGCTGTTTCTGGGCACGGGGCTGATGGGTGGCGTGGTATTTCGTCTGTGGCTCAAGCGCTTTGAGCGTCGCTACGGTCGGGTGGATCGCATCGTCTTTCGAGGGATCGGCACCTTCGAGCTCGTGTGGACGTTTCGCGATGAGCGGGCCTGCTATGTGCTGGAAAACATCTTCCATGCCGAGGGGCCTTGTTGGCGTCGGCGCTTGTTCGCGCGCTGCCTGTATCAGGGGCGTGAGCTTGTAGCGGTCTCCCAGGGTGTGGCGGAAAGCGTCAAAAAGGCGATGTCCTTTTGGCAATGCACACCCGCTAGCCTGCGGGTCATCCCCAATCCGTGTCCGATTCCGGCGATACGTGAAGCCATGCAAGCGCCCGAGCCGGATCTGCCGGCGGGGCCTTATATCGTCAACGTGGCGCGCCTGGTGCCCGCCAAGGATCACGCCTTGCTGCTGCGCGCCTATGCGCGCTCGGGCGTGACCTTGCCGCTGGTGCTGGTCGGCGACGGCCGGGAACGCGAGCGCCTCGAGGCTTTGGCAGGGGAGCTGGGGATCGCCGAGCGGGTGATCTTCGCGGGGCAGCGGCAGAACCCGTACCCGTGGATGCATCACGCGCGGCTGTTCGTGCTCAGCTCACGCTTCGAGGGCATGGGCATCGTACTGTTCGAGGCGCTGGCCTGCGGTACGCCGGTGCTGAGCGTGGATTGCCCCGGCGGCATTCGCAGCATCCTCAAGGGCGGGCTCGAGGGCAGTGTCGTCCCCCATGACGAGGAAAGCCTGGCGCGCGGCCTGCAAGCCGCGTTGGAGGGAGAACCGCCCCCGGTGCAGGAGTCATGGTTGGATGACTTCAAGCCCGAAACGGTGGCCGCACGCTTCATGTATAAACCCGATGCAACGTAAGCGTTTTTCCGACATTATATAAGACGTTAGTACTACGCTCCTCATGCGTTAATTGCTATCATGCTAACTATTGATAAAGCATGACGATAATGAGGCGTACGCATGGAACATGGTTCATATCTTTCGGTGGTGCAGGGGAGCTTGTGATGTGCCCCTTGCTACCCATGAAACGGCGCTTGCCCAGGGCCCCCGCCGGCGACCCAGCCTTCGCGCCCCTGGAAGACCCTCGCATGTACTGGCCCGTGCAACGTGCCCGGCTGGAAAAGCTGGGCCGCGAGGGGCTGGAAAGTCTGCTCGGCGTGCCGGTCGAACGCGGGCTCATGCAGTTGTGGCGGCATGAGTTGCCAGGTGCTGCCTGGGTGGAACGTATCGGGCTGCCACGGCGTGCCGTGGAATGGCAGCTCGGGCAGGAGCTGGTGCTGCACGTCGACCCGTGCCGGTTGATTTGCGGCACCAACTGGAAGGGGTACCCGCATAAGCTGCGGCCTACGTCCTCGGCCTTCATCTGGGATGGCGAATGGGACCTGCGGCGCGGCGATCTGCGCCAGGGCTCTCGTGCGCGTTTCATCGCGGATCTCGCGGCCCACCGTGACGATCTCACCCGGTCCGACGCCTTTGCCACGTATATAGCCCGCCTGAAGGCTGGCAAGCCCTGGAAGTCGCATCAGCAAGGCATTCTGCTGGATAGCGAAACCCGCATCCTGACCTTCCTGCGCGTCTACCTGAGTTTCATGGACGACATGGCCGTGCGCGGCTTCGACTCCACCCGCGGCAAGGACATGCTGGGCGTCGCCGTCAGCCGCGATGGCACGCTGATCAAGATAAATCGCGGCCTGCATCGGCTGGCCATGGCGCAGCATCTGGGCCTGCCGAGCGTGCCTGTCGCGGTCAAGGCCGTGCATCGGCAGTGGTGGGAGCGCGTGACCCAAGGCGCGCGTGGCAAGCATGCCCTGGCGATGGTGAAGGAGAACCTCGCCGATTGTATTCCGGAAACAACGGTGTCTTAGCTTGGCGAGCGAGTGTATGACACTCCCGGTTACTGAATATCGAGTCGAAACATGCAGATCAATACGATAACTCTCCCCGAGGGCATGGCCCTGGAACGGCTCTCGAGCCCTCGCAGTAGCCTGGAAGAAGACGAAAAGCCCTTTTTCGATTCTCGGACCGTCTTTTACGACGTGTTCGTCGACAAGCAGGCCGGTTGCCTGGTGGCCGTGGGGCCGCCGGCACTGAACCTGGAAAGCTATTTGCAGCGGCTCGTGCTTCGGGTCAATGGCACCGCCACCCGGTTTCAATTCCACGAGTACGGCGAGTACAAGCTGTCGATCCTGAAGGCGCCCATCCCCGAGAGCGACGAGTACGATGTCGAGTTCGCGTTTCCGGATTTCACGCCGACGTTCAAGCTGACAGCCCTCGACTTACCGGAGCGCAAGCGTGTGCTGGCTGCCATCTCGAAGAACAACGATATCGAGTGGATAGTGTACTGGGTCGACTTCTACAAAAGCCGCTACGGCGTCGAGGATGTCTACATCTACGACAACGGAAGCGACAACGTCGTCGAACTTGAGCAGGCCCTGGCGGGCAAGGCCCATGTCATTCGCTGGAACTTCCCCTTCGGCCCGTCTCGCAAGACGGTGAACATGTTCGCCCAGGTCGGGGCGCTCAATCACTGCCTGCACCGTTTCGCCAAACACGGTGTGCTGTTCAATTTCGATATCGACGAGTTGCTGATCGCGGATCGCGCGGCCATCGATGCGCGTTTGCGGAAGAAGGGCGTCATCTATTTCAACAGCTTTCTCGTGCCGTACCGTAACCCCGGCAAGGCGCGGTTCACGCACGCTGACTTCCTTTATCGCTCGCCGCAGGTGAAGGAGACTGCGCGCAAGTTCGTGTGCCGGGCGGATGCCGTCGATGTGATCTCCTACCACAACACCTGGGCGTGGTGGCGCGTGCCGTTCCTGAACAAGCTGCGTCGCAACAAGCCGGAGAAGTTGCTGTTGGAGGATGGATACTTCCTGCACTTCATGGGGATCAGCCACAAGCAGGAGCCCGGTCTGCAGCGGTTCAAGGAAGAGTCGGCGGAAGGCCTCGTGTATGATGACGCGCATGTCATGACGCCGCAGATGACCCATTGAAGGGCGCTGACCGGTAGATGTGCCAGCTAGGCTTTAGTGAGCTGACGACATATGAGGGCGTGGCAGCCAAGGCGTTTCCCTTCTAGTACATCAACGCCTGGCAAAAGCTGCGACGCTTCCAGCTGCACGCCGAGGAGCTCGGCGCGTGGCTGCACGAGAAATATGTGATTTTTATAGGAATGCTGGGGTTTCTTGATGAGCGTGACGATTCAGCCGGTCGCTATCCCTGACGGGGTTGATATAGAAAGAGCCCCGAACGGTAAAGATCGTGTTTCTGAAGAGGAATTAAATTTTTTTGATAAGAAAACCGTTTTTTATGACCTCTTCACGGACCCAGCCAACGAAGATGCCCTGGTCGGCCTTGGGCCGCCGCTCCTTAACCTTGCGTCTCGCCTCGATGGGATGAAGCTGGTTATCGATGGTAAAAAGGTTCCTTATAAATGGCGTGACCATCCGGAACTCAAGCTGTCGGTTTTGAAGGCAAAAATGCCTTCGCGTCATTCCGGGCATGGCGCCAGGACTGTCGAGTTGCAGTTTAGCGACTTCTCGGTGTCGGTGAGTGTCGGGCAACGCGAAGAGCAAGGCAGGAAGGTCATAGCTGCGATATCCAAGGACAACAAGGTGCCGTGGATCTCTGAGTGGGTGGATCATTACAGAGAAAATTTCGATATCGATGATGTGTTCGTCTACGACAATGGCAGCAGAAACCGAGGCGAACTGAAAGAGGCCTTGAAAGGGCGGGCGCATGTCGTGGACTGGGATTTCCCGTATGGGCCACCGGGGAAGACCCATAATAAATTCGCCCAGGCAGGGGCGTTGAATCACTGTCTGACTCGCTTTGCAAGGCGTGGGGTTCTTTATAATTTCGATATCGACGAACTCTTGATATCCAATAAAGAAGCGATTGCGTCTGAGCTGGCTGGCAAGGGAGTGGTCTATTTCAATAGCTATAATGTTCCTTTCGTGAAGCCGGCATGTGAGACTTACACCCATAAAGATTTTTATTACCGCTTTCCGGAGCTCAAGACGACGGCGAGAAAGTTCGTTTGCAAGGAAGACAAGGTGGATGTCATCTCGCAGCACGCCACATGGAAGCGGTCTTCCATTTTTCTGGGCGGCCGGATGAGGCGAAACAAGCCGGATACTTGCGTCAGCCCATCCTCGTATTTTTTGCACTTCTTGGGTATCACCACGAATTGGCAGCCACGTTTGAACAAGCTCGAAGAAGTGAGCACGGAGGGGTTGGTGAGAGACGAAAGTCATATCCATATGATGCCCGGTGCGCAGAATGGGAATACGGAAGGCATGGCAAAGGGGCTGGTCGGTGAGCAGTGACCACACGTCGTTTCTTTTCGTGTCCGACCACCTGGGTGGCGGCGGCGCACCGATCTCCATCCTGAACCTGGCCAAGGCACTGGCGGGACGCGGCCATGAGATCACCATCGCCGTACTCAGCGACAAGGTATGGCATGACATACCCGAAGGCGTGACGGTCAAGACGCTTCCCTTCCAGTATGCGAATGCCTGGCAAAAGCTGCGGCGCTTTCGCTTGCACGCCGAGAAACTCGATGCCTGGTTGCGCGACGAGACGAGAACGTACGATGTCGTCATCGCGAACCTGTATTACGCGCATCGGGTCGTCACCGAGTCCTCGCTGGCGGCGCGGGCGTGGCTGTGCATTCGCACCGACCCCACGGAAGCCTTACTGGGCAAGCGCGGCTCGCGGGCCAGGGCGATACGCAAGATCCGCAGGCTGTACGGCGGCCGGCGGGTCATCGCCATTTCCCACGGCATCCTGGCATCGCTGGATGCCTACGGGGCGACGCCGGCCCATGGCGAGGTGATTCACAACATCATCGACGCGGACGACATCGAGCGTCGCATGCATCAGGACGTCGAGGTGAGCGACTATATCGTCAGCGTGGGGCGCCTGGGGCTGCGGCAGAAGCGCTATGACCGCCTGCTGCGCGCCTACAAGGCGAGCGGTATCGCCCAGAAACTGATCTTCGTCGGCGAGGGGGAGCTGGAAAACGCCCAGGCGCTGGTCCGTGAGCTGGGGCTCGAGTCGCGCGTGGTGTTCCTCGGCCAGAAGGCCAACCCCTATCCGTACATTCGTCACGCCGACCTGCTGGTGCTGGCCTCCGACTACGAGGGCTTCGGTCGCGTGATCGCGGAGTCGCTGATCTGCGGTACGCCGGTGGTGAGTACCGATTGTCCCTCGGGGCCGCGGGATATCCTGACGGGAGAACTGGCGAACTATCTGGTGGCCTGCGACGACGAAGCCGCCCTGGCCGAGAAGATCGCCAGCGCCGTCGCGGCACCGCCACGTATCGACCCGAGCCATTATCGGGGGTTCTCGCCGCGCGCCATCGCCGAGCGCTACGAGGCGCTGCCATGAGCTTTAGATAGGGCGCGATGCGTTGCCTTGAGTCCCAACAGGTCATTATCCAAAAGCCCCGGTTCGGGGCTTTTTTGATTTCACGGCGTCGTGTGCTTGTTGCGCCCCAGGGCCGCGCGTACGTACTTCGAGATGCCCCGCAATAGCCGCTTGCGGTCCCCGGTCTTCAGGGCGTGTTTCACGGTATCGGCGAGCAGCGGGAAGGAGATTCGGCAGCCGTTCTTAAACAGGACCTCGAGCTGCTTGTAGCGACGCACCGACAGCAACCGTTTCCGCTCCGCCGGGGACAATTGGCGCCGAAGTTCGGCTTCTTCCTCGTCGATGATCGCGTAGATGCGGTCGATCTCGTCGCACGCGAACCGCTTCTTGGAGAGCTGGAAGCCGGCATGCACTCGATAATGGAAGAGGGGCTGCGGTATTGAGCCGATGGCGGCGCCGTGAATGAGTGCCCGTGTCACCAGCATGAGGTCTTCCCGGTAGGCCAGCGCTTCGTTGAAGCCGCCTATCCGCTGGAAGAAAGCCCGTTCGATCATGATGGTGGGCGCATGCGGCGAGGGGTCGCCGAAGAGTACATCCTGGGCGCACGTCAGGGGCGGCTGGATGGCGCTTGGTGGTTGCGTCTCGCCGTCCGTGTCGAACCGGTCGAAGGAGCAGATGCTGATATCCAGCTTGTGGTCCAGCATGTGCTGCAACTGATGAGCGACCTTGTGCTCGTAATAGAGATCGTCATCGTCCAGAAAGGTGACGTACTCGCCCCGAGCCAGCTCGACGCCCCGGTTGCGCGTCGCGGAGACGCCGACATTGGCGGGGTTCGCCGAGTAGCGGATGCTGGGCCCCAGAAAGGGCGCGACCTGCTCGTGCGTCGCCAATTGGTTGGCGGAGCCTTCGCCGTTGTCGTCGACCAGTATCGTCTCGACCCGGGGATGCGTCTGAGCGATGACGCTGCGCAGTGCCGCTTCGATGAAATGGGAACGGCCATGCATGGGGATGATAACGGAGACAAGCGGCACATCGGTCATAGGAGAGGTGGGGGGCATAGGAGAGGCGGGCCGGTGATGTCGGTATGAAGCCGGATGGTAGCATGGCGGCTTCTCCGGTTTGTATGACGCCTGCCATTTTTCCGCCGGCCCGGCCGGCGCTCCGGACCAGCACCATCTGCCTCATCGCCACGACGCCTTGCCTCTACGACACGCCACTCGGGCCCGGTTCATCGGCGATGTACGCCCCCAGAATTTTGTAACGACAGTGATAGCTATATAGGGTGTGTGTTCATTGCGTGTCGAACGTCGATGCCGGCGATGGGGCTCGGCGCCTCGGCAACGCCTGATAATCTGACACACAACTTCAATATGATGGGGTGATCGAATTGAGCAACCAGCTACCGACCGGGCGCAGCGCCCTGATGTTCAGCACGGCCCTGGCCGCTTTGCTTCTGGCAGCGCCTTCCGTGTCGGCCAATGAGGCCGAGCAGGAAGCGTCGGCCAGCAAGCACGGACCGGAAACCATCGCCAACCAGTTCGTGTTCGGCTCCGGCAAGGAGTGCCCGCATGAGCCGTACTGCCTGCCCGCGCTCGAGGAAGAGTATGGCTTGCACTTCGCCGATTTCGTGGTCACCGACCCCGGGGGGCCGCGCACGCGCGAGGCGCTTCTGAACGGCGACATCCAGATTGGCGTGCTCTTCACTACCAACGGGTATCTCGCCACTGACCGCTTCGTCCTGCTGGAGGACGATCGTAACGCCCAGCCGGCGGAAAACGTCATTCCGGTGGCCCACCAGTCCATCGGCGACGCCTACCCCGAGCTCGGCGAGGTGCTCGATCCGCTCAGCGCCGTCCTGACGACCCCGGAGCTGGCCGAGATGAATCGACGCTTCGCGCTCGACGGGGTGGACGCGGAGACCATCGCCCGAGAGTGGCTCAAGGAGCACGGCGCGCCCGCGCCTGCGGAGAGTGCGCCGGAAAAAGAGGGCCCCACCATCGTGGTCGGCTCCGGTAACTTCGCCGAGAGCATCATCCTGGCGGAAATGTACCACCAGGCGCTCGACCAGGCGGGATATCCCACCCGGCATCGGCAGGAAATCGGCAACCGCGCCACCTATCTTCCCCTGCTCGAAAGTGGCGAGATCGACCTGTTCCCGGAATACACCGGCAGTCTGGGTGGCTGGCTGAACACGCTCGCCGACACGAGCGGGCAACCCCTGTCGGCATTGCTGCCCGAACATGACCTGGTGGGCTTCGAGCCAGCCCCTGCGCAAGACAAGAACGGCTTCGTGGTCACCGCCGAGACCGCACAGCGCTATGATCTCGAAAAGATCAGCGATCTGGCGAAGCCCGCTCCCTGAAGCCTGTTCTCTCCTGAAGTTCGTTCTCTAGAGGAATGCTGCATAAAGCCCGCCGCAGCGCACTAACGTCACGATAGGGCGTTGCGCTAGTAGCCACGTTCACCGACCATTGATCAACGCGGCGAGGCATGGCGCTCACTCAGGTAGTGAAAATACATTAGTAGTAGCGGATTTATTCGCGATAGTCCCTGTCCCAGGTGCCCGCAACGCGGTAAGCTTCCAGCATTGGGACAGGAGCACGTATGGCGAGTCACCCCCACCACCCTCACGACCACAGCTATAAGTTGCTGTTCTCACACCCTGAGATGGTGAGAGATCTATTGACCGGGTTCGTCAAGGAAGCCTGGGTGGAACAACTCGACTTCTCGACACTGGAGAAGGTCAGCGGCTCCTATATCACCGAAGATCTGCGAGATCGCGAGGACGACGTCATCTGGCGAGTGCGTTGGGGCGACGACTGGCTCTATGTTTATTTGCTGCTCGAGTTTCAGTCGAGCGTCGATAGATTCATGGCCGTGCGAGTCATGACCTACCTGGGGCTGCTCTATCAGGACTTGATTCGTCAGGAGGCCTTTACCCCCAATGGCAAGCTACCGCCAGTGTTGCCGATTGTGCTCTACAATGGGGAGAAGCGCTGGACGGCGGCACAAAACGTGGCGGACCTGGTCGAACAGGTACCCGGAGGGCTCGAACGTTATCGGCCGAACTTGGCCTACCTGCTTCTCGACGAAGGAGCGGTCATCAGCGATCCTGAGTGGTCGGATCACATGCGCAACGTGGCTGCTGCGCTCTTTCGATTGGAGCACAATCGCGACGAGCAAGACATGCTGGAGGTGCTGGGCACGCTGGTCGAGTGGCTCAAGGCGCCCGAGCAAACCGGGCTACGACGGGCCTTCGTGGTGTGGATACGCCGCGTACTGCTGCCCAACCGGGCGCCGGGGATGGAACTGCCCGAGTTCAACGAGTTGCAGGATCTACACGAGGTACACGACATGCTGGCAGAACGCATCAAGCAATGGCCTGAACGGTGGGAAGAGAAAGGCCGTCAGGAAGGCCGTCAAGAAGGGCGTAAAGAAGGGCGTCAGGAAGGCGAACAACGGGGCATCGAGAAGACCGCCCGCAACCTGATCAAGCTGGGTGTACTCAGTGATGAACAGATCGCCGAGGCCACGGGGCTGACGGTGGCCGAGGTGGAAGGGCTGCGCGAAGAAGACACGCAGTGATCGCGCGACGCTTGCGTTAACACAATCATGACTGAAGGCCCTCTCACAAGAGCACTCCGCAAGGCATCCCGCATTACTCGACCCCACCAATGATTACGTCTTCAAGCGGCGGTAGACCTGCGGGATCGCGCGCACCGAGATGGACGAACAACTGATTGCGGAGGTGACGGGGCTGGCCGTTTTCGTTTGCGGTCGCGACATGAGCGCGGCCATGCCTGATGGGCGAGACTTTTCATCTTTCCGGCGGGGGCGTGGAGCCGCATCATGGGGCATTGAATCCTGTCGCGGGAGCGTGTGTCTGTCATGTTCGAGCGTATTCTAGTGGTGTGCACCGGGAACATTTGCCGAAGCCCGGTGGCGGCGGCGTTGTTGCAGGCGCGCATGCCCGGCAAGTCGATTGCCACGGCCGGGCTGGGCGCTCGCGAGGGCGAGGGTGTCTCGCCGCGCGCGCGTGAACTGGCGGAGGCGGAAGGGCGCGATGTGGCGAATATCCTGTCGCGTCATGTGGCACGCCAGCTCGACAAGGTCATGCTCCGCGAGGCGGATATGGTGCTGGTCATGACCGAAGGCCAGCGGCGCGCGGTGGGCGAGATGCTGCCCGCCGCCCTGGGCAAGACCATGCTGTTCGGCCGCTGGCTCGACAACCCCGAGATCGGCGACCCCTACGGCAAGAGCGTCGAGGCGTATACCCACGTGCATGCGCAGTTGGTGAAAGCGGCGCGGGCGTGGGAAGGCAAGTTGTGATCTTGTAGTGAACAGAGCATGACACGTCAAAGCTGGCGGCCCCTTTCTGGGGCCGTTTGCGTTTCTGGGGCGGGCGTCGGTGCCAGCGTGGCGGTGACGGCGATGCCTGACACTGAGATACTGTCGTTTGCGTTCCGTCAGGCAACCGATCGGGCTGTGAGCAATGGATATCCCCCACCAGCGGCTAGTGTACTTCCAGGTAACGATCGAGGCGGGCTCGGTGCGTCAGGCGGCGGCGCGGCTGGACATTGCGCCGTCGGCGGTCAGTCGTCAGCTTTCCTTGATCGAGGAGGCGCTGGGCGCGCCGCTGCTGGAGCGCTCGCGGCAAGGCGTGGTGCCGACACCGGTGGGGGAGATGTTGCTGGATTACTGCCGCAAGCGCGCGGCACTCGACGATCGTTTCAGCGAGACGCTGGATGCCTACCAGCGGCTGGAAACCGGTCATCTCTCGCTGACGGTCGGGGAAGGCTTCGTCGGGGATCTGCTCGATACGCCGTTGCGCACCTTTACCGAGCGCTATCGTGGGGTGCGCCTGGATGTGAACACCGGCAGTACCAGCGACATCATCGAAGCGGTGGTCGAGGACGAGGCCCATATCGGCTTGATGTACCACGAGCGGCTGCATCCGCAACTGCGTTTCTGGCATTCCAGCCGTCAGCCGTTGGTGGCGTTGATGTCGCCCTCGCATCCCCTGGCGGCTGTCGAGAACGAACTGCCTCTCGCCACGCTCAGCGAGCATCCCATGGCGTTGTGGCGCACCGGCCACGGAGTGCGTCAGCTGGTCGACGAGGGCTTTCGCGAGGCGGGGCTGGGGCAGCACGTCACGATGCAGACCAACTCGCTTTCGGTGCTGCTGCATGCGGCCAGGTCGGAGCTCACCCTCACGCTGCTGCCGGCCTTCGCGGCCGCCCGGGAGCTGGAGGACGGGGCGCTGGTGGCGCGTGCCGTCGATTGCGAACGCTTTCGCCAGGCGCATGCGCACATCATCACCCGGGTGGGGCGGCGCATGCCGAAGGCGGGGCTGCAGCTGTTGCGCCACCTGGAGCGCTGGATGCGGGCGTTCAAATCAAGGCTAGTTTCGGGTTGAAAAGTGGACGCGCTCGGTCATACGGCGTTGCACAATGAACTTTCATGCGAGTCAAATTTGTCTTTGGGTCAATTATGGTTTTCTATACTAGCGGCAAGCGATAGGAGGGAAGTGCATGAGGAAGTGGATAGCCGTGCCCATTCTGGCCTGGGTGACCACCGCGGGTGCTCAGATGGGACCTGGGGACTGTCTGTCAGTTTCCATCAACTGGATGAACTACATCGGGCCACTAGGCGCCTCGAACATTTCGGATGAAAAACTCAGAGAAGCTAAACAAGCCCTTCTCGATGTTCGCCCCGACATGCCCGAGGATCTTGGCCGTGCGGTGGATCGACTGGTAGCCGCCAACGAAGAGTTGGCCGAGAACCCGAAGAGTTGGGAAGATCCGTCACACCCACTCAATACAGGTGAGTTCGAGGAAATATCCCTCATGTATGAGAAGGCTATACGTAAGGCCTGTCCTGAACCAGAGTGAACGCAGGCGACAGCACGCCCCGGCGGACCGGGGCTTCGGAGTGCCGCTGGCTGGGATAAAAATTAGCAACCTCGTCTATGCCCCACTGCCATAGCCCATGGCGACGCTGGCGGTGGGGGCGGTTTCCACCCAGACGCTCTGGGCAACGGTGTACTCCTTGAGTCCTTCCAGGCCGCTGGAGCGCCCGAAGCCGCTGTCGCCGAAGCCGCCGAACGGCGACATGACATTGATCGCCTTGTAGCTGTTGATCCATACCGTGCCCGCCCGCAAGCGCGCGGCGACGCGATGGGCGCGTGCCGGGTCCTGGGTCCAGACGGCGCCGGCCAGGCCGAAGCGCGTGGCATTGGCCAGGCGCACGGCGTCTTCTTCGCTGTCGAACGGCATGACCACCACCACCGGGCCGAACACTTCCTCCCGGGCGATCGCCATCTCTTCGGTGACATCCGCCAGCACCGTGGGCGCCAGGAAATAGCCCTCGGCGTCCGCCGGCAAATCCGCCGGGCGCTGGCCGCCACACAAGAGACGCGCGCCGTGCTGGCGGGCCGTGTCGATCATCGCGGTGATGTGCCGGTACTGCTTGGCGTTCTGTATCGGACCCATCTGGGTCGCCTCGTCGCTGGGCAGCCCCACGCGGATCTCGCTCGCGGCGCGTGCCAGCCGCTCGCAGACCACCTCGAACACCTCGCGCTGCACCAGCAGGCGCGATCCCGCGACACAACTCTGCCCGGCGGCGGCGAAGATCGCGGCCTGCGCGCCGGCCACGGCATCGTCGAGCCGGGCGTCGTCGAACACGATGTTGGCCGACTTGCCGCCCAGCTCCAGCACGCTGGGCACCAGACGCTCGGCGCCGGCCTGGGCGATGCGGCGGCCGCTTTCGGGGGAACCGACGAACACCAGCTTGCTGATGCCGTCATGCCCGGTGAGTGCCGCGCCCGTGGTGGGGCCGACGCCGTTGACGATGTTGATCAGCCCCTTGGGCAAACCGCTGCGCTCCAGCAGCATGGCGATGGCCACCGACGAGAAGGGCGTCATTTCCGAGGGCTTGAGCACGACCCCGTTGCCGGCGGCGATCGCCGGGGCCAGTTGCCAGGCGCAGGTGAACATGGGGGCGTTCCACGGGGTGATCTGACCCACCACGCCATAGGGCACATGACGCACATAGTTGAGGTGTGAGGTGGGAACCGGAATCACGTCGCCGTGCTGCTTGTCACACCAGCCGGCATAGTATTCGAACATCTCGCGGACCTTGTTTACCTCGCCCCGGCAGTCGCGAATGGGCTTGCCCGCGACCACGCTTTCCAACTGGGCGAGGGTCTCTTCGTGGCCGCGTAGCGCCCAGGCCGCCGTGGTCATGCGGCGGCCACGCTCGCTGGCCGTCAGCGACATCCATTCCTGCTGGGCGAGAGTGGCCGCTTCCACGGCGCTGGCCACCCGCTCGGCGCCGGCATCGCGATACTCGATCAGCGCCAATCCGGTCACGGGGTCGAGCAGTTCGATGCGTTCGCCCTGGCCGGGTGCGAGCTCCCCCCCGACCCAGTTGCTCAGGGGGGTATCAACATTCATGCCGGCCTGCATGCCCAGCGTGGCCAGCAGCTTGGTGAGGCGATCGACGGCCGTGGTGTTGAGGGCATTCATTGCGTTTCCTCCTGATTCGGGAAGGGGGCATCTGTCCGTGCCTGGGCCAGGATGGTGTCGGTGATGCGATTGAAGTCGGCCGCGTCGGGCAGGCCGGCGGAGTCGTCATGCCAGCGCGCCACGACCCGTTCCAGCAGTTCCAGCGGCAGCCCCATGTTGCTGGCGGCATCGCGTGCCAGGCGCAGGTCCTTGCGCATCAGGCCGGTGGTGAATCCCGAGTCGAAGGCGTCGGAGAGAATCCACTTGGGGAAGTTGACCTCGCTGACGGCACTGCGCCCGGAGCCGCTGTTCAACCCGGCCAGACAGGCGGCCGGGTCGACGCCGGCGCGGGCCGCCAGGGTCACGGCCTCGGCCGTGGTGAGCAGGTGGGCCGCGCAGAGATAATTGTTGGCCAGCTTGACCACATGGCCACTGCCCGCCGGGCCGACGTGGGTATGGCGCGCCGACATCGCCTCGAGCATGGGAGCGAGCCGTTCGATGGTGGCCGACTCGCCGCCCAGTAGCATGCCGAGGGCGCCGGACGCCGCGCCCGCCGGGCCACCGCTCACCGGCGCGTCGAGCCATTCGAGGCCAGCCTCGACCACCTTTCCGGCCAGCTCGCGGGTGACGGCCGGGTCGCTGGTCGAGGTATCGACGATGACGCTGCCCTTCGGGGCCCGCTGCAGGAGTCCGGGCGAGGTTTCGATGACCTCGCGGACATGGGCCGAGGTGGGCAGCGAGAGCAGGTAGACGTCAGCCTCGGGCAGGGCGTCCAGGCGCGTGACGGAAAGCCCGCGGGCCGCCAGGTTGTCCCGCGCCGCATCGGCGACGTCCGTCCCCGTGACGGTGAAACCGGCGGCATGCAGGGTCATCGCCATGTTGCCGCCCATCTGTCCTAAACCGATCACGACGATGTTCATGTCATCTGTGTTCATGCCAACTTTGTTCATGCCAGCTCCAGGTTTGTCGTTGTTGCGAATGGGGTGCTCGCGTCGTTGTTGCTTGCATAGTGGTCGTTCGCGCCGCCAGCGCCGAAAACCGGCATCGGGGCGCCGGGCCATGCCTCGGGAGTCACGGCAAATGGCATGGAAAAACGTGGTGTTCGCTGGGTATGGACGCCTCGTCAGGGCGCGTCTCGTTCACCGTTGTCGAGTAGTGTTCTCGCCAGCGCCGCCCAATACGCCACCCCGATGGGCGCCAGGGCATCGTTGAAGTCGTAATGCGGGTTGTGCAGCGACGCGCTGTCCTCGCCGTTGCCCAGCCAGATATAGGCGCCGGGGCGCTGCTGGAGCATGAAGGCGAAGTCCTCCGATGCCATGGAGGGCGGCAGGTCGCGATGCACCCGGTGAATGTCCGGCAGCGTCTCCAGCACCTCCGCACAGCGCGCGGCGTGCGCGGGGGTGTTGAAGGTGGCCGGGTAGCGCGATTGGTAGTCGATGTCGGCCTCCAGGCCATGGAAGGTGGCCATGGCCGCGATCGCCTGCCGAAAACGCGTTTCGAGGTGGTCGCGCAGCTCGGGGTCGAAACAGCGCACGGTGCCGCACAGCTCCACGGTTTCGGGCATGACGTTGTAGGCATCCCCGGCATGGAACTGGGTCACGCTCATCACGGCGGTCTGGTGCGCCGGGGTTTCCCGGCTGACGATGCCCTGCAGCTGATTGACCAGTTGGCAGGCCGCCAGTACCACATCCTTGCCCAGGTGTGGCATGGCGGCATGACAGCCGTGCCCCGTGAGCTTCACGCGGAAGACATCGAAGGCCGCCATGACCGCCGTGTCATGGACGGCGGCTTCGCCGACCGCCAGGCCCGGCCAGTTGTGCACGCCGTAGACGGCTTCCATCGGGAAACGCGTGAACAGGCCTTCCTCGACCATGACGCGTCCGCCGCCTTCGTTTTCTTCCGCCGGCTGGAAGATGAAGTACACCCGGCCGGCAAAGTCGGGCGCCTCGGCGAGGGCACAGGCCGCGCCCAGCAGCATGGTGGTATGGCCGTCGTGCCCGCAGGCGTGCATCTTGCCGGGCGTCGTCGAGGCATGAGGAACGTCGTTGGCTTCGAGCACGTCCAGGGCGTCGATATCGGCGCGCAGCCCGATGGCGCGCTCGCCGCCATGTCGACCGTCCACCCAGGCGACGACACCGGTGCCGCCGCCGAGGCCGGTGACCTTCTCGATACCGGCGTCCTCGAGAATCTCGACGATGCGCGCGCTGGTGTGATGTTCCTCGAACGCGGTCTCCGGCCGGCGATGAAACTCGTGGCGCCATTCGCGCAGCAATGTGGGGGTGACGGTCGTCATAAGGGCCTCCTTGTCTTCCTTCATGCCGTTACAAAAGCGCCTGGGCCACGACCGCCGAGCCAATGAAGGTGCCCGTGAACACCAGCAGTGACACGATGATCAGCTTCCAGCCCACCTGGCGGAACATGGTGAACTCGCGGGGCGAGAGCGCCAGGCCGGCATAGGCGAGTACCGGGGTCACGATGGCCAGGAAACTCACGGATTGAAGCTGCGCCACGATCCAGGCGTTGCCCGGGAACCAGGGCAGGGTCACGGCGATGCTGACCAGCGACACCCAGGCCACGCCGGGCAGGTAGAAGGGCGCGAAGCGCGTGATGAGCAGCCCCAGCATGGTCATGGCATACAGGATCACCATGCCCGGCAAGGCTTCCAGGAGGGAGCCACCGTTGATGGTGTTGCTGACCCAGGCCACCGCGCATACCACGGCCATCACGATGGCGGTCTGGCCGAGATGGCGCTCGGGGCGCTCTTCCGTGCTCGGGGGCGTGGCAAGGTCCGGCTCCACCGTTGCCTTGGCACCCGCGGATTGCGCCACGCGCCGGCCGGAACACCATTTGAAGATGCGCTCCGCCAGCGGCAGGGCGATGAACAGCGAGATATACAGGCCGGTGGCGTAGGTCAGCAGGTTGCTGGCGCCGGCGAAGGCCAGCAGCTCATCCCGCATGGCCGGCAAGGCCCCGGCGATGGCGCCCGAGCAGGCCGCTACCATGCTGCCGCTGCCCACGCCGCAGGCCATGGCCAGGGCGCGGGGATCGAAGATGTCGAGCGTCGTCAGATACCCGGCCATGAGGGCGAACCACAGGGTGCCGAACATGGTGCCCACGACATAGACGCCCATGACCCCGATGCCCTCGGGGCCCTTGAGCCCGTATTTGTCGGAGATGATGGCGATGTTGGGCTCGCGTGCGATGGAATAGGTCGCGCCGATGGCCTCGCGCCCCATCTTCAGAACGAGCACCGCGAACGGCATGGCGATCAGCATGGTGCCCAGGTTCCCCAGTTCCTGAAGGATCAGGGCGGGGCCTGCGCTGAGAATCTGTTCGATGGCCGGGCCGATCGTGGAGCCGAACCGGGCGATGAACGGCATGATCGACAGCAGGATGATCGGCGCCGCCGCCTCGCTCAGCTTCACCGGTACCACCCTCGAGGTCACCGAAAAGAGGTGAGGGTTGATCAGCAGGCCGATGATGAAGGCGTAGAACAGCGGCAACAGCAGCAAACTGCCGGGGCCGAGAGGGATCTTGATGATGCCGATGGCTTCCGAGATCAGGGAGGCCACCGCCACCAGGACGTGCAAGCGCCAGTCGAGGAGCAGGGAGAGTTTCATGGTGTTGTCCTGTTGTTGTAATAAAAGGCGTTTTAAAGCGACTGCAATGCCGGAAACGATGAACGGTCGCCAGGGCCGACTGTCCATCTCCGTCATCTGGAGTATCGAAGCGGGTAGTGTTCGAATAAAAGAAGAAAAGCGTTCTAAATAACAGATCATGCAAAGCGGCCCCTGTCGGGGCCGTTTGCGGTTCCGGGGTGGTCTAGCTTTCCGCCATGAAGTCGGTGGCGGGGGCGAAGGCGGCGAGGGCGTCGATGGTGGCGTTCTTGCGGTTGTCCTGGCCGGTCAGGCTGGCCTGGGGCGGGCGCTGGTCGGTATGTACCACGGGGGTGTCGGTGCGTGCGCCGGTGTTGTCGAAGCGGCAGTCGCTGAAGGTCAGGGTATTGCTCTCGGCGACGTGGAAGACCGCCGGGGCGGCGTCGAGGGTGATCATGCTGCCGTGCCGGGCGAGATCCTTGCGGAAATGGCAGCCTTCGAAGCGCACCAGGCGCCGCGCGTTCTGCTTGTCGACGTTGTGCAGGTAGAGCTGGCCGCCGCCGGGCGTGAAGTCGAACCGGCACTGGTGATAACGATGGCGGCGGGTGCTCTCGAACAGATCGAAACGCGGCGTGCCGTCGCCCAGGCGGCATTGGGCGACCTCCAGCGCGTCGAAGGCTTTGATCCAGCCGGCCTCGATATGGCAGTCGTGCAGTTCGACGCTCTCGGCGGGCACGTGGCTCAGTTCGGCATGGCTGTCGGCCAGCGAGAAGGCCAAGAGGTGCGACTGCCCGAGGAGTTTGATGCTGATGGGCGTGGTGTCCTGCCGGGCGAAGTGACGCAGATGCAGACGGCCCTTGAAGCCCCCGGCGGCGACCACCGAGGCGTAGGTGGTGCCGAGATGCGCTTGCCGGGTGGCGTCGAAGGTCTGCCAGACTTCCTCGAGCCGGGCGAGTTCGATGGTGCCGGCGCCTTCCAGGGCGTAGCTGCTGCCGCTGGCCTTCTCGCCGCGCAGGCGGGTGCCCAGGTGCTGGCCATCGAGGCGGCTGGCGTCGAGAGTCATCTCGATGCAGAAGCCCTTGTTCACCCCGCGTGCCTGGCAATGCGTGACCGTGTGACGTACGGGCACGTCGTGCAGGTCGCTAAGCAGGTAGCCGACTTCGGTATCCTCGGCGAGGCAGTCGCGCAGGGTGAAGTGCCCGCTGCCCAGGGTCGGCTCGCGGCCGGTGGTGGCCACGAAACCGTGATGCGTCGTATTGCGTGAGCGGCAGCGGCTGAAGGTGACCTGGTGGCTGTTCTCCGCCCAGTAACCGGCGTTGTACTCGGCATCGCCGTAGTCGACGCTGGCGTGGTGGCCGTGCTCGGCGAGGCAGTCGATGAAGTCGATGCGCTCGCTGAGCATGAAGGCGGGACTCTCGCCGTAGGTGTCCGTGACGAAGCCGATGCGAGTGAAGTCGCGGGCCTCGCAGCGCTCGACGAGGCCGTCGTGCGAGTCGACGATGAAGATACCATCGCCGAAGTTGCCCCGGGCGTGTTCTGTGCGCACGTTCTCGAGCTTGAAGCCGCGCGCTTCCACGCGCAGGCAGGCCACCGGCGAGCGGCGGCAGACGATGTCGCGCGCGGCGACGTCGCGGCCGCGCAGGTCCAGCGGCAGGCAGCCGGTGAAGGCATCGTAGTTGCGTGGTGTCCAGGTGCCGGGATCGGCGCTGACATTGCCATCCAGGGTCATGCCTTCGATCGAGGCGCCATCGTGGATCTCCACCAGGCTACCCAGCTCATGCCCGGTGTAGCGCAGCGTGGTGTGCGCGGGGCCAGCGCCGCTGACGGCGATGCCGCTGAAGGCCAGCCCGGTACCGGAGGTGGCGTAATCCCCGGCGGGAAAGGTGACCGCCAGGCGGCGGTCGGTGGCGGCCTTGGCCAGCCGTGCCAGGGCGGGGTACTGGTCGCTACCGTCGCCCATGGCGCCGAACATGGCGGGGGTCAGGGTCGAGCCGACCCGTCTGACGAAGCGTCCCTCGGCCTCGTCCGAGGCGCCGTCGGCGGCGATGCTCAGCCCGCCGTCTGCCGGCTGCCGCGAATGGGCCGCCCACTGGAAACTGCCTCCCCCCAGCCCCTGCGTCGTCAGGTAATAACCGGTCACCTCGACGCGCTGGCCGTCGGCGAGCCGTGCCGTTTCCAGGCGCTGCATGGCGTCGATGGAATCCACCTGAATCGGCGGGGCATTGTAGCCGGACGCCGCATCGTCGTGCTTGCCTTCCTGGCGTGTCGCTTCCTCGGATGACATGCCCCGCTGAGACGCACGCTGGCCGTCGGCATGGCCGGGCAAGACGCCGGCCACGCCCAGAAAGGCACCGCCCTGCAAAAGATTCACTAACAGCTTTCGCCGCCTGGCATCCATGGTGTTTCCTTCGTCGTTTTCCTTTCCACGTTGCGTTTCCCTTCCAAATCACCGTTATCCTATATAACGCCTGTCCGATTCATAAGTTGAAAATCCCCATGGTTTCGAATGAGTTTGCGTCTAAATGGTGTCATGAGTTAGCTGGTCATGAGTCTCCATGAATTGAGTTATTGTATTGATGTGGCGCGCTGATGCTTTTGTGTGACTGGCCGTTTTAATGCGCTTTCATCACTGTAAAAGTCAAAATAATCCTTCACCGTTAGTGATGAAAACCGTCTGGATACACGGAGAGACACTTTGTAGCTTGTCTGGCAAATACCCGACTCTCTAGCGCCTCTTTTCATGGCGTCTCGGGGTCATCGAAAGGTGGCGTCAGATATGTTCGACAAGCATAAAGTGTTCGACCAGCTGGATCGTTCCGCGTGGGTGGGCAGCGAGTCGTTATTGACGTCTCGGGAAGCGCCCGAGGCGTTTTACGAACGTCGACATTCGCGGTGGTACGAGCAATGCCTGATGGGCATGCCGTGTCAGTGGCTGATCGGTCTGCCCGTGGTATTGGCGGTCCCGGCACTGGTGACGCATGGCGTGGGCTTCTGGCGGGCGATGCCGCCTGCCCTGGAAACGACGCTCTGGGCCATCGCGGTGGCCTTCGCGGTATCGCTGTTCGTGTTGCAGCGCTTGACCCGATTTCCCGGCACGCAGGCCTCGGTGTACGTGCTGCCGGTGGTGACGGTGGTCTACGCCCTGGTGCTGGCCGTGCTGATGAATGCCTATGCGTATCAGGTACCGGTCTTCCTGGGCGGTTATGCGGTCAGCGTGCTGTGGTTCTTCGCCGGGTATGCCTGGTTGCGGCGCTTTCAACGACCCTTGCTGGCGGTGGTCCCGGTGGGCGAGGCCAAGCGCCTGAGCCAGGCGGAAGGCGTCGATCTCACCCTGCTGTCATCCCCCAACCTGAATGGCCTGCGCGTGGACGGCGTGGTGGCGGATCTGCATAGCTTCTCGCCGTTGCCGGGCGAGGTGCTGCAGCCCGCCGACGAGTTGCGCCAGCGCGATAACGCGAGCTCGGTGTCGGCCCAGAATGCCCAGTGGGCACGTTTTCTCACCAAGTGCACCTTGCATGGCATTCCCGTCTATCAGATCAAGCAGCTCGACGAGTCGCATACCGGGCGCGTGCACCTCGATCATCTGGCGGAGACCGAGTTCACCGCGTTGACGCCGTCGCCGCTGTACAGCCTGCTCAAGCGAGGCATGGATCTGGCCGGTGCACTGCTGCTACTGCCGCTATTGGCACCGATCATGCTCGCCACGGCGTGGGCGATTCGCCGCGACAGCCCGGGGCCGGCGTTGTTCGTGCAGTGGCGAATGGGCCATCGCGGCCGGCCGTTTCGCATCTACAAGTTCCGCAGCATGTACAGCGACCAGCGCGGCAAGGGCTTCACCTCCGGCGACGACGACCCGCGCATCACGCCGGTGGGGAGGGTGATCCGCAAGTACCGCCTGGACGAGCTACCGCAACTGCTCAACGTGCTCAAGGGCGACATGAGTTTCATCGGCCCGCGCCCGGAGTCCATGGACCTCTCCATGTGGTACGAGAAGGACGTCCCATTCTTCAGTTATCGCCATGTCGTCAAGCCCGGGATCTCGGGCTGGGCGCAGGTGGAGCAGGGCTATGCCGCCGAGGTCGATGGCATGACCGTGAAGCTGCAGTACGACTTCTACTACATCAAGCATTTCTCGCTATGGCTCGACCTGCTGATCGTGTTCCGCACCTTGAAGACGATCGGCACCGGTTTCGGCGCTCGCTGAGCGAACGCTCGGCGCGCTCGGTGGGGGCGCCGCCTCCGTTTTCCGACGGGGGCGTGCTTGCGTTTCTCTTTTTTCTCGTCGTCGCGCATCGGTATGGCCGTAGCGACAGTTCGTTATAACGAAACCTTGAAACCGTAGGGACGATAAGCATGAGTTTTCTCACCCCTCGAAAGGTTAAAGCGATCAGTCAAAGGCGGGACTGAGCGACGAGTAAAAACCAATGTAAGCAGTGTGTAAATTCAGACTATACAAAGTTACACAGTGCATAGAATGAATTTCAGGAAACACGCAATCGCTTTCCGGGAAATGCCTCTTCCAAATAGGTAAAGACCGCAAATGCAGCGTGAGTTTCTCGCGGTGAGTCTTGATGGATTTCGAGAGCTCGCCGTGCTGGAACGTTTCGAAAAGATGTTTTTACGACGAGAAGCGTTTCGGCAGTAAGGGTTTTGGCAACAAGCGTTTCGAAAGAAGCGTTTTTCGAAAAGCGTTTTGAAAGGATGAGCGTTTTTCCTGCAATAACGTATTCAAGGGAATGCGTTTTACAACGAAAGACGTTTCGACAATTGACGGTTATGGCCCAGGAGATTCGGTGTCGCTCCAGGGCGGTAGCGTGGCCAAAACAATTATCTGATCACATTGAGTGAGGGAAACGGCATGACTTTACGCCGCAACGAGTCTCGTTCGGGATGGAGAAAGCCACTGCTGGGGCTTTCTTTCATGGTGGCGCTCTCGGGCTGTGCGTTCGCACCCGGTGGGCATATCGATTATGACACGCAGGGGGAGGACCTTTCCGAGAACATCGAGGTCAAGCCGATCACGCCGAGCCTGGTCAAGACGATGGCGGCGAGCGGGGATGAGCTGCGCGAGTCGCTGTTCGAGTATGCCGAGAATGCCGAGCCGCAGATGGAGGATCTCGATTACGACTACATGATCGGGCGCGGGGACGTGCTGGCGGTCGTCGTGTATGACCATCCCGAACTGACGATTCCCGCCGGTAGCGAACGCAGTGCGGAAGAGTCGGGCAACGTGGTGCACTCGGACGGCACCATCTTCTATCCCTACATCGGTACGGTGGATGTCGCTGGACGCACCGTGCGCGATGTCCGCAGCGAGATTCAGCGCCGCCTCGAAGGCTACATCGCTCAGCCTCAGGTGGACGTGAAGGTCGCCGCCTTCAATGCGCAGAAGGCGTACGTCACCGGCCAGGTCGAACGTGCCGGTGCCCAGCCGATCACCAACATTCCGCTCACCGTGCTGGATGCCTTGAGCAACGTGGGGGGGCTGACCCAGGGCGGCGACTGGCATGACGTCGTGCTCACGCGTGACGGCCAGGAGATCCACCTGTCGGTGTACGACATGCTGGTCAACGGCAATCTCGAACAGAACCTGTTGCTCCAGGATGGCGACGTGCTGCATGTGCCGGTGGTCGGCAACCAGCAGGTCTACGTGATGGGCGAGGTCAATACGCCGACCGCGGTACCGATGCCGAACGAGCGTCTGTCGTTGACCAACGCCTTAGCCCAGGCCGGCGGCATCAACGAGAACAGCGCCGATGCCTCGGGGATCTTCGTGATTCGCCGCAATCACGATGTCGAAAGCGACACCTTCGCCACCGTCTACCAGCTCAACGCCAAGAACGCGATCTCCTTCGTGCTGGGGTCGGAATTCATTCTGCAGCCCACCGATGTGGTGTATGTCACCGCCGCGCCGATTGCCCGCTGGAACCGCGTCATCAGCCAGATCCTGCCCAGCGTGACGGCGATCTACCAGCTGACGCAGGCCACGCGTGACATTCAGGACATCGACGATAACTAGTAAGCCGTCATTGTCTCGAGGCCGCCGCCGTCCGCCGCCAGGCGCCGGGGGCGGCCCTCGATACCCACATTCTCATGGAGTGGGAATTCTATGAATCTCAATGTACCTGCCCCACAAACCAGCAAGACCGACAACGACATGGAGCTGGGACGCATCCTGGGCCTGTTGTTCGACGCCAAGGGACTGGTAATCAGTCTGATCGTGCTGTTCGCACTCGTGGGGGCGGCGTATGCCTTCTTCGCGACGCCTATCTTTCGGGCCGACTCACTGGTCCAGGTGGAAACCAAGACCCCCAAGAATCCACTCGCGGATGCCACGGCGTCCGCCATGATGCCGCAGTTGCCGCCCTCGCGCGCGGAAATGGAAATCATGAAATCGCGCATGGTGCTGGGCCGCGCGGTGGATCTGCTCAACCTCGACATCCGCGTCGAGCCGGTGCGCGTGCCGGTCATCGGCGGGTTCCTGCAGCGCCACCAGATCGCCGCACCCGCGTTCGCCCAGGACTGGGGCTACGCCTGGGGCGACGACCATATCGAACTCGCCGGCATGCCGGTGGCCGGTGAGTATCTGGGCAAGACCTTCACTCTCGAAGTGCTCGACGAGACCCGCTATGCCTTGCATTACCGGGGCGAACGCCTGGGCGAGGGCAGCGTCGGCGAGGAAGCGAGTTTCCTCGGTGGTGCGGTAGGCGTTGAAGTCGAGTCGATCGCGGCGGCACCGGGTGCGACCTTCAAGTTGACCCACGCCCAGCGCGTGGTGGCTGTCGACCAATTGCGCGACAACTTCGGCGTCGCCGAGCAAGGCAATGGCACGGGCATCATCTCCTGGAGCCTGACCGATCCATCGCCGGCTCTGGCCGAGCGGGTGCTGGCCACCATCGGCGATATCTACGTCACCCAGAACATTCAGCGTCAGTCCGAGGAGGCGCGCAAGAGCCTGGAATTCTTGAGCAAGCAGGTGCCGGAGGTGCGTGGCGAACTCGCCGGGGCCGAGCAGCAGCTCAATGCCTACCGCTCCGAGCACGACAGCGTGGATATTTCCATGGAGACCAAGTCGGTGCTCGACCGCGTGGTCAACCTGGAAAGCCAGCTCAACGAGCTCGAATTCTCCGAGGCCGAGATCTCGCGGCGCTTCACGCCCAGCCACCCGACCTACGCGGCCCTGCTGGAGAAGAAGGCACAGCTCAAGAGGGAGCTCAACACGTTGGAAGAGCGCATCAACGGCATGCCGGAAACCCAGCAGGAAGTGCTGCGCATGCAGCGCGATGTTTCGGTCAATCAGGCGATCTACGTGCAGCTGCGCAACAAGGTGCAGGAAATGCAGATCGCCGAGGCCAGCACGGTGGGCAACGTTCGGGTGCTGGACGACTCCGAGTCGTTCCCGCGTCCGGTCTCGCCCAACAAGATCATGATCATCGCCCTGGCGACCATACTGGGCGCGGCCTTCGCAGTGGCAGTGGTGATGCTGCGCGCGATGTTCAACCGCGGTCTGGAAAGCCCCGACCAGCTCGAACAACTGGGCTTGCCGGTCTACGCCATCGTGCCCAAGTCCGACGATCAGAACCGGCTCAGCCGCCGCATTCGTCGCGGCGGGCGCTCGCAGAGCGTGCCGGCGGGGCTTTTGGCCTGGCATCGTCCGCTGGATGTCTCCATCGAGGCGCTGCGCAGCCTGCGTACCAGCCTGCACTTCGCGATGCTGGACAGCACGGACAACCGCTTGATGATCACCGGCCCCAGTCCGGCGGTGGGCAAGAGCTTCATCACCGCCAACCTGGCGGCGGTATGCGCCCAGAACGGCCAGCGCGTGCTGGTGATCGACGGCGACATGCGCAAGGGCCAGATGCACAAGATCTTCAAGGGCCCCTCCGAGGATGGCCTGAGCGAGATTCTCGCCGGCCGCCATACGCTGGAAGAAATGGTGCGCCCGGTGGAAAGCATCGAGGGACTCGAGTACCTGGCGCGCGGGGTGGTACCGCCGAATGCCTCGGAACTGCTGGCCTCAGAGCGCTTCACCGAGCTCCTGGCCAAGGCCAGCGAGCGCTATGACCTGGTGATCGTCGATTCGCCGCCGGTGCTGGCGGTGACGGATGCCACGGTCATCGGCAAGCGCGTGGGCACGACGCTGATGGTGGCACGCTTCCAGCTCAATCCGCCCAAGGAAATCGAGCTGGCGATGCGGCGGCTGGATACCGGCGGGGTACGCGTCAAGGGCGCGATCCTCAACGGCCTGGAGCGCAAGGCGGCCACGGCGTACACCTATGGTTACTACAACTATTCCTACCGCTAATCCTTTCCTGATGCTGACCTTGCGTTCCGCCGAGCGGCCCTTGGGGGCCGTGAGGCATGCGAGACGCGTTCGAGGAGTCAACCTTGCTGATTCGCTATACCGCTTATTACGGCTTGGCGCGGGGTGTGCCGGGGCTGCTGAATTTCCTGGCGATCGCGATCTACACCCGGCTGCTGTCCCCCAGCGACTACGGGATCTACGCCCTGGTCGTGGTGTGGGTGGGGTTGGTCAATGTGGTGTGTTTTCAGTGGATCCGGCTGTCGCTGCTGCGCTTCTTTCCGGCACATCTGGAAGCGCCGCAGCGCCTGTTGAGTACCTTGCTGCTGGCCTATACCAGCGTGGCGTTGCTCACCGGTGTGGCGGGTGTAGGCGTGTTGCTGACGGTGAGCGATCCCGCGCTGCGTTCGCTGGTGTTCATCGCGGTACCGCTGGTGTGGGTGCAGGCCGGCTTCGAACTCAGTCTCGAACTGATGCGCAGTCAGCTCAACCCGTTGCGCTACGGCCTGATGGCGGGCGTGCGGGCGATCATCGCGCTGGGCCTGGGCGTGTTGTTGATCACCTGGGGCTTCGGCGCCTTCGGGCCTTTGGTAGCGATGCTGGTGGGCATGCTCGTCGCCGTGGTGACGCTGGGAGCGTCGCTGTGGCGGGGAGCGCGCCCATCGCTGACGCTGATGCCGGACTTGAAGCCGCTGCTGGTCTACGGGCTGCCGCTGACCGCGACCTTCGCGCTGGAATTCGTGGTCTCCAGCTCGGATCGCTTTCTGCTCGCGGCGTTGCTGAACAACGAAGCGGTAGGGATCTACACCGCCGGCTATGACCTGGTTGCGCATGTCATCAATCTCTTGCTGGTGACGGTGAACCTGGCGGCGTATCCGCTGGTGGTGCGCGCGTTCGAGCAGCATGGTCGCGAGGCCGCCCACGAACAGCTCGATCGCAACGGCAGCCTGCTGCTGCTGATCGCGATTCCGGTGACGCTCGGTTTCATCGTGCTGGCGCCGCAGATCGTCGCCCTGATGCTGGGCGAGGCGTTCCATGCCGGGGCCACGCAGCTGGTGCCGTGGGTCGCCCTGGCGATCTTCATGTGCTGCATTCGCGCCTTCCATTTTGATCTGGCGTTCCAGTTGAGCGAGAAGACCTTCTATCAGGTGTGGATCAACGGCGGGGCGGCGCTGGTCAACGTGGCGCTCAACCTGCTGCTGATCCCGGCGTTCGGCCTGGTGGGAGCGGCCTACGCCACGGTGATCGCGTACGGCGTGGCGCTGGCGTTGAGCGTGTTGCTGGGACGACGGCTGTTCGCGATCTCGCTGATCACGCGCGACAACCTCAAGGTGCTGCTGAGCGGCGCCATCATGGTGGCCTGCCTGTGGCCGCTGCGCGAGGCGAGTGGTGCCTTGGCCCTGATGGAACAGGTCCTGTGGGGAGCGACGGTTTATACCGTTAGCGCATTTTCGATGAACGTGGCGAACGTGCGCGATCGCGTTTTCGCCAAGCGACGGACGGCCAAATGAAAGATGACGACAAGCGTATTGCAGTGTTCTTGCCTTCGCTGGCGGGCGGCGGCGCGGAACGCGTGATGGTGACGCTCGCCAACGGGTTCGCCGCGCGCGGCGTGCCGGTGGACCTCGTCGTGGTCGCCGCCGAGGGGGCGTACCTGGAGGATGTCTCGCCGCGCGTGCGTCTGGTGGAACTCGGTGCCTCGCGTGTGCTGTTCAGCCTGCCGGCGCTGGTGCGTTATCTGCGTCGCGAGCGTCCTCACGCCTTATTGTCGGCGCTCAACCACGCCAACATCATCGCGCTCTGGGCGCGCAAGCTGGCGCGCACCCGCACACGGCTGGTGGTCTCGGAGCGCAATACACTGTCGCGCGATCTGTCGAGCGACCGGTTCGAACGGGTGGTGCCGTGGCTGATGCGTCTGAGCTATCCCACGGCGGATGCCATCGTCGCGGTCTCCGGCGGGGTGGCGGATGATCTTGCCCAGACGGCGCGTCTGCCCCGGGAGCGCATCGATGTGGTCTACAACCCGATCAACTCCAACCTGCCTCGATTGTCCGAGGCGCCGGTCGTGCATCCCTGGCTGGCCGAGGGCGAGCCGCCGGTGATCGTCGCGGCGGGGCGGCTGACCGTCCAGAAGGATTTCGCCACTCTGGTCGAGGCCTTCGCGAGGGTGCGTCGAACGCACCGCGCCCGGCTGGTGATTCTTGGCGAGGGTGAACTGCGCGCCACGCTCGAGGCCCGTATCGAAGAACTGGGGATTGCCGAGGATGTGGCCTTGCCCGGCTTCGTCGACAACCCTTATCCGTGGATGCGCCAGGCCTCGCTGTTCGTGCTGTCGTCGGCCTGGGAGGGATTCTGCAACGTGCTGGCCGAGGCCATGGCCTGCGGGACACCGGTAGTGAGCACCGATTGTCCCAGCGGCTCGGCGGAGATTCTCGAGAACGGCAAGTGGGGCCGCCTGGTGCCGGTGGGTGATGCCTCGGCGTTGGCCCGGGCCATTGCCGCGACGCTCGATGACGAGACGCATCCCGACGTGCGCCACCGCGCACGAAGCTTCGATCTGCATCAGGCGCTGCGCGGCTATCTTCGCGCGTTGCGCGTTCCCATGCCCATCTCTCGGAAGCAACACCTTGGTTAGTCTGCTGCAGCAACGGCTCGCGCGTCGCGCGGGTGCCCGTGGGGACGAGACGCCGGGCGACGTGGCGATCGCGCTGTTTCTGCCATCTCTGGAAGGCGGCGGGGCCGAGATCGTGATGGTGACGCTGGCCAACGGGCTTGCCGCGCAAGGCTGGCGGGTGGACCTGGTGGTGGCGCATGCCACCGGCGCCTACGTGAACCGCGTCTCGCCGGCGGTGCGTCTGGTCGATCTGCACGCCCCGCGTGTGCTCTACAGCGTGCCCGCGCTGGTGCGTTACCTGCGCCGCGAGCGCCCGCCGGTCCTGTTGTCGGCTCTCAACTACGCCAATGTGGTCGCGCTGTGGGCCAACCGGCTGGCGGGCGTGGGCACGCGGGTGGTGGTCTCCGAGCACAATAACGTGACGCGCGACATGGGCTCCGAGCCCGCCAATCGGTCGTGGCTGATTCCACGGCTGATGCGACAAAGCTATCCCTGGGCGAGCGGTATCGTGGCGGTTTCCAACGGCGTGGCCGAGGAACTGGCACGCACGCTGGCGATCCCCCGCGAGCGGATCGATGTCATCTACAACCCGGCAGTGACCGAGCGCCTGCGCGAGTTGAGCACCCTGCCGCTGGCGCATCCTTGGCTCGCACCGGGCGAGCCGCCGGTGATTCTCGCCGTGGGGCGACTGACCGCCCAGAAGGACTATCCCACCTTGATCCAAGCCTTCGCCGCCTTGCGCGCGCATCGCGATGCGCGGCTGGTGATCCTCGGCGAGGGCGAGTTGCGCGGCACACTGGAGGCGATGGCCGCGCGACTGGGGCTGGCGGATGTCATTGCCTTTCCGGGCTTCGTCGACAACCCCTACGCCTGGATGCGCCAGGCCGCGCTGTTCGTGCTGTCGTCCGCCTGGGAGGGCTTCGGCAACGTGCTGGCCGAGGCCATGGCCTGTGGGACGCCGGTGATCAGCACCGATTGTCCCAGCGGACCGGCGGAGATTCTGGAAAACGGCGCCTGGGGCCGGCTGGTACCGGTGGCCGATGTCGAGGCGCTGTGCACGGCAATGCGCGAGGAACTGGACGGTGAGCGGGCGCGTCGCCCCGATGTCATCCAGCGTGCCCAGCATTTCGATCTCGGGCAGGCATTGAGTGCCTATCTACACGTGATGCAACGCCAGAGCATCTGACATCAAGCGCGCCGAGCGCGACGTTATCGAGGCGAGTGATGAAACTACTGATACCTACTGAAGGCTCGTTTGGTTACAAGGTGATGTGCCTGGTGCTGGCCGGACTTTATGCCTGGTTTCTGATGGGGCTGGATATCGACGGCTATATCGACCGGGCGAACTATCTCATCTATGCCCAGCATTCCGACGAAATTTTCGTCATGTACGCGGCCAGCAGTCTCAAGACGATCCTGACCAACGAGCCGGTCTGGCTGCTGTTCAATATCTGGGCCTCGAAGCATTTCACGCCTGAGGATACTCTGCGCGTGATCATCTTCTTCTCGTCTTTCATCATTTCGTTTCTGGTGCTGCGCAGCTATCCCAAGTATGCGTTCTTTTTGATCCTGTTCATCCTCATGCCGCAGGTATTGAAGAATAACATCATCCACTTGCGTCAGGGGGTGGGCATTTCACTGTTCTTTCTGGGCTGGTGGTGTCGCTATCTGCCGTTGCGCATCTTTTTCATCGCGCTGGCGCCGCTCGTACATGCGTCCTTCTTCTTCATCAATGCCTTGTTCCTGCTCAATATCGCGTTCTCGACGTTCTCTATCTCGACCGTGTGGCGGGTGATTTACACCCTGGGCGTGGGCGTGGTGTTCGGGGCACTGGGGATCTGGCTGGCGGATGCCCTGGGGGCGCGTCAGGGGGAGAGCGCCGAGTACAGCGGCATGGGGGCCGGCGGCTCGGGGTTGGCATTTCTGTTCTGGGTGGTGTTCACCGTGATCTTCTTCATGGAAGGCAAGACGTATCTGCGCAATAACTTCTTCGCCGCATCGATTCTCGTCTTCTACCTCTCCACGTATTTCCTGTTGCCGGTGACGGCGCGCGTTTTCGAAAGCGGCATGCTGGTGGTGTTGCTGGCCTCGCTGGGGCTGACCGATTGGCGACGCTACGCGGCCTATTCGCTCTACGCCTTTTATTTCTGCATGCAGTGGTACCCGGTACTGGGGTTGCCGGGCTTTGGGTGGGCCGCCGAAAGCACGCTTTGACGCCGTAATTAAACAACGCCTTATCCGGCATCGGCGTATCGGTTTTCCAGACGTTTCAGGGGGCGAGGGAGGGAGAAATGCAGCGCAATGTTTCGTTGGATGTACTCAAGTTGACGCTGGCCGTGATCGTGGTCATCTCGCATGCCGGCGTGCTGTGGGGCTACAGCGACCTGGGGTATCAACTGACCGTTCAGGGATTGTTTCGCATCGTGGTGCCCATTTTCATGATGGTCAGCGGCTACTTCTTCATCAGCGTGATTCGTTCGCGTTCACTGATGACATGGCTCAAGAAGGTCGTGGCGATGTACGTCTTCTGGATGCTGGTGTATGCCTATTTCTGGATCGATGTACCGGCGTTGACACCTTATGAACTGCTCAAGGTACTGCGTGTCGCGGTCATGGGGTATCACCACCTTTGGTTCCTGTCGGCGCTGATCGGTGCCGCGATCATGCTGTATGCCTTGCGCCACCTGTCGCTGAAAGCACTGTTCGGCCTGGCCTTGAGCCTCTACGCCATGGGCATGTTCTTCATCTATGCCGGTCATTACCACCTGTTCGCCGGTACGCCGCTGGATGCGCTGTTCAACGAAATCTGGTTCTACCGCAACTTCCTGTTCTTCGGCTTTCCCTTCTTCTGTACCGGTTATCTGCTGCGGCAGTGGGAGACCAATCGCCGCGACTCGGAGTCTCGCCACTACTATCGCCGCTTCTACGCGATCTGGAGCCTGCTGGGGGCGCTCCTGCTGCTGGGAGAGTCCTATCTCAACTATGTCGGGCTCGAAGGGCTGCCGGCATTCGACATGTACCTGAGTCTGTTGGTCTTTTGCCCGGGCCTGTTCCTGTGGGTGTCGTCGATGCATGTCCCCGGGGATAGCACGTCGCTGGCGTATTACGCCACGGCGCTGTATTTCATCCACCCGCTTTTCATCTCGCTGTTCGAGGCGCTTTCGTACCGGCAGGGCAACACCTTGGCGCTGCTGGCGCTGGCCTCGTCGCTGGCCGCTGTGGTGCTGCTCAAGGGAAGTCGCAAGCGCCTGGGCTTTGCTTTCGGGGGGTGAAGCTCTTCGGACAGCTGACACTTCTTCAAGCTCATATCCGCTGTTCCGGCGTTGTCGGATCACGGCCAATAGAGGGGATGCAACCGCTTATGTTAGCCAAACCGCTGAATGTCCTGCATGTCATCACCGGCTTGACCGATGGCGGCGCCGAGGACTCGCTGTACCAGTTGTGTCATAACGACCGCCACAACAGGCATCGGGTCGTCTGCCTGATGGATGCCGGCCAGTACGGTCCCCGTTTCGACGAGGCGGGCATCGAGGTCGTCTACCTGAACATGCCGCGTGGCCGCGTGACACCCCTGGGGATGTGGCGGCTGTGGCGCGTCATGCGGGCCTGGCGCCCGGATGTCGTGCAGACCTGGATGTACCACGCCAATCTGGTGGGTGGTGTGGTGGCGCGCCTGGCGGGGGTGAAGGCGGTCTGCTGGGGCATTCACAACAGCAACCTGGTGCCCGGCGCTACCAAGCGCAGCACGATCTGGGTCGCCAAGGCTTGCGGCGCGCTGTCCAGCGTGGTGCCGAGCCGTATCGTGAGCTGTTCGCAGCATGCGGTAGAAGTCCACCGCAAGCTGCGTTATGCAGCCATGAAATTCGTGGTGGTGCCCAACGGCTATAACCTGGCGCTGTTGACGCCGGATGCCGAGGCGCGGACGCGGGTGCGCGACGAATGGGGGCTCGATGCCGACATGCCGCTGTTCGGCATGGTGGCACGCTTCGATCCGCAAAAGGATCACGCCAACCTGATCGCCGCCCTGGCGCAACTCAAGCGACTGGGTTGGGATTTCCGCTGTGCGTTGATCGGCGCGGGGCTGGATACCGACAATACCGAGCTGGTTCATC
Source organism: Chromohalobacter israelensis DSM 3043 (assembly GCF_000055785.1). Taxonomy (GTDB): domain Bacteria; phylum Pseudomonadota; class Gammaproteobacteria; order Pseudomonadales; family Halomonadaceae; genus Chromohalobacter; species Chromohalobacter israelensis. The sequence goes on from NC_007963.1 coordinate 1,958,211, forward strand.
TGCTGGAGGACCATGGCGTGCGCGATCGGGTGCTGCTGGTGGGGCGGCGTAGCGACATTCCGGCGGTGATGAACGCGCTCGACGTGCATGTGCTGTCATCCAGTTTCGGCGAGGCGTTCCCCAATGTGCTGTCCGAGGCGATGGCGTGCGGCACGCCGTGCGTCTCCACCGATGTGGGCGATGCGGCCTTCATCGTCGGCGATACCGGCTGGATCGTCCCGCCCAGCGACCCGCGAGCGCTGGCCGATCAACTGGCCATGGTGCTCGGCGAGCACGCCGATTCGGTGACCTGGCAGGCGCGCAAGCGGCATGCGCATCAGCGGGTCGTCGATGCCTTCAGCGTGCAGCGCATGATCGACGGCTATAGCGACTCCTGGCATCAGGCGTGCCTGACATGAGTGCCAACTGGATGACACGTCTGGCGCGCGCCGAAGGTGAACCGCAGCGCCCCCCGGCGTTCGTCATTTCCCTGGACTTCGAGTTGCACTGGGGCATGTCGGACATCGTGACCACGCCCGAGCATCCGTACTGGCGGCACTTGCAGGGAGCGCGTCGCGCCATCCCAGCAATGCTCGATCTGTTTCGCGAGCGCCATATCCACGCCACCTGGGCCACGGTGGGATTCTTGTTCGCCGAGGATCGCGCCACGCTGGAGCGCTTCAGCCCCGTGCGGCGACCGCGATACAGCAACCCGGCGCTGGACAACTACCGCCTGGCCATCGGCGAGGACGAAGCCACCGATCCCATGCATTACGCACGCTCACTGGTGGACCTGATCGCCCGGACGCCGGGGCAGGAACTCGCCTCGCATACCTTCTCGCATTACTACTGTTTCGAGGAAGGCCAGACGCCGGAAGACTTCAAAGCCGATCTCGAAGCGGCGAAGGCCATCGCCGAACACGCCGGGCATCCGGTGAACTCGCTGGTGCTGCCGCGCAACCAGGTCGATGACGCCTATCTGGCACCGATGCGCGAAGCGGGGGTCGGCTGTTACCGGGGCAATCCGCGCCGCGCGGGGTTCTCACGCACGCACCGCGATGCCGCGCCCACCCGGGCGCTGCGCCTGCTGGATAGCTATCTCAACCTGACCGGACATCACGGCGTGAAGTGGCGCGACCTGGCGGGCGGAGAGCCGGTCAACATTCCGGCCAGCATGTTCCTGCGTCCGCGCTGCGGGGTGGCGCAATTGGATGCCTGGCGCCTGCGCCGCATCAAGGGCGCCATGCGCCATGCCGCCAAGCATGGCGAGATCTTCCATCTGTGGTGGCACCCGCACAATTTCGGTGACGACACCGACGCTCACCTGCGGGATCTGGCGGCCATCATCGGTTACTTCCAGGCGCTTTCCATCGAGTACGGCATGCGTTCGATGTCGATGGGCGACGTGCTGGCACGCGTGGCGCAACCCACGCCGTCGTAGCTGAAAGCGAGCCGCACGGCTCGACGGACCCATTCGCGAAGCACTTCTACATGACGTTTCCCCGCGTTCCGCGCGGGACAGGGGCCCCGTGTCGCCATTCACGGCTGCCATGTATCCACGACGCATATCCATGACATGTCTCACCGCAAGGGAGTTGTTTCCATGAACGATAAAACGATCGTGCTGGTCTCCAACACGTCCTGGTTTCTTTACAACTTCTGCCAGGGGTTGTTGAGGGCCCTGGAACGACGCGGCTTCCGGGTGGTGTGCCTGGTACCCCATGACGACTACTCGCAGCGCTTGTGCGAGGAGTTCAACGTCACGCTGCGCACCATGCCCATGGACGGCAAGAGCACCGGCCCCGCTCGCGAGGGCAAGTGCCTGTTCTGGCTGTTCGGCCAACTGCGCGAGCTGCGCCCTGCCTTCGTCTTCAACTTCACCATCAAGGCCAACATCTATTCGGGGCTGGCCTGCCGCGCGCTGAACCTTCCCTACGCCAACACCGTGACCGGTCTGGGCACGGCGTTTCTCCACGACAGTCGGCTCTTCCGTCAGGTGCGACGCCTGTACGGGGTGGCCAACGCCGGCGCGACACGGGTGTTCTTCCTCAACCCGGATGACCGCGAACTCTTCGAGCACGAGGGCATGTTGCAGAAGGTCGACTGGGACATGTTGCCCGGTGCGGGCGTCGATGTGGCGCGCTTCGGGTTCAAGCCCTTGCCCACCGGGGAGCCGTTCACCTTTCTGCTGATCGCCCGGTTGCTGGGCGACAAGGGCGTGCGCGAGTACGTGGCCGCGGCCGAGCAGGTACGCGCCACGCATCCCGAGACGCGCTTTCTGATCGTCGGCCCCAAGGGCGTCAGCAACCGTACCGCGATCGAGGACGATGAGGTCGATGCCTGGCACGCGGGCGGGGTCGTCGAGTACGTCGGTGCCCAGGACGACGTGCGGCCCTGGCTCGCCCAGGCGCATGTGCTGGTACTGCCGTCCTATCGCGAGGGCATGCCGAGCACGGTGATGGAAGCGGCGGCGATGGGGCGACCGGCCATCGTGACCGATGTGCCGGGATGCCGGCATGCCGTGACCGAGGGCGAGACCGGCTGGCTGTGCCGCGTCAAGGACGCCGAGGCCCTGGCCACGCGCATGCGGTACTGCCTGGCGATGACGCCCTGGGCGCTTTCCCGCGTGGGGGTGGCGGCGCGCCGGCGTGCGGAGAAGGAGTTCTCGCAGGACATCGTCGTGACGGGATACCTGGCCTGCCTGGAAAGCGGCCTGACGAGTCACCAACGCGTGAAAATGGAGGCATGATGACGATTTTAGTGACGGGCGGGGCCGGGTACATCGGCTCGCATATGGTGCTGCGGCTCATCGAAGCCGGCCACGAGGTGGTCGTGATCGACAACCTCTGCAATGCCTCGCGAGAGTCGCTGGAGCGCGTCTCGCAGTTGACCGGCAAGGAGGTGACCTTCATCGAGGGCGACATTCGCGATCGTTCGCTGCTGGATTACGTGTTCGCGGACTTCGAGATCAGCGATGTGCTGCATTTCGCGGGTCTCAAGTCGGTGGGCGAGAGCGTCAGCGAGCCACTGGCGTATTTCGAGAACAACGTGGCGGGCACCATCACGCTGTGCCAGGCGATGACGGCGGCGGGCGTGTACCGCCTGGTGTTCAGTTCCTCGGCGACGGTGTATGGCGACGCCACGCGCATGCCGTTGAGCGAAAACGCGCCTACCGGGCAACCGACCAACGCCTACGGGCATTCCAAGCTGATGGTCGAGGAGGTGCTGCGCAAGCTGGCGCGGTCCGACCCACGCTGGGCGATCGCCTTGTTGCGCTACTTCAACCCGGTGGGGGCGCACCCCAGTGGCATGATCGGCGAGGACCCGTCGGGCACGCCCAACAATCTGCTGCCGTTCATCTCGCAGGTGGCGATCGGTCGGCTACCGGCGCTTTCGGTCTTCGGCGACGACTATCCGACGCCCGATGGCACCGGGGTGCGCGATTACATCCATGTGATGGATCTGGTCGAGGGACACCTGGCGGCAATGCGCGTGCTGGCGGATCGTGCGGGCGTGAACGTCTGGAACCTGGGCACGGGGCAGGGCTACTCGGTACTGGAGATGGTGCGCGCCTTCGAGCATGTCGCCCGGCGCGACGTGCCGTATCGCATCGTGCCGCGTCGCGACGGCGATATCGCCGCATGCTGGGCCGACGCCTCGCTGGCCGAGCGTGAGCTGGGCTGGCGGGCGCAACGCGGCCTGATGGACATGATCGCCGATACCTGGCGCTGGCAGTCGCGCAACCCCGAAGGCTACCCGCGCAAGCGCATGATCCGGCGCGAGACCGTCGGGGCCGCGCGTGCCGTGGGCGCCGGCTTGCCCCGTATCTATCTGATAGACACCGCGCGGGCCAACTCCGTGGCGTCGTAGCACTTTCTCTGTCGTCTTTTTTTCTACCGTGTTTGGCCTTGACGCCGGTGCTTCGTGCACCGGCGTTTTTTTATGCCCTCGCGTCGGCGCGGTGCGAGTGACTGCCAGTACGACGCCTGTGCAACGAGACGAATCGGGGCACGGGGTTTGCTCGCGACAGCCGCTGGGATAGGCTTGTCACTCGTTTACATTCCTGACCGACCCCGGCGCCGCACAATGCGAAGATGGCCCTATCGTGCAAGACGGTTTTCCACGCTACTGCCCAGGATATTGCCCAGAACGCTGCTTCCGGGCACGCTATTCGGTCGTCTTGTCATGGGCATCGGTCTGGGCTGGTTGGTGCTGGTGGCTGCCATTCTCTGGGTATCGCTGCGTGGCGGCAGCGATCTGGCGGACGAGATCAACCGTTCGCACCTGGATTATGAAGCCTCGCTGATCGCGCGCGACATTCAGCAGGCGATCACGTTGCGGCTCGATACGCTGGAAACCCTTGCGACCGCCCAGGCCGGGCAATTGCGGGGACGCGGTGAATCCCTCGACGAGGCGAGTGTCGAGGATGTGCAACGGCGTCTGAGCCGTCACTCGGCCTTGCTCGAGCTGTTCGATTCCGCCTTCGTGACCGACGCGCAAGGCGAGGTCAAGGCTTTCATGCCGTCGTTGTCGGGCGCCGTGGGCCTGAATGTCGCCGAGCGTGAGTACTTTCGCTTCCTCCAAGAGGTCGGGCGCCCCTTCGTGGGGCGTCCGATCATCAGCAAGCTGCACGATCGACGTCCCCTGGTGGTGATGGGCGTGCCCCTGCGCGACGACGAAGGCGACTTCGCCGGCATGCTGGGGGGCGTGGTCAACCTGCGCGATGGCCGCTTCTTTCTCGATCTGCGCAGCCTGCGTATCGGCGAGCGGGGCTATGCGGTGTTGATGACCAGCGATGGAACGGTACTCAGTCATCCCGATCAGAACCGGATCATGCAGCAAACGCCGGCGGCATGGGAGGGGCCGTTGCTCGAGAAGGCGCTGGACGGCTGGCAGGGCACGGGTATCGGGCGACTGGTCAATGGCGAGTCGGCGTTGATGAGCTTCCATCAGGTCTGGCAGCCGGGCTGGGTCGTTGGCGTCTTCCTGCCGGAAAGCCAAGTGCGGCAGCCGATCCTGGATTACGTGCGTCGCCAGGGGTGGGTGGCCGCGGTGGTGGTACTGTCGATGCTGCCGCTGTTGTGGTGGCTACTGCGCCTGGGATTGTCGCCCTTGCGGCGCCTGGCCCGGCAGATCGCGCTGGTGGGGCAGGGCGAGATTTCGCGCATCACCCTGGATACGTCGCTGGATGAGTTGCGCCGTATCGCCCGGACGTTCAACGATGTCGAGCATGAGCGCGGCCTCGAGCGCGCCGAGCGCCATCGTCGGCAGGCGTATCTCGACGCGGTGCTGCGTTCCTCGCCGTTGCCGATGTTCCTGGCGAGCCTCGAGGGCCGCATCACCTATGTCAATCCGGCCCTGGAGAGTCTGACGGGGCTGTCGACGCCGGCCTTCCAGCGCCGCGAATGGCTGCGCCGCCTGCACCCCGAGGACCGTCCGGTGCTGTTCGCGCTGTGGCGTCATGCGGTGAACGGCGGTCACGAGCTGCACCGACAGCTGCGCTTCGCCTGCGGCGAACGCGGCATGATGTGGCTGGAGCTCTACACCAGCCAGGTCATGAACGATGGCCGGCCCCAGGGTGTGGTGGGCTTCGTCAAGGACATCACTCACCTGCGTGAACAGCAGAAACGCCAGCTCTGGGAGGCCGAGCACGATCCGCTGACGGGGCTGCTCAACCGGCGTGGCTTCGACCGACGCCTGAACGATACCTTCATGGCCTTCAAGGAGCGCGGCGATGTGGCAGCGCTGATCCTGTTCGACCTGGACAGCTTCAAGCCCATCAACGACGACGGCGGTCATGCCCTGGGCGACGAGATGCTCGATGCCATCGCCCGTTGCCTGGAAGGCTGCGTGCGTCGCGACGACCATCTGGCCCGGCTCGGCGGCGACGAGTTCGCGATTCTGCTCCCCGGCTGCGGCCACCAGCAGGCCGTGCGTATCGCCGACAAGGTACGCCATGCGGTGAGCGAGCTTTCCGTGGTGCAAGATGGCAAGCGTTACCGCGTCACGGCGAGCCTGGGTGTCTCGTGTCTGGGGAGCGACGATGACGAGGCCCAGGCCGTGGTCAAGCGCGCCGACGCGGCGAGCTACGAGGCCAAGGCGCAGGGCAAGAATCGGATGGTGGCCGATGCGCGCTGCGGATGATGCCACCGGCCGTCGAGGCGACAGCGCCCGACGACATCATGGGGACGCACGATGACACACGATACCCTGGTACTCGGGGCCGGCATGGTCGGCGTGGGCGTGGCCTATCACCTGGCGCGTCGCGGTCGCCGGGTGGCATTGCTGGACCGCCGCGAGCCGGGCCGCGAAACCTCCTACGGCAATGCCGGCATCATCCAGCGCGAGGCGGTGGCGCCGCATGCCTTTCCGCGCGAGTTGGGCGAGCTGTGGCGCGTGCTGGGCAACCGGGGCGTCGACGTGCGTTACACCCCGCGCGGCATTGCCCAGGCGGGGCGGGCATTGTGGCAGTACTGGCAACATAGCGCGCCCGAGGCCTATGCCCGCATCGTGCCCGAGTATGCCTCGCTGATCGCGTTGTCGATCGACGCGCATGCCGAGATGATCGAGGCGGCGGGGGCCGAGGCGTTGATACGCCGCGACGGCTGGCTGGAGGTATACCGGACGCCGGCGGCACTGGAGGCGCGCCAGGCCGAGGCTCAGGCCCTGGCCGAGCGTTTCGGGCTGACCTTTGACGCCCTGGATGCCACGGCGCTGCGAGCGCGCGAGCCGCATCTCGACGCCCAGGCCCTGGGCGCGGTGCACTGGCGCGACCCGTGGACGGCGGCGGATCCCGGCGCCCTGGTGGCGGCCTACGCGCGTGCCTTCGAGGCCGCGGGCGGCGAGTGCCTGCGCGGCGACATTCGCGACATCGCCCGCCATGGCGAGGGCTGGCGGGTGACCACTGCGGAGGGAGCGTTCGAGGCACGCGACGTGGTGCTCGCGCTGGGACCCTGGGCGGATCATTGGCTGGGTACGCTGGGGTATCGGCTGCCGCTGTTCGTCAAGCGGGGCTACCACATGCACTACGCCCCCCGCGAGCAGGCGCCGTTGCATCACTGGTTGCTCGATGCCGAGACCGGCTACCTGTTGTCGCCCATGCAGGCAGGCATTCGTCTGACCACGGGGGCGGAGCTGGCGCCGCGCGACGCACCGCCCGGCCACGCACAGCTGGAGGCGGCGGAACGCGTGGCGCGGGGCCTGTTCCCGCTCGGCGAGCGTCTGGAGTCGCGTCCCTGGAAGGGCGCGCGCCCGTGCACCCCGGACATGAAGCCCATCATCGGCCCGGCACCGCGCCACGCGGGATTGTGGTTCGCCCTCGGCCACGCCCATCAGGGGTTCACGCTGGGCCCGGCGACCGGCCAACTGCTCGCGGCGATGATGGCGGGCGAGGTGCCGGCCATCGACATGGCGCCGTTCCGTGCCGAACGCTTCCTGTGAGATGACGCTGCCATCCCGTTGATCTGCCCGCCGGGTTTCTCGATTCAACTTTTCTGATTGACTGCCGATAGTGGTTCCAACGGCGTCGCGGGTTCTCCCCGCGACAGCGCGAATCACGTCAAAGCGCGGCTAACGATAACGCGCGAATCACGATAAAGAGGCAGGGATCATGAGGGTTCAACGCAGGTGGCTGGCAGGTGCATTGGCGCTTGCCCTAGTCGCCATGCCGGCCTGGGCGGAGATCAAGGTCGGGATGGTGGCTCCATTCAGTGGGGCCGCATCGTCATTGGGCGAAGGCATGAAGCGGGGCATCGAGGCGCGTTTCGCCGAGGTCAACGAGGCAGGGGGCGTGCATGGCGAATCGCTGACCCTGGTGACGCGCGACGACGGCTACGAGCCGCTGCGCTCGGCCAAGGCGACACGCGAGCTGCTGGACGACGACGAGGTGCTGGCCATGCTGGGCAACGTCGGCACGCCCACGGCCATCGTCAACCTGCCGATCCTTCTGGAGCACGAGATGCCGCTGATCGGGGCGCTCACCGGCAGCGGCGTGCTGCGTCAGTCTCCACCGGATCGTTACGTCTTCAATTATCGCGCCAGCTATGCCCAGGAAACCGCGACGATGATCGAGGGCCTGCTGCTGGCGGGCATCGCGCCCGAGGAAATCGCGTTCTTCACCCAGGCCGACGGCTATGGCGATGCCGGCTACCGGGGCGCACTGCGTTCCCTGGCCAACCATGGGTATTCCCACCCCGAGCGTCTGGCCCACGGCCGCTATACCCGGGGCACGCGCAACGTGCATCGGGGGGTGGCCACCATCCTGCAGGCGCCGGTCACGCCCAAGGCGGTGATCATCGTGGGCACCTACGGGCCGGCGGCGGATTTCATCCGCGAGGCACGCAAGGACCTGCCCGACGCGCTGTTTCTCAACGTTTCCTTCGTGGGCAGTCAGGCGCTGCTCGACGAGCTGGGGGACGCCGCCGAGGGCGTGATCGTCACCCAGGTGGTGCCGCCGCATACCTCGGATCTGCCGGGTGTCGAGGCGTATCGCGCCGCCCTGCAGGCCAATGGTGCCGACAGCGATGGCGATTTCGTGTCGCTGGAGGGCTACATGGCAGCCTCGCTGTTCGTCGAAGGACTCCAGGCGGCGGGCGCCGACCCCGACCGCGAGGCGCTCGTCGACGGGCTCGAGGGCCTCGGCAAAGTCGATCTCGGCCTGGGCGAGCCTCTGACGCTGGGGCCGGAGGATCATCAGGCAAACGATGCCGTGTGGGCGACACGGATTCATGACGGCCGCTTCGAGCCCGTCGATTGGTTCACCCTGCTCGATGAGCGCGCGGCCGAGGAGTAATCCCATGAAGAAGAGTTTGAGCCTGCGGGCGATGCTGATCGGGCTGTTCGTGGCCGCCGTGCTGGGGGCGTTGATTCCGGCCGCGGCGGGATTTCTCTCCAACCAGCGGTTGATCGAGGCGCAGAGCCTGTTCACCGATGAAATACTGCCGCAGCAAGCGGCCAGCCGGGCCATGAGCGATGCGCTGACGCGCTACCGTGAGCGCCAGACGGACCTGCTCGCCGCCGAGAGCGAGGCGGCGCTGGAGGCCGCGCCCACCCAGGCCAGTGCCGACGAGCGCTTCATGGCAGGCCGCGAGCGTCTGGCATCGTTGATGCCGGACGACGATCAGGCGCTGCTGGACGCCCTGGAGGCGGACTACGCCGACCTGAAGCAGGCCGATGCCGCCCTGGAAACGGTGCGCCGCGAGGACGTCGACTTGACCGCCTCCATGCGTACCCGCATCGCCGAGATGCAGGAAAAGATCGCCGAGGTGTTGACCGACGCCGAGTCCATGGCCGGGCGTGCGACGCTCGCCGAAGTACGTCAGCAGCGGGCCCTGGCGCAGCGTATCCAGCGCATGCAGGAGCAGGGGCTGTCGATGGTGCCGATGTCGATGCTCGACTCGTTGATGGGGGAGCGCACCAATGTCGCGAGCCTGAGCGGCGACGTGCAGATGCTGGTGGCGCAGCTGGCCGACCAGGGGCGTCAGCTGATGCAGGTGGACAGCCATGATGCGCTGGTCGACCTGCGTTACAACCAGATCGCCCAGCAGATCTCGCGGATCGATCAGGCGCTGGCCGGCATCGAGGGCGCGATGGGCGCGACATCCGCCCAGCAGGAAAGCGCGGCACAGCTCGGCGAGGTGATCGAGGAACTCGACGCCTTGATGCTGACCGACGACAACGCCGTCTATGCCCTGCGCGACCGTCAGCTGGCCTTGCGCGACCGCTCGAAGGAGGCGCTGGCCGGTGTCTCCCAGGCGATGGATGGCATGCGCGAGAGTCTCGAGCGCGTCGAAGCCTATGCTACCCAGCGTGCCGACGCGGCGGCCGAGCAGGCCACGGCCACGGCCCAGGCGGGACGCGTGCTGCAATTGGTGGTGCTGTTGATCGTCATCGTGATCCTGGCGGCCGTCGGCTGGCGCGTGATGACGCGGGTACTCAAGCCCATCGGTGAAATGCGCCGTCAGATGGAAAGCATCAGCGGCGCCGCCGGCCAGACCGGTGATCTGTCGATGCGCCTGAAGGTGCGCCATGGCGACGAGATCGGCCATACCGCGCAGGCCTTCAACCAGATGATGATCACCTTCGAACGGCTCATCGCGCAGATTCGCGACGGTGCCGAGTCGGTGGCCTCGAGCAGCCGTCAGATCGCCTCCGGCAATCAGGATCTGGCGCAACGCACCGACCAGCAGTCCTCGTCGCTGGCGGAAACGGCGGCAAGTCTCGAGCAGATCACGGCGACCGTGAAACAGACCGCCGACTATGCGCATCAGGCCCGCGACATGAGCCAGCAGGTCGGGCAGCGTGCCCGCGATGCCGGGGACGTGGGCGAGCGGACGCAGCGTGCGATGCAGGAGATCCGCGAGTCCAGCGACAAGATCTCCACCATCGTGGAGGCCATCGATGCCATCGCCTTCCAGACCAATCTGCTGGCCCTCAACGCCTCGGTCGAAGCGGCACGGGCCGGCGAGCACGGGCGCGGTTTCGCGGTGGTCGCCGACGAGGTGCGCCGTCTCGCCAGTCGCAGTGCCGATGAAGCCGAGCAGATTCGTGATCTGGTCAAGGACAGCATGACCAAGGTCGGCGAGGGCGCCGAGCTGGTCGAGGAAACCGGTGGGCATCTGCGCGAGATCGTCGGCAGCGTCGACAAGGTGACGCAGTTCGTCTCCGAGATCGCCGAGGCCACGCAGGAGCAGTCCACGGGGATCGACCAGATCAACCAGGCCATCGCGCAGCTCGATCAGGTCACGCAGCAGAACGCTTCCCTGGTGCAGGACGCCTCGTCGGCCAGTCAGTCGCTGGACGCGCGCGCCAACGACATGCACGTACTGGTGGGACGCTTCAAGGTGAGCGAGGCGGCGTACGACGACGAGGACGAGATCCCGCCGCGAGCGTTGCCCGCCACCTGAGCGTGGCTTGCGGGGCGCGAGAGGCGCGCCCCGGTAAAGCGAAAAAAGACGGCCCCGCGGCCAAGGCAAGATGCCCTGGCCGCGGGGCCGTCTTTTTGGTGATGTCGTCTTCTGGAGAGAACCGCTTCGGGCCTGCGACAAGCGCCGCTCAGGCGGGCGATGCGAAGGTCGGGGCAGGCGCGCCGTGGGTCAGGGTGTCGAGCGCGAACAGGGCGCCGGCCTCGGGTTGCTCGGCCAGGGCGTCATCGTCGAGGCCCTTGCGGGCGGTGGTGATGTACAGCGTGGCAAGCTCGGGGCCACCGAAGGTGCAGCTGGTGATGTTGGCGACGGGCATGGGGATTTCCTGACGCAGGCGTCCACGGGGATCGAACACGCTGATGCGCCAGCCGCCGAACTGACAGACCCACAGGTTGCCCTCGCGGTCGGTGGTCATGCCGTCGGGAAAGCCTTGATCCGTGGGCAGCCGCGTGAAGAGCTCGCGTTCGCCGAGCTGGCCCTGGTCGTCCACGGCGAACCGGTAAATGCAGCGTGCCAGGGTATCGGTGTGGTAGAGCACGTCGCCCTGAGGCGAAAAGACCGGGCCGTTGGTGATGATGTAGCCGCGATCCTGCTGCCGGCAGTCGCCGTCGGGACGCACGCGATACAGCGCACCGCTGGCCTGGCGCTCGGCATCGTCCATGGTGCCGCACCAGAGATGCCCGCGCGTGTCGACGACGGCATCGTTGAAGCGGTTGCCGGGACGATCCGGCTCGGGGGTCAGCCATTTTTCCAGTGTGCCCTCGGGCAGGTGCAGACGCGCGATGGCATGGCGAAGCGTCACCACGAAGCCACCCTGGGCGTGGCGGTGGATGCTGGTGATCTCTTCGTCGAACTGCCAGTGCCGGGTGCCGTCGCCGGCCAGCCGGTAGAGACGGTGGCGCTTGATGTCCACCCAGTAGAGGGCGTTTTCCAGCGTGTCCCACAACGGGCCTTCACCCAGCAGGTTGTCGGCGAGATACACGGGACGGGGAACGGCGTCGGCGGGAATGAGGGATGACATCGTGCTTGACCTCTTGTGTGGCGGGCGCTGGCGCCGGGGGAGCCCCGGCGCCGATGACGCGATCATACGTAGGCCATGTCCTCGAGTTCACGGCCGTTCGTTTCGCGGACGAACTTGATGACGAAGAAGATCGAGATGACCGCACAGATAGCGTAGAAGCCATAGGCGCCGGTCAGGCCGATCGAGGCGAGCATGATGGGGAAGGTCATGGTGATGGCGAAGTTGGCGACCCACTGGAACAGGCCGGCGATGGCAAGCCCCGAACCGCGCACCTGATTGGGGAACATTTCCCCGAGCATGACCCACATCACCGGGCCCCAGGAGCTGTTGAAGAAGAACACGTAGGCGTTGGCGGCGATCAGCGCCAGCACGCCGTTGCTGTCGGACAGTTGCAGGCTGCCATCGACCATCTCGGCGGTGGAGAAGGCGTAGACCAGAATCGCCAGTGTCACGGCCATGCCCAGGGAGCCGCCCCACAGCAGCGGCTTGCGGCCGATGCGGTCGATCAGGGCGATGGCGCCCAGGCAGGCAGCGATGCTCACCGCGCCGCTGATGACGTTGATCAGCAGGGCGTCACCCTCGGAGAAGCCCACGGCCTGCCAGAGCACGGCCCCGTAGTAGAAGACCACGTTGATGCCAACCAGCTGCTGGAAGACCGCGAGGCCGATCCCGACCCACACCAGGCTGAGCACCTTGCCGGTCTTGGGATTGATCAGGTCGCTGAAGCGCGGCTTGCGCTGCTCCGAGAGAGAATCGCGGATCTGGGCCAGGCGTTCCTTGGCATCGCTTTCGTTGTAGATCATGTGCAGCACGCGTTCGGCACGCTCGTCGCGACGCGCGCTGACCAGGTAGCGCGGGCTTTCCGGAATGAACAGCAGGGCGATCAGGAAGATGCCGGCGGGGATCAGTTCCATCCAGAACATCCAGCGCCAGGCGGTCACGCCGAACCACAGCTCGGAGGTGGAACCGCCGGCGAGGTTGGCCAGGATGTAGTTGTTCAAAAACGAGAAGAACAGCCCCGAGATGATCGCCACCTGCTGGATGGTGGCGAGTCGGCCGCGCAGGTGCGCCGGGGCGATTTCACTGATGTAGGCCGGCGCCATGACGCTCGCCGCCCCCACGGCCAGGCCGCCGAGAATCCGGTAGATGACGAATTCCAGCGAGCCGCCGGCGATGCCCGACCCCCAGGCGCTGACGATGAAGAAGACGGCGGCGACCAGCAGCAGGGTGCGACGACCGTACTTGTCGGCCAGGCGGCCGGCGAAGAAGGCCCCCACCGCGCACCCCAGCAGCATGGACGCGACATTGAAGCCGGTGCCGACGCTGTCGGAATTGAACGAGGACTGCAGGCCGTCGACCGTGCCGTTGATGACACCGCTGTCGAACCCGAAGAGGAAGCCGCCGATGGCGGCGACGCAGCAAGTGAGGAAAACGATCAGGGACCGTTGCGAATCGCTATAGGTTGGCATGGTGTGCTCCGTTGTTGTTGGTGGCGGCGGGCGCCGGAGGCTTTGGCTTACAGCCAGCCGGCATCGACCCAGTAGTTGTGAGCGGTACAGGCAGCGGCGTCGTCCGAGGCCAGGAACAGCGCCATCGCGGCCACGTGATGTGGATGGATGCGTACCTTGAGCTTTTGCTCGTCGACGATCTGCGCTTCGTCCTCGGGGCTGTACCAACGCGATTGACGCGGCGTCTTGACGTTGCCGGGGATGATGCAGTTCACGCGAATGCCGTCGCTGCCCAGATCGCTCGCCAGGGCCCGGGTCAGACCCTCGATACCGGCCTTGGCGGTTTCGTAGAGCAGCATGTCGGGCTGCCCCAGGTGCCAGCTGATCGAGCCGAGATTGATGATCGCCCCCTGACCCTGTCGGCGCATGCTCGGGGCGACCTCACGGGCGGCGAGCACCAGGTGGCGCAGGTTGACGTTCATGCGGTCTTCCCAGTACTCGGGCGTGACGTCCTCGAGCTTGTGGCGGTCGTCGTTGGCGGCGTTGTTGATCAGCACGTCGACGTGGCCGATCTCGCCCAGCGTGGCGCGCAGCTGGTCGGGCTGGGTCAGGTCGCAGTGGTGGAACGTCGGGGCACCTTCACAGCGCTCGACCAGCTCGTTCGCGAGCGTCTCGGCGACATCGAGGAAGTGGACGTTCGCGCCCTGGGCGACGAAGGCCTCGACCAGCCCGGCGCCGATGCCGGAGCCGCCGCCGGTGATGACGACCGTCTTGTCCTTGAGGCTGGGATAAATCGCTGTGCTCATGCAGAACCTCTGTTGCCGAGTGAGGTATCCGAGCGGATACGCTGCTTTAGTTAATAGATTTTACTAAGCGAATGATTCTTCAGATGGCTGGCTTTTTCCATGCGACGATAGTCACACACAGGCTTGCCATGCCTGTCCGAGGGCGCCAGGGCACAACGTGAGGGATGCCTGCCGGGGTCGCGTGACGTCAGGTGTCTCGCGGGCGGTGGGGCGCGGAATAGGTTCAGCGCGTTTATTAACTCGCCCCGCGGAACGCGCGACGAGCCGTCACGGCGCAGAGAGGCGTTGAGTAATTTGATATATTGGCCGACTCGACACGACGCACAGCGAGGCACCCCGAATCGCCATGGTCAGCACCTTTGCCCCTCAAGCCGCCGGTGATCTCAACTTTCTCAAGAAGCTCAACCGCAGCTCCATCCTGGCGACCGTACGCCGCTATCCCGGCGCCACGCGTGCCGACATCGCCTCGCGCACGCAGCTGACCAAGGCCACGGTGGGAGGCGTCGTCCAGGCGCTGCTGGAGCGCGGCTGGCTACGCGAGGGCGAGTTGCAGCCCCGTGGCGGCGGCCGTCCCGGGCGGGCGCTGTATCTCGACGACTCCCACCATGTCCTGCTGGGGGCGGATATCGGGGTGCGCGGCTTGCGTGTGGTGGCATGTACCCTGGGGGGCGAGGTGCTGCTCCAGCGTTACGTCACCGAGCCGCCCACCACGCCCGAGGCCACGGCGGTGCGTCTGGCCGCCATGCTGCGTACCCTGCGTGATGATCCGGCCATCGCCGGGCGCCATTGCCTGGGGTTGGGCGTGACGGTGCCGGGGCCGGTCTCGCCGGTGGATCCCATCCTGCGCCTGGCGCCGAACCTGGGCTGGGTGGATGTCGCGTTTCTGGACGTGCTGCGCGAGCATCTGACGGATCTGGACGGCATCTGGCTGCTCGACAACGAGGCCAACGCCGCGGCCTTCGGGGAGTTCTACTTCCACGACGGCATTCCGCCCGAGTCCATCGTCTATATCAGTGCCGCCAGCGGTATCGGCAGCGGCCTGGTCACGGGAGACAACTTCCCGCTGGTGCCGCGTGGCGGACAGGGCCTGGTGGGCGAGATCGGTCACACCATCGTGCAGCCGGGCGGCCTGTACTGCCATTGCGGCAACCGGGGGTGCGCCGAGACGCTGGTCAGCGGCTGGGCGATTCGTGCCGCCCTGGGCATCGCCGACGACGAGAACCTCGAGGCGGCGATCGTGGCGCGGGGCAACGATGCCGAGGTCGATGTCACGCTGCGGCGTGCCGGCGAGGCGCTGGGGATTCTCATGCTCAACCTGCACCACACGCTCAATCCCGCCACGCTGGTACTCGGCGGGTCGTTGATGCGGCTCGGCGAGCGGCTGATCGAACCGGCACTGTCGTACTTCGAGGCGCATCAGAACGATCTGCTGCGGGGCACGCAGCGGGTGCCCGTCAAGGTCATTCACGACAGTACCTTCACCGCCGCGCGGGGAGCCGCCGCCCAGGTCATGGCCAAGGCGGCGTTGGAGGCGTGAGGCCGGCGGTGCCGGTGTCAGGACAGGGTTAAGAGAAGCGCCGGTGTTCAGAAAATCAGGTCGGGCAGTGTCATCGACACGGCGGGCACGAAAGTCACCACCAGCAGCAGGCCGACCAGCAACAGCCAGTAGGGCATGATGGCGCGGATGAAGTCGGGCACCTTCACGCCGGTGATGCTGCAGGTGGTGAACATCACCGTTCCCAGGGGCGGGGTGATCGTGCCGATGGAGGCATTGAGGATGAAGATGATCCCGAAATGCACCGGGTCGATGCCGAACTGGGCCGCCACCGGCGCCAGCAGGGGCGACAGCACGATGAGAATGGCGTTGCCTTCCAGGAACATGCCCAGCGCCAGCAGGATGACATTGGCGAGCAGCAGGAACGCCACCGCGCTGCCCACCTGGGACGAGAGCAGCATGGCGATGTCCTGAGGGATGTGTTCCCAGGTCAGAAAGCGCGCGAATCCCGAGGCCACGGCGATGATGAACAGCACGTTGACCGAGGCGAACAGCGATTCCCGCGTGGCCACGGCGACGTTGCCCACGTTCATTTCCTTGTAGACGAACATCCCCACGATCAAGGCGTACAGCACGGCCATGGCGCCGGCCTCGGTCGGCGTGAAGACGCCGACGCGAATGCCGCCGATGACCACGACCGGCAGCAGCAGGGCGATGATGCCGGCGCGCGTCACGCTGACCCATTCCCGCCGCGAGACCCGCTCCTTGCGCGGCGGCTGGTAGCCCAGCCGACGACACTGACGCGATACCAGCAGCATCATGCACACCGCCATCAGGATCCCGGGCACCACGCCGGCCAGGAACAGGCGACCGATGGAGACGTTGTTGACGTAGCCGTAGACGATCAGCGCGATCCCCGGCGGGATGGTCGAGGTCACCAGCGAGGAGGCGGCGGTGACGGCGGTGGAGAACGGCTTGGGATAGCCGCTGGCCGTCATGCTGGGCACCAGCAGCTTGGCGTTCATGGCGGCATCGGCGATGTTGGAACCGGAGAGACCGCCCATGAAGGTGCTCAGCAGCACGTTGGCCTGGGCCAGTCCGCCGTGCAGGCGCCGGGTCATGAGCTCGGCCAGCTTGAGCAGGCGGTCGGTGATGCCGGAGTGGTTCATGAACACCCCCGCCATGATGAAGAACGGGATCGCCAGCAGCGAAATGGACTCCAGCCCCCCGGCCAGGCGCTGAATCAGCAGCATGGTGGGCTGGTCGGCGCCGAACAGGAAATACAGAAACGTCGACAGAAACAGTGCGAAGGCGACGGGAGTGCCCAGCACGAAAAGAAGCAACAGCGCTGCGAGTGCTATGCCTACGGCCATGGGTAGTATCCTTTAGGTATCGCGAGCCAGTCGGACGAGGCAGTGGTAGGCCATGACGACGGCACTGACCGGAATGGCGACGTGAATCCACATGTACGGGATCTGCAGCATGGGCGTGCTGCGGAAATTGGAATAGGGCAGCAGCTGCAGGCCCCAGTAGCCGAGCACGATGGCGGCGATCAGCACCATGCCGACATTGAAGAGGCGGTCGTTCCAGCGGGCGAACGACGCCGGCAGGTTTTCCGACAGCATGCCGATGAGCACGTGCTCGTTGCGCCGTACCAGGGCGCTGGCGCCGAGGAAGGTGGCCCATACCATGAGCAGTTGCAGGACCTCCTCGGTCCAGGCCAGCGGCGTGTCGAAGAGATAGCGCATGAAGATGTTGCCGATGGCGACGAGAAAGATCGCGAAGAGCGCCGCGCTGGCCAACACTTCATCGAGACGCATGATGCGGTCGATCCAATGGAATACGCGTTTCATGTGAGGCTCCTCGGGCACGGCAGCGCCTGGGCTGCCGTGCGTGATACGCGTGCCGGCGCCACAGGGGTGTGCGGCGCCGGCGGTCGGTCAACGCTTATCCGTTGATGATCTGGCGAACCTGCTCGTACAGGCCGTCGCTCCACTGCGGGAAGGCAGCGGGCACTTGCTCCGCGGCGCGTTCGCGGAACGGCTGCGTATCCACTTCGTGGACCTCGACGCCGGCATCCTTGAGCTTCTGCAGGGCGATGTCGCTTTCCTTTTCGACCAGTTCACGCAGGTGCGCGGCCATGTCCTGGCCGGTCTCGGTCAGGATCTCGCGGTTTTCCTCGCTGAGCTGGTCCCAGAACGCCTTGCCGGTGACGAACGGCGCCACGGTGTTCATGTGGCCGGTCAGGTTGAGGTGCTTGACGACTTCGTGGAACTTGCCGCCGAACAGTACCGGCGTGGGGTTCTCGACCCCGTCGACCATGCCCTGGGCCAGTGCCGGATAGACGTCGCCCAGCGACATGGGCGTGGGGGTGGCGCCCATCGAGCGCATGGCCTCGACGTACATCGGCGAGTTCTGCACGCGGATCTTCACGCCGTCGAGTGCCTCGGGCGTGGTGGCGGGCTCGCGGGAGAGCAGGTGGCGCGTGCCGTACACGGTGTTGGGAATGACGATGTGATAACCGGCTTCCTCGACCTTCTGGCTCTGCTCGGCGAACCACTCGGAGTCGAAGACCTTGAGCTTGTCGTCGAAGCTGTCGGCCAGGTAGGGCGCGTCGAGCACCGACAGGTCGGGCACCGAGCTCATGAAGTTGCTGTAGGCGGTGATGGTGATGATCGGCGAGCCGAAGCGCGCCTGTTCCATGACGTCGGTCTCGGAGCCGAGCTGGCTGGCGGGGAACGCGCTGAGCGTGAGTTCGCCGTCGCTGGCCTGCTCGACGTTTTCCGCCCATTCCTTGACGGCGACATCGACCGGCTCGCCGGGCTGGTTGCCGTAGGCGACGCGGATCTCGGTGGCGGCCTGGGCGAGGTTCAAGCTGCCGAGGCCGGCGATGGAGAGGCTGGTGGCGATGAGCGTGAGTTTCTTGAAACGCATTGTCGTGCTCCTTGGTTGTTGTCGGTCGTGCGGTCGGGTTACCGGGAATGCGTCGTGGATTGAGCGCTCGATATGGCGTCATCGAGTCGCGGCGTGGCGATGCCTCGTCGGCGCGCCGATTCGACCACGGGTTGCAGGCGTCGCTGGCACTTCGTGGCATGGTGCTGAGCGATGTCCTGCAGGGCGTGGTCGAGATAAGGGTTGGCGAAACGCTCGAGCGTGGCGTCCCGATAGGCCTCGAGAGAGGGGCGCTCGAGGTGTTCCGCCAGGGTGGGCAGCACTTCGTCGTCGAGCACCTGGCGCAGCTCCGCTGCCCATGCCGGGTCATCCATGGCCTCGCGCACGAAGCGGATGTGCGATCGAGGCTCGCGCTGCCAGCGGTGGACGAGATAGGTGTGCGCCAGATTGAGGATATGCAGCTTGCGCATCTCGTAGGGGGCCAGGGAGGTCACGCGCTGCACGTCGGGATGCCGGCAGGGCAGTTCGAGGCCGGGCTGATCCTCGATGGCCCAGAGCGCATACGGCTCGGCGACGGCACCCACCGGTTCCAGGGCCGCCGAGACGATGCGGTCGACGAGGGTGTTGGCCCATAGACAGCGGGTCGTCAGCCAGTTGTCGAAGTCGGCATCGGCGTAGTCGCGCTGCGCCAGTTCCCGGACCAGGGCCAGGAGCTGCTCGCCGTTGCGGCTGACCAGCTCGCAGGGCAGCACGGTGAGGCCTTCGCGTCCCGCGCGGTAGCGCGCGTGCAGCAGCTTGGCGAGCTTGCCCGGAAAGCTTGTCGGTACCGCTGCCAGGGCGCTGTCGTCATCGACGCGGTAGCCGCTGTCGCCGGTGTTGGACACCACGAAACGGGCATGCTCGACGATGTGTCGTTCCAGCGCGTCCCACTGCTCGTCGGCGATCCAGCAGCCGGCGATGCTGGTGACGGTCTCGCGGGTGTCGATGTCGCGGCCGTCGCGACGACCTCGAATCGCCAGGGGGTACTGCCGGTGCGTGTCCAGGTCGCGGGCCTTTTGCTTGCCGGCCTCGCGCGGCGAGGTCTGGACCACGAGGATGCCGTCGCGCGTGTGGCCGGCCTCTCGCGAGGCGTGCACGAACGCGGCCACGTGGCCCAGCAGGAAGCGGCTGGTGCCGAACTGCACGATGCCGGCCTCGGCGAGCGTTGGCGCTGTCACAGGGAGACTCCGCGTTTCCAGGGAATGAAATCGAGCTGCGAGAGGCGCATGGCCTTGGTGCGGTAACGCCCCGAGGCGGTGTCGATGCACAGGCGCAGGAGTTCGTCGGCGAGCTCGGCGATATCCGCCTCACCGCGAATGATGGGCCCGGCGTCGAAGTCGATGACATCGTGCATGCGCTGCGCCAGCTCGCTGTTGCTGGCGAGCTTCAGGACCGGCGTGACGGGGTTGCCGGTGGGCGTGCCGAGGCCGGTGGTGAACATCACCAGGTTGGCGCCGGAGCCGACCAGGGCGGTGGTGGACTCGACGTCGTTGCCCGGCGAGCAGAGCAGGTTGAGGCCTTTGCGCACCTGGGGCTCGGTGTAGTCCAGGACATCGACGATGGGGCTGTCGCCGCCTTTCTTGGCCGCGCCTGCGGACTTCATGGCGTCGGTGATCAGGCCGTCGCGAATGTTGCCGGGCGAGGGATTCATCGAGAAATGCGCGCCCACCGAGGCGGCGTGACGCTGGTAGGCCTCCATGAGCTGCCGAAAGCGCGAGGCCGTGGCGTCATCGCGGCAGCGCGCCACCAGTTCGTGCTCGACACCGCACAGCTCGGGGAACTCGCTCAGAATGCCGCTGCCGCCCAGCGCCGCCAGGCGGTCGATGACGGCGCCCACCAGCGGATTGGCCGAAAGCCCGGAGAAGCCGTCGGAGCCGCCGCATTCCACGCCGATGGTGAGCTCGGACAGCGGCGCCGGGCGCCGTTCGACGGCGTTGGCGACCTTGAGGCCGTCGAAGATGCTGCCCAGTGCCTGGCGAATCAGCTCGGGCTCCGTGTCGGTGGCCTGCTGCTCGAAATAGTGAACGGGGCGCAGGCCCTCGGGGTCGCGCTTGGCCACCGCCTCCTTGAGCATCTCGATCTGGGCCTTCTGGCATCCCAGGCTGAGCACCGTGGCGCCGGCCACGTTGGGATGGCAGATGTAGCCGGCCAGGAGCTGGCACAACGCCTGGGCGTCGTCGTCGGTGCCGCCGCAGCCCAGCGTGTGGGTCAGAAAGCGCACGCCGTCGATGTTCGGGAACAGAGAAGCATCGGGCGTCGCGGCCGGCGCCGCCTGTGCATCGCCGTGGAGCATGCGACGGGCCATGTGCTTGTAATCCCGGTAGGGGTCGTCGCCGATGGCGTCCTCGACGCACTGGCGCAGTACTTCGATGTTGCGGTTCTCGCAGAACACCAGGGGCACGACCAGCCAGTGGTTGGCGGTGCCCACGCGTCCGTCGGGGCGGTGGTAGCCGTCGAAGGTCTGCCCGGTGAAGGCACTGACGTCCGGGGCGTCCCACTGCGCGCGGCGGCCCTGGGGCTCGGCGTCGGCGGTGGCGTGTTCGACGTTGGCCGTGGTGATGGCGGCGCCTTCGGCGATGGGCGCCACGACGCGTCCCACGGTCACGCCGTACATCACGACGAGATCGCCGGACTGCATGGCATGCAGGGTGAACTTGTGCTTGTGGCGTACGTTTTCGGAGAGTCGCAGGCGCTGGCCGTTGTCGTCGATCTCCAGACCGGCGGACAGATCGCGCAGGGCGACGCGGACATTGTCGCGGTCGTGCACGCGCAGGCTGGGCTGCCGGTACTGGTCGGACACGATGGTCTGGGTCATGCCGGACGACCTCCCTGGGCGCTGGCGTCATCGAACGTCACCATCGCCTTGATGACGCCGGTGGCCGGGTCGCACCACTGCGGCATCAGCGTCGGCAGCTCGTGGTGCGGGCCGCGGTGGGTGATCATCGCCGTCGACTGCAGGCGGCCTTCCTCCATCAGACGGGCCACCGTCTCGAAGTCTTCCCGCGTGGCGTTGCGGCTGCCCAGCAGGCTGAGCTCGCGCTTGTGGAAGTCGGGGTCGTTGAAGGTGATGTCGGCCTTGACCACGCTCACCAGCACGTAGCGTCCGCCATGGCCGGCGAAATCGAAACCGCGGTTCATGGCGGCGGGATTGCCGGTGGCGTCGAACACCACGTCGGCCAGGGCGCCGTCGTGATGGCGCGCGATGGCGGCCTCCACGTCGTCGTCCAGTGCATGCAGTACGTCCTCCACGCCCAGGGTGTCGCGGCAGAAGGCCAGGCGCTCGCGGTTGGTGTCCACCACCAGCACCCGCGCGCCACGGCTCTGGGCGATCTGCACGATGCCGATGCCGATCGGTCCGGCGCCGACCACGACGGCCAGCTCGTCGGCTTCGATGGCACTGCGGCGCACGGCGTGCGCGCCGATGGAAAGACACTCCACCAGCGCCAGCTGTTCGGCGTCGAGGGTGCTCGAGGTGACCAGGTGATCCACGGGCACGCTGAGGTATTCCGCCATGCCGCCATCGCGATGCACGCCGATGACCTGCATGTGCTGGCAGCAATTGGTCTTGCCCTGACGGCAGGCGCGGCATTCACCGCAATGCAGATAGGGGATCACGTAGGCGCTGTGACCGACGAGCGACTCGTCGACGCCTTCCCCGACGCCGACGATATCGCCGGACAGCTCGTGGCCCAGCACGCGGGGATAGGTGAAGTAGGGCTGATTGCCGCCATAGGCGTGGATGTCGGTACCGCAAATACCCACGCGACGAATCCTGAGCATGGCCTCGCCGGGCGCGCACTGCGGCTCGGGCACGTCGCGCAGTTCCATGTGTCGGGGTTGGGTACAGACAAGCGTTTGCATAAGGGTTCCTTCGCGCATCGCCAGGCAGGATGGTCAGGCCAGTCACCTAGCGGTCTTTTGATCTAGAGGTCAGGCCAATGGGCTAACAAGATGCCCAAGCGAGGGTCCCGACTTCAAGCGTTTTAACGGTGGAGAGGGTTAGACATAAGTCGTGGCCGTTCCCCCTGGAGGAAGAAGCGAGACCGCCGCGTGGGCGGTCTCTGGCGCGATCACGCCTGCTTGGTGCGCTGGCACTGCTCGCCGAGGCCTTCGATCCCCAGGCGCATGGTCTGGCCGGGCTTGAGGAAGACCTGCGGCTGCTGGCCCGCGCCGACGCCCGGCGGCGTGCCGGTGGAGATGACATCGCCGGGCTGCAGGCTCATGAAGCGGCTCAGGTAGGCGACCAGGTAGGGGATCTGATAGACCATGGTGCGGCTGTTGCCGTCCTGATAACGCTTGCCGTCGACTTCCAGCCACATGTCGAGCGACTGGGGATCGGCGATCTCGTCCCGAGTGACCAGCCAGGGGCCGAGCGGGCCGAAGGTGTCGCAGCCCTTGCCCTTGTCCCAGCTGCCGCTGCGCTCGAGCTGGAATTCCCGCTCGGAGACGTCGTTGATCACGCAGTAGCCGGCCACGTGGTTCATGGCATCGGCTTCGTCGATGTAGCGTCCGCCCTTGCCGATGACGACACCCAGCTCGACCTCCCAGTCGGTCTTTTGCGAGTCGCGGGGGATCTCCACGTCATCGTTGGGGCCGCAGATGGCGCTGGTCCACTTGTTGAAGACCACCGGTTCCGGCGGCACCTCGGCGCCGGTCTCCGCCGCATGGTCGGAGTAGTTGAGGCCGATGCAGATGAACTTGCCGACTCGACCCACGCAGGGCCCCAGACGCGTCCCTTCGGGGACTTCCGGCAGGCTCTCGTGATCGGCTTGGGCGATGCGCGCCAGGGCGGTGTCATCGAGCGACTCGCCGGCGACGTCCTGGATCAGCGACGAGAGGTCGCGAATCTTGCCGCTGGCATCCAGCAGGCCGGGCTTTTCCTGGCCCGGAGGGCCGAAGCGTAGCAGTTTCATGCGATTTCCTTTTATGTACCACGTAAGTGAGTTGCGTCTGATGGCCAGCGAGCACCAGCGCTGCGCCGGTGTCGGGGCGCTGCGGGCGATCGCGCCGCGATCAGTTGGCCCAGCCGCCGTCGATCAGCTGCGCGGTGCCGGTGATGAACGCCGCCTCGTCGGAGGCCAGGAAGGTCGCCAGCGCAGCGACTTCCTCGGGGTGGCCCAGGCGACCCATGGGCTGGCGGTCGATGAATTCCTGGAATACCGCGGCCTTGTCGCGCCCCTGTTGCCGGGCCTGGTCCTCGATGCGTTGATGCAGCGAGGGCGACTCGACGGTGCCGGGGCAGATGGCGTTGCAGCGAATGCCCCGGGTCATGTAGTCGGCGGCCACCGACTTGGTCAAGCCGATGACCGCGGCCTTGGTGGTGCCGTAGGCGAAGCGGTTGGGCACGCCCTTGATGCTCGATGCCAGCGAGGCCATGTTGACGATGCTGCCGCCGCCTCGCGCGAGCATGCCGGGGAGAAACGCCTGGATCATGTGGAACATGGCGGTCACGTTGAGGGCGAAGCTGCGCTCCCAGGTGGCGTCGTCGCATTCCAGTATCGAGCCGCCCGGCACCATGCCGGCACAGTTGAAGAGGATATCGATACCGCCGATCTCGTCGGCCAGCGTCTCGATGTCGGCGTGCCGGGTGACGTCCAGCCGGTGTGCCCGGACGTCGTCGAGGTCGTCGAGCAGGCCGGGGTCGATGTCGGTGGCGATGACACTGGCGCCCTCGGCGAGAAAGCGCTCCACCGTGGCGCGGCCGATGCCCTGTCCCGCGGCGGTGACCAGTGCGGTCTTGTGTTGAAGTCTCATGGTGTGGCGAATCCCTGCTGAACGTGGGAACATAGCGCGGCCAGCCATTCGAAGATCCAGAGGCCTGACCAATGGTCGAGCCATCATCTACTGGGCTAGGTCTCGGCGGCAAGTCAATTGCCATCAACTTTAGTCGCAACGCGGTGCGGAGAGACGACGCGATGCCGATTCAAACCATTCGCTCACAGCGCCTGTACCGGCAGATCGCCGATCAGTTGCAGCAACTGATTCGTGACGGCGAATTTCCCCCGGGATCCTTGTTGCCGCCCGAGCGGGATCTGGCGCAGCAGCTGGGCGTCAGCCGCGCGTCGGTGCGCGAGGCGCTGATCGCCCTGGAAGTCGTGGGCATCGTCGAGGTGCGCGTGGGACACGGGGTGCTGGTCAAGGAAGTCGACGCCATGCCGCCGGGCTCGGTGATGCAGGCCGCGGCTCGCAAGGAGCCGTGGGCGCTCGACCCCGAGTTCGCCAGCGAGATCGAGCTCAATCTCGACGAGGAGATACCGCCGTTTTCGCTGCTGCAGGCGCGGCGTTATCTGGAGCCGGAGAACGCGGCCCTGGCGGCGATGAACGCCACGGACGAGGATCTCAGCGCCATCCGTGCGGCGCTGGAGCGCAACATCTACGACAACAACCATGGCGGCGGCAACCTGGCCGGCGACCGGCTGTTGCACATCCGCATCGCCGAAGCCTCGGGTAACGCGGCCTATGCGCTGCTGATCAAGCACCTGCTGGGTCACCAGTACGGGGTCATGTTCCGGCGCCTGCAGGAATTGTTCATGGAGACCGGCATGCCGCAGCGCTCGCAGGAAGATCACGAGCGCCTGGTAGCGGCGATCGAGGCGCGTGACCCGGCGGCGGCGCGTCAGGCCATGGAAGTGCACCTCGATCATGTGCTGCGGGTGTTTTTCGCGGAGTGACGGCCCGGCGGCTCGCCTCTGCGTCATCTACCAGGCGAGCACTGCGCCGTCGGCACGGGGTTCGGTGCCGCCACTGAGCACGCCGCTGTCGGGGTCCCGCAGGATCACCTGCCCGCGCCCGAAGCTCAGCGAGTCGTGGCACTTGACGATGTCGTGGCCGCGCCGCTGGAGCGCCTGGGCGAGGTGGTCGGGAAAGTGCGGCTCCACCTCGACGGTGCGTCCCGCGACCCACTTCCAGCGCGGTGCGTCGAGGGCCGCCTGCGGGTTGAGGTGTTCGTCGAGCATGCCGGTGACCACCTGGACGTGGCCTTGTGGCTGCATGTAGCCGCCCATCACGCCGAAGGGCCCCACCGCGTGTCCCCGGTGGGTAATGAAACCGGGAATGATGGTGTGGTAGGGACGCTTGCCGGGCGCCAGGGCATTGACGTGCCCGGCCTCCAGCGAAAAAGATTCCCCGCGATTCTGCAGGCTGATGCCGGTGCCCGGCACGACGACCCCGGAACCGAAGCCGTGAAAGTTGCTCTGGATGAACGACACCATGTTGCCCTCGGCGTCCGCCGTGGCGAGATAGACCGTGCCGCCGCGGGGAATCTCGCCCGGTTCGGGATCGCGGGCGCGGTCGCCGATCAGTGCGCGCCGGCGTGCCGCGTACTCGGGCGAGAGCATGGCCTCGGCGGTGACCGGCATGTGATCGGCGTCGCCGATGTAATGCAGGCCGTCGACATAGGCGAGCTTGAGCGCTTCGATGCGCCGGTGCAGGGTGTCGAGGTGAGCGTGCGGCGTATCCTGATGAAGTGGGGCGTCGCCGTTCAGCGTATTCAGCGCCATCAGCGCGATCAGGCCCGAGCCGTTGGGCGGGATTTCCCATATGTCGTGGCCGCGATACTCGGCGCTCACGGGGGTGACCCATTCCGGGCGGTAGGCGGCCAGGTCCTCGGCACGCAGGAAACCGCCATGGTCGCGGGAATGGGCATCCATGCGCTGCGCTAGATCGCCCCGATAGAACGTCTCGGCGTGGGTCTCGGCAATGGCGCGCAGCGTCCTGGCGTGATCCGGGGCGTGCCAGAGCTCGCCCACCCGGGGCGCGCGGCCGTCGATCGAGAAGGTCTCGAACCAGGGCGTGAAGACGGCATCGTCGTAGGCGGCGTAAGTGGCATGGGCTTCCGCCCACAGTTGTTGCACCACCGGCGACACGGGAAAGCCGTCTTCGGCCAAGGCGATGGCGGGTGCCAGCAGGTCGGCGAAGTCGAGGACACCGAAGCGGGCCGACAGCTCGGCCCAGGCGCCCGGTGCGCCGGGCACCGTCACCGGTAGCCAGCCGTGTTCGGGCATGGCGTCGAAGCCCCGGGCCCTGACGGCTTCCCGTGAAATGCCCTGGGGCGCGCGACCGCTGGCGTTCAAGCCGTGGAGTTCATCGTTGATCCACACCAGGGCGAAGGCGTCGCTGCCCAGGCCATTGGAGGTAGGCTCGACGACGGTCAGCGCGGCGGCTGTGGCAATGGCGGCATCCACGGCATTGCCGCCTTGCTTGAGGATATCCATGCCGGTTTGCGCCGCCAGCGATTGCGAGGTGGCGACCATGCCGCGCCGGCCGTAGGTCGTCATGCGGCGCGAGGCGGTGGGGTAGTAATGCGGATCGAATTGCATGGCGGCTCCAGACGTTGTTGTGGTGAGCGGTCAGCCGAGGAACAGGCCCCCGTAGACCAGGGCGCCGAGTACCACGAAGGCGGGATGAATGCGCAAGCGGATCAGCGCCACGGCGGCGACGGCGGCGATCAACAGGGTGTGCACGAGGCCGGGACCGGCGAGGCCCTCGCTGAAAAAGCCGAACGTCAGTTCGGCCATCAATAGCGCGATCACCGGGCGAACCCACTGGCTCATGCGCTTGATGCGCGGCGAGTCGCGGAAGCGATAGAGCAGCCCCAGCGCGCCCAGCATCAGCAGCAGCGTGGGCACCACCGTGGCCAGTACCGCCACCGTGGCGCCCAGCACGCCGGCGACCTCGAAGCCGATGTAGCCGGCCATCTTGGTGGCGATGGGGCTGGGCAGGGCGTTGCCCAGGGCCAGGACCTCGGCGAACTGCTGCGCGCTCATCCAGCCGTAACGATCGACGACCTCGGTCTCGATCAGGGGAATGATCGCCGGGCCCCCGCCATAGCCGATGATGTTGGGAACGAAGAACGCCAGGAAGAGATGCCAGTAGATCATCGCGGCGTCTCCCGGGAGGATGCTGGCCGTTCAGCCGCTGACGATGACGCTGGCGCGGCCTCCGACGGGGGCGGCCTGCGGCGGATCGGGAGCAGCCAGGCGGCGACCAGCAGAGCGAGGATGACCCAGCCGGGATGCACGCCCAGGGCGAGGATCAGCCCCGCCGCGACGGCGATCATGGCCAGGCTGATCCAGACCCCGATGCCGCGTCGCGACTTGTTGAAGAAGTCCCAGGTCAATTGCGCCATCATGACCATGACCACGGGAAGGACGCCTTGCCCCATGCCCTGTATCCAGCCGACGTGCCGATAGCGACTGAACAATCCCAGCAAGGCGATGAGCGCGATCACCATCGGCAGCACGATGGCGAGCACGGCATTCAGGCAGCCCGTGACGCCACCGATGCGATAGCCGATGTAGCCGGGCATCTTGGTGGCGATGGGGCCGGGCAGGGTGTTGGCGATGGCCAACACGTCGGCGAAGGCGTCGTCTTCCATCCATTGACGACGCTTGACGACCTCGGCGTGGATCAGCGGGATCATCGCGGGGCCGCCGCCGAAGCCGAGCAACCCGATGCGCAGGAAAGTGGTGAAAATGGCACCCTGGCTCGCCGGTACCGAGGAAGTGGGCTGTGGCATCGTCTGGCGTCCTTGTCCGTCGTCTCCGTCGTCGAGATGCCGGCCCCACGGGGCGGACAACGGTTGTCTTGATCGTTTGTATGTCGGAAAATCGATTTTGTGTCGACTATAGAGCCGTCCGGCGAGAAGCGTCAACCTCACAGGGGGGGGCCGTGTATCGTCTCGGCATGGGCAAGGAAGGAGCAGTGCATGAGGGACAAACCCGAAAGTGCCACGGCGGCCAGCACCGTCTTCGAGTCGTTGCGCCGCGACCTGATCAACGGGCGTTTCGCGGCGGGAGAAAAGCTGGCCATCAATACGCTCAAGGCCCATTACCGTGTCGGCCTGAGCCCGCTGCGAGAAGCCCTCAACCGGCTGGCCGCCTATGGCCTGCTGCAACAGGAGAACCAGCGCGGCTTTCGGGTGCCCGGCGTCTCGCGCGCCGAACTCGACGACATCGCCGGCATGCGTCGCGAACTCGAGGGCATGGCCCTGACGCGCGCCATGCAGCATGGCGATGCCCAGTGGGAGTCCGAGCTGCTGGCGGCGGCACATCGGCTCAAGCGCGCCGACGAGCAGCCCACGCCCCTCGAGGAGTGGGAGCTGTTGCATACGCGTTTTCACCGCACGCTGGTGGCGCCCTGTGGCTCGCCCTGGCTATTGCGTTTCATCGAGCAGCTGCATGACCAGTTCGATCGTTATCGGCGCATGGCGCCGGCGGTTCCCGGCGTGCGCGCCGAACTCGATGCCCAGCATCAGGAACTGGTGTCTCTGGCACTGGCACGTGACATCGAGGGGGCACGCGCGTTGCTGCAGTCGCATATCCGCATTTCCCACGACGTGGCGCTGGGCGCGGTACCCGACGCATGAGCGCCATGTGCGGCTCGGCCGCGACATGGCGCTCGTCGTCTCGCGTGTGGTCCGTAAAGGTGGCGGTAGCTAGCGGGGCAGGATGCGTCCGGCGGCCATCAGCCCGTGGGGGTCGAACAACCGCTTGAGACCGCTGAGCAGGCTGTATTCCAGTTCTCCGAGGTCCTCGAGGAACGGTGCCTGCTTGACGCGGCCGATGCCGTGCTCGGCACTGATGCTGCCGTGATGCGCGTCCACCAGGTCGAACAGCAGCGTTTCCAGCTCGTGCAGCAGGGCCTTCTTGGCCTCGAGGTCGAGCGCCGGCGGCGGCAACAGGTTGAAGTGGAGATTGCCGTCACCGATGTGACCGTAGGCGATGATCTGCGTGTCCGGCGAGCGCTGTGCCACGGCGTGACTGGCGGCCTCGAAGAACGCGGTCAGACCCGAGATGGGCAGGGAGACGTCGGTGCGCAGATGCTCGCCGCGCATTTGCTGACCTTCCAGCATGCTCTCGCGGATCTGCCATAGCTGGGCGGCCTGCGCCTCGCTGCTGGCGAGCACGCCGTCCAGCACGTGCTCCTGTTCGGCGCCGGTCTCGAAGAGGTGCTCGATCATGGCGTCGAGATCCACCGGGCCGCTGGCCGAGACCTCCAGCAGCACATAGACCGGGTACGCCTCGTCCAGCGGGTCGGGCAGGTCGGGTGCCGCTTCGAAGGCCAGTTCCATGCATACCCGGGGAATCAGCTCGAAGGCCGACAGCAAGTCGCAACAGCTGCGTCGCGCCTGGCCGTACAGCGCCAGGGCCGAGGCAATGTCGGGGACGGCGATCAGTGCGGTGCGACTCGTCTGCGGACGCGGGGCGAGCTTGAGCACTGCGCCGGTGACGATGCCCAGCGTGCCCTCGGCACCGATGAACAGCTGCTTGAGATCGTAGCCGCGATTGTCCTTGTGCAAGGCGTGCATGCCATTCCACAGGCGACCGTCGGGCAGCACCACCTCGAGGCCCAGCACCAGCTGACGCATCATACCGTAGCGCAGCACGTTGAGGCCGCCGGCGTTGGTGGAAACGTTGCCGCCGATCTGGCAGCTTCCCTGTGCGCCGAGGGCGAGCGGAAAGTAGCAATCCGCGGCCTCGGCGGCGTCCTTGACGGTCTGCAGGATGCAGCCGCTGTCGACGCTCATGCTGAAGTTGATGGGGTCGATGTGGCGGATCCTGTTGAGCCGTTCGAGGCTGATCAGGAGTTCGCGACGCTCGGCATCGGGCTGCGCGCCACCCACCAGGCCGGAATGGCCACCCTGCGCCACCATGGGAATGCGGTGGCGGTGGCAGAAGGCGACGATATCGGCGACCTGCTCCGGGGTGCCGGGGCGGGCGACCATCCAGGGGTCGCTGCCCTTGTCGCCCGCCCAGTCGGTGGTATAGCGGCCGAACTCCGCGGGGTCGTCGATGACCCCGCCGGCGCCCAGCAGCTCGGTCAGGAAACGATGTAGCTCGGCGGTATCGATCGGCATCGTGTCGTCTCGTTGTCCTCTCGTGTCACTCATGTCACTTGTACCAGAGCACCAGGCCCGGGAAGGCAAGGAAGGCGATGAGCAGCAGGATGAGCGTCAGGTAATAGGGCATCAGGCTCTTGACCAGGTCTTCCAGGCTCACCTTGCCGACGCCGCACCCGACGTAGAGCACGGTGCCCACCGGTGGCGTGATCAGGCCGATCCCCAGGATGAACGACATCATGACGCCGAAGTAGACCGGGTCGATGCCGAGCTTGACCACCACCGGGGTCATCAAGGGCGCCAGAATGACCATGGCCGGCGTCAGGTCCATGAAGAAGCCGACGATGAGCAGGAATAGCATCAGCACGCCCAGGATGACGTACTTGTTCTGCGAGAGCTCGGCGAGCATGACCACGATCTGCTGGGGCACCAGGTTGGCGGTGAGCAGCCACGCCAGCACGCTGGCGAAGGCCAGCAACAGCAGCACCACGCCGGTCAGGCGGCCGGTGGAGATGCACAGCTCGAAGAAGCCTTTGAGACTCAGGCTGCGATACACGAACATCGACACGCCCAGGGCGTAGAGCAGGGCGACGGCGGCGCTTTCGGTCGGCGTGAACACGCCGCTGAGGATGCCGCCGACGATGATGATCGGCAGAAGCAGCGCGAGTACGGAATCCTTGAGGGCGGCCAGCAGCTCCTGGAAGTCGAAGGGCTGAGCGGCACCGGTCTTCTTGGATTGGAGATAGGTGGCCATTGCCAGCCCGATGGTGATCAGTACCCCGGGCACGATCCCCGCCATGAACAGCTGTGAAATCGAGGTGCCGGTCACGACCCCGAACAGGATCATCGGAATCGAGGGCGGAATGATGATGCCTACCACCGAGGCGGCGACGACGATGGCGGTCGCGCGGGGCCCCGAGTAGCCGTGCTGCTTCATGGGGTTGATCATCATGCTGCCCACGGCGGAGGCGTCGGCCACGGCGGAGCCGCTGATGCCGCCGAAGAACATCGACGTCAGCACGGTGACCTGACCCAGGCCGCCGGCGACGAAGCCGACCATGGCGCTGGCCAGGCGGACCAGGCGCTTGGCGATGCCGCCCGAGCTCATCACCTCGCCGACCAGGATGAACAGCGGGATGGCCAGCAGGGGAAAGGAGTCGAGCCCGTTCACGGCCTGCGAGACCAGGGTCGTCAGGCCGTAATCGGCGTAGAAGAAGATGAACAGGCAGATCGCGGCCAGGCCGAACGAGATCGGCATGCCGATCACGATGCAGGCGAACAGGCCCAAGAGAATGCTCCACAGGATCATGCCGCACCTCGTTTGAACACGTTGTAGAGGAAAATGCTGTTGCCGATGACAGTCAGTACCGCCATGACCACCATGGCGCTATAGAGCACGGTCTTGGGGATTCCCAGGAAGGGCGTCGAGCTCACGTAGCCTGAAATGATGCCGTCGAAACCGACGAAGATGCTGATGCAGACCGCGTAGATGATCAGCGCCGACACCAGTCCGAAGATTTTCTTCAGGGTCGGGCTCGCTTTGTCCTTGAAAAGCGTCACGGCGACGTGCTCGTTGGTCAGGCTGGCGATACCGGCACCCAGCAGCACCATCCAGATGAAGAACAGCCGCGAGATCTCGGCGGCCCAGGCAAAGGAGTAGCTGAACAGGAAGCGACCGAAGACATTCATCGAAACGGTGATGACCACGCCGACGACGAGGAGCCCGATGATGATGTCCAAGCTTCTGATCAGTTTGTTCAAGTAGGCGTTACCCGAACGTGACTTCATGAAGCCTCCAGGGAAGGAGCTTGCGTATTGATACTAAGCGGGGAAGGCCGATGGCGGCCTTCCCCGCGGGCTTGAAGGTCTTACTCTTGCGCTTGTTCCACCTGGGCGCGGATATCGTCGATCAGCTCGCCGCCGATCTGGTCGCGCCAGTCTTCATACACCGGCTCCAGCTTGTCCTGGAAGACCTTGACCTGCTCCGGCGTCAGCTCGGTGATCTGCATGCCGGAATCCTTCAGATCCTGCTTGATCTGATCGTTCAGCGTGCGGCTGACGTGGCGCTGATAGTCGCCCATCTCGGTGGCCGCGTCGCGCAGCAGCTGCTGGTAGTCTTCCGGCAGACGATCCCAGAAACGCGCGGAGACCAGCGTGATGAACGGTGTGTAGACGTGGTTGGTTTCGGTGGCGTAGTCCTGCACCTCGTTGAACTTGGAGGATTCGATGGTGATCCACGGATTTTCCTGACCGTCGACGACCCCTTGCTCGAGCGCCGTGAACAGCTCCGCGAAGGACATCGGCGTCGGGTTGGCCCCCAGGGTGCGCCAGATATCCAGGTGGAGATCGTTCTCCATGGTACGGATCTTCAGGCCGTCGAGGTCCGCCGGCTCCTCGACCGGGTGCTGGCTGTTGGTCAGCTGACGGTAACCGTTTTCACCCCAGCCGATCGCCACCAGGCCTTGCGAGGACGCGTCTTCGAGCATCTGCTGGCCGATCTCGCCGTCGAGTACCGCATCCGCCATTTCAGGCTGCGGGAAGAGGAAGGGGAGGTCGAACACCGCGAATTCCGGGAACATGTTCACCAGCGGAGACGTCGACGGCATGGTCATTTCCAGCGTGCCCGACTGGAGCGCACTGGTGGCCTGGCGGTCATCGCCCAACTGGGCGCCCGGGAACAGTTCGACCTGAATGTTGCCGTCGCTGCGTTGTTCGACGATCTTCTCGAAATATTCGAGGCCGCGGTATTGCGCGCCGGATTCCGTGGTGCCGATGCTGAACTTGATCTTGAAATTGCCGTCGGCCTCGACCTTCTCACCTTTGACCTCCGGCAGCGGAGGCATTTCGGTCGCCGCAGAGGCGCTGAACGCGGTCAAGCCGAGAACGGCGCCGCCCACGACGGAAACGAAGCGTGTCGTTGTGGTTGTTGTCATCCTGTCCTCCTGGAACTGATGGTAGTGCTGGCATGTGTGTCACTTATGACACCGGTATCATCGCGATCCCCGGCCTCTTGGCGAGTCGATCCGGGAGTCGCGCGATTCCCTTCGGCAGACGCCGTGTCTGCTCTTGGTCATCTTAATGTTGAACATACACCGAGATGCCTGCCGATGAGACTTCATCGTTAGTCGTAGACGGCCTCTCAATTGCCCGCCGAACCCTCCTGCCAGGCCGCGCCGTCGGGGTACTGATGACGCTCGAGCGCGTCGTCATGCAGGGTGATGCTGTAGCCCGGCGCCTCGGGCACCTGGTAGCGCCCTTGCCGGATCCGTACCGGATCGACGAAGTGCTCGTGGAGGTGGTCGACGTATTCCAGAATGCGGCCGTCCAGCGAGCCGGAGACTGCGATGTAATCGAACAGCGAGATGTGCTGGGTGTACTCGCACAGGCCCACGCCGCCGCCGTGCGGGCAGATGGGAACGTCGTACTTGGCGGCCAGCAGCGTGACGATGATCACTTCGTTGAGCCCGCCGAGACGCGCGGCATCGAGCTGACAATAGTCGATGGCACCGGCCTGCAGGAGTTGCTTGAACATCACCCGGTTGTGGCAGTGCTCGCCGGTGGCGACGCCGATGGGGGCCAGGCGGCGGCGAATCTCGGCATGCCCGAGGATATCGTCCGGGCTGGTGGGCTCCTCGATCCACAGCGGATCGAATTCCGCCAGGTCGCGCATGTTGGCGACGGCTTCGTCGACTTCCCACATCTGGTTGGCGTCCATCATCAGCGCCCGTTCCCAGCCGATTTCCTCGCGCAGGATGCGCGCGCGCTGGCGGTCTTCCTCGAGGTTGCCGCCGACCTTCTGCTTGAAGTGCGTCCAGCCCTCGGCCAGCGCCTCGCGCGCCAGGCGGCGCATCTTGTCCTCGGAATAGCCGAGCCAGCCGGCGGAGGTGGTATAGCCGGGATAGCCCTCGGCGCGCATGTGCGCTTCGCGCTCTGCCTTGCCGGCTTCGCGGCGCTTGAGCAGGCCGATGGCTTCCTGCGGGGTCAGGGCGTCGGTGACGAAGCGGAAATCCAGGCAGCGGACCAGCTGCTCGGGCGTCATGTCCACCAGCAGCTTCCAGACCGGCTTGCCTTCACGCTTCGCCCACAGGTCCCACACGGCGTTGACGATGGCGGCCGAGGCCAGGTGCATGACGCCTTTTTCCGGTCCCAGCCAGCGCAATTGGCTGTCGCCGCTGGTGAGGTCGCGCCAGAACGTGCCCATGTCGGCGGTGATGGTCTCGAGATCGCGACCCACGATGCGCGACGCCAGGGCCTCGACGGCCATGACGCAGACATCGTTGCCGCGCCCGATGGTGAAGGTCAGCCCGTGCCCCTGAAGGCCGTCGTCGGCGTCGGTGGTGAGCGTGACATAGGTGGCCGAGTAATCCGGCGCCTCGTTCATGGCGTCAGAGCCGTCGAGCTGGCGTGACGTGGGAAAGCGGATGTCGCGTGCTTGCAGGTGGGTAATCGTGGTCATGCCTGTCGTCCTGATGGTGGGAGCGGCCTGCGCCGCGTTCACGAGTGGTTCTCGGAGTCAGGCTACGGCGAATCGATAATAACGTGCCAATCGCAATTTTGTTGTGCCGATTCTTTCTGGTTATCGCAATGCAGCGGGGACTTGCAATGCCAGGAAGACACCGCCAAAGTTATAATTGAACATTGCGTGCAATATTCAATATTGTGACGTTAGTCGAATCCGCGCCCTTCGCGCACGCCCTGACGGTCAACGGTTACCGAGGTCATTATGCAGCTCATCAATACGACGCCGCCGGTCATCCGGCTCAACGATGCCGACAACGTGGGGGTCGCGACCCGGGCCCTGCCACAGGGACTGCCGCTGGACGGCGACGGCGAGCGGGTGGCGCGTCACAACATCGATGCCGGTCACAAGGTCGCCCTGACGGCCATCGCCACGGGCGACGCCATCATCAAGTACGGCCAGGTCATCGGGCGGGCGAGCCGCGACATCGACGTCGGCGAGCACGTGCACACCCATAACGTGGCCATGCTCGAGCGGGACACGACCCTGACGGACTTCCAGCCGTTCCCGCGTTCGCCGACGCAGGACTCCGATCGCACCTTCATGGGCTACCATCGGCCGAACGGCCAGGTCGGAACCCGCAATTACATCGGTATCCTGTCGACGGTGAACTGCTCGGCGACCGTGGCCAAGGTGGCCGCGGAGCAGCTCAATGCCAATCCCGAGATCGAGGCTCTCGGCTTCGACGGCGTGGTGCCCATCACGCATGGCTCGGGATGCGCGATGAACACCGAATCCGAAGGCTTCGCGTTCCTCGAGCGGGTGATCGCTGGCTATGCGCGGCATCCCAACTTCGCGCTGGTGGTGATCATCGGCCTGGGATGCGAAACCAACCAGGTCAAGCAGCTGGTGGAAAGCGCCGGGTTGAGCGACGAGCGTCGCCTGGCCTATTTCAACATCCAGCAGGTCGGCGGTACCCGGGCCAGCATCGGCAAGGCCTACGAGCAAGTGCTCGACATGGCGCGCGCACATGGGCGCGACGAGCGCCGTCCCGCGTCGCTCAAGCACTTGAGCGTGGCCCTGCAGTGCGGCGGTTCCGACGGGTATTCGGGGATCACCGCGAACCCCGCCCTGGGCCACGCCGCCGACTTGATCGTGCGTCACGGCGGCAGCGCCATCCTGAGCGAAACGCCGGAAATCTACGGCGCCGAGCACCTGCTGCTGGACCGCGCGGTGGACGTGGAGGTGGCGCGCAAGCTGCTGGCGCGGATCGCCTGGTGGAAGCACTATACCGAGATCAACGGCGCCGAGCTCAACAACAATCCGTCGCCCGGCAACAAGGCCGGCGGCCTCTCGACCATCCTCGAGAAGTCCCTGGGGGCCGTGGCCAAGGGCGGCGCCTCGAGCCTGAACGACGTGCTCGAATACGCCGAGCCGCTCAAGGTCCCCGGGTTCAACTTCATGGACAGCCCCGGGTACGATCCGGCCTCGGTCACCGGTCAGATCGCCTCCGGTGCCACCCTGGTGTGCTTCACCACGGGGCGGGGGTCGGTCTCCGGCTTCAAGCCGGCGCCGTGTCTCAAGCTGGCCACCAACACGGCCATGTATGAGACCATGCACGAGGACATGGACATCAACTGCGGCGCCATCCTCGATGGCGAGATGAGCGTGGAGGCCATGGGCGAGGCGATTTTCGAGAAGATTCTCGCGGTCGCCTCCGGCGAGGCGAGTGCCAGCGAGTCGCTGGGCTATGGCAGCAACGAGTTCGTGCCGTGGATGGTCGGCGCCATCACCTGAGTGCGGTGTCCCGGTGCCGAAGCCGTACGAGAAGACGCAGGGAAGACAGTCCAGGAGGAAAAGACAGCCCCATGGCCAGATCGCTGAAAGAGCAGCTCTACCGGGTGTTGCGTGACGCCATCGACGCCGGGCGTCTCGAGCCCGGACTGGTCCTGCTGGAAGGGCACATTGCCGAGCATTTTTGCATGAGTCGTTCACCGGTGAGGCAGACGCTGTCGCGGTTGCACGAAGAGGGAGCGATTTGCCGTTTCGAGGGGCGCGGTTATCAGGTCGGGCCGCGCCCGGGCGAGATCGTGAGGCGTTCGCTGGGGACGGGAGATTTCAGCGCCTCGCGCATCGAGCGCACGGATACCTGGCGAACGTTCGCGGAGGGCGTGGAACGCGATGTGGTGCTGTGCTCGATGAAAGGGCGCTTCGAGCTCAACGAGCTGCAACTGGCGCGGGCGCTGTCGGTCAGTCGCTCCCTGACGCACCGCATCCTGCTCTATCTGCAGAGCATCGGCGTGGTGGAAAAGGTCAAGTACAGCAGCTGGACGGTCGTTCCCCTGGACGATGCACGGCTTCGCGACCTGTATCAGGCGCGTCGCCAGCTGGAGCCGTACATGATGACGCGCGCTGCCGAGGCGCTCGAGGACGCCGAAATACGCCGCTATCTCCAGCGTCTGGACGATGCCGCGCGCGCCTACCCCCAGGTGCCCAGCGCGCGCCTCGACGCCCTGGAGAACGATCTGCACCATGAAGCGCTGGCGCGAGGCAACAACGCGGAGATCATGACCATGCTGCAGCGCACACGGCCGATCCTGCTGATCAGCAAGCACCTGTTGGGGTCGTCGATCGCGCTGCCCAGCGTGGCACCGTTCTTCGACGAACACCGGCATGTGTTCGACAAGGCGCTGGCGCGCGACGGCGGGGCGGCGGGGCGCGCTCTCGACGAGCACCTGGCGCGCTCGGAAGCGCAGGTCCAGGCACGCCTGAGCGACTTCCGCGAGGCCGGCGCGATCGACGTGCCGAACTATCTGCGCGAGGTCGCGCCTTCCTGAGTGCGTGACAAAACAAACGCCGTGAGGGCTGGGTGTCGATCAGCTCGGGCGCTCGCCGTTGCGCCGGCGCAGCTCGCGGATCAGCGCGCTGTGGTCCAGGTCGCCGTCGCCGTTCGCCACCAGGTCGCCGAACAGGCCGTCCACCAGCCGTGACACGGGCAGGTCCAGCGCCAGGTCGTCGGCGAGCGCCTGCGCGGTTTGCGTATCCTTCCATTGCCACTTGGCCGGGCCGCCGGGACGGAAGTCCTCGTCGAGCATGCGTTCGCCGTGCACCTGCAGGATCGTCGAGTCGGCGAAGCCGCCCATCAAGGCCTCGCGCACCTTGCGGGGATCGGCGCCGCCGCGTTCGGCGAGCAGCAAGGCTTCGGCGACGGTGGCAATGGTATTGGCGACGATGGACTGGTTGGCGAGCTTGGCGAGTTGCCCGCTGCCGGCGGGTCCCACATGGACGGCACGGCCCAGCGGGGCGAACAGGGGCCGGTGACGCTCGAACGTGGCCGGATCGCCGCCGACCATGATGGCCAGGGTGCCGTCGATGGCGCCGCGTTCGCCGCCGGAGACCGGCGCGTCCAGGTAGCCGATGCCACGAGCCTCGGCTGCCTGCGCCTGCCGCTGGGCGGTATCGACCGGGATGGAACTCATCACCACCAGGGTGGCATGCGGGGCCATGTGGGCGATCACGCCCTCGGGGCCCAGCAGGATGTCGTCGCATACCGGACCCGAGCTGAGCATGACCACGACGATGTCGGCGCCGGCGGCGTCACGCGGACTGTCGGCGATGTCGATGCCGTGCGCGGTCAGGGCTCGGGCCTTGTCGTTGCTGCGGTTCCAGGCGCGCACCGCGTAGCCCGCCTCCGCCAGGCGACGGGCCATCGGCGCTCCCATGAGCCCGGTACCGATGACGCCGATCGTGGTCGTGTCCTGCATGTCGCGATCCTCCCGCGCTGTCGTGTCGTCGTTGTCGTGCCCCGGCGCACGGTTGCTCATGAGCCCGGTCGTCGATTCGGTCACAGCCCCAGGGAGCGGCTCAGGTCACCCTCCGCCAGGGAGGAGCCGGCCACGGCCTCGCGCAGGGCGTCGACGACGTCGCCGGGCAGTGGGATGCCGTCGCGCAGATAGCGCTGACGCTTCGCCAGGCCCGACTGGCCGGGGAGACGCACCGGGACCTCGGGGTCGACGCGCTCGGAGTCGAGGCATTGCCGGGCGAGGAAGTCGGTTTCATCCAGGAAGGCCTGCGTGCCGCCGAAGCGTGCCGGGTCGATGACCATCACCGTGGCCGAGGCGCCCCATTGCGTGGGGGCGTCCTTGCGTCCAAAGCCGCCGAGCGCAGAGGTCAGCGCCTCGACCATCAGGCCCAGGGCGAACCCCTTGTGGCCGAAGGCCTGGCCGCCGAGGGGCAGGATGCTGCCGGGCGGCGTGGTGAAGAAGTCCTCGGGGTCGTCGCTGACCGTGCCCCGGTTGGTGAGGATGGCGGGATGCGCGAGCTTGCCGCCCTCGGCGCGGGTCTTGTTGACGGTGCCGTTGGTGATGCTCGACATGCTGACATCGATCAGCAGCGGATGTTCGCGTCCCGGAATGCCGATCGCCAGCGGGTCCGGCGTGTACACCGGCGTGGTGCCGCCGTAGGGTGCCACCGAGGCTACCGCGGGGTCCGAGCTGAGCACGATGGGGACCAGGCCCTGCTCGACGAGCGGGCGCAGGTAGGCCGCCAGACAGGCGATATGATGCGAACGCTTGAGCGTGACGATGCCGATGCCGAAACCGTCGGCCGCCTGTCGCGCATGCGCCAGGGCCCGCGTCACGAGATATGGCCCCAGCACGTAGTGTCCGTCGATCATGGCGGCGACGGGGCTGCTTTCCGTGAGCGCCAGCTGCCGGTGATCGCCGCAGGCATTGCCGGCCTTGAGGTCGTTGAGGTAGCCCTTGGCCAGCTTGACGCCGTGGGTGTGATGACCGAGCAGGTCACCCTCGACGAGTATCGAGGCGGTGGTCTCGGCGACCTCCGCCGTGGCGCCGGCTTCCGCAAAGAGCGCGGTCAGCAGGTCGGTCAGGGGAGTGGACGCGTAAAGGGTCATGGAGTCCTCGGCGATTGGTCACGAGAGGCGCCGCGATAGCGACGATAGAGGCGAACGAACAGCGGCAGCAGCCAGATCAGGATGACTATGATGCCCAGGCCCGCGCTGATCGGGCGCGAGAAGAAGCTCAGCAGGTCGCCGTTGCTCTTGAGCATCGAGCTCATGAAGTTGTTTTCCAGCGTGCCGCCCAGTACCAGGCCCAGGATGGCAGGGGCCATGGGGAAGTCGTTGCGTGCCAGGATGAAGGCCACCAGGCCGATGATCAGCATGATCCACACATCGGTGATGGCGTTGTTGATGGCGAAGGCACCCACGATGCAGAAGCACAGGATGATCGGCATCAGCACCTTGCGCGGGGTCAGGATGAACACCTTGGCCGAGCGAATGGCGATGTAGCCGATGGGCAGCATGATCAGGTTGGCAATGAAGAACACCGTGAACAGGGCGTACACCAGCCCGCCGCCCTCCATGAAGATGGTGGGGCCGGGGTTCATGCCCTTCATGTACAGCACGCCGATGACGATGGCGGTGATCGAGTCGCCGGGGATCCCGAAGACCAGCGCGGGTACCCAGGCGCCGCTGATGCCGGAGTTGTTGGCCGAGCTGGCATCGACGATGCCTTCGATGTGCCCGGTGCCGTAGGCGTCCCGGTTCTTCGAGCGGCTCTTGCCCATGGCATAGGAGATCCACGCCGCGATGTCCGCGCCCGCGCCGGGCAGGGCACCGATCAGCGTGCCGGTCGAACTCCCGCGCAGCAGGTTGCGCCAGTAGCGCTTGAGATGCTGGGGGACGCTGCCGAAGACCTTGTCCTTGTGCACGGCGGGGACGTTGCGCCCCTCGTTGCTCGAGCCGTAGAACATCATCAGCTCATTGAGCGCGAACATGCCGATCATCACCGGAATGAAATTGACACCGGCCATCAAGTCCGGAATG
Source organism: Chromohalobacter israelensis DSM 3043 (assembly GCF_000055785.1). Taxonomy (GTDB): domain Bacteria; phylum Pseudomonadota; class Gammaproteobacteria; order Pseudomonadales; family Halomonadaceae; genus Chromohalobacter; species Chromohalobacter israelensis. The sequence continues at coordinate 1,998,956 of NC_007963.1, forward strand.
CCGAACGTGAAGCGCGGCGCGCCGCTCATCATGTCGAGGCCGACGGTGGAAAGCAGCAGGCCCACCAGCAGCGACAGGAAGGCCTTGGTCTTGGAGCCGATGGAGATGAAGATCGAGCAGCTAAGACCCAGCAGCGCCAGCCAGAAATACTCGAACGAACTGAACTTCAGCGCGACCTCGGCCAGCGAGGGCGACACGAAGACCAGCACCAGGGTGCCGAACAGGCCGCCGAAGATCGAGCACACCAGGTTGGTGCCCAGCGTTTCCCGCGCTCGCCCTTGGCGCGCGAGCTGGTGCGACTCGCCGACGTAGGCGGCCGACGCGGGGGTGCCGGGGATATTGAGATAGGTGCCGGGAATGTCGCCGGCGAATATCGCCATCGCCGAGGTGGTCACGATGGCCGCGATGGCGGGGGTGGGGTCCATGTAGAAGGTGATGGGCACCAGCAGCGCCACGGCCATGGTCGCGGTCAACCCGGGCACGGCGCCCACGAAGACCCCGAAAATGGCCGCGGCGGCGATGACGAGCAGCGTCTGAAAATTGAAGACCAGCGCCAGGCCTTGCAGGAATGCATCCATGGCTTACTTACCCCCAGAGGCTCAGCAATCCCTCGGGGAGGGGAATGAGCAGGTAGCGAGAGAACACCAGGTCGATGACCAGTGCCGCGACGATGGAGATCCCGAGCGCGAGAATGGGCGAGGTGCGCCGTGCGAGCATCATGACGAACATGATCACGGCCAGGCACAGCATGGTCCCCAGCCATTCGCTTGCCAGGATGTAGAAGACGATGGCCAGCGCGGGCAGCAGGGAGAGCAGCAGATTGCGCATGCGCTCCGGGGCCGGTCGCCAGGCGATGCCGTGCGCGATGCCCTTGAGCGCCCCACCATGACTGATCGCAAGGATCAGCCCGCCGATCATGAACCCTCCCCCGATGAGGGAGGGAAACAGTGAGGGCCCGTACTGCAGGCTCGGCATGGTGGGGAACCCCTGGGCCACGACATAGACGATGGCACCCGCCGCCATGAACGCGAGGCCGAGCATGAAGTCTTTCATCGTGGCCTCCGGGTTACTTGGCCAGGCCGACTTGTTCGACGATCTCGCCGAAGCGCTCATCCATGTCGGCCATCAGCTGGCCGAAGTCCTCGGCGTTGCGCCACTCGGTGCCGAACCCTTGCTTGGCCATGAAACCCTGATAGGTGTCGCTGTTGTAGGCGGCTTCCAGGGCGTCTTCCAGGGTGGCGACGATCTCGGGATCCATGTCCTTGGGACCGGCGATGCCGCGCCACTCACCGATCTGGTAGTCGCTGCCGATGGCTTCCTGAACCGTGGGCACGTCGGGGAAGCTGTCGATGCGCTCGGGAGCCATGACCCCCAGGCTCTTGGCGCGGCCGGACTCGATCATCGAACGCCCCTCGGGGACCGAGCTCGGCACGATGTCGATGCCACCGGCGGCGAGCTCGGTCATGGCGGGGGCCGCCCCCTGACTGGGAATCCAGGTGACCCGGTCGGGCTCCATGCCCTGATCCATCAGAAAGCCGGCGAAGGCCAGGTGCCAGACGCCGCCCTGGCCGGTGCCGGAGGCATTGAAGGTGCCCTTGGGTTCATCGCGCACGGTCTGCACCAGGTCCTCGAGATCGCCGAAGGGACCGTCGGTGGCGACCTGGACGCCCGCGTAGTCGTAGTTGATCTGGGCGATGGGGGTGTAGTCGCGGTAGGTGAGATCGGTGAGGCCCTGCCAGTGCATCATGTTGATCTCGCCCGTGACCAGCCCGAGCGTGTAGCCGTCCGGGTTGGCGTTGGCGATGGCGCTGTGGCCCACCACGCCGCTGCCTCCCGTGCGGTTGACGACGTTGACGGTTTCCCCGAGCTCTTCTTCCATCGCCTTGGCGATGGTGCGTGCGGTGGCGTCGGTGCCGCCGCCGGCGGCCCAGGGGACGATGATGGTGATGGGTTTTTCCGGATACTCGGCGAAGGCCGGACCGGCGATGGCGGTCAGCAGTACGGCGGTGCTGGCGAGGAGCGTTTTGTTGTGACGTTTGAGCATGATCGATCCTTGTTATTGGTGTGTCATGAAGCATGACGTCTAGCGGTATGCATCTTTCAAGCTAGTGTTAATGAACATTGCGCGCAATATACATTTATCTAGACTTTGGTCTAGAAAGCGCTTTGAAACCTCCTTTTTTTCAATTAGTTGAAAGTGTTGACGAGGAGCGTCTCAGAACGCTTCTTCCAGGAGACGCTGGAAGTCCTCAAGGGTGGGCGGCCGCGGATTGGTCGCGGTCGAGTGATCCTCGAGCGCCCACTGGGCGACCGGCGCCAGGCGGTCGCGCGTCACGCCCAGCTCGCTGAGACGCATGGGCAGCGACAGGTCGCGGTTGAGCTGGATGAAGGCCTCGGCGAGATCCGTTCCCGGGGCGAGCCCCATGGCCTGGCGCAGCCGGTCGAACTTGTCTTCGCAATGCGGCTGGTTGAAGCGCAGCACGCACGGCATCAACAGCGCGTTGAGCGTGCCGTGATGGAGCTTGAGGTCGTGAAAGCCGCCCAGCGCATGAGACAGCGAGTGCACCGCGCCGAGCCCCTTCTGAAAGGCCAGGGCGCCCTGGGTGGCGGCCATCAGCATTTCGCTGCGGGCCTCGAGGTCGTTGCCGTCGTGAACGGCGGTGCGGATATGACGCGTGGCACGCTGCAGGCCGTCCAGCGCGATGGCATCGGCGGGCGGATTGAAGCGCGGGCTGAGGAACGTCTCGACGCAGTGCGCGATGGCGTCCATGCCGGTGGCGGCGGTGAGAGTGGCCGGCAGCGAGAGGGTCAGCACGGGATCGCAGATCGCCACATCGGGGATCAGGTGCGGCGACAGGAAGCCGAGCTTGCGCTCGTCGCGCATGCTGATCAGCGCGGCACGTCCCACCTCGCTGCCGGTACCGGCCGTGGTGGGAATGGCGACCAGCGGCAGCACCTCGCTGCCGATGCGTGCCGCACCCCCCTCGATCACCGCATACTGACGCAGGGGCGCCTGATGGCTGGCCAGCAGGGCAACCCCCTTGGCCAGGTCGATGCTGGAACCGCCGCCCAGCGCGACGATGCCGTCGCAGCCGTGTTCGTGGTAGCAGGCCACGGCCGCCTCGATGGCGACCTCGGTGGGATTGGCCGGCGTTTCGTCGTAGACCGGCGCCGGCTGCTTGCCGCCGATGGCGGCCTGCACGCGGTCCACCAGTCCGCTGGCGGTCAGTCCGGCATCGGTGACGATCAAGGGCCTGGCGACGCCGAGGAGCGAGAGTTCCTCGGCCAGGTCGTCCAGGGCATCGGCGCCGAAACGTATCTTGGTCAGATAATTGATGATCGAACTCATGGCCGCTCCTTGTGGCCCTGACGCTGCCAGGGCGGTGATTGTTGTTGGCGTTTCGCTCAGGCTATGGCCGCATTGAAATCACAATCCAATCGAAGTTTGTGGCATTGTGATTCCTCTGGGTTATCGGCAAGTCGAGCGGGCATGCGCCATGGGCACGCGCCGCTCGTGACGACGAGGATGTTTTCACCATGACGACGGGCAAGCTGTCCCACGCGCATCTCTGCGGTTGGCTGCGTTTCAAGCATCTGACGCTTCTCACCACGCTGGCGGAGAGCCGCAACATGCACGCCACGGCGCGGGTGATGCACCTGAGCCAGCCGGCCGCGAGCAAGATGCTGCGGGACCTGGAGGTATACTTCGGATTTGCGCTTTTCGAACGCCTGCCGCGTGCCATGCAGCCCACCGAGCTGGGAGAGCAGGTCATCCGCCATGCCTGGATCCTGCTCAACGACATGGAGCGCCTGGTCGACGACATCAACGATCTGCGCGAGGGCGGCTACGGCCAACTGCTGATCGGCGCGATCGCGGCGGCCGCGCCGGAGATCCTGCCGGCGGCCATCGCACGTCTCAAGCAGGCCCGGCCGCGCCTGTCGGTGAGTCTGCAGGAGCAGACCAGCGACAGACTGCTGCTCGAGCTGGAGCACAAGCGTCTCGATCTGGTCATCGGGCGCTTGACGCATGTCAGCCAGCACAACCTGTTCGATTTCGAGCCGCTGCTGGACGAACCGCTGCGGGTCGTGGTGCGTCGCGATCACCCTCTGACCCGGCGTGGCGAGGCGCCTTCGCTGGACGAGCTGAGTCACTGGCCCTGGATCCTGCATCCCTTGTCGAGCCCCATGCGCGGCGTGTTCGAGTCGGCGCTGGCCGAGGAAGGGATCGCGACGCCGGCCAACGTTGTCGAAACCACGTCCATCCAGGCGACGCTGCAGCTGCTGCAGTCCTCGGACATGCTCGCGGTGCTGCCACGCTCCGTCATGCGTCGTCCCCTGGCGGGGGGCCAGTACGTGGTCCTCGAACGCGTGATCGGCAAGCCGCTGGACTACTACGGCATCATCACCCGCCGCCAGGAGCCGTTGTCGCCCGCGGTGGAGGAACTGGTCGTGCACTTGCGCCGGCTGGCCGCCGAAGCCGACGGTCGCTGACATGGCTTGTCCTTAAGTCTAATGCCGGTCGGCCCCGCAATCTGGAATCCTGACACGCACTTAGTGTGATGTATGACAGCATGCCGTGTCCGGATGCTGTCTCCACCGGCTTGGGAGCAATCACCATGTTCGATGAGTTTCAGGGCAAGCGCATTCTGGTCACCGGGGCGAGCACCGGCATCGGCGCCGCCGTGGCCAAGCGCTTCGGCGCACTGGGCGCGCATGTCGCCGTGCATTACAACACCAGCGAGGCGCCGGCACGCGAGGTGGTCGAGGCCATCGAGCGCGCCGGTGGCCAGGCGTTCACGCTTCAGCAGGACGTGAGCACCGCCGAGGGCGCCGTCGATGTGGTGGACCGGGCCGCCGAGCGCCTGGGAGGATTGGACATCCTCGTCAACAACGCGGGGGACATGCTGGGGCGCGTACCGGCGGGGGACATCGAGGCGGCGCATTACGCACGCGTGATGGACCTCAACGTGCGCTCGGTGACGCTGGCCACGCGCGCGGCGCTCGCCCATTTCCGCCGCCAGGGCGAGGGCGGCAACATCATCAATACCACGTCGGTGGCGGCCCGCAACGGGGGCGGCCCCGGGGCGTCGCTGTATGCCTCGGCCAAGGCCTTCGTCAGCTCGTTCACGCGGGGCATGGCCAAGGAGCTGGCCGGAGACGGGGTGCGGGTCAATGCCGTGGCACCGGGTGTCATCGTGACGCCGTTCCATGATCGCCACAGCAGCGATGCCCAGCTCGAGGCCATGCGCGCCGGCATTCCCATGGGGCGCCTGGGGACGCCCGAGGAGTGCGTCGGGGCGTTTCTGTTCCTGGCATCCGACGCCATGAGCGGGTATGTCACGGGGCAGATCCTGGAGGTCAACGGCGGGCAGCTGATGCCCTGAGCGTCAAGCGGATCGCGGCACGGCCGAGCGCAGACGCGAGATCGGCCTGGATGCCTGAACCGCGAGGCCATCACTGGTATCCTTGTCTCGTGATGCTGTCATCACCGAAAGTCCATCACCGAAAGACAACGGGACTCCATGGCCTCGCTTTCCTTGTTCCTTTCCATCCTCATCTCTGCGGTGGCGCTGACCGCGGCGGCGACCATGCTGGTCTATCGCTGGCTGAACCGCCGTGGGGCGTCGTCCGGCAAACGCGGCGGGCAGGCTGCCCGCAAGCGTTCCGCGTCCGACAAGCGGCGCTCCCGCGGGGGAAGCCGTTCACCGAAGACCACCACCAAGAGCGCATCGAAGCAGGGCGCCACAGGTCCGCGCGTGGCGTTTCCACGCCTGCCCGCCTGGCTGCGCGCCGCCTTGCCGCTGGGCATGATGCTGACGCTGATTGCCGGGTCGGGCCAGCTGGCGCTGCAGGGTATCGACAATGCACACCGCGCGTCTGCCGGCGACCCGCGTCTGCCGGCGCTGGAAAACGCGGTGGACGGCCTCTCACTGCTGGCATTGGCGTTCCTGCTGGCGGGAATCGCCGCATGGCTTGCCCGTCGTCAATGACGCGAGATACATGGATCGGCGCGTTTGCAGCGCCATGCTATAGTCCCGCCATCACACGCAGATGACGCTAGCCTCATGAATATCCTGATCACCGGCATGGCCGGCTTCATCGGTCATGCCGTCGCCAAGCGCCTGGCGGCCGAAGGGCATGACATCGTCGGCATCGACAACCTCAACGATTACTACGACGTGTCGCTGAAACAGGCCCGCCTGGACGACCTGGCGGCATGGCCGAACGTGCGCTTCGAGCGCCTGGACCTGGCCGATCGCGCGGGCATGGAACGCCTGTTCGCCGACACGCGTTTCGAGCGTGTCATCCATCTGGCCGCGCAGGCCGGGGTGCGCTATTCCCTCGACAACCCGCACGTCTACGCGCAATCCAACCTGGTGGGTCACCTCAATGTGCTGGAGGGCTGCCGCCACCAGCAGGTGCCGCACCTGATCTATGCCTCCTCGAGCTCGGTCTATGGCCAGAATGCCCAGGTGCCGTTTTCCACCGCCGATGCCGTGGACCACCCCATCAGCTTGTATGCCGCCACCAAGAAGGCCAACGAGCTGATGACGCACAGCTACTCGCATTTGTACGGGATTCCCGCCACCGGGCTGCGTTTCTTCACGGTCTACGGCCCCTGGGGACGTCCGGACATGGCCATGTTCAAGTTTACCCGGGCGATTCTCGCGGACGAGCCGCTGCCGGTGTTCAACCATGGCGATCTGTCCCGGGATTTCACCTATATCGACGATATCGTCGAGGGGGTCGTGCGCATCATGCAGGCGATTCCCGAGGCCGACCCGGACAGTCCGGGCGCGAGTCCCGACCAGAGCACGGCGCCCTTCGCGTTGTACAATATCGGGCATGGCAGTCCGGTGGCCCTGATGGACTTCGTGCATGCGCTGGAGCGGGCCACGGGACGCACGGCGCGGTGCGACTTCAAGCCCATGCAACCCGGCGACGTGCCGCGCACCTGGGCGGATACCGACGCGCTCTTCGAGAAGGTCGGCTATCGTCCGCAGGTCGGCGTCGACGAGGGCGTGGCGCGCTTCGTCGAGTGGTACCGCAGCTTTCACGGGATTTGATGCCCACGATTTTTTGGTTAACGAGCGTAAAGGACGACATACGATGAAGATCAGTATCTTCGGTACGGGATACGTGGGCCTGGTCACCGGGACTTGCCTGGCGGACGTGGGGCACGAGGTCATGTGCATGGACGTCGACGCTGACAAGATCGCCCGCCTCGAGCGCGGCGAGATCCCCATCTACGAGCCGGGGCTGGACGCCATGGTGCGTCAGAACGTGAGCGAGGGCCGGCTGCGGTTCACCACCGATGCCGCCACCGCCGTGGGCTTCGCGCCGTTGCAGTTCATCGCCGTGGGCACGCCCCCGGACGAGGATGGCAGTGCCGATTTGCAGTACGTGCTGGCCGTGGCGCGCAGCATCGGCCAGCACATGCAGGACGACAAGGTCGTCGTCGACAAGTCGACCGTGCCGGTGGGCACTGCGGACAAGGTGCGCGCCGCCGTTCAGCAGGAGCTCGATGCCCGCGACGCTGCGCTCACCGTGGATGTCTGCTCCAATCCCGAGTTCTTGAAGGAAGGCGCCGCCATCGAGGACTTCACGCATGGCGCACGGATCATCGTGGGCACCGATGCCGAGCGGGTGCGCGAGATCATGCGTGAATGCTACGGTCCCTATAACCGGCACCATGAGAAGTTGATGTTCATGGATATCCGCAGCGCCGAGCTGACCAAATACGCGGCCAACGCCATGCTCGCCACCAAGATCAGCTTCATGAACGAGATCGCCAATCTCGCGGAGCGTCTCGGGGCGGACATCGAACAGGTGCGGCGCGGCATCGGCTCGGACCCGCGCATCGGGTATCACTTCATCTATCCGGGATGCGGCTACGGCGGCTCCTGCTTTCCCAAGGACGTGCAGGCACTGGCGCGCACCGCCGGCGAGATCGGCTACCATGCCGAGCTACTCGAAGCGGTCGAAGGCGTCAACCAGCGTCAGAAGGCCACCCTGTTCGCCAAGCTCTCGCAAGCCTTCGACGGCGATCTGGCCGGCAAGACCATCGCGCTCTGGGGGCTGGCCTTCAAGCCCAACACCGACGACATGCGCGAGGCCCCGAGTCGCGCCTTGATGGAAGCGCTGTGGGAATGCGGCGCCCGGGTGCAGGCCTTCGACCCGGAGGCCATGGACGAATGCCGGCGGATCTACGGCAAGCGCGACGACCTGGCACTGGTCGATAATCGCGAGCAGGCCATCGAGGGGGCCGACGCCCTGGTGATCTGTACCGAATGGAAGGCGTTCTGCAGCGTGGATTTCGCCTGGCTCAAGCAGTCGCTGAGCACACCGGTGGTCGTCGACGGCCGCAACCTGTTCGATCCGCAGGCGGTCAAGCGCGCGGGATTGTTGTACTTCGCGGTGGGGCGCGGGGATTCCTTGCGTACGCCATGAGCCCCGCTCACGACGAAACGGCGCCTTCGGGCGCCGTTTTGCGTTGGGCTCAACGTTCAGTGCATGAGCCAGGGCGTCACCCAGCCACCGCCGATCAGCAGCAGCAGGAACAGGATCAGGGCCAGCAGCATGGGCCTGACGCCCAGCGCCTTGAGCTTTTCCAGGCGGGTCTCGAAACCCAGTGCCGCCATCGCCATGGCCAGCGCGATCTGCCCGCCCATTACCAGCGACTGGTGCAGGGCTGCCGGCAGGACGACGATGCTGTTGAAGATCACCATGGCCAGAAAGCCGAAGGCGAACCAGGGAATCACCAGACCGCCGCGGCCGACTTCCGAGTCGTCTTCCGCCTGCCGATGACGGAGCCACCACTGGCCGACCACCAGCAGAAAGGGCACGAGCAGCATCACCCGGACGAGCTTGACGATCACCGCATTGGCCAACGCCTGGGGACCGACCGCGTCGCCGGCGGCGACCACCTGGGCCACCTCATGCACGGTGGCGCCGATGTAGATGCCGAACAATCCCTCGTCCATGCCGGTGAGAGGATAGAGCAGGGGATATACCAGCATCGCCAGCGAGCCGAACAGCACGACGGTGGCCACGGCCATCGAGGTGGCGGCCGGCTTCGAACGGATGGTGGTCTCGGTGGCGAGCACGGCGGCGGCGCCGCAGATGGCACTACCGGCGCTCGTGAGCAGAGCGGTTTCGCGATCGAGCCCCAGCAGACGTGTGCCGATCCAGTACCCAGCGGTCAGGATGGTGCAGATCACCAGGGCATCGAGCATGATGACCTTGGGGCCGAGGCCGAGAATCTGCTGTAACGTCAGCGACAGGCCGAACAGCACGATGCCGCCGCGCAGCAGCCAGCGGGTCGCGAACTGTAGCCCGCGGCCTGCCTGAGGCAGGCGCCCGCTGACGGGCAGGTTGCCGATCACGAGACCCAGCAGCAGCGAGAAGACCAGTGGACTGATGCCGCTTTCGCGGATGCCGGGCAGGTGAGCCAGGGTGAAGCCCCCCAGGGTCAGGCCGGCGCAGAGTATCAATCCCTGCCACATGAGACATTCTCCGATGATGGGCGGTACCGCCATGGATGTGTCTCTCCAGGCTAAACCGGAATAGAATTATGTGTTATGTGGTAATAACGAAATGACAGTTAAGTAAAACCGATATGTCGACCCATGTGACCTTTCGCCAGCTCCAGGTATTCGTTGCCGTGATTCGTGGCGGCGCCGTCAATGCGGCCGCGCGGCAATTGCGTCTCTCACAGTCGGCGACCAGCCAGGCACTGGCCGATCTGGAACGTCAGCTCGGCGTGGTGCTCTTCGAACGGCTGGGGCGTCGTCTAGAGCTCAACGATGCCGGTCGTCGATTGCTCCCGTACGCGGAGAAAGTGCTCAACGGGCTCGATGAGCTGGTCGATGCGGCGCGCGAGCCCGACGGCGAGCTGCGGGGCACGCTGCACGTCGCGGCCAGCGCCACGATCGGCACCTATCTGCTGCCGATGCTGGCCGGACGTTTCATCGAGCGGCATCCCGCCGTCGACCTGCAACTGCGGTTGCGCAACACCGAGGACGTGATGCGCGACATTCAGCGCTTCGACGCCGATTTGGGATTGATCGAGGGGCAGTGCAGCGAGTCACGGCTGGTGAGCGAACTCTGGTGTCAGGACGAGATGGTGGTGGTGGCCGCGCCCCAGCACCCGTTGGCGGCACGCGACGGCCTCGGGGTCGAGGAGCTGCAGGCAGCGCAATGGATCCTGCGTGAACCGGGCTCGGGGACGCGGGCGATCTTCGAGGCGGCCATCCACCCCCACGTCGAGCGTATCCGCGTGCGTATGGAGCTCGATCAGCACGAAGCGATCAAGCAGGCAGTGCGCGCCGGCTTCGGGTTGGGCTGCCTGTCACGGCTGAGCGTGGCGGGCGAGCTCGAGCGGGGCGAACTGGTGGCGTTGAGAAGCCCGCTGCAACTGACCCGTTCCTTTTCGCTGGTCTGGCATCCCGAGCGCTACCGCAGCCCGCTCTGGCAGGCCTTCAAGGTCTTTCTTCGCGACAATCACTGAGCGTCGTCGAGGCTTCACCGATATCCCCCGACATGCGGGCCGGCTCCGCTATAGCCGGCTGGCATAGCAGTATTCCTTCGTCGTCAGTCGCGAGATGCGCAGCTCGATCGGTGCGTTCTGATAGTTGCTTGCCACGCGACGAATCTCGATCAGGGGCTCGCCGAGTTCCACGCCCAGATGGGCGGCGTCCTGTTCGCCTGCCTTCACCGCCACGAGCCGTTCGTCGGCATGCGCGACGGTGGCGCCGTATTGATGCTGGTAGAGCTGATAGAGCGTGTTGGGCAGCACCTCCGGTTGCGACTCGAGGGCGGCGAAGGTGTCGGCATCGAGCACGATGTCCTCGAGCAGCGTCGGACTGCCGGCCAGCTCGCGGACCCGGCGGATGTGGATCACCTCGGCCCCGTCGGCCAGTTCCAGGGCGTCACGCTCGGCGGCAGTCGCCGTGCGCCGTCGCCGGCTCAGAACGCGTGACACGGGCAGGCTGCGCTCGCCGTCGCGACGAACCACGTTGAAGAAGCGAAACAGGGCGCGATCGGCATCGTGGGTGGCAACGGCCGTGCCCTTGCCCTGACGACGGACCACGACGTTGTCGCTGACCAGTTCGTCGAGTGCCTTGCGCAAGGTGCCGACGCTGACGTTGTAGCTCGCGGCCAGTGCCGCCTCGCTGGGAATCAAGGTACCTGGCGGCCACTCCCCTGAGGCAATCCTTTCCAGAAGCAAGTCCTTGATCTGCTTGTAAAGCGGCTGAAATGTCGGGCCTTTCGGCGCGGTCATTGAGTCGACGTCCTTGTGAATGGGTGGCGATGCGGAAGTGTCGTCCTGTGAATTGTACCTGGCGATCGGCATGTCGGCATCTCCTTGACTGTTTTATATACTATGTCATATACATGAGTTGGCAGCGAGATTGAATCGCTGTCACGACAACGAGACCAATGAAGGAGAGGAGCATGAGCATCGATTTCGTGGTCCACGACGCCGACGACGCGGTCGGCGTGGTGGTGGTGGAAGGGGTGGAGGCCGGTCAGATGCTGACCGGCTGGGTGATGGATCAGGACAGGACCCTGCAGTTCGAGGTCAAGGATGCGATCCCGATCGGCCACAAGCTGGCGATCCGCGATCTCGCCGAAGACGAGACGGTCATCAAGTACAGCGTCGATATCGGCCGGGTGGTGCAGTCGATCCGCCAGGGCGAGCACGTTCACGTTCACAATGTCAAAACCAAGAGGTGGTAAGCATGGAACTCAAGGGACGCACTTTCCTCGGCTATCGGCGCGACAACGGCCGTGTCGGCATCCGCAATCACGTCATCGTGCTGCCGGTGGACGACATTTCGAATGCCGCGGCGGAAGCGGTGGCCAACAATATCAAGGGCACGCTGGCATTGCCGCATCCCTATGGCCGGTTGCAGTTCGGCGCCGACCTGGATTTGCACTTCCGCACGCTGATCGGCACCGGCTGCAATCCGAACGTCGCCGCGGTGATCGTGATCGGCATCGAGCCAGGCTGGACGGGGAAGGTGGTCGACGGCATCCGCGCCACCGGCAAGCCGGTGGAAGGCTTCTGGATCGAGCAGAACGGCGATCACAACACCATCGCCAATGCCTCGCGCAAGGCCCGCGAATTCGTGCAGTACGCCAGCGAGCTGCAGCGCGAACCCTGCGACGTCAGCGAGCTATGGGTCTCCACCAAGTGCGGTGAGTCCGACACCACCTCCGGATGCGGCGCCAACCCCACCGTCGGCGAAGCCTTCGACAAGCTCTACGAGCAGGGCTGCACGCTGGTGTTCGGCGAGACTTCCGAGCTCACCGGCGGCGAGCACCTGGTCGCGGCGCGTTGCGCCAACGATGACGTGCGCGAACGGTTCCAGGCGATGTTCGATCGCTACAGCGCGATGATCGACCGTCACAAGACCAGCGATCTTTCCGAATCGCAGCCCACCAAGGGCAACATCGAGGGCGGATTGACCACCATCGAGGAAAAGGCGCTGGGCAACATTCAGAAGATCGGCAAGCGCTGCCGGGTCGATGGCGTGCTCGACAAGGCCGAAACCCCCACCGGACCGGGCCTGTGGTTCATGGACTCCTCCTCGGCGGCGGCCGAGATGGTCACGCTGTGCGCGGCCTCGGGGTACGTGGCGCATTTCTTCCCGACGGGGCAGGGCAACGTAATCGGCAACCCGATCCTGCCGGTGATCAAGCTCTGCGCCAACCCGCGCACGGTACGCACGATGAGCGAGCATATCGACGTCGATGTCTCGGGGGTCCTGCGTCGGGAAATCAACCTTCAGGAGGCGGGGGATCAACTGCTCGAGATGCTGCTGCGCACGGCCAACGGACGGCATACCAATGCCGAGGCGTTGGGCCATAGGGAATTCGTGCTGACGCGCCTCTACGAAAGTGCATGAGGCTAAAGAAGAGTGCCGCCGGACGATCGTCGAATGCTAATACGGTCGAGGCTGTGTACCGGCATGTCCATCACGGAAGCAGCAAGGTAGCGACGCGTATCGCCACAGGGCGGATACGCGGCATGTCGGGAGTCCGCGGGCTCCCGGTAACCGAAACACAATAACAGCAATATCGGAGTCAACCATGCGCCAGATTCGCTTCAAGACCCTGAAAACGGTCGCTCTCCTCGGCGGCCTGCTAAGTGCGGCCACGTTCGCCGGCCTCGCCATGGCGGCCGGTGTCGAGGATTTCCCCGACCGCAACATCCAATACATCATCCCCTTCGGCCCGGGCGGCGAGTCGGATATCAGCGCTCGCCTGCAGCAGAAATACTTCCAGGAGATCACCGGCCAGCAATTGATCATCCAGTACATGGCCGGCGGCGGCGGTGCGGTCGGCTGGTCGCAGCTCAACGAGATGGACGGCGACGGCTACACCATCATGGGTACCAACCTGCCGCACATCATTCTCAAGCCGATGGGCAAGGATCCCGGCTTCAAGACCGCAGACCTCAAGAACTTCTACTACTTTCACTACTCGCCCGACGCGCTGATCGTCCGCAACGACAGCCCCTTCGAAACGCTCGACGACCTGATCGCCGCCGCCAAGGAGGCTCCGGGCAGCGTGACCGTGTCCGGCAGCGGGACCCAGTCCGCCAACGACATCGCCAACCGCCGCTTCGAATCGCTGGCCGACGTCACGACCACCTACATCCCGTTCAAAGGAACCGGGGCGGCGGTCACGGCACTGCTCGGTGGCCAGGTACAGGCCGAGTGGGGCTATACCACTACCGCCGCCAATCATGACGACAAGGTGCGTGTCCTGGCGGTGGCCGCCGAGCATCGGCATCCCCTGTTCCCGGATACGCCCACCTTCAAGGAACTGGGCTACGACATGACCGGCGGGGCGTATCGCGGCATGGCGGTCCCCAAGGACACGCCGGACGACGTGACCCAGAAGCTTTCCGGCCTCTTTCAGCAGATCAATCAGAACCCGGAGTTCCGCAAGAAGATGCAGGATCTGGGGTTCGTCCTGATCGACGTACCGTACGTGCAGCTCAACGACTTCATGGCCGAGCGCCGTGCCGAGTATGAGCAGGTGGCACGTGAAATGGGCATCATCGACTGAGTTGACCGGTGTTCATCGGGGCCCTGACGGGCCCCTTTCGGTAGGGAGAAGTGCATGGATACCTTGAGTTTCATGGCCGCAGCCCTGTCTCCGGTCAACCTGATGCTGGCGGTCGTCGGTGTCGCTGCCGGTATCATCATCGGCGCGTTGCCCGGCTTGTCGGCCACCATGGCCGTGGCGGTCCTGGTGCCGGTGACCTTCGGCATGTCGCCCGAAGCCGCGTTGATCATGCTGGGGGCGATCTATACCGGTGCCATCTATGGCGGTTCGTATGCCGCGATCCTGGTCAACACCCCGGGGACGCCCTCGGCGATCGCCACGACCTTCGATGGCTTTCCCATGGCCAAGCGCGGGGATGGCGATCTGGCGGTCACGCTCTCCACGCTCTCGTCGATGGTCGGCGGCCTCATGGGGGCGCTGGCACTGTTGTCGCTGGCTCCGCTGCTGGCCCAGATCGCCCTGAAGTTCGGTCCGGTGGAGTACTTCTGGCTGGCCATCTTCGGTCTGACCTTGATCTCGGCACTTTCGGAGGGTTCGACCCTCAAGGGCTTCATCGGCGCGGGCCTTGGACTGTTGCTGTCCACGGTCGGCGTGTCGGTGATCGGTGCCGACATACGCTATGCGTTCGGCTCCCAGTTCCTGCTCGGTGGGGTGGAGACCATTTCGGCACTGATCGGACTTTATTGCGTGCCGGTGCTGATCGATCTGGTGGCCACGCCGAGCGCGCATCTCAAGCCACCCGAGAAAGGCAGAGGCATTCGTCTCGGCGAAGGGCTCTCGCTGATGTGGCGTGGCAAGTTCAATGCCCTGCGCAGTGCGGTCATCGGAACCGCGGTGGCCATCCTGCCCGGTGCGGGCGGGTCGATCGCCAGTCTGGTCTCCTACTCGGAGGCGCGGCGCACCTCGAAGCGCAGCGACAACTTCGGCAAGGGCGAGCCGGACGGCGTGATCGCCACCGAGACCGCCAACAACGCCACCGTCGGCGGCGGCTTCATTCCCACCTTCGTGCTGGGCATCCCTGGGACGCCGCCGGACGCGGTGATCCTCGGCGCGCTGCTGGTCCAGGGATTTCGCACCGGGCCGGAAATGTTCACCACCAACGTGAGCGTCACTTACACCTTCATCGGCGGGCTGTTCATCGCCACGCTGCTGATGCTGCCGATCGGCCTGCTGATCGGACGTTACGCCTTCAAGTCGATCGTCACCATTCCCAAGGCGCTGCTGGTACCCAGCATCGCCTTCATGACCATCATCGGCACCTACGCGATCCGTAACAATCCCTTCGATGTGGTGGTGATGGTGGTGCTGGGCGTCGTCGGCTGGGTGCTGTCGCGCTATGGGGTGAAACCGTCGCCCATCGTGCTGGGACTGATCCTCGGGCCGATCGCCGAGCAGGGCTTCGTCCAGGGCTATCTGATGGGCAACGCCTCCGGCTCGGTGGTGGGCGCCTTCTTCGGTCGGCCGTTGTCGCTGGCGATCATCGCGATGGTGCTGCTGTCGGTGCTGTTCCCGTTATGGCGCGGCTGGCGCCATCGCTCATCCAAGGAGACGGCTCATGGCCACTGACAACGACACGCCGACGCTCGACGCACGGCCGTCGGATCGCATCCTGGCAGTGGTGATGATCGTCATCGCCAGCGGGGCGCTCGTATTCAGCCGCGACATGTCGATCATGGCCGGCGTCTTTCCACGCACCATCGCCGTGCTGCTGCTGATGTTCAGCATGGTGCTGCTGGTCAAGAGCCTCGTGGCGCATCCCCGGCGGGTACGTCCCGAGCCGGGCAGCGTCGGGCGTCGACTCGGACTGATCGCCGTGCTGCTCGTCTGGAGCCTCGCGCTCAAGTGGCTGGGCTTTCTGCTCGCCAGCGTCGCGAGTGCGGCGCTGCTGGCCGGCCTCGCTCACTACCACGCCTGGACGCTTCGACGGGCGATCGGCTATTCGCTGGCCCTGGCCTTGATCATCGGCGGCTTCTACATCCTGTTCGCCATCGTCCTCAACGTACCGCTCCCGGCGGGACTCCTGTGGCGCCATTTCTAACCGAACGAGACTTCTGACATGTCTGACGTACTCATCAGTGAATTCATGGACGAGGCGGCCGTCGCCGATCTCGAAAGGGACTGCTCGGTGACCTTCGATGCCACGCTGGTCGACGATCGCGCTCGCTTGCTGTCATCCGGGGCCGGGGTGCGTGCCCTGATCGTGCGCAATCGTACCCGCGTCGACCGCGAGCTCCTGGCGCGCTTTCCCGACCTGAGAGCGGTGGGCCGGCTGGGCGTGGGGCTCGACAACATCGACGTGGATGCCTGTCGTGAGTCCGATATCGCCGTCCTGCCGGCGACCGGTGGCAATACCGTGTCGGTGGCGGAGTACGTGCTGACCGGGATCTTCATGCTGCGCCGCGGCGCCTATCTGTCGACGCCGCGCGTGCTGGCGGGCGAGTGGCCGCGTCAGGCGCTGATGGGGCACGAGACGCAAGGGGCGACCCTGGGGCTCGTGGGGTTCGGCGGCATCGCCCGCGACCTGGCCCGGCGCGCCCAGTGCCTGGGCATGCAGGTGATGGCCCATGATCCCTTCGTGCCCGCGGATGACGCCGCCTGGCAGACGGTCGAGCGTGCCGAGCGGCTGGCGACGCTGCTGGAGAAGGCGGATGCGGTCAGTCTGCACGTGCCGTTGAGCGAGGGGACCCGGCATCTGATCGATGGCGAAGCGCTGGCGACGATGAAGCCGGGAAGCCTGCTGATCAACACTGCGCGTGGCGGCATCGTCGATGAAAGGGCATTGGCCGCCAGCCTGCGTGACAGACATCTGGGCGGGGCGATGCTGGATGTCTTCGAGGAAGAGCCGTTGACCGCCGACTCGGTGTTGAGCGGTGTCGAAGGCTTGATCGCCACGCCGCACATCGCCGGCGTGACCCACGAGTCCAACGAGCGGATCAGCTGGATCACCGTCGACAACGTGCGCCGTGCGCTGGGGGTGAGGGCATGAGCCGCATGATATCGCTGCGCGAGGCCGAAACGCTGGCGGTCGCGGCACTCGAGGCGGTCGGCGTGCCGCGCTGGGAGGCCGAGGTCACGGCCCGGGCACTGATCGACGCCGAACGTGACGGGCTGGCGTCCCACGGCTTGTCACGGTTGCCGTTCTATCTTGCCCAGGCGCGCAGTGGCAAGGTCGTTGCCGATGCGCAGGCGCGGGTCGAGGTCGCCGGCTCGGTGATTCGGGTCGATGCCCGACACGGCCTGGCGTTTCCGGCCATTGCCCGGGGCGTGGAGCGCGCCATTCCGCTGGCCCGCGAGCTGGGACTGGTCGCCGTGGCGATCGGCGGTTCGCACCATTTCGGGGTCGCCGGCGCGCCGGTCGAACGCCTGGCCCGCGAAGGGCTGGTGGCGATGGCCTTCAGCAATGCGCCTTCGGCCATGGCGCCGTGGGGAGGCAAGCGTCCGCTCTACGGCACCAACCCGATCGCGTTCGCGACGCCACGACGGGGGACCGATCCGCTGGTCATCGACCTGTCCCTGTCGAAGGTCGCCCGGGGCAAGGTGATGCTGGCCAAGAAGGCCGGCGAGCCGATTCCCGAAGGCTGGGCGCTCGACATCGAGGGACGACCCACGACCGACCCGGACGCGGCGATCGCGGGCAGCATGGTTCCGGCCGGCGATGCCAAGGGGGCCTCGCTGGCGTTGATGGTGGAATTGCTGACCGCCGGACTCACCGGTAGTCACTTCGGCTTCCAGGCGAGTTCCTTCTTCGAGCCCGAGGGCGAGGCGCCGAGTGTCGGCCACCTGATGCTGGCCTTCGATCCGGCCCACTTCTCCGATGGTTACCTCGAGCACATCGAGGCGCTGTTCCAGGCCATGCTCGAGCAGGAAGGTGTGCGGCTGCCCGGCACCCGGCGCCATGCCTTGCGCCGCGAACGCGGCGAGTCGCTCGAACTGCCCGAAGCCGTGGTCGACGAGCTGCGTGCCTATGCCGTGTCCCGCGTGTAACGGGCCACCGGGTGGCATGGCCTCAGGCTGAACGGGCCAGCGCCTCGAACTGCGGCAGCACGGTCTCCTTGAGGAAGGGGCGGTAGTGCGCTTCGGTGACGGTGATGGGTGCGGCATCCATGCGTGCGATGGCATCGGCCAGGGCCGCTTCGTCCTCGCGGGGGACGAGGAAGTCGGCAAGTTCGCCGGCGAGTATCTCGCGGGGGCCGGAGGGGCAGTCGACGCTGACCACGGGCGTTCCCAGCAGCAGCGATTCGATGAGCGCGCGTGGCAACCCTTCGGCGTCCGAGGTCAGGATCAAGGCCTTGGCATGGCGAATGAACGGATAGGGGTTGGTCTGGTAGCCGGGCAGGATGACGCGCTCGGCGAGCCCCATGTCCTCGATCATCTTGCGCAGCCTGGCTTCTTCGTCGCCCTTGCCCTTGCCCAGCAGGACCAGCGGGGTCGTCACGCCGCTGGCCTTGTAGGCGCGCAGCAGGCGGTCATGACGCTTGCGGGGCTCGTAGGTCCCGACATTGATCAGGTACTCGCCCTCCGGCACCGGCGCCGGTTCCTCGGCCAGGCGCAGGAAGGGCTCTCGCTCGTAAGGGTTGTAGATGGCGCGAATCTCGGCGGGCCGGAGGCCGATGACGTCGAGCAGGTTATCCTTGACGCCCTGGGAGACGGCGACGACATTGCGCCCGGTATAGAAGCGGTGCACCTTGGCGAATGCCTTGGCGCGCTGGTCGGGATCGCTGAATTTCGCCGAGATGTCGCTCTTGATCCAGAACCACAGATTGGGGTGGCGCAGGTGGCGAGTGATCTTGTCGCACGAGCAGGAGAGCACCACGTCGGCGGCGAAGTCGTCGAGGGTCCTGGCGATGCGCGCGGCCTGCCATTTCTCCACCAGCGGCGTCGAGAACATCTTGCTGAAACGGTTGATGAGCGCGAGGTTCTCCACCGTGACGCCATCCGGAATCGGCTGCTCGATCCTGTCGCGCAGGATGAACACCTTGACCGTGTGGCCGCGTTGATGGAGACCGGCGGCCGTGTAAAGCAGCGATTTTTCCGCGCCGCCGCCGTAGAGGTCGGCGATGACGAAGGCAAAGCGTTTGGGCGTCATGGCATCATCCTTGAATCGGGGGAAGACTCACGCGGGCCGACCGAGTCGCTCGTGAAGATAGTCGTGCGCGAAACGGCGGTAGCGATCGCCTTTCAGTTTGCTGGGGCTCAGCATGGCATCGATGGCCTGGCGTCGCCGGTCGGCACGGCGAGGCAGGCGCTTGACGTGGGTGTCGATCCACACGATGTCGCCCTTGGCATCGACCCAGACATTGCCATAGTGGAAATCGCGATGGCAGTAGCCGTGGTGTATCAATACGGCCGCGTCGTCGCATAGCCGGCGTATGAACGCCAGGCGCGCCGTTTCGTCGAGGCGCAGGAAATGGGTTTCGCCGGATTCGCCGCTGGCCAGGTATTCCATGGCGAGCAGCGAGCCCAGGGGGTTGAACGGATTGATCGCCAGTCCCACACCCCGGCAGGCCACGGCCTTGAGCCCCGCCCGCCGGATGAGGCGGTTCGAGCGCCATTCCTTGAGCGCATCGAAGCCGCCCAGCAGCCGTTTTTCGAGGATATCGCGCAGCCACCAGTTGAGTGGCTGACGCTTGGCCGTGAATTTGTCGGCGATCAGCTTGAACAAGGTGTTCGAGCGCGGCTCCAGGTAGAAGCGACTGCTGCCGACGGCCTCCATGTGTCGAGTCGTCTCGGGCTGCTGCAGTGCGATGCGGCCGGGAAACGGAAAGCGTGTGCGCAGGTAATACCAGCGCGGCACACCGTTCAGCGAGACTCGATACAGGGGCATGATGGGGTGGCGACCTTCCGCAATAGGTTGGGCGCTAATCCTCGATAAGCGCTCACCGCTTGTCAAGGTAATGACACATTGGGACTGGCGACATGCGCAAGCGCTGCGTAACGTGATAGCCGCGCGTTCGATCATTTCGCCCGAGGAGCCTTGCATGTTGACGCCCGTGATTCTCGCCGGAGGTAACGGCACACGCCTGTGGCCGCTGTCGCGACGGGATACGCCCAAACAGTTTCTTCCCCTGCTGGAACGACGCAGCATGCTGCAGGCGACGCTGGCGCGACTCGACGGCCTGACCACCGCGAGGCCCATCGTGGTCTGTGCCGACGCGCACCGGTTCCTGGTGGCCGAGCAACTGCGTGACAGCGGGGTGGAGGCGGATATCGTGCTGGAGCCCGAGGGGCGCGACACGGCGCCGGCCATTGCCCTGGCGGCGCTGTGTCAGCAGGCACGCGAAACAGACGACGGCGCCGATAGGGGGCCACTGCTGGTGCTGCCCGCCGATCACCACATCGCGGATGTGGCGGCGTTTCGCGAGGCGGTCGAGCGGGCGCTGCCGGCAACGGAGCAGGGGGCGTTCGCCACCTTCGGCATCGTGCCGCGTCATCCCGAGACCGGCTACGGCTACCTGGAAGTGGACGACATCACCGCAGGCCTGCAGCCGCTCAGGCGTTTCGTGGAGAAGCCCGATGCCACGCGGGCCAAGGCATTCCTCGAGGCGGGACGGTATCTCTGGAACAGCGGAATGTTTTTGATGCATGGCTACCGCTATCTGCAAGCGCTGGCGCGCCTGCGCCCGGCGATGCACGACGCGGTGACCGCGGCCTGGGCGGCGCGACGGACGGATCTCGATTTTCTGCGCCCCGATGCCGCGACGTTTGCTGCCTGCGAGCGCGAGTCGGTGGATTACGCGGTCATGGAACATGTCGACGATGCCGTGGCGGTGGCCCTCGATGCGGGCTGGTCGGACGTGGGGTCGTTCCAGGCATTGTGGGACATCGCCGAGAAAGATGCCGACGGCAATGTGTTGCGCGGGGATACCCTGGCCGAGGCGACGCGCGATACCTGGGTGCAGAGTCAGTCGCGCCTGGTGGCGACGCTCGGCATCGAGGGGCTGGTCGTCGTGGAGACCGCCGACAGCGTGCTGGTGGCCGACCGGCGCCATGCCCAGGACATCAAGACCCTGGTGGCGCGGCTCGATGCCCAGGGCCGCTGCGAAAGCGCGGCGCATCGCTGCGTCTATCGTCCATGGGGCAGTTACGAAAGCCTGGAAAACGGGCCGCGCTTTCAGGTCAAGCATATCCGCGTGCGTCCCGGCGCGCGCCTGTCGCTGCAGCGCCATCATCATCGTGCCGAGCACTGGGTGGTCGTGTCCGGCACCGCACGGGTGACCCGGGGCGAGGAGGACTTTCTGCTCAGCGAGAACCAGTCCGTGTATATCCCGCTGGGAGTCGAGCATCGCCTCGAAAATCCGGGGCGAATCGACCTGGAGATGATCGAGATTCAGAGCGGTGCCTATCTCGGCGAAGACGATATCGTCCGCCTCGACGACGATTACCGGCGCGATGCGAACGGCGAATGAAGAGTGCGGTGTCATCGACGTCACGTCGTTCTGACATCGAGACGTCATCTGGCATCGGCACCCTGACGGACAACGCCCCTTGAGATCGGAGTCCGTCATGCTGTCATTTGCTGCGGGAACCCTGTCACGCCGAGCCGGTACGCGACTCGCGGCCGGGCTCGAGGCCTGCTATCTCGTGGAAATCCTGCTGGCCCTGGGCTATCTGGCGGTCGGCTTGATCGCCGTGCCGCTGGGAATCGTCATGCTGGTACCGCGCCTGTGGCGGCGTCGCGCTTGACGAGGGGCTCTGTTCGCTCAAGGGGGAGACTTGAGCCATGCGTGAGAGCGTTCTCACGGATCCTTTCCCGGTAGTGAAGGACGAGGTCGGTACCGCACGCAGACCTGCGATGCGACGTTAAGGGTGTCATAAGCCGACGCGGGAATACTGGCAGGGCTATCCACACAGGAGTGCCCGCATGTTCCCCTTTACCTACCTGCGTCGGCATACGGCCATGCGCCACCTGGGGCGGCGTCTCGAAAAAACTGCCAAGAGCTGGCTCTATCGATCGGTTGCGCGAAGCTCCCGCCCGGCGCGGCCGGCGACTCCCGACGCGCTGCACGGTGTTCAGCGCGTCCTTCTCGTGCGCCCCAACTTTCGTATCGGCAATGCCGTCATCGGTGCCCGGTTGATCCAGGCCTTTGCTGAGGCGCGACCGGAGATCGAGATCGACTATCTTGGCACCGATACCACCCGCGCGCTCTTCGAAGGCATGCCGCTGTCCCGCTACCACGCTCTGAGTCGCAGCATGCTGGTCCGCCCATGGCGGTTGGCCCGATTGCTGGTTCGGCTCAGGCGAAGACAATACGATTTGGCCATTCAGGCTGGCGAGAACTCACTGACAAGCTGGCTGCTCGTGAAGACTTGCGGTGCCCGGCAATGCCTGGGGCAGCGCGGCCGGCTGGAGTCGGGTTATGACTGGGTCAGCCATGCGTCACCGTCTCATGCCCATCAGCGCGCAAGCTCGCTGGCGGCCAGCCTGGGGCTGGCATGCGCTGCTCGTCCATGGCTGGTGGTATCCGAACAGGAGCGTCGTGCCGCAGCGGTCAGGCTGACCGGCCCCTCGGGACGACGGGCATCCATTGGCATCTTCGTCGGCGGCCATCTCGACAAGCGTCTGCCGCTCGAATTCTGGCAAGACCTGCTGCGCGAACTCGAACGGCGGAAGGCGCCCTATCTCGTGTTGCTGGGGCCGGAGGAGGCGGCCCTGCGTACGCCACTGGAAAGTGCCGCTGGCGGATTCGGGCGCGTGCTTGCGCCAATGCCGCTGCGAGATTTCCTTGGCGTGCTGGCCAATCTGAGGTGCCTGATCACCCCGGATACGGGGCCCATGCACATGGCTGCCGCTCTGGAAGTCCCTGTATTGGCGCTGCTGCAAGTGGAGAAGTCACGCAAGTTTTCACCCCGGGGTCCCTCGGATTCGATACTTTTTCAGCCCACTCCGTCCGAGGTCGCCAGGCAGGCGTGCACCAACGCT
This sequence comes from Chromohalobacter israelensis DSM 3043, assembly GCF_000055785.1. Taxonomy (GTDB): domain Bacteria; phylum Pseudomonadota; class Gammaproteobacteria; order Pseudomonadales; family Halomonadaceae; genus Chromohalobacter; species Chromohalobacter israelensis. The sequence continues at coordinate 2,021,958 of NC_007963.1, forward strand.
GACCTTCACGATCAGCAACGTGACGAGGCGAGGTCCTTGCCGCGCCGGCATGACAGCCCGGCAGGGAAATGCCGGTCGAAGAAAGTCGAAAATGCCGTCTCGGCCTCGGCAGTAGAGAGGTCGTGACTCGGGGTCGTGGGTAGCGGGTCATCGTCGATGCAGCCAGGGGGAAGCCAAACGGGCCACGGGTGGCATCACCACATAGACCACCAGGGCGACGACGGTCGCCGCCACCAGCCCGTGGCGCAGGCCCCAGGTTTGCAGGGCCGGCACCGCCTGGAACAGCGGCCACCAGAGCAGCGGCACAAGGAGGGTCAGGGGCCAGATCACCGCGGTGGTGATCAGCCACTGCTTCCAGCGCACCGGTACCCTGGCGTCGGACGCCGGGGGCGTGAACCAGTAGTCGATGCCGCTGAGGAACTCCAGGCGCTCGTCCTGAGCGAGCTCCGGCTGGATCGCTGCCATCAGCTCGCGGCGCTCGTTGGATTCCCGCCAGCGCCGGGCATCCTCCTCGCCGGCGAAGCGCACCGCGATCTCGTAGTCCTGGCCCTGTGCCGGCGGACGCAGGATATGCACCCCCTGGTGACCGGGGAAACGACCGGCGGCCTCGATGATCTGGCGCAGCCAGGTCTCGTAGCGCTCATGGGCTCCGGGCTTGATCTTGTGGTGAATGCGCAGGGTGGCGCCCTCGCAGTGGGCGCCTTCCTGTGACGATGTTCTCATGGGATCTCCTTGGCAGTCGAAAACGCTCAGGCCTTCCAGGGTAGCGGCGGGGGCGTCAGCCTCGGGCCATCGAACTCGGGAATGCTGCCGAAGCGGGGGCTCTCGGCCTCCCAGTCGCGCTGGGCCTCACTGATCTCCGCCTTGCTGTGGCCGACGAAGTTCCACCACATCAGGATTTCCTCGCCCAGGGGCTCGCCGCCCACCAGCAGGACCCGGCCGCCGGCGGGGAGAGCCAGCGTCACCTCGTCGCGGCCGCGGCCCAGGTAGGCCAGTTCATGGGTGATGAACGTATCGCCCTCTATCTCCAGGTCGCCTTCCAGGGCCACCAGGCCATACTCGAAATCACCACGCAACGCCAGGCGTAGCTGGCTGCCCCGGGGACTGGCCAAATCCAGGGCCACCAAGGGCGAGAAGGTCAGGGTCGGGGCGCTACGGCCGGCGAACTCGCCCACCAGCAGGGTCAGCTCGACGCCTTCTTCTTGCCAGCGGGGCAGGCGGGGGTAGTGGTCGAAGCGCGGGTCGGTGCGGCGGTCCGCCTCGGGCAGGGCGATCCACAACTGGGCGGCATGGAGGGTCGCCTCGCCGGACAGCGACTCCTCGGTATGGCTGATGCCGCGCCCGGCGGTCATCAGGTTGACCTGTCCGGGACGGATCACCTGGGCGGTGCCCAGGCTGTCGCGGTGAAGGATCTCGCCCTCGAGCATCCATGTGAACGTCTGCAGGCCGATATGCGGATGGGGGCCGACCCTGAGGCCGGGATCGTCCGCCGCGAAGCCGGCGGGGCCGATATGATCGAGGAAGCACCAGGCGCCGATCAGTCGACGCTGACGACGCGGCAGGGCGCGGTTGACGGGAATGCCGCCGACTTCGGCGCTATGTGGGGCCACATGCTGTGCCTGATGCTGGCCGTCGACGATGGGGCAGTCGAGGGAGCTGGCAAGCTCGCGGTCATTGACGAGACTGCTCATGAGTTAGCGCTCTTCGAAAGTGGAGAAAGGCTCGACCTCGTCTTCGGCCCGGACGGGCTCCGTCGGAGGTCGAACCCCACGGTGCTCTACCGATGGCCGGCCAGGGCGCGTGTCCTGCCCTGGCCGGTCGTCGATTAGCCCAGCTGGTTCTGTTGCGAATAGCTTTGCATCAGGTTGGCATAGGCGGGCAGGTGGCCGGCCAGCAGGCCGCCGAAGCCCTCGATATCGTTGCGCCAGTCGCGGTGCAGCTCGCCGCCCACGGCGAACCAGGTCATCAGCTGGGCACCGGCCTGGGACATGCGATCCCAGGCGGCGTCGCGGGTGGTCTGGTTGAAGGTGCCAGAGGCATCGGTGACGACGAAGACCTCATAGCCCTCCTCCAGGGCCGAGAGCACCGGGAAAGCCACGCATACCTCGGTGACCACCCCGGCGATCAGCAGCTGCTTCTTGCCGGTGGCCTTGATGGCGGCAACGAACTCCTCGTTGTCCCAGGCGTTGATCTGTCCCGGACGCGCGAAGTAGGGGGCCTGGGGGAACATCTCCTTGAGTTCCGGGACGATGGGGCCATTGGGGCCGGTCTCGAAGCTGGTGGTGAGGATGGTGGGGATATCGAAGAACTTGGCGATATCGGCCAGGGCCAGGACATTGTTCTTGAAGTCGTCCGGGCTGAAGTCGCGCACCAGAGAGAGCAGACCAGCTTGATGGTCCACCATCAGCAGGGCTACATCATTCTTGTCGAGTCGGTTGTAGGTAAAGGACATGGTCGTTCTCCTTTCGCTCTTGGCGGTCAGGGGGTGCCCGGCGACAGTCGCCGGGCAGGGATGGGCGCATGAGTCGGTTCATGCGCCTTTCGGCTCGCCGAACTTCCCGGCTTGGAAGTCGGCAAAGGCTTGGTGGAGTTCGGCTTCGTGGTTCATCACGAAGGGGCCCTGACCGACTACCGGCTCGTCGATGGGCTCACCGCTCAGAAGCAGCAGCTTGGCGTCGTTGTTGGCCTCCAGGTGGAAGGTCTCTGCCTGGCGCTCGAAGGCCACGACACTCTCGTCGCGGATGCACCGTTCGCCGTTGACCAGCACCGTGCCTTTCAGCACTACCAATAGCGTAGTATGACCTTCGGGCACCTCCAGATGGACGTCGCCGCCGGCGACCAACCTCAGGTCCCAGACGTTGATGGCCGTAAAGGTGTTCGCAGGACCTTTCTGGTCACGGTAGTTGCCTGCCACCACACGGAGTTGGCCGGCGTTGTCCGGCAGATCGACCCGCGGGATCTCGTCATCGAGCAGGGACTGATAAGCCGGCGGCGCGGACTTGTCGCGGGCCGGCAGGTTGACCCATAGCTGCACCATTTCCATGAAGCCACCGCGCTCACAGAAGCCCGGGGCGTGATACTCCTCATGGACAATACCGGCGCCAGCGGTCATCCACTGGACGTCACCCTCGCTGATCCTGCCGCCGTGCCCCGCTGAGTCGCGATGTTCCAGGGCGCCCTGATAGACCAGGGTCACGGTTTCGAACCCCCGGTGGGGATGGGGACCCACGCCGCGCGCATTGCGGCTGGGCTCGAAGTAATGGGGGCCAGCGTGGTCGAGCAGCAGAAAGGGGCTGAGGTGTTCCGCGCCCAGACGGTTGTAGCTGAGCAAGGAACGCACCGGAAAGCCATCGCCCACCCAATGGCCGTGCGGGGCACCGTATACTGCCTGTATCTTTTTCATGCATTGGCTCCTATCAAGGGGAGGCGTGTTGTCTCCCGCGATGATGAGAAGTCTATTTAAGGAACGAATGGCCCGGTAGATGCTCATAATAGCACTCAGCGTTTCAATAATAGGACAGTGGGATGCAGGACCTCAACGATCTCTACTATTTCGTGCAAGTGGTGAAGCATGGCGGCTTTGCACCGGCCGGGCGTGCCCTGGGCATCCCCAAGTCGAAACTGAGCCGTCGCATCACTCAGCTCGAGGAGCGCCTCGACACTCGTTTGATACATCGCTCCACGCGGCGTTTTTCGGTCACTGAGCTGGGACAGGCTTACTATCGCCATAGCGTCGCCATGCTGGTGGAGGCAGAAGCCGCCGAGGAACTCATCCAACGCCATCATGCCGAGCCCCAGGGCACGGTGCGTCTGAGCTGTTCGCCCAGTGTGCTGCACTATCTGATCACGCCGCTGCTGGTGCGCTTCATGGCGCGTTGCCCCAAGGTGGAAGTGCAGGTGGAAGCAACCAGCCGACGCGTCGATGTGATCAAGGAGGGATTCGATCTGGCGATCCGGGTGCGCTTTCCGCCTCTGGAAGACAGCGATCTGACCATGAAAGTGCTTGCATCGAGTCCCCAGCGGTTGATGGCCGCCCCTTCACTGTTTGCCGAGCGACCGAGGCCACGCAGTCCGGCGGATCTCGTTGAATTGCCGAGTCTCGATTTCGAGCAGTATGACCACCGTCACTGCTGGGACCTGGTGGGGCCCAACGGCGCCAGTGCACAGGTGCCCCATTGGCCGCGTTTGGTCACTGACAGCGCCGAAACCCTGCATGCCGCTGCCCTGGAAGGGCTCGGTGTGGTCAAGCTGGGGCTGTTGGTAGGCGCGCGGGATATCCAGGAAGGACGCCTGATCGATGTGCTGCCGGGCTGGGAACCCCGGGGCGGGATCCTGCATGCGGCGTTTCCATCGCGGCGAGGTCTGCTGCCGGCGGTGCGGGCGCTGCTCGACTTTCTGGACGAGCAGATCGCCGATGAGGACTTCGATACTCAAGAAGCGCTGATCAATTCGTCTCCGCGTGGCTGAGGACGCGAAGCGGCAAGAGCATCGCGTCAGCCATCATCCGAGGCCACGCCGAATGCTCCGTGCTCGGCGCGGCAGTGGCGGCCATCGGCTTCCCGCACCACACCGGGGCTCGCCTTGACGAACCTCGTGGATCTCATGGGGCCTGCCAGGTGATCGTGGCTTCCAGGCCGTGTTCGGGACGGTTGCGCAAGTGAAGCGTTGCGTGCTGACGTTGCGCCAGTTCCAGGACGATGGACAGGCCGAGCCCGCTGCCGGTGGTGCGCTGATCGGCGGCGCGCCGAAAGCGTTCCGTGACCTCTTCGAGCAGGTCTTCGGGGATGCCGGGACCGCTGTCACGGACGCGGATTTGCGCGTTCCCTTGCGTGGTCTCGCCGAGCTCGACCTCCACATGGCCGCCTTCCGGCGTGTAGCGCAGGGCGTTGTCGAGCAGGTTGCGAAACAGTATGCCGACTTCGGTTTCATCGGCCTGGATGCGTAGCTGGTGGAGTCCTTCGAGGGTCAGCCGTTGCCCGCGGTCGTGCGCGAGCGGCCACAAGTCGGCCATGAGATCGATGACGATGGGGTAAAGGTCGATCGAGGTCGCTTGTGTGTCCGGCGTGCGATCCAGGCGCGCCAGGACCAGCAACTGTTCGACGACCCGCTGCAGGCGTTCGATGCCGGTATAGGCCTTTTGCAGCGACGCGGTTTCGCCGGCCTTGGCGTTATCCAGGTGGATGCGCAGCGCGGCCAGCGGAGTGCGCAATTCGTGCGCGGCGTCGGCGGTGAAACGGCGCTCGCGCTCCAGGGTGTCGCCCAGCCGGTCGATGAAATCGTTCAGCGACCGGTGCAGTCCCGCCAGCTCGCGGGGCACGTCGAGCTCGATGTGCCGAAGATCGCGGGCATGTCGCCCTTGCACCTGGTTCGACAGGCGCCGAATGGGTTGCAGGCCACGCCGGATGATGCGGTTCATCAGCCACAGCATGACGGGTAGCAGCACCAGCATGGGAATCAGATTGTTCCAGGTGATGCGTGCCACGATCTCGTGCTGGAAGTCGCTGCGCTGGCCCATGCTGAGCCACAGGTCGTGCCGGTCGTCGTACATGCTGAAGACACGCCAGCGCTGGCCGGCATAGTCGACCCAGCGAAAGCCTTCTTCCTCGGGGGCGGGAAAGGGCGTGCCCTGGGTCCACTTGCCCTGCAGCAGACGTGGCGTTTTGTCGGCGTTCCAGATCCCCATCGCCAGCTTGCGCTCTTCCTCGTGATAGAGCCGGGGCGATGCGCCATCCTCCCCGACAGCAGGCGCGCGCCCGTCGCGGTAGGTCTCGGCGGGGTAATCGGGGATGCTCAGGGCCTGCGACAGGCGGGTCAGGTCGGCATCCTGCACATCATCGGGAAGCTGGCCGGCGACGATCCGGCTATGCAGGCTGAGCTGGGTGTCGAGGACTTCCTCGAGCTCGTGATCGGTAATCAGGTACGCGGCGAGCACTGCCACGCCACCGGCCACGATGAGCACCAGCGCCAGCGTACGCAGCAGGTAATAGCGAATGGAGGTCATGCCGCGTGGGGATCCAGGCGATAACCGATGCCGCGCACGGTCATGATCAGGGACTTGTCGAGCTTCTTGCGCAGATGGTGGACATGGACCTCCACGGCGTTGGAGGCGACTTCCTCCCCCCAGCCATAAAGCAGGCTTTCCAGACGCGGGCGAGACAGCACCTTGTCGGGATGGCGCGCCAGCTCGAGCAACAGAGCGTATTCGCGGCGTCCCAGGGCAACGTCGCGTCCATGCCAGCTGACGCTGTGGCTGGCTTCGTCGATGCTCAGGGCACCGAGGGTCAGGCTGCGAGACGCGCGTCCCTCGGCCCGCCGGGTGACGACACGCAGGCGCGCCAGCAGCTCCTTCAGATCGAACGGCTTGAGCACGTAGTCGTCGGCGCCGGCGTCGAGTCCGCTTATGCGTTCCTCGACGGCGTCGCGTGCCGTCAGGATGAGAATGGGCAAGGCGGTACTCTCGCGCAGGCGCTTGAGTACCGTCATGCCATCCATGTCGGGCAGCCCCAGGTCGAGGATCATGGCGCTGAAGGTTTCGTTGTGCGCCGCTTCGATGGCGTGGTGCCCCTCGGTGAACCAGTCCACGGTATAGGCCTCGCGCACGAGTGCCGTCTTGATGCCGTCCCCGAGCAGCGGGTCGTCCTCGACCAGAAGTATGCGCATGGAACCTCCCCGAAGTGTCATTCGCGCAGGATGCACCGAAAAGCTTAACGCTTTCTTATGCTTTGTCCGACGATCGAGGCTGGTGGTCGCCATGCAGGGCCGCTGATTTCAGCCCAGGGGGCCACCGACGATGGTCTTTCTGAGCCCGGCGAGGATCTCGTCTCCGTCTTCATGGGCGAGTTCGTCGTACCAGGCATGAGTCTGCACGGGATCCCGGCCGTGGATCATCGCGGCGCGCTTGCGGGCGCGCGAGACGATGTCGCCGACACGGTCGACTCTGGCTGCGTCGTAGTGGTCCAGTGCCGTGGCGATGGCCGCCGCAGGCGCCGCGCCATCTTCGAGTGCGTCCTGCACGGCCCGGGCGAGCACCCAGGCATCTTCCATGGCCTGGCAGCCCCCTTGGCCGAGATCCGGGGCCATGCCGTGGGCGGCATCACCGAGCAAGGCTACCCGAGGCGCGGTGAGCGAGTCGAGCGGTGGTATATCGTGGATCTCGACCCGTGCCATGCGGTCGGGGTCGAAACGCTCGATCAGGGCGTGCACCGGTGCTGCCCAGCCGGCGAAATGCTCGCGGAGTTCCGCGCGATAGCGCGAGGCGTCATTGGGGGTCCCGACGGGCAGCGGCACGTCGAAGAAGCAGTAGTATTCCTGGGTGCCCGCCGCGTTGCCGCCGGTACCCATCGGCATCAAGGATACCCGCTTGGCGTCGCCCACGTATTGATCCCAGCTCGCCGCCGGCGCCAGTGCCTCGTCGGCGCTGACGCGCACGTTCCAGTTGACGTAGCCCACGTATTGACGTTCCACGGGGTGGCCGACCAGCTTGCTGCGCAGCCGAGAGTGCGTGCCGTCGGCAATCACCAGCAGGTCGGCGCGTTGCCGGCCGCCGTCCTCGAAGTGGGCGGTGACGCCTTCATCGTCCTGGGCATAGTCGAGGCAGCGCCGGCCGAGCTGGATGTGCTCGGCCCCCACGGCGTCGAACAGGGTCTGCTGGAGTGCCGCGCGAGCGATCGGGCAGGCGCGTTGGCCGACCTCGTCGAAGAGCGGCGCGAGGCTGAAATCGGTCAGGGGCTCGCCGGTGTGGGTGAGATAGCGCATGCGTGTCATGTTGCCGCTGAGGTGCTCGATGGTCTCGCCCAGCCCCAGGCGATGCATGACCTTGACGCCGTTGGGCCACAGCGAAATGGCCGCGCCGACCGGGCGTATCGCCTCGACGCGTTCGATCACGGTGACTCGATGTCCCTGGCGCTGAAAGGCGAGCGCGGCACTCAGCCCGCCCATGCCCGCGCCGATGACGAGCACATCCAGGGCGGTGGGGGAAGTGGGAGACGTGGGGCGAGACATGGCGGACTCCTTGTGCTTGTTGTATTGATGGGGCGTTGCATGGGGCACTTTCGTAGTGATGGATCATGGCGTCGATGACACGCCGTCACGAGGATCGGCGCGGAGTGACACCTGCCTGCGGTTGATGCGCTTCTTCGGGTGCCGGGGCACCGCCGGGCAGCAGCAGCGTACACAGGATGGCGCTCAGCCCGCCCGTGGTGATCGGCGAGGCGAAGATCTGCCGAGCCGTGTCCGGCAGCCCCGACAGCGCCTCGGGCACCAGCTGCACGCCGAGCCCCATGCCCAGCGAGACGGCGATGGTCATGATCGTCTTGCGGGTCATCGCCTGGTCGCTGAGGATACGGATGCCCGACACCGCGATCAGGCCGAACATCAAGGTCGTGGCAGCGCCGAGCACGGGACGCGGGATGTACTGCAGCACGCTGCCCAGCGCCGGCACGAGGCCCAGCATCAACAGGATCGCCGCCACGTAGCGGCCGACATGGCGGCTGGCCACGCCGGTGAGCTGTACCACGCCGGTGTTCTGGCTGAAGGTGGTATTGGGAAAGGTGTTGAAAAGGGCGGCAAGCAGCGAGTTGACGCCGTCGGCGAGCACGCCGCCGCGCAGCCGACGTTGGTGCACGGGGCCGCTGATGGGTTCGCCCGAGGCGCGTGCGGTGCCGGTCAGGTCGCCGACGGTTTCGATGGCGGTCACCAGAAAGATGAAGGCCACGGGCACGAAGGCTGCCCAGTCGAAGCCGATGCCGAAGCGCAGCGGTTGCGGCAGCGCGAACCAGCGCAGCGACTCGAGTTCGGCGTTGAAGTGCCCCGTGAACACGGCGGCCACGCAACCGATGACCAGGCCGTAGAAGACCGAGCCGATGCGCAGCCAGGGATGGCGGGACATCTGGCAGGCCAGTACCACCACGATGACCAGGCCGTAGAAGACCGAGCCGATGCGCAGCCAGGGATGGCGGGACATCTGGCAGGCCAGTACCACCACGATGACCAGGGCCGCCAGGCCCAGGTTGGCGAGGCTGCCGAAATCCTCGGCGCCCACGCCTCCCGCCATGTCGGTGACGCCGACCTTGACCAGCGATAGTCCGATCAGCGTCACCACCACGCCGGTGACGGTGGGCGTGATGATGCGCTTGAGACGATGCAGCATGCCGCCGAGGGCGATCTCGATGAAGCTGCCCATCGCGCAGACGCCGATCAACGTGGCGATCACGGCCTCGTCGCTGGCGCCGTCGGTGCGCGCTGCCTGGCCGGCGGCGATGAGTGCCGCGACGAATGAAAAGCTGGTGCCTTGAATGCTCAACAGGCCCGAGCCCAGCGGGCCGAGACGCTGCGACTGGATCCAGGTGGCCACGCCGGAGACGAACAGCGCCATGCTGAGCAGGTAGGGCAGGTACTGCTCCAGTCCCAGCGCGCCGCCCACGATCAGACTGGGGGCGATGATTCCCACGAAGCTGGCCAGGACATGCTGGAAGGCGGCCAGCAGCGAGGCCAGCGGGCCGGGGCGATCCTCGAGGTGGTAAACCGGGCTATCGGCTGACATGGCTTGGCTCCTTGAGCCCGCGTCTCTGCGTCGGGCGTTATGTATACAAAATCATGCAGCAATGACCAAGCAAGCGGAATGCCAAGTTGACGTGGCGGTCAGGCCCCATGACAGCGCGATCGTGGCGCGACGCGGTCATGTGGGGGAATGTGCCATGCGCCTCGAGGGGGCGGCGTGCGTATCGCTTGCATCACGCTGGTGCACCGGCCGGCCGCTGGCCCAGGTGGCGTGGACGCTGCGGTCGTCACCCAGCATCATCAGCGCGAAAAGGCGCTCGCCGAGCGTTTCGGCGACCTGGGTTCGCCGTGCCATGAGGGGGGTGGCGGCGAGGTCCAGCACGACCAGGTCGGCTTCGTGGCCGGCCTCGAGGCGGCCGATGCAATGTTCCAGATGCAGGGCACGGGCGTTGCCCAGCGTGAGCCGATAGAACCCTTGCCATGCCGTCAGCGGCTGGCCGAGCAAGGCGCCCACCTGATAGGCGCCTTGCAGGGTCGTCAAGCCGCACAGGCCGGTGCCAGCGCCCACGTCGCTGGCCAGGGAGGTGACCACGCCCGCTTCGCGTGTGGCGATGCGGTCGAAGAGCCCGCTGCCCAAAAACAGGTTGGAGGTCGGTGAAAAGGCGATGTTGGCGCCGGTCTCGGCGAGTCGTGCGCGTTCGTCGTCGGAAAGATGGATGCCGTGGGCATAGGTGCTGCGCGGACCGACCAGGCCATGGCGTTCGTAGACGGCGAGATAGTCGCGGCATTCGGGAAACAGCTCGGCGACCCAGGCCAGTTCGCCACGGTGTTCCGAGAGGTGGCTTTGCAGATACAGGCTGGCATCGTTGCGCAGCACGCCGCCCACGGCATCCAGTTGCTCGCGGCTGGATGTCGGCGCGAAGCGGGGTGTCAGCGAATACGCCAGACGGTTCTTGCCGTGCCAGTCGGCGATCAGCCGTTCGCTGTCGCGGATGCCGCCGACGGCGGTGTCGATCAGGGCCTCGGGGGCATGGCGATCCATCAGTACCTTGCCGGCCAGCATTCGCAGTCGGCGGGCTCGGGCCGCGGAGAAGATGCTGTCCACCGAGCCGGGATGCGAGGTGCAGAACACCTGGGCGGTGGTGGTGCCGCCGCGCAGGAGTTCATCAAGGAATCGCTCGGCGACCTCCTCGGCATGCGCCCGTTCGGCGAAGCGACATTCGGCGGGAAAGGTGTAGTCGTTGAGCCAGTCGAGCAGTTCGCGTCCGAACGAGGCGATGATGTCGAGCTGCGAATAATGCACATGGCTGTCGATGAAGCCGGGCATGATCAATTTGCCACGGTAGTCGACGATCTCGAGCCCTGCCGGCACGTGCGGTGCCAGCGTGGTGTAGTCATCGACGGCGCGGATATGGCCGTTCTCCAGCCAGACGGCGCCGTCCTCCCAGTAGCGCAGACTGTCCGGGCGTGGCACGGGGGACTCGCCGGGATCGTCGTCGAAGGTCAGCACGGCACCGCGCAGGAGTCGGGAGTCGGTCATGGGTCATGCTCTCTTGGCGTGGTTGGCCGAGACGCTCAAGGCGTCCGGCCGAGGATCAATAGGTGGCACGTCGGCCGGTCACGTCACGCCACTGCGAGGGCGTGACGCCCCGGTGCGTGGCGTGCGGCTCCGCATTCGCGAAGGTCAGCAGTTCGGCGGCGACGGCGAGGGCGATTTCGTAGGGACGCTTGCCGTCGGCGCCGGGGATGCCGATGGGACAACGCACCCGTGCCAGCGCGGAATCGTCGATCCCGGCCTCGCTCAGCCGGCGTCGAAAGCTCGCCCATTTGCTTCGCGAGCCGATCAGGCCCAGGGAGGCGATGTCCGGCCTGTCCAGCAGGGCCTCGACGAGCCGGCGATCCTGATCGTGATCGTGGGTCATGACCAGGGCGTGGCTGCCGGCGGGAAGCGCGTCGATGCCCTCGGCCGGAGCCTCGGCGTCCAGCGGCCGGCAATCGACCCGTGGCGAGGGCTCGACGGCGTCGAAAGCGTCGGGACGGCTGTCGAACCAGTGTACGTGCCACGGCAAGGGCGCCAGCAAGGGGACCAGTGCCCGTGCCACATGCCCGGCACCGAACAGGGCCACGTGCATGCTGGCGCCTGCGAAGCACTCGAACAAGACGCTCACGTGGCCGCCGCAGCATTGCCCGCTGCGCCCGCCCAGCGGAAAGGCTTCCAGGCACGGCGTGGCAACGCACTCGCCGCGTGCCGCCGTCGCCAGCATCTCGCGGGCACGGGCGATGGCCTGGTATTCGAAACGGCCGCCGCCGAGCGTGTCGTGGCAGGACTCGGCGGTCACCACCATCTTGGCGCCGGGCTCGCGGGGCGTGGAGCCCTCGGCCCCCACCACGCTGACCAGGACATGTGCCTGTGCCTGGCGTTGCAGACGATGCAGGGCGGCGTCCCAGGTGTCGTCACGCATGCGAGGTCTCCGTCGCGGTCGCCTGACGCAGTGCCTGTGCCGCGAAGAGCACGCGTTCCGGCGTGGCCGGCGTATCCAGCGCCGGGCTCAGTCGATAGTCGGCGAGGCTGGCCAGCGCGTCGCGCAGTGCCGACCAGACCGAGATCGCCAGCATGAAGGGCGGCTCGCCCACGGCCTTGGAGCGATACAGACTGGCCTGGGAATTGGGGTGCCCCTCGAGCAGTGCCACGCGGAAATCGGGTGGCGTGTCGCCGATGGTGGGGATCTTGTAGGTCGCCGGGCCATCGCTCGTCAAGCGCCCGGTCTCGTCCCACTTGAGTTCCTCGCTGGTCAGCCAGCCCATGCCCTGAATGAAACCGCCTTCGATCTGGCCGAGATCGATCGCCGGGTTCAGGGAATCACCCACGTCGTGGAGGATATCGACGCGCGAGACCCGATGCTCGCCGCTCAGCGTATCGACGACGACCTCGGAGACGGCCGCGCCATATGCATAGTAGTAGAAGGGACGGCCCTGGCCCGAGGCGCGGTCGTAATGGATCAGCGGAGTGGCATAGAAGCCTGTCACCGAGAGCGAGACGCGGCCCAGGTAGGCGGCCTGGACGAGATCGCCCCAGGCGATGCGCCGCTCGCCCTCGCCGTGACCCGCCACCAGCTCGCCGTTCTCCAGGCACATGGCCTCGCGGTCGAGCCGATAATGCTCGGCGGCGAAATCGAACAGCCGCTCGCGAATCTGCATCGCGGCATTGCGCGCGGCCATGCCGTTGAGGTCGGCGCCGCTCGAGGCGGCGGTCGGCGAGGTGTTGGGCACCTTGTCGGTACGCGTGGCGGAAATGCGCACGGCGGCGTTTTCCAGCCCCAGTTCGCGGGCCACGACTTGTCCGACCTTGGTGTGCAGGCCCTGTCCCATTTCGGTGCCGCCGTGATTGATCATCACGCTGCCATCGGTATAGACGTGCAACAACGCCCCGGCCTGATTGAGGTGCTTGGCGGTGAACGAAATGCCGAATTTCACCGGGGTGAGCGCCAGGCCCTTCTTGAGGACCGGGCTGCTGGCGTTGTATGCGCGAATCGCCGAACGTCGTGCCCAGTAGTCGCTGCTCGCCTCCAGTTGCGACACCAGTTCGTGGAGCAGTCCGATCTGCTCGACGCGTTGGCCGTAATGGGTGACGTCGTGTTCGGGACGGTACAGGTTGCGCTTGCGGATCGTGAGCGGGTCCTCGCCGAGATGGCGGGCGATATCGTCCATGGCGCGCTCGATGATCATCATGCCCTGCGGGCCGCCGAAGCCACGGAACGCCGTGTTGGAGGGCATGTGGGTGCGCGCAGGAATACCGGTGACCCGGGCCTGGCCCAGCGAATAGGCGTTGTCGGCATGGAACATGGCGCGGTCGACGATGGCCTCGGACAAATCCGGCGAGTGGCCGCAGTCGCCGATGACGGTGATGTCGCCGCCTTGCAGCACGTCCGCGTCGTCGAAACCCAGCCGGTAGCGGTTGTGGAATGGATGACGCTTGCCGGTGGCGCGCATGTCGTCGCCGCGCGGCAGTCGCAGCCGCACCGCGCGCCCGGTGCGGCGTGCCAGCAGCGCCGCCAGGCAGGCCCATGGTGCCGCCTGGGTCTCCTTGCCACCGAACCCGCCGCCCATGCGCCGGACTTCGACGGTGACGGCGTGGAACGGGATCGCCAGGACCTCGGCGACGAGCTTCTGCACTTCACTGGGATGCTGGCTGGAAGTGTGCACCGTCACGCCATCGTCCTCGTTGGGCAGGGCCAGACAGGCTTGCCCCTCGAGATAGAAGTGCTCTTGCCCGCCGACGAACTGGTGAGCCTCCAGCCGATGGGGGGCGTCGTCCAGGGCGCGTTGCCAGTCACCGCGTTGCTGAACGTGCGGCGGGCGGACCCATTCCTCGGCCTCGGCGGCGGCCACGGGGTCGAGTCGCGCGGGCAGCGCGTCGATCTCGATCTCGGCCAGGGCGACGGCACGCCGGGCGGACGTGAAGTCGGTCGCGGCGACCGCGAAGAGCGGCTGTCCTGCATAGCGGACCTCGGCGTCGGCGAGCAGCGGGTCGCCGGGAAACACCGGCCCCACATCGGTATGACCGGGAATGTCGACCACGGTGATGACATCGACGACGCCGGGGGCGCGACGCGCGGCGTCGAGCCCGAGCCGGGTCAGGCGGCCATGCGCCACCCGACTCAAGCCGACCGCCACGTGCAGGGCGTTCGCGGGGGCCGGCTGGTCATCGAGGTAACGTGCCCGGCCGGTGACATGCAGGGTCGCGCTGTCATGGGGCGGCGCTTGCCGGGGCAACGTCGGCGTGTCGTCCGCCTGTGTGGCGGGCTCCGGCCGGGGAACCGGGCGTGAGAGATCAGTGAGCGTACGCATCGAGGCAGACCTCCCGCGGCGAATGGTGGGTGAGGGTCAGGCGCAGCCGCTCGAGCAGGTTGGCGGCCGCGAGCTGGCGATAGGCGGCCGAGCCCCGCACGTCATCGAGGGGCTGAAAGTCGCGCGCGAGTGCCTGGCGAGCCGCGTCGAAGGCTGCGGCATCGGGCGGCTGGCCTTCCAGGGCGGCTTCGGCGGCCTCGGCCCGCCGAGGAGTGGCCGCCATGCCGCCGAAGGCCAGGCGTACGCCATGCAGACGTCCGGCCTGCTCTTGCCAGGCGAAGGCGCCGAGCACCGCGGAAATATCGTCCTCGCGGCGCTTGGAGAGTTTCCAGACTTCCAGACGCCGGTCCCCGGCGGGCCGAGGCAGAAAAATCGCGCGGATGAATTCGCCGGGGGCGAGAGCGGTGCGCTTGTAGTCGAGGAAGAATGCCTCCAGCGGCAATTCCCGAGCCCCGTCGGGCCCTTCCAGCGCCAGACGTGCCCCCAGCGCCAGGAGAACCGGTGGCGTGTCGCCGATGGGGGAGGCGTTGGCGATATTGCCGCCCAGGGTGCCGCGATTGCGAATCTGGGCGGAGCCCAGTCGTTGCAGCATGCGGGCAAAGGCCGGATAGGCCGTCTCGAGCAGGGGCTCGAGACGCGTGTAGGCAACGCTTGCGCCGATCCACCAGCCGTCGGGCGTTTCGTCGATTGCCTGCAGCTCGGCCACGCGGCTGATGTCGATCACGTCCTCGAAGGCTTCGAGGCGCTGCGTGGTTTCCAGCCACAGGTCGGTGGCCCCGGCCACGAGGCGTGCCCGAGGCCGCTGACGGCGCACGTCGTGGAGCGCTGCCAGGGTGCGTGGCATCGCGTAGCCGTCGCTTTCGAGCTCGTCACTCAGGGCGGCGACGTTGTCGGCGAGGGCGGCGTCGTCGGCCCAGGGGGGACGTACATCGGGATATCGATCCAGCCGGCGGGCCGCGTCGCGAATGGGGCGATACCCGGTACAACGGCACAGGTTGCCGCCCAGCGTGGCTTCCAGCCGTGCATCGTCGAGCGGGGCCAGGGCATCTCGTCGTCCTTCGCGTCGCCCTTCATGCAGGGTGAACAGTGACATGACGATGCCGGGCGTGCAGAAGCCGCACTGGCTGGCGTGGCAGTCGACCATGGCGGCCTGCACGGGATGCAGGGCGTCACCTCGCGCCAGGCCTTCGACGGTCACCAGGTGGCAGCCCTGGAGCTGATGGGCCGGCGTGATGCAGGCATTGGTGCTGTGATAACGAAGTCCGCCCGCCTGGTCGGGCATGCCGATGGCGACCGTGCAAGCGCCGCAGTCCCCGGAAGCGCAGCCTTCCTTGGTTCCCGTGCGCTGCAGGACCGTGCGCAGCAGCTCGAGCACGCTGGTCTCCGGTGCCAGCGATGCGCAGCGTTGTGCTTCGCCATTGAGATAGAACTCGATCATCGGGATGTCCGTCGGTTTGTCATTGTTGGGCCGGGGTGTGCCGTCGGGCTACATGGTATGACCATCTGGTCAACTTTTATAAGCGTTGATCAAAATGTCGCCGATGACAACCCCTGCGAGCGCGGGATGAGGATGGATCTTCGTGTCTTCTCGTCGGGCATTCGACACGGCGTGCGGCAGGCGACGGGCACGGGTGCGTTGCACCGGCTGCGCTCGCTGGGGCAGACTTTCTTACCCGGCAACGAAGAGAGCGGCCATGACGACGATGAAAGTGCCCGGATCGGGAACGCGGGCGCGCAATGAAAGCGTGATTCTCGAGGCGGCGGAGCGGATTTTCGCGCGCCATGGCTATCGTGGGGCGAGCGTGCAGGCCATCGCCGAGGCGGCCGGTTTGCCCAAGTCCAATGTGCTGTATTATGTCGGCAGCAAGCGCGAGCTCTATGTCTCGCTGCTCGAGCGTATGATGGCGCGCTGGAATGCCATGCTCGACGATATCGACGAAGACGACGATCCCGGCGAGGTACTGGAGAGCTTCATTCGCAGCAAGATGCGTCTCACGCAGCAGCATCCCCAGGGGTCTCGCCTGTTCGCGGCGGAAGTGCTCCAGGGCGCGCCTTTCCTGCAGTCCTACCTGCATGGCGAGTTGCGCGAATGGGTGCGTTCCCGGGCGCGCATCTTCGAGCGCTGGGCGGAAAAGGGGCTGATGGATCCCGTCGATCCGGTGTGGCTGATCTTCCTGATCTGGTCGGCGACCCAGCATTACGCGGATTTCGAGGCGCAGATACTGGGCATCACCGATCAGGCACAGCTCGACGACGGCTACTATCGTGCGATTACCGACTTCCTGTGCCAGGTCATCCTCAAGGGATGCGGCGTTCGCGCGCCGTCTGCCACCTAGCGTAGAGTGGCGCATCGACATGAGCCGCTAACCGATACCATGACGTGTAAGGAGAGAACATGAAGCTCTGGGGCATCTTGCTGCTGGTGAGCGGTGGCCTGATCGAGGATTCGTCAGCGTTGCCGGCATTGCCCCTCGACAAGCAGGGAGCGATCACGGCCCAGATTGCCCGTGATCACCTGGAATGGGCGTCGGCCACCGACGAGGAAATCTATCTCGCGCAGGCCAATGTCAGGAAGTTGCTCAAGTATCCCGCCACGGCCGTGTTCCGCGATATCCGCGCGGTAGCCCCGCGCGTCGGCGGGCCCGCCAAGCGGGTCGTCTGCGGCCAGGTCAATGCACGCTGCGAGCGCGGCGACTACATCGGCTATCGTCTGTTCGTGACCCGTCAGGGAGCACAGGCCGCGATCATGTCATCCAGCCTGCATCGCAGCGGTTTCGACCCGAATGCCGTGGCGGCCGCGCTGATCGAATGGCAGCAAATGACATGAGCGCGTTCCATTGGGAGACATGGGACTGTATGCGCCGCGTGTGCGTTCAGCCCTATGTCGCTCAACGCTCGACGAGGATGGCATGAAGGAATTACCGGGAGCCTTGCTCGGCATCATGGTCGGGCTGGTGACATGGCTGGTGGCGGGAAGCGTGCTGGCGGGAGTCGTCACGGGCATTGCCGCGGGAATCGGCTGGGACCTGTGGCGGGATCGCCGGCAGAAGTAGCCTGGCGAGACGGTCATTCGCGACGCGGATCGCGCAAGGCGTCACTCGCAACGTCCAGTGCGGTCGCAGGCAGTGAAAGTACAGGAAGTGAAAGCAGGGGAGGCGAGAAGGGTGGCGGTGCCACCCTCGGGGGTCATTCCACGCTGGGATCGTCGTCCGCGCTACCTGACTTGAGCTCGTTGTCGGAGGCCTTCATCCGCTGACGTTCGGCTTCCGCGTGTTCCATGCTCTGGTAAAGCCCCAGACTCACGCCGGTATCGCTATCGTAGACTTCATAGCGTACCTCGTCGGTGTCGTGGTGGCCGATTTTCCGTATCTCGATCGCGTCATGCAGCATGATGATCAATCTCGCTGAGGTTGCGTACGTGGCGTTGTGACTCGTCAAGGCGACGAGGGTTCCATTGCCATGGCCACACGGTGAGTGCGGTCTGGCATCCACCTCCTCGAGCGTAACACACCCACGAAAAACCGCCGCTCGGCATGACCCGTTAGCGGCGGTTTTTCTTGATCATTCTGGTCGGAGCGACTGGATTCGAACCAGCGACCTCTGCAACCCCATTGCAGCGCGCTACCAAGCTGCGCCACGCTCCGTTTTTTGCGTTCTCCGGCGAGTGACCGTGGGGCCCTGCCCGAGAACGATGCGTATACTACCTTGGCTTTGCGTAAATGAAAACCCTCGATAGCGCTTTTTTTTCAATTGCTTGCCGCGTGGTCGAGCGCATGGGAGGAGCGATCCTGCCGATGGCGCTATAGCCGTTAGACGAAAGATGTAAAATGGCGCGGGATCTTGAGGGGAGACGACGACAATGCCACTCATTCTAGGTATGAGCATCCTGCTGGGGTGCCAGTTCATTGGCGAAATCCTGGTGCACGCGCTGCATTTGCCCGTGCCCGGTCCGGTGCTGGGCATGGCCGTGCTGCTCGTGGGGTTGATGGTGAACGGGCGAGTGCCCGCGGGCCTGCGCACCAGCGGCGAAGGCTTGTTGCGATATCTGACGCTGCTGTTCGTGCCCGCCGGGGTCGGGATCATGGTGCACTTCGGTCTCATCGAGGCCGACTTCTGGCCGATCGTGGTGACGCTGGTGGTATCGACAGCCCTGACACTGGCCGTGACCGCGAAAGTGATGGAGCGCTTGACCCGATCGACGCCCAGGGATCCTCGCGACGCGCTGCGGGAGGATCGGTCATGAATCTCCCGGTACTCGATCGGCTCTGGGTGTATCTTTCGGCGAGCCCGCTGCTGTATTTGCTGGTGACCCTGCTGGCTTTCATCGCCGCGACTCGCATCAATCGACGCCTGGGCGGAACGCCGTTCCTGCATCCGGTGATAATCGCCATCGTGCTGCTCATCGGCTTCCTGAAGCTCACTCGCACCGATTACGCCACCTATTTCGAGGGCGCGCAGTTCATTCATTTTCTCCTCGGCCCGGCGACCGTGGCATTGGCGATTCCCCTCTATGACTATCGCGAGCGTGTCAGGCGCATGTTGCTGCCGATCCTGCTGGGGTGCGGCGCAGGTATCGTGACGGCGGTCACGTCCACCGTCGGGCTCGCCATGCTGATGGGGGCCAGCCGCGAAACCGTGCTGACGCTGGCGCCTCGCTCGGTGACGTCACCCATTGCCATGGGGATCGCCGAAAAGCTGGGCGGCATTCCTTCCCTGGCGGCGGGGCTGGTGCTGCTGACGGGCTCTGTGGGCTGCGCCCTGGGGCCGGTGATCTTTCGCCTGGTCAAGGTGCGTGACCCGAGCGTCCAGGGGTTTGCCATGGGCCTGGCGGCGCACGGCTTCGGCACGGCGCATTCGTTTTCTTCCATCGGTGCCGTGGCCGGTGCCTTCGCGGGCTTGTCCATGGGACTGACCGGGCTTTTCACGGCGTTCTTGTTGCCGCCCATCGTGCACCTGTTCGGGCTCTAGCCGCCGTCGCCGTTTTTATACCGTTATCTTCAGACATTTCCTGCGCATGAAAAGGCCCTGCCGATGTCGACATGAATGTCGCTGTGGGCAGGGCCGATGGGTTGAGAACGTGGACCGTCAGTGGCGTGTCAGGCCCAGAGCAGGCGCAGCAAGCCGACGGTGATCAGCGTGATCAAGACCGTGCCGATGAGGTTGAGCATCAGGCCGGCGCGAATCATCGACTGTATCTTCATGTGCCCGGTGGCGAAGACGATGGCGTTGGGTGGCGTGGCGACGGGCATCATGAAGGCGCAGCTGGCGGCGACGGCGGCGGGGGCCGTGATCAGGAGCGGGTCAATGTCCAGAGAGATCGCCAGTGCGCCGAGCAGGGGCAGAAAGGCCGCGGCCGTGGCGGTGTTCGAGGTCACCTCGGTCAAGAAGATGATGACCAGCACGATGATGCCGACCAGCATCAACAGCGGCAGTGCACTGAACACCGACAGCTGCTGGGCGATCCACTCGGCAAGCCCGGAGCGCTTGATCATGCCGGCCAGAGCCAGGCCGCCACCGAACAGCAGCAGGACGCCCCAGGGCAGGTCCTTGGCGCTTTCCCAGTCGAGCAGGGCACCGCTTTCCTTGTCGCCGCTGGGAACGAGGAAAAGCGCCAGACCGGCGGCCAGGGCGATGGTGGTGTCCGACAGCCAGTCGAGCCCCGCCTGGTTCATCAGCGGACGCAGGATCCAGGCGGCGGCGGCCACCAGGAATATCAGGCCGACACGCCGCTCGGCGCGGCTCATGCCGCCGAGGGCGTCGAGCTCGCGACGAATCACCTGGTCGCCGTCCTCGCTTTGCTCGAGGTCGAAGCCTTTGCGGGTCAACCACCACCAGGTCACGGCCATCATGGCGATGCTGATGGGCAGCCCGATGGTCATCCATTGCGCGAAGCCGATGTCGATGCCTTCGCCGGCAAGGTAGCCGGCCAGCAAGGCGTTCGGTGGCGTCCCGATCAACGTGGCGACGCCGCCGATGCTGGCAGCGTAGGCGATGGCCAGCAACAGGGCCGTGGAGTAGCGCGCCACGTCGCGGGAGTCGTTACCGCCAAGCAGGCTGACCACGGACATGCCGATGGGCAGCATCATGATGCTGGTGGCGGTGTTCGAGACCCACATGCTGATGAAGCCGGTGGCGATCATGAAACCGGCGATCTGCTGGCGTGGCTTCTGCCCGACGATGCTGAGCACTTTCAGGGCAATGCGACGGTGGAGGTTCCAGCGTTGCATGGCAATGCCGAGAAGAAACCCCCCGAGGAAGAGGTAGATGATAGGGTCGGCATAGGCCGGGGCCACGGTGTCCAGGTCGCTGATGCCCAGGGCGGGCGCCAGGACCATGGGCAGCAGCGAGGTGGCGGGGATCGGGATGGCTTCCGTGGCCCACCAGGTCGCCATCAGCAGCGAGAAACCGACGCATGCCCAGGCGGTTGCCGACATTTCCGCGGGGGCGGGCAGAAGCAGGCAGAGAATGACCCACAGCGGCCCGAGCCACAGCCCGATCTTCGCGGCGCTGGGACGTTGCGAGACAGAGGCTGTATCGCTCATGAACGACTCCTGGATGAGGCTAATGATTGCATTGCTTACGTTGCCGCCAATGCTACTAAGGTAGGAGTTGTGATTGGCTTATCCATTGGTCTAAGGGTGGCGCGCAGGCGAAGGCTTGCCCGGCGCGGACAGGCTCGGTAGTGTCCGCGCTCGTTTGCTTTTTCGGCGTCGCACTGGATGTGCTGTCCATGCATGTCGTGCATCACGTATTCAACAATGAGGAGCGACCATGTCCGCAGTGATGGGCTGGAGCCTGGCAGGACTGGCGGTGCTGATCATCGCCGCCATGAGCGGTTATGCATGGCGCCTGTGGCGAGAGGTGAAGCGGCGCGATGAAGCGCGCCGTGAAGAGGTCGAGCGGGCCAACCGCAATTGTCTGGAAAGCCTCGAGGCGATCGCCACGGCCATGCTGGGCGATCAGGTCGATCTGGTGGAAGGGGCGTTACGCTGCAAGGTACTGCTCGAAATCATCGATCCGTCGTTGCTGGAACGCGATGCCTTCTGGGTGTTCGTCGATATCCATCGCCTGACCGAGCACTTGCACACGCACTCGGCGCGCCAGGCGCTGTCCGCCAAGCAGCGTTTCGCCGAGGACCGGGAACGCATCGCCCTGCAGGAAGCGCGTCAGGGCGAGCTTCACGAGGCTGCGCGTCAGGTATTGGCCTTCAAACGTGAGTGGCCCCACGGCTAGGGGCATGCCGCAGGAGAACGCAATGAACGAGGCATTTTTGTCGCTGACGCCGGCCCAGATTCGTCATCGGCTGCATGCCGCGCCGGAGCTGTCGGGGCAGGAAACCGAAACGGCCCGCCGGGTGGCGGGCTGGCTCGAGCAGGCGGGGGCGACACGCATCGTCACCGGTCTGGGTGGTCATGGCGTGGCCGGGGTGTTCGCGGGCACCTTGCCGGGGCCGCGCGTCATGTTCCGTGCCGAACTCGATGGCTTGCCCATCGACGAGACCGCGGAAATCGCCTGGAAATCGACCTGTGAGCACGTGGCGCACAGTTGTGGCCATGACGGGCACATGGCGGTATTGCTCGGATTGGCGCAGCGCCTGGCGGAGCAGCCGCCGACGCATGGCGAAACGGTGCTGCTGTTTCAGCCTTCGGAGGAAACCGGGCGTGGCGCCCGCGAGGTGGTGGAATCATCGCGTTTCGAGGAAATCGCTCCCGATCATGTATATGCACTGCACAATCTGCCCGGCAAGCCGCTGGGAGAAGTGTCGGTGAGGGAGGGCGCCATGACCTGTGCGTCGCGTGGGCTGATCATCCGGCTCAACGGCTTGTGCGCGCATGCGGCACACCCGGAGCAGGGCCGCAACCCGGCGCTGGCGATGTGCCGGATTCTGCAGGGCCTCAAGCGGTTGCCCCAGCAACTGCCCGACGATCAAGGGTTGGTCATGGTCACGCTGATCCACGCGCGGTTGGGCGAGGTCGCCTTCGGTACGTCGCCGGGGCAGGCCGAGGTCATGGCCACGTTGCGCACCGAGGATGACGCCATGATGCGTGCGCTGGCGGAGGCCTCGGTGGCGCTTGCGCGGGCCGAAGCGGAGGAGGACGACCTGGGGATCGAGATCGACTGGTGCGATGTCTTTCAGGCCACGCGTAATCATCCCGCCGCCGTTGCCTCGATTCGCGAAGCCGCCCGATCGCTGAACATGCCCTTGACGGCGCTGCCCGAGGCCCACCGCTGGTCGGAAGACTTCGGCTGGCTGGCCGCGCAGGGGCAGGGTGCGCTGTTGACCCTGGGCGCCGGCGAGCGGTGCCTGCCGCTGCACAACCCCGGCTACGACTTTCCGGATGACCTGCTGGACACGGGAATCGCGTTGTTCGAGCGCCTGGTGAGGCTCCATCAGTCGGATGTCTGAAAGTTGTACAAGAGTGGTGCATCGAGTGTGCTAACAGTGTTTTTTTATTTGCATCAATGCGGATAATGCATAATGATGAGGGGGCATTCATCGGTAGAAGCGCCGGTGATGGGTAAAGCACTGGCTGAACGGGAGTCTTTGTGCTTTCTTTTTTGACGAGAGAAAGGCAAAAATGCCTTCCTCACACCGAGAACCGCTTCTATACTCGGACCCCGCTGGGTAACGTCCCGTTACGCTAGCGCTGTGTTAAGAAGGAGTCTTACATGAAAAAATCTACGACTGGCTTGCTGCTCGGTTCCGCGTTGGTTGTCGGCCTGTCCGGCTGTGCCAGCTCCGGTACTCAATCTTCCTACAACGCTGACGACGATCAGGCTTGGTACAAGTCGCCGTTCGTTTGCGGCTTGGCAGGTGGCTTGATCGGCGGCGGTATCGGTTACGCCTCGAGCAGCGACTCGGACGAAGATACCGGTGCCGCTCTCGGTGGTGTCGGCGGTGCGACAGCGGGTGCTTTGCTCTGCGCCGATTATTCCGACAAGGTTGTCGACAGCGACGGCGACGGCGTTCCCGACGATCGCGATCAGTGCCCCAACACGCCGGCTGGCGTGGCGGTAGACGCGCAGGGCTGCCCGCTGGATAGCGACGGCGACGGCGTGCCGGACTACAAGGACGAGTGCCCGGGAACGCCGGCAGGTGTCGAAGTCAACGCCAGTGGCTGCCCGCTGGATAGCGACGGCGACGGCGTGCCGGACTATCAGGACCAGTGCCCGGACACTCCGGCCGGTGCTGAAGTCAACGCGCTTGGCTGTGCCGCCGACCTGGTGCTGAAGGACGTGAACTTCGAGTTCGATTCCGCCACCCTGACCAGTGAAGCCGAGAACATCCTCGACGACGTGGCAGCGAAGCTGTCCTCCAACGAAAGCGTCGATGTTCGTCTGGAAGGCTACACCGACTCCGTGGGTAGCGCGTCCTACAACAAAGATCTTTCTCAGCGTCGTGCCGATTCTGTGAAGGAGTACTTGGTGTCCAAGGGCGTCAACGCCGACAGCATCACCACTTACGGTTATGGTGAGCAGAATCCGATCGCCACCAACGAAACTGCCGAAGGTCGTGCTGAAAACCGCCGTGTTGAGCTGGGCGAGCAAGAATAAGCCTAGCCTCACACCGCGATGTGAAGAGGGCGCCTTCGGGCGCCCTCTTTCGTTTGCATGGGCGCGACTGGACGGCGTTTCACGGGCTTGCTAGTGTGCGCAATTCACCGTGTCATACGTTTGGCCTAGAGCGCCGCATCGCTCGTGCGAGCGGCAGCGTCAATGTCGCCGAGCGCGCCAATCATTTTCGTCGTTCATGTGGTCCCTGGTATGGGCCACCACTGAAGATAAGGGATGTTACATGCCCATCGTGACCCTGCCTGATGGCAGTCAGAAGACTTTCGATTCCCCCATCACCGTCATGCAGCTCGCCGAGTCGATCGGTACCGGGCTGGCCAAGGCTTGCGTGGCCGGCAAGATCGACGGCGTGCCCGTCGATACCGCCGACGTGATCGAGCACGATGCCGAAGTGAGCATCCTCACGCCGCGCGATCAGGAAGGGCTGGAGATCATTCGCCACTCGTGTGCCCATCTCGTCGGTCATGCCGTCAAGCAGCTTTATCCCGATGCCAAGATGGCGATCGGGCCGGTCATCGACGATGGCTTCTACTACGATATCGATTTCGGCCAGTCGGTCTCGCCGGAGGATCTCGAGGCCATCGAGAAACGCATGAAAGTGTTGATCGATCATGAGTACGAGGTCATCCGCGAGTACGTCACGAAAGAGCAGGCCCTGGCGACGTTCATCGACCGCGACGAGCCATACAAGCAGGAAATCGTCGAGGGCATCGCGGATGGCGAGACGGTGCGTCTCTACCATCACGAAGAATACATCGACATGTGCCGCGGGCCGCACGTGCCCAACACCCGTCACCTCAAGGCGTTCAAGCTGACCAAGCTGGCAGGGGCCTATTGGCGTGGCGATGCCAACAAGCCGATGCTCACTCGCATCTACGGGACGGCCTGGGCGGACAAGAAGGCGCTGAAGACCTATCTCAAGCGCCTGGAGGAAGCGGAAAAGCGCGATCATCGCAAGCTGGCCCGCAAGCTCGACTTCTTTCACATGCAGGAAGAAGCGCCCGGGATGGTGTTCTGGCACCCGCGCGGCTGGACGCTGTGGCAGACCGTCGAGCAGTACATGCGCGGCGTCTACAAGGACAGCGGCTATCAGGAGATTCGCTGCCCGCAGATCATGGATGTGTCGCTATGGCAGAAGTCCGGCCATTGGGACAACTATGCCGAGAACATGTTCTTCACTGAATCGGAAAAGCGCGAATATGCGCTCAAGCCGATGAACTGTCCCGGGCATGTACAAGTCTTCAATTCCGGGCTGCGCAGCTATCGCGAACTGCCGGTGCGCTATGGCGAATTCGGAGGGTGTCACCGCAACGAGCCCTCGGGCGCCTTGCACGGCATCATGCGGGTACGTGCGTTCACTCAGGACGACGGTCACGTGTTCTGCACCGAGGAGCAGATCGAGCCGGAGGTGACGGCATTCCATCGGCAGGCCCTGGCGGTCTATCGTGATTTCGGCTTCGACGACATCGCCGTCAAGATCGCCCTGCGGCCCGAGAAGCGTCTGGGCAGCGACGACAACTGGGATCGCGCCGAAGAGGCCTTGCGCAACGCCCTGAGCCGCTGTGACGTCGAATGGGAAGAGTTGCCCGGTGAAGGCGCCTTCTATGGCCCCAAGATCGAGTATCACATGCGCGACTGCCTGGGCCGCGAGTGGCAGGTGGGTACCATGCAGGTGGATTTCATGATGCCGACCCGGCTCGGCGCGCAGTACGTGGCCGAGGACGGTTCGCGGCAGGCGCCGGTCATGCTGCACCGCGCCATCGTGGGGTCCATGGAACGCTTCATCGGTATCCTCATCGAACACTATGCGGGATCCATGCCCTTGTGGCTTTCACCGCTCCAGGCCGTGGTGCTCAACATCACCGATGCCCAGCGGGAATACGCCGAATCCGTGACGCAGCGTTTGCAGAAATCCGGTCTGCGTGTCAAGACGGACTTGAGGAATGAGAAGATCGGCTTTAAAATCCGGGAACATACGTTGCAAAAGATCCCCTATCTTCTCGTTGTAGGTGACAAAGAAGTCGAGGCGGGTGCGGTTGCCGTCCGTACGCGTAGCGGAGAGGACCTGGGCTCGCTATCGGTGGACGCCTTGATTGCGCGTCTGCAGGAAGAAGGGGTATAAAGAACGTCAATCGATAGAACGGAGACGTAACGATCAAGCGGAATAACCAGCGCGGGCGCCCTCAAGAGAAGCGCCCCCCAATGAACGACCGTATTCGTGTGGACGAAGTCCGCCTCATCGACAGCAGCGGCGAGCAGGTTGGTGTCGTCTCGACTCAGGACGCGCTGGAGCGTGCCGAGGCCGAGGGCTTGGATCTCGTCCAGATCTCCAACGCTGACCCCATCGTCTGCAAGATCATGGACTATGGGAAGTTTCTTTTCGAGCAGAAGAAACAGCGTTCTGCTCAGAAGAAAAAGACGAAGCAGATTCAGGTCAAGGAAGTCAAATTCCGACCTGGTACCGACGAGGGCGACTATCAGGTGAAATTGAAAAACCTGACGCGTTTCCTCGAAGGGGGCGACAAAGGCAAGGTCACGCTGCGTTTTCGGGGACGTGAGATGGCGCACCAGGACATCGGCCGCAAGCTGATGGAACGGATCGCCGCCGACCTCGAGGACATGGCGACTGTCGAATCCTTCCCCAAGATGGAAGGTCGTCAGATGATCATGATCCTGGCGCCCAAAAAGAAGTGATCCGTTGGCAGTTTAACGGGCAGGCGGCTTCGGCTGGCCTGCCGGCCTCGGGTTTTCTGAAGAAACCGAGTGGAGTTTTCCCTCATGCCTAAAATCAAGAGTAACAGCGGCGCTGCGAAGCGCTTCAAGAAGACGGCTCATGGCTTCAAGCACAAGCAGTCTTTTCGCAGTCACATCCTGACCAAGAAGTCGACCAAGCGTAAGCGTCAGCTGCGCGGCATGAAGCAGATTCACGATGCCGACAAGCAGTTGATCCAGCGCATGTTGCCGAACCTCTAAGTACTTTCCTTCTAAGTACTTTCATGCACAGTGTTTGTATGAACAGTGCTGGCATGGACAGTATCGGTAGTCGATTTTTCAAACGTCAGGAGTAAGCCATGACTCGTGTCAAGCGTGGTGTCGTCGCTCGTCGTCGACACAAGAAGATTCTCAAGCAGGCCAAAGGGTATTACGGTGCCCGGTCTCGCGTTTTCCGCGTTGCCAAGCAGGCGGTCATCAAGGCAGGTCAGTATGCCTATCGTGACCGTCGTCAGCGCAAGCGTCAGTTCCGTGCGTTGTGGATCACGCGTATCAACGCGGCGTCACGCGCCAACGGTCTGTCCTATAGCCGCTTCATCGCCGGCCTGAAGAAGTCCGGCATCGAGATCGACCGCAAGGTTCTGGCCGATCTCGCCGTCCATGAAAAGGCTGCCTTTGCCGCGATCGTCGACAAGGCCAAGGCTGCTCAGTAACGGGCGGGTGGGACGCTCATCATGAGTGTTTCATCATGCGCATGAAGCCGCAGGGGGAGAGCAGCCGCTCTTCCCCTGTTTTTTTGTCTGGACCATTGCCCGACGAGCGGTGGTTCACCACGGGCACTTAGCATCGGAGCTAGACGGATGGACCATCTCCCACAACTGGTCGCCGAGGCTCGCGCCGCCATCGAGAGCGCGGAGGATGTCCAGTCACTCGACGAGGTTCGGGTGCGCTATCTGGGCAAGAAAGGTGAGATTACCGCTCTTCTCAAGGGGCTCGGCAAACTGCCGGCGGAAGAGCGTCCCAAGGCCGGCGAGCAGATCAATGATGCCAAGCAAGTGCTGTCGGACGAGCTCGAGGCACGCAAGAAGCATCTGCAGGACGCCGAATTGAATGCACGCCTGGCCCAGGAGCGTATCGACGTGACGCTGCCCGGGCGCGGTGAGCCCACGGGGGGCTTGCATCCCGTGACCCGCACGCTCGAGCGTATCGAGTCCCTGTTCGCGCATATCGGCTTCGACGTGGCCGTGGGGCCCGAGCTCGAAGACGACTATCACAACTTCGAGGCGCTCAATATTCCGGCCCACCATCCCGCACGGGGCATGGCGGATACGTTCTATTTCGATGCGTCACGATTGCTGCGCACGCATACCTCGCCGGTGCAGGTGCGGACCATGAAGGAGCAGGCGCCGCCGATACGCATCGTCTGCCCGGGGCGGGTCTATCGCAGCGACTCGGATCTCACGCACACGCCGATGTTCCACCAGGTGGAAGGCCTGCTGGTCGACGAGGACGTGAGCTTTGCCGACTTGAAGGGCACGATCGAGGATTTTCTCAAGGCGTTCTTCGAGCGGGAGTCGCTTTCCGTGCGCTTCCGTCCTTCCTATTTCCCGTTTACCGAGCCCTCCGCCGAGGTCGATATCCAGTGCGTCATGTGCGGAGGCGATGGCTGTCGTGTGTGTTCGCACAGCGGCTGGTTGGAAGTCATGGGGTGCGGAATGGTACACCCCGAGGTCTTTCGTCATTCGGGCATCGATGCCGAGCGTTACACCGGGTTCGCGTTCGGCATGGGCGCGGAGCGGTTGACGATGCTGCGCTACGGCGTCAATGACCTGCGGCTGTTTTTCGAAAACGACTTGCGCTTCTTGCGCCAATTCGGCTGATCAGCGACCACGGACACAGGAAGTAACATGAAATTTTCTGAAACATGGCTGCGCCATTGGGTCTCCCCCGACTGGACCACGCAGGCGCTGGCCGATCACATCACGATGGCGGGGCTGGAAGTCGACGCGATCGCGCCGGTGGCGGGCGCCTTCGACGGCGTGGTCATCGCCGAGGTCGTCGACAAGCAGCCGCATCCCAGTGCCGACAAGCTCAACGTCTGCCATGTCGATGACGGCGGCGACGAACCCGTTCAGGTGGTGTGCGGCGCGCCCAATGTCGCGGTGGGGCAGAAAGTGCCGTTCGCGCGCGTGAATGCCACGCTGCCCGGCGATTTCAAGATCAAGAAGGCCAAGCTGCGTGGCGTGGAGTCGCGCGGCATGATCTGTTCGGCTTCCGAGCTGGAGCTGGAGGAAGGCACGTCGGACGGTATCTGGGTGCTGCCGCCGACGGCGCCGGTGGGGGACGGCCTGCGTGACTGGCTGGCATTGGACGACCATGCCATCGAAGTCGACCTGACCCCCAATCGCGGCGACTGCCTGAGCCTCAAGGGGATGGCGCGCGAGGTCGGCGTATTGAGCCGCCTTCCGCTGAACGAGCCCGAGATCAGTGTCGTGACGCCGAAGAATCAGGAAACGTTTCCGGTGCGCGTCGAGGCCCCCGCTCAGTGCCCCCGCTATGCGGGCCGGGTGATTCGCGGTGTCGATCTCGCGGCGGAAACGCCGCTGTGGATGACCGAGCGCCTGCGGCGCAGCGGCATTCGCGCCATCGACCCGATCGTCGATGTCACCAATTACGTGATGCTCGAGCTCGGCCAGCCGATGCATGCCTTCGACCTGGCACGCCTGCAGGATGGCATCGTGGTGCGCGAAGCCCGGGGCGACGAGCGTCTGACGCTGCTCGATGGACAGGATATCGCGCTGCGGGACGGTACCCTGGTCATCGCCGACGTGCATCGGCCGCTGGCGATCGCCGGTGTCATGGGAGGCGAGGCGTCCGGCGTCAATGCGAACACGCAGGATATCTTTCTGGAGTCGGCCTTCTTCTCGCCGCTGGCCGTGGCGGGGCAGGCGCGCTCTTATGGATTGCACACCGATGCGTCTCACCGTTTCGAGCGTGGCGTCGACCCTCAGTTGACGCAGGTGGCGCTCGAGCGCGCGACGCAGTTGCTGCTGGAGATCGTCGGCGGTGACCCCGGTCCGGTCACGGAAGTGGCCAGCCCCGATCACCTGCCGCTGGGCTGCAGCGTGACCTTGCGCCGGGTGCGCCTCGATCAGTGTCTGTCCCTGGTCATCGCCGATGACGATGTCGTCGACATCCTGTCGGGGTTGGGCATGCACGTCGACGTCGTTGCCGAAGGCTGGCGCGTCAAGGTGCCCAGCTGGCGTTTCGACATTGCCCTCGAGGAAGACCTCATCGAGGAATTGGCGCGCATTCACGGCTATGACCGGATCCCGGTGCGCCGTCCCGCCGCGCGTCTGAAACTCAGCGCCGCCGACGAGACGCGTCAGCCTCTGTCGCGCTTGCGTCGCCATCTCGTGGCGCGTGGCTACCAGGAAGCCATCACCTACAGTTTCGTCGCGCCCGAGCTGCAGGAGACGCTGACGCCGGGGGCGATCGCACCGGCCCTGGCCAACCCCATCTCGGCGGACATGTCGGTCATGCGCGCGAGTCTGCTGCCGGGACTGGTCAAGGCCATGATGCACAACCTCAACCGGCAACAGCCCCGGGTGCGCCTGTTCGAGACTGGGCTGGTGTTTCGCGGTGGGCTGGATGACCTCGAGCAGGTATCGATGCTCGGTGGCATCATCTGCGGGCCACGGCATCCCGAAGGCTGGTCGGCCACGCGCGAGCGTGTCGACTTCTTCGACCTCAAGGGCGACCTGGAGAGCCTGCTGGCCTTGACGCATCGTCCCGACGCGTGGCGTTTCGAGGCCGGCGAGCATCCCGGGCTGCATCCCGGCCAGACGGCGCGGATCATCTGCGATGGGCGCCCGGTGGGATGGGTCGGTGCCTTGCACCCCGGCGTGCGGGCCGAGCTGGGCCTCAAGACCGGTGCCTTCGTGTTCGAGCTCGAGCTGGAGGCGGCGACCCAGGGCCTCTTGCCGGCGTTCGAGCCGCTGTCGCGGCATCCCGAGGTGCGGCGCGATCTGGCGTTGGTCGTGAAGGACGACGTGCCGGTCATGGCCTTGATGGACGCCATGCGTGACCAGGCGGGCGAGTGGCTGGTCGACCTGCGGCTTTTCGATGTCTATCAGGGGGAAGGGATCGAAAAAGGCCACAAGAGTCTCGCCCTGGGCTTGACCTGGCAGCATCCTTCGCGCACGCTGAATGACGATGAAATCAATCAGTTAGTCGATGCCATCGTCGGCGAAGCGAAATCACGCTTCGCGGCGGTCCTGAGGAGTTAATCCCATCAGCCGTTACGAGGATGAGAGCATGGGTGCGCTGACCAAAGCGGATTTGGCCGAACATCTGCATGCTGAGCTGGGCTTTTCCAAGCGCGAAGCCAAGTCGATGGTCGAGGCCTTCTTCGAAGAGATTCGCAGCTGCCTGCGCGAGAACGAGCAGGTCAAATTGTCGGGCTTCGGCAATTTCGACTTGCGCGACAAACGCGAACGCCCGGGACGCAACCCGAAGACCGGCGAGGAAATTCCCATTTCCGCACGCCGCGTGGTGACGTTCCGTCCCGGTCAGAAGCTCAAGGCACGCGTCGAGGATTTCGACGAGTCGAAGGTCGTGCACTGACGTCTCGTCAGCTTGCGTACCCATGGACAACGCCGGGGCCGATGGCCCCGGCCGTTTCGATAGATGTGCGCGCCCACTCGGGTGCGCCGATGCCGCTCATCCCGGCGAATAGACGCTGTCGCCGTGTCCCATGTCACTGACGCGGTGCATCTTTTCACGACGAATATTTCACGAGTAAGTCGACGACTGCATGCCAAGTCTCAAAATTTTCGTAGGCACCATGTATGGGGGTGCCCTGGACGTCGCCGAGCAGGTCACACCGCTCTTCGAGCAAGCGGGCTATGACGTGACGATCGTCGAGCAACCCAGTCTCGCCGATCTCGATCCCTTGCCCGATCTGGCCCTGTTTTGCGTTTCCACCACCGGTAGCGGCGATTTCCCCGGCAATTTCGTGCCTTTCGCGCGCGATCTGCGCGAAGCGCCGCCGGCACTGGCGAACTGGCGCTATGGCCTGATCGCCCTGGGCGACAGTTCCTATGGCGATACGTTCTGCGGTGCCGGCCGTGCACTGGATGCCTTGCTCGACGAGCTGGGCGCGGAGCGCCTCGGCGAGCGCCTGGAAATCGATGCCATGGAAACCTTCATGGCGGACGATGCCGCGATTCCCTGGGTCGAGGCATGGATCGACGAGCAAGGGTTGAAGGTTGCCTGATGCGTGACACGGAGGGCTCCCCCTCGGCGGCCCGGTTGAGCGTCATGATCGGACTGCTGCTCTTGGTGCTGCTGTCCTGGCCTCGCTATCAGCTGGGAGGGTACGACACCCATATCGCCATGCTGGCGCTGATTGCCGGTGGCCTTGCCGTGGTCAGCATTGCCTACTGGCGGCGGATGACGACGGCGCAACGCCGGTTGATGCCCGGACTGCTCAAGCGGCTTGGCGTGGCGTTCGGCATCGGGTGCCTGCTGCTGGCGGGGTGGCATCATGTGCTGGCGAGCACGGCTGCGGGCTGGGCGACCGTCGTTTCGCACGGTGCCACGGCCGGCTTGTTGCTGCATGCGCTCATGACGGGATGGCATGCCCGCCGTTGAGCCGGTGCGGTCATCCTTTCAGGTCGCGTACCGCGAAGCACCTCGAACGATGAAGGCCCCGATCCTGGGATCGGGGCCTTTTCATGCTGCAGGGTGGTCTCGCCCTCAGGAAGACGATTCCTGGATCATTCTTTCGCGTTCGATGCGTGCCTGCTCTTCGGGGTAGGTGGGGAAGTCCACGTAGCCTCGGGCGTCGCCCCCGTAGAAGGTGGCCGGATCGAAATCGGCCAGGGGCCAGCCGTTCTGCATCCGCTCGACCAGGTCCGGATTCGAGGTGAAATAACGACCGAAGACCGGCAGGTCGATGGTGCCTTCGTCCACCAGCTTTTCGGCCTCGGCCTGGTCGAGGTTGCCGGCCAGCAGCAAGGTCCCCTGGTAGACATCGCGGAACTGGCGTAGATAGTCGCGGGGCATGGGCGGCATGCCTTGACCGCCCTGGTCGTGGAGGTGGACATAGGCGAGCCCGCGCTTGTTGAATTTGCGTGCCAGGTACAGGTAGGTCTCGCCGTTGTCCTCGTATTCCGGCATGTCGAACAGGGTGCCGAAGGGCGACAGGCGAACCCCGACGCGCCGTGCGCCGATCATCTTGCTGACTTCATCGACGACTTCGATCAGCAGGCGACAGCGATTCTCGCGCGAACCGCCATACTCGTCATCGCGATCGTTGACGCCGGGATTGAGGAACTGCTCGAAAAGATAGCCATTGGCGCCATGAATCTCGACGCCATCGAAGCCGGCCTCGCGCGAGTTGACGGCGGCCTGGGCGAAATCGCGCACGATGTCGCGCACTTCATGAGTTGCGAGGCGCCTCGGCCGGCTTGCCTCGAGCATGTCCGGCTGGCCATTTTCGTTGTAACCGAAGGCCATGCCGCCTTGCTTGTCGCTGGGGCCGACCGGCGCGGCTCCGGCCACCTGCACCGAGGTATGCGATACACGGCCCACATGCCAGATCTGCGCGAAGAACACGCCGCCGCGCTCATGAACGGCACGCGTCGCCTTGGCCCACCCCGCTACCTGGTCGGGTCCGAAGATCCCGGGATTGTACAGGTAGCCTTGTCCCTGCCGTGAAATGGGCGTGCCTTCGGAAATGATCAGGCCGGCACTCGCGCGTTGCCGATAATAGAGGGCACCCAGTTCGTCGGGGACGTCTTCCGCGGCGCGTGAACGGGTCATCGGCGCCATGACGATACGGTTGCTCAGGCGTGTGCCATTCAGGTCGAACGGTTCGAAGAGTGATGCCATGCGGTGCTCTCCTTGGCAGACAGGCAATGGATGAAACGAAGACGCGAGCCCGGGGGCTCGCGTATGCGTTGCAGTCTAGAAGGCTGTTAGCACTTTAACAATTGCAAGAGGCGATCACTTCCATAAGCCATGCCTATCGGTCCGTCGATCCGCGCAGCCACGGGCAAGCGACAAGCATGTCAGCCAAGCGTATAGCAGGGAACGTACTCGCTGCCCGGCAGCTTCATGCGTCCCTGTGCCACGAACGATGTAAGCAGATCATCCAGTCGCGCCATCATGTCCGGTTCGGCATGTAGCCGGAAGGGACCGTGTTGTTCGATGGCACGAATGCCTTCTTCCTTGACGTTGCCGGCGACGATGCCGGAAAACGCCCGGCGCAGGTTGGCCGCGAGCTCGTGGACCGGCTGCTCGCGGTGCAGGGCGAGTTGCGCCATGCTTTCGTGCGTGGGCTCGAAGGGAAGCTGGAAGCCGGTGGCGACATTGAGACGCCAGTTGAAATAGAAGGCATCGCTGTGGGTGCGGCGGAAAGTGCCCACATCATCCACGCCGCGCCGCATGGCGCGTCCCACCTCGGCAGGGTCGTCGATGATGATGCGATAGCGTTCCCGAGCGCGTTCGCCCAGCGTAAAGGCCAGGAACTCGTCGATGCGCTTGAAATAGTCGGCGCTGTCGCGTGGCCCGGTGAAGACGATGGGGAAGGGGATGTCGGCGTTGTCCGGGTGCAGGAGAATGCCCAGCAGGTACAGAATTTCCTCGGCCGTGCCCACGCCACCGGGAAAGATGACGATGCCGTGCCCG
Source organism: Chromohalobacter israelensis DSM 3043 (assembly GCF_000055785.1). Taxonomy (GTDB): domain Bacteria; phylum Pseudomonadota; class Gammaproteobacteria; order Pseudomonadales; family Halomonadaceae; genus Chromohalobacter; species Chromohalobacter israelensis. The sequence goes on from NC_007963.1 coordinate 2,056,284, forward strand.
ACACGCACGAAGGCCTCGAGGCGTTTCTCGATATCGGGCATGATGACCAGTTCGTTGACGATCGGATTGGGCGATTCGGCCGCGATGATGCCGGGCTCGGAGATCCCCAGGTAGCGGCCGTCATGGCGGCGTTGCTTGGCATGGGCGACATTGGCGCCTTTCATGGGGCCCTTCATGGCGCCGGGGCCGCATCCCGTGCAGATGTCCAGGTCGCGCAGACCGAGATGATAGCCCACGTCCTTGCTGTAGTCGTATTCCTCGCGGGTGATCGAGTGGCCGCCCCAGCACACCACGAGACTGGGTTCACGCGAGGACTTCAAGGTGCCGGCGTTACGCAGGATATGGAAGACGGCGTTGGTGATGCCGTCGCCGCGTTTCAGGTCGAACTTGGGATAGTGCTGGATTTCATTGTGCACGTAGACAATGTCGCGCAGCACCGCGGAGAGGTGCTCGCGGATACCGCGGATCATCTGCCCATCCACGAAGGCGCTATGCGGTGCGTTGTCGAGCTTGAGGCGGATGCCGCGGTCCTGCTGCAATACCTCTATCTCGAAGTCGTGGTGCGTCTGCATCAGGGCGCGACTGTCGTCGGTGGGCGTACCACAGTTGAGGACCGCCAGCGAGCAGCGTCTCAAGAGATCGTGCAGGCCGTTGGCCGAGGTGTCGCGCAGACGATTGACTTCCTGCTGGGAGAGGACCTCGAGGCTCCCCTCGGGAGAAATGATGGTGGAAAGCTTTTGGGGCATTGACGCATCCTTGTGGCGGCATGGTGCCGAAGGAACGGCCGGCGCACGATCGGCACCGGGTCGGCCAGGCACTGAATCATGTCTTGATGCTATCATGCGACCTTCGGCCGCGCAGCGATGTGAGGCGCAGCATAATTTGCTATAATCCCTCCGCCAATGCCCTCGAAGCCACGGTTATGGCCGTGCTAACCGTTACGACGGTCGTGCGTCAGCAGGCTTCGGCATAGATGCAGCCGCCCCGATACGCCAGCCGGTGGACCCTCAGTTCATGTTCAACGCGCAATACTTTCGCACCTTCATCACGCTTGTCGAGACGGGTAGCTTCACGCACACCGCACGCAAGCTGGAAATGACCCAGCCTGGCGTCAGCCAGCACATCCGCAAGCTCGAACGCTACCTTGACAAGTCATTGCTGTATCGTCATGGCCGTCGCTTCACGCTCACGGAAACCGGACGCCGTGCCTATGACTATGCGGTCAAGCTTTTTGCCGAGCATGAGCAGTTTCGGCATTCCCTGGACAACGATTCGCCGGACACGGGCGAATGCCGCGTTGCGTCGCCGAGCAGCGTGGGACTGATGTTCTATCCGTTCATCCTGGGCTACCAGCAGATGCACCCGGGATTGACGGTGACCTACGATTTCGCCTTCAACGCGGAGATCGTCGACGCCGTATTGGCCGGACGCTTCGATGTCGGCATCGTCACGGACGTGACCAAGCATCCCGACCTGGATTTCGAACCCTGGCATCAGGAGCCGCTGTGCCTGCTGGTGCCCGCCGACTTCACGGGCACCACGATCAGCGAACTCATGGCGCTCGGTTTCATGAACTATTCGGACGGCATCAATAACGCCAGTTCGTTGCTCAGGCGCAATTTCGCGGGCGAGTTTCGCTCGATGAGCCACTTTCCCCAGCAGGGCTTCTCCAACGAAGTCAGCATGGTGCTGGATGCAGTGGCACGAGGGCTGGGCTTTACCGTGGTACCTCGGAGCGTGATGGAAACCTCGCCCTGGCAGCGTCAGGTCAAGGAGCTGCCCCTGGCGGAGTCGGTCTACGAGACGCTGTATGTCGTCACCAAGCGCGGCGTCGAGATGCCGCGTCGCTACCAGCAGCTGCTGGGCGAGTTTCGCCTGCAGCGTCGCAACGTCCTGTACGGCTATGCCGAAGCGCCGCCGCTCGAAGACGAGGCCTGACCGGAACGATCATGCCTAAAGCGTAGTCTTCGTCTTCGCTGAACCCCGGGCCTTGCCGCCCGGGGTTTTTCGTCGGTCCTGTCGAAACGTTCAGACGTCGTCGCGATAGGCGTCGATCGGCGGGCAGGTGCAGATGAGGTTGCGATCGCCGTAGACGTTGTCGACGCGGTTGACCGCCGGCCAGTACTTGGCGGCCTTGGTGGCTTCGGTGGGGAAGGCGCCGAGTTCGCGCGAGTAGGGCCGTTCCCAGTCGGCTTCCATCAAGTCCGCCTGGGTGTGCGGTGCCATGACCAGAGGGTTGTTGTCCGCGGGCCATTCGCCGGTTTCGATACGCTGGATTTCCTCGCGTATGGCGATCATGGCGTCGCAGAAGCGGTCGATCTCGTAACGCGACTCCGACTCGGTCGGCTCGACCATCAGGGTGCCGGCGACCGGGAATGACATCGTCGGGGCATGAAAGCCGTAATCCATCAAGCGCTTGGCGATGTCTTCCTCGCTGATCGCGGACGCGGCCTTGAGCGGGCGGATGTCCAGTATGCATTCATGCGCGACGGTGCCGTTGCGGCCCTTGTAGAGCACCGGGTAATGCCCCTCGAGCCGCTTGGCGATGTAGTTGGCATTGAGGATCGCCAGCTGGGTGGCGCGCTTCATGCCGCGTCCGCCCATCATCTTGATGTAGGCCCAGGAGATCGGGAGGATCGACGCGGAACCGTAGGCCGTCGCGGCGACCGCGCCGGCCTTTTCGTCGACGCCCGGAAGCGGCGTGACCACGTGGTTGGGCACGAAGGGCGCCAGATGCGCCTTGACGCCAATCGGTCCCATGCCGGGGCCGCCGCCGCCATGCGGGATACAGAAGGTCTTGTGCAGATTGAGATGCGAGACGTCGCCACCGAAATCGCCGGGGCGGCAAAGGCCGACCTGAGCGTTCATGTTCGCGCCGTCGATGTACACCTGGCCGCCGTGATCGTGCACGATCCGGCAGGCCTCGCGCACGCTTTCCTCGAATACGCCATGCGTCGAGGGGTAGGTCAGCATGATCGCCGAGAGCGATTCGCTGTGCTTCTCGGCCTTGCCACGCAAATCCTCGAGATCGATATTGCCTTCGTCGTCACAGTCGACGACCACCACCTTCATTTGCGCCATGGCCGCCGAGGCGGGGTTGGTCCCATGCGCCGAACTGGGAATCAGGCAGATGTCGCGATGGCCCTGGCCCTGGGCCTTCTGGTAGCGCCGAATGGCGACCAGGCCCGCGTATTCGCCCTGCGCTCCGGAGTTGGGCTGCATGGAAATGCTGTCGTAGCCGGTGATTTCGACCAGAAAGGCCGACAGCTCGTCGATCATCTGCTTGTAGCCGGCCACCTGGTCGTGGGGCGCGAAGGGATGGATGTTGGCGAACTCCGGCCAGCTGATCGGTACCATTTCGCTGGTGGCGTTGAGTTTCATGGTGCATGACCCCAGCGGGATCATGGCATGGGTGAGGGACAGGTCCTTGTTCTCGAGGCGCTTCAGATAACGCAGCATCGCGGTTTCGCTGCGATAGCGATGGAAGGTGGGGTGGGTGAGAAAATCGCTCTCGCGATCGAGATGCGCCGGAATGCCGGTCGTGCCTGTCTCGCGGACGTGGCGGTCGAGTTCGCTCACCGACAGGTCGTGCTCGTCGCCCAGCAGGACGTCGAACAGCGTGACCACGTCGGCGGCCGTGGTGGTCTCGTCGAGGCTGACCCCGATCGTGCCGGCGGCGTCGTAGCGCAGGTTGATCTCATGCGCCATGCTGCGGCCATGCACCTGGCCATGGTCAAGCCCCTTGAGGGTCAGCGTGTCGAACCAGCTGTCGTGAGCGAGCGTGACGCCGTGCTGCTTGAGGCCCTCGGCCAGCAGGGTGGTCAGGCGATGAATGCGGCTGGCAATGGTGCGCAAGCCATCGGCGCCGTGGTACACCGCGTAAAAACCGGCGATGTTGGCCAGTAGCGCCTGGGCGGTACAAATGTTGGACGTCGCCTTTTCCCGGCGGATGTGCTGCTCGCGGGTTTGCATGGCCATGCGCAGGGCGCGTTGACCGCGAGCGTCCTTGGAGACCCCGATGATGCGTCCGGGCAGCGAGCGCTTGAGTGCGTCGCTGGCGGCGAAGAAGGCGGCGTGCGGCCCGCCGTAGCCCATGGGGACACCAAAACGCTGGGAACTCCCCACGACGATGTCGGCACCGAGCGCGCCGGGCTCTTTCAGCAGGACCAGGCTCATCAGGTCGGCCGCGACGCAGGTCATCACGCGTCGCTCCTTGGCCTGTTCGAGCAGCGGTGCCAGGTCGCGAACCTCGCCGGTGGCGCCGGGATACTGCAGCAGCGCGCCAAACACCTCGTGCTCGGGAAGGGTTTCCGCCGGCGCGACGACGAGCTCGAAGCCGAAATAGGCAGCCCGGGTACGCAATACATCGAGGGTTTGAGGCAAGACATCGTCGGCCACGAAAAAGCACGCCGACTTGACCTTCTTGTTGGCTCGCCGGCACAGCGCCATGGCCTCGGCGGCGGCTGTCGCCTCGTCGAGCAGCGAAGCGTTGGCGATCGGCATGCCGGTCAAGTCCATGACGACCTGCTGGAAGTTGAGCAACCCTTCCAGCCGGCCCTGCGCGATTTCGGGCTGATAGGGCGTATAGGCCGTGTACCAGCCGGGATTCTCCAGCACGTTGCGCTGGATCACTGCTGGCATGTAGGTGGGATAGTAGCCTTGCCCGATATAATTCTTGAAGGTCTTGTTCTGACGTGCCAGACGCTTGAGATACTCCAGGGCTTCGGCTTCGCCGCGCGGCTCTTCCAGGGCCAACTCACGTGCCAGACGAATGTCGCCGGGGATCGTGCTGGTCATCAGCGATTCGATATCGGGAAGTCCCAGCGTCTCCAGCATCTGCTGCACATCGCCCTCGTCGGGGCCGTTGTGACGCGTCAGGAAATCATCGTGGTTGGCCAGTTCGGCCAGGCTGCGCTTGTCGTTTGCCATGCAACACCCAAACAGTAGCGGGCGGTCGAGCCCGATTCGACACCAGACGACGGCACCCAACGGCATGCCGCCGCCTCAAGACAGAACTCAATGCATCACGCGAGGGGCGTCAGTCTTCTTCGGCGCTGACGAGTGCGTCGTATGCGGTGGCATCGAGCAGCGATTCGAGCGCCTCGGGTTCGGCGAGCTTGAGCTTGATGATCCAGCCGTCTTCGTAGGGATTGTCGTTGACGGTTTCGGGAGCGTCTTCGAGGGACTCGTTGACGGCAATGATCTCGCCACTCAGCGGCAGGTACAGATCGGAGGCCGCCTTGACGGATTCGATCACGCCGAACTCTTCGCCGGCATCGAGTTCGCGTCCGGTTTCGGGCAGCTCGACGAAGACGACGTCGCCCAGCGCTTCCTGGGCATGATCGGTAATGCCGATCGTGACCGTGCCGTCACCGTTGTCGAGGACCCATTCATGGCTGTCGGTATAGCGGAGATTGGCGGGAATGTGACTCATCGCGTTTTTTCCTATACGAAAAGGTTTTCTGAATCGGGGAATATATGAAGGGCATTATGCATGATTGACGTGTCCTTGGCATCGTCATCTTGCATTTCCATGTGCCGTTCGGCTCGACCGCCTTGTAAGGGTGGACAGAACGCGACCCAGCGTCCAGCAAAAAACCGCACGATACCGGGAGATCCCCGCGACGCCAAGGCAGTACACCCCCGCACGCAGGCGACGGCGCTCGTCCGCCGCGGCAAGGCCCGCGTCATGGTGCGCATGCCGGGGATGCAATCCGGCGCGCCGTCGGTCGCGCGGTTGCCAATCCTCGGGACAGCGATTAGCCTCTGTTTCGGATAAGAAACCTGATTCTTGCCGACCTCCACACCGGCTGGCGGTGTTTTTTGCTCTTCATGCAGCCGATTACGCGATTTCACGATGCAGGTGTGGAGCGCAGGTGAGGCAGTCCGCTAAAGTCGACAGGGTTTTGGCGTTTATCTTCTTGATGTTACGCCGACGGCAGCGCATCTCGTGCTGATAACAACAAATGTCTGGGAGGACATCTCGTGGAAACACTCAACGCAATATTCAGCGCCATCAACGATGTCGTATGGGGCCCCTTGATGCTTGTTCTTTTGCTCGGCGTGGGGGTCTATCTCCAGCTGGGTCTCAAGCTGTTGCCCATTCGCAAGCTGGGCGCGGGCTTCCGGCTGCTCTGGAAAGGGCGCCAGGCCGAAAAAGGGGATGAAAATGAAGGGGAAATCTCTCCCTTCAATGCGCTGATGACGTCGCTATCGGCCACCGTCGGTACCGGCAACATCGCCGGGGTGGCGACGGCCATCTTCCTGGGGGGGCCGGGCGCGGTGTTCTGGATGTGGATCACCGCGCTGGTCGGCATGGCGACCAAGTTTGCCGAGGCGGTGCTGGCCGTCCGCTATCGTGAAGTCGATGCGGCCGGCGATCACGTTGGCGGGCCCATGTATTACATTCGCAATGGGCTGGGCAAGAAGTGGGCTTGGCTAGGGGCCCTGTTCGCCTTTTTCGGTGCGGTGGCCGCCTTCGGTATCGGCAATACCGTGCAGTCCAATTCGGTCGCCGATGGGCTCAGCGAGTCACTGGGCATGCCGCACTGGCTGACCGGTGTGATCATCATGCTGCTGGCCGGTGCCGTGATCCTCGGCGGGATCAAGCGCATTGCCAAGGTGGCGGGCAAGCTGGTGCCCTTCATGGCGATCGCCTACATCGTCTGTGGTCTGCTGGTGCTGTTCATCAATATCGATCAGGTCGGGGCAGCGCTGGGGCTGATCTTCGGTCATGCCTTCACGCCGGTATCCGCCGCCGGCGGTTTCGCCGGGGCTGCCGTGGCCAAGGCCATTCAGTATGGCGTGGCGAGGGGCGTGTTCTCCAATGAAGCGGGGCTGGGGAGTGCGCCCATCGCCCATGCCGCGGCACAGACCAAGAACCCGGTGCGTCAGGGGCTGGTGGCGATGCTGGGAACCTTCATCGATACCATCATCGTGTGCTCGGTCACCGCATTGGCGATCTTGACCAGCGCCGAGTGGACATCGGGCGAGACCGGCGCTGCATTGACCGCCATGGCCTTCAATGGCGCGCTTCCGGGAATCGGCCAGTATGTCGTGTCCTTTGCGCTGGCGGTCTTTGCCTTCACGACCATTCTCGGCTGGGCCTTCTATGGCGAAAAGTGCTTCGAATACCTGTTCGGTGTCGCATCGATCAAGGTCTATCGGGTGGTCTATATCCTGGCGATCCTCGTCGGGGCCGTCGCGCCGCTGGACTTCGTATGGCTGATGGCCAGTGTCTTCAATGCCATGATGGCGATCCCCAACCTGATTGCATTGGCTCTTCTGTCGCCGGTGGTCTTCAAGCTCACGCGTGATCACTTCGAGGGCAAGACCGTCCTGCCGGGCGAAGATCTCAACGACAAGCACTGAAACCAAGCCGGGCGCGGTCCAGCCGCTCCCGGCATGCACCTTTGCGAGGAAGCGACCATGGACGACGATCTGCACCAGACACCGCTGCATGACTTGCATCTCTCTCTCGGCGCCAAGATGGTGCCTTTCGCCGGCTACAGCATGCCGGTGCAGTATGCGCTTGGCGTCAAGAAAGAGCATGAGCACACCCGCAACGCGTGCGGCCTGTTCGATGTCTCGCACATGGGACAGCTCTTGATTTCGGGACCGACGCCGGCGCAGGCCATCGAGACGCTGGTGCCGGCGGATATCGTCGACTTGCCGGCGGGCATGCAGCGTTATGCGCTCTTCACCGGCAACGAAGGCGGCATTCTCGATGACCTGATGATCGTCAATCGAGGCGACGACCTCTATGTGGTGGTCAACGCGGCCTGCAAGGACCAGGACGTGACGCATCTGCGCACCGGCCTCGATGCCGCGCATCAGGTGGAAGTGCTCGACCGTTCGCTTCTGGCGCTGCAGGGGCCGCAAGCCAAGGATGTCATGGCGCGCCTGTGCCCCGCGGCATGCGATCTGGTCTTCATGCGCCATGGGCAGTTCGATGCCCTGGGCACCACGCTATGGATCAGTCGCAGTGGCTATACCGGCGAAGATGGTTTCGAAATTTCGGTGTCCAGGGACGCGGCCGAGACATTGGCCCGGTGGCTCGTGGAGCAGCCCGAGGTCGAGCCGATCGGCCTCGGCGCACGCGATTCGTTGCGGCTGGAAGCGGGGCTTTGCCTGTATGGCCATGATCTGGATGCACACACCACGCCGGCGGAGGCCAGCTTGATCTGGGCCGTGGGCAAGGCGCGCCGCATTGGGGGGGAACGCGAAGGCGGGTTCCCGGGCGCGGACGTCATCCTGCCGCAGATCGACACCAAGCGCATCGTGCGCAAGCGTGTCGGCCTGGTGGGCGAGGGCCGGGCCCCTGTGCGCGAAGGCACCCGACTCTACGACGACGCCGATCGACATGTCGGCCAAGTGACCTCCGGCAGCTTCGGGCCGACGCTGGGCAAGCCCGTGGCCATGGCCTACGTGGATGTCGAGTGGGCCGGCGTGGAGACGACGCTGTACGCGGACGTACGCGGCAAGCGCCTGCCGATGCGGGTGACCCGCATGCCCTTCGTGCCTGCCAACTATTATCGCGGATAGCATTCGCTGAGCAGTCCAGGCGTTATACCGTTATCTAGACATCTTTGAAACCTCGAGCAAACCTCGAAGTTTTTTTCATGGCAAACAGCAAGGAAGGAAAAGGGAAAGAAAGCGTAGATGCCGATGGGGCGTTATCAAGCGGCAAGGGGTAGCCATTGACCTCGCATGGCGATCCACAGCCCCGCCTGAGCGATGGCGAATCCCAGCACGGCGCCGGCGGCGACGTCACTGACGTAGTGCAGGCCGAGAATGACCCGCGAGGCGGCGATGAGTCCGCTCAACGGCAAGACCACCACGAGCAGCCAGGGAGATGATGCCGCCGTCAGCGTGCAGAACATCACGGCATGCAAGGTGTGGCCGCTTGGAAAGCTGTAGCGGTCCAGCGGGGGCATCGTGCAGGGAATGCTCGAAAAGGTGATATAGGGTCGCTCCCGGCACAGGCGCGTCTTGAGAAGACGATAGACAGTGGCCCCGGTCGCGGCACACAGGCCCCAGATCAACGTCAGACGCCATCCCGCCTGGCCATGCACGAGCGGTTGCAGCAGGGCCAGGGCGACCCAGGCCGGCCAGTCACCGACCCGGCTGCAGAACCGGAATACGCCATGGACCAGGCGTCGATGGCTGAGCAGGGCGATACGGTGGCAAAGCTGCCATTCGAGGGTATCGAGCCGATCAAACATGGCTAGGGGTCGTGAGCGCATGCTGTGTTTCCTGAGCCGTCAGCGTTAGATAGGTGAAAAAGCGCTCGCCGATCAGATCCCAGCTCTGATGGGCGACTTTCTCGCGGGCGGCGCGTCCCATGCGGGCGCGGCTGGCCGGTTGGAGACAAAGATCGACGGCGGCCTGCACGAAGCTGTCGTCGGCGGTCGCGTCAATGAGGCGTCCTTCGCCGCCATCCGTGATCAGTTCGCTGGCGGCTGCCTGGTCGAATGCCACCACGGGCAGGCCGCTGGCCATGGCTTCGGGAACGACATTGCCGTACGTCTCCGAGTGCGAAGGGAACAGGAACATGTCGGCACTGGCGTAGTGTTGCGCCAGGGCCTCGCCGGTGAGAAATCCGGTGAAAACGGCGTCGGGCAGTTGCCGCTCGAGACGCTGCCGCTCGGGGCCGTCCCCCACCAGGACCGGAATCACGTCCGGCTGGACGTGCTGCATCTCGCGTATGGCACGGACCAGCAAGCGAGTATTCTTCTCGGCGGCGAGTCGTCCGGCATACAGGGCGACGGGCCGATGATCGTCGGCGCCCCAGTGCGCTCTTAGCTGGGCATCGCGCCACGAGGGCGAGAACCGCCCGGCATCGATGCCCCGGCCCAGGACGTCGACATGGTGGAAGCCTCGTTGCCGCAGACGCTCGGCCTGAACGTGGGTAGGCACCAGCGTCAGCCGGCAACGGTTATGGAAATAACGCAGGCCTGCGGTGACGAGACCGCTGAGGGCGCGCAGATGATAATTGGCGGCGTATTGGTCGAAATTGGTATGAAAGCCACCGACGACGGGGATCGCAAGATGCCGGGCCGTTGCCAGCGCTGCCCAGCCAAGTGGTCCTTCGGTGGCGATGTAGACCACGTCGGGACGCGACTGGCGCCAGAGACGCGACAGGCGCCGCCAATCGGGTGCCCCGACATAGACTCCGGCATAGCCCGGCAGGGAAAACGCGCGGACCTGCACGTCTCGCTCGGCACGGCCTTCGCGGCCACCTTGCTGCGGTCTTGGCCGCACCAGTTGCAGGGTGACGCCACGGGTGACGAGGTATTGGGCCAGATGCCCCAGCGTATGGGCGACACCGTTGATTTCGGGTGTCCAGGTTTCACTGACCAATGCGACTCGCATGATGCGCCCTCCGTGTCATATCGAGACATCGCCAGACTGGTACACCGTCATGACAGTCATGCGTCATTGCCGTGATGATTCGATGTCGCAAAACATCGACGGCGGCACGGGGACTGCCATGTCCGGTATTTTGACTCAGCGTAGCACGCGTTCAGGATCGACGGGCTTGCCGCCGTGACGCACATCGAACAGCAAGTCGTAACGACCGGTGTCGTGGCGGTAGCCGATGTCACAGACCGGCGAGCCTTGCGAGACGCGATCGCCATCCTTGACGAGAAGTCGCTTGCAGAGGGCGTAGACGCTTTGCATGTTGTCGGCATGGTGAATGATCACCACGCGTCCCAGCTGTCGCATGCTGTCGGCAAAACGCACGGTCCCGTCGGCGACGGCACGGGCCTGGCTGTCGCCCGGGGCCGACAGCAACATCGGCTGGAGGGTGCCACGTGCATCCGTGCCGTAGCGTCGCGAGACCTTGTAGTCATCCAGTGGCCAGCGCCACCCCTTGGCACTTGCCGGCATGGCGCCGGGGTCTGGCAGTTCGCGACGGCTTGTCGCCGGCTTGGCGGCCGCCGCGGAGGAGGAGCGACGTGCCGCCGCGCTGGCTTGCTGCGTACTTCCCGACAACGGCACCTGGATCAGTTGACCAACGCGCAAGGCATTGGCGGCAGTGTCGGGGTTGGCTGCCTGCACGCGTCGCGGATCGCTGCCGAAGAGGCGTGCGATGCTGGTGAAGGTATCGCCGGGCCGCACCTGGTACCGGTAGGGGCCGCCCCCGGGGGCGCGTTCGCGTCGCGTCGGCACCAGGATGCGCTGTCCGATGGCGAGCCGCCGGGCGTCCACGCCGGGATTGAAGCGCTGCAGACGTAACAAGGGGACGTCGGCACGTTTGGCGATCTCTCCCAATGTGTCGCCGCGTTGAATGGAAATCCAGTTGCCGGCGATGTTGCCTCGATAGCCGCCGGCGCCAGGTCCTCCCGCGCAACCTGCCAATATCAAGATGAAGAGGAGAAGGGGGACGAGGCGAGCGCACGATCCTTCTCTTGCCATAGCGCGTTCAGCCATGAATGGAAGCGTTCCTTGTAGTGCGGATCCAGATGATAGTCGCCCGAAACCATCCAGGCTGGCACGGCGAGCAGGCGTGCTTCCATGTGGACGCTGTCGTTGCGGCCACACAGGAAGTGCCAGAAGTTGGGGCGGGGAGACCGGTAATGAAGCGTCACGTCGATTATGCCGCTCAAGCGGTCTCCCAGCAGGCCGAGGACTTGTGCGGTTCCGCCGGCCTTGGGGCGTAACAGGTGCTGAAAGGGGCTTGCTTGGCGGTCTCGCTTGGCCGGAGTGAAACGCGTGCCTTCGACGAAATTGTAAATTGCCATGGGCATTTCCCTTGCCCGCTCGCACATGCGTTGGGTCGCGCGCCGGTCCCGTTCCGCCAGTTGAGGGCGTTCGGCGAGTTTTTGCCGCGTGTAGCGGCGCATGAACGGAAACTCCAGCGCCCACCAGGCCAGGCCGATGACGGGGATGAAGATCAGTTCGCGCTTGAGGAAGAACTTGGGCATCGGCGTGCGTCCATGCAGCAGGTATTGCATGACGAAGATGTCCGTCCAGCTCTGGTGATTGGCAATGACCAGCCACCATTGCCGTGGCGAGAGGCCATCGGGCAACTGGGCGCTGATGCGTGGCTTGATCCAGTGACGAATCCACCAGTTGTTGGTCGCGATCCACGCCAGCGCAATGGCATTGAGGCCGGCCAGCACGCGCAGGCGCCAGCGGCGGGTCGGGGTGACCAGCTTGAGGAGCGTGAGCAAGTACAGCGGCACGCCCCAGAAGAGCGTATTGACGATCAGCAACAGCACGCTTACCAGCCCCTTGAGGGTCGCCATGCCGTTCTCCTTCAATGACTTGGCGATCATGCTACTGGATCGTGTACCGCCTGCCCAGTCTCACCCCCAAGGTGGCTGCCGGTGCGCTCACTCGGCCAGTGCCGGCAGGTTGGCAAACAGCTTGAGTGCCTCGGGGTTGGCCAGCGCGTCCTGGTTCTTGACGGGCTCGCCATGCACGACGTTGCGTACCGCGACCTCGACGATCTTGCCCGACAAGGTGCGCGGGATGTCGTCCACGGCAATGATCTTGGCGGGCACATGGCGTGGCGTGGTATGCAGACGCACCATGCGGCGGATTTCATCGCGCTTGGCATCGTCGAGCGTGACACCGGGACGCATGCGCACGAAAAGCACCACACGGATGTCGTTTTGCCATGCTTGACCGATGCACAGGGATTCCAGGACTCCGTCGACCTTTTCCACCTGGCGATAGATCTCGGCGGTGCCGATGCGTACACCGCCCGGGTTGAGCACCGAGTCGGACCGGCCATGGATGATCACGCCGCCGTGCGAGGTCAGCTCGGCGTAGTCACCGTGGGCCCAGACGCCGGGGAAGGTGGAAAAATAGGCCTCTCGGTAGCGCTCGTCGCTTGGATCGTTCCAGAATCCGATCGGCATGCAGGGGAAGGGGCGCGTGCAGACGAGCTCGCCCTTGCCGTGCGTGATGCTCTGCCCTTGCTCGTCGTATATCTCGACCGCCATTCCCAGCCCGCGGCACTGGAGCTCGCCACGATAGACCGGCTTTATCGGGCAGCCCAGCGCAAAGCACGACACGATATCCGTGCCGCCGGAGATGGAGGCCAGTATGAGGTCGGACTTGATCGACGCATACACGTAGTCGAAGGATTCGTGGGCGAGCGCGGAGCCGGTGGAAAGCACAGCGCGGAGCCGGGAAAGGTCGGCGCGTTCGCCAGGCATCAGGCCTTCTTTTTCGCAGGCCGAAAGGTATTTGGCGCTGGTGCCGAAGATCGTGATGCCTTCTTCACCGGCGATTTGCCACAACGTTTCGGGGTGCGGGGCAAAAGGCGACCCGTCATAGAGCAATAGCGTGGCGCCGGACCCCAGTCCGGAGACCAGCCAGTTCCACATCATCCAGCCGCAGGTGGTGTAATAGAAGAAGACATCCTCGGCGTCGAGGTCGTTATGCAGGCGGTGCTCCTTGAAATGCTGCAGCAAGGCACCGCCCGCCGTGTGAATGATGCACTTGGGCGCGCCGGTGGTGCCCGATGAATAGAGGATATAGAGCGGATGATCGAACGGCAGGGCCTGAAAGTCGATCTGGCTGGCGTCGTTGTCCAGGAAGTCCGACCATGCGATGGCGCCGGGGATGATATCGAGGTCGGGGGCATCCTCCAGGAAGGGAAACACCACCACGCGCTCGAGGGAGTCGATGGACTCGACGATCTCGGCGACGCGAGCGCGTGTGTCGATGGGCTTGCCATTCCAGGTATAGCCATCGGTGGCGATCAGGACCTTGGGCGTGATCTGTCCGAAGCGGTCGAGCACGCCATGCGTGCCGAAGTCCGGTGAGCAGGAAGACCATACGGCACCGAGGCTGGCCGTGGCCAGCAGGGCAATGACGGCGTGTTCGCTGTTGGGCACGAAGCCGGCGACCCGGTCGCCTTCGGTGACACCGCTGGCTTGAAGCGCGTGGGCCAGCCTGGCGACCTGGTCGTAGAGCTCGGCGTAGCTGATGACGCGGCGGCGCCGTCGTTCGTCGCGCACGATCAGAGCCGGGTGCGCGTCACGCCGCCGCAACATATTGGCAGCATAATTCAAGCGCGCTTGCGGAAACCAGCGGGCACCGGGCATGGCATCAGGATGCACCAGCACATCCTCGCCACGGCGTTCGGCGACGATGTCGAATTCATCCCAGAGCAGTGACCAGAACGTTTCCAGGTGCTCGACGCTCCATGCATGCAGCGACTCGTAATCGTTCAGGTCGATGTCGTGTTCACGCTTGATACGCTGCATCAAGGCATGCATTTGCGTGCTTTCGATGGCCGTCGTCGACGGCTGCCAGAGGGGGGTGGTCATGTGACACTCCTGGTCATCTGCGCCGTTACGTCTTTGTAGACCAGCGCCCTGAGACATGGCGTATTGGGAGATGAGGTGGCGTGCGGGGCCGGGCGCACATGTTGCATTGCACCATATCGGCATTAAAAACAAGTCGATACCGCCTGTCCACTCGACGAAAGGGGGAGGTCGGCGACGGCGGCGTCGGACATCCTCAATGTGACATGGAGATGATGAAAATCTGATCGATTTGAGTCGAAGTGGGATGTCATCGGCCAAGCTGGCCTCTTGTACGGTGTTAATGCACAGCGTTATCCACAGTTTGTGTGGATGACTTTTTCCATGCGGCGAACAGGAGGTGTTTCATGCTCGGTGCAGCGCTGAAAAAGCCATCGAGAACCGTGCCCCTTGCGGCATCCATGCCGAGATGGATGTCGTGATGCGCCTTAGCAGGTAAACTGACGCCTATCCCCGAAACGCACGTCGCGCATGCCGCAGCGGACATGCCCAAACCCATATTGACGTTATCGCCAGGAGGTCGATTTGCGCAGCTTGCCCGCAACCCTTCCCATTCTATTTCTTAGCGAAATCAGTTTCTTGCTTGGCCATGGGCTGATCATGACCTTGCTCGGGGTGCGCATGTCGCTGGAGGGGTTCCCCTCCCAGATGGCGGGTTTGCTGATGTCGAGTTTCTCGTTGGGCTTCGTGATCGGAAGCTATCTGATCGAGAAGCGTATTCGCACGGTGGGGCACATTCGGGTTTTCGCGGCGTGTGCCGCGGTACTGGCCGTGACGGCGATGTTGCATGGGCTCTGGGTCAATCCCTGGTCGTGGCTGGTCTGGCGACTGTTCGGGGGCGCAGCGACCGCGGGGTTGCTGATGGTGATGGAGTCCTGGGTCTCGGGCGAATCGACCAACGACAATCGCGGGCGTGTGCTCGGCTGGTACCTGGTCATCTCGACATCGTCGTTGGCGCTGGGGCAATGGCTGCTCAATGCCGCCGACCCCGCAACCTTCGTGCTGTTTTCCGTGTCCGGCATTCTCTTCGCACTGTCGCTGGTGCCCCTGTCGATTTATCGTATCCACGGGCCGACGCGTTCGTCGCACGATGTCTCGCGCAAGATTTCACTGAAGGAACTGTATCGGCGTGCGCCAGTGGGGCTGGTGAGTGCCTTCACGGCGGGGCTGATGGTGCAGGCCTTCTTCGCCATGACGCCTTTCTACGGGCAGGAAATCGGTCTGTCGACGTCACAGACCGCGCAATTCATGGCCATCACCACGCTGGTCGCGCTGGTGGCGCAGTGGACCCTGGGGCGCATTTCCGATCGTTTCGACCGCCGCAAGGTGATTCTCTGCATGGCGCTGGTCATGGCCATCTCGGGGGCCATGATCTCGGTCGCGGCGCGTTTCGACTTCTGGGTGCTGCTGGTGGTGGCCTGCTTCCATACCGCCATGCTGCATACGCTGTATTCCTTGAGCCTGTCGCATACCAACGACTGGCTCGAGCCGGAGGAAACCATTCAAGCCAACGCCAAGCTCTTGATCTGGTATGGCATCGGTTCGGTGATCGGGCCTTACAGCGCTTCACTGATCATGGAGCTGACCGGGCCGGACGGGCTGTGGCTTTTCCTGGGCGGCGTGGCGTTGACGCTGGCCATGTTCGTGATGGTGCGCCTGCACGGCCATCACGGCATTCCCCCGGAAGTCGAGCAGGAGCCCTATGTGGCGGCCGTCCCCATGGTGGAGTCGACGCACTATCTCAGCGAGATGGATCCGCGTTTCGAACCTCAGCAGTTCGAGCTCGACTTCGAGCCGGATGACGAAGACTGGTCGTCATATGACGACCACGCCCACGAGTCTCGACACCAAGAAGCCTAGGCGCTCAGCTCGCATCGCGTATGAAGCGGCAGGAGGAGTTCCGCGCTGCGTTCGCGGACGCCGGGAAGGCGCTTCTGCACCAGCGAGAATCCGCCGGTGACAATGCGATGTTCATCTCCGTCAGCGAAAACGCCACGTTGCGTGCAACACGCATAGTAACGGTACTCGAGCAAGGGCGAGATGGGCAGCAACCCTTCCCCCGGATCGCCGGCGTGAAGCCCCATGTCGGTCACCGCTGCGTCGAGCTGCGCAATGTCTTCGCCCAGCGTCTGGCAGTCGAACCCGACGTGGTGCATGCGTGGCCCCATTATTGACAGCCAGGCGGCGAGCGGGTGGGCGGCAAGGAGTTGTCGGTAGGTTTCCCAGTCCGGCATGGGCCAGGGGCGGCCTCGCGACAGCAGGTTCTGTCCGCGACTGTCATGCGGATGAGCGCGGTGGATCAGAGCTTCCAGGCGATGCCGCGGTGCCTGGGTCAGGGTATCCAGTTGTAGCTCGACGAGCACGATCCAGGCGTCTGCGTTGCCCGAGCTGAGAACACTGGCCAACAAGCCCCGGTCCGCCATGGCGTAATGCCCGATACGGCGGTAGCCGAAATGGTGCAGGGCGGGAAGCAGGCGCTGGGCGTGATAGGGCGCCCGATTGAGCGTGGCGAGCACGAAATATTCGGCGGGACGGTCATTCGGCCATAGCGACTGAGTTCCCATGTCGGGGTGGCAATGAATGTAATCGAGCCAAAGTTGTTGTTGGAACTCATCGCGTTGCATGACCGATACCTCACCCTTTTATCGCGATGACATCAGTATAGAAACCGATTCGCGACTTCGACGAGTGGGGAATTCAACGCAGGCGCAAACCGGCGTTGGCACAAAGGGTGTCGAGCAGGAAAAGGGGATGAAGAACGGCGACTTGAAGGAGGCGGGCTGGAAGACGGAAACAGGGGATGGCGTCGGTACCCGGAACGACGCCGGCTAGTGGCCGGCGTCGGTGCAGTCCCTGGGCGACTGCGCGCGGCTCAGCGTTGCGTGGCCGGCATGAGCTCGTTGGCACGCACGTGCTCATCGAATTCGGTGAACCCGCCGATATGGGTCTGATCGACGAAGATCTGGGGCACCGTTTCAACGGGCTTGCCGATGGTCTTTTCCATGTCGGCCTTGGTGATGCCTTCTTCATGGATATCGATATAGCGGAAGTTGAAATCATCGCGTGCTTCACTCAACTGCTCGGCGAGTTCCTTGGCACGCACGCAAAAGGGGCATCCGGGGCGGCCGAAAATCACTGCCAACATAGAAAGTCTCCTTGGTTAGGGAATTCTTTAGCCTTGAGTCTAAGCCACATTCTCCCTGATCGGACGCCAGGGTGCCAATAGAGTCTTGCTACGCCGGCTATTGGGACGCCCTATAGAGCACTCAGCCCGAGGCTTCTATCTCGTCGAGCCTGCCCTCATCGGCCTTCAGCAGTATGTCACGCAGAGCGCCATGGATGCCGGGTGCACTCACCAGGATGTTCTCGCCGTACAGATCCGCGGGGATGCGGTCGGGACATGGGTACAAGTGTCCGGTCTTGGCTCCGGCTTCGCGCGCGATGAGAAGCCCCGCCGCAAAGTCCCAGGGCGATACGCTTTCGTAATAGGCATCGAGCCGACCGCAGGCGACATGGCAGAGGTCCAGCGCAGCGGAACCGTTGCGGCGGATGTCGCGGCAACGAGCCAGGACGCCGGTCAGCCTCCTGAGGAGTGGTGCGCGTGCGTCGCGCCGATACGGAAATCCGGTTGCCACGAGACTGCGTTCGAGTTCGCGGGCGTCGCTCGCCTCGATGGGTTCGCCGTTCAGCCAGGCGCCTTCGCCACGCAGCGCCGTGAAGGTTTCGCCCAGAAAGGGGGCATGCACCACGCCGAGCCGCAGCTTTCCTTCGGACGCCCAGGCAATGGAAACCGCCACATGCGGATGGCCATAGGCGAAATTGACCGTGCCGTCGATGGGGTCGACGATCCACAGCGATTCGCTGTCCTCCAGCACGTCGCGCTCCGGCGAGAGCTCCTCGGTCAGGCGGGCGTCATCGCGGAAGTGGGCGTCGAGCTCCGTCGCGATGAGTCGGTCGACATCGACGTCGGCGTCCGTTACCAGCTCGTCGCCACTCTTGTAACGGTGCTGAAATGCCTGCGACTGTCGGGCGGCTACAATGCGCTCGCCGGCGAGTCGGGCGATACGTTCCGCTTCGGCAAGCCGTTGTGAAGGCTCCATGGGGGTCTCCTCGGTCAACGCGTTGTCGTGCCTGATCCAGGTGGGTCGGCCTAGTCTATCAGTCTTGCGCAGGGGCGTAAGCGTGTGGATGTTGCTGGCGAAGGGCGTGGCTCGCGTCTTATGCTGGATGACGAGCGTTCCGTCATCGAGGAGAGTGCCATGCCAGCCCCGTCCACTCCCGGGTCCCCCCGCGTCGCGATCGTGACCGGCAGTTCCAGCGGTATTGGCGAAGCCGTCGTCAAGCAGTTCTGCCAGGAAGGGTTGCAAGTGCTGGCGGTGGACGCCAACCCGCAAGGCGAGAATGTGGCCGATGCCGCGGGGGCGGTGTTCTATCATGCCGACCTGACGACATCCGCCGCATGTCGCGGCGCGGTGGAAGAAGCGATAAAGCGTTTCGGGCATGTCGATATTCTGATCAACAACGCCGGCATCCAGCATGTCGCGCCCCTGGAGACGTTTCCAGAGGCCAAGTGGCGCCAGATCATCGACTTGATGCTGACGGCGCCCTTTTTGCTGACACAGGCGGCATGGCCGTACATGCGCCAGTCTTCATGGGGACGTATCGTCAACGTGGCCTCCATTCACGCCAGTGTGGCGTCGCCCGGCAAGGCGGCATACGTGAGCGCCAAGCATGGCTTGATCGGGCTGACCAAGACCGCGGCGCTCGAGGGCGGCGAGCTGGGCATTACCGCCAATGCCATTTGCCCCGCTTATGTCAGGACGCCGCTGGTGGAAAGCCAGATCGCCGACCAGGCACGCCTCAATGGCATGCCCGAGCAGGAGGTGATCGACAATGTCATGCTCAAGAACGCTGCGATCAAACGTCTCATCGAGCCGTCCGAGGTGGCCGCGCTGGTGAGCTACCTGGCATCGGACAAGGCCAGCGCCGTGACCGGCGCGAGCTGGAACATGGATCTGGGGTGGACGGCGCAATGAGGCGCGCCATCCACGTCCGGGATCAGTGACGCACCGGGCGTTTCTGGAGCTTGCGCTGCAAGGTGCGACGATGCATGCCCAGGGCGCGGGCCGTGGCGGAAATATTGCCGTCGTGCTCCTGCAGGACCTTCTGAATATGCTCCCAGGTGACACGGTTGATCGAGGGAGGGCTATCGGCGATGTCGATGTCGGGGTCCCCCGTATCGCGCTCTAGCGATGCCAGGATCTCGTCGGCGTCCGCCGGCTTGCACAAATAATTGACCGCGCCCAGCTTGATGGCTTCCACGGCGGTGGCGATGCTCGAATATCCCGTCAACACCACGACACGACAGTCGGGGGCGAGCGCCAGCAGTTCGGGCAGAAGCTTGAGCCCGGACGAGTGCTCGAGCTTGAGGTCGAGTGTCGCCATGTGTGGCGGTGCCTGACGCACGCTGGCGAGGGCTTCTTCCTCGGTCGTCGCGGTGGTGACCTCGAACCCGCGCCGCCGCATGGCACGTGCCATGACGAAGCAGAATTGCTCGTCGTCGTCGATGATCAATAGCCGTTCGGCATCTTCTGTCATGATTTCCTCCGTGGCAGTCAGGCGGGGGCGCCAGCCGACGCTCGCGGCAACTTGACCTCGGTCAGCGTGCCGCCTTCTTCATGATTATAGAGGCTCACGCCGCCTCCAAAGCGGTTGATCGTGGCATGGGTCAGGAACAGGCCGATCCCCATGCCCTTGCTCTTGGTCGAAATGAACGTTTCGCCCAGCTGGTCGGCGATGTTCATGGAGACGCCAGGACCATGGTCGCGGATATCGATGATGATGTCGTCCTGCGTCCAGTCCAGCGTGATGGCGATATCCCTCGGATTGGCGTCGGCGGCATTGTTGAGCAGATTCATGATGGCCTGCTCGAGCGTCGTATCGGTTGCGATCAACGGGGTGCCGCGCTTGCCGGGGATCTCGATGTGATGGCTCACGTCGGGACGCAACACCAGCCAGCGCTGCAAGACATCGCGAAGCCAGGTCTCGGCGGCGACGATCTCGGGCTTGGCCAGGCGCCGCCGGTCGGCATTGGCGACCAGGGTCTGCAGTCGCGCCTTGCAGGTATCGACCTGCTGACGCAGCAGGTCGATGTCCTCGACGAGCAGCGGGTTGTCTTGCGCTTCCTGACGCATTTCGCTGAGCAGTACCGCCATGGTGGACAGCGGCGTTCCCAGCTCGTGCGCGGTGCCGGCCGCCTGGGTGGCGACGGCCAGCACCTGCTCGTTGCGCAGGGCGGTTTCGCGAGTGCGGGACAAGGTGAGGTCGCGACGCCGCAGGGCATGCGCCATCTTGAAGATGAAGAAGGTGACCAGTCCGGCGGAGAGTCCGAAGTTGATCCACATGCCGACGATATGCAGGCGGATGCCGGTGCCCACGAAGCCATTGCTGAGCTGGGGGACGGGTTCGTAAAACAGCATCATGGCGGTATAACTGGCCAGCGAGGCGCCGGCGATGACCCAGGCGTAGCGCCATGGCAGCGTGGCGGCGGCGATCGTGACCGGCACGAGATAATAGGTGATGAAGGGGTTCGTCGAGCCGCCGGTGTAGTAGAACAGCATGCTCAACCCTGCCACATCGATCAGCAGATGGGTCAGATACTCGGTATCGGTCACCGCGCGAGGCCGCCCCAGGCGCCACCAGGTCGCCACGTTGACCAGCCCCATGGCGATGATGACGGAAATGACCGGCATGACGTGCAGTTGGAACCCCAGTACTTCGATACCGAAGATGATCGCCCCCAGGAAACCGGTCCACGTGATGCCGCGAACGATCGTCAGCCGCACGAGGTTGCGATTGGGGGTGGAAAGGGGCAAGGGCTGATGCATGTGGGCTCCCGGTGTGCGATGCCGCCTGGCATGATAACCGAATCGTGAAGACTCCGGCAGCCGGCCGAGGGGGTGTAATAATGACGCACCATGCGTGAGTTCCAGGAAAGATGGCAGCGCCATGAAAAACCCCTTGCGTTCACGGCGGCGGATCCGTAAAGTACGCATCCGCTGCCGGCGACGGACCTCGTGGCCAGCGGTGAAAGAGGTTCGCAAGTGACTGACTTGCTTGAGATTTTCAGGTTCGCCTCGAACGATCTCGCTTGACAGTCGCGCCGGGTTCGGTACAATGCGCACCTCTCGAGTCGCCACTCATCGCACGGATGTTCGGACGCGGTGACGGATTGTCCCGACAGGCCTTTTGCCTTGACAATCACGGCGGTATCGGTAGAATACGCCTTCCTCGTTAGGCGCTTTGGCGAAAACGAGATGCTCTTTAACAAGTCGATCAGGTAATTCATGTGGGCGCTTGCCCGGGATAGGGGTGCCAGTCACGACCTATCAAGGCAAGCGACTCGTCAGAGACCTTCGGGTCTTTTTGAGAACGTTTTGGTCTTGAACCAAGTTTGGTCCGCTCAACGGACTATCAGACTTTCAACTGAAGAGTTTGATCATGGCTCAGATTGAACGCTGGCGGCAGGCCTAACACATGCAAGTCGAGCGGTAACAGGTCCAGCTTGCTGGACGCTGACGAGCGGCGGACGGGTGAGTAATGCATAGGAATCTACCCAGTCGTGGGGGATAACCTGGGGAAACCCAGGCTAATACCGCATACGTCCTACGGGAGAAAGCGGGGGCTCTTCGGACCTCGCGCGATTGGATGAGCCTATGTCGGATTAGCTGGTTGGTGGGGTAACGGCTCACCAAGGCGACGATCCGTAGCTGGTCTGAGAGGATGATCAGCCACACTGGGACTGAGACACGGCCCAGACTCCTACGGGAGGCAGCAGTGGGGAATATTGGACAATGGGCGAAAGCCTGATCCAGCCATGCCGCGTGTGTGAAGAAGGCTTTCGGGTTGTAAAGCACTTTCAGTGGGGAAGAAGGCTTGTCGGCCAATACCCGGCAAGAGCGACATCACCCACAGAAGAAGCACCGGCTAACTCCGTGCCAGCAGCCGCGGTAATACGGAGGGTGCAAGCGTTAATCGGAATTACTGGGCGTAAAGCGCGCGTAGGCGGCTTGTCACGCCGGGTGTGAAAGCCCCGGGCTCAACCTGGGAACGGCATCCGGAACGGGCAGGCTAGAGTGCAGGAGAGGAAGGTAGAATTCCCGGTGTAGCGGTGAAATGCGTAGAGATCGGGAGGAATACCAGTGGCGAAGGCGGCCTTCTGGACTGACACTGACGCTGAGGTGCGAAAGCGTGGGTAGCAAACAGGATTAGATACCCTGGTAGTCCACGCCGTAAACGATGTCGACTAGCCGTTGGGTCCCTTGAGGACTTAGTGGCGCAGTTAACGCGATAAGTCGACCGCCTGGGGAGTACGGCCGCAAGGTTAAAACTCAAATGAATTGACGGGGGCCCGCACAAGCGGTGGAGCATGTGGTTTAATTCGATGCAACGCGAAGAACCTTACCTACCCTTGACATCCTGCGAACCCGGAAGAGATTCCGGGGTGCCTTCGGGAGCGCAGAGACAGGTGCTGCATGGCTGTCGTCAGCTCGTGTTGTGAAATGTTGGGTTAAGTCCCGTAACGAGCGCAACCCTTGTCCCTATTTGCCAGCGATTCGGTCGGGAACTCTAGGGAGACTGCCGGTGACAAACCGGAGGAAGGTGGGGACGACGTCAAGTCATCATGGCCCTTACGGGTAGGGCTACACACGTGCTACAATGGCCGGTACAAAGGGTTGCGAAGCCGCGAGGTGAAGCCAATCCCAGAAAGCCGGCCTCAGTCCGGATTGGAGTCTGCAACTCGACTCCATGAAGTCGGAATCGCTAGTAATCGTGCATCAGAATGGCACGGTGAATACGTTCCCGGGCCTTGTACACACCGCCCGTCACACCATGGGAGTGGACTGCACCAGAAGTGGTTAGCCTAACTTCGGAGGGCGATCACCACGGTGTGGTTCATGACTGGGGTGAAGTCGTAACAAGGTAGCCGTAGGGGAACCTGCGGCTGGATCACCTCCTTAAACGACGGTGCACACCCTGCCCGGGTAAGCGCTCACAATGAATTGCCTGATCGAAGCAGAGCAACGACTGTTTGGGTCCTAGACCCAGTGGTAAGCCGGGTCTGTAGCTCAGTTGGTTAGAGCGCACCCCTGATAAGGGTGAGGTCGGCAGTTCAAGTCTGCCCAGACCCACCAAATTTGCGTGATACGTCGTTGAAAGACACCTTGTATAGCAGGCTATACGGCGCTGTCTTTCGCCTGGTCTCACACAAATTGCATGTCCTTTCGGTAAATGCCGCGAGAGACGTGCCGACAAGGGGCCTTAGCTCAGCTGGGAGAGCGCCTGCCTTGCACGCAGGAGGTCACCGGTTCGATCCCGGTAGGCTCCACCATCCCGACAGTCGACTCATCAAGCCCTAAGCCGTGTGCTTTCCCGTAAAGCCTACCGCTTAGTGCTTCGGCGCTAACGCTCTTTAACAATGTGGAACAAGCTGACAAAGCAAGACGATACGTCTCAAGCGTATCCGGCAATTATCGTGTTCATCCACGATCAGACCCTTTGGGGTTATATGGTCAAGCGATGAAGCGCATACGGTGGATGCCTAGGCAGCCAGAGGCGATGAAGGACGTTGTAGCCTGCGAAAAGGCTCGGTGAGGTGGCAAACAACCTGCGACCCGGGCATGTCCGAATGGGGAAACCCACTCATCACAAGATGAGTATCCCGCACTGAATTCATAGGGGCGGGAGGCGAACCGGGGGAACTGAAACATCTAAGTACCCCGAGGAAAAGAAATCAACCGAGATTCCCTCAGTAGCGGCGAGCGAACGGGGACCAGCCCTTAAGTCAATGCACGGTTAGGTGAACGGCCTGGAAAGGCCGGCCATAGTGGGTGATAGCCCCGTAACCGAAAACCCGCATTGGTGAAATCGAGTAGGTCGGGGCACGTGAAACCTTGACTGAAGACGGGGGGACCATCCTCCAAGGCTAAATACTCCTGGCTGACCGATAGTGAACCAGTACCGTGAGGGAAAGGCGAAAAGAACCCCGGAGAGGGGAGTGAAATAGATCCTGAAACCGTATGCGTACAAGCAGTGGGAGCACGTTTCGGCGTGTGACCGCGTACCTTTTGTATAATGGGTCAGCGACTTATATTCAGTGGCGAGCTTAACCGAGTAGGGGAGGCGTAGGGAAACCGAGTCTTAACTGGGCGACCAGTCGCTGGATATAGACCCGAAACCGGGCGATCTATCCATGGCCAGGGTGAAGGTTGAGTAACATCAACTGGAGGCCCGAACCCAAGTATGTTGAAAAATGCTGGGATGAGCTGTGGATCGGAGTGAAAGGCTAATCAAGCCCGGAGATAGCTGGTTCTCCTCGAAAGCTATTTAGGTAGCGCCTCACGTATCACCGCCGGGGGTAGAGCACTGTTTCGGCTAGGGGGCCATCCCGGCTTACCAACCCGAGGCAAACTCCGAATACCGGTGAGTGCAGCGTGGGAGACACACAGCGGGTGCTAACGTCCGTTGTGAAAAGGGAAACAACCCAGACCGTCAGCTAAGGCCCCAAAATCCTGGTTAAGTGGGAAACGATGTGGGAAGGCTTAGACAGCTAGGAGGTTGGCTTAGAAGCAGCCATCCTTTAAAGAAAGCGTAATAGCTCACTAGTCGAGTCGGCCTGCGCGGAAGATGTAACGGGGCTCAAACCAGGTGCCGAAGCTACGGGCTCATCCTCAGGATGAGCGGTAGAGGAGCGTCGTGTACGCCTGCGAAGGTGAGTCGAGAGGCTTGCTGGAGGTATCACGAGTGCGAATGCTGACATGAGTAACGATAAGGGGCGTGAAAACCGCCCCCGCCGGAAGACCAAGGGTTTCTGTTCGACGTCAATCGGAGCAGAGTGAGTCGGCCCCTAAGGCGAGGCCGAAAGGCGTAGTCGATGGGAAACGGGTTAATATTCCCGTACCGGATGTGATTGCGATGGGGGGACGAAGAAGGCTAGGTGAGCCAGGCGTTGGTTGTCCTGGTGAAAGCCCGTAGGCCGAGGATTCAGGCAAATCCGGATCCTCAAGGCCGAGAGGCGAGACGAACAGACTACGGTCTGGAAGTCATCGATGCCACGCTTCCAGGAAAAGCCTCTAAGCTTCAGATCACATGCGACCGTACCCCAAACCGACACAGGTGGTCAGGGTGAGAATCCCAAGGCGCTTGAGAGAACTCGGGTGAAGGAACTAGGCAAAATGGCACCGTAACTTCGGGAGAAGGTGCGCCGGTGGCGGTGACGGCCCTCGCGGCCCGAGCTGCCACCGGTCGAAGATACCAGGTGGCTGCAACTGTTTATTAAAAACACAGCACTCTGCTAACGCGTAAGCGGACGTATAGGGTGTGACGCCTGCCCGGTGCCGGAAGGTTAAGTGATGGCGTTAGCTCCGGCGACGCGCTTGATCGAAGCCCCGGTAAACGGCGGCCGTAACTATAACGGTCCTAAGGTAGCGAAATTCCTTGTCGGGTAAGTTCCGACCTGCACGAATGGCGTAATGATGGCCACGCTGTCTCCACCCGAGACTCAGTGAAATTGAAATCGCCGTGAAGATGCGGTGTCCCCGCGGCTAGACGGAAAGACCCCGTGAACCTTTACTATAGCTTCACACTGGACGCTGATGTTGCTTGTGTAGGATAGCTGGGAGGCTTGGAACCCGGGACGCCAGTCCCGGGGGAGCCAACCTTGAAATACCAGCCTGGCATCATCGGCGTTCTAACTTGGGCCCGTTATCCGGGTCGAGGACAGTGTGTGGTGGGTAGTTTGACTGGGGCGGTCTCCTCCCAAAGCGTAACGGAGGAGCACGAAGGTACCCTCAGCACGGTTGGAAATCGTGCAATGAGTGCAAGAGCATAAGGGTGCTTGACTGCGAGACAGACACGTCGAGCAGGTACGAAAGTAGGTTCTAGTGATCCGGTGGTTCTGTATGGAAGGGCCATCGCTCAACGGATAAAAGGTACTCCGGGGATAACAGGCTGATACCGCCCAAGAGTTCACATCGACGGCGGTGTTTGGCACCTCGATGTCGGCTCATCACATCCTGGGGCTGAAGTCGGTCCCAAGGGTATGGCTGTTCGCCATTTAAAGTGGTACGCGAGCTGGGTTTAGAACGTCGTGAGACAGTTCGGTCCCTATCTGCCGTGGGCGTTGGAGATTTGAGAAGGGCTGCTCCTAGTACGAGAGGACCGGAGTGGACGCACCTCTGGTGTTCCGGTTGTCACGCCAGTGGCATTGCCGGGTAGCTATGTGCGGACGGGATAACCGCTGAAGGCATCTAAGCGGGAAGCCCCCTTCAAGATGAGATCTCCCCGAGGCCTCGAGCCTCCTGAAGGGCCCAGCGAGACCAGCTGGTTGATAGGCACGGTGTGGAAGCGCTGCAAGGCGTTGAGCTAACGTGTACTAATGGCCCGTGAGGCTTGACCATATAACACCCAAAGGGTCTTGTATGAACACGACCGGGTACGCATGAGACGTAACGTGTCGGCTTGTTCCCATTGCGTCGATGGCCTTCTTGAGGCGATCGACACCAGTTCCGCCTGACGACCATAGCGAGCGGGTCCCACCTGACCCCATGCCGAACTCAGCAGTGAAACCGCTCAGCGCCGATGGTAGTGTGGGGCTTCCCCATGCGAGAGTAGGTCATCGTCAGGCACTTATCCCGGAAACCCCCGTTGGCCCAGGCCAGCGGGGGTTTTTTCGTGGGCGGGTGGTGCTGTGCCCCACGAGGTCAGGGCGCAAGGCCTACCCTCATGCGCGTCTAAGCAGTACAATTTGCGCCCAGTTACCATTCTCTCGGCTCGATGCATTTTCTGCGTCGAGCTGCCGCCAATCAGCGAAGTATATTGATGCCAGACACTCAGATCGCTCAAGAAGCGGGGCTACGCAGAACCTTTGCGATCATTTCGCACCCCGACGCCGGCAAGACCACCATCACGGAAAAAATGCTGCTGTTCGGCAATGCGATCCAGCTAGCCGGGTCGGTCAAGAGCAAGCGTGACGAACGTCACGCCACCTCCGACTGGATGAAGATGGAGCAGGAGCGTGGCATCTCGGTGACGACCTCGGTCATGCAGTTTCCCTACCAGGGCCGGATCGTCAATCTGCTCGACACGCCCGGGCACGAAGACTTTTCCGAGGACACCTACCGCACGCTGACGGCCGTGGATTCGGCACTGATGGTCATCGACGGCGCCAAGGGGGTCGAAGATCGTACCATCAAGCTCATGGATGTGTGTCGTTTGCGTACGACGCCGATCCTGACCTTCATCAACAAGATGGACCGAGACATCCGGGATCCGATCGAAGTGATGGATGAGGTCGAGACGGTACTGAACATTCAGTGTGCGCCCATGACGTGGCCGATTGGCATGGGGCGGCATTTTCGCGGCGTCTACCATCTCTACAACGATGTCATTCACCTCTACAAGCAGGGGCAGGGCAATCGCATTCCCGAGGATGTGCGCATCGAAGGTCTCGACAACCCCGAGGTCGACGAGACGCTGGGAGCGGATGCCGCTGACGAGCTGCGCATGGAAGTCGAGCTGGTGCGTGGTGCCTCGCATACCTTCGACCTCGAGGCCTATCGTCGCGGTGAACTGACGCCAGTGTATTTCGGCACCGCCATGGGCAACTTCGGGGTGCGCGAGATGCTCGATGGCTTCGTCGAATACGCGCCGGCGCCGTTGCCGCGCGACACCGACAAGCGCAGCGTAAAGGCCGATGACGAGCGCTTTACCGGTTTCGTCTTCAAGATCCAGGCCAACATGGATCCCAAGCACCGTGACCGTGTTGCCTTCTTGCGCGTCTGTTCCGGGAAGTACGACAAGAACATGAAGATGCGCCACGTGCGGATCGGCAAAGACGTCAAGATTGCCGACGCGCTAACGTTCATGGCGTCCGATCGCTCGCATGTCGAGGAAGCCTGGCCCGGCGATATCATCGGCCTGCACAACCATGGCACGATCCAGATCGGTGACACCTTCACGCTCAACGAGGACATGCGCTTCACGGGAATTCCGCACTTCGCGCCCGAGTTGTTCAAGCGCGTGCGTCTGCGCGATCCGCTGAAGATGAAGGCCTTGCAGAAAGGGCTGACCCAGCTCTCCGAGGAGGGGGCAACGCAGGTCTTCATGCCGCTGGATAACAATGACCTGATCGTCGGCGCCGTGGGGTCGTTGCAGTTCGATGTGGTCGCTCATCGCCTGAAGCAGGAATATAAAGTCGACTGCCTGTATGAGCCCGTGAACGTGCAGACGGCGCGCTGGGTGTATTGCAACGACGCCAAGATGCTCGACGAATTCAAGCGCAAGGCCAGCACCAACCTGGCCCTGGACGGCGGGGGATACCTGACGTATCTGGCCCCGACGCGCGTCAACCTGCAGATGACGCAAGAGCGTTGGCCGGATGTCGAGTTCCGTGCCACCCGGGAGCATTGACGCAACGGCTTGACCGCCCGCTTTCCGCGTCTCGGAGCGACACGTCTTGCGCCAGACGCCATGGCGTGCCGCCAGGATAGCTGCAAGGGAGGGAATCATGTCTGCCCGGTTGATCGACGCGCATTGCCATCTCGATTTCGATGTCTTCGATGCCGATCGCGAGGACGTCATGTCGCGAGCGGCGGCGGTGGGCGTCGGTCATTTCATCGTGCCGGGGACGACACGCCGGCGCTGGCCGAACGTCGAACGGCTGGGGCGTCGGGAAGATGTCAGCGTATGTTTCGGGCTGCATCCCTATTTTCTCGATGCCCACGACGTGCGCGACCTCGAAGCGCTGGACACTCAGCTCGAAGCGTATCCCGACGCGGTCGCCATTGGCGAGTGCGGTATCGATGCACGGTTGTCGGACATCGACCGGCAATGGCAGCTGTTCGATGCACAGTTGCGCCTGGCGAAACAGCACCGCTTGCCTGTGGTGATCCACTGCGTGCAAGCCAACGATCAAGTCGCCAAGCGCCTGCATCAACTCGATCTGCCCGCCGGCGGTCTGATCCATGCTTTTGCGGGGAGTCCCGAACAGGCGCGCCGATTTCTGGACGCGGGATTCGTCGTGGGCATAGGTGGTGCCTCCACCTATGAGCGTGCCCGGCGGCTGCATCGAGCCGTGCAGTCATTGCCGGACGATGGTTACGTGCTGGAAACGGATAGCCCCGACATGCCTCTGTCGGGATATCAAGGCCAACGCAACGAGCCGTCGCATGTGCATGATATCTGTCACTGCGTGGCGGCCTTGAGAGATCAACCTCATGCCACGGTGGCGGCGCACAGCACCGCCACCGCACAGCGGCTTTTCAGGCTGGTGTAGCCAGGCGCTTCTCAAGCCTGGCCGGCCAGGCTCTCCGGATCGACACGCTCGACAGCATAGGGCAGGTCCAGGGGAGTGAGTGCATTGCCTTCGACGACCAGGGCCCGTGGCTCGTCGCGTTGCGTGATGACGGCCAGTACCTCGGTCTGCCCATCCGCGTCCAGTGCGGCGCTCAATACCTCGCCTTGCGACTTGCCTGCGGTGTCCTCGACAGGGGTGCCGGGGGCCGGCAAGACATGACTCGCCAGTCGGCCACGCTGCAGACGCTTCTTGACCTGCCCGCGGAAGTGCGCGCGTGCCACGACCTCCTGCCCGGTATAGCATCCTTTGCGGAAGCTGATGCCAGCCAGCGCTTCCCAATTGAGCATCTGAGGGAGATAGCTGTCTCGCTGAGCGGCGCCGAGCCAGGCGAGGCCGGCTTGGATGTCGTGCAGGCGCCACACCGCATTGCCCACCGCCGTCGTGGTGGGTTGCAGAGATTGCCAGGCCTCGAGTGCCGTCGCTTCCGGTGCAATGACCATGTAGCGCGCCACGGGACCCGGGTGGCGGAGCAATACCGCCTGACCGACTCGTTGCATCCCCCATGTCTCGGGAGGCGCGGTGGTGAAGTGGGATTCGAGCCGATCCGCGGCGTCCCGACCCATCACGCCGAATGTCCTGACCGCCGGTTGAGAGATCTCGACCTTGTAGAACGCTGCGTACTTGGCAAGCTGCTCGTGCAATGGCTCGATCAGCTCACTGTCCAGCAGCAGCCAATAACGGCCTTCTTCCAGCCTCATCAATTGCCCGTTGGCCAGCATGCGGCCCTTGGGCGAGCAGAACGCCGTCAGGGGGGCGAAATCGCCATTGGCCAGCGTGACCTGGGCACTGGTCTGCCCTTGCAGGAAGCGCTCGGCATCGGCACCGGCGATTTCCATGATCGAGAATTGCGGCAGCGGGGCGAGCGCAGTGGTTTCCAGGGGGAGGTGGGCCTGGCCAGTCGCCTCACCGAAGTGCCACTCGTGCGTGGCCGATCGCACTAAGCCTTGAGCCTCGAGATGCTCGATCCAATCGTTCATGGAATAACTCCGTATCGCGAACGCGACGGTCACTCGACCGTATTCGAATGTCTGCGTCCAATATCAGGGTGATGAAGCGATTTTCCAACCGTCGCGGCGGTGACCGCATGCCATGATAAACTGTAGGCATCTGACGGCGGAGCCATCGCTCGCGTCGTCGCCGACGGACCCAAGCAGGAGAATGATCCATGGCTCGCATCGCGCTGACGTTCGAGGGTGTCAAGAGTGCCGAAGACGTCAATCGTATCACTACCGCCTTGATGGAAATGGATGGCGTCGAGGAGGCGGAAGTCGGTCGGCATGGTGCCGAGGTGGAAGGGCGTGTAAGGCGCGAGGCATTGCTGCGCACCGTGACCGCTCTTGGCTACAAGGCGCACTGAATGATTCACAGGAGACGGCAATGACGATCACGGTCACCACCCAGCGCGATGGTTCGCTGCGACAGCAGGCACGGATACATGATGTGGCGGAACTGGCGGTGGATGCGCCACGGGTCGTCGGTGGTGACGAAAGCGCGCCGGATCCGCATGACTATTTCGACCTTTCTCTAGGTGCCTGCAAGGCGATGACCGCCCTGATGTATGCACGACGCAAGGGACTGCCGGTCGAGACGATCACCGCCACGGTCGAGCGCGATGCCAGCGGGGAAGCACAGGGCCAGTATCGGCTCACCGTAACGCTGTCGTTCACGGGGATCGACGATCCCGAGACGAAGAACCGCCTTCTGGCCATCGCCGATCGCTGCCCGATACAACGGCTGATGACCGTCAGCGACGTGGAGATCACCACGCGGTCGGCCTGATCGACGTGGCTTTCGACTTGAAGGGTTCCCCTATCGACCTTATGTGAGACCCATGAGCAAACCCTTTCGTATTCAGTCGCAGTATCGGCCCGCGGGTGACCAGCCAGCGGCTATCGACGGCCTGATAAAAGGCTTCAATGCCGGGCTGGCGCATCAGACCCTGCTGGGGGTGACCGGCTCGGGAAAGACGTTCACCATGGCCAACGTGGTCGAGCGCCTGCAGCGCCCGACCATCGTGATGGCGCCCAACAAGACGCTGGCCGCCCAGCTTTATGGCGAGTTCAAGAGTTTCTTTCCCGACAATGCGGTGGAGTACTTCGTTTCCTATTACGATTACTACCAGCCGGAAGCCTATGTTCCCTCATCGGATACCTTCATCGAGAAGGACGCCTCGATCAATGACCATATCGAGCAGATGCGTCTTTCGGCCACCAAGGCACTGCTGGAGCGCCGCGATGCCTTGATCGTGGTCTCGGTCTCGGCGATCTACGGCCTGGGCGATCCCGATCAATATCTGAAGATGCGTCTGCACTTCAATCGCGGCGAGTTGATCGACCAGCGCACCTTCCTGCGACGTCTCGCCGAGTTGCAGTACACGCGCAACGACATGGACTTTCGGCGAGGGACGTACCGGGTCCGGGGCGATGTCATCGACATCTTTCCCGCCGATGCGGAAGACGAGGCCGTCAGGGTCGAGCTGTTCGACGACGAGATCGAGACGATCAGCCTGTTCGATCCTCTTACCGGGGAGGTGCGCGACAAGGTTCCGCGCATGACGATCTATCCCAAGAGTCACTACGTGACGCCTCGCGAGACGATTCTCGCCGCCGTCGAGGACATCAAGGTCGAGCTGGCCGATCGCCTGGCCTGGATGCGCCAGCATGACAAGCTCGTCGAGGCTCAGCGGCTCGAGCAGCGCACCCTGTATGACATCGAGATGATGCTCGAACTCGGGTACTGCAACGGCATCGAGAACTACTCGCGCTATCTGTCGGGACGGGAGCCCGGCGAAGCGCCGCCCACGTTCTTCGATTATCTGCCTGACGATACTCTGCTGTTCATCGACGAGTCCCACGTCAGCGTCCCGCAGGTGGGGGGCATGTACAAGGGCGACCGTTCGCGCAAGGAAACTCTGGTCGAGTACGGCTTCCGCTTGCCTTCGGCACTGGACAACCGTCCGATGAAGTTCGAGGAATGGGAGCGCATTTGCCCGCAAACCGCGTTTGTGTCAGCGACACCGGGCCCTTACGAAGCCGAGCATGCAGGGCAGGTGGTCGAGCAGGTCGTGCGGCCGACGGGGCTGGTCGATCCCGAAATCGAAGTCCGGCCGGCACAAACCCAGGTCGATGACCTGCTTTCCGAGATCAAGCTGCGAACCGACGTGGGCGAACGTGTCCTGGTCACGACATTGACCAAGCGCATGGCGGAGGATCTCACCGAGTATCTCGACGAGCACGACATTCGCGTGCGCTATCTGCACTCGGACATCGACACCGTCGAGCGGATCGAAATCATACGCGATCTGCGCCTGGGCAAGTTCGATGTGCTCGTGGGGATCAACCTGCTGCGCGAGGGGCTCGATATTCCCGAGGTCTCGTTGGTCGCGATTCTCGATGCCGACAAGGAAGGGTTCCTGCGTGCCGAGCGGTCGTTGATCCAGACCATAGGGCGTGCGGCACGCAACGCGCATGGCAAGGCCATTCTCTACGGAGACCGTGTCACCAACTCGATGCAGCGTGCCATCGACGAAACGGAACGGCGTCGCAACAAGCAGATCGCCTTCAACGAAGAGCACGGTATCACGCCCACGACGGTCACCAAGTCGGTTGCCGATATCATGGAAGGGGCCCAGACGCCCGGCAAGAAAGTCGGCCGCAAGCGTCCCGACAAGCGGGTTGCCGAAGCGCCTGGCGACTACAGCAGCGAACAGCTCAACCAGATGGATGCAGCGGGCCTCACGCGGGAAATCGGCAAGCTGGAGGATGCCATGCACGAGGCGGCGCAGAACCTGGAGTTCGAAGAGGCGGCACGCTTGCGCGATCAGTTGCAGTCGTTGAAGGCCAGGCTGATCGAACTGGGGTGATCATGGATCGCTGACAGAGGCAAAGGCCCATGGCATCTCCCCATGGGCCTCTTCGTACCGATGCATGCACCCGCATGGAGATGGAGCAAAAATATATACCGTTATCTACAATGCGCAAAGAGTCATTGCTTAGACTTTTGTCGGGGAGAATAGGGTGTGATACGACATTTAGGTATAATCCCGCGCTCATGAAAGCTCGCGTCGAGATGCCCTGACCATTCGCCGCGAGATGTTTTCCCCAAGGAGTCTTTCTCTCATGACCGTGATACGCCAGGACGATGTCATCCAGAGCGTGGCCGATGCCTTGCAGTTCATCTCTTATTACCACCCCAAAGATTTCATCGATGCCATGCACGAGGCGTATCAGCGTGAAGAAAACCCCGCTGCACGTGATGCCATCGCACAGATTCTGATCAATTCACGCATGTGTGCCGAGGGACATCGCCCCATCTGTCAGGACACCGGCATCGTGACCGTTTTCGTCGAGGTCGGGATGAATGTCCGCTGGGACGCGAGCATGAGCCTCGACGACATGATCAACGAGGGGGTACGGCAGGCATACCAGCATCCAGACAACGTCTTGCGCGCGTCGGTACTCGCCGATCCCGATGGCAAGCGCACCAATACGCGCGACAACACGCCGGCCGTCATTCACCACAAGCTGGTTCCCGGCGACAAGGTCGAGATTCATGTCGCGGCCAAAGGGGGCGGCAGCGAAGCCAAGTCCAAGTTTGCCATGCTCAACCCATCCGACAACGTCGCCGAGTGGGTGCTCGAACAGCTGCCCAAGATGGGCGCGGGCTGGTGCCCACCGGGCATGCTGGGTATCGGGATCGGCGGTACCGCCGAGAAAGCCATGGAACTCGCCAAGGAGTCCCTGCTCGACCCCATCGACATCCAGGCACTCAAGGCGAGGGGAGCCGAAACACGGGCCGAGGAGCTGCGCCTCGAACTCTTCGACCAGGTCAATCGCACGGGTATCGGCGCACAGGGCCTGGGTGGACTGACCACCGTGCTCGATATCAAGGTCAAGGATTATCCGACCCACGCGGCCAACAAGCCCGTGGCCATCATTCCCAATTGCGCGGCGACACGCCACGTCCACTTTATGCTGGACGGCAGTGGCACCGCATCGCTGCCCATCCCGACGCTCGACGACTGGCCGCAAATCACCCGCGAGGTCGGGGACAACGTCAAGCGCGTCAACCTCGACACGGTGACCGCCGAGGAGGCCGCTTCCTGGCAGCCGGGCGACACGCTGCTGCTCAACGGCAAGCTCCTGACCGGCCGCGACGCCGCACACAAGCGCATGGTCGACATGCTCTCCAAAGGAGAAGACTTGCCGGTCGATCTGCGCGGGCGCTTCATCTATTACGTAGGCCCGGTGGATCCGGTCGGCGATGAAGTCGTAGGCCCCGCCGGCCCCACGACGGCTACGCGCATGGACAAGTTCACGCGGACCATGCTGGAACAGACCGGCCTGCAAGGCATGGTCGGAAAGGCCGAGCGCGGTCCCATGGCGATCGAAGCCATTCGCGACAATCGCGCCGTGTATCTCATGGCGGTCGGGGGCGCGGCCTATCTCGTCGCCCAGGCGATCAAGAAATCCCGCGTGGTAGCCTTCGAAGATCTGGGCATGGAAGCGATCTACGAGTTCGACGTGGAAGACATGCCCGTCACCGTGGCCGTGGACAGTCGCGGAGAGTCCGTTCATCAGACGGGGCCCGCCAAGTGGAAAGAGATCATCGCCGCGAGCGCCTGAAGCGTGAGATGATCACTCGTGCCAGGCCCCGCACTCGCGGGGCCTGATTTTTAGCCGCCGAGCGATTGCGAGGGGCCAGGGAGGCGCCATCATGACATCCGGGGTAATTGGCATCCTGATCGTTGTCATCCATGTGCTGGGTGTGCTGTCCGCGCTCATGGCGCTGATGTCGAGCCGTACCTCGCAGGGCGCCGTGGCCTGGATCGTCACGTTGCTGACGTTCCCTTATCTGGCGGTGCCCATCTACTGGATTTTCGGCCGCCCCCGTTTCTACGGTTACACCTCTGCGCGCGGTGAGCGTGACAGCGTATTGCGTCAGGTGCTGTTACGCTTCCGGCCGCGTCTGGAGCCTTATTTCTCGCGTCCCTCGCATGATGTCGCCCGCATCCAGGCAGTGGAGCGTCTGGCGATGATGCCCATGAGTACCGGCAATCGGGCGGAATTGCTCATCGACGGTGAAGCGACCTTCAAGAGCCTGTTGGCAGGGATCGATTCGGCGCGAGAGTACATCCTCGTCCAGTTCTTCATCTTCCGCGCCGATGAAATCGGCACGCTGTTCAAGCAGCATTTGATCCAGCAAGCCGAGCGCGGCGTTCGCGTCTGCCTGCTTTACGATGAAATCGGCAGCCGCAGCCTGTCCGGAGGCTACCTGCGCGAACTGTCGGAAGCGGGCGTCGAGGTCACGGCCTTCAACTCCTCGCGTGGATGGCGTCATCGCTTCCAGATCAATTTCCGCAACCACCGCAAGATCCTGGTCGTCGATGGACGGGAAGGATGGACGGGCGGCTTCAACGTGGCCGACGAGTACCTGGGGCGCGTCCCGCGATACGGACCCTGGCGCGATACGCATCTCAAGCTGACCGGCCCGAGCGTGATGGGGTTGCAGGAAGCCTTCTGGGAGGACTGGTACTGGGCGACCGGCGACATTCTGTCGCTGGAGTGGGAGCCCTCGGTCACCTGTAACGAATGCCAGCATGTGGTCATCGTCCCCTCGGGCCCCGCGGACCGCTGCGAGACAGCCAGCCTGTTGATCCAGCACGTGATCCACGGGGCGCACGAGCGCCTTTGGGTGACCAGCCCCTATTTCGTCCCCGACCAGGGGGTGCAGGACGCACTGAAGCTGGCGGCGTTGCGCGGCGTCGACGTGAGAGTGATGATCCCGGAGCGTCCCGATCATCTGCTGGTCTTTCTCTCGGCCTTTTCTTTCTTGCCGGAGATGATCCGTCATGGCGTACGGATCTTTCGCTACCAGCCGGGCTTCTTGCATCAGAAAGCGGTGCTGGTCGACGACCATACCGCGCTGCTGGGATCGGTCAATCTCGACAATCGCTCGTTTCGGCTCAATTTCGAGATCACTGCCTATATTCCCGACGCGGCCTTCGCACACGATGTCGAGACCATGCTGCTGCACGATTTCGAATCATGTCGCGAGGTCACGCTGCAGGAACTCGACGACAGGCCTGCATGGCGCAAGCTGGTCTCGCGCGCCGCCTATTTGCTGGCTCCGATACAATGAGTGAAGCATGACGACGTCGCATCGCCAGGTCCATGTCATCCATCCACCATGCCCGCCGTGATCAGGAGTGCCGGTGAACCTTGAAACCAAGTGGCTCGAAGATTTCGTCGCCCTCGCCAATACCCGCAGCTTTTCCGCCTCGGCACGGCAACGTCACGTCACGCAGCCGGCCTTCAGTCGTCGCATTCGCTCCCTGGAGCAGGCCGTAGGCGCAACGCTGGTCGACCGCTCCACGACGCCCATCGGTCTGACACCGGAAGGGCAGTTGTTCCTGGTCACGGCGCGCAGCATGGTCGAGCAGTTGAGCGAATGCCTCGCGCATCTGCGCGGTCTGTCGATGGCCAACGAAGCGCTCGATATCGTCGCCGCGCACTCCCTGGCGCTGACCTTTTTTCCGCACTGGATTTCGCGCCTGCAGAAAGGCGTCGGCGAACTGCCCACACGACTGGTGGCCATGAACGTCGGCGATGCGATCCACGTGCTGCGCGAGGGGAACTGCGACCTGATGCTGGCGTACTACGATCCCTATGCCAGCATGCAGCTCGATGCCGAGGCCTTTCCGTCGTTTTCCATCGGCCAGGTCAACATGCTGCCGGTCTGCGTGCCGGATACCGACGGCGCTCCGCGCTTCTCGCTGGATGACGATACGGCAGGCGTTCCCTTCCTCGCCTACACCCAGGGGGCTTTCCTGGGACGTAGCGTGCGCATGCTGCTCAAGAACGATCCGCTGCGAATGCGCCTGAAGACCGTCTACGAGACCGCCATGGCGGAAGGGCTCAAGGGCATGGCGCTGCAAGGCGTGGGCATGGCATGGATCCCCGATTTCTGCATTCGCGAGGAACTGGCCTCGGGGCGCCTGGTTCGCGCGGGGGGCACGCAGTGGGACATCCCGCTGGAAATTCGCCTCTATCGCTGCTCGCTGGTGCACAAGCCCGGTGTCGAGAAGCTCTGGCGGCAGATGATGAAGCTGCCGCGCGATTTCCTCCAGGCGTAACGTCCCGAGCGGTATCGCCCTGGGCCGGACGAGGAGGGCGCGAGGCGCTCAGGGCGTGGCCATGCCCGCCGGCAGGCCCAGAAAGTTTTGTATGATGAAGAAGTGATCCTCGAACAGGGTTTCGGGATCGAGATCGGCCAGTGCCACCCAGTGCGCATGTTCGCCGCTGGGCGAGGGCTTGAGCCGCGGGAGGCGCTGTTCGGGGCGCAACGCGAAGTAAAAGGCCTGCGCCAGGGTGCGTCCACGCCAGCTGCGATGCGGCTCGTCGAACAACCGTTGACCGCGTAACGACCCCTTGAGAACGGCTTCGGGGATCTTGAGACGCACCCGCTCGCGCAATTCACGCAGGCAGGCGTCCAGCAAGCGCTCCTGGGGCTGGATGAAGCCACCGGGCAGGGCCAGCAATCCCTTGCCGGGCGCGGCGCGGCGCTCCACCAGCAGCACATGACCGGATTGCACCACGACGGCGTCGACGGTCACGAAAACGGGCGGGTAGGGCGCATCCGCCCAGGCCTCGCGGTATTGCTCGAACAGCCGTTGTTCTTCCCATAGCTGCTCGCAGGCCGAGGTTGCCAGAAAGCGCTGCAAGGCGTC
The DNA here is from genome assembly GCF_000055785.1 of Chromohalobacter israelensis DSM 3043. Classification (GTDB taxonomy): domain Bacteria; phylum Pseudomonadota; class Gammaproteobacteria; order Pseudomonadales; family Halomonadaceae; genus Chromohalobacter; species Chromohalobacter israelensis. Next base: position 2,094,715 of record NC_007963.1, read on the forward strand.
GTTGACGGCCGGCGGCAGGCCATTGGCCTGACCCCGTGCCAGATGGGCCTGGGCCGAGGCCGGCCCCCGGAACAGTGCATCGCGGATCTGGCTGGCCGAGACATCGCTGACCGGCGGCACGCTCACCGATTCCCACTGGGGAAACAGCGAGAGGTAATAGCTCGACTGGCCGCGGCTGGCTCCGATCAGCCCGATGCGCGGCAGGTGTCCCTGCTGGGGGATGACGACATCGCGGACGTGGCGCTGCACATCGCGCACCCATACGTCATCGTTGTAGAGCGCATCCAGCAACGGCGTGATTTCCAGTCGGGCGTTGTCTTCGTCATCGAAACACGCGCGGAGCATGTCGCGACGCTCCTCGAAGCGCCAGGGGTTGCGCAGCGAACGCGCCTGCCAGGCGGAGCCTGCCATGACGATCACCTGGCGTGCTTGACGCAAGGCCTCGCGAATCACGGTCAGGTGGCCATGATGCGGGGGCTGGAAGCGCCCGATGAAGACGAGGCAGTCGAAGGCGTAAACGGATTCCGGCGTGGTGGGCATCGAAGTGGCGTTGGACATGAAGGCTCCTGCAACGGGCCGCGTCATTATGAGCAGAGGGTCGAGGCGCTGCAACACGCGGAGCAGGCCCCTATCGCGTTACGCTATGCTGATGCAGCATGGCCATTGCATGCCAAGCCATCCTCTTTTCGACAAGGAGTGTCCGTGATCAATCTCTCTCCCCGCTATTGGGGCCGTATCGTTGGCAACGCCGGAAAATTGTGGCTGGAGCACAATGCGTTCAGTTACGCCGGCTCCCTGGCGTTCTATACGCTGTTTTCACTGGCGCCGACCATCATCATTGCCGTGACCGTGATAGGCCTGATATTGGGAGAAGAAGCGGCTCAGGGGCAGATCGTCGCCCAGTTGCAGGACACCATGGGTCAGGATGCCGCCATGGCGGTGCAGCAGGCGGTCGCCCAGTCGCGTCTCGAGAGTTCCGGCCTGTTGCCGACCCTGCTCGGGATAGGGGCCCTGGTGGTAGGGGCGACGACGGTGTTCGCGCAGATGCAGTTTTCGCTCAACACCCTCTGGGGGGTCACGGCACGCCCCGATCGCAACAGCGTTCTGCTGTTCATCAAGCAACGCATGCTGTCGCTCACGGTGGTCCTGGCGGTCGGTTTCATCCTCATGGTGTCACTGGTGCTGGGCGTGCTCCTGAGGGCCTTCTTCATGTATGCCAGCGACTGGGTGCCGGGCGTCAATGCACTGCTCGGAGGCGCCGAGTTCATCGTCTCGCTGGCGGTGATCGCCTTGTTCTTCGCTGCGATCTTCAAGGTCCTGCCGGATGTCGTGGTCAGCTGGCGGGATGTTATGGTCGGCGCCATCGTCACGGCGGTACTGTTCGCGATCGGCCGTTACGGCATTGCCGCGTACCTTGCCTATACTGCCACGGCATCGACCTACGGCGCGGCGGGGTCGGTGGTGCTGATCTTGCTGTGGGTCTACTACAGCTCGTTGATCCTGCTCTACGGTGCCGCCTTCACCCGAACCCATCTCGAGGCTCGCGGCAAGCGCGTGGTGCCGCGCAACTCGGCGGTACTGGTCAAGCGCGAACTGATCGATGCCCAGGGCAACACCGCCCTGGGCGGAAACAAGAACGGTGAAGGAGAGAGCCATGCATGATCGGTGTCTCAAGGCCTGGGTGACCGGACGCGTGCAGGGCGTGGGATTTCGCGCGGCCACCCGCGATCAGGCGCTGACCGCCGGTGTGACCGGCTACGCTCGGAACCTTCCCGACGGTCGCGTCGAAGTGCTCTTGTGCGGCGAGTCGTCGGCGGTGGATCGTGTCGTGCGCTGGCTATGGCAAGGGCCGCCAGCGTCACGGGTCACGCATGTCGAATGCGAGCAGGCCGAGGATCCACCACCCGGCACGTTCGAGCTCGGTTGACGACCGTCAGGCCGTCAGGGTGTCGACGATCCACGCGACGACAGCGTCGCCGTCGGCGTTCATGCACACCTCGACGAGGGGCGTGCGCGACCAGCGCGGGTCGATGAAGGCACGCTCCTGCGGGGCGAACAGCGTCTGGCCCTCGGCATCCCCCTCGGTCACGACGCTCAAGTGGCCGCGCACGCTGGTGAAGAGTTCCGGCCGCATCAGCCAGGCCAGGGCGCAGCTGTCATGCGGACAGCACCCGTCGATATCGAGTGCATTGCGGTAAAACGCGCGATAGAACGCATAACTGCCCGCCAGCACCTCCCCGAGCCTGCCTTGCGCGGCAGCGATCCTGTCCATGTGCGCGGGCCCCAGGACGCAGCGATGCGTGGCGTCCAGTCCCACGAGGGTCAGCGGCCAGCCCGCCGTCAGCACCCGTGCCGCCGCGTGTGGATCGTTGAAAATATTGGCTTCGGCGACGGGCGTGACATTGCCACCCTCGCGAATCGAGCCCCCCATGACCACGACCTGCTTGACCCGATCGACGATGCCCGGATCGAGTTGCAATGCCGCCGCCAGATTGCCCAGAGGGCCGACGGCGACCAGCGTGATCTCGCCCGGACGGGCGTTCACCTGCTCGACGATGAACTGGGCGGCGCAGATCGTCTCGGCATGTCCCTGTGCGTCGGGCAGCGCATGGTTGCCGAGTCCGTTGTCGCCGTGTATATGCGTCGGTGCCGGGTGCTTGGGCTTGACCAGCGGCCCTGCGGCGCCTTGTGCGACGGGGACTCGCTGGCCGGCGAGCTCGGCCAGCAGCAGGGCGTTGTGGGTGGCGGTGTCGATGTCGACATTGCCATAGGTCGTGGTCATGCCCAGCAGCTCGATCTCGGGATGTGCCAGCGCAATGGCGATGGCCTGGGCATCATCGACGCCGGGGTCGGTATCGAAAATCAGTGGAACGGTCATGCGAATCCTTTTGCTGTACAGGAGACTCCAGAAACGGATTTCAGAGGCGTCATACGCTGCCTCGACGGTTATTCATGGAAGGACGCCGCGACGTCGCTGGCCAGCGGAATGCTGGGCGCGGCACCGGCTCGCTGTACGCACAATGCAGCGGCGGCGCTGGCTTCGCGCAGACACGTATCGATGGACGCTTCGCGCTGGCGGGCGGCCATGAAATAACCGATGAAGGTGTCGCCGGCGGCGGTCGTGTCGACCGCTTCGACCGGCAGGGCGGGCAAGGCCAGACGCTGCTCGCCCCACTGATAGCAGACGCCATCGCGCCCCAGGGTCAGCACCAGCTCGACGTCGGGCAACCGTCGTGACAGCACGTCCAGGAGTGCGTCGACCTCGGCATTGTCTTCGAGCCCCGCCAAGGCCGCCGCCTCGCCTCGATTGAGAAACAGCACCTGGCACAGTTCCAGCGGCAGCGAATGCACGTTGGCACCGAGCGGCGCGGGATTGAACGCGATGCGCATGCCGTGGCGCGCGGCCAGCGTCATGACGGTGCCCAGGGCGTTGCATTCGTTCTGCAGCAGCAGCCAGTCGCCTGGCTGCACCGAGGTCATCAAGGCCTCGATATGACGCTCGCTGAAGCCGTGATTGGCGCCCGGGTTGAGAATGATGGCGTTTTCGGCGTGATCGTCGACCTGGATGATGGCGTGCCCGCTGGCATCGGCGGTGAGTTCGATGAGCGAGGTGTTGACGCCGGCGCGGGCAAGGGTCTCAAGCGCCCAGCGATCGCTTTGCGAGAGACGTCCCCAGTGCGTGACCTCGCCGCCCGCACGTGCCATGGCCAGCGATTGATTGGCGCCTTTCCCGCCCAGCACCTGGGTATAGCTCTGACTCGACAGCGTTTCACCGGGTCTCACCAGATGGCTGACGCGGTAGACATGGTCGATGTTGATGGAACCGTAATTGTAAAGCATGCAAGCTCCTGGCCTTTAGCCTCCTGGATCAAGCGCGCGAGGCGAGCCAGTGGCGCAGGTTGTCGACGGTCAGACGCACGACGTTGGCACGCGCTTCCGGCGAGATCCACGCACTGTGCGGCGTCACGATGAGGTTATGGCCTTCCTGCAGCGCGTCGATGAGTGCATGCCCCTCGCGCGGCGGCTCGTCGGGCAGACTGTCGACGCCCAGGCCTCCCAAGGTACCGTTGCGTAGCGCGTCCAGCGCGGCGCTTTCATCTATGATACCGCCCCGTGCGCAATTGAGCAGCAAGGCACCTGGCTTGAACCGTGCCAGCATGTCGGCATCCACGAGGTGACGCGTCTCGTCGTTCAGCGGGCAATGCAGGCTGAGCACATCGAGTTCTCCCGCCAGGGACGCCAGGGCGGGGCGTGAGTCGTGCGCTTCATTGCCGGGGCGCGCGGCGAAGGTGACGCGCATGCCGAACGCCTCGGCCAGATGGGCCACGGCACGTCCGAGTTCGCCGTGTCCGACGATGACGAGGTGCTTGCCGGCCAGTTGCAGGGTGCGGTGGTCGAGCAGGCAGAACATGGGGCTGTCGTTCCAGCGCCCGGCGGCGACGTCGCGCATGTAAAGGGGGAGACGGTTGGCCAGCGCCAGCATGAGCATCAACGTATGCTGGGCCACGCTGGCCGTGCCGTAGGCCGTGACATTGCGCACCTCGATGCCACGGGCCTTGGCGGCTTGCATGTCGATATTGTTGGTGCCCGTGGCCAGCACACAGATCAGTTCGAGATCGGGCAGGGCGTCGATCAATTCGGCATCGATGACGACCTTGTTGGTGAGCGCCACGGTGGCGCCGGCAAGGCGCGCCTGGCGTTCCTCGCGCGCGGTGTGTGCATGGACCTCGAGCGTGTCCACCGCCTCGTGCAGAGGCGTGAGGTCTATGTCGTCGCCCAGGGTGGCGGCATCGAGAATCACGGCTTTCATGCAACGTCCTTTTTCTTTTCGGGAGACAGGAGCGCCCGAGGGCAGGGTAACGGGGGCAATGATATCGAACGTGGATACGCCTTGCCCGTCGGGTGCCGCTACACGCTATAATGTGCGGCTTTCGAGAGAGGCTTGGAAAGTGCGATCTCCGGCCCTATATCCCTGCCACCGCGCGAGTGGCGCGCGGGCGCTTTCTTGATGACATGAATGGTGAGAACCATGCCCATCTACGAGTATGAGTGCAAGGCCTGTGGCCATCGCCTGGAAAAGCTGCAAAAAGTCAGTGCTGCCGCGTTGACCGATTGCCCGAGCTGCGAGCGCGCCGAGTTGTCACGCTTGATATCCGCGGCCGGCTTTCGCCTGGCCGGTGGCGGCTGGTACGAAACCGATTTCAAATCGGGGCAAAAGCGCAATCTGGCAGGGGACGGCGGTGCCACGTCCGCCCCTGCCGATACCGGCGGCAAGACGCCGGCCTGACGCATTCGGCGCCGTACGGGCGGCGCCGAATCGCCCCATGAGACAAGCAACGAAACAGGATCAGACATGCGCAGTCACTATTGCGGTCAGTTGAACGAAACCTTGGTGGACGAGGAAGTCGCATTGTGCGGCTGGGTGCATCGTCGTCGCGATCACGGGGGGGTGATTTTCCTCGACCTTCGCGACCGCGATGGCATCGCCCAGGTCGTCGTCGACCCCGATACGCCCGAGGCGTTCGCCAATGCCGATCGCGCCCGCAACGAGTTCGTGCTGCGCATTCGCGGACGCATTCGCCTGCGCCCCGAGGGCACGCAGAATGCCCACATGCCGACCGGCATGATCGAGGTGCTGGCCAAGGACGTGGAGGTGCTCAACACCGCCGCGACACCGCCGTTCCAGCTCGACGAGCACGGCAAGGTCGGCGAGGAAATTCGCCTCAAGCATCGCTACATCGATCTGCGCCGTCCGGAGATGATCGACAAGCTGCGCCTGCGCTCGCGCATCACGCACAGCGTGCGTGCCTATCTCGAGGGCCAGGGGTTCCTCGACATCGAGACGCCGATCCTGACACGCGCCACGCCGGAAGGCGCGCGCGACTACCTGGTGCCCAGCCGTACCCACGCCGGCGAGTTCTTCGCCTTGCCGCAGTCGCCGCAGCTGTTCAAGCAATTGCTGATGGTCTCGGGGTTCGATCGCTACTACCAGATCGCCAAGTGTTTCCGTGACGAGGACCTGCGCGCCGATCGTCAGCCCGAATTCACGCAGATCGACCTCGAGGCATCGTTCGTCGAGGAAAGCGACATCATGTCCCTCACCGAAGACATGATCCGTCGCCTGTTCCAGGACGTGCTCGATGTCGAACTGCCGGCATTTCCGAAGATGCCCTACAGCGAAGCGATGAATCGCTATGGCTCCGACAAGCCGGACCTGCGTATTCCGCTGGAACTGGTCGACGTCGACGACCTGATGCAGGGTGTCGACTTCAAGGTGTTCTCCGGTCCGGCCAAGGCCGATGACGGCCGCGTGGCGGCGCTCAAGGTCACCGGTGGCGCCACGCTGTCGCGCAAGGAAATCGACGCCTACACGGACTTCGTGAATATCTACGGCGCCAAGGGGCTGGCCTGGATCAAGGTCAACGAGCGTGCCAAGGGCATCCAGGGGCTGCAGTCGCCGATCGTCAAGTTCATGGAAGACATCATCGAGTCGTTGCTCGACCGGGTGGGCGCCGAGGATGGCGACATCATCTTCTTCGGTGCCGACAAGGCACGCATCGTCAATGAGGCGCTGGGAGCCCTGCGCGTCAAGCTGGGCGAGGACCTCGACCTCTACACCCAGGCGTGGGCGCCGTTGTGGGTCGTCGACTTCCCCATGTTCGAAGCCGACGACAACGGTCGTCTGGCCGCCTTGCACCATCCGTTCACCGCGCCGTCGTGCACGCCGGAAGCCTTCAAGGCGGACCCCGCCAATGCGCTGTCGCGGGCCTACGACATGGTCCTCAACGGCACCGAGCTGGGCGGCGGCTCGATCCGTATTCATGACCAGACGATGCAGCGTGCGGTCTTCGAGGTGCTGGGCATCGGCGAGGAAGAGGCCGACGAGAAATTCGGCTTCCTGCTCGATGCCCTCAAGTTCGGTGCGCCGCCCCACGGTGGCCTGGCCTTCGGCCTCGACCGGCTGGTCATGCTGATGAGCGGTGCCAGAACGATTCGCGAAGTGATCGCTTTCCCCAAGACGCAAAGCGCGGCTTGCCTGATGACCGACGCCCCGGGCGAGGTCAGTGCCGAGCAGCTCAAGGAGCTCAACATTCGCCTGCGTCAAAAGGCGCAGAACAACGGCGACGTCTGACGGAGGCCGCACGTCCTGCGTCCTTCTCGTTGTCCCGGCGCCCCTCGGGCGCCGGGTGTCCTGCAAACCGCGAACGCCTGTATTTCCAAGGAGTGACGTCGACATGGCAGGCCATAGTAAATGGGCGAACATCAAGCACCGCAAGGCCGCCCAAGATGCCAAACGCGGCAAGATCTTCAGCAAGTTGATCCGTGAACTGACCGTTGCTTCCCGCCAGGGCGGCGGTGAAGTGGCGGACAACCCCCGCCTGCGTGCTGCCATCGACAAGGCGCTGGCCAACAACATGACCAAGGACACCATCCAGCGCGCCATCGAGCGCGGCGCCGGCAATACCGACGGCGACGAGATGGAGGAGACCGTCTACGAGGGTTACGGCCCCGAGGGGGTCGCCGTGCTGGTCGAATGCATGACCGACAATCGCAATCGCACGGTGTCCGACGTGCGGCATGCCTTCAGCAAGAACGGCGGCAATCTCGGCACCTCGGGGTCGGTGGCGTTCATGTTCCATAAGCAGGGGCGACTGACCTTGCCCGAGGGTGTCAGCGAGGAAACGGCGATGGAGGCCACGCTGGCCGCCGAGCCCGAGGACATCGTCACGCAAGCCGACGGCACGCTGGAGGTCGTGACCTCGCCGGAGCGCTTCGGCGCGGTGAAGGACGCGCTGCTCGAGGCGGATATCGAGCCCGTCGCCAGCGACGTGGGCCTCTACCCCGACAACTACACGTCGATCGACGATGTCGAGACGGCGCGCAAGGTCCTCAAGCTGTTCGACATGCTCGAGGATCTCGACGACGTGCAGAACGTCTACTCCAACGCCGATTTCTCGGACGCCGTCATGGCGGAACTCGAGTGACGGGCGAGGGCTCGGCGACCATCCTGCTGGGCATCGACCCCGGCTCGCGCATCACCGGCTATGGCGTCGTCGATGTCGCCACGCCCACTCCTCGCTACGTGGCCAGCGGCTGCATCCGCATCAAGAGCGACCAGCTGGCCCAGAAGCTCGCGCAAGTCTATGCCGGCATCGGCGAGCTGATCGGCCTGCATCGCCCGCACGAGATCGCCATCGAGCAGGTCTTCATGTCGAAGAACGCCGACTCCGCGCTCAAGCTGGGCCAGGCACGCGGCACGGCGATCGTCTGCGCCGCCAACCATGGCCTCGAGGTATTCGAGTACGCCCCCACCCAGATCAAGCAGGCCGTCACCGGTACCGGTGCGGCGACCAAGGAGCAGGTACAGCACATGGTCACCGCGATCCTGGGGCTCGATGGCGTGCCGCAGGCCGATGCGGCCGATGCGCTGGCCATCGCCTTGACGCATGCCTACGCGCGCCAGGGACGTTCGTTGCCGCCCTCGCGAGGGCGCCGTCGCAGCGGGTCGCGCCAGCGTTGGCGTGACTACCGCCCGAGCTGAGGCGGGCTGCGTCGGGCGCTGGTCAGTCGCGGGGTGGATCAGTATAGTGTCAAGCCAGTCAATCGAAGGATTTGATGTGCATGATCGGACGCTTGCGTGGCACCCTGCTGGAGAAACAACCGCCGTGGATCGTGGTCGATGTCGGCGGTGTCGGCTATGAGCTGGAAACTTCCATGACCACCTTGCTGGCCCTGCCGGGGCCAGGCGAGGAAGTTCAGCTGCATACGCATCTGGCGGTGCGCGAGGACGCGCATCTCCTCTACGGCTTCGCGCGAGGCGACGAGCGGCAACTGTTCCGTGCCCTGATCAAGGTCAATGGTGTCGGCCCCAAGCTGGCGCTGGCGATTCTCTCGGGCATGGACCAGGAAGCCTTCATCCGCTGCGTCATGGAAGATGACATCAAGGCGCTGACGCGCCTGCCGGGTGTCGGCAAGAAAACCGCCGAGCGGCTGGTGGTGGAAATGCGCGACCGCTTTCCGCACTGGCAGCTCGAGCAGGAAAACGGGCTGCACGCTCTCGAGCTGGGCGCCTCGCCGACGACTGCCGCGCCCGATCCCCAGGCCGATGCCGAATCGGCGCTGGTGGCCTTGGGCTACAAACCCACCGAAGCCTCGCGCATGCTGTCCGGGCTCGATGACGGCCTCTCGACAGAGGGCCTGATCAAAGCTGCGCTGGCCCGCAAGCTGGCTGGCTAAGGACCGCGAATGATCGACACCGACCGTTTGATCGCGGCGCAACCTCAAGGCAGCGAGGTGCACGTGGATCATGCCATTCGTCCGCGTCGTCTTGCCGAGTACATCGGCCAGCCCCGCGTCCGCGAGCAGCTGGATATCTTCATCAGCGCCGCGCGCAAGCGGGGCGACAGCCTCGACCACACCCTCGTCTTCGGCCCGCCCGGCCTGGGCAAGACCACGCTGGCCAATATCATCGCCGCCGAGATGGATGTCGATATCAAGTCGACCTCCGGCCCCGTGCTCGAACGCGCGGGCGACCTGGCCGCCATGCTGACCAACCTCCAGGCCGGCGACGTCCTGTTCATCGACGAGATCCATCGTCTGCCCGCTTCCGTCGAGGAAGTGCTTTACCCGGCGATGGAGGACTACCAGCTCGATATCATGATCGGGGAGGGGCCCGCGGCGCGCTCCATCAAGCTGGACCTGCCGGCCTTCACGCTGGTCGGCGCCACGACACGCGCCGGCTTGCTCACGTCGCCGCTGCGCGACCGCTTCGGTATCGTCCAGCGCCTCGAGTTCTACGCCGTCGAGGAACTCACCGAGATCGTCGTGCGCTCGGCTCACTTGCTGGGCGTCGACGCCGAGCGCGACGGTGCCGCCGAAATCGCCCGGCGCGCGCGGGGCACGCCGCGTATCGCCAATCGCCTGTTGCGTCGTGTGCGTGACTTCGCCGAAGTGCGTGGCGATGGCCGGCTGACCGCGGCCATCGCCGACCAGGCGCTCAACATGCTGCACGTCGATCGCCACGGGCTCGATCACATGGATCGGCGCCTGCTGATGGCGATGATCGAGAAATTCGACGGTGGCCCCGTGGGGGTCGACAGTCTCGCCGCGGCCATCAGCGAGGAACGCGACACGATCGAGGATGTCCTAGAGCCGTACTTGATCCAGCAGGGCTTCATGATGCGAACGGCGCGCGGGCGTGTGGTCACTCGCTCGGCCTATGAACATTTCGGCTTGACGCCGACCGACGCCGTCGCGACGGCCGTTCCCCTCACGCCCCCCGGAGAAAGCGACGCATGAGCGACTTCACGCATACGGTAAAGGTGTACATCGAAGACACCGATGCCGGGGGCATCGTCTATTACGTCAATTATCTCAAATACATGGAGCGGGCACGCAGCGAGTGGCTCAACCACCACGGCCTGACCCAGCGTGACTTGCTGGGCCAGGGTATCCAGTTGGTCGTGCATCGCCTGGAGTGCCGTTATGCCAAGCCCGCCCATCTCGACGACGAATTGCACGTCAGTGCCGATGTCGTCGAATCCACTGCCTGTCGCGCGACATTCGAACAGACAGTGACACGTCGCGGGGAACGATTGTGCGAGGCTCGGGTGGACATCGTCTGCCTCGAGGCCTCTCGGCTAAAACCCGTGCGTTGGCCGGATGCCCTGCATTCCGTCATGCTCGGATAACCAAGCGAAACGAACTCTCAAAGCGACACGAGGACTGCCGTGAACGACTCCATGTCCATCCCGCATCTGATCATGAACGCCAGCCTGGTCGTTCAGTTGGTCATGCTTCTTCTGCTGGCGGCTTCCGTCGCCTCCTGGATCGTGATTTTCCAGCGCGGCTTCGCCCTGCGGCGTGCCGAAAAGGCCTATCGGGACTTCGAGGATCGCTTCTGGTCCGGCGTGGATCTCAATGAACTCTATCGCGAACTGCCCGCCGAGCAGGAATCGCTCGGCGCGGAACACGTCTTCCGCTCCGGTTTCCGCGAGTTCAACCGCCTGATGGCCAAGACCCAGAGTACCGAGGCGGTTCTCGAAGGGGTGCAGCGCGGTCAACGGGTCGCGCTGTCCCGCGAAGAAGATCGTCTGCAGCTGCATCTGACCTTCCTGGCTACCGTGGCCTCGGCCACCCCCTACATCGGTCTTTTCGGTACCGTATGGGGCATCATGGGCTCGTTCCAGAGCCTGTCCATGGCCCAGCAGGCCACGCTTTCCACGGTCGCGCCATGGATTGCGGAAGCGCTGGTAGCCACGGCCATGGGGCTGTTCGCCGCGATCCCCGCCGTGATTTTCTACAACCGGCTTTCTGCCCATGCGACGAGGCTTCTCGGCAAATACGAAAACTTCGCCGAGGAATTCCACGCCATCCTGCATCGAAACCTGCAGGGACGCAGCGAACGCGCGGCATCCTGAGGGAGGAAGCATGTACGGATCCTATCATCGCCGCCAGCGGCGCAAGCCCATGGGCGAAATCAATGTCGTGCCTTTCATCGACGTGATGCTGGTACTGCTGGTGATCTTCATGATCACCGCCCCCATGCTCAACCAGGGCGTCAACGTCGAGCTGCCGCAGGTCACGTCCGAGCCCATCGACACCGACGAGCGGGAGCCGTTGATCGTGTCGGTGGATCGCGAGGGGCAATATTACATCTCGCTGGGTGACGAAGAGACGCCGGTCGCGCTCGACAAGCTCGGTGAGCAGGTTACCGCCATGCTGAGTCGTCGTCCCGATACACCGGTCATGGTGCGGGGTGACCGCAATGTATCCTATGGTCAGGTCGTGACGCTGATGAGCACATTGCAAGGCGCTGGCGTGGGCAATGTCGGGCTGATCTCCGAGCCCCCGTCCAGTGAACAGTGAGGAGTCGACATGGCGAAACGTGAACGCCGTGTAGGCTATGGGTGGCCCACGCTACTGGCGATTGGCGTGCATGTCGCGGCGCTGTTGTTGACCATCATCAAATGGCCTGCCAGCGAGCCCGAACCCACGTCGTCATCGGTGGTACAAGCCACCTTGGTGCGCGCCGAAACGGCGACGGATCAGCCTCAGCAAACCGAGGAATCCGCGCCTGCCGCCTCGCAGGCCGAGGAGCAAACGCCGGACGAGCCGCCCGCGCCCGACACGAACGAAGAAGCCCCCAGCGAACCGGACGAGACCAGCGTCCCGGAGGTATCGGACACCGCGGTGGAACAAGCCCGAGCAGAGGCACAGCGCTTGCAGGAAGAGGCCGAACGCGCCGCGCAAGCCCGCGCGGAAGCCGAGGCGGAACGCCAGCGCCAGCAGGAAGAAGCCGAACGCCAGGCCGAGGCGGAGCGTCAACGCCAGCAGGAAGAGGCCGAGCGCCAGGCCGAGGCGGAGCGCAAGCGTCAGCAGGAAGAAGCCGAACGCCAGGCCGAAGCGGAGCGCAAGCGTCAGCAGGAAGAAGCCGAACGCCAGGCCGAAGCGGAGCGCAAGCGCCAGCAGGAAGAAGCCGAACGCCAGGCCGAAGCGGAGCGCAAGCGCCAGCAGGAAGAGGCCGAACGCCAGGCCGAAGCGGAGCGCAAGCGCCAGCAGGAAGAGGCCGAGGCGGCGCGGCAGAGAGAACTTGCCGAACGGGCCGCCCAGGCCAATGCCTCTTCTCTGGAAAGCATGATCAGCGAGGAACAGCAATCCATCGCCAATGCCGAGCAGGCCCGAGAGGCTGCCAATGGCTTCAAGAACCTGGTGCGTCGCTACGTCGAGCAAAGCTGGAACCTGCCACCCAGTGCATCGCGACAATTGCGGGCCATCGTGCGCATTCAGCTATTGCCCACGGGCGAACTGGTGGGAGCCACCATCACGCAAAGCAGTGGCGATGCGGCCTTCGACCGCTCGGTGATCAACGCCGTCGAAAGAGCTGCACCGTTTCGTGAAATGAGTGAACTCGACGCCTCGGTACAACGTCAGTTCCGTGAATTCAATCTGGACTTCAACCCAGAGGACATCCGCTGATGAAACGACTCAATCTGTGGGCAGCTTCGTTGCTGTTAATGCTGTGTGCCGGCATGGCGCATGCCGAACTCACCATCGAGATCACCAAGGGAAGCGATCAGGCGATTCCCATCGCCATCGTTCCCATGGCCAATGGCGACGATCTTCCCGAAAACGTCTCGCGCATCGTCAGCAACGACCTCGAGCGTAGCGGCCGTTTCGAGCCGCTGCCGCGGGAGTCGCTGATTTCCCGTCCGAGCAGTAGTGAAGAGGTTCACTATCAGGATTGGCAGCAGCTGGACAGCGACTATCTGGTCGTCGGCAAGATCGACAACCAGGGCGGTGAATACCGGATCCAGTACGAACTGCTCAACGTGAATGGCCAAAACCGCATGCTCGGCGAGGTCGTGACCTCGAGTCGCGACCAGCTGCGCGACAGCGCGCATTACATCAGCGATCAGATTTTCGAGGAAATCACCGGCATTCGCGGGGCATTTTCCACCAGCATCGCGTACGTCACCGCCAGCGGCGTCGGCGATGACATCGATTATGCCCTCAGCGTCGCCGATGCCGATGGCCACAATAGCCAGCAAATCCTGTCCTCGGACGAACCCATCCTGTCACCGGCCTGGTCACCGGATGGCGGCAAGCTGGCGTACGTGTCTTTCGAAACCGGGCGCCCCGGCATCTATGTGCAGAATCTCGCCACCGGCCAGCGTGTCCGTCTGACCTCGTTCGAGGGCATCAACGGTGCGCCGGCCTGGTCGCCAGACGGTCGCAAACTGGCGATGTCGCTGTCCAAGGACGGCCAGCCGGAAATCTATGTCATGGACATCGCGTCCCGCGATCTGCGGCGCCTGACGCAAAGCGACGCCATCGACACCGAGCCCGAATGGGCCCCGAACGGCCGCAGCCTGATCTTCACGTCCGACCGCAGCGGCAACCCGCAGATCTATCGCTACGACCTGGGCAGCGGGCGGGCCGAACGCCTCACCTTCACCGGCAGCTACAATTCACGTGGTCGTTTCAGCCCGGATGGAGACGCGATCTTCATGGTGACGCGTGACGACTCGGGCTATCACGTGGCGCGTCAGGATCTGGATACCGATCGCATGACGATTCTCACCGATTCCGATTGGGACGAGTCGCCCAGTGTTGCGCCGAACGGCACCATGGTAATCTTCGCCACCCAGGAAGGAACGCGCGGCGTGCTGGGGGCGGTATCGGCCGATGGCAGCGCATCTTTCCGTCTGCCATCGCCGCAGGGCGACGTGCGGGAACCCGCATGGTCTCCCTTTTTGGACTAACCCGCGTAATGTGTCATTCGATTTCCAAGTAAGGAGAAAACAATGCAATTCAAACCCTATGCCAAAGGATTCGCCGTCGCCCTGTCGTTGGCGGTTCTCGCCGGGTGCTCCAGCACAGGCGGCACTCAGGACGGCAGCATGGATGGCACCTCAGGGACTGGTGCCGGTGGTACAGGCACGGCGTCCAGCCAAGGAATGGGCGACGGGCAGGGCACCTCGGGCACGTCGATGAGCGATCGTGACGCCATCCCCGAACAGCGCACCATTTATTTCGCCTTCGACCGTGACACCATTCGTCCCGAGTTCGAATCGGTGCTGAGCGCGCATGCCGAGTACCTGCAGAGCCATCCCAACACGAATGTCGTGCTGGAAGGCCATGCCGACGAACGCGGTACGCGTGAATACAACCTGGGCCTGGGCGAGCGTCGCGCGCGCGCCGTCGAGCAGTATCTCACCGTGGAAGGCGTCTCTGCGTCCCAGATCGAGATCGTCAGCTATGGCGAAGAGCGTCCTGCGGTACGCGGACACGATGAAGAGTCCTATGCTCAGAATCGTCGCGTCGTCTTCGCTTATTAACACGCCGCCGGAGTGACGTATGAAACACGGTCTGAAAAGACTGTGCGGCGCGGGAGCCTTGTTGCTCCCGCTGTCCGTGTGGGCCCAGCCCGCGGTCGATGACTTGACCGACCAGTCGAGCAATAATTTCTACAACCAGACGGCCGCACGCGAGTCGGGCGGCAATCTGGCCCTGTTCAACCAGTTGAAGGACAATCAGCGCGAGATCCAGCAACTGCGAGGGCAGATCGAGGAGCTCCGTTACCAGCTCGAACAGCAGAAGCAGCTGTCGCAGGAACGTTACCTGGATCTCGAGAAACGCCTCGACACGCTGGCCTCGCAACGCCGTGAAGCCATCGACACTGATGCCGCGGCATCGGTCACGGAAGAGGCATCCGCCACGGGCGACCAGGACGCTCAGACCGGCGATCAGGGACGCGATGCCTATCAGGCCGCCTTCCAGAAGGTCCAGGCACGCGAGTTCGATGCAGCGATCAAGGCCTTCGAGGACTTCATCGGCGACTACCCGAATTCCAGTTTACGTGCCAATGCGCATTATTGGCTGGGTGAGCTGTACTCCGCCCAATCGCAGCTGGATGCCGCCGCCAAGTCGTTCCAGACGGTCATCGACGATTTCCCCGAAAGCAACAAGATGCCCGATGCGTTGTACAAGCTGGGGCTGCTCAAGGCACGCCAGGGACATCCCGATGAAAGCCGTTCGCTGCTCGATCGGGTACGCAACGACTATCCTGAAAGCAACGCGGCCAGCATGGCCGAGGACTTCCTCAACCAGTCCGGCAACTGAACGCTGCCGGCCATACCGAGCTGATCCCCCGACGGATACGAGGCGGAGGTGAACTATGGAGTGCCATATCGACTATCAGCCGGCGGCCGACCTGCTCGAGGGGCGGGTGATCCTGGTGACCGGCGCCGGTGACGGTATCGGGCGTGCCGCGGCGCGCTGCTTTGCCGCACATGGCGCCACGCTGATACTGGTGGGGCGCACCTTGGCCAAGCTCGAGGCGGTGTACGACGAAATCGAAGTGGCCGGCGGCCCGCAGCCCGCGATTTTTCCGCTGAATTTCGAAGGTGCCACCAGCAAGGAGTACCACGAGCTGGCCGGCACTCTGTCCCGGGAATTCGGCCGTCTGGACGGACTGCTGCATAACGCCGGCCTGCTCGGCGACATGGCCCCCTTCGCCGATTACGATCTCGAACTCTGGGAGCGCGTGATGCACGTCAACGTCACCGGCCCTCTCTGGATGACGCAGGCCTTGCTGCCGCTGCTGCAGGCATCGCGCGATGCCTCGGTGATCCTGACGTCATCGAGCGTCGGACGGAAGGCGCGGGCGAAGTGGGGCGCCTATGCCGTCTCCAAGTTCGCCACGGAAGGCTTCATGCAGCTCCTGGCCGACGAGCTCGCGGGCACTTCAAGCGTCCGCGTCAACACGCTCAATCCGGGGGCTACGCGTACCGCCATGCGGCGGCGCGCCTATCCCGAGGAAGACCCCACGACATTGCGCACGCCCGACGCGATCATGCCCACCTACCTGTGGCTGATGGGACCGGACAGCCGTGAACGCACGGGTGAGGCTTTCGATGCACAGCCCCCGCGAACCTCACGCCCGGGGCACGTCGCCGGGTAAACCGGGCACTGGCACCGAGAAAGAGCTGACCGTGTCCGCGGATGGCACTCCGCATCAGGCGCCCAGTGCTCGTGTCAGGCTTTCCGGGGTCTCGAACCAGCGATCCACCGGCCAGGTGTCCGGCGTTTCGCTCGCGCCGATGTAGCCGTAGCGCACTGCCACCGCCCACATGCCTGCCGCACGCGCGGCCTGCATGTCACGGCAATGATCACCGATGTACCAGCAGTCACCCGGCGCGACACCGAGCCGCCGTGCGGCTTCGAGCAGGGGAGCGGGATCGGGTTTCTTGACGGGGAGGTCATCCGCGGCCAGCAGCACCCCATGCGTCAGGTTCAGCGCCTCGACCAGCGGCGCGGCGTAGGCGCGCGGCTTGTTGGTCACGATACCCCAGGGCCGACGCGCACGATCCCAGGCTTGTAACAACGGCTCCAGCCCGGGAAACACGCGGCTGTATCGCGCCACGTCGCGCCCGTAGGCCTCCAGCAAAAAGCGCCGTGCCTCGCCGTGATCGGCGTGCGAGGGCGCCAGTCCGAGCGCGAGCTCCACCAGGGCACTACCGCCATTCGACACTTCGGGGCGAATCACCTCGTAGGGCAGTGCCTCTAACCCGTGGTGCGCCCGCAAGGCATTGGTCGCACAGGCCAGATCGGGCGCGGTGTCGACGAGCGTGCCATCGAGATCGAACAGCAATGCCTCGGGCCACGCGTCGCTCATGCCTCGTCCCCCGCGCCGGTCCACTCCGGCGTGCAGTGCACCATGTAGTTGACGGATACGTCATTGGCCGTCAGTCGATAGCGCTTGGTCAACGGGTTGTAGGTCAAGCCCGTCTGGCGACGTACCCGCAGGCCCGCATCGCGGCACCAGGCGGACAACTCGGCCGGACGAATGAACTTGCGATAGGTATGGGTCCCCCGGGGTAGCAGCTGGAGCACGTACTCGGCGCCGAGGATGGCGAACAGATACGCCTTGGGGTTGCGATTGATGGTCGAGAAGAACAGGTGGCCACCGGGCTTGACCAGGGTCGCGCACGCACGCACCACGGCCGCGGGATCGGGCACGTGCTCGAGCATCTCCAGGCATGTCACGACATCGAACTCGCCGGGATGTTCGGCGGCCATCTCCTCGGCGCTGATCTGACGATAGGTGACATCCACGCCGCTGGTTTCCTGGTGCAGGCGGGCCACGGCCAACGGGGCCTCGCCCATGTCGATTCCCGTGACGTGCGCGCCTCGATGCGCCATCGCCTCGCTGAGGAGCCCGCCGCCGCAGCCCACGTCGATGGCCGTCTTGCCCGCCAGGTTCGCCTGTTCATCGATGAAATTGAGGCGTAGCGGATTGATGTCATGCAGTGGCTTGAACTCGCTTTCCGGGTCCCACCAGCGGCTGGCGAGCGCCTCGAACTTGGCGATCTCGGCCTGATCCACGTTGTCTCGGAGCGTCTCGCTCATGGCGTGTCCTCTTGGGAAAATGGTCCGGCGATGCGCGCCTGGCGAGGGCAGTGGCCCGTCGCGCGTCGGCATGCCAATATCGTGCATTCTACAACGTTATGCGCCGATGTTGAGGATCGCATCCCGCATGATGGTAGAGAACAGGCATTGGCCTTGAACGTCTTTGCCTGAACATCATCAAAGGAATGCCGAATCGGTGACGCCGTGGCCCTTTTGGCTATGGCATACTGCCGTCATTCGTCCCTGGAACGCTAAGGAAGGAACCTGCATGATCAAGAAGGCCGTACTCCCCGTCGCTGGTCTCGGTACGCGTTGCCTGCCGGCCTCCAAGGCCATTCCCAAGGAAATGATCACCATCGTCGACAAGCCGGTCATCCAGTATGTCGTCGAGGAGGCCGTCGCGGCCGGCATCAAGGAGATCGTCCTGGTGACGCACTCCAGCAAGAGTGCCATCGAAAACCACTTCGACAAGAACTTCGAGCTCGAATCCATGCTCGAGGCCAAGGGAAAGGACGAGCTGCTTGCGGAAGTCCGCAACATCGTGCCCGACGATGTCAGCATCATCGCCGTGCGCCAGCCGGTCGCCCTGGGGCTGGGCCACGCGGTTCTCTGCGCGCAGTCGGTGATCGGCGACGACCCGTTCGCGGTGCTGTTGCCCGATGTTCTGGTCGATGCGGAGGGACTGCCGGAAAACGACCTGGCCGGCATGATCCACGCCTTCGACAAGAGCGGGCAGGCCCAGATCATGGTCGAGAACGTGCCGCACGAACTGACCTACAAGTACGGCATCGTCGCCCTGGATGGCGAGACGCCCGCACCAGGCGTCAGCGCCCCCCTGAGCGGCATGGTCGAGAAGCCCAAGGTCGAGGAGGCCCCCTCCAGCCTGGCGGTGATCGGTCGTTACCTGCTGCCGGCGGCGATCTTCCCGCTACTGGCCGAAACGACGCCCGGCGCGGGCAACGAGATCCAGTTGACCGACGCGCTCGAAACGCTGCGCCAGCAGCAGGGGGCCGAGGCCTACCGCATGCGTGGCAAGACCTATGACTGCGGTCACCAGTTGGGCTATCTCGAAGCCACCTTGGCGTTGGCCAAGCGCCATCCCCAGCATGGCGAAGGATTCCGCGCCTTGCTGAGCCGCTACGCCGACGAGGGCTGAGCCATGCGCGTCAACGTGTATGGAAGCGAGCTTTCGGCCGCGGTGGCAGCGGCAGCGCTGTCTTCGGTAGGGCACCAGGTCGTCTGGTGCCCCCATCCCGACTTCCCCTGGCATAGTCTGGAAAGCGCCGAATGGCTGATACGCGAGCCGGGGCTCAAGGAACAGATCGACACCGGCTGCCGCTCGGGCCTGCTGACGATTGCCGAGACGCCTGCGCATGGCGAGGTGGACATCCACTGGCTGGCCCTGGCACCCGACCAGCGAGACGCGGCCGAGGCGTATGTGGCCGACGTGCCGGCCGCGCAGAGCACGCCGCTGGTGGTGATCAACAACTCGACCTTCCCGGTGGGTCACACCGAACGCTTCGAGGCCTTGCTCGGTCATGCCGGACAGGTGGCCGTCGCCTTGCCGGACATGCTGGAAGAAGGGCGTGCCTGGGAGACCTTCACGCGTCCCTCGCGCTGGCTGCTGGGCAGCGAGGACACCCAGGCCACGCACCAGGTCCGCGAATTGCTGCGCGCCTTCAACCGCCGGCAAGACGTCTTCCAGCTCATGCCGCGGCGCGCCGCGGAACTGACCAAGCTTGCCATCATCGGCATGCTGGCGACGCGCATCAGCTACATGAACGAGCTGGCGGGGCTCGCCGATTCCCTGGACGTGGATGTCGAGCACGTGCGTCTGGGGATGGGCGCCGACAGCCGCATCGGCTTCGAGTATCTCTATCCCGGTTGCGGTTTCGGCGGTCCGAGCTTCTCGCGCGATCTCATGCGTCTGGCCGATGTCCAGCATGCCTCGGGGCGCGAGTCGCTGTTGCTCGAGCATGTACTGGATATCAACGAGCAGAAGAAGGAGACGCTGTTCCGCAAGTTCTGGAACCACTTCCACGGCCAGCTCTTCGAGCGTCGAGTGGCGATCTGGGGGGCCGCGTTCAAGCCCGGCACCACGCGTATCGACCAGGCACCGGTGCTCACCCTGCTCGATGCCTTGCTGGCACAGGGCGTCAACGTCAACGTTCACGACCCCGAGGCATTGCCGGCGCTGCGTGCGTTGTATGGCGATCACCCACGCGTCACGTTCTGCGATGACGACTTCTATGCCGCATGCGACGGGGCGGATGCCCTGATGCTGGTGACGGAGTGGAAGTGCTACTGGAACCCCAACTGGCGGCAATTGAGCGAGCGCATGGCCACGCCGCTGATTCTCGACGGACGCAACATCTTCGATCCCGACTATGTCGCGGCTCGCGGCTTGATCTATCGCG
This sequence comes from Chromohalobacter israelensis DSM 3043, assembly GCF_000055785.1. Lineage (GTDB taxonomy): Bacteria > Pseudomonadota > Gammaproteobacteria > Pseudomonadales > Halomonadaceae > Chromohalobacter > Chromohalobacter israelensis. The sequence continues at coordinate 2,115,045 of NC_007963.1, forward strand.
GTATTGGCCGGCGAGCGGATCCGACAGGCGCCTGACCCCGACGAGCCCCGCCAATGCGGGGCTCACCGCGTGAAGCGGGCGAGCCAGGAGGGGAGAGCGTATTCGGCCCGGAGGTTCTCAGTCGTTGAAGTTCTGGGTGATGAAGTCCCAGTTGACGATGTGCCAGACGGCATCCAGGTATTTGGGACGCGCGTTGCGGTAATCGATGTAGTAGGCATGTTCCCAGACGTCGATGGTCATCAATGGCGTGAGACCATGCGCGATGGGCGAATCCGCGTCGTCGGTATTGCGGATGTCCACGCCGCCCTCGTCGGTCTTGACCAGCCATGTCCAGCCCGATCCGAAATGCTCCAGCGCCCGGGCATTGAACGCTTCCTTGAATGCCTCGAAGCTTCCGAACTTCGCCTGGATCGCCTCACCCAGCGCACCGCCGGGCTCGCCGCCGCCGTGCGGCGAAAGGCAGTGCCAATAGAAGGTGTGATTCCAGACCTGCGCGGCCTGGTTGAACACGCTTCCGGTCGTGGTCCGCATGAGCGTCTCGAGCGACTTGTCCTCGTGCTCGGTGCCCTGGACCAGCTCATTGAGCTTGTTCACATAGGCCTGATGATGCTTGCCATAGTGATATTCCAGGGTCTCCGTCGACAGATGGGGTTCGAGTGCGTTCTTTTCGTAGGGCAGCGCGGGCAATTCAAATACCATGGGGCTCTCCTTGTAGCATGGTCGCCAATGTCCCCTCGCGTTAACGGGGTGGGGTCACTCTCGGGATCAAAAAACCTTACAATGCAGGACATTCACGAGTGCGATGGTGACCGTCAGCTTAGCACCGTCCCCCTTGGGGGCCAACGTCATCACGCTGACCGCCGAGTCGCCATGTCATTGATAAATAACGTATTCGAGACGAGACCCGAGCATGTCTGAACGATCGGAAAAGACACGTCAGGAACCGCGTATCGTCCCCGAGCGCGACAGCGATCACCTGAGTGCGGCTCCCGCCGGGAGTCGTCCGCGTCATGCGAGTGGCGGTTCGCGCCGTCGCCGTACCCGCGTGTGGCCACTCTGGTGCCTGACGCTGTTGCTCATCGCCGCACTCGTCGTCATCACGGGCTTTTACTGGCAGGAACGCCAGGCCTGGCAGGCCCGACTTTCCAATCTCGAGGCCCGCCAGAGCACGCTGACGGATCGTCTCGATGCCACGGGCAGCTCGCTGGACGCGTCCGGCGACAGCCTGCGCGGGGAGCTCGATCGCCTGCGCGACGAGCTGGAAGCGTCACGCACGGTGGTCGGCAACCTGGAGAACAAGGTCAACGAGTTGAGTGCCGGGACGAATGCCGAGTCGGCGCTGAATACCCTGCGCGAGAATCAACAAGCCCAGCAGGCCCTCATCGCCGCACAGCAAACCGCGCTGGAGGCACTGGAAAACACCGGGGAGGACGAACGCGCCACCCTGAGCTCACGCCTGGACACCCTCTCCTCGCAGCAGGAGCGGCTCGACACGCAAGTGGCGCAGCTGGATGAACTATCGCAACGCCTGGATCAACTGGCCGAAGCCGGGCAGGCACGCGACACGACGCTTGACGAGATACAAGCGAACCTCGACGATCTGAGCGCACGCATCGAAGCCTTGTCCGGCAACCACGACCAGGTGGCCGACGAGGTGGCCGCTCTCAAGGACGAGATTCGGGAACTTCGCCAGGGGCAACTGGCTCTCAATGCCAGTCTGGAAGCGCTTTCCGGGGCGTCTCGGTGACGCCGTATCCAGGGCAGACTGACCACGCGATTGCATGACAAGGACCGAGTCATTGAATATCCATCATGGTTTTCCTGCAGGGCACGGCCTCGGCCGGCCCTCGATCGTTCTCGGCGCGTCCCCCCAGGCGTTATGAGAACGCTGCGTCACTCAGCCGTGCAGCGCCTCCTCTGCGGGGTGGCCTTGAGCGTCGTCACGTCCAGTGCCATGGCCCTGGAGGCGTCGGTCGAAGGCCTCGACGGCCCGGCTGCCACAAACGTCGTCAACTTCCTCGAGCCGCTCGATACCCGGAACATCAGTGAGGCGCGTCTCGACAGCGATATCCGTGAGCGTACGCAACGAGCGTTGCGCGCATTCGGCTATTATTCGCCCCAGATCGAGACCTCCTATCCCGACGGCATGTTCGCTGGCGACGTGGTGATCGCCATCGATCCCGGGCCCCGTACCCATATCACGCAACTCGATCTGGGCGTCGACGGCGCTGCCGGCGACGATCCCGCCTTCCGGAAGGCCCTCGCGAGCATACCGCTCGAGGAAGGCGACCCGCTTCGCCACGACCGTTACGACAGCGCCAAGACCCGGCTTTCCACACTGGCGCTGGAACGGGGCTATTTCGATGCGGGATTCGCGCAACAACGCATGGAAGTGCGCCCCTGGGAGGCGAGCGCACGCCTGTTTCTGCGCATGCGCAGCGGTCCTCGCTACCGTTTCGGCGATATTCGTTTCGCGGGCAGTCAAATCGAAGAAGCCCGTCTGCGGCGCATGCTGCCTTTCACCAAGGGCGATCCCTATCTGGCGGGGCAACTGGCCGAATACAACCAGCGTCTGGGACAGACCAACTGGTTTCGCGGCATCGCCGTTCGCCCGCGCATCGGCGACGAGCGCAACGTCACGCGGGGCGGGCAATGGTGGCAAGAGGCCACGGGGCGCACGCCGCCCCTGAGCAGCGGCGCGGGGCTGGCCGCCGTGCGCCGTCTGCATGGCCTGCAAAGCACCGACGTGCCGGTGGATGTGGATCTCGTCCCCGCAGACCGGCACAAGTTCGAAACCGGCATCGGCTATGCCACCGATGTCGGGCCACGGGTGCAATTCAGCTGGGAAATGCCCTGGCTCAACGACCGCGGTCACAGCCTGTCCAATTCGCTTTATCTCTCGGGACCGGAACAACGCTTCGATGGCGAGTACGTGATGCCTCTGGCGAATCCCCTGCGCGACAGTTATCGCCTCAGTTATGGGCTGCGCAGTCTCGATAACGAGGATACCCAGAGTCTGGAAAGCTCGGTGGAGCTTGCCCGGCGCTGGGAGTTCGACAACGACTGGGTACAAGAACTCTACTTCCGAACCACCTACGAGGACTTCACCCAGGCGGATCAGGACGAGCAGGTGCTCCTGCTGTATCCCGGCATCAGCTGGACCCGCACGCGCACGCGGCAACCCAACTTCCCCAGGTGGGGGGATCGCCAGCGCCTGGCGCTGGAAGTCTCCGATCCCGCCTGGGGCTCGGACGCACGCTTTCTGCGCGCCAGGTTCGACTCGCAATGGATTCGTACGCTGGGCTCGGACAATCGCTTCGTCGGCCGCATCGGCGGTGGCGCCACGGCGACCGACACCTTCGACAAGATTCCCCCCTCGCTGCGCTTCTTCGCCGGTGGCGATCAGAGCGTGCGCGGCTACAGCTACGAAAGCCTGTCTCCGGAAAACGATGACGGCGAACTGCTCGGCGGCCAGCACATGCTGACCGCCAGTGCCGAGTATCAGCGCCGAGTCACCGGCAACTGGTGGGGAGCCACCTTCGTCGATACCGGCAACGCCTTCAACGCCTGGTGGCCCGAGGAACTCAAGACCGGGGCCGGGGTGGGGGTTCGCTGGATCTCGCCCGTGGGTCCGGTGCGGTTCGATATCGCCCATCCGTTCGACAATGAGGAGGATGCGTGGCGTCTGCACTTCGCCATCGGGCCGGAATTCTGATCCGCGCGCTGATCTACGTGCCCCTCTGGCTGCTGGGGCTGGTATTGCTGTTGCTCGGGACGGCGCTGTCGCCCTGGGGGACCGCGTGGCTGGCCGATCAGGGGGAGGCGCGTGGCTGGTTCGAGATCGCCGACGTGGAAGGCTCGCCGCTGGATACGCTGACCTTGCACGGTCTGCACCTCGAGCTGGGCACGCTCACCGTCGACGCCGAGCGCTTGCGCTTGAGCTGGGCGGAGGATTGTCTGCTGGAGGGCAAGCTGTGTCTTCAAGGGCTGCAGGTGACGGGCGCCCGGGTGGTGCAGAGCGCGTCAGCGCCTGCCGATCCTCCAGCCGCCGACACCGCCGGCGGGGGCATGCCGACGCTCTGGTTCCCGTTTCCCATCGAACTGCGCGCGCTCGGGCTGGAAGACGTGCGCGTCGAACTGGCCGACGGGACCCGCGTGCAATGGGCATTCTTCACGACCGGTGCCCGCATCGCGGGGGATGAACTCACGCTGCTCCCCACACGGCTCGACGGCGCACGGGTCAGCTTGCCGACGAGCGACGGGCAACGCTTGACCCAGGACATGGCGACGCCGTCCATCCCGGCCACCAGCATCGACGCGGCGGTGCAGACCGCAGGCAATGCCTCCGTGCCGGCAGCGGCGCCACAGACGACCGTCCAGGCTGAGACCTCTTCGCAGGAGGGCGCTGCGCCCGATGGTCGACGCGAGCTGCCGAATATCGATCTGCCTCTCGATATTCGCGCTCCCAGCGTGGTGGTGAACGATTTCGCGCTGCAGGGGCCGACGCCATACCGCGTCACCCGAGCCACGCTGTCGCTTTCCGCGCGTGACGATCAGGTCGATATCCATCGCTTGCATGTACGCAGCGACGACGGGGAAGTGGAGCTCGCGCTGAATGCGACCCTGTCAGGCGAGTATCCCGTTCAGGGGCGGCTGGACACGCAGATCGCCAGAGCGCCGCTGGCGGGCCAGCACGCCACGCTCTCGGTGTCGGGCTCGCTGGCGGATCTGGCGGTGTCCCTCGACGCTTCAGGCCCCGTCACGGCCAGCCTGGAAGCCGAACTCGATGCGTTGTCGCCCAGGTTGCCATTTTCGCTCACGCTCGCGGCTCGGGACATCACCTGGCCCCTGGCCGGTACGAAGGCGTTGCCCTCGTCGACGAGACTGACGACCGGGGCGCTGGCAGCCTCGCAACGCCTGGCGCGCACGTCCGCGCCATATCGCCTCGACCACCTGGACCTCGAGGCCGAGGGCTCGCTTGACGACTACCGTACCACCCTCGACCTGGCAGTCAGCGGTCAGGGCCTGCCGGCCAGCCGCCTGACCCTCGAGGGGCACGGCGACCGCTCGCGCTTCGCCTGGGCGCCACTGACCCTGAGTGCCGAAGGCGGCACGCTCAACGGCCGGGGACACGTGGACTGGTCGCCGGCGCTTGCCGTGGAAAGCGAAGTCACGCTCGATGCACTGCCCGTGGGCGCCTTCACCGACGCCGTGGATGGCACGCTCAACGGCGAGGCCCGCATCGCCTTCGACATGCCGGCACAGGGCTGGCGGCTGCGCGTGCCCGACCTGGCGATCGACGGGACCCTGCAGGACAGACCCTTGCACCTGGACGCCCAGCTCGAGGGCAACAGCCAGATGCAGTGGGTCATCGATCGGCTCGATCTTCGCCAGGGGGACAACCGGCTTTCCGCGACAGGCAGCATCGGGCAGCGCCTCGACCTGAGCGGACGCCTCGATGCACCGCGACTGGCATCGCTGTGGCCGGGTCTCGGGGGAGCGCTGCAGGGGGATCTCCAGGCGCAGGGCAGTCTCGACGCCCCCCGGGTTTCGCTCGACCTGAATGGCGAGTCATTGCGCTTTCAGACCCAACAAGTCCAGACATTGTCGCTGCAGGCCCGTAGTGAAGGGCTCGACGATCCGCGCGTCGACGTCGATCTGGACGTCGAGGGACTCGACGCGGGGGGCCAACGCGTGGAAACGCTGGCCGCGACGCTCGGCGGGCGTCTTTCCCAGCACACCCTGACGCTCAATGCCGAGCTGGGGACGGGAATGCCGGTGTCCCGGGCAGGACTCACCCTCGAGGGCGATTACGACCGCACGGCACAACGCTATCGAGGCGTGCTGGCGCCGCTCGATCTTGCCACGGAATACGGCGATATCTCGCTCGAGGACGACCTGAACGTCACTGCCGACCTGGCCGCCGGCCAGGTGACGCTAGCGCCGTTCTGTCTGACCCGCGAACAGGGCGGCAGGGCCTGTCTGACCGAGCGTGCGCGTCTTTCCGCGGCACAGGGCGAGGCAGCTCTGGCGTTGCGCGATATTCCCATGGACATGTTCGCCGACCGGCTGCCATCGGGCTGGCGCATGGGAGGCGAGACCCAGGGCGAGGCCACCCTCGGGTGGCGCAATGGCGGTCAGGACTGGAATGCCGAGGGCCAGCTCGACAGCCAGCTGACGGTCACCGGCGAAGACGCCCGCGGCAACCCCTGGGAGCTCCCCGACAGCCGCCTGGCACTGCGTTTCGACGCCTCGCCGACGCGTGCCGATGCCCGGCTGCGACTCGACCAGGGCGACGCGGGACGTTCGGCGCTTACCCTGGGCATCGACGAGCCGCTGGGCGAAGGCGCGCTGGAAGGGCGCCTGCAGGTCGACGAAGTCGCTTTCGCGCCGTATCGGGCGCTCGTCGAGGGTCTCTCCGAGCTGCAAGGTGCGCTCAACGGTGACGTCGCGCTGGGCGGGACCCTGCGCCGTCCCGATCTTGACGGGCAACTGACTGCCGACGAGGTGGTCGCGCGTGGCCCGGCGATCCCGGTGGCGATCGAAGACGCTCGCCTGGCACTCGACCTCGCCGGCCAGGGCGGACGTATCGAAGGCTTCGTGGCCGGGGAAGAGGGCCGCCTCGATCTGGTCGGCGATGCGGACTGGCAGGACCCGGCGGCATGGCGCGCTCATCTGGAGATCGACGGCCAGGACGATCCGTTGCTGGTGAGCCTGCCGCAGTTCGGACGCCTGCGGGTGGCGCCGGACCTCAGCGTCGATGCGCGTCCCACGCGTCTGCGCGTGCGCGGCGATGTCGACATTCCCTGGGGACGCCTGGAAGTCGGTCAGATTCCGCCCTCGGCCGTGGCCCCGAGCAGTGACGAGGTCATCATCACCCGCGAGCAGGACGCCGCGCAGCAAGGTGAGAAGGCATCCGGCGAGCAGGGCGAAGCCACCGCCCAGGCGCTTTCCGAGGCGGGCATGGCGCTGGACGTCAGTGTCATGCTGAGTCTGGGACCGGACATCAGCCTGGAAGCCTACGGGCTGGAGTCGCAACTCGAGGGCGAACTCGAGGTACGTCAGGGCAATGGGCCGGTACAGCTGTTCGGCGATGTCAGGCTCGTCGACGGCGCCTATACCGCGTTCGGACAGGACCTGGTGATCCGTCAGGGGCAGATCCTGTTCAGCGGCCCGGCTTCCCAGCCGCGTCTGCAGTTCGAGGCGATTCGCAACCCCGATACCATCGAGGACGACGTGACCGCCGGGCTGCGTGTCACGGGCCGTGCGGAGAATCCGCAATTGAGCATTTTCTCGGAGCCGGCGATGCCGGAAAGCCGCGCGCTGTCATACTTGCTGCGCGGGCGGGCGCCGGACGATGATGGCGGCGACGGCGCCTTGACGTCGGCGCTGATCGGGCTTTCATTGTCGCAAAGCGGGCGCGCCGTGGGGCAGCTCGGGCAGGCCTTCGGCGTCGATGACTTGAGCCTCGACACGGCCGGCTCGGGCGAAGACAGCCAGGTCGTGGTCAGTGGTTATGTCTTCGATGACTTGAAAGTTAGCTATGGCGTTGGCATTTTCTCCCCCATCGCCGAGCTGACCTTGCGTTATCGACTGATCCAGAATTTGTATCTGGAAGCGGTTTCCGGTGCGGCCCAGGCGCTAGACTTGATCTATACCTTCAGCCTCGGGCGCAGCAACGTTTCGCCTTGAGGCCACTGCCGCAGGGACAGGCGGCATTCCGGCCAATGTCGAGGCGCTGCCACTGGGCATCGCCGTCGACATAGAACCACTGGTCGGCATCGGCAGCGAAACGGAAGCGGCTGGTTTCGGTGAGACGCTGGAAACCTCCGGCGTCGATGAAATCGGCACTGAACGTCACCGTGCCATTCTCGTCTTGTTGGGTGCTGTCATGGACGGTCAGCTTCAGCCAGCGTGTCGCGCCGCTCGCCAGGGCTTCGGCCCGGGGGCGCGTGGCGGGATCCCAGGTGGCAATCAGGACCGCGTGCGCCTCGCAGACAAAGGCGCTGTAACGTGCACGCATCAGCGCCTCCGGCGTCCTGGCGCGTCGCGGGTCCGCATGGATCGGTGCACAGCATTCAGCGAAGCGCCGTGGCTGCCCGCATGGGCAGGGCCCCGGTGTTTCTTTACTCATCGTCATACGAGATTGTCCTATGTGGCCACATGAATCGCTCGAGCTTCCCACGCCGGCAACGGCTCTCGAAGGGCGCGATACGCCCATACGTATCAGCGGCGTCCATTATGTCAACGGGCGCACGATGCTGCCTCCTTTCCCCGAGGAGTACGAGGAAATCGTGCTGGGACTGGGCTGCTTCTGGGGTGCCGAACGACTGTTCTGGGAAATGCCCGGCGTGTACGTCACCGCAGTGGGTTACGCGGGCGGCCAGACACCCAATCCCACCTACGAAGAGACCTGCACCGGACGCACCGGGCACGCCGAAGTGGTGCGCGTGATCTTCGATCCTACCGAGATCGGGTTACCCGAGCTGCTGCGAGCCTTCTGGGAAGCGCACGACCCGACCCAGGGCATGCGCCAGGGCAACGATATCGGCACGCAGTATCGCAGTGTCATCTACACCACCAATGAGTTGCAGCGCCCGCTGGTCGACAAGAGCCTGCAGGAGTACGACCAGGCCTTGCAGCAGCAGGGAATGGGCAACGTCACCACGGAAGTCGCGCCACTCGATGCCTTCTATTACGCGGAAGAGTATCACCAACAGTACCTGGCCAAGAATCCGGCCGGCTACTGCGGCTTGAAAGGGACCGGTGTCGCCTGTCCGGTCACCTGAGCCCCGCTCGCGGCGTCGTCACTCCTTGGGTCCTGCCGCGAGCGAGCGGTGGGGCCTCGCATGCGAGGCCCAGTTTTCCAACTGCCAGGCGAGACGCCGTGCCAGCCAGGACCCCAGCTTGCCATCGTGCGACTCGATGAACCCGACGTGGCCGCCCTGACGCGCCACTTCCAGCCTCACGGCATCGGCCGGGGCAGGCAGGCGCGAGAATAGGTCGGCGGGCATGAAGGGGTCGTCCGCGGCATGCAGGATGAGGGTGGGCAGCTCGATCTCGCCGAGCAAGCGACCGGCGGAAGCCCGTCGGTAGTAATCGGTGGCCGAACGAAAGCCATGCAGAGGCGCCGTGACGGCATTGTCATAGGCCCAGAAGGTTTCCAGGGCGTCGAGTTGCCGCGACGTCAGCGAGATCGGCAGCGGCCCCGCCGCCAGCTTGGCGGCTATCTTGCGCTTGAGTGCATTGAGCAGATGACGCTGATACACCCGTGCAAAGCCGCGGTTGAGGGCGTCGGCACTCGCCGCGAGATCGAGCGGCGCGCTGATGGCGATGGCCCCGGCCAGGTCGAGGCCATCGCCTCCCTGTTCGGCCACCAGCTTGAGCAGCATGTTGCCCCCCAGCGATACCCCCGCCGCGACTTTGATGGCTCGTGGGTAGCGATGGGCCAGCTGACCGATGACCCAGTAGGCATCCGCCGTGTCTCCCGAGTGATAGGCACGTGGCAGCCGATTGGGTGCCTGACCGCAACCGCGAAAGTGCATCAGTACCGCTCGCCAGCCCAACGCACTCGCCACACCCAGCAGCTCGCGCGCGTAGGGCGAATCGAACGATCCTTCCAGGCCGTGAAAGAGCACGAAGACCGGCGCATCGTCCCGCACGGGTGCGGGATGCACCCAGGCCAGTTCGACGAAATCGCCATCGGGCAGGTTGAGAATCTCCGTCTCGCGTGCCAAGGGGACGAGCGGCCGCAGTCGCGGCAGCAGTGTCTGCACATGGCGGTTGCCGAGTCCTCTGGGGGCACGGAAATCGGCGGAAAACGGCGTACGTGACATCACGGGAATCCTGACCAAGCCTGTGTTTCAGCTTAACCGCTTCGTACCGCGCGGCAAGCGTCTTGCCTCTTCTTTACCGTGGGGAAGTGCATGCCTAGCTGCCCAGGTCGTTCGCGCCTTCCAGTTGCTGCCACAGGCCCGGCAATCCGGGATGCCGCGAGTCCCGGCGTGCATACAGGCGTATGTCGAGCGGCACGTCCCAGCGTGCGTCGCCGGCACGCACCAGTTCGCCGTTCTGCATGGCCGTACGAACACTGCGCTGCGGTATCCAGCCGAGCCCGTATCCCTGCGTGACCAGCTCGCGAATGTTGGTGGCCTGCACGCTTTCATTGAGCGTGGTCAGGTAGACCGGTTCCGGCTGGCGGTGCAGGTGGGCCTCGAGTGCCGCCGCCATCAGGCCGCGCGGGTGAAACGCGATCAAGGGCTGCGGCTGGCGACGCGTCCCGGGGAGCGCAAAGCGCGGGCGCCCCGTGCCATCCGGCGCACTGACGGGCACGAGCTGTTCCTCGCCCAGGGTCAAGAACGTCAGCTCGCTGACGTCGAGGTCGAGCGCGATGCGACCACGCGGCCAGTAGCACAGTGCGAGGTCGCATTCGCCACGCTCCAGGCCATGCAGATAATCGCCGATCAACCAGCTCGTGGCCCGCAGGTAGGGAGAGACGCAATGCGCCAGGTCGTGGCGCTCGAGCCATCCCGGCACGACGTTCGAGAGCAGACTCTGCGGCGCGGCAAGCAGAATGCGACGAGCCTCGTCGGCGGCGATCGATTGCAGGCGGTCGCGCGTCAGGCGCACCCGCTCGGTGATCTGTTCGCATAGCGCCAGAAATTCCTCGCCAGCGGGGGTCAAGCTCAATGGCAAGGTCTGGCGGTTGATCAGCGTGGTGCCCATTTCCTCTTCGAGCAGCTTGATACGCCGCGAAAAGGTCGGCTGGGTCACGTTCTGGGCATCGGCGGCCCGGGAAAAATGACGTTCCCTGGCCAGCACGATGAAATCTTCGAGCCAGCGGATTTCCATTTGTCAGGCGCCATCCATAGTCGTCGCCGCACAGGGTACGGCACTCACGACACGACATGCCATCGTCCCTGGCGGACGGCCGAGGCCATCCGCCTCATACGGTGTTCATGGAGAAAGATCATGCAATTTCTCGCGGGGTGGTTCAGAGGCGTCCCTCCTCGACGCCATGACAGGCGACCCGGTTGCCGTCGTCGGTGGCGATGAGCTGCGGGACTTCCTGGCGACAGCGTTCCGTGACGTGTGGACACCGCCCATGGAAGACACAGCCCGAAGGCAGGTGGACCGGGGTGGGCACCTCGCCGGACAGTCTGACATGCTCGGGCCGGTTGTCCTCGAGGCGCGGAATCGCCGACAACAGGGCCTGGGTATAGGGATGCCGCGGCCGTGCGAACAACGAGCGGGTATCCGCCAATTCGCACACCGTGCCCAGATACATGACCGCCACCCGGGTGCCGAAATGCTCGACGACCGCCAGATCGTGCGTGATGAAGAGATAGGTCAGGTGGCGTTCGGCCTGGGCATCCATCAGCAGGTTCAGCACTTGCGCCTGAATCGACACGTCGAGGGCCGAAATCGGCTCGTCGGCGACGATGAATTCCGGATCGACGGCCAGGGCCCGGGCGATGGCGATGCGCTGGCGCTGCCCGCCGGAGAACTCGTGCCCGAAACGCTTGCCCCATTCGGGATCGATACCCACCGAGGCCATGACCTCGGCCACCTTGTCGTGTATCTGCGGCGTCGTCCACTCCGGGTGGTGGAAACGCAGGGGCTCTTCCAGTGTCTGCTGAATCGTCATGCGAGGATTCAGCGAGGCATAAGGGTTCTGAAAGATCATCTGCATGCGCTGGCGGTAGGGCAGCAGCCGCTTGCCGCGCAGGTCGTCGATGCGCTGGCCGTCGTAGCGGATTTCGCCGGCACTGGGCGACAGCAACCCCATGACCAGGCGCGCCACGGTGGATTTGCCGCAGCCGGATTCGCCGACCACGCAAAGGGCCTCGCCTCTGCGCACCGCGAGGTCGACGCCATTGATGGCATGCACGCTATCGTTGCGCCGCACCAGACGACCTTTCTCGAAGCGCAGTTGTTCGAGAAACCCCTCGGCCAGGGGAAAATGCTTGTAGAGCCCGCGGATCTCCAGCAGGGAGTCGGTCGCCGACGACGTCGGCGTCGCAGGTGACGCTTGAGTGGCGACGGCGTTCATGAGGCCTCCTTTGCGAGCATGTCACGCACCATGTGACAGGCGACTTGGCAGTTGCCCGAGGTCACGAACTCGGGCACCTGATCGAGACAGTCGCGGCGCGGCTGTCCCGTGGCGTCGTACCGGTATTGGCAACGCGGATGAAAGGCGCACCCGCTGGGCGTATTGGACAGCGAGGGCATCGAGCCGGGAATCTGGTTGAGTCGGCTGCCGGGCGTGGTCATCTGCGGCAGGGCATTGAGCAGCCCCTGCGTATAGGGATGCTGAGCATCGTTGATGATTTCGCGCGTCGGCCCCTGCTCGATGACCCGGCCGGCGTACATGACCAGCGTGCGCTGCGTCATCTGGCTGACCACGCCCAGGTCGTGAGTGATCAACACCAGCCCCACGTTGTGCTTTTCGCACAACTCGCGCAGCAAGGTCATGATCTCGGCCTGGATGGTCACGTCGAGGGCCGTGGTGGGCTCGTCGGCCACGATGATGTCGGGATCCAGCAACAGGGCGATGGCGATGATGATGCGTTGACGCATCCCCCCAGAAAGCTCATGGGGGTATTGATCCAGCCGGGTCTCGGGCGAGGGAATGTAGACCTGCTTGAGCTTGTGCAGGGCGATCGCGCGCGCCTCCTGCGTGGAGATGCGCCGATGCGCCTTGAGACTCTCGACCATCTGTTCCCCGATGGAGAGCACCGGGTTGAGCGTCATCATCGGGTCCTGGAAGATCATCGAGATACGATTGCCGCGCACCCGGCGCAATTCCCGCGATGACATCCGGGCCAGGTCAATGCCTTCGAAGCGAATGCTGCCCCCGGCGATGTAACCGGGCTTGGCGATCAGGTTGAGCAGGGTGAACGCGGCCACGGACTTGCCCGCGCCGGACTCACCGACGATGCCCAGGCGCTCGCCACGGTCCAGCGTGAAGCTGACGTCGCGCAAGGCACGAACCTCGCCTTGGCGCAGGGCGAAGCGCACGTCGAGATTGGAAACTTCGAGAAGAGCCATGTGCGTTACCCCTTGTAGAGACGAGGATTCATGACGTCGCGCAGCCAGTCACCGAGCAGATTGACCACCAGCACCAGCACGACCAGCACGGTGCCGGGGATCAAGGTGATCCACCAGGAGCCGGACTGCAGGTAATCGAAGCCCGACTTGATCAACGAGCCGAGCGACGGCTGGGTTTCCGGCATGCCAAGCCCCAGAAAGGAGAGGGCGGCTTCGGAAATGATGGCGTTGGCGATCTGCACGGTCGAGATGACGAAGATCGGCGACAGCGTATTGGGCAGGATATGCCGGAACATGATGCGCCGATCGCGATAGCCCATCACCCGGGCGGCGTCCACGTATTCCTTGCTGCGCTCTGCCAGCACCGAGGCGCGCACGGTGCGGGCGTATTGCGGCCACTCGGCGAGACCGATGATCAGTACCAGCAGCCAGACGGCGTAGGCACTGTAGGTGGCGCCGCCGAAGATCGCCTTGATGACGGCCCCCACGATGATCGCGACCATCAGCGTCGAGAACGACAGCTGTATGTCGGCCAGGCGCATAAGGAAGGCGTCGATGCGGCCCCCCAGATACCCGGCCAGCAGTCCCACCGTGACACCGATCACGGCCTGCAGGATCACCGCACCGAAGCCGATGATCAACGAGACACGCGCTCCGTAGAGAATCGTCGAGAGCAGGTCGCGTCCCTGGGCATCGGTTCCCAGGGGGAAGAGCGGGTCGGCACCATCGATCCACATGGGCGGCAGCTCGGAATCGAGAATGCTGATCTGGGTGAGATCGTAAGGATTCATCGGCGCGAGCCACGGCGCGCAGATCGCCCCCAGCAGAAGACACAGGAAGATGGCCAGGCAGCATTGCGCGATCCAGTCGCGCTTGAAGCTGTAGACCAGATAGGAGTTGCGAAAGCGCTTCCAGCGGGAAGGCGTGGTTGTCGTCGTCGTCATGCCGGCTTCCCTGTCAGTTTCACGGTCGGATTGACGAGCCCGTAGATCAGGTCGACCAGCGTGTTGGTGATCACGAAGATCAGGCCGACGATCATCAGATACGTCACGATGAGCGGAATGTCGGAGCGCTGAATGGCCTCGAGGAACATCAGGCCCATGCCCGGCCATTGGAAAACGGTCTCGGTGAGGATGGTGTAGGCCACCATGGTCCCGAGCTGGACACCGCCGACGGTGATCACCGGCAGCATGGTGTTCTTGAGCGCATGGACGAAATAGATCCGCTTGCGGGAAATCCCCTTGGCCGTGGCGAACTTGACGTACTCCGACTGCAGCACCTCGAGCATTTCGGCGCGTATCAGCCGAATGAAGAGCGGCAGCATGATCGAGGCCAGCGAGAGGGAAGGCAGTACCAGGTACGTCAGTCCCTCTAGGGAGAAGAAATTGCTGTCCCAGGTGCCGAAGAGATGCGTCAGATCATTGCCGCGCCCGTAAGACGGCATGCCGCCCTCGGTGGACAGAGCCCCGTTGATCCACTGTCCCCATCCCGTGTCCGCCGGGAATGGCGAAAAGTCCACCCCGATCGCGAAGATCTGGATCAACATGATGGCGGTCAAAAAGACGGGAATCGAGATACCGACGATGGAGACGCTCATGAACAATCGCGACAGGGCCGATCGCGGTCGTATCGCGCAGTAGACGCCAATCGGCACCGAGAGCAGCACGATGATCAGAGTCGTGGCAATGACCAGCTCCAGTGTCGCCGGCAAGTGGCGCAGGATGACGTCCGTCGTGGGTTCGTTGAAGAAATACGAGTAGCCGAAGTCGCCTTGCATGGCATTCACCGCGAAGCGGGCGTATTGCACGAGGAAGGGATCGTTCAGGCCCAATTCCTCGCGTAGTTCGGCGCGCTCGCTTTCCGGCACGGACTGTCCCACCATCTGCTGGATGGGATCGCCCAGATTGCTCTGGATGGCGAAACTGATGACGCTGATGACGAACATGACCACGAGGGCATGCATCAGTCGCTTGATCAAAAAAGCGATCATGAATGGCGTGTCCTGTTAAATGGGCATCCCCGGTGCATGCGTCGTGCGACACGCACCGGAGACATATCGTGGATGGGAAGGGCGACGCCGCCGCGTGGCGGCGTCGCAGGCGAGCGCTTATTGCTCGACCACGAGATCCCCGAGGTAAGGGAAGTTCATGACGTTCACCACCGGCTCGAGCTTGACGTTGTTCTTCGACGCCCAGGCAAGATCCTGCCAATGCAACGGCATGAAGGCCGCATCCTCGTACAGCGCCTTCTCGACCGCCTGCAGCATCTCGGCGCGCTTGGCGCGGTCCGTCTCGACATTGGCCTGCGCCACTTTCTCGTCGAGCTCCGGATTGCAGTAGTTGGCCGCGTTGTACTGGCCGGCTCCGGTCTCGGGGTCCGGGCACTCGGTGAGGTACTGGAACAGGTTGGCGGAATCCTCGGTGTCGGCGTGCCAGCCGATCATCATGATATCCGCGGCGCGATCGTCGAACTCTCCCCAGTACTGGGCCTTGGGCAGCGTCTTGAGGTCCACGTCGACATTGATGCGCGACAGCATGGTGGCGACCGCCTGTGCGATCTTGGCATCGTTCACATAGCGGTTGTTGGGCGCCATCATGGAAACCGAGAAACCGTCCTCGTAGCCGGCTTCTTTCATCAGTTCCTTGGCTTTCTCGACGTCGTAGCGCGGTGTCAGGCTGTCGTTGTACCCGTCGTAGCCCTTGGGCGACAGCTGCGCGGCGGGCGTGGCGAAGCCTTTCATCAGGCGGTCGGCGATGGCCTCCTGGTTGACCGCATAGTTGAAGGCTTGGCGGACGCGCGGGTCCTGGAAGGCTTCCACACGCTTCTGGTTGAGCTGCATGAGGATGATGCGGGTACCCGACATCGTGGTCAGTTCGACGTTCTGGTCGGCCTCGACGCGCTCCAGGTCATTGGGCGGCACGGGCGCGATGAAATCGACATCGCCGGACAGCAGGGCCGACACACGCGTGGCATTCTCGCCGATCGGGGTCAGGACGATGCGGTCGACGTTGCCCGGAGAGTCTTGATCCCAGTAGTCGTCGAAGCGCTCGAACTCGACCTTGACGCCTTGCTGGCGGGACACAACCTCGTAAGGGCCCGTGCCCGACGAGTGCCGTGAGGCGAAGGAGTCGCCGTTCTTGACGATTTCGTCCTTGGGATCGCCATCTTCCGTCTCGCCGGTGTAGTACTCGCTATCCATGGGGAAAATATAGGTCGCGAGATTGAGAACGAGCGGGTAGGGCTTGTGGGTCTTGATCTCGACGGTATGCTCGTCGATGGCTTTCGCCGAGGCGATGGGGTCGAAGATGGCCTTGAAATCGGCACTGCGCTTGAGACGCTCGATCGTCCACACGACATCCTTGGCGGTGAAGTCGTTGCCGGTGTGGAACGTGACGCCGTCACGCAGCGTGAACCGCATGGTGGTGTCATCGATGCGTTCCCAATCGGTGGCCAGGCGCGGCTCGAACTTGACGTCTTTCGTCCAGCGGACGAGCGGGTCGTGCGTCAGGTGAGACAGCTGCAGAATGCCGCCGGAGAGTTGTTCGTGGATATCCAGCGATACCGGGTCGGCATCGTAGGCCATGCGAAGCGTCACGGGGTCGCCGGCATCCTCTTGCGCCAGCGCGGGCAGGGGAAGCACGACGGAGGCGCCCAGCAAAGACGCCAGGAGAGTCTTCTTATCGATCATGTTGAAGCCCTATTGTGTATTGTTATGCGACGAGAGTCGTCGGCTTCAACATAAAGAGCTTTGCACGCGCGCGACAATCGAAATCTTGATGGTCGCCATTCACCCGATGAATAACGTCACTCGGGCATCATTCTCCCGTCTGTGGCGGCACCGGGTCGAAACGGTGTATGTGCGAGGCGTCGTCGAGCTGCGATACCGTGCACTCGAGGTCGGTCACGCAGCCGTCGGAGAGACCGTAGACCCAACCGTGGACCGAAAGCGGCTGACCGCGCTGCCAGGCACGCTGCACCACCTTGGTCCGGCACAGGTTGGCCACTTGCGCGCGCACGTTGAGTTCGCACATGCGATCGACCTTGTCGTCCAGACTCAGATCCTTCAGGGCCTCGCGATTGACGCTGTAGAGTTCGCGGACGCTGTGCAGCCAGTAATCGATCATGCCGTTGTCGCCACCGGTGACGGCGGCCCGGACACCGCCGCAGCCATAGTGCCCCACCACCATGATGTGCTCGACCTGCAGCACGTCGACGGCATACTGCACCACCGAGAGGGCATTCATGTCGTTGTGGTAGAGCAGATTGGCCACGTTGCGATGCACGAAGACTTCGCCCGGCGGCAGATCGATGATCTGGTTGGCGGGCACTCGGCTGTCCGAGCAGCCGATCCAGAGGTAATCGGGATTCTGCTGGTGCGATAACCGCTCGAAGAAGTCGGGATCGCGCTCCTGAACGCCGGCGGCCCATTGACGATTCTGCGTCAGTAGCTTCTTGATATCGCTCATGTAACTCTCTACGAACAAGGAAGGTAAGAGCAACTTTTACCCCGTGTGCTTCCGGGCGTCAATCCGGCCCCTCCCTGAGCCTTCGAGGGACTGTTATCATCTGCGCCATCGCAAACTCAGGAGATCGATGTGGCTCAGTACGATTACGACCTATTTGTCATCGGCGCGGGCTCCGGTGGTGTGCGTGCCGCGCGTACGGCCGCCGCCACGGGGGCGCGCGTCGCCATCGCCGAAGATCGCTATCTGGGCGGCACCTGCGTGAACGTGGGGTGCGTGCCCAAGAAGCTTTATTCCTATGCCGCGCACTTTCACGATGCCTTCGATGACAGCGCCGGCTTCGGCTGGACGCTGCCCGAGCCCCCGCGTTTCGACTGGGCCACGCTGCGCGACAACAAGAGCGAGGAAATCAAGCGTCTCAATGGCATCTACGGGCGTCTGCTGGAGGGAGCCAACGTCGCTCTGCTCAATGGCCGAGCGCGCATCGCCGGTCCGCACAGCGTCGAGATCAACGGCGAGACGATCACCGCCGAGAAGATTCTGGTCGCCACCGGTGGCTGGCCCTGGGTACCCGACATCGAGGGCGCGGAGCATGCGCTGGATTCCAACCGCGTCTTCGATCTCGACACCTTCCCCGAGCGCTTTCTCGTGCTGGGGGGCGGCTATATCGCCGTCGAGTTCGCCAGCATCTTCAACGGGCTGGGCAGCGATGCCCATCTGGTCTATCGCGGCGAGCTGTTCCTGCGCGGCTTCGACCGCGAAGTGCGCGAATTCACGCGTGACGAAATGCAGAAGAAGGGCGTCAACCTGCACTTCGAGGCAACCATCGAACGCATCGAACCCGTGGATGACGCCTACCGCGTCACGCTGAGCAACGGCGAAATCCTGGACGTCGATGTCGTGCTGGCGGCCACCGGCCGGCGCCCGAATCTCGCCGGACTCGGTCTCGACGAGCTGGGCGTGGCCCTCAATCCCGATGGCACCGTGAAGGTCGACGAGCGCTACCAGACGTCGGAACCCTCGATCCTCGCGCTCGGCGATGTCACCGGCGGCCCCGAACTCACGCCGGTCGCCCTCGCCGAAGCCATGCACCTGGTGCAGCATCACTATGGTGACACGCCGCCGCGCCCGCTGGACTACCAAAACATCGCCACGGCAGTGTTCTGTCATCCCAACATCGGCACCGTCGGCTTGAGCGAGGAAGAAGCGCGCGAGCAATGCCAGAGCGGCGTGCGCATCTATCGCACCGATTTCCGCCCGATGAAGCACACGCTGTCGGGCAGTCAGGAACGTTGCCTGATGAAGCTGGTGGTCGACGATGCCACCGACCGCGTGGTTGGCGCGCACATGGTGGGCGACGAAGCAGGAGAGCTCATCCAGGGGATCGCCATCGCCGTGCGAGCCGGCCTGACCAAGACCGATTTCGACGCCACGGTGGGCATCCATCCCACCAGCGCCGAGGAATTCGTCACCATGCGGTCGCTGTCACGGCACTGATGCTCCTGACGCATGCGTCACACGAACGGGCCACCCCTGGGTGGCCCGTTTGCGTTGCAGGAACCACTCACGTCATGCAGGCGTCACATCATTGACTAGACTGTAGGAAGTGCCGTACCTGTCCATTCCAGCTATAATATGAGGTTATCTGATAGCGACACGTCGATAACGATCCTTTTGATAAATACATAAGCCGCTGTTATTATTGAGAACACATTCGCCATTAGCGAACAATGGATATGACGCCTACAACCGAGAACTTCACGCCTTCCGCCGATCTGGCCCGCCCGAGCGTTGCCGACACGGTCATCGGCAGCGCGAAGAAAACCCTCTTCATCCGTAAGCCCACGACCGACGACGGGTGGGGCATTTACGAACTCGTCAAGGCATGCCCGCCACTGGACGTCAACTCGGGGTACGCCTATCTGCTGCTTGCCACCCAGTTCCGCGATACCTGCGCCGTGGCTACGGACGAAGAAGGGGAGATCGTCGGTTTCGTCTCCGGCTACGTCAAACGCAACGCACCGGACACCTACTTTCTATGGCAAGTCGCCGTCGGCGAGAAAGCGCGGGGCACGGGCCTGGCGCGACGCCTCGTCGAAGCCGTGCTGATGCGCCCCGGCATGGGCGATGTCCGCCATCTCGAAACTACCATCACGCCCGACAATGAGGCATCGTGGGGACTGTTCAAGCGCCTTGCCGATCGCTGGCAAGCCCCCCTGAACAGCCGTGAATACTTCTCCACGGGGCAGTTGGGTGGCGAGCACGATCCGGAAAATCTCGTCCGTATCGGCCCGTTCGAGCCGCAACAAATTTGATCCGTCAATCAGAGGCAATCTATGCAGACCCAGATTCTCGAACGCATGGAATCCGAAGTCCGGACCTATTCACGTTCTTTTCCTACCGTTTTCACTGAAGCCAAGGGCGCGCGCCTGCATGCCGAGGACGGCAACCAGTACATCGATTTTCTCGCCGGCGCCGGCACGCTCAACTACGGTCACAACCACCCCAAGCTCAAGCAGGCACTGGCCGATTACATCGCCTCCGATGGCATCGTCCATGGTCTGGACATGTGGAGCGCGGCCAAGCGCGACTATCTGGAAACCCTCGAAGAGGTGATCCTCAAGCCGCGTGGCCTGGATTACAAGGTTCATCTGCCGGGCCCGACGGGCACCAATGCCGTGGAAGCCGCCATTCGACTGGCGCGCAACGCCAAGGGTCGTCACAACATCGTCACCTTCACCAACGGATTCCATGGCGTGACCATGGGCGCGCTGGCCACCACCGGCAATCGCAAGTTCCGTGAAGCCACCGGCGGTATCCCGACCCAGGGCGCCAGCTTCATGCCGTTCGATGGCTACATGGGCGAGGGCGTCGACACCCTGAGCTACTTCGAGAAACTGCTCGGCGACAACTCCGGTGGTCTCGACGTTCCCGCGGCCGTGATCATCGAGACGGTGCAGGGCGAGGGCGGTATCAATCCGGCCGGCATCCCGTGGCTGCAGCGCCTGGAAAAGATCTGCCGCGATCACGACATGCTGCTGATCGTCGACGACATTCAGGCCGGCTGCGGTCGTACGGGCAAGTTCTTCAGCTTCGAGCATGCCGGCATCACGCCGGACATCGTCACCAACTCCAAGTCCCTGTCGGGTTTCGGCCTGCCGTTCGCGCATGTGCTGATGCGCCCGGAACTGGATATCTGGAAGCCCGGCCAGTACAACGGCACGTTCCGTGGTTTCAACCTGGCCTTCGTCACGGCCGCCGCCGCGATGCGTCACTTCTGGAGCGACGACACCTTCGAGCGCGACGTTCAGCGCAAGGGCCGTGTGGTCGAGGATCGCTTCCAGAAGCTTGCCAGCTTCATGACCGAGAAAGGGCATCCGGCCAGCGAGCGTGGCCGTGGCCTGATGCGTGGCCTGGACGTCGGTGACGGCGACATGGCCGACAAGATCACCGCACAAGCGTTCAAGAACGGGCTGATCATCGAGACATCCGGCCATTCAGGCCAGGTGATCAAGTGCCTTTGCCCGTTGACCATTACCGACGAAGACCTCGTCGGCGGCCTGGACATCCTCGAGCAGAGCGTCAAGGAAGTCTTCGGTCAAGCCTAAGTCCATTGTTCGTTAGTCCACTAAATTGTCATTCGCAAATGTGTTTACAGTGGGCACCGCCTGCGGCCACGAGGTCGCGGGCTTCTTACTCAGATCTGCAGAGGATTGCGCCACATGATCGTTCGTAACCTGGAAGAATGCCGCAAGACCGAGCGCTTCGTCGAAGCCGAAAACGGCAACTGGGACAGCACCCGTCTGGTGCTGGCCGACGACAACGTCGGTTTCTCGTTCAACATCACCCGCATTCATCCGGGTACCGAGACGCATATCCATTACAAGCATCACTTCGAGGCGGTTTTCTGCTACGAAGGCGAAGGCGAAGTCGAAACGCTGGCCGATGGCAAGATCCATCCCATCAAGGCCGGCGACATGTACTTGCTCGATCAGCACGACGAGCACCTGCTGCGCGGCAAGGAAAAAGGCATGACCGTGGCATGCGTGTTCAATCCGGCGCTGACGGGCCGCGAAGTGCACCGTGAAGACGGTTCCTACGCACCGGTCGATTGAACCTTCAGTTGAACTGTACCCGAGAAAGCGCTGCCGAATGGCAGCGCTTTCTTTTGAGGTTTCGTGCGCGTCGGGATCGTCAGACATGTCCCGCACGAGTGTGGGTAGCTAGCAATAAATTGTGGGCCGAAATGTGGGCGAATTCGTGCCGAGCCCGTACGTGGCTGCGCCGACCGACGCGATCCGACAGTCCATCTCGGTCCATGACCCTTTGGTTCGCATAATATATATTATGTTAAATACAGTGTGGAAAACACATCATGTCTGCCCAGCATCCGGCGCTTTATCTCGTCTCATCCATGGACAGTCCAGTCAGCGACTCCGTATGATCAGGCGCAATTTTGCCGAGGCGTGATCCTGACATTCCCTTTCTCGCCTTATCGGTATGGTGCCCGTGACAGGAAAAGATGCTATGCGTACTCGCTCGTTCCTCCTCCCGATATTCTGTGCCGGACTCCTGGCGATGGCCGGCTGCGCGGTTCAGCCCGCACCGGACACCTCGGACGATCTGACCGCGTCGGCATTCGATGCGCGCATGGAACGCCTCGAGAGCAACCTGGCCTTGCGCTGCACGACCCAGACCGAACTGCTGCGTGTGCAAGCCGAGCGCGCGCAGCGCATCGGCAGCGACGTGCGCGATAATGGCCGCCTGCTGCGCCGTCTGCGCGCCGATGTCGAAAACATCGGGCAAGAGCCGCGCGTGGTGACCACCTGTCCCATCGAGCGTGGCGACACGGGCAGCAAGGAAATGCTGGGTCGCAACGAATGGGTCGGCTTTCCCACCGTGGGCACGTATCTCAAGGCCCGCATCGACTCCGGCGCCAACACCTCGTCGCTGTCGGCACGCGAGATCACCGAATTCGAGCGCGACGGCGACGACTGGATACGCTTCAAGCTGTCTCTCGAAGACGATGAACCCGTCGTGGACGCCATGCGCGACGAGTGGATCGAGGCGCCGGTGACGCGGCGCGTCAAGATCATTCAGGCCTCGGGAACGGAAAGTCGCCCCGTCATCAGCCTGCTGATGACGCTGGGGCCCCTCAAGCAGCGTGTCGAGTTTACCCTCAACGACCGCTCTCACCTCAGTTATCCCGTGCTGCTGGGCCGGCGCTTTCTCATGGATATCGCGCTCATCGACGTTAGCCAGTCCTATATCCATCCGCGGCCGGAATATCCCGGCGGTGCCAGTGCCGCGGAAGCCGAGAAGGACCAGCAGGACAACGACAGCGAGGAAGAAGACCTCTGAACGGCGCTCCACGGCGCGTTTCGATAACCTCTCTGGGCGGCGTCATGCCGTCCGCTGACAAGGATGACACATGTCACGAGTGCCCTTTTATGTGCTGGTCGGCACCTTGCTGGCCATTGGCATCGTACTGACGGCGTTTCGCTATTTTCACTACGACGTCCCCTTCACGCCGGGTGAGCAACGCCAGGTATGGGAAGTCGAAGCACAGATCAATTTCGACGCCGACAACGGCCCCGTTCGGGTCGACCTCGCCCTGCCCGCCAATCAGCCAGGCTTTCGCCTGCTGACGGAAAACACCGCCTCCTCGGGCTATGGACTCTCCTACCTGCGCGAGGACAACGCCCGCCATGCCCAGTGGGCGATTCGTCAGGCCAATGGGCCGCAGCAGCTCTATTATTCGGCGCAGTTCCTGGTGACCGATGGCGAAGAGGCATTCCTGGCGGAACCGCCGCCACTGCAACGCGATATCGCCTGGGCACGCCCCTACGATACGGCGGCTCGCGAGGTGATCGACCAGGCGCACGCGCGCTCCGCGGATGCCTTCACCTTCACGCGCGAATTGATCAAGGCATTCACCGACCAGCGCCAGGGCGAAAACGCACGATTGCTGCTCTCGCAGTACGAGCGCCCCGTGCTGCTGACTCGCTTGCTCAACCAGGCCGACGTGCACGCCCGCATCGTCAGCGGACTGACCCTGGAGGACGGCCGCCGGCGTCAGGCGCTCACGTCGTGGCTGCAGGTCTTCGAGAACGACAAATGGGTGCTGATCAATCCGCGTACCGGCGAGCAAGGCAAGCCCGAGAACCTGCTGCTCTGGGAAGCCAAGGGCAATGCCGTGCTCGAAGTCCAGGGCGGGAGCGATTCCCGCGTCAGCTTCTCGATGCTGCGACATAATGAGCCCGCCTCGGTCGCGGTGCGCAACCAGTTCGCCGACGACACGCTGCTCAATTTCTCGATTCACAGCCTGCCCATCGAGGAGCAGGCCCTCTTCAAGACGATTCTGCTGATCCCCATCGGCGCGCTGGTCGTCGTGTTGCTGCGGGTGCTCGTCGGGCTCGAGACATCGGGCACCTTCATGCCGGTCCTGATTGCCCTGGCCTTCATCCAGACCACCCTGCTGACCGGCCTGGTCGGTTTCCTGCTGGTGGTCGCCGTGGGGCTGGTCATCCGCAGTTATCTATCGCGACTCAATCTCCTCCTGGTCGCGCGAGTGTCGGCGGTGATCATCACGGTCATCGCCATCATCTCGGTCTTCTCGGTCATGGCCTATCGATTCGGTCTCAACGCTGGGCTGACCATCACCTTCTTCCCGATGATCATTCTCTCCTGGACCATCGAGCGCATGTCGATCCTGTGGGAAGAGGAAGGCCCCAAGGAGGTGCTGAAACAAGGCTTCGGCAGCTTGCTGACCGCCGTGCTCGCCTATCTGGCGATGAACAATCCCTGGGTGCGCCATATCACCTTCAATTTCCTGGGCGTGCAGCTGATCCTGATGGCCGTGATCCTGCTGCTGGGCAACTACACCGGATATCGCCTCCTGGAATTGCGCCGCTTCCAACCACTGGCGAAGGACGACTGACATGTGGGCGACCCCCGCCAAGTTGCAGGCCAAGGGCATCATCGGCATGAACCGCCGCAACATACGCTACATCGGGCGCTACAACGATCGCCGGCTTTATCCGCTGGTCGACGACAAGCTGCAGACCAAGCTGCTTGCCAAGCGCTACGGCATCACCACGCCGGACCTGATCGGCACGGTGACCACGCAGTTCGGCGTCAAGCATGTCGCCGAAATGGTCGAGGCGTACCCCGGCTTCGTGATCAAGCCGGCCAAAGGCAGCGGCGGCAAGGGTATCCTCGTGGTCGAGCGGCAGCAGGATGGCGGCTATATCAAGCCCAGCGGCACGCGCATCGAGCGCCAGGACCTCGAACGTCATGTCTCGAACATCCTTTCGGGGCTCTATTCGCTGGGTGGCTCGCCGGACGTCGCATTGATCGAGAGCCTGATCGCCTTCGATGAAGTGTTCGCGGCCTATACCTACGAAGGCGTGCCCGATATCCGCGTCATCGTCTTTCGCGGCTATCCCGTGATGGCCATGATGCGACTCTCCACGGCAGCCTCGGACGGCAAGGCCAACCTGCACCAGGGCGCGGTCGGCGTGGGGCTGGATATCACCACGGGCACGGCGCTGCGCGGCGTGCAATTCAACCGCCCTCGTGACGACCATCCCGATACCGGTCATGGGTTGGCGTCGCTGCAGGTACCGGGGTGGGACGCCCTGCTCCATCTGGCGGCCAGCTGCTACGAGATGACGGGGCTCGGCTATCTGGGCACCGACATGGTGCTCGATCGTCACCACGGGCCCATGCTTCTCGAGCTCAACGCACGCCCGGGGCTGGCCATTCAAATGGCCAATGGCGAGGGCTTGCGTCGGCGTCTGGACCTGATCGAGAAGCAGCCCGAAACCCGATCGGTGGAGGCCAGGGTCGCCTTCGCGCAGCAGCATTTCGCCCGTCAGGGCGAACTGGCCGCCACGGCCTGACCCGACGGCCGGTGGCGGGCGTTTCTGGCCCTGTCCGGGGCAACGGCGTAGAATGCCCGCACTCCCGAGAATGATGGTGTTGCGATGCTCGATGCCCATGCGCTACTGACCCAGGCGGAACGCCAGTGCCAAACGCGCGGCGCGCGCTTCACGCCCATACGCCGCCGCGTGCTGGAAATGATCGCCACCGCGCCCGGCGGCCTCAAGGCCTATGATCTGCTGGACCGGCTCGCCGCCGAGCATGCCTCGGCGCGGCCACCGACCGTCTATCGCGCCCTGGAATTTCTCATCGAGCAAGGCCTGGTGCATCGCATCGAGTCGCTCAATGCCTATGTGGCCTGCCCCTGCCCCGAACACGCGCATGGCTTTCAGCTGCTGATATGCCGCGCCTGCGGACGCGTGGAAGAGCTGCACATGGACGAGGTCGGCGAACAGCTCAGCCAAGGGGCAAGACAGCAAGGCTATCGAATCGAACGCCAGACCATCGAATTATTGGGACTATGCGCCGACTGCCATCAGGCGGCATCGGCGTAATCCTTTTCCACGCAAGCGGTGATGCCCACATGACACAGCGGTTCAAGCAGCTCGAGACAGCGGCGCAAGGTACTCGCGAAGCCACTCGTGATCTTCTCGATGCCGCGCGCTGGAACGACGCCGGACTGATCCCGGCGATCGCGCAGCAGCACGACAGTGGCGAGGTTCTGATGATGGCGTGGATGAACCGCGCCGCCCTGGAAGAAACCCTCGCCACGGGGCGCGTCTGCTACTGGTCACGCTCGCGCGGCAAGCCGTGGCGCAAGGGAGAGTCGTCGGGTCAGGTCCAGCAGCTGGTCACCGCCCATCTGGATTGCGACGGCGACACCCTGCTGCTCGGCGTCGATCAGCAAGGTCCGGCCTGTCATACCGGGCGACGCAGTTGCTTCTATGTGGCTCTCGGCGCGGACACCGCGCATGTCGACAGCGCTCCCCTGGTCGACCCGCACGAACTCTACGGCGAGCGCTGAGATGCGGCCCGGCAAGCGTCGGCCGCTCACGCGCCTGCCGTTCGCGCTGCTTTCCTGGGGCATGATCGGGTTATTGCGTGTCTACCAATACGGCATCAGCCCCCTGCTCGGGCCGCGCTGCCGTTTCTGGCCGAGCTGCTCGCAATACGCGGTGGAAGCCATTCAGGTGCACGGCCCGCTGAAGGGTGCCTGGCTGGCGCTCAAGCGGATCGTGAAATGCCACCCGGGCCACCCCGGCGGGGTCGACCCCGTGCCGCCGGGGCCTCACGAGACACCGCGAAAGACGTCCACGCACGACGATGAGCCCCCCTCCCGCTGACGTGAACGCACGCGCGAGCGAGGGCGTCGCGCACCACTCAGGCGGCGCGTTCGGCCACGGAAAAGATCCGCTCCAGCATGGCATGCAGGCCGTTGCTGCGCGTCGGCGACAGGTGCTTGTCGAGGCCGAGCTCGACCAGGAAGTCCGGTGGCGTCGCCTGGATTTCACTGGGGGAACGATCGTTGTAGATGCGCAGCAGCACGGCGATCAGCCCCGAGACGATCGCGGCATCGGATGTCGCCTCGAAATGCAGGCGCCCTTCTTCCAGCCGGTCATGCATCCAGACATTGGACTGACAGCCCTGGATCTTGGTGTCCTCGCGCTTCAGTTCATCGGGAAACGTCGGCAGTTGCTTTCCCATGTCGATGATGTACTGGTAACGATCCATCCAGTTGTCGAACATGGCAAACTCGTCGACGAGTTCCGCTTGCGCCTCGCGTGCCGTCATGTCGCCTCCTCACGGGGTAAAACCTGCATTATAACGTGCCATCGTCTGACGTGTCGGCCTCCACGAGCCGGTGATGCGCCAATTGACGGTGCCATTCCTCTGCCTCGGCATGCAGGTAGCGCGCCGTGGTATCCAGTCGCGCGTGGCGAGCCGTGCGCGCCAGATAACGCAATTCCACGCCGGCCTGTGCCTGATGCGTCAGTGCGGTATGACGCAGCCAATGGGGCGTGGCGTGCCGCAAGGGGGCGCGCCGGGCATCGGGAAGATCGTCGAGGGCGCGGTAGCCTAACTGAAACGTCTCGCGAATCAGCCGATACAGCTGGTTATCTCCCACGCCGCGACGGCCGTCCAGCGCGCGCAGCAACGGCGTGGCGTCCCCCGGCTGCGGGTGAGGCGCAAGCCCCAGGGTCTCGCGCCAATCCACGAGAAGCGACAGCATGTCCGGCGGTACCGGCACATGCGCGAGCTTGTCGCCCTTCCCCACGACCTGCCACCACCAGCGCCCCTCGCGCTGAATGAAATCTCCCATCTGCGCGGTGGCCATCTCGCTGAGCCGGGGCGCCAGCAGATACGCGAAGCCGAACAAGAAGCGTCGCCGCGCCCAGCGATAACGCTGGGCGTTCGTCGCCTCGCTGGCGGGCGGGGTCTGCAGCCACGCCCAGAAACGCTGCCACAACGCACGCTCGAGATACCGCTCGACGCCCTCGCGGCGGTTATCCATGCGTCGCCGCTTGTCGCGCATCAGCCGAAACGGGTTGTGCTCGACCCACCCTGCCTCGACCAGCCACGCGAACATGCCCTGCAGGATGACCAGTGCCTGGCGCCGGCTCGCCGCCGAGAGTGGCTGACGAAACGGTCGCCAATCCGGCGCGGCACGCGGCCGCGACGGCCCTACCCAGCGTGATGCCGGTTGCGGATCGGCCAGGAAGCGCTCGAAGGCGTCCAGCGTCTCGCGACGCACCGACGCCAGGGTCTCGCCACGGCATTCCAGCCACAGCAGCAGCCGCTCGGCTTCCTTGCGGTAGGCGCGCCAGGTCTGCGGGCTCGTCTGGAACTCGCGCAACCAGGCGGCCACGGCCTTCACGTCGGTGCGCGCCGAAATGCGCACGCCATCGCCCGCCACTGCCCGGCTGACCCCGGGCATTGCCAAGCCGTCATGGTCGGGCATGGCCGGCACCTGGGTATCGAGCACCGTGAGCGCCATCGAAGCCTCATCGCGCATACTGCCTGCCCTGCTGGTAGTGAGTGTCGAGCGCAGTGTCGCGCCATGGCGCCAAATAATCAAGATAATGCGCGTAATCTTGAATTTTCTGACTATTTCGTAGTGTACAATACGTAAAATTTTTTACGTAATGCTTGCCAAACACCGACAACGCGATATGCTGTGCAAAAGACGACAACGCTCCACATGGCGCCCGGTATAGAGGACACGACATGGCCCGCAACGGCATTCAATACGAAGACGTACAGCGCGCTATCGATACGCTGCTGCGTCGAGACGAGGCGCCCACCGTGCAGAAAATCCGGGACATACTGGGCACGGGCAGCTTCACGACCATCAGCGATCACCTGCGGGAATGGCGGCTGCGACGAGAGCGCAACCGGGATGTCACACCCGGCGATGCCCCACCGGAGCCGCTGCAGGAATGGATGAAGGACCTCTGGGAAAGGGCTCAGGCGCTGGCGGCAGAGTCGCTGGCGCATTATCGCCAGGAGGCCGACCGGCGCGTCGAAGAGGCACATGCAGAGACTCAGGCCGCCCTGCGCAAGACGGCGGATACCGAAGAACGCCTCGCGGCGCTGAACACGCATTTCGAGCAGGCCCAGGCACGCCTGGAAGAAAAGACCGTGCAGCTGGCCAATGCGCAAAGCGAAGCCCAGACGGCTCGTCAGCAGGAAGCGCAACAGGCGCGTCGCGTGCAGCAGCTGAACGACGAATGCGAGGCGCATCAGCGCCAACTGGAAGCGTTACGCGCGGAACACAAGGCTGCCCTGGCGAGTGCCACGCGTGAGCATCAGGCGCAGTTGAAGCAGGAAGAACAGCGCCATGAAGCGGCCGAGGCGCGCCTGATGGGACTGCTCGACGACGCTCGCCAGGAGCGACACAACGCCGAGAAACAGGCGGAAAAACGCACCGAGGCGCTGGAAAAGAAACTCGAACGCGTGAACGCCGAGCTCACCGAACAGCGACGCCACTACACGGCGCTGGAAGAGAAGGCACGCAACGAGGCCTCCCAGCGTCAGGCGCTGGAAAGCAAGCTGCGGGAAAGCCAGGGCCAGCTGCAGCAGGCGCAGAGCGACAACCGGCGCATGGAGCGCGAACTCGAGCAGCAGCATGCCCTCAATCGCGAGTTGCGCGAGAAATTGGCGCGCCTGCCCCTGCCCCCGTTCGTCGTCTGACCCGCCCTTGCTCGACCTGTCTCACCAGCACGCCTCATGAATGCCCCGGAAACGACAAAAGCCCGCACGAGGCGGGCTTTCGATCGTTTTCCGGGCGACACGCGCCTTGCCGGGTACGTCCCCGGATACCGACGAGACAGGTGCCGGCTGGGCGCCTGACGCGTCAGCGATAATAGGCGTTGGTGTCGTCCGTGTGGTCGGTCACATCGCGGATGCCGGCAAGTTCGGGCACGCGCTCGATCAAGGTCTTCTCGACCCCTTCCTTGAGCGTGAGATCGACCGCGGCACACCCCTGGCAGCCGCCACCGAACTGCAGCACGGCAACGTTTTCCTCGGTCAGCTGCATCAGGCGGATCTCGCCACCATGCGCGGCCAGGCCCGGATTGATCTCGCTGTAGAGCACGTAGTTGACGCGATCTTCGAGGGGGCTGTCCGCATTGACCTTGGGCATCTTGGCGTTGGGCGCCTTGATGGTCAGCTGGCCACCCATGCGGTCCGCGTTGAAGTCGACCACCGCCTCTTCGAGAAACGCGATGCTGTTCTTCTCGAGGTAGACCGTGATCTTGTCCAGGTCGAGGCGCTCATCGCTGGGTTCTTCCTCGCCCGGGCGACAATAGGCCAGGCACGTCTCGGCGTAGGGGGTGCCCGGCTGCGTGATGAAGATACGCACCGCAATGCCTTCGACGTTCTGCTTGGCCAACAGCTCGGCGAGGTATTCCTGAGCGTTGTCGGTGATCTGAATGGGCTGACTCATAAATTCTGCTCTCTACCTGAGATGTTGCCTTCAATGGTATGAAAAAGCATCGCCCAGCACAATCCCGAGTATTTTGCTGGGTCTTGACGACTGCCCTCGTTGGGGCGCTTCTGGTACCATCGCCACCTCGTACGTCACATTCGTGAAACCGGCGTCCTGCCGGTCTCGACGAGTCTTGCCACGTCGCACGGAATTACGCTGGAGACACACGCCGACATGCCTGCCGCCATTGCTTCATCCCTACCGCTCGCCGCCTCGTTCGCCTCGCTGCAGGAACAGCTGTCACGGCGCATCATGATCCTCGATGGCGGCATGGGGACCATGCTGCAAGGCTACGAACTCGACGAGGGCGACTTTCGCGGGCAACGCTTCGCCGACTGGCCCAGCGAGCTCAAGGGCAACAACGACCTGCTGGTCCTGACGCGTCCCGACGTGGTGCGTGACATCCACCGTGCCTACCTCGAGGCCGGTGCCGATATCGTCGAGACCAACACCTTCAACAGCACCCAGCTGTCGCAATCCGATTACGGCATGCAGTCCCTGGTCCCCGAGCTCAATCGCGAAGCCGCGCGCCTGGCCAAGGACGTCTGCGACGCGGTGGCCCGGGAAACCGGGGTGCCGCGCTACGTCGCCGGGGTGCTGGGACCGACATCGCGCACGGCATCGCTGTCGCCGGACGTCAACGATCCCGCCAAGCGAAACGTGACCTTCGATCAGCTGTGCGACAATTATTATCAGGCCGCCGAGGCGCTCCTCGAGGGCGGTGCCGATCTGATCATGATCGAAACCATCTTCGACACGCTCAATGCCAAGGCGGCCATCTACGCCCTCGAGATGCTGTTCGAAGCGCGCGGCGAACGCTTGCCGGTGATGATTTCCGGCACCATCACCGACGCTTCCGGGCGCACGCTCTCCGGGCAGACCACCGAAGCGTTCTGGAACTCGATACGCCACGCCCAGCCGCTGTCCGTGGGGCTCAACTGCGCCCTCGGCGCGGCGGAGCTGCGCCCCTATCTCGAGGAGCTTTCCCACAAGGCCGATACCTACGTCTCGGCCCACCCCAACGCCGGGCTCCCCAACGAATTCGGCGAGTACGACCAGACCGCCGAGGAAATGGCCACGATCGTGCGCGAGTTCGCCGAAAGTGGCCTGGTCAACATCATCGGCGGCTGTTGCGGTACGGCGCCGGAACACATCGCCGCCATTCGCGATGCCGTGGGCGAGCTGCCGCCGCGCCAGGTCGTCGAGCGCCCCAAGGCATGTCGCCTCGCGGGGCTGGAGCCCTTCAACATCGAGGCGGACTCGCTGTTCGTCAATGTCGGCGAGCGCACCAACGTGACCGGCTCCGCGCGCTTCAAGCGCCTGATCAAGGAGGAGGACTACACCACGGCGCTCGAGGTGGCGCTCGAACAGGTCGAAAACGGCGCCCAGGTCATCGACATCAACATGGACGAGGGCATGCTCGAGTCACAGGACGCCATGGTGCGCTTTCTGAACTTGATCGCCTCGGAGCCCGACATCTCCCGCGTCCCGGTCATGATCGATTCCTCGAAGTGGGAAATCATCGAGGCGGGACTCAAGTGCGTTCAGGGCAAGGCCGTCGTCAACTCGATTTCCCTCAAGGAAGGCGAAGACGCCTTTCGGCAACAGGCCACGGCATGCCGCCGGTATGGCGCCGCCATCGTGGTCATGGCCTTCGACGAGGAAGGTCAGGCGGACACTTTCCAGCGCAAGACGGAAATCTGCGAACGCGCCTACCGCCTGCTGGTGGACGATATCGGCTTCCCCGCCGAGGACATCATCTTCGATCCCAACATCTTCGCCATCGCCACGGGCATCGAGGAGCACAACAACTACGCCGTCGACTTCATCGAAGCATCGAAGTGGATTCGCGAGCACCTGCCGCACGCCATGCTCTCGGGCGGCGTGTCCAATGTGTCGTTCTCCTTCCGGGGCAATAACGCGGTACGCGAGGCGATCCATTCGGTCTTCCTCTATCACGCCATCAAGGCCGGGCTGACCATGGGGATCGTCAACGCCGGCCAGCTGGCGGTCTACGACGACCTGCCCGAGGAGCTCCGCGAGGCCGTCGAAGACGTGGTGCTCAACCGCCGCGACGATGGCACGGAGCGCCTGCTCGATATCGCCGACAAGTACAAGGGCGATGGCAGCGGCGGCGAGAAGAAAGAAGACCTGGAATGGCGCAGCTGGGAGGTCGAGAAGCGCATCGAGCATGCCCTGATCAAGGGCATCACCGCTTACATCGAGGAAGACACCGAGCAGGCCCGGCAGCGTGCCGCGCGCCCCATCGAGGTCATCGAAGGTCCGCTGATGGACGGCATGAACGTGGTCGGCGACCTTTTCGGCGCCGGCAAGATGTTCCTGCCCCAGGTGGTCAAGTCGGCCCGAGTGATGAAGCAGGCGGTGGCCTACCTGATTCCCTACATCGAAGCCGAGAAGAGCGAAGGCACCCAGGCCAAGGGCAAGATCGTGATGGCCACGGTCAAGGGGGACGTTCACGACATCGGCAAGAACATCGTCGGCGTGGTCCTGCAGTGCAACAACTATGAGGTCATCGACCTCGGTGTCATGGTGCCGGCGGAAAAGATCTTCGCCGCCGCGCGCGAGCACAATGCGGACATCATCGGCCTGTCCGGACTGATCACCCCGTCGCTGGACGAGATGGTCCATGTCGCCAAGGAAATGCAGCGCCAGGGCTTTACGCTGCCGCTGCTGATCGGTGGTGCGACGACTTCCAAGGCCCACACGGCGGTCAAGATCGCCCCGCAGTACGACCAGCCGGTCATCTATGTCAGCGATGCCTCGCGTGCGGTCGGCGTCGCCAGCCGCCTGCTCTCCCCGAGCCTCAAGCCGGGCTATGTCGCGGAGATCAGCGACGAATACGACAAGGTGCGCGAGCGTAACGCCAAGCGCCGTCCCAAGGCCGCCGACCTGAGCTATGCCGAGGCGCGCAAGCGCCGCCCGGCTCTCGACTGGGCCGACTACACGCCGCCGACACCGACCTTCAGCGGGCTCAAGGTGTTCGACGACTACCCGCTGGAAGAGCTGGTCGAACGCATCGACTGGACGCCCTTCTTCATGAGCTGGCAGCTCTCGGGCAAGTACCCCAGGATTCTCGAGGACGACGTCGTCGGCGAGGCGGCACGCAGCCTGTTCGCCGATGCGCAGACGATGCTGCGCAAGCTGATCGACGAGCGCCATATCACGGCACGCGGCGTCATCGGCATGTGGCCGGCCAATAGCGTGGATGACGATACCCTCGAGGTCTATGCCGACACCTCGCGTCGCACGGTGATCGAGCGCCTGCATCACATTCGCCAGCAGACGACCAAGAATCGCGACGGCGTCTGCCAGAGCCTCGCCGACTTCATCGCGCCGCGTCGTCTCGACAACGGCGAGCCCAGCGACCAGGTGGACTGGATCGGCGGCTTCGCGGTGACCACGGGACATGGCGCGGATGCGCTGGCGGCGCAGTACGAAGCGGCCGGCGACGACTACAACGCCATCATGGTCAAGGCCCTGGCCGACCGGCTCGCGGAAGCCTTCGCCGAACGCATGCACGAGCGGGTGCGCAAGGAATTCTGGGCCTACGTGCCCGACGAAACCCTGGACAACGATGCCCTGATCGCCGAGCAGTACCAGGGCATCCGTCCCGCGCCGGGCTACCCGGCCTGTCCGGATCATACCGAAAAGGCCACGCTGTTCCGGCTGCTGGACGCCACCGCCAAGACCGGCATCGAGCTGACCGACAGTTACGCCATGTGGCCTTCGGCCGCGGTCTCCGGCTGGTATTTCTCGCACCCGCGCTCGAAGTATTTCTCCACCGGCAAGATCGGTCGCGATCAGGTCGAGTCGCTGGCAGCGCGCAAGGGCATGTCACTCGCCGAGCTCGAGCGCTGGCTGTCGCCGGTACTGTCCTACGATCCCGAATGAGGGCGAACGTGCAGACCGGGTGGGCGGCCGCCGACCAGCGAGAGGCGGAGTCGCCTTGAACGCTCCGCTATCGCGCTTTGCCCTGTTGCTGCGACTGGCCCTGCCGATCATGGGCGGCATGCTCTCGCAGAGCCTGCTCAACCTGGTCGACGCCGCCCTGGTGGGCGGCCTGGGCGAGACGGCCCTGGCCGGCGTCGGCATCGGCGGCTATGCCATGTTCATGGTCACCGCCCTGCTGTTCGGATTGTCCTCGGGGGTGCAGGCACAAACCGCGCGCCGCCATGGCGAGCAGGTGGTCGCGCGTCGCGCCGAGGCGCTCAACGCCGGCTTGCTCATCGCGCTGTGCCTGGCCATCCCCGTGAGCGCGGCCGGCCTGTGGCAAGCGCCGCGGGTGATCGCCTGGCTCAACGGCGACGACGCCATCCAGCGGGTCGCGGTCGACTATTTCCGCTGGCGGATCGCCGGCCTGCTGCCGGTGGCGCTGATCTTCTGCTTCCGCGGTTACTGGTACGGCATCCAGCGTACCGACGTGTACTTGCGGATCATGCTCGTCACCCAGGTCGTCAATGTCGCGGCCAGCGCAGCGCTGATCTATGGCTGGGCGGGCTTGCCCCGCCTGGGTCCTGCCGGTGCGGGTGCGGGCACCACGCTATCGCTGCTCGTCGGTGTCCTGATGTGGGCCATGCTCAGCCGTCGCCATGCCCGCGGCAACGGCTTTCTGTCGCGCCGTCCTCCGCTGGCGGTATACGTGCGCACCCTGCGTCTGGCGGCGCCTCATTCCTTTCAGCAATTCTGCTTTGCGGCGGGCTATGCCGTGCTGTTCTGGATTCTCGGGCATGTCAGCGGTGCCAGCGTCGCGGTCGGCCATGTGCTGGTCAATCTCTCGCTGTTCCTGATCCTCCCCGGCGTCGGCCTCGGGCTGGCAGCGATGAGTCTGGTGGGCCAGTCGCTGGGGCAGGCCTCGCCCGAAGACGCCCATCGCTGGGGATGGGACGCGGTACGGCTCGCCTGGCTATGCCTCGCGCTCCTGGCCTTGCCGATGGCATGGGCCCCCGAGTGGCTGCTGGGCATGTTCCTGCATGATCCCGCCCTGATCGACATGGGGCGTCTGCCACTACGCCTGACCGCCGCCATGATCGTGCTCGATGCGGCAGCCATCGTGCTCGCTCAGGCACTGCTCGGCGCGGGCGCCAATCGCACGGTGATGAAAGTGACGCTGCTGCTACAATGGGTGGCCTTCCTGCCATTGGCATGGTGGGTGGGCGTCTCGCTCGGCCACGGTCTGGCCGGGGTCTGGTGGGTTCAGTTAGGCTACCGCTGCATGAACTCGTTATGGTTCACGACGATCTGGCAGCGTCGCCACTGGCAACGCCTCGCCCTGTAACGCCATGCATGGCGTTTTTAATAACATAAAAGCAATAACCTATTATTATTTATTCTTTCAAAGAATATAGAAGGCAGGGTAAGGTGCCCTGCTACGGCAATCCATGTGACTAGCAGGACACCGCCTGTATGTATCGGTACGACTCGTACGACCAAACACTCGTCGATGAACGTGTCGCGCAGTTCCGCGACCAGATGCGCCGCTATCTCGAGGGCAAGATCAGCGATGAGGAATTCCTGCCGCTGCGCGTGCAGAACGGCCTCTACGTGCAGCGTTATGCCCCCATGCTGCGCATTGCCATTCCCTACGGCATGCTGGCGTCCTACCAGTTGCGCAAGCTGGGCGAGATCGCTGCACGCTACGATCGCGGCTATGGCCATTTCACCACGCGCACCAACCTGCAGCTGAACTGGCCCAAGCTCGAGGACGTACCCGACATCCTGGCGGATCTGGCCAGCGTGCAGATGCATGCCATTCAGACCAGCGGCAACGATATCCGCAACACCACGACCGATCAGTTCTCGGGCATCGCCGCCGACGAGGATGTCGATCCGCGTCCCTGGTGCGAACTGATCCGTCAGTGGTCGACCTTCCACCCGGAATTCGCCTATCTGCCGCGCAAGTTCAAGATCGCCGTGACCGGTGCCGAGGAAGACCGCGCCGCCATCCAGGTGCACGACGTGGGTCTGCGCTTCTGGCGCAACGACGACGGCGATGTCCGCGTCAAGGTGCTGGCCGGCGGTGGCCTCGGACGCACCCCGATGATCGGTGCCGTGATGTGCGACGATCTGCCGTGGCAGCACCTGCTCACGTATCTCGAAGCCATCCTGCGTGTCTACAACCAGTACGGCCGCCGCGACAACAAGTTCAAGGCGCGTATCAAGATTCTGGTCAAGGCGCTGGGCATCGATGAGTTCCGGCGCCGTGTCGAGGCCGAATGGGCACATCTCAAGGACGGCCCGCAGACGTTGACCGAGGAAGCGATCTCCGCCGTGGCCGGGCACTTCGTCGAACCGCCGCGTCGCGACGTCTCCGAGGACGCCATCGCGGACTTCGAACGCCTGCGCAGTGAAAATCGTGCCTTCGCGCGTTTCGTCACCAACAACGTCACCGATCACAAGGTGCGCGGATACAAGGCCGTGACCCTGTCGCTCAAGCGTCACGATCATTCGCCCGGCGACGTGACCTCCGCAGACATGGCCGCCGTGGCCGACCTGGCCGACGAATTCGGCTATGGCGAGGTGCGCGTTACCCACGAGCAGAATCTGGTGCTGACCGACGTTCCGGTGGACCGCATGGAGGAGCTCTGGCAGAAGCTCGAGGCACTCGGCATGGCCAACCCGACCGTCGGCACCCTGGCCGATTTGATCTGCTGCCCGGGGGGCGATTACTGCTCGCTGGCCAACGCCAAGTCGATTCCCGTCGCCCAGTCGATCCAGGAACGTTTCGAGGATCTCGATTTCCTCTATGACCTGGGACCGCTGGAGCTCAACATCTCGGGCTGCATGAATGCCTGCGGTCACCACCACGTGGGCCACATCGGCATCCTCGGGGTCGACAAGAAAGGCGAAGAGTACTATCAGATTTCGCTGGGCGGCAGCCAGGGCAACGAATCGTCTCTGGGCAAGATTCTGGGCCCCTCCTTCTATCGCGAGGATGTCCCGGATGTCATCGACAAGCTGTTGAAGGTGTACGTCGGGGAACGCACGGCCGACGAGACCTTCCTCGACACGTATCGTCGCATCGGCCTGAAACCTTTCAAGGAGCATGTCTATGCCTGAGCAGCGCACCCTGATCGTCGGTCGGCACGTCGTGGAAGACGACTGGACACTGCTTCTCGAAGACGAAGCGCCGCATTCCGTGAACGGGCGTGCCATCGTCCCGCTCGCGCAGTGGCAAGCTGCCCCGGGCGACGATGTCGCCCCGCTGCTGGCCAGTGACACCGAGCTCACGCCCGAGCTCGCCACGCAGCTGCTGGGTGCACCGCTGATCGCCATCGACTTTCCCAAGTTCACCGATGGCCGTGGCTACAGCCTCGCGCGCCTGCTGCGGGAACGTTACGGTTACCAGGGACAGATTCGCGCGGTCGGCGATGTCCTGATCGACCAGCTGTACTACATGTCGCGCTGCGGTTTCGATGCTTTCTGGCTGCGCGAGGACCAGATCGTCGAAGATGCCCTCAACGCGCTGGACACCTTCAGCCTCAGCTATCAGCCCGGCACCGATACCCCGGAGCCACTGTTTCGGCGCCGCATGCGCGAAAGCGCCTGAGTCTCGCCGAGATCCGGCCGACGTCGCCTCGCGAGAGGCATGACGTCGGCCCTTCCTTCCGCATATGGCGCGGCGCGCTTAGCCGCGTCGTTTCTGTTGCCGCTCGCGATTCCGGGCACGGGCTCGCTCCGACTTGCGCAGCATGACATAGGTGGCCCCCAAGCCGCCGTGGCTCTTGTGCGCCGAGACGTAGGCCTGCACCTCCTCGAACTGCGCCAACCATTTGCCCAGGTAGGACCGCACCACATTGGCGTGGCCATCGATGGCCTGACTGCGACCGTGCACGATCAGCACGCAGCGCAGATCGTGCTCGCGAGCTTCCCGAATGAAACGAAACAGTTCTCGGCGGCATTCGGGGATCGGTTTCTTCTGTAAATGCAGCGATGCCTCGGGGGCATAGCCTCCATGTCGCAGACGATCCACGACGCCGATCTGGATACCGTCCCGGCGGTATTCGACCGGATCGGCCGGACCGACCAGGTCGACGAATTCGTCGGAAAGGAAGTTGTTCTCCTCGTCGGCGGCTTGTGCCTGTGCGCGACGCGCCAACTGCGCCTCGGAGGGCCTCGCCGGGCCACGCGTGACATCGGCCTTGTCGCGTCCCTTGGTCAGGGGTTGGACATCCTCTCCCAGCGCTTCCCGAAACAGATCATCCCGCATGTGCTGGCTCATCGGCATTGTCTCCTAAGGCCCTGTTACCGGAATCCCCGAAGGTTTCCAACCTCATTGGATAATGCCACACTCCCCGGCCCTGACGGCAAGCACCCGCCTGGTCACGGGAACGAGACAGGGAGACATTCAATGCGCTGGGGAATCAGGCTGGGCATCGTGCTCATGCTGAGTACCGTCGTCGGAGGCGGTTACCTCTGGTACACCTTTCGAAGCCCATACGGCTACGAACCGCCGGCCTCACCGCCGATCGTGGATACCCGCCTCGAGCGACACGCTGTCTTCGTCTACGGCACCCTGCGTTATGACCTGATACGCTGGCTGGTCACGGGAGATAGCGACATTGCATCGTCCCCTGCCACGCTGAAAGGCTACACACGCAATGACCTGGATATTTCCCCGCGGGTCGGAGGCACGGTCGAGGGCGAGCTGTTGAAGGTAAGCACTCCCGCGCTGCAACGCCTGGACCGCTACGAGCGCATCGGCGCCCGCTATCGCCGCGTCAACGTCAGGTTGGAAGATGGCACGAGCGCATGGGTGTATCGACGCATATGAACTTTTTTTATTTTTCGCAAGCCACGGAAGATAACGGTATAAACTACGATGCCCAAGGCAAGGTCACGGCGAGTCGTTGCGTGCCCCCTCTGCCAACAGATGCTCCATGGGTTGCGTCAGCACCTGCTGGCGATGGCGCTCGGCTTCTTGCAGCGCCGCATGGATCGCCTGCATCTCCGGCGCGGGCGACGATTCGCCAAGAGGCACGGCCCAGGGCATGGCTCGCTGGAAATCCCAGAGCGACAAGGCACCGAGGTCGCGTCCCAGCATCCAGCGATCGTTATCGAGCTGCACGGCCACGCCCAGTGTCTGCAAGGGCGCCATCACGTCCGAATAGCGAGCCCCCAGTCGCATCGCCAGTTCCCGATCGTACACGGCCTGCCCTCGCCGATGGGCGTCGTACAGGTGAGACACGACCCCCAGCGCTTGCCAGAACGGCGCCCAGTAGCGCCACTCGGCACGCCGACGCTCCCCCAGCCAGGCAGCCAGTTCAGCGCCGACCAACACGATCGCCCAGGACAAGAACACCCACACCAGAAACAAGGGAACGGCGGCAAAGGTCCCGTAGATGACCTGATAAGACGGAAAGTACGTGACATACAGCGAGAATGCCCCCTTGGCGAGCTCCAGCGCCAGGGCGGCCAGCCCGGCGCCCGCCACGGCGTGCCGAAACCGTACCCGGCAGTTGGGCACGGCCATGTAGATGAACACGAACGCCGTGAAACTCAACGTCAGCGGCAGCAAACGCAGAAAGGCGACCGGCCCGCCCAGCACTTCGGCGGCCCCTCGCACCAGTGTCAGCGATGCCAGATAGGAAGACAGCAAGAACCCCGAGCCCAGCAACAAGGGGCCGAGCGTAAGCACTGCCCAGTACAGCAGGAAACTGGAAACGCCGCGTCGGCTGCGCGACACATGCCAGATATTGTTGAAGGCGCGCTCCACGGTCACCATCATCATCACCGCCGTCACCAGCAAGAACATCAACCCGATCAACGTCAGGCTACGCGCCTGTCGTGAAAAATCGCGCAAATGCTCGACCAGTGCCGACCCGGTCGCCGGCACGAACTGGCTGAAGATCAAGGCCTGCAGCTGTTCGCTGATCCCCTGGAAGCTGGGAATGGCCGAGAGCATTGCATACAAGACGGTCATGAACGGCACCACCGCGAACAACGTGGTGTAGGTCAAGGCGGATGCCGTCTTGAGTCCGTCATGCGCATCGAAACGCTGAATCAGTTCACGCAAGCTGCGCAGGATGATGGTCAGCCAGCGGCGGTCAAGGAGTTGTGGGCGTCGCATGTGGCGCTCTAAAATGCTTAACTAATTGTTTGATGCGTCGAATCCCGCTGCCGGAGTCAAGGCATGACGACTTTTACACTCTACCACAACCCGCGCTGTTCCAAGTCCCGGGAAGCGCTTGCCCTTCTCGAGGCACGCGGGGTCGATGTCAACGTTCATCGTTATCTGGACGCCCCATTGGACATCGACGCGCTACGCGACCTGGCGCAACGGCTGGAAGATGGCGTTCCCGCCCTGGTGCGCACCAACGAGGCGCAGTGGAAAGCCCTGGCACTCGAGGCGCCCAGCGACGAAGAGCGCCTGCAGGCGATTGCCGAGCACCCTCGCCTCATGCAACGCCCGATTCTCGACGATGGCCGGCGAGCACGCATCGGCCGCCCGCCGGAAGCGATTCTGGCCCTGGTCGAATGACCGACATCCCCACGACACGAGACTCGTCATGACCCGCTCCGCCTCAGAAACGCCTTATGTACTCGTGCTGTTCTACTCGCGTCACGGCGCCACGCAGGAAATGGCACAACAGCTCGCGGCCGGCATCGAGAGTGTCGCCGGCATCGCGGCCCGCCTGCGCACCGTGCCTCCCGTGTCGCCGACCACCGAAGCGGTCGACCCGGAAATCCCCGCCGAAGGGGCCGTCTATGCCACCCTCGACGATCTGCGCCACTGTCACGGCCTTGCACTGGGCAGCCCCACACGCTTCGGCAACATGGCCTCGCCGCTCAAGTATTTCCTCGATACCACCAGTGAACTCTGGATGAACGGTGCCCTGACCGACAAACCGGCGACCGCCTTTACCTCCACGGCGAGTCTGCATGGTGGCCAGGAAGCGACTCTCTTGACGATGCTGGTGCCCTTGCTGCATCACGGCATGGTGTATGCCGGCGTGCCGTACCGGGAAACGCAGCTGCTGACGACTCGGTCCGGGGGCACGCCCTACGGGACCAGTCACCTGGCGGGCGCCAAGGCCGAGCGCGAACTCGACGTCGACGAGACCGCGCTGGCCAGGGCCCAGGGGGCGCGGCTGGGCTGCCTCGCGCTGGCCATGCGCTCCCTGCACGAGGAGGCATGATGCGACAGTGGCTGGATCGCATGGCAACGCGCCACGGCCTCGATCAGGCGGCATTGCTGGCACGCCGAGGCGTATGGGGCAGCATGGGCGCTCTGGCTGTCTTGCAGATCCTGGGGGGCTGGCAGATGCATGCCAGCGGCCAGGTTGCCTTGATGCCGATCGTCGTACGCTTGTTGCCGCTGGTACTATTTCTGCCCTCGGTCGTCACGAAACGACCGCGCGGACATGTGATGCTCGCTTTCGTCAGCCTGTTGTACATCCTGCAGGGCCTGATGATCGCCCAGGTGCCGGGCCGCCTGGTCTGGGGCGTGCTGGAAACCCTGGCCGCGCTTGCCTTGTTCGTCAGCGCCGCTGCCTATGCACGCCGGCGACGTCAGCAACTGCCCGGCTGAGGCATGGCGATACGTCCCTCGAGTCTGCTCATCATCGCGATGCTGGCTCTCAGCATCGCCTGCTCGTTGCTGCACCTGCCGCTTTGGCCGGCCGCTGTCCTCGGCTGGCTGGCCACGCTGCGACTGGGGTTGACGCTACCGCGCGCTTCGCGACGACAGACGCTATGGCTGGGCCTGGCCGGCGTCTCGATCTGGCTGGTGGCGCTGTGGCGAGATACGCCAACATCCCTGGCCACGGCCGTGAGCATCAACCAGCCGCTGCTGATGATGTTCGCCGGCGTCAGCTTTCTCTCCATGGCGCGTCCCGCTGCCGACGACGCCTCGGGAGGCGAGCGTCACGGCAGTTTCTGGGGCACGCTGGCCGGCGTGCATCTCTTCGGTGCCGTCATCAATCTCTCGGTACTGTTCCTGTTCGGCGATCGCATGCAACGCGAGGGACGTCTGACACGCAAGCAGGTCAGCGTGCTGGGGCGCGCCTTTCCGGCAGCTGCCGCCTGGTCGCCGTTCTTCGTCGCCATGGGCGTTGCCCTGACCTACTCGCCAGGCCTCGACTTTCTCGCGCTTTTGCCCTGGGGCGGTTTGGCGGCGATGCTTCTGCTCGGACTCATCGCGCTCGATGCACACCGATTGCCGGGCACGTTCATCGGTTATCCGCTCGAAAAAGGCAGCTTGCTGTTGCCGGGTGCGCTGGCCTCGAGCGTGGTCGTGACCCACTTCATCTGGCCGTCGCTGTCCATCCCCTTGATCATCGCCATCGCGTCGCCCTTCTTCGCGATCCTGCTGGTACCGTCCGCATCCCGACGCCAGCGCTTGCATCAGCAGCTCAACGAGGGGCTACCGCGGCTGGGTCCTCAGTTCGCGTTGTTTCTGGTCGCCGGGGTCATTTCGAGTGGCCTGGCGGCCCTGATCGCCAGCGCCCCCGATCGGCAACTCATTCCCCTCGACCATTTTGGGAGTTTTGCCGCCTGGGTGACGCAAGGTATTCTCGTGGTATTGGCCTTCGTCGGCATTCATCCGCTCGTGGGCATCGCCACGCTGGCGCCACTCGTGCAACCCATGTCACCGGACCCGACTTTGCTCGGCATGATGTTCTTGATGAGTTGGGCTCTGGGAACCGGCTGCAGCCCGCTGTCGGGCAGCAACCTGGCGCTGTGCGTGCGCTACGGCATCCGGTCGCGCGACATGCTGCGCTGGAACCTGCCCTATGCCCTTCTCGGGTGGCTCGCGTGCGGCGTGGTATTCGCCTTGTATGCCGGGTGGCAAGCGGTATGAGCCACCTCCGCGAGATCCATGCCGTCGGCGCGGCGACTTTTGCCGACCTCGACCGCCTGGAGCGCTATCCTGAATGGTATGACCGTATTCGTTTGAACACCCCCTGGGGCGAGGCACGGTGTCATGTTCTGACGAGCTTGGCAGCACCGGTAACGCCTCTTCCCCTCGGTGACTGGTGCCTGCGCGCATGACGGAAACGCCCCCCGGCACCGGCTTGGGGCGCAGCACGCCAACACGACATGATCCTCTAGGAGAGAACGACCATGAACTACGACATCGCCGACCTGCGACGCGATTACGCCGGCGAAACGCTCTCCGTCGAGAGTGCGCCGGCTTCGCCCCTCGACCTGTTCCAGACGTGGTTTGCCGCCGCACGTGAGCACGAGACGCAGGACGCCAACGCCATGACGCTGGCCACCGTGGACAGTCAGGGACTCCCCCACGCGCGCGTGGTCCTGCTCAAGCAGCTCGACGACAAGGGGCTGGTATTCTTCACCAACTACCAGAGCCACAAAGGCAGCGAGCTGACCAACGTTCCCTATGCCGCTCTGGTCTTCTGGTGGCCCACGCTGCAGCGCCAGATACGCATCGAGGGCCGCGTGGAAAAGGCCAGTGCCGAGGTCTCCGATGCCTACTTCGCCAACCGGCCCCGTGACAGCCAGCTAGGTGCCTGGATTTCCCAGCAAAGCGTGGAAATTCCCGACCGCGACTGGCTGGAGGAGCGCAAGCAGCGCTTCGAGCAGGTCTACGGCGAACAAACGGTGGAGCGTCCGCCTCACTGGGGAGGTTATCGGGTCCTGCCG
Source organism: Chromohalobacter israelensis DSM 3043 (assembly GCF_000055785.1). Taxonomy (GTDB): domain Bacteria; phylum Pseudomonadota; class Gammaproteobacteria; order Pseudomonadales; family Halomonadaceae; genus Chromohalobacter; species Chromohalobacter israelensis. The sequence goes on from NC_007963.1 coordinate 2,159,052, forward strand.
TTTTTGCTGGAATTCTGGCAGGGGCAACCCAATCGGCTACATGATCGCATCCGCTATCGTTACCATGAGCAGGATGCCGCCTGGAGCAAGACCCGCCTGGCGCCCTGAAACGCCACGTCTCATGGCATGTGGCCTCGCCAGCATCGAAAACGCCCGGTCCAATGGACCGGGCGTTTTCGATACGAGCATCTGGCGCCAGAAGGCGCCAGACATTGCCAATCAGCTGTCGCCGTTCACCCACTCGGCGACGACATCGGGATGGTTTTCCACCCACTTCTTGGCGTTTTCGTACGGGTCGGAGCCTTCTTCCTGGTTCATGAGCATGACTTCGCCCATCTGCTCCGGCGTCCACTCGAAGTTGTCGAGGATCGCATAGGCTTCCGGCATATCTTCCTTCAGCCCCTGGCGCACCACGGTGTTGATGTGCTCCGCACCACCATAGACGTTCTTCGGATCCTCGAGATACTTGAGGTCCCAGCGCGCGAACATCCAGTGCGGTGTCCAGCCGGCGACGACGATGTCCTCGTCGTTCTTGATGGCGCTGTCCAGCGCCGCCGTCATCGTGGCGCCACTACCCGACTGCAGGTTGATCTCGTCGCCGAGATCGTATTCCTCGATGGCCTTTTCGGTCAGGTTCATCAGACCGGCGCCCGGATCGATGCCGACGATCTCGTCGTTGACCATATCCGCCTTGTCATCGAGTTCATCGATGGACGAGATATCGGTATAAGAAGGGACGACGAGACCCAACTTCGTACCGTTGAGGTTGGCGCCCAGGTCTTCGACCTTGTCGCCGACCTCGTTGAGGTACTGTTCATGCGTCGACGGCAACCATGCCGCGACCATGCCGTCGGCGTCGCCATACGCCACGGCCTGCCACATGGCAGCGGCGGAAAGTGACGACATCTCGACGTTGTAGCCTTGCTCCTCGAGCACCGCGCGCACCACGTTGGTGGAAGCGACTTCGGAAGACCACTCGACGTACGCGAGCGTGATGTCACCCTTGCTGTCCTGCGCTTGTGCGATGCCCGCATTGAGCCCTGCGCCGGCAGCCATCATCAGGGCCCCGCAACGTACGGCTTTCGTCAGTGAAGTGCGTGTCATCGTCATTCCCCTTCTCTTATGGATTGGAGATTTTATCGGGCGGCGACCCGCAGGCCGCGCCCTCGTCGAGCCTGGGCTCGACATCCGGCGCCACGAGGCGCCTTGCTTGCGACTCTTGTCAGCTTACTTCTTGCGAACCGCCTGCGTGATACGGTCCAGCAGCATGGCCAGAATGACCACGGCGATACCGGCTTCGAAGCCGTCACCCGGGCGCAGACGCTGAATTGCGCGCCAGACTTCGCTACCCAGGCCATCGGCACCGATCATCGCCGCGATGACGACCATCGACAACGCTAGCATGATCGTCTGGTTGATACCGGCCATGATCGTCGGCAGCGACAGCGGCAGCTGTATCTTGATCAGCTTCTGGCTGCGCGTGGCACCGAAGGCATCGGCGGCCTCGATCAGATCCTTGGGTACCTGGCGAATGCCCAGCGTAGTGAAGCGGATCGCCGGCGGCATCGAGAAGATCACGGTGGCAAAGATCGCCGACACCGACCCGATCCCGAAAAACGGAATGGCGGGAATCAGGTACACGAAGGCCGGCATGGTCTGCATGAAATCCAGTACCGGCATGATCAGACTATAGAAACGATCCGACAATGCCGCGAACACCCCGAATGGCAATGCAATGATCACCGCCACGAAGGTAGCGATCACCACCAGCGTCAGGGTTTCGATCATCGGATCCCAAAGGCCGAGATTCCAGATAAGGGCCAGCCCGAGCACCGAGCCGATGGCCAGACGCACGCTGGCGACCCGCCAGCAAATCAGCGCGATGATGGCCATCAGCCCCCACTCGGGCAGCCACATCAGCGCATCGTTGAGTGCCGAGATACCGGTCTGGGTGACACGTGAAATGCCACGTGTGACGACCGAGTAATTCGTGGTCAGAAAGTCGAGTCCGCCCTCGATGCTATCGCCGAGGGGGATGCGTGGAATATCGATCGCCATCAGTGCTCTCCCGCTTCAGCCAGTTGTTCGAGTACCGCGCCCTTCACGACGACGCCCAGCAGGCGTTGATTTTCGTCGACGATGGCGATCGGGTAACTTTTCTCGCTGAACATGGCAAAGAGATTGTTCATCGGTTCATCCGGCCCGGCTTTCGGGAAGTCATCGTGGATCAACTCGTGAATCGTATCCTTGCCGGCCTTGGCGGCCGCATCGACATCGTCGACCCCGACGATACCCAGCAAGGTGCGATCACGCCCGATGACATAGATGGAATCGAGTCCATTGTCGCTCATCTTGCGCAGCACGGTACGGGGACCGTCGCTGTCGCGCGCCGTCGCGCGCACGGGGCGCATGGCACTGGTGGCTGTCAGCACGCGTGACATGTCCACGCCCTCGACGAAGCGAGCCACGTAATCGTCGGCGGGACGCGTCAGAATCTCTTCGGGCGTGCCGCTCTGGACGATCTCGCCATCCTTGAGAAGGATGATGCGGTCACCGATGCTGATCGCTTCGTCGAGGTCGTGGGTAATGAAGATCGTGGTCTTCTTCATGCGATGCTGCAGTTCGATCAGCTCTTGCTGCATATCCTTGCGGATCAACGGATCCAGCGCCGAGAAGGCTTCGTCCATCAGCATCACGGTGGAGTCGTTGGCCAACGCGCGTGCCAGACCGACCCGCTGCTGCATGCCGCCGGAAAGCTGGTTCGGATAGGCGTCTTCCCACCCTTCCAGGCCGACTTGCTTGAGGGAGTTACGCGCGCTTTCGACACGCGAGGATTTTTCGATACCGCGAACTTCGAGGCCGTACTCGGCGTTCTCCTGCACCGTACGGTGCGGAAACAGCGCGAAGTTCTGGAATACCATCGAAAAGTGGCGACGGCGACATTCCAGCAGCTCTTTCTCGTTGAGCTTGGGAATGTTCTGACCATCGATGATGATGTCGCCTTCGGTGGGTTCGATCAGTCGGTTGAGACAGCGGATCAGCGTCGACTTGCCGGACCCCGACAACCCCATGATGACGAGGAGCTCGCCCTCACGCACATCGAAGTCGATGTTCGAAAGCCCCAGCGTCTGGCCGGTTTTTTCGAGGATCTCGGGACGCTTCTTTCCCTGATTGCGCAATTCGAGCGCTTTCTTTGGCTGGGAGCCAAACACCTTGCTCAGGCCGCGTACCTGAATCTTGATATTGCTTTCGTTGGTTTCATCCGTTTCGGTCATAGGCTTGCCTGCTTTGGTCAAGTCATCGCCATGCCCCTTTGAAAAAAGGAGCGCGCTCAACAGTGTCGCCGCGTCACATTACAGTGCGACGTTGTTGCGAGTACCTGGCGGGTCGGTCTCCTGGCTCTTGTTATGGTCATGGAGATGATGGGAAATGATCATGAAGATAAAATTTCGTTATGTTTGGTATCGGATCATACCCACTTATTGATAACGCTTCAAATAAAAACAACTGATGATTGATCCATGGTTCAACAACCCGAAGCGTCGCCGGACGCGGCACGGAGACACCCCAGGATCCAGGACATGGTACGTCGGCGCAGCCCTCTGAGGCCCCCGATGCCGACCTCTACCGGTCTCATCGCGACATCGGTCCCCGCGAGGGGCACGCCGCCACCCCCTCGCCCTCCACCGAGTGACGCCCATCGGGGGATCTCCTTCAGTCCGTATGACTTTCCAGACGGTGCCGCTGCCAGTCACTGCTCGGTTCGTTGAGGCGCAGCGTGGCTTCGACCACCTGCTCGTCCACGTTATAGCGAAAACTGAATCCCAGGTGTTTCAGCAAGGCCCGCATCGGCTGATTGTCGAGCATGACCGTGCCGACCATCTCGAGGATCCCGATGCCCTTGCAGTACCGAATCATCTTCTCCATCAGCAGGCCGCCCAGCCCCTGGCCGTGCATGTCGTCGCGGATGATGATCGAGAACTCCGTGCGAATGTTGTCGGGATCGTTCCAGACACGCACCACGCCCAGCATTTCCTTGCTGCCATCGGGTCGTTCGTGCTCGGCGATGAACGCCATCTGACGGTCGTAGTTGATCTGTGCGAGCACCGACAGGTCGCGCTGGGTCAGGTCGGCCTTGTGGTGGAAGTAGCGAAAGCGAATGCTTTCTTCGGAAAGACGCTCATGGAAAAGCGTGATCAACGGGGCATCTTCGCCACGGATGGGGCGCACCTCGACCTGCATGGCGTTTTCCAGTGTCACCCACTCGCGCAGCTCTTCGGGATACGGCATGATCGCATGCCGCGCCGGTGCCCCCAGGTCCATGGCGAAATCCACGGCCACGACCCCGTCCCGATTGAGCAGCAACGGGTTGAGCTCCAGCCCCTGAAGTTCGGGAAGGTCCGAGGCCATCTGCGACAGTTTGACCAGCAACTGGCAGAGACGCTCGATGTCCCGTTCCGGATCGGCCGCATGCTCGCGAATCAAGCGGTAGGCATGAGTGCGCGAGACCAGTTCCCTGGCCAGGGTCATGTTGAGCGGCGGCAGCGCCACGTGACGATCCGCCAGCACGTTGATCTTGTAGCCCCCGATACCGAACAGGATCACCGGCCCGAATACCGGGTCGCGAGTGATGCCCACGCAGAACTGCATCGACGCCTTGCCGCGCTGCATGCGCTGCAGGCAGTAGCTGAAGATGGGGCTCTCGGGAAACTTCTCGCGCACCTTGTCGCCCAGGCGGCGCACGCCGTCGGCGACCTGCTCCGGTGTCTCGAGATCCTGCAACAAGCCCGCGGACAGCTTGTGGGGATGCTTGCGGTAACGGAATGGCACGCAATTGTGGGCATGCACGATCTTCAGTGCCATCGGGCCATCGAGGGTCTGAGCCGCGCGGAACGCTTCCTCGGGGCCGAACACATACTGGCTCGGCGCGGCCGGAATCCCATAGGCGGCGAGAACCTCGGCGGTTTCCTGGTGGGTCAGCCGGTCCCGTCCCCGCTGCTTGGCCGATGCTATCAGTCGGTGGCAGCGTGCCCGAATGTCGGGCTGCGTGGTGAACGGCAGGCTGGGCGGCGTTTCCTGAAGCAGGGTCTGCACGCGCTGGTAGTCCACCATGTGCATGAACGCCTTGACCGCTTTCTCCGGGGAAATATAGGTGGGTATCCCCGCCAGGTTGCACTCGTGACGCGCATCGAGCGCCTCCGCCAGCCCCATCCAGCTGGTCAACAGGTTGCGCTTGAAGCGCTTGCGATTGGCGATCAATGCCTCGGCCGTGGTTTTCGAGGGCGCCATGCGTGTGGGGGCATGCACGACCAGCACGGCATCCACCTGCGTATCGGCGGCCACGATTTCGAGTGCCTCGACGAAGCGCTCGGGCGAAGCGTTGCCGCCCAGATCGACGGGATTGCGCCCCGGCATGCTGACGTCGAATTCACCGGCGATCAGCGCATCGCGCGTGGCGGCGGTCAGTTCCGCCAGCTTGCCGCCCGCCATCACCAGCTTGTCGATCGCCAGCAGTGCCGGCCCCAGACCGTTCGAGACGATGGCCAGGCGATCGCCCCGCAGCGGACGCATGCGTGTCAACGTCTCCAGCGCATCGAACAACTCATCGGAATTGTCCACGCGCACCACGCCGGCGCGCGCCAGGGCAGCATCGAAGACCACATCGCGGTTGTCGATGCCCGGCGTCTGCGTCTCGTGATCGAGCGTCGACTGTGCGCTACGCCCGCTTTTGATCGCCAGCACCAGCCGGTTGCGCGACGCATCGCGCAGCGCCGTCATGAAATGCTGGGCATCGTGCACGCGCTCCAGGTGCAGCAGCAATGCCCGCGTCGGCGAGTACTGATTGATGTAATCCATCAGGTCGGAGAGCATCACATCGACGCTGTCGCCCAGTGTCACCAGATGCGAGAACCCGATGCCGCGCCCCGCCGCCCAATCGATCATGGCATTGCCGAGCATCCCCGACTGGCCGAGATAGGCGACCCGCCCCGCCTTGATCGGCTGACTGGCGTAAGTGGCATTGAGCTTCTTCCCCGGCACCACGATGCCCAGGCACTCGGGGCCCAGCACCCGGATGCCCGATCGCCGTGCCGCCTTGAGCATGCGCTCACGCAACGAACCGCCGTCCTGGGTACGGTCATCCAGGTAGGAGCCGCCGGAGAGCACCAGGGCCGCGCGGACCCCGAGCTTGCCCAGTGCCTCGATGCTGCGCGGCACGCCCTCGACCGGATTGCACAGAATGGCGAGGTCGGGAATCGCGGGCAGGTCGCCGATGCGCCTGACGCAGGACACGCCATGCACTGTCGCGTAGCCGCTCGGATTCACGGCCCACAACGCACCGGGAAAGCCGGCCTCGAGCAAGTTGCCGAGCACCATCCCGCCCATCGAATGGGGTTTTTCCGAAGCTCCGATCACCGCCACGCTATGCGGCTCGAAGAAGTGACGCAGAAAACGCGTTCCCACAGCAATCTCTCCCGCCAATCGATCCTGACGCCCCAACATCACGCTCGGGCGCGTTGAACGTCACGTCGGCATCACGCGATGCCGTCGACGTCGACATGCGCCGCGTTCGACCTATGGGCACTGTTCCTACAGCCTATCAGGCCTTAAGGTCGCACGCGGACAGCATGCATCAATCGTCCTATTCTGTATGGTGTCCTTTGGACGGAGACCCGCATGATCACGGCATACATTACCCATCCCCACTGCATGCGGCACCTCATGGGGCCGACGCATCCCGAGAGCCCCAAGCGTCTGGAGGCGATTCGGGCGCGTCTGGCCCTGACCGGCATCCTGACCCACACCATGCAGTCCGATGCACCGCCCGTGACGCGGGAGACCCTGGCCCTGGCGCACTCCCCGCAATATCTGGATGCCCTCGAGGCGCACGCCCCCACGCAAGGCCTGCACGAGCTGGACGGCGACACGCACATGGGCCAGGACACCCTGACCGCCGCACGCCTGGCCGCCGGTGCGGTCGTGCGGGGCGTCGACCAGGTGTTCCGTCATCAGGCAGACAATGTCTTCTGCGCCGTGCGTCCGCCCGGTCATCATGCCGAGCGCGGCACGGCCATGGGCTTCTGTTTCTACAACAATATCGCCGTGGGGCTTGCGCATGCGCGACAGCGTCATGGCGTGGAGCGTGTCGCGGTACTCGATTTCGACGTCCATCAGGGCAACGGAACGGTCGACATCTTCAAGAACGATCCGGGCGTGTTGATCTGCTCGAGCTTCCAGTCCCCCTTCTATCCCTGGCGCTATCAACAGGGTCAATGGGACAACGTGCTCAACACGCCGCTGTCGGCAGGCGCCGATGGTCATGAGTTTCGCCGGCGCGTGGAGGCCCAGTGGCTCCCCGCCCTGCAAGCCTTCAAACCGCAGCTGGTTCTGCTCTCGGCGGGCTTCGACGCGCATCGCGACGATCCCATGGGCGGCCTCAACCTGCTCGAAGACGACTACTACTGGGTGACGCAGCTGGCGCTCGATATCGCCCGCGTCTATGCCGAGGGTCGCCTGGTGTCGGCCCTCGAGGGCGGTTATCACCTGGACTCCCTGGCCACCAGCGTCGAGGCCCACCTCAAGGCGCTGCTGGGTTTGCCGCTGGGCCATCCCTGACAAGCCCCCTCGCGCCGCCCCCTCGCGGCTGTGGTATCCTGCTGGAAACTTTATTTCCTATCGTGGAATGCCATGGCCACCCAGACCGATAGCGAAGCCGCTCTGCGTATCGCCTCCGGACGCAAAGCATTCGTGGAGCCGCTACGCCTTGGCGAGCGCCTCAAGGAAATCCGCCTCTCCAACCGCTGGACACTGGAAGACGTCAGTCAGCGCACGGGACTGGCACGCTCGACCCTTTCCAAGATCGAGAACGACCAGATATCGCCTACCTTCAGTGCCGTGCAGAAGCTCATCGGCGGCCTCGGGATCGACCTGCCGCAATTGCTCACGCCACCCAAACCGCAATCGCGTACCCTGGGACGCCGCGACCTGACACGTGTCGGCGAGGGCAAGCAGCATCCCACCCCGACCTACGAGCATGAGCTGCTGTCGTGGCAGCTGGCACAAAAGCGCATGATCCCGTTCAAGACCATCGTGCGTGCGCGGGACTTCAACGAGTTCAGCGAATGGGTGCGCCACGACGGAGAAGAGTTCCTGATGGTGCTCGACGGCGACATATGGCTCTACACCGAGTTTTACGAACCCCTGCACCTTGCCCAAGGCGACAGCATCTACTTCGACAGCGACATGGGACACGCCCTGATCTCCGTCAGCGAGACGGACGCCGTCGTGCTCTCGGTCTGCACGCGAGGCGAGAACGCCTGACGCAAGACGCCCGGCACGAGGCCGGGCGTCTTGTCATCGTGGCGACTCATGCACGGCGACAATCACTCGATGTCTTTCACCGCGCTGTCACCGGAGAGTTCGCGCGCCATCATGCGATCGCTGTACGCCACGCCATAGCGCCGACGCGACCAGAGATACATCCCCAGTCCCAGCAGCATCCAGGCCCCGAAGACGACCCACTCGATCGGCAGCAGCGCCGAGGGGCTGCCCGGCAGGTAAAGGCTCACCATTCCCAGCGACAGAAGCACGGCGACGATGCCCACCGCCTTGCCATAGCGCACCTTGAAGGGGCGCGGCATGTCGGCACGCTTGTGACGCATCACCAGGAAAGACAAGGCCACGAACAGGTACGCGATGACGATGCCCAGCCCGCCGGCATCGACGAGCCACACCAGCATCGGACGCCCGAAGAACGGCGCCAGGCACGACACGGCGCCGATCATGATCACCGCATTGCTGGGCGTCTTGTAACGCGGATGCAGCTTGCCCAGAAAGGCCGGCAGCATGCCCGCGTGCGCCAGGGCGTAAACGGCGCGGGAGCCGCCGATGTAGAAGGCGTTCCAGCTCGTGATGATGCCGGCGATCCCTGCCAGCACCATCAGCTTGCCGGCCCAGGGCGCCGAGAAAACGGCCTGCATGGCATCCGGTACCGCCAGCGTGGAGGCTTCCAGCGCCTGCGGATCGAGCATCAGCGACGTCCCCAGGATGATCAACGCATACCAGAACACCGCCAGGATGACCGAGATCATCAGCACCTTGCCGATGTCGCGAAACGGTAGATTGATTTCCTCCGCTGCCTGGGGAATCACGTCGAAGCCCACGAACATGAACGGCACCATGATCATGACCGTCATGATGCCGCCCACGAGGCCGCTCTCGACGTTGAACAACGGCTCCATGTGGACGGTCTCGCCGGTGAAGAGTGCTCCCGTGATGAACATCACGCCCACGACCAGAATCAGCACGGTCACCAGCTTCTGCACCAGGGCCGCCGTGCGAATGCCGATGTAGTTGATCGCCATCATGATCACCGAGCCGATGACGCCGACCGCCACCCAGGTAGCCTTGACGTCCCATCCGGCAATCGTCCAGAGATGGCCGACGGCATAGCCGGGGAACAGGTTCTCGAATACCGTGGGCAACGCCACGGCTTCGAACGACACCACGCTCATGTAGCCGAGCACGATGGTCCAGGTACACAGAAAGGAAGCGAAATGCCCCAGCGCATGATAGCTGTACACATGCTCCCCCCCTACCTGCGGCATCGCCGAGGCCAGTTCGGCGTAGGTCAACCCGACCAGCACGATGGCCACGCCGCCGATGAGAAAGGCCAGAATGGCGCCCATGCTCCCTGCCGACTGGATCCAGTTGCCGGTCATGACGATCCAGCCCCAGCCGACCATGGCCCCAAACGCCAGTGCCAGCACGTCCTTGCGCGCCAGCACGCGAGTCAGTTCGCTTGCCCCTTGAGAAGCCTTCGTTCGATTCATCGCGATACTCATTATTGGAACTACGTTTTATTGGAACTACGTTATTGAAGTCGGGGCGAGGCATCGTTTCAAATAATGTACGCCCGACGGAAAAATAACCGTCCCTGTCCCGCGATACAACCGGACATCGCCCCCTGTTTTCCCGGCGAATCAGTCAGGTATGCTGAACGTCGTCGCCCCGCCAAAGCAGCTTGCCACACTCGGCCAGCGTATAGCCGCCCAGCGACTGAGCGAGCGCCAGGCCGGCAGCACTGTGCAGATAATCGAACATCTGCTGCAACAGGGAACGGAAGTACACATTGCGGGGCGTCACCAGATCGAACGCTTCCTCGGTGATGGGGATGAACCCCAGGCCGAATTCATTGGCAGCCGACAAGGTGCCCGGCCCGATATCGGCATCGTGACGGGCGATCAACGAGGCGATCTCGCGCTCGCTGTACGCCACGGCGTGGGTATTGAGCTGCTCGAGCCGCAACTGGTGGCCCGCCAGCCACTCCTTGAGAAAGCGTTGCGACCCCGCCCCCTCCTGGCGCACCGCCCAGCGACGTCCGGCGCCGAACAGTCCCGACGGGTCATGTGGCTGATGTCGATCCTCGGGGCGAATGATCAGCCCCTGGCTGCGACGGAACAGGCGCACCAGCACCCAGTGCCGATAACCGCTGTGGCTTCGTACCAGTGCCGGGTGGCGCAACTCGCTTTCCTCGGCCCGCCCCCAGTGAATCGCGCAGACATCCGCACGCCCCTGAGACAGCAGGGACAGGCCCAGTTGCGTGCCGGTCACGCTGTAGCCGTAGAAGGCATGTCCCTGTTGCTGCTGATTGAGGCGCATGATGAGCGCCGACAGCAGCGGGTCGTCGCTTCCGGTGACCATCAAGCGATCGGCCAGTACGCCGTGGTGGCAGGACTCGAGAATCCACTGCTCGACCAGGCGCCGCGGAAACAGCCACTTGCCTGTCACCTTGGTGGACGGGATCGCCCCATCGCTGGCGAGCTGATAGATCTTCTTTTCGTTGAGGTGCAGCAGCTCGGCGACCTGATGCACGTTGAGAAACGGCGAAGTCGAGGACGTATCGTTCATGCGTCGCCCTTGCGGCGCGTTGCCGCCTTGTCGCCGGGACGCGGCGCGGGCTTGGCATCCAGCACCAGGCGCGCCTGGTCATCGACGACCTGGAAATGCCGCCCCTTGGCGCGGGCCACCAGCAGCACGCCGAAGCGCTTGGCCAGCTCGACCCCCTTCTGGGTCATGCCCGAGCGCGAGACCAGCACGCTGATCCCCATCTGCGCGACCTTGAGCACCATTTCCGAGGTCAGCCGTCCCGTGGTGTAGAAAATGTCGGCCGAGGCCAGCTCGGCATCTTCCGGCGCGCCTTCGCCCAGGGCCGCCAGCCACTGCCGACCGGCCAGCGTATCCACCGCATTGTGGCGCCCCACATCCTCGACGAATCCCAGCACCCGATCCTGACGGCACAGGGCACAGCCATGCACGGCGCCGGCGTTGCGATAGGTCTCGTTGAAGCGCCCCAGGTCGTCGAGCAGGCGGTAGAGCACCGCCTGCGACAACGCCGCGTTCGGCAGCGGATGCAGATCGGTGGCGTCGAGCAGACGCCCGAATACGGTGCCTTGGCCACACCCCGTGGTCACGGTTCGCTGCGCCAGGCGTGCATCGAGATCTTCCGGCAAGGCCCGCGTCACCACGGCCGCTGCCTCGACCTCCCAGTCGACCTGCAAGGCCTCGACGTCCTCCACCCGCCTCAGCAAGCCCTGGTTGCGCAGATACCCCAGCACCAGCGCTTCCGGCTCGGCGCCCAGCGTCATCAGAGTGACGATCTCCTGGCGATTCAAGTAGACGGTCAAGGCACGCTCGGCGGCGATGGCCTGACGACGCGACTGGCCGTACTCGTCGGTCACCGTGATTTCCAGCGTGGTTGGCATCCGCGCCCGGCTCAGCACTACCTGGCTCTGCACTGCGTTGGACATGCTTCCTCCTCTTTCGTGACGTCAGGATACCCAAAGCACGACACGCATGCCCAAGGGAAATCCAACTGACGCCACAACGACAGCGTATTTTCCTGCCTGTCAGGCACGCCGCTTGCTATATGATGAAGACACGGGTGATGACGGTCTCGATACCGCCACACGATGCATGCCACAGGGAGACACGAGATGGCGTCCGACGACAATCTGCGACATATCAGCTTCGCGTTGGCGAGCCAGCGCCAGGAGGTCAAGGGGTTTACCTCGCTGGCCTGGCATATCGCCTCCATGGGCTGTCACGACAATGGCCCCTACGTCCTGCCCCTCACGTTGATGTTGACCGAACGCACGGCCTATCGCTTCAACCTCGACTCGCAGCAGCCACGCCTGTTCGTGCGTTGCGAAGCCACCGACGAGGGACCCCAGCCACGCGAGATGACCGCAAGCCAGGATGTCGCCGCCAACTGGCTGGACGGCGACACCCAGGTCCTCGATGCCCCGATGCCACTGGCGATACAAGCCTGGCTCGAGGCCTATCTGGCACGCCACGGCGAGCGCATCGAGGCCGGTCGCAAGAAGAAACGCGCGGTCGCCGGACGCGCTCGCCAGCACCAGGAGTAACCCCATGAGCTTTATGCAACGCTGGTCGCGGCGCAAGCACGAAAGCGCTCACCAGGCGCCGCAGGAGCCCGCCGTCGACGAGACCGAAAGCGACGAAGCCGCCGAGACAGCGCCCGAGCCCTCGACGCGCGCCGCTGCATTGATTCCCGGCTATGACCCGGAGCGCCCGCTGGACGAACAACTGCCCGATCCCGACGCGCTGGGCGCCGGGGACGACTTCCGAGCCTTCCTGCTGCCGGGTGTCGGCGACATGCTCAAACGCCGCGCGCTGCGCCGCATGTTCAAGGTCGGCAACTACAACGTGCGCGACGGGCTCGACGATTACGACGACGATTATTCGCAACTGACGCAAATGGCGCCCGAGACGGGAGAGCGCATGCGTCAATGGCTGCGTCAGGAACGCGACAAGGTGCTCTCGCCCGACGACCCCGCATCCGAGCCCTCGACAGTGCAGCCTGCCGATCCGGCGGCGGAGGATGACGCGAACGCCACGTCGCCGGAGGACGTGGCCCAGACCGAGCGAAGCGCGCTGGCCGACGAGGAAAAGGCACCAAATGACCCACTCCGGCCCCCGGGTGCGTCAACTTGACCCATCCCGCATGCCGCGACGGGCCTGACGCTCCCTTATCTTGCCCAGCAGGCCCTTCGCTTGCCCGGAGAATGGGAACTTTATCTGCACATGATAGATAGCCCCACGGCACAGGAGCTCGGCACAGATCGAGCCCATCAAACAAGCCACGAAGATGGCATAGCACGACCCTGACCCGTGCCAGACCAAGCTGATGAGGTGACATGCCCCAGTTCATTGATACGCGAGCGCTGAACGACGACGCGCGCAACGCCGCTGCCCGAGAGGCTGCTCTGCAGCAGGTATCATGGCCGCAGAATCTCGCCCCGCCCACCGTGAGCTACGTCAGCCACGGTCATGTCGCCATCGTGGGCCCGGCGGACGCGATTCGCCGGGCGGCCGGCCGGCTTGCGGACAGCGAACTCGCCAGCGTGACGCTGATCGCGACGCAGGAGGACGGTGACGAGGCATCCGACATCGCCAACGCGCATTACATCGCCTGCGATGCACCGCGGCTGGAGGGCTATCTCGGCGCCTTTCGCATGACCGCCGGCGAGAATGGTCCCCTCCTCTCCAAGGCGACGATCGGCCGTGACCACTTCGACGCCGTGCTCGATCTCGGCGCGTCGCCCTTGATGCATTACGAGCTCCCCCCGCCGGGTTACCACCGCGTGACGGCGACGACATCGCTGGAACAAGCCCTGGGCGACCTGCAGGAATGCATCGGCGAATTCGAGAAGCCCCGTTATTTCCAGATCGACGCCGCCCTCTGCGCCCATGCGGGCCGCGGCCAGAGCGGCTGCACCCGGTGTCTCGACGTATGCCCTGCCGACGCCATCTCCAGCGTCAAGCAGGAGATCGTCATCGACCCGTTCCGCTGTCACGGCGCGGGGAGCTGCACCAGTGCCTGCCCCACCGGGGCCATTCGCTATGCGCTGCCCACGCCGGAGCGCCTGGACGATTACATCACGCGCCTGCTGGCGACGTACCATGCCGAAGGAGGCGACACCGCCGTCGTGCGCTTCCTGGATCAGGAGACTCAGGCCAGCGAGCCCGACGCCCCCGCAGGCCATGTGCTCGACGTGCCCCTCGAGGAGCTCGGCGCGGCGGGGCTGGATCACTGGCTCGGCGCCATTGCCCGGGGCGCCGCCGAGGTGCGCATCGTCATGCATGATGCCCTGCCGCCGTCACTGGCGAGCCTGGTACGCGATCAGCACGCGCAGGCCACCGCCATGCTCGAGGCCCTGGGCCACGACACCCGCCGCCTGGTGCCACTCGACGCCGGCGACGCCGACGCGCGCGATGCCTTGCCGAGCGTCGCGCCCCTCGCGACACGTCTCGACGCGGCACGGCCCCACGGCAAGCGCGAGGCGCTCAACGCCATTCTCGACTTCCTCGCCGCGCACGGCGCGCCCCGGGAGACGCGTGTCGCCATGCCGGCGGGCGCACCTTTCGGCACCCTCGACATCGATACCGACAACTGCACGCTGTGCATGGCCTGCGTGGCGGTCTGCCCCACCCAGGCGCTCAGCAGCCCCGGACAGTCGCCAGCCCTCAATTTTCAGGAAAGCGCCTGCGTGCAGTGCGGATTGTGCGAGACCGCATGTCCCGAGCAGGTCATTGCGCTGCATCCCGGCTTCATGGCCGCCCCCGAGCCGCGCAACCGCGTCGCGACGGTCAAGGAGGAGCCCCCCTTCGAGTGCATCAGCTGCGGCAAGCCTTTCGCCACCGCCAGCACCATCGCCTCGATCAAGCAGAAGCTGGCCGCGCACCCTTATTTCGCCGGCGACGCCATCAAGCGTCTCGAGATGTGCGAAGACTGCCGCGTCAAGGATATCTGGCACGACATGGCGCGTGACCCCAACGCTCAGCTCAAGGTATGACCATGACCACATCCGAGCATGCCGATACGCAGTCGACCCAGGCGCCCGCCTCGCTCTCCGCGGCACTCGAGGAACGCAATGCGCTGCGGGCGGACATCTACCTGCTGCTGGCGCGCCTGGTCCGCGAATCGCCCAACGAGGAACTGCTCGCGTTCCTCGCCACGCTGGAGCCCGACGACGAGGGATCGCCCCTCAAGCGGCACTGGGCCTCCTTGTCGCTGGCGGCGCGGCACGCGCACCCGGGCACCTTGCACGATGTGCATTTCGGCCTGCTGATCGGCGTGATCCAGGGACAGCTCGTGCCGTATGCCTCCTGGTATCTCACCGGTTCGCTGATGGAAATGCCCCTGGTGGCACTGCGCCATGACCTCAAGCATCTGGGCTTCGAGCGGGCTGCACACGTCAAGGAGCCCGAGGACCATTTCTCCGCGATGTGCGAAGTCATGGCCATGCTCATCGACACCCGGGCCGAGGCTCAGGCAGCGTTCTTCAAGCGCCACTTGAGCCCCTGGGCACTGCGCTTCATGCGCGATCTCGCCCAGGTCGAGGATCCTTTCTATGCCAGCGTCGGCGCCCTGGGAGAGGCCTTTCTTTCCCGCGAGGACAATCAGCTGCAGAGCGATCCCGACGCACAAGTCGTCACGTTTTCCCCCGCCCCCGCTACGCTTGGTGAAGGGGCCAAGTTCAGTGACGGGGATACCCACACATGACCTGCACCCATGACGCACACCGCCCGCCTGATGGCGCCGATACGGTGCGCAGTGACCACAGGAGTCGTCCCATGAAAGAGTCGAACAACAACGCGTCGAACAATCCTGCCCGGCGGCGCTTCTTGCGCAATGTCGGTCTTGGCACGGTGGCCGCCGGTGCCGCCGTGGCCGTCGGTCACGTCACGCTGGCGCAGGCGCAGTCGAACGAAGAACAGGACGCGCCCGACAACAACGAAACGACGTACCGCGAGACCGATCACGTCAAAGCGTTTTACGCCACCTTGCGCGACTAAACGGTCGAGAGAACCGGAACTGAGGACATAACCATGCGATTGACTCGAAAATCCTCCCAACCCGCCGGCCAGGGCGGTCTCGGCATCAGCCGCCGCCAATTCCTCCAGCGCAGCGGCGTGGCAACCGGCGGTCTCGCCGCGGCCGGCTTCATGGGCCATGGCATGATGCAGGCGGCCAGTGCCAAGGAAAAGACGGCCTATTCCGATGCCCCCGTCGAAACCAAGCGCACCATCTGCTCGCACTGCTCGGTCGGCTGCGGCGTCTACGCCGAGGTGCAGGAAGGCGTCTGGACCAAGCAGGAACCGGCGTTCGATCACCCCATCAATCGGGGCGCGCATTGCGCCAAGGGCGCCTCGCTGCGCGAGCACGGGCACTCCACCCAGCGCCTGAAGTATCCCATGAAGCTGGTCGACGGCAAGTGGCAGCGCCTCGAGTGGGACCAGGCCATCGAGGAGATCGGCGACAAGGTACTGGAACTGCGCGAACAGCACGGCCCCGACAGCGTCTACTGGCTGGGCTCGGCCAAGTTCAGCAATGAACAAGCCTACTTGATGCGCAAGCTCGCCTCGCTGTGGGGCACCAACAATACCGATCACCAGGCACGCATCTGCCACTCCACCACCGTGGCGGGCGTGGCCAATACCTGGGGATACGGGGCGATGACCAACTCGCTGAACGACATGCACTTCAGCAAGTCGATCCTGTTCATCGGCTCCAACCCCAGCGAAGCGCACCCGGTGGCCATGCAGCACATCCTGCATGCCAAGGAGCGCAATCAGGCGCAGATCATCGTCGTCGACCCGCGCTTCACGCGTACCGCGGCCAAGGCCAACAAGTACGTGCGTCTGCGTCCGGGGTCCGACGTGGCCTACATCTGGGGCCTGCTCTGGCATATCTTCGAAAACGGCTGGGAAGACCAGCAGTTCATCGATCAGCGCGTGTTCGGCATGGACGAAGTGCGCCGTGAAGTCGCCCAGTTCACGCCGGACGTGGTAGAGCGCATCACCGGCGTCAGCGAAGCCGACATGTACGATGTCGCCAAGCGCATCAGCGAGAATCGCCCCGGCTGCGTAGTGTGGTGCATGGGCGGGACCCAGCACACCACCGGCAACAACAACACTCGTGCCTACTGCATTCTCGAGCTGGCGCTGGGCAATATCGGCGTTTCCGGCGGCGGTGCCAACATCTTCCGTGGTCACGACAACGTCCAGGGCGCGACCGACCTGGGGCTGGGCTCCGACTCGCTGCCCGGTTACTACGGGCTCAGCGAAGGCGCCTGGCAGCACTGGGCCAAGGTCTGGAACGTCGATTACGAGTGGATCAAGAACCGTTACGACCAGACCGAATACAACGGTGCCCTGCCGATGAACTCCAACGGCATCACCGTCTCGCGCTGGGTCGACGGGGTCCTCGAGGAAGACGAGCACATCGCTCAGCGCTCCAGCCTCAAGGCGATGTTCTACTGGGGGCACGCGGTCAACTCCCAGACCCGCGGCCCGGAAATGAAAAAGGCCATGAGTCAGCTCGAACTGATGGTCGTGGTCGATCCCTACCCCACCGTCGCTGCCGTCATGCACGACCGCACGGATGGCGTGTACCTGCTGCCCGCGGCCACGCAGTTCGAGACCACCGGTAGCGTGACCGCCACCAATCGCTCCCTGCAATGGCGCGATCAGGTCATCGAACCCATGTTCGATTCCAAGCCCGACCACGAGATCATGTATCTCATGGCCCAGAAGCTGGGCTTCGGCGACGAGTTCACCCGCAACTTCGCCATCGAGGACGGCCGTCCGGTCATCGAGGACGTGTTGCGCGAGATCAACGCGGGCATGTGGACCGTGGGCTATACCGGGCAAAGCCCCGAGCGCCTCAAGGAACACCAGAAGAACTGGCACACCTTCAACTTCGATACCCTGAAGGCGGAAGGCGGCCCCTCGGATGGCGACTTCTACGGCCTGCCGTGGCCGTGCTGGGGCAAGCCCGGCATGAAACACCCGGGCTCGCCCAACCTCTACGACATCAGCAAGAGCGTCGCCGAGGGTGGCATGCCGTTCCGCGCCCGCTTCGGCATCGAGCATGAAGGGCAACCACTGCTCGCCGATGGCTCCTACTCCAAGGATTCGGAACTCAACGACGGATATCCCGAGTTCACCTCCGACATGCTCAAGCAGCTGGGCTGGTGGGACGACCTCACCGCCGAGGAAAAAGCCGCCGCGGAGGGCAAGAACTGGAAGACCGACCTGTCCGGCGGGATTCAGCGCGTAGCCATCGCGCACGGTTGCGCGCCCTACGGCAACGCCAAGGCCCGCTGCCGGGTCTGGACCTTCCCGGATGAAGTGCCCAAGCATCGCGAACCGCTCTATACCAGCCGGCGCGATCTCGCCGACGAGTACCCGACCTGGGACGACAAGGCATCGCTGTTCCGTCTGCCGACGCTGTATCGCTCGATTCAGGAGAAGGACTTCAGCAAGGAGTTCCCGATCATCCTCACCTCGGGACGTCTGGTCGAGTACGAAGGCGGTGGCGAGGAAACACGCTCCATGTCGTGGCTCGCCGAGCTGCAGCAGGAGATGTTCGTCGAGATCAACCCGGCGCAGGCCAACGACCTGGGCATCAAGAACGACGACATGGTCTGGGTCCACGGTCCCGAGGGCGGCAAGGTCAAGGTCAAGGCCATGGTGACGCCGCGTGTCGCACGTGACGTGGCCTTCATGCCCTTCCATTTCGGCGGTGTCTATCAGGGCGAGAGCCTGGCCGACAAGTACCCCGAAGGCGCGCGCCCGTACGTGCTCGGCGAAGCGGCCAATACCGCCACGACCTACGGCTACGATCCGGTGACCCTGATGCAGGAAACCAAGTGCACCCTGTGCCGGATCGAAAAAGCCTCCGCCTGACCCGACGATGCTTGAAACGCCGATGAGGCCACGCGCCTCATCGGCAAGAGGAGAACACCATGGCTCAAATGAAATTCCTTTGCGACGCCGAACGCTGCATCGAATGCAACGGCTGCGTCACGGCCTGCAAGAACGCCAACGAGACCGACTGGGGCATCCAGCGTCGTCGCGTGGTCACCCTGGACGACGGCATGCCCTCGGAGGTCTCGATTTCCGTGGCCTGCATGCACTGCGACGACGCCCCGTGCATGGCGGTGTGCCCGACCGACTGTTTCTACAAGACCGATGACGGCATCGTCCTGCACGACAAGGACATCTGCATCGGCTGCGGTTACTGCCTCTACGCCTGCCCCTTCGGCGCGCCGCAGTTTCCCAAGGAAGAGGCATTCGGCGAGCGCGGCAAGATGGACAAGTGCACCTTCTGCGCCGGCGGTCCCGCCGAGACCAAGGAAGAGGAGTACGAGAAATACGGCGCCAACCGCATTGCCGAGGGCAAGCTGCCGCTATGCGCCGAGATGTGCTCCACCAAGGCGTTGCTCGCCGGTGATGCACAGACCATTTCCGACATCTTTCGTCAGCGAGTGGTCTATCGCGGCCACGAGGACGGCGGCTGGTCGTCGGTCGAAAAAGCGCAGAATGCGGGCCCAGATGTCTCGGCCAATCTCGACGAGATGGCCTACGACGCCACCCGCGCCACACGTGAAGGGTGAGGAGAGCGCTCATGCACACACTCATGCAATGCCTATGGCGGCTGCGTATGATCGGTGCGGTGCTGTTGCTGGCGGTGCTGGCCGCCGGCCTGGCCCCACCCGCAACGGCGGCCGAACCCGATGAAGAGATCGGGCAGGCGGTCGGCACGGTCGACGCCGACACCTGGCGGCAGGTCAAGAGTGGCGAGAACTTCATCGATTCGCGCCACGACTCGACCTACAACCTGATCAACCCCAGCGGCGAGACCTGGCGCCAGGTCCGCAACGAGTGGATTTCTCCGGCCGGTCTCATCGCGGTCGGCGGCATGCTCGCCATCCTGGTGATCTTCTACCTGATCGTCGGTCGCAACGACCTCGACCACGAGCGCACGGGACGCAAGATCCTGCGCTGGACGGTACTCGAGCGCTCGCTGCACTGGACCGTGGCCACGCTGTTCATCGCTCTCTCGCTGACCGGCCTGAACCTGCTGTACGGCAAGTTCGTGTTCCGTCACATCTTCGGCGATGTCTTCTGGGCCAACATGATCATGGGCTCCAAGCTGATCCACAACTACGCGGGCCCGGTCTTCGGCATCCTGCTGATCGTCATGCTCGCCAAGTGGCTCAAGGTCAACCTGCCCAAGAAGCACGACTGGGAGTGGTTCAAGCAAGGCGGCGGCATGGTCGGCAACAAGCACCCGGACGCAGGCTTCGCCAACGCCGGCGAGAAGGTCTGGTTCTGGTTGCTGGCCAGCGTGGGCCTGGTGGTCGTGGTCAGCGGCCTCGTGCTCGACTTCCCGATCTTCGGACAGACGCGTGACAACATGCAGTGGGCCAACATGTTCCATGCCGTGACCTCGTTGATCCTGATGACCGTCGCGCTCGGCCACATCTACATCGGGACCTTGGGGACCGAGGGCGCCCTGGAAGGCATGGCCACCGGCTATGTCGACGAAACCTGGGCCAAGCAGCACCACAATTTGTGGTACGAAGAAGTCAAGGCCAATGCCGGCCAGCCTCAGCAAAGCGACCCTCCCGTCGCGGACGACACGGCGACGGCTCACCGGCCCAACTGAACGCCATGCCGTACCCCGACAGCAAGACGACACCGCCCCCGGGCGGTGTCGCTCTTTGATATGATGCAGGCAGATGTCCTACCACCCCATAGATCCCGCGAGGAGGCTTTCCCATGCAACACATCGACGCCGGTACGCGCACCGAACTCGAAGCGGCCGCCTTTCGTCAGTTGCTCGATCACCTCGATGCCAACAAGGACGTGCAGAACATCGACCTGATGATCCTGGCCGACTTCTGCCGTAACTGTCTTTCCAAATGGCTGGTAGCCGCCGCCGAACAGCGGGGAATCGAACTCGACTACGAAACGGCCCGCGAACACGTCTACGGCATGCCCTACAGCGAATGGAAAGCGCTCTACCAGGCCCCTGCCACGCCCGAGCAGCTCGCGGCCCTGGAAGCCCGCCAACAGCGCAAGAAGGACACCCAGGCATGAGCGAGGCCGCCTTCATTCCTCTCAAGATCGCGGTGCTGACCGTCTCCGACACCCGCACCGCCGCGACCGACCGCTCCGGTGACGCCCTGGTCGAACGCCTCGAGCGCGACGGCCACACGCTGGTCGAAAAGCGCATCGTCGCGGATGACGTCTATCGTATCCGCGCGGTCGTTGCCCAATGGATTGCCGATGAGGATGTGCAAGTCATCGTCACCACCGGTGGCACGGGCTTCACCGGGCGCGACTCCACGCCCGAAGCGATCGAGGTCCTGCTCGACAAGCACATCGAAGGCTTCGGCGAACTGTTTCGCCATCTCTCGTGGCAGGAAATCGGCAGTTCCACGGTGCAAAGCCGTTGCCTGGGAGGCCTGGCCAACGCCACCGTGGTGTTCTGCCTCCCGGGATCCACGGGGGCGTGCCGTACCGCCTGGGACGGCATCCTTCACGAACAGCTCGACAGCCGTCACAAGCCCTGCAACTTCGCCAATCTCGTGATTCCCGGAAGAGGTCAGCATGGCTGAGCTGCAAAGCGTCGAACGTGCGCTGTCGGCACTGCTGGACGGCGTGAGCCCGAGCGAGCCCGAATGGATCGACTGCACGCAAGCCGCCGGCCGCGTCCTGGCGGAAACCGTCACCGCGCGTCTCGACGTGCCGCCGGCCGATAACAGCGCCATGGACGGCTATGCGCTGCGCCACGCCGATGCCGGCCAGGCCTTGCCGGTGAGCCAACGGGTCGCCGCCGGCCATGCCCCCGAGCCGCTCGCCAGCGGTACCTGCGCACGCATCTTCACCGGCGGTGAAATACCGCCGGGCGCCGACACGGTGGTCATGCAAGAACGCGTGACGATGCATGAGCAGCTGGCCATCATTCCCGACGATATCGAATGCGGTGACAACGTGCGTCGCCGCGGGCGCGATGTACGAGCCAGCACCCCCTTGCTGGAGGCCGGCACACGCCTGGAGGCCGCGGCGCTGGGGCATCTGGCCGGACAAGGCATTACCCAGGTCGCCGTCCACCGCCGCCCTCGCATCGCCCTGCTTTCCACCGGGGACGAGATCGTCGAGCCCGGCCAGACGCTCGCACCGGGACAGATTCACAATTCGAATCGCCCCATGCTGTCGCGCCTGCTCGAGCGCTTCGGCGCCGACCTGGTCATGCGCGAACACGTCGCCGACGACTTCGCGACCACCCAGCGCCTGTTGGGCGACGCCGCCGCCTGTGCGGATATCATCGTCACCACCGGTGGCGTCAGCGTCGGCGAGGAAGACCACGTCAAGCACGCCCTGGAATCCCTGGGACGACTCGACCTCTGGCAGCTGGCCATGCGCCCTGGCAAGCCGCTGGCCTTGGGGCGGATCGGCGAGACGCGGGTGGTGGGGCTCCCCGGCAATCCCGTGTCGTGCTTCGTGGGCGCCTGGGTCTATCTGCGCCCGCTGATCGGCGCCTTTCTTGCCTGTCCGCGCATGGCCACGCTGCCGCGACTCTGGGCGCGTGCCGACTTCGAGACGCGCACCCAGGCGCGTCGCCACTACATGCGCGTGGGGCTCGAGTTCACACCCGAGGGCGTCATCGCGCATGCCTTCGCCGATCAGAACTCCGCCGTGCTGTCCTCGTGCCTCGAGGCGGATGCCCTGGCCGTCATCCCCGAGCACACGACCGTGCGAGCAGGCGAGCAGGTGGAATGTCTATGGCTCACGGAGTGAGAACGCATTCCCCCGATGATGACGGCACCGGAAAAGCCTCTTGCCAGGCTGTGAAAGAAACGCCAAGGCGACTGAAGGCGAGATCTAGTCGGCGCTCAATGCCTGATTGAGCGCCGGCCAGAGTTGCAGGAAGTCTCGCTCCAGCGCGGAATAATCGGTGCGCAACCAGGGCACCAGCTCGGCGAGCCGATTGGGGCCGCTCAAGCGACGCCCCAGGCCGGCAATGGCACGACAGGTGAACTCGAAATCGGCATAGCGTGTCAGCCAGTCATCCTCGATCAGGACGGGGATCATCGGCGCCAAGCGATCGGGAGCCGTCCCCTGGCTCTCCAGAACCCGGTAACAGCGCGCGATCAGGGCAGCATCGGCATGATCGCGCGCCACGAAATGATCCCACACCAGGTCCAGCGCGATCCCCACGACGCGCCGCTGGGGACGCGGGGCACGCGCTCGCACCTCGCGAATCACGGCATGAGCGTCGACCCAGGCATCCACGCGACGGTGATGGCGAATCCCGCGGGCGATCTCCGCCGGCCACCCGGCGCCGGGATCTCCCTTGACGCCATCGGCAATCATATTGCCGTAGAGAAAGGCGTCATTGCCGCCACGCGCCAGCCAGGCATGGGCAAGAAAATTCATCAGCGTCCCAGAGATGGTGGTTAAGGACAATCGCCGTGAAGGCGATCGTCGTCACAGACAGTTGGTGGGCTTGGGAAGCCCGGCCAGGCGAGCCCCGACCTTGGCCGGGCTGTCGGGGAAGAGCCTCATCAAGTGCAAGGAGCGCCCCTTCTCGGGGCCCAGCGCCTGCCCCACCGCCTTGACCAGCGGCCGCATGGCGGGCGCGTTTTCATAACGCGCATAGAAATCCCGCAATACGTCGAGCACCTCCCAGTGCTCGGCAGTCAGCGTCCGGCCTTCCTCGGCGGCGAGAGCATCGGCCACGGCAGGCGTCCAGACCGAGAGGTCGACCAGGAATCCTTCCGGATCGAGCGCGATCTCGCGGCCTTCCACGATGAGGTAACGTGCGGGTCGTGTCGTTGCCATCAGAACCAGCTCACCGTGCGCTGGGCTTCTTCGGTCAAGGCCACGAAGCCGTCCATGTCCACGATCGTCACGCTGGCATCGCAGCGCCCCGCCAGCCCGCGCGATTCCAGATCCTCGCGCAATGCGAAAAGCCGGCCTTCCAGGCCCGGCAGATGTTGCACCTGGGCATTCAACGCCCCATAGACGCCGTCCTCGATCAGCATCAATCTATCCTCCGCCCCCATCGCGCGCAGCACGTCCCGGGGGACGTGGCTCGAGCTCGGGGCACGATTGAGCAAGTGCAACAACATTCGCGGATGTCTCCTCACGGCGCTGCCCAGTTGGCGATCAACACGGCAGCGTTCAGAAATTGAAAATTTGGCGGTGACCGGCCAGCACGGCCGGCAACCTCGCCGCGTCCACAGGGATGACCGGCAGCAGCAAGTCATCCGGCGCCAGACCGCGTGACGCCAACGCCGAGGCATCGACATACAATCGCTCGATATCATACATCTCGAGCATGTCGAAGGTGCTCTGCGTGCCCTTCTGTCCCAAGGGGCCCTGACCCTGTCCCGGGAGCAGTGCCCAGACGCCATCGCCCATCAGCAACAGCGATACCGACTGACCAAAGGCCGCGCCGACCAGGGCCAGGTCGAGAGCCTCGCGCAGCCACAGGCTGCCATGCGGTGCATGACGCAGTATCACCAGCAAGTCGCCGTGCTCGGCCTCGGCACGTTCTGACATGACGATTCTCCCTGACATGAAGGTGTACGGCCGACGTTCAAGGCGCGAACGTCAACAAGCGCTCATGCGTCCGCTCGACATCGAGCAACTGCCCGAGTCCGGTCAATTCGAAGGGTGGCTCCAGGCTCGCGCCCGTCTTGCCGTGACGCTCGGCCTCGCTGGCGTCGAGCACACCTCGCCGCAATGCCGCGGCCACGCAGACCTGGAGCGTCGTGCCATGTTCCCGATGCAGCGCGCGCCATGCATCGACCAGATGCGGCTCGTCCTGGGGCGGTGCCGCCAGATGCGAGGCATTGTAGACCCCATCGTGATAGAAAAAGACCGTATCGACACGGTGTCCACGGGCGATCGCGGCATGCGCGAAGCGCAATGCGGAATGCGCCGCCTGATGAGTGTACGGTCCTCCCAGCACGAGTAATGCGTATCGCATCGCTTGCTCCCCACCACCAAGGTATGGATGGACGAATATTGTCCTCGACACGGCCCGGTCAAGGCAAATGCCGGCTCCATGTCGGCGTGGACATTGACGCACGTCATATTAGCTAGTATATTTTTAACAAGCTAACATATCGCATGCCTTAGCTCGCTTCGATGATCTGCCATATCTCCGCTATGCAGCATCCCCAACCTTGCCGCCGCTCCCTGGCGGCTTTTTTATGCGTCTCTACCGGGCCACACAGCAAAGGCTGAGCATCGTCAAGGTTCCCGTGAAACGCCCGTCAGACGTAACGAAATCCAGCTAAATTGAAAGTGAATGTGTCGCTTCCGTACGGACACGCCCACCGCTGACTCGTAGAGGTCAAGATCATGACCGTCACTCTGCTCACCACAGCGCTACCCCGGCATCGCGCCATGCCGCCTTCTGCGGGCATTGCCGACACACTGACGACCTCCGCATCAACCCTTGCCCCCGCCGCCTCCCAGCCGGCCCGGGGCAAGCGGGAGCGATGCGAGATCGGCAGCCTTGCGCACCTGCGTCATGACATCGTCGATACCCTGGACACGACGGCGCTGGCCAACGCCCGCCGCCGAAGCATCTTCTATGCCCGCTGGTACGGTCTTGCCGACCCACTGCTTCAGCTATGGCGCGGCTGACGCCAGCCGTCGCGCATCAAAAAAGCCCGCACCAAACGAGGTGCGGGCCCGATCGTTGCAAGCGTTGAACGCTCGCCGATGCATCAGTCGTTCGACACGAAGCCCAGGATGGACAACAGGCTGACGAACAGGTTGTAGATCGAGACGAACAGGGTAATGGTGGCGAGGATATAGTTGGTCTCGCCCGCGCGGTGGATGATTTCACTGGTCTGATACAGGATCGCGGCCGAGGAAAACAGCACGAAGCCAGCGGACACCGCCAGGGCCAGCGCGGTGATGTTGAAGATCATCGCCACGACCATGGCCAGTACCAGCACGATCGCACCGGCGATCATGAAGTTGGCCAGGAAGCTGAAATCCTTGCGCGTGATCAGTGCCACCGCGGACAAGCCGATGAAGGTGGCCCCGGTCATCCCCAGAGCGGTCATGACCAGCTGGGGACCATTGGGCAGCGACAGATAGAGGCTCAACATCGGCCCCAGCGTGAAGCCCATGAAACCGGTGAAGGCGAAGATCGACAGAAGCCCCGCCGCCGAGTTGGCTGTCTTGTGCACCAGGAACATCAAGCCATAGGCGCCGATCAGGAAGACGAAGATATTCATCTGCCCGATTCCCATGGCCATGGCCGTTCCCGCCGTCACGGCGGAAAACAGCAATGTCATGGCCAAGAGCATGTAAGTGTTGCGCAGCACCTTGTTGGTGCTTACCGATCGCGTCTCGTGACCGGCGATTTGCGACGTACGGTATGCCATGGGATCTCTCTCCTCGGTGGCGCTGGAAATATAAATGTAGACCTAGAATGCCCCGCCAAGGTTCCCACTGCAAGGCACATCTTCAACGCCCGGGCGTTGTTTTAACTCCTTGAAAGCACGACAGACTCTTGACGCAACAGCAAACGATGGTAGTATATTGCGCCGTAAGCCGGAGGGATGGCAGAGCGGTTGAATGCACCGGTCTTGAAAACCGGCGAAGGTTAACGCCTTCCCAGGGTTCGAATCCCTGTCCCTCCGCCACCACATTCAAGCGCCCCGAGATTTCAGTAAACCACTGATCTCGGGGCGTTTTTCATGCTCCCTCCTGTGAAAGACGCTTGACTCCTCAGCACATGATAGTAATGTATGCGCCGTAAGCCGGAGGGATGGCAGAGTGGTTGAATGTACCGGTCTCGAAAACCGGCGTAGGTTTATAGCCTACCCAGGGTTCGAATCCCTGTCCCTCCGCCACCACATCAAAGCGTCCCGAGATTTCAGCAGCTGACTGGTCTCGGGGCGTTTTTTCATTTCGGGCCCTTCACCCGCCTTCGCGGTGCAATACACGCTCAGCATCACGCGTCTTCGCGCAGCAAGTCGCGCGCCTCGATCAACGTCAGCTTGCCGGTATTGAACGCGCCGGTGTCGATATAGTGGACGTTGCCCAGGCGCATCGGCCGCTGGACGATGGTGTGTCCCACGACCACCGCGTCGATTCCCTTCACCGGCGTTTCATCGCCTTTCATGATACGAGTACGCCCCCACAGCAAGGCCTGCGAGGGCGGCATGACATCTCGCCAGTCGGCGGGGGGCTCGGCATGGACGATGCCCACACGCCGTCCCTCGACCATGACCTCTCTCGCGTAAGGCAGGTGAGGCAGCGCGCGCTGCAGCATCGCGCGCACTTCGCCGTGCGCTGCTGTCATGGCCCAGGTGCCCCCGTTGATCATCCAGGCGTCGTGTGCCTGCGGGCTACCCCGGTTCTCGCCCAGGAGGGCATCGAAGGCCAGCATCTCGTGATTGCCGCATACCGCATGGCACCAGGGTTCGAGCGCAAGCGACAGGCAAGCCAGGCTCTCGCTGCCTCGATCGATCAAGTCCCCCACGCTGAACAGGCGATCCCGCTTACGATCGAAACCGACCGCCTCGAGTTCGGTCTGCAGCAGAGCCAGTTGACCGTGGACATCGCCGACGAAAAAATCGCGGCCTTGATGGTTGGCGTCGTGGCGCTGAATCACGCGACGCACTCCTGTCTAATCGTGACGTCCGCCCTCAATGGACATCGACGTCCTCCACTTCACCGGGCATGTCCGCGGGATTCCGGCGTTCTCTGTCCAGCGCCTTGGCCAGCAGCTCATCCACCGTGGCACGCGGATGTGATCCCGCCTGGGCGACGCTCTCGAAGTCCCGTGCATCGCACTCGGGACAACGCGATTCCAGCGGGCGGCGCGTTGCCTGAATGAACACTTCGACCTGACACGCGCGACAGCGATAAAGGCGTCGATGAGGCATGGACATGAAAAACTCCGCGAGCAAAGGTAATTCAAGCAGCGTAGAACAAGATGACACCACTTGCGTGGTCCCTGAACGCATCGATGACGATATTTCAGTGATAGAGCCTGAGCCCGACCCGCGTCACGCGATTGCCCTGCACGGCATTGACCACCCAATGAAAGCCATGCCAATCGACGTCGTCCCCCACCACGGGATGCCCACCGACGCGTAGCGCCACGAATTCGCCCAGCGTCATGTCCCGCTCACCGGGGCTCAACGTCAGACCGTACGCGTCCGCCACATCGCTCATCATGGCTTCTCCATCCAGCGTGAACGTACCGAAGAACGCCCTTTCACGCTTGAGGGTGGCGTCGCCGTTGAACAGGCGGTTGAGCGCCGGCAAGTCATCGCTGCGCCCGATGACGCAGATGACGTCATTGAGCTTCAGCCGCGTGCTGCCCTTGGCGTGCAACATCGCATGCTGACGAAACAGCCCGGAAATCAGGGCCCCGGAGGGAAACCGCAGCAGCCGGATGGGGACGTCTTCCAGCGCTTCGTTCTCCACCTTGTAGACGAACATCTCGTAATCGTTTTCGGGCAGCACGCCCAGCGGACCACGGCGGTTGGGCGTGGCGCCTGCCGGCACCTCGACGCGCATCAGGCGTGCCACCCGCGCCAGTGACGCGCCTTGCATCAACAATGATATCAGGACCACGAAGAACGCCACGTTGAAGTACAGCGTCGCGTTTTCGACCCCGGCGATGACCGGAAAGATCGCCAGCACGATGGGCACCGCGCCGCGCAGCCCGACCCAGGAAATGAAACCGATTTCCCGCCACCGGAAGCTGAAGAACGGCTTGAGCGAGATCAGCACCGCCAGCGGCCGCGCCACGAAGATCAGGCCCAGTGCCAATACCGCGCCGGGCACGGCATAGTCGATCATCTCGCTGGGCGTCACCAGCATCCCCAGCACCAGAAAGAGGCCGATCTGGCTCAACCAGGCCAGCCCATCGTGAACCGGCAGGATATGGGTCAGATGCCGTCCCGGCTGGTTGCCGATCATCAGACCCGCCAGGTAGATCGCCAAAAAGCCGCTGCCGCCCGCCACGCTGGTCACCCCGAAGATCAAAAAGCCCAGGGCAAGCGCCAGCAAGGAATAGAGCCCGGGCGCGAGATCGAGCCAGCGCAGCAGCTTGGCGGCCAGCCAGCCACCACCGACGCCGAACACGAGGCCCAGCCCGAACTGCGAGGCGAACATCATCAGCGTTTGCCAGACCCCGCCCACACTGCCCACCAGAATCTCGGCCAGCGTGATCGTGAGGAAGATCGCCATGGGGTCGTTGGTGCCCGATTCGATTTCGAGCGTCGCCCCCACCCGCTCGTTGAGGGTCACCCCTTGTCCGGCCAGCATCGAGAAGACCGCGGCGGCATCCGTCGATCCGACGATCGCCCCCACCAGCAGGCCTTCGACCAGAGACAGATCGAACACCCACATGGCGCACAGGCCGACGAGCCCGCTGGTGACGAACACCCCAAGCGTGGCCAGCGACAGCGCCGGCTTGAGCCCCACCCGGAACGTCTTGAGGCGTGTCCGCAAGCCGCCGTCGAGCAGGATCATCGCCAACGCCAGATGCCCGATGAGGTATGCCAGGGAGTAGTCGTCGAACTCGATTCCCAGCACGCCTTCCTCACCGGCCAGCATGCCCAGCACCAGGAACAGCACCAACAGCGGTACGCCGATCCGCGACGAGACGCGGCTTGCCACGATGCTCAGCGCGATCAAGAAACCCGAAAACAAGAAAAGGCTGTTGATGGTATCCACGGCTCGCGGTTATCTCCTGAAACTCAAGTTCCTGAAATTCAAGGACCTAGTATGCCATGTCATGCTGCTTCATGCCGGCACCTGCGTTAACCAATCGGGGTGCGAGACGACATGATGCCAGTCCACGTCGCCGTGCAGACGCATGACCCAGATCAACGCCCGCATGCCCTGGCGATAGGCCGACAGCGACACGCATGGCGACTCGCGTCGATAGGCGGCCAAAAAGGCATCGCGCTCGGCACACGTCGTGATGAGCATCTCGGCCAGGCACAGATCGAACTCGAGCGGCGCCCATGTCAACGCCTCCCAGTCGCTCCACAGCCATCCCGTGGCACCGCTCAGGTACTGATCGGCGCGCACATCGGGCAGACACCAAACCGCCCGTGACGGAATGGGAAATGCCGGAAACGTCGGAAGCTCACCACAGCGCGGGTGCTGGCGCAGAAAGTCACGCGCATGCCGCGGCCACTCGGCCAGTGGGTGAACCTTTTCCAGAGGATGCCCCCACCCCGAGACCGTCTCGCGATGCAGGTGGCCCAGCTGGCTGCCCAGCAACTCGGCGAAGACCGGCCCCATCCGCGCCGCCTTGCCGTCGCTCCACGGCAGACTCCACAACGGCGCGTGCTGCAGGGTCCCGAGATACGTCATCGGCAGCGGGAGCATCGGCAGATGCGCCGGCAGGGCTCCTGCCAGCCGCGTCATGGTCTCCGGACAGCGCCAGCGGTCGAAGCCGAACAGCTCACGCATGCCCTTCCAGAAAGGATCGTGCTCCGGATGCGTGCGCGCCAGCTTGAGGAGTTGCGGCGATTCGCCGGCGGTCCGCCACAGCCAGTTGGCACTGTCATCCCACGCGAGCGGCAGGGGCGACAGCGCGTGCCCCGTGAACACCTCGACACGATGCGTGAGTTCGGAATCGGGATACATGCACGCTCCTACGCTTTGTCCGATCGTTGGCAGCCTGCGCTCAAGCGGTACACTCGGCCACATGGCACTGGGCAGCTCCCGAGCCGACAGGATACAATAATCGTCTCTGGATAGGGGTGCCCGCCGACCGTGGCGGGCTGAGAGCGCCCGGCGCAACCCTGGAACCTGATCCGGTTAACACCGGCGGAGGAAACGCCAGAGCGTGCCGTCGGCACGTCCTTCGCCCCTTATGGAGCCTTGATGACGTCCCTCGGTTTTTCCCTCGCCCAGGCACGACTCGCCTTTGCAGGACAATGGCTGTTCGATGGCCTGACCGTCGAGTTCGCCCCCGGCAGCTGGACCGGGCTGCTCGGGCGCAGCGGCAGCGGCAAGAGTTCCCTGCTGCGCATGATCGCCGACCTGCCCTTGCCCGATACCCACGAGCTGACGCTGACCACCGACGACGCCCGCCCCCTCACCGGCCGGCTGGCCTGGATGGCGCAGCAGGATCAGCTGTTGCCGTGGCGCACCGTCGTCGATAACGTCCTGCTCGGCCCGGCCTTGCGCGGACGCCCTTCCCCGGCGGACCGCCAGCGGGCATTTTCCTTGCTCGACGACGTCGGTCTCGCCGACAAGGCCCGAGACTGGCCCAAGACCCTCTCCGGCGGCCAGCGTCAGCGCGTGGCCCTGGCGCGCACGCTCTTCGAGGATGCGCCCGTCGTTTTGATGGACGAGCCCTTTTCCGCCGTCGATGCCATCACGCGCCTTGAACTGCACGAACTCGCCGCACGACTGCTGGCCGGCCGCACGGTCATCCTGGTGACCCACGACCCGCTCGAAGCCTTGCGCCTGAGCGATCGCATCCTGATTCTCGCCGGGCAACCGGCCACGCTGAGTGACTTCGACGTCCCTCCCGGCCAGCGACCACGCGCGCTGGAAGCCCCCGACATGCTGCGCCTGCAGCCACGCCTGGTAGCGCGCCTGCATGCCCCGCTCACCGCCGGGAGCCGAGCATGACACTTCTCAAGCGCCTCTGGCCGGCCATGCTCGGCCTCGTTGCCCTGCTAGGGCTATGGCAAGGACTCGTCGTCGCCACCGGCGTGCCGGGTTACGTACTGCCGTCCCCGCTCGCCGTGGTGCAAGCCCTCGCCGCCCATCATCAGTTACTCTGGCATCATACCGGCATCACCGTGATCGAGATCGTCGCCGGCCTGTTCATCGGCTGCCTCAGCGGCTTGCTCACCGCGCTCGCCCTGGCCCGCTTTCATGGCCTCAGGCGAACCTTGCTGCCGATCCTGTTGATCAGCCAGGCCATTCCGCTGTTCGCCCTGGCCCCGATTCTCATGCTATGGCTGGGTTACGGCATGACCGCCAAGATCGTCATGGCGACCCTGATCATCTATTTTCCGGTCGCCTCGACATGTTACGACGGCTTGCGCCAGACCCCGCAGGGGTGGCTGGACCTGGCACAGACCCTGGGCGCCGACCGCCGCCGTCGACTGCTGCGCATTCAATTGCCCGCGGCTCTGCCGGCCCTGGCATCC
Organism: Chromohalobacter israelensis DSM 3043; assembly: GCF_000055785.1. Lineage (GTDB taxonomy): Bacteria > Pseudomonadota > Gammaproteobacteria > Pseudomonadales > Halomonadaceae > Chromohalobacter > Chromohalobacter israelensis. The sequence goes on from NC_007963.1 coordinate 2,191,103, forward strand.
GGCATGCGCATGGCCGCCAGCGCCGCCCCCATCGGTGCCGTGATCGGCGAATGGGTCGGCTCCAGCCAAGGATTGGGATACTTGATGCTCAACGCGAATGCACGCATGCAAGTCGACCTGATGTTCGCCGCCTTGCTGATCCTCGTCACCTTCGGCGTGGCGCTCTATTTCGCCATGGACGCCCTGATGCGCCACCTGATGCCATGGCATGAGGACCGCACCAGCGCCCAAGGCTGAAGCAATGAACCTCGCCCGGCGAGCCGTCTCGCGGGGCATTCACGATAACGAAACGCCCCCTCGCTATCGGGGCAACAACTCGCAGGAGAATAACGCATGACCTCCATGACCCACCGCTTCATGGGCGCGTGTCTCGCCCTCTTGCTCGTGCTGTCCGGCCCGGCGCTGGCCGCCGAGGAGCGCGACGGCACCGACACGTCCGACTCGCTGAAAGTGATGCTCGACTGGTACACCAACCCCACGCATGCGCCATTGGTCATCGCAAAACAGCGCGGCCTCTTCCAGGATCACGGACTGGACGTCGAACTCATCTCCCCCGCCGACCCGAGCGTACCGCCCAAGCTGGTCGCGGCAGGCAAGATCGACCTGGCACTCAGCTACCAGCCCCAGCTGCACCTGCAAGTCGACCAGGGCCTCCCCCTGGTGCGCGTGGGCACGCTGGTGGCAACGCCTCTCAATGCCACGCTGGTACGCGCCGACAGCGGCATCGAAAGCATGGCGGATCTGGCCGGCAAGCGTATCGGCTATTCCGTGGGCGGAGTCGAGGAAGTGCTGCTCAACACCATGCTCGAACACAATGGGGTCGCGCCCGAGGACGTCGAGATGGTCAACGTCAATTTCGCGCTGACGCCGGCCTTGATCGGAGAAAAGGTCGACGCCATCACCGGTGCGTTTCGCAACTTCGAGCTGGCACAGATGGCTCAGGAAGGCGTCGAGGGCCGGGCGTTCTATATCGAGGAAGAAGGCGTTCCCACCTACGACGAGCTGATCTTCGTGGCCAACCGCGACACGCTGGATGCCCATCGCGCTGCCTATGCGCGTTTCATGGCCGCCATCGGCGAGGCCACGGCCTGGATCATCAATCACCCCGAGGAGGGCTGGGAAGCCTTCAAGGCCTACGATCCGGCGCTGGACACACCGGTCAACCGCAAGGCCTGGGAGAACACGCTGCCACGCTTCGCCCTGCGCCCTGCCGCGCTGGATGGACAACGCTACGAAGCCTTCGAGGCATTCCTTCTCGAGCGCGGCCAGATCAAGGCCAAGAGTCCGCTGTCGCGCCTCGCCGTCGACCTCAATCGCCCCTGATTCGACACGGCATGGACATGGAGCGCTGTGCGCTCCATGCCGCTGCCTTCATTCCGCCGCCAGAAAGCGCGACATGGCCGACTGAAAGGCCTCCGGCTGTTCGGCATGCAGCCAATGCCCGGCCTCCGCCAGCGTCTCGACATGCGCCCTTGGCAGCACGGCCTCGACCGCCGGCAGCGCCTCGTCGCTCACGTAATCGGAGCGCCCGCCGCGCAGCACCAGCGCCGGCCCCTCGTAGGCGCCGTCACCATCCGGCACGGCCACGATGCTGGCATAGTCCTCCTCGATCTGATCGAGTCCCACGCGCCACACCAGACGCTCATCCTCGCCACGCACCAGGTTGGTGGCCAGGAACATGCGTGTCGCCGGCGTCTCGATGAACTCCGCCATGATCCTGTCCGCCGCCTTGCGGTCCGCCGGGGGACGCGCCTCGACGGCGCGCATGGCACGAAAGATCGCATCATGACCGTGCTGATAGGCGATCGGCGCGATATCGGCAACGATCAGGCGTGCGACACGCGCCGGCGACTGACGCGCCAGGGTCATGGCGACCTTGCCGCCCATCGAGTGGCCCAGCAGGTCGCAGCGCTCGATGTTCAACGCCTCCAGCAACGCTTCGACGTCCTCGGCCTGAGTGGCATACCGCATGCCCGACGCATGCGGCGACTTGCCATGGTTGCGCAGGTCCACGGCGATCACGCGACGCTGCGCCCGCCACTGCTTGACGTGCGAGCGCCAGTTGTCGGCACTGCCGAACAAGCCGTGCAGAACGACCAGCGGGCGCCCTTCGCCGCCGGTATCGACATGATGTAATTCCACGATATGCCTCGTCAGTCCTTCGAGTGATCGACGCATGATACCAGAGCCGTTTCAGGCCTTGCGTGGCTGAAGTCCCTCGCTGGTATCCCCCAGATGCGCCAGTCGACGCGTCAACGCCCCCAGCAGCATGCCGTAGAGCGGCAGGAAGAAGGCCAGGCTCACCCCCAGCTTGATGGCATAATCCACCCAGGCGATTTCCACCCAATGCTCACTCATGAACGCACTGGGACCGTTCCAGAACGCGATCGCGAAAAACGCGAACGTATCGGCCAGGTTGCCCAGCAGGGTCGAAAAGGCCGGCGCGACCCACCAGGCACGCAGACGTCTCAGGCGGTCGAAGACATGGATATCCAGCAACTGCCCCAGTACATAGGCCATGAAACTCGCCAGCGCGATACGCCCCACGAACAGGTTCCACTCGCCGAGAGCCGCAACGCCCTGGAAAGCCCCTTCCTGAAAGAGCACCGACACGCCGTACGAGATCAACAATGCCGGCAGCATGACCCGCGCGATGATCGATCGGGCGCGCCCCTTGCCGAACAGACGCACGGTCAGATCCGTGGCCAGAAAGATGAAGGGGAAGCTGAAGGCGCCCCAGGTGGTATGCCAGCCGAAGAGCGAAAACGGAAGCTGTACCAGATAGTTGCTGGCCGCGATCACCACGATGTGAAAACCGACGAGCAGCGCCATCACGCGTCTGGCCTGGCGAGAATCGAGGACGAACATGCATCACCTTTTTGGTTGCCAAGGGAGGCCGAGGGGTAAGGGAACCCTCAAGGCGGGTCGATGCGCATGGCACCGAGACGAAAGTCGATATTGTAAAGGATCGCTCCGGACGGAACCAGTGAGATGCCGCCTTCCTGACGGCATGAAAAAGGAACTACAGCAGGCTTTTCACTGCCACACGGAGGTCATATGCTCATCAGCGATTCGCGACACGACGTCGATTTTCGCCACTACCGATGAATTATCGTTAAAAGCTATCTTGGACAGGCTCGGCGAAGTTATTGATGATTCACTAAATCAAGAATGAGTAAGTGGGCATGACAACACGGCAGGCATCGAGGCCAATGCCGCGTTGCCCGTAAAGCCCACCAGAACGTATCCCTCGCCGTTGGGCGCTCATCCCACGCTCGCGGCGACCCATCGCCAATCCCGATAATGATGTAGGAGACACCCACATGCGCTCGCTCCAGCCTGCCTCCACCCTGCTCAACGCCGGTACTTCCGCGATCGACAAGGGCACGACCCTGCTCAAGGCCATGGCCAACGAGAACCGGCTGCGCATTCTGTGCCTGCTCGACGACGCGGAACTCTCGGTCACCGAGCTGAACCGCAAGCTGAGCCTCAGCCAGTCCGCGCTGTCGCAGCATCTTGCGATCCTGCGTCGCGAAAACCTCGTCGTGACACGTCGAGCCTCGCAGACGATCTACTATTCACTGGCCGGCGACGAGGCGCGCACGGTCATCGACGCCCTCGTCGCGCTTTACAGCAAGACCCGCTAAGCCGTGTGCGGCTGGCAGCGGCCTACCGCCGCTGCCAGCCGCTTTCCTCCAGGCGTTCCATGACACGATCGCTCAAGCGCTCGATGCCCTGCGAAGCGCCGACACCGATACGCTGCATCAAGGAATGACGCGGCTCCAGCACCACCTGCAACACGCGCGCCTGCTCCATGCGTGCCGCCAGATAGCCGTCACTGGTATTCACCTCATCGATCAGGCCGTCATCCAATGCCTGGCGTCCATACCAGATCTCGCCGGTCGCCACCTTCTCGATATCGAGCGCAGGACGCCGCTCCCCCACATAACGCTTGAACAGGTCGTGGGTTTCCCGCAAGTCCTCGAGAAACTTGGCACGCCCCTCCTCGGTGTTTTCGCCCAGCACCGTCAATGTCCGCTTGTAACGACCTGCGGTCAGCAACTCGACATCGATGTCGTGCTTCTTGAGCAGTCGATGCACGTTGGGTACCTGAGCCACCACGCCGATCGACCCGATCACGGCAAACGGGGCAGCAATCAGGCGGTGTGCGCAGCAGGCCATCATGTAACCGCCGCTGGCGGCGACCTTGTCGACGCAGACGGTGAGTCGCACACCGGCATCGCGCAGGCGGTCGAGCTGCGCGGACGCCAGCCCGTAGGCATGCACCAGACCGCCACCGGACGTCAGGCGCACGACGACCTCGTCGTCGTCTTGCAACTCGCCCAGCAGCAGAGAAACCTGCTCCGCCAGCTGCGGCGTGCGTGATGCCTTGAGATCGCCATCGAAATCGAGCACCCACACGCGTGGTCGTGCCGCCTCCTGGGCCTCACCCTTTCCCTTGCGGCGGGCCTTCTCCTCCTTGCGTAGCGCTTTCTGGGCCCGTCGACGCTGCGCGGCGGGCAGTCCCGCCAGGCGCAGCGATTCACGCCGACGCCGCTGACGCTCGTGCAGCGCCACGATGCGCAGGCGATTGCCTTCGGCCTGTCCACTCGCGCGCTGCTTTAGCGTGACGACGAGCCCGACCAGAACGCCCACGGCCACGACCAGCGTCGCCAGCTTGGCGGCGAACAGCGCATATTCGGCAATCCATTCAGTCACGTCACCACCTCGCCTCGCGGGGGCTCTGCAGCGAGCGCCCCTTGTATGAAACATTTGTTTGAAATACGCTGGTCATTCCATCAACGCCATAGAGTGACCCAACATGGCCGACGCCAACACCGTCATCGAGAAGTTACAGTCACGTTTCGATCCTGCCGCCGCTCGGGGCATGGACGAAATCTTCCAGTTCCATATCACCGATGCCGATGACTACTACCTCAACGTCAAGGACGGGACACTCGACATCCAGCCCGGCGAGCACGACGACCCATCCGTCAGCCTGACCACCGACACCGAAACCCTCAAAGGCGTGATGAACGGCGAGATCAACGGCATGCAGGCCTTCATGAGCGGTAAGCTGAAGGCCACCGGCAACGTCATGCTGGCCACCAAGCTGACCAGCCTCTTCCCCGGTCACTGACGACACAGCACGTCTCAGCGCGGCGACACCGCGCTGAGATGCGTTTCGATCAACTGGCGCGAGATCGAATGTCGCGGCGGCAACTCGGGCAGATGCCGTGGTGTGAACCAGGCGGCATCGGCGATCTCCACTCCGTCGATCCGGATCCGCCGACTCGCGGCTTCGGCGAAGAAGCCCAGCATCAACGAGTGCGGAAACGGCCAGGACTGGCTGCGGAAGAAACGCACGCGCCCGATCTCGATGCCCACCTCCTCGTAGACTTCACGGCGTACGGCGTTTTCGGCGCTCTCGCCCGGCTCGATGAACCCCGCCAGGGTGGAATAACGCCGCGCGGGAAAGCGCGAATTCCGCGCCAGCAGCAAGTCCTGCCCATGCGTGACCAGAGTGATGATGCACGGCGAGATACGCGGATAACTGCGATGGCCGCATGCCTCGCACTGCATGGCGAACTCATGGGCGAGCCGGGTCATCGGCGAACCGCAGCGTCCGCAGAAGCGATGATCGCGTGCCCAGGCATCGACCTGCAGGGCCGTGGCCAGCAGATCGGCCTGCGGGCCGGGCAATCTCGCCAGCCACTCGCGTGCCGGGGGCCAGTCGGCATCGCCCGGCTCATGCACCATGGCGACCGGCAGGTCATGCCACATGCCCAACGCCATGGCATGCGCCGGCCACTCGCCCGGCGGCTGGAGAATGCCATCCTCGCCCGGGGCGATACCGGATTCGCCGAAACGAATCCAATAGCCCCGGCGCGGTGTCTGCGCACCGGGCAATTCCCGGACGAACGGCGATGACAACATCGTCATGCCGATCCCTGCGAAGCGTCGTTCAGGGCATCCCAGTGACATTGGCCGGCCGCCTGGCGAATGCTGTCCAGCTTGGCGCGGTGCGCCGCCTCTTCCGCCTCGCTGGGACGCGTGACCGCCAGCGACAACCCCTCGCGTGAGACCCGACGAATGCCGCTGACGCTGTTGGCGTCCTGCCCTTCGTCGCCCGCGCGTTCCTCGATGCCGGCCAGCGACAACGCGGTCTGTCCCCCCGTCATCGTCAGATAGACATCGGACAGGATCTCGGCGTCCAGCAAGGCGCCGTGCAGGACACGCCGTCCATTGTCGATGCCATAGCGCTTGCAGAGTGCGTCGAGGTTGTTGCGCTGTCCGGGGTGCAACTTGCGCGCCATCGCCAGGGTGTCGAGCACGCTGCAATAGTCGGCGACGGGACCCAGACGCGGGCCGCCACGCTTGTCATGCAGCAACCCGAACTCGTGATCGATGAAGCCCACGTCGAACGCGGCGTTGTGAATCACCAGTTCGGCGCCGCGAATGTATTCCCAGAAGGCATCGGCGATATCGGCGAACACCGGTTCGTCGGCGACGCGCTCGTTGGTGATGCCGTGCACCTCGACGGCTTCGGGATCGATGTCGCGCTCGGGGTTGATGTATTGGTGGTAATTGTTGCCGGTGAGCCGGCGATTGACCACCTCGACCGCCCCGATCTCGATCAGGCGGTGACCGTCCTTGGGATCGATGCCGGTGGTTTCGGTATCCAGTACGATCTGGCGCATTGCTACTGTTCTCCTGCCATGGCCTGACGCTTGGCCGCCTGTATCTCGTCGGTGGCGGCGTTGGCGAGCGTATCGGCCAGTTCGTTGCCCTCGTGCCCGCTATGGCCCTTCACCCAGTGCCACTCGATACGATGGCGCTGAGTCTCCGCGAGCAGCTCGCGCCATAGCTCGGCATTCTTGACCGGCTGCTTGGCGGCGGTTTTCCACCCCCGCTTGACCCAGCCATGAATCCATTCAGTGATCCCCTTGCGGAGATACTCGGAGTCGGTCCACAGTGCCACGTCGCATGCACGCGTCAGGGTCCGCAACGCCTGGATCGCGGCCATCAGCTCCATGCGGTTGTTGGTGGTCACGGCTTCGCCCCCCTTGAGGGTCTTCTCGTGTTGCCCGTAGCGCAACACGGCACCCCATCCGCCGGGGCCGGGATTCCCCCGGCAGGCCCCGTCGGTGTAGATAGTGACGCGGGGCATGTCGCCCGTGGCATGCGAATCAGTCAACCTCGGTCATCCTGTCGTCTCGGGCGTGCGTCTCGCGTCTCGAGCGCTCGCCCTGGTGGAGTGCGGCGGGCCCCAGCCAGGAGTTGCCGGTAACGGCATCGCGCTGGAACAGGGTCCTGGCCGGTTGTATCGGTGCCTGCTTGCGACGGGCCACAATCAGATAGCACACGCCGACGGGAAGATTGTAGCGACGCCCCAGCGTTTCGAGCCCCAGATTGTGTACCTGCCCGCCGGGCAGGCGGAAGCCGCAGTAGTCTACGCGTTCGATTTCGAAATCGACAAACGCCAGCCATTCGCGCAACCGGCCCGTACGTCGCCAGTGTCCCTTGCAGGGCCAGCGGCGACGCCCCGCAGGCGCCAGGTGCCCCAGCGCGTCGGCCCCGAACGGATTCCAGCCCATCACCACCAGCAGGCCATCGTCGCGCGTGACACGCGCGGCTTCGCGCATCAGATGGTGAGCATTGGGAACGACTTCCAGCAGGTGGTGCACCAGCACCAGGTCGAGGCTCTCGTCGGGCAACGGCAAGGCACCGGGATCGCAGACCAGGACCGAGGCATCCTCGGCAAGCGCTCGCGTGGGCGACCACGTCAATGCATGGCGGATCGGGCACATGTCCGTCAGCCGCGCCGCCATTCCCAGCTGCAGGCTGTGCAGACCGAAGCGCGACTCGCACAACGGCCCCAGGCATGCCCGCTGCGCCTGCCACAGCGCCGCGCCCTCCTCGGAAGCCCAGAAGCGGCGTCCCTCGCGGACGGCCTGTGCCAATGTCATCGTCATATGCGAATTTGACACGATGGCCCGTTCCCCCCAAGGTTGACGGATTTTACGCTGCCGCTCACGATCGAGCGCGCCCGCGAGGCGCGAGCATCGTCACCATTCGGCAGCCCCGACGTTTGCCGAGATCCTACGCACTATGCTGACCGTAATACCGATCCCCGCATTTCAGGACAACTATATCTGGCTGCTTCGCCAGGATGCCAGCGATAAGGTCGTCATCGTCGATCCCGGCGATGCCCAGCCGGTCATCGAGTACCTGGAACGAGAAGGCCTCAGCCTGGCCGCGATTCTGGTAACGCACCATCATCACGATCACACCGGTGGCATCGATGCGCTGGTCAAGCGGTACTCGCCCCGCGTCATCGGTCCCGACAACTCGGCCATTCCGGCCATCGACGAGGTCGTCGGCGACGAGGATGAATGCCGCGTGCAAGGACGGCGCTTCGAAGTCTTCGCCGTGCCCGGCCACACGCTGGACCATATCGCGTTCTACGCCCCCGGCACACCCGGCCTGCTGTTCTGCGGCGACACCCTGTTCTCCGGCGGCTGCGGCCGCCTCTTCGAAGGCACCGCCGAGCAGATGCACCGCTCGCTCGCGCGTCTCGCCGCCCTGCCCGACGACACCCTGGTGTTCGCGGGACACGAATACACGCTGGCCAACCTGCGGTTCGCCCAGGCCGCCGAGCCCGACAACCCCGCGCGGGACGCACATCTCGGCGAATGCGAGCGGGCCCGGCAGCTGGAGCGCCCCACGCTACCCAGCACCATCGGCCGGGAGCGCCAGATCAATCCGTTTCTACGTATCGACCAGCCCGGCCTGCTGAATGCCTTGGCCGAGCAGGGAAGCGTCGATGACGACAGTGCCGCCTTCGCGACACTACGCGGCTGGAAGGATCGCTTCTAGGCCATGGCCGGCTCGGCCGCTACTGTACCTCGAGAGGTTCGCTTCCCATGAAAGTACGATCGAGTCGCCGCCAGGCGCTACGTTTGGGTCACGTAGCCCTGGCGGGAGGACTGTTATTGAGCGCATTGTCGCTTCCCGCCGCGAAGGCCGCCTCCGGCGAGGCCACCGGCACCTCGGCAGCCACGACTACCTTCTGGCAAGCCCTGGTATTGCAGCGCGCCCCGCAGGCCGATGCCTGGACGCGCCTCAAGCAGGGCTTCGGCCTGCCGCACGATATTCAGCATCCGCGTGTCGCGAAATGGCTCGACTGGTATGCCGCGCACCCCGAGCACGTCGAGCAGGTCGCCGCCAAGGCGCGCCCCTGGCTGCGCTGGGTGACGCGTCAGCTCGAGGCTCGCGACATGCCCACCGAAATCGCCCTGCTGCCTTTCATCGAAAGCGCCTACGACCCCACGGCCCGCCACCCCGGCGGTGCTTCCGGGCTCTGGCAGTTCATGCCCGGCACCGGCGAAGCCATGGGGCTCGCCGAGACCTGGTGGTACGACGGGCGCCGCGATGTCGTCTCTTCGACGAATGCGGCCCTCGACTACCTGCAGACGCTCGCCGACCAGTGGTACGAAGGCAACATGGAACTCGCCCTCGCCGCCTACAATGCCGGCGCCGGCACCGTCAATCGCGCGCGTGAGCGAGCCGCCGCGCAGGGCAAGCCCATCGACTACTGGCACCTCTCGCTGCCCGCCCAGACCATGGACTACGTGCCCAAGCTTCTCGCCTTGTCGGCGGTCATCTCGGACCCCCAGCGGTACGCCATCGACCTGCCGAGCATTCCCGATCGACCGGCCATCGCCAGGGTCACCGCCGAGGGGCAACTGTCGCTGGCCGACGCCGCCCAGCTCGCCGATGTCAGCGAAGCGCGGCTGCAAGCCCTCAACCCCGGCCTGCGGCGTGGTGCCACGCGCCCCGACAGGAACGCGCAATTGATCGTGCCCGCCGATCGCCGGCAGCGTTTTCTCGCCAATCTCGATACGCTGCCCGCCGAAAAACGGCGTACCCGGACGCACTACGTGGTCCAGTCCGGCGACACGCTGTCCGGCATTGCCGCGCGCCATGACATCCCGGTGGGCGTACTGCGTCGGCAGAATGGGATCAGCGGCAATATGCTGCGCGTCGGTCAATCCCTGGTCATTCCGGGCGCGTCGAGCCGTGCACGCCTGGCCAGCCGTGAGGCCACCCAGCAAGTCCGCGTCAAGCCGGGTGACAGCCTCTCGCGTATCGCGGCACGCCATGATGTCAGCGTCGACGACCTGACACGCTGGAATCAGATACAGCGCGACGATTATCTCCAGCCCGGACAGCGTCTCACGCTTCGCACCCCGGCGCGTTGAGCATCGTGGCGGCGTTGCCCTCATGCCCCGCCCCTGATCAGAGGGCGGGCGCGTGCGCCACCGGCGAGGCTGGGGTAGGCTAGGCACGGCCGAAAACGGCGGCGTCGCCGCCTCGTTCGCGTCTCGCAACAAGGAACCGTCGTCATGTCCCTCTTCGTTCGCGCTTTGCTTGTCATACCGGGTCTGTGGGCCCTTAGCCTGTCGGCCCTGGCCGTGCCCGCCGCCGACGTCGCCACCGTGGGCGGCATTTCGCTCTATGACAGCCCGGCGCTCCCCGACGACTTCACGCATCTGCCTTACACCAACCCCGACGCGCCCAAGGGCGGAGAGCTGCGTCAGGCCGCGCAAGGCAGTTTCGATTCGACGAACGGCTTCATCATCCAGGGCAATCCCGCCGATGGCCTCAGTCATGTCTACGACACCTTGATGGAAGCCAGCGCCGACGAGCCCTTCACCATGTATGGCCTGCTCGCCGGCGGCATCCGCCTCGACCCCGACCGTCACTGGATGGAAATCGACCTGCGTCGGTCGGCCCGGTTCCACGACGGCCACCCGGTAACCGCCGAGGACGTGGTGTTCAGCTTCCGCCTGCTGCGCGACCAGGGACAACCCTTCTATCGCGCCTACTATGCCGGCGTCGATCAGGTCGAAGCCCTGGACGACGATACCGTGCGCTTCGAGTTCAGCGACAACGAGTCCCGCGAGTTGCCGCTGATCCTGGGACAATTGCCGGTGCTGCCCAAGCATTACTGGCAATCGCGCGATTTCACCTCGCCGACGCTGGACAAGCCTCTGGGCTCGGGCCCCTACGAAGTGGCCAGCATCCTTCCCGGGCGGCGTATCATGTATCGCCGTGTCGACGATTACTGGGGGCGGAATCTGCCCATCAACCGGGGTCGCCACAACATCGACCGCCTGGTCTACGACTACTACCGGGACCAGACCGTGGCGCTCGAGGCCTTCAAGGCAGGCAATCTCGACCTGCGCCGTGAAAGCAGTGCCAAGAACTGGGCCACCGCTTACGACACGCCCGCCCTGGAAGCGGGCTTCATCAAGCGCATGACCGTGCCCGACGCACAGCCCGCGGGCATGCAGGCCTTCGTCATGAACCTGCGCCGCGCCCCGTTCCAGGACCGACGCGTGCGCGAGGCCCTGACCCTGGCTACCGATTTCGACTGGCTCAACACGCACCTGTTCTATGGCGCCTACCAGGAAACCGATAGCTACTTCGAGAGCTCGGAAATGGAGGCGCAAGGTCTGCCCAGCGACGATGAACTCGCGCTGCTCGCCCCTTATCGCGACATCCTGCCCGACGACGTCTTCGAAGAACCTCTCCCGATGTCGCGCCCCGACACGTTGCGCGCACGCTTGAAAAAGGCGCTGTCACTGCTGCGCGAGGCCGGCTACGAGGTGCGCGACGGCGTGCTCGTCGATACCGACACCGGGCGCCCCATGCGCCTGCAATTCCTGCTCTACGACACCCAGTTCGAGCGCGTCACGCTTCCCCTCATCCAGAATCTCGAGCGCCTTGGCATTCAGGCCAGCGTGCGTGTCGTCGACGTCAACCAGTACCTGACACGCCGCCGGAACTTCGATTTCGACCTGATGATCGGCAGCTTTCCGCAATCGGCCAATCCGGGCAACGAACAACGCGAGTACTGGACGAGCGAATATGCCGATGCTCCGCGCAGCCGCAACCTGATCGGCCTGCGAAACCCGGCGGTCGACGCCCTGGTCGATCGCCTGATCGGTGCCAACAGCCGACAGGCGCTGGACACCACGGCACGCGCGCTGGACCGCGTCCTGCGCTGGGGGTTCTATGTCATCCCCCAGTGGCATCTGGATGGCACTCGCATCGCGATGTGGGATAAATTCGGGTACCCGCAACCCTTCCCCGAGTATACGTTCGACCTGTCGAGCTGGTGGGTCGATCCGCAACGCGCTGCCCGCGTCGAAGAACGTCAACGCGGCGAAGGTTAAGGATTAGATCACGTGACCCATTACATCCTACGCCGCCTGCTGCTGATGATTCCTACCCTGCTGGGCATCCTGCTGCTCAATTTCATCATCGTGCAGGTGGCGCCGGGCGGCCCCATCGATCAGATGCTGGCGCGCTTCGAGGGCATGGACAGCAACGCCAGCACGCGCCTCGAAAGCGGCGGCGAGACCACCGGCGACACGCGCAATGCGCGCGGCATCGATCCCCGGCTCGAACAACAACTGCGCCAGCAGTTCGGCTTCGACAAGCCGCCGGTGGAGCGTTTCGTCGACATGCTGGGCGATTACGCCACCTTCGACCTGGGCGACAGCTTCTTCCGGAGGCGGCCGGTGGTCGACTTGATCGTCGAACGTCTGCCGGTATCCATTTCCCTGGGCCTATGGACCACGCTGCTCGTCTACGCCATCTCGATTCCTCTCGGCGTGCGCAAGGCGCTGCGCCACGGCTCGCGCTTCGATGTCTGGACCTCGGGGCTGGTCATCGTCGGCTACGCCGTCCCCGGCTTCCTGTTCGCGATTCTCCTGATCGTGGTCTTCGCCGGCGGCAGCTATCTGGACTGGTTTCCCTTGCGCGGCTTGACCTCGCCCGACTTCGCCGAGCTTTCGTGGTGGGGCAAGATACAGGATTATTTCTGGCACATTGCGTTGCCCGTGCTGGCCTCGGCCATCGGCAGCTTCGCCACCCTGACCATGCTGACCAAGAACAGCTTCCTCGACGAAATTCACAAACAGTACGTGCTGACCGCCCGAGCCAAGGGAGCGAGTGACCGACGCGTGCTTTACGGTCACGTATTCCGCAATGCCATGCTGATCATCATCGCCGGACTTCCCTCGGCGCTGATCGGCATCTTCTTCACCGGCTCGTTGCTGATCGAGGTGATCTTCTCGCTGGATGGCCTGGGGCTGCTGGGCTTCGAGGCGGTCATGCAGCGCGACTACCCGGTCATCTTCGGTACTCTGTACCTGTACACGCTGATCGGGCTGGTGCTCAAGCTGATCTCCGATCTCACCTATGTGTGGGTCGACCCGCGCATCGACTTCGCGACACGGGAGGCGTGATGACAACTCGCCGGCACTTTCGCGCCTCGCCCATCGCACGCCGCCGCTGGCAGGTCTTTCGCGGCAACCGGCGTGCCTGGTGGTCGTTATGGATCTTCGCCACACTGCTGGTGATCAGCCTCGGCGCCGAGCTGATCGCCAACGACAAACCCATCGTCATGCAGTACCAGGGGCAATGGTACGTCCCCGTGCTGATCGACTACCCGGAAACCGAGTTCGACGGCTTCCTGCCCACGGCCACCGATTACCGCGACCCGGTCGTGCGCCGCCAGATCGAGGAGCGAGGCTGGATGCTATGGCCGCCCGTGGGTTTCTCCTACGAGACGCTGGACCGCGAGCTCGACGGGCCCGCGCCCTCGCCGCCCTCGGCGCGACACTGGCTGGGCACCGACGACCATGGTCGCGACGTCTTCGCCCGCGTGCTGTACGGCTTTCGCCTGTCGGTGGTGTTCGCGGTCATCCTCACCGCCGGCTCGATGGCCCTCGGGGTCCTGATCGGCGGCGTGCAAGGGTATTTCGGCGGCAAGGTCGATCTGATCGGACAGCGCATCATCGAGATCTGGTCGGGCATGCCGGTACTGTTCCTGCTGATCATCCTGGCCAGCCTCGTGCAGCCCAACCTGTGGTGGCTGCTGGGCATCATGCTGCTGTTTTCCTGGCTGGGCCTGGTGGATATCGTGCGCGCCGAGTTCCTGCGCGCCCGCAACCTGGAGTATGTCCGTGCGGCGCGCGCCATGGGCCTGCCCTCGCGCTTGATCATGTGGCGCCATGTCCTGCCCAACGCCATGGTCGCCACCCTGACCTTCATCCCGTTCCTGTTCACCGGGGCGATCACCACGCTCACTGCCCTGGACTTTCTGGGTTTCGGCTTGCCGCCGGGCTCGCCGTCGCTCGGCGAACTCGTCGCCCAGGGCAAGAACAATCTGCAGGCGCCCTGGCTGGGGATCACCGCTTTCCTGAGCCTGGGCGTCATGCTGTCGCTGCTGGTCTTCATCGGTGAAGGGCTGCGCGATGCTTTCGACCCTCGCCACGTGCTCAGCCCCCAGACCTCGCCCACAGCGAGTGCCTCGAGCGGCCTTCCAGGGAGAAGCGCGCATGGACAATGATACGGTCGTCTTCGAACTCGATGGCCTGCGCATCGCCTTCGGCGACACCACGGTGGTGGAGGACCTGTCGCTGACGCTGCGCCGCGGTGAAACCGCCGCGCTGGTCGGCGAATCGGGCTCCGGCAAGTCGGTATCCGCCCTCGGCGCGCTCGACCTGTTGCCGCCCAGCGCCAAGGTCGACGGCACGCGCCGGCTCCTGGGAGAATCGCTCGACGGTCTCCCCAAGGCGCGCTGGAATGCGCTGCGCGGCGGGCAGGTCGGTTTCGTCTTTCAGGAACCCACCACCTCGCTCAACCCGCTGCACAGCGTGGGCAAGCAGCTCGCCGAAACCTTGCGGCTGCATCAAGGGGTGCGTGGCCGTGCCGCGCGGGAACGCGCACGCGAATTGCTCGTTGCGGTGCAATTGCCCCGCCCCGATGTCCTGCTCGACGCTCACCCTCACCAGTTGTCCGGCGGGCAGCGTCAACGCGTCATGATCGCCATGGCCATCGCCAACGACCCGGCGCTGCTCATCGCCGACGAACCCACGACCGCACTCGATGTCACGGTGCAACGGGAGATCCTCGCGCTGCTGGCTCGGCTGCGGGATACCCACGGCATGGCCATGCTGTTCATCACCCATGACCTCAACCTGGTCCGTCGTCACGCGGACAGCGTGCATGTCATGAAGCAGGGCCGGCTCATCGAGAGCGGAACCGTGGCGCAGGTCTTCGACACCCCGCGCGAGGCCTACACCCGACACTTGCTCGCCGCCGAGCCCGAAGGCCGCGCCGTGGCACTGCCCGCTGCCGCCCCCACGCTGCTCGAGGCGCACGCACTCAGCGTGGCGTTCGAACAGGGCAAGTCCTGGCTGGGGCGGCGCCCCGCCCCCTTCGTCGCCGTGCATCCGCTCGACATCCAGCTGGCACGCGGCGAAACGCTGGGCCTGGTCGGGGAATCGGGCTCCGGCAAGACCACGCTGGCCATGGCGTTGCTGCGCCTCACCGCCGCCGACGGCGAGATCGTCTTCGGCGGGGAGCGCCTCGACACCTTGCGTGGCAATGCCCTGCGCCGCCGGCGCCGACGCTTTCAGGTCGTCTTTCAGGACCCCTACGGGTCGTTGTCACCCCGCATGCCGGTCATGGATATCGTCAGCGAAGGCCTGCGCTTCCACCACCCCGAACTCAGCGACGCCGAGGTCGAACGCCGTGTCGCCGCGACGCTGGACGAAGTCGGCCTGCCCGCGGATTGCGCGGCGCGTTATCCGCACGAATTCTCGGGCGGCCAGCGCCAGCGCATCGCCGTGGCGCGCGCCATCATCCTCGAGCCCGACCTGGTGGTCCTCGACGAGCCCACGTCTGCGCTGGACCGCAGCGTGCAGAAACAGCTCATTGCCCTGTTGCGGGATCTTCAGTCGCGACGCGGACTGAGCTACCTGTTCATCAGCCACGATCTCGCCGTGGTCCGCGCCATGGCACACCGGGTGATGGTGCTCAAGGATGGCCGTGTCGTCGAGCAAGGCGACTGCGACACGCTGCTCAGCCGCCCCCAGGCCGACTACACGCAGCGCCTGCTCGAGGCATCCGGCCTGGGTGACAGAACCTGATCTCTCGCCCCTGACGTGCATCGCCTGTTTCCGGGAAACGCAGGGGCAAGTATGCTATCGAGCGAGGACGATAGATAACGGTATAAATCAGACGGTATCGATTTCCGCCTGAGTGAGTTCCCGCCACTCGCCAGCCGCCAGCGCGGGATCGAGGGCGATCTCGCCGATACGCTCGCGGTGCAGGGCCACGACCTCGTTGTCGAGCGCCGCGAACATGCGCTTGATCTGGTGGAAGCGCCCTTCCTGAATCACCAGCCTGACGCGCACGCCGTCGGCGTCGTCCAATCGCTCGAGCCGAGCCGGCAGGGTCGGCTTGTCCTCGCCTTCCAGCATCAATCCCTCCGCCAGCGCCGTCTCGGCGCCCTCCGCCAGCGGCCGCGCCAGCGTCACGAGATAGTGCTTGTCGCAGCGCCGCCGGGGTGACGTCAGTCGGTGCGACCATTGACCATCCTCGGTGATCAGCACGAGCCCGGTGGTGTCGACGTCCAGACGCCCGGCGATGTGCAATCGCCCGCGCTTGGCCACGTCCAGCAGCTCGATCACCGACGGATAGCGTCCCGGTCGCGTGGTGCACTCATACCCGGCGGGCTTGTTGAGCATCAAGTAGCGCACGCCGATGCGCGCCAGGGGTTCGCCCAGCCAGCGCACGACATGTTCGTCGCCCAGCTTGAAGGCGGCGTTCTTGACGACATCGCCATTCACCTCGACCTCGCCTCGATGCAGGGCTTTCTTGGCCAGTGAGCGTGTCAGCTCGGTACTTTCACTTAAAAAACGGTCGAGACGCATGCAGGCAATTCACTCCTCGACCTGGAAACGATCGGCGTCCATCCAGGCCGGAAATTTGTCACGGAACGCACTCAGCGCCTGGCGATCCAGACAGCCGGTACGCATGAAGGGAACGTCGCGAGGCTCGTCGATCAGTGGCTCGCCCTTGAAGTCGACGAGCATCGAATCGCCGGCATAGGCCAGCCCCTTGGCATCCTCTCCCACACGATTGACGCCGATCACGTAACACAGATTCTCGACGGCGCGTGCCTGAAGCAGGGTACGCCAGGGCTGACGACGCGGTGCCGGCCAGTTGGCGACGCACAGCAGCGCATCATACTCGAAATGCTCGCCCGGCGCGGGCTGCTGGCGCAGCCAGACCGGAAACCGCAGGTCATAGCAGACGCTCAGCAGGAGCCGAAAGCCCTTGAGCTCGACCACCACGCGCTCGTTGCCCATGCCGTAACGCTCGTGCTCGCCGGCCATGCGAAACAGGTGGCGCTTGTCGTAATGCGTGATGTCGCCATCCGGACGCGCCCAGATGAGGCGGTTGAAGTACTCGCCGTCTTCGAGCACGGCCACGCTGCCCGTCACCACGCATTCCCGACGCCGCGCCTGCTCGGCCATCCAGGCGACGGTGGCGCTTTGCGCCATGGGCTCGGCCATTTCCCGGGAGTTCATGGTAAAACCCGTGGCGAACATCTCCGGCAATACGATCAAGTCCGTGTCGTCACCGGACAAGGTGCCCAGGCGCTCTTCGAGCAGTCGACAATTGGCCTGGGGGTCTTCCCAGCGCAAGTCGGCCTGCACCAGGGTGGTACGCAATTCGCTCATGTCATTCCCCTCTCGGATCACGGACTCAGTCTGAAGGCCTGCGTGCCATGGCGGCAAGTCACCTTCACTCATGCTAGATTAGCGCTTTCCGCATCGGCGTCGCCGCCGCGTTTCGAGGACTTCATGGCCCAAGACGACTCCCGCTCACCACGCGTTGCTTCACCCCCCGACAAGGCGGCCACCAAAGGCGTGGTATTCGGCCTCACCGCCTATACCCTGTGGGGATGCTTTCCGCTGTTCTTCGCGATGTTCGACGGCGTTCCCGCCTGGGAGATCCTGACCCATCGCATCATATGGGCCTGCCTGTTCCTGGTCATGGTCGTCACCCTGCTGGGGCGCTGGCAACCGGTGAAATCGGCACTGAGCTCTCCCCGGTCGCTGCCCCGCGTGCTCGGTTGCGCACTCTTGATCGGCTTCAACTGGGGACTTTACATCTACGCGGTGGAAAGCCATCAGGTCTTGCAGGCCAGCCTGGGCTATTTCATGACGCCCCTGATCAACGTGGCACTGGGCATGCTGGTGCTGCGCGAACGCATGTCGCGCCTGCAAGGCGCCGCGGTGGCCATCGCGGGCATCGCCATCGGCGTGCAACTGGTGGGACTGGGCGGCCTGCCCTGGATCAGTCTCTGTCTGGCACTGAGTTTCGGCACCTACGGCCTGCTGCGCAAGCAAGTCACGCTGGACGGGCTGTCGGGCCTGTTCGTCGAAACCCTGATCCTGATGCCGCTCGGCTTGCTGGCCGTGGCCTGGTTCGAGTTCAGCGGCCTTTCCCACTTCGGCGGCAGCGTTCGCAACACGACCCTGCTGATCGCCAGCGGTGCTCTGACGGCCCTGCCATTGCTGGCCTTCGCCGGGGCCGCGCGCCGACTGCGGCTTTCCACGGTGGGATTCTTGATGTACATCAACCCCACCCTGCAATTCCTGATCGCCCTGCTGATCTTCCAGGAACCGCTGGGGGCCCTGCAACTGGTCACGTTCGTGCTGATCTGGGCCGGATTGCTGCTTTATTCGCTGTCTGCCTGGCACGGCAGACGCGGCACGACATGAGGGAAGTGAAAGCGTAGCGGGGCGATCATCGACTAGAGTGAGTCCAGGTCCCAAGGAAACCCGTTTTGATGACGACGCGCCTCGTACTGGTAGGTGCCGGCCACGCGCACCTGCATTTGCTGCAACACGCCGACACGCTTCGTCGTGCCGGCTATCGCATCACACTCGTCGCCCCCAGCCGCTTCTGGTATTCCGGCATGGCCGCGCGGCTGTTGAGCGGCGCGCCACGCACAGAGTGCAGCCTGGATATCGCCTCGCTCAGCGTGCGTCACGCCGTCGAACACGTCACCGCCCCCTTCGCTGCCCTGGAGGTGGACTCCCGCCATGTCCTGCTGGCCGACGGCAACAACCTGGCATTCGACGTACTGTCGCTGAATGTCGGCAGCGACGTCATGCCGCCCACCGCGGGCGGCGCCACGGTCGCGGCCTGGGGGGCGGCCCGCTATTGGCACGTCAAGCCCATCGAGCGCCTCGATGCCTTGCGCCAGCACGTGCACGACGCGGCACAACGCCACCAGTCGCTGCACATGGTCGTGGTCGGCGGCGGCCCCTCGGGCGTGGAAATGGCCGCCAATCTGGCGGGACTGAGCCGCCGCCTGGGCGTGCCCAACGACGTTCGCCTGGTCACACGCCACGCGCGCTTGCTGCCCGCCGCCCCGGAGGCCGCTGCCCGATGGGCCAGCCGCCAGCTCGCTCGGCTGGGCGTCGAGTGGCGGGGCAATCTGGCACTGGATGCCGGCGCGGCATGGCTCGACGCCTTGCCCGCCGCCGCGGATGACATCGTCCTCGCCACGGGGCTGCGGCCTGCATACTGCGTCGCCGACCTGCCGCTGGATCTGGACGACAACGGCATTCGCATCCGAACGACCCTGCAAAGCGAGAGCCATGACGAGATTTTCGCCGTCGGCGATTGCGCCTCGCTGATCGAGCACGCCTTGCCCAAGCGCGGTGTCGAGGGCGTGCGACAAGGTCCCGTGCTGCTGGATAACCTGGTCGCGCTGCAACGCGGGAAGCCCCTGCGCGATTACCGTCCGCCCGGGACCGCGCTGTCGATCGTGGATCTCCACGATACGGGACTCGCGCTATACGGCACGCACTGGTGGGGAGGTCGGGGAGCCCTGCGGCTCAAGCGATACATCGACACGCGCTTCTTGAAGCGCTACCGATGAGGCATGGGCGAGACGAAGGACGCCGCGGATCGCGGCGAGCGGCGGGAAGGCTGGAAGGACGACGCCGGCGGGAAGGAAAGAACCGCCGCCATCACACCTGCATGTTCATGACGTCTTTATAGGCCGTCACCAGACGGTTGCGGACCTGCTTGCCCATTTCGAACGCCACGCTGGCCTTCTGCATGTCGACCATCACGTCGTTGAGCTCCACGCCCGGCGCGCCGGCCTCGAAGGCCTCGGCCTGGGCATTGGCGCTCTGCTGCAGGCGATTGATACGCGAAATGGCACTGTGCAGCTCGCCGGTGAAACCGCCGCTGCCCACCGCCGTGTTGACTTGACTACCCGACGTTTGCCCCGCCTGGCTGGCCAGGCTCTGCATTTGTTGAAGCGCCTGGGAAAGGGCCGGTGCACTCATGACTGTCCTCCGCTGGTCGACACAGCTCTGGGATACGTTGACTGAACCCTATCAGCAATGCGGCAAACGCCATATCTGCAATTGGCACCTAAAATATCGGCTTTTCCTCCCTTTAGGGTTTTCTTAGCTCCACATAATAGCGGTCATCACACATACGCCTCGTATCGGAGCCAACCGACCGTGACGAGACGCCAAACGATGCGCAGAATTCTGGAGTTGGACACCCCCATGCTTGCCGCTGGAACGTTTCCGTGCCTACCCCGGCGCTGCCGGAGGATGACATGAGCACAGCAGCATCCTCCTCGACCGAGGCCAATCAAGGTACGTCCGGACAGCGTCAGGGCAACGCCGCCGCACCGTCGCTCGTCGACCGGTTGCGCGGCAACCCGCGTGTCCCGCTGATCATCGCCGCCGCGGCGAGCGTGGCGATCATCGCCGCCCTGCTGATGTGGGCGCGCGCCCCCGAATACCGCGTCCTCTATTCCACGCTCACCGACGCCGATGGCGGCAAGATCGTCTCCGAGCTCGACAGCATGGGCGTGCCCTACGAGTTCAGCGAGAACGGGCAGGCGCTTCTGGTGCCCGCCGATCAGGTGAACAAGCTGCGTCTCCAGCTCGCCGAGCAGGGCCTGCCGGAAGCCTCCGGTGTCGGCTATGAACTGATGGACGAGCAATCCTTCGGCATCAGCCAGTTCACCGAACACGTCAACTACCAGCGCGCCCTCGAGGGCGAGCTCGCGCGCACCATCGAGGACCTGGGCCCCGTCTCCAAGGCCCGCGTCCATCTCGCCATGGCCAAGCCCTCGGTCTTCGTGCGCGAAAGCGAACCGGCCAGCGCCTCGGTGATGCTCGACCTGCAGCGCGGCCGTGTCCTCGGCGAAGGCCAGGTACAGGCCATCATGCACATGGTCTCGAGCAGCGTCTCCGAGCTGGCCATCAGCGACGTCGCCGTGGTCGACCAGACGGGACGTCTGCTGTCCCCCGCCAGCGATGGTAACGAGGCGCTCAATGGCTCGCAGCTCGACTACGTCGCCCGCGTCGAGCGCAACTATGCAGAACGCATCGAGTCGATCCTCGCCCCCATTCTCGGGGCGCGCAACGTCAAGGCCGAGGTGTCCGCGCAACTGGATTTCTCCGAGCGCGAAGGCACCAGTGAAACGTACGGCCCCAATCAGCCGCCCAACGAAGCCGCGGTACGCAGCGAGCAGACGAGCCTCAGCTACAGCGGCGACGGTGACCTCGCCATGGGCATCCCCGGCGCGCTGAGCAACCAGCCACCGGGGACGGCCGCCTCGCCCATCAACGCCCCCCAGGAGGACGACGCGGGCGACGGCGAAGGCGAAGACGCACAAGACGACGGCAACCAGGACGAAGACGGCGAAGCCACGACCCAGGAAAACGCGACCCTGGGGCGGACCAGCCGCGATAACACCATCAATTACGAGGTCGACCGTACCGTCGAGCACATTCAGCACGAGACCGGCACCATCGAGCGCCTCAATGCCGCCATCGTGGTCAATTACCGTGACGGCGTGGACGAGGACGGCAACCCGACGCGGGTCCCGCTGAGCGACCAGGAAATCGCCAATATCCGCAGTCTCGCCCAGCAGGCCATCGGCTTCTCGCAGGCGCGCGGCGACCAGCTCGAAGTCGTCAACTCTCCCTTCGACGACACGTCCGAGCAGCGCCCCGAGCCCGCATGGTGGGAGTCTCCCCTGCTCTGGTCGCTGGCGACCACGCTGGGGCAATACCTGCTGATCGGTCTCGTCGCCCTGTTCCTGTGGTTCAAGGTGCTGCGTCCGCTGATTCAACGCCAGACCGAGCGCCCCGCCTTCACGCCGGCCACGGCCGCGCCGGCGGGGGCCGCCGGGGGCGCCGAGGCCTACGCCGCCACCGCGGCCGAGGGCACCGGTGCCGAGGAAGAACCGCCGGCACCGCCACAGAAGCGCCGCGAGCGCCGCTCGGCCAGTTATGAACAAAACCTCCGTGACGTACGCGAGATTGCCCAGGAAGACCCGCGTCTCGTCGCCATGATCGTCAGAGGCTGGATGAGTTCCCATGAGTAAGATGAGTGGCGCCCGCCGTAGCGCAATTCTGCTGCTCTCGCTGGACGAGGACAGCGCCGCCGAGGTGTTCAAGTACCTCAGCAACAAGGAGGTCCAGGAAATCAGCCTGGAGATGGCCTCGCTGAGCCAGATCTCGCACGAAGAGATGGAAGAGGCCTTGAACGAATTCCACGACGAAATGGAACAGTTCTCGGCGGTCAACCTGCACAGCAGCGAGCACATCCGCACCGTGCTCACCAAGGCACTGGGCAGCGAGCGTGCCAACAGCCTGATCGAGGACATCCTCGAGACCACGGGCTCCGCTTCGGGCATCGACGCGCTGAACCTGATGGAAAGCACGACCGTGGCCGAGCTGATTCGCGACGAGCACCCGCAGATCATCGCCACCATCGTCATCCATCTCGACCGCAATCTGGCCGCCGACGTGCTCGAGCAACTGGACGAAAAGCTGCGCAACGACGTCGTGCTGCGCATCGCCACCTTCAGCGGCGTGCAGCCCGCTGCCCTGCAGGAGCTCACCGAGGTGCTCGGCAGCATGCTCGACGGCCAGAACGTCAAGCGCAGCAAGATGGGCGGCGTGAGAACCGCGGCCGAGATCCTCAACCTGATGAACTCGTCCCAGGAAGAGCTGGTCATCGACGCCGTTCGTGCCCACAACGACGATCTGGCCCAGCGCATCATCGACGAGATGTTCCTGTTCGAGAACATCCTCGACATCGACGATCGCGGCATCCAGCTCATCCTCAAGGAGGTCGATACCAACTCGCTGGTGGTGGCCCTCAAGGGGGCGCAGGAAGCCCTGGTCGACAAGATCACCCAGAACATGTCGCAACGTGCGGCCACCCTGCTGCGGGAAGATCTCGAAGCCCGCGGCCCGGTACGCGTGTCGCAGGTGGAGGCCGAGCAGAAAGCGGTTCTCCAGATCGTTCGCCGCCTTGCCGACAACGGCGAGATCGTGCTGAGCGGAGGCGACGACAGTTATGTCTGACAAGCCGCTATCCGATGCCGTCATCCATACGCCCGACGAACAGCGCTGGCGCCCCTGGCGCATGGACGAACTGCCGCGCGAAGACGCCGGGGCCGGCGGCAAGATCGACAGCGCGCGACTCTTCGAGCAGCGCCGTCGTCAGCAGCGTCAGCGTCTCGCCGAGGAACGCGAAGCATTGCGTCGCAAGACGCGGGAAAGCGCGCATCAGGAAGGCTACGCAGCCGGCTACGAGGAAGGACGTCAAGCCGGCTACGAACAAGGGTTGCAGGAAGGACGCGAGGCCGGCGAGCAAGAAGCACGCCGACAGCTCGACGCGGCCCTGGCGCCACTGGGACGACTGGCCGAGGACTTCCGCACATCGCTGGACGCCCTGGACACCATGCTCGCCGATCAGCTCGTCGAGCTGGCCATGCTCACCGGCCGGCATCTCGCCGGCGAGGCACTGACCGCAACGCCTGAGCAGGTCGTTACCCTCGTGCGCCAATTGCTCCACGAAGAGCCGGTGCTGAATGGTCCCACCCAGCTGTGGATGCATCCCGAGGACCTGGTCCTGGTGACCGAGCATGTGGGCAACGAGCTCGAAGCCGCCGGCTGGACCCTGCACGAAGACGCCGACCTTCAGCGCGGCGGCTGCCGGGCGGAAAGCGCCACCGGCGGTCTCGATGCCACGCTCGAAACGCGCTGGCAGGCGGCCCTCGATCAGCGCCGCAAGCGCCATGTCAGCCAACCCCAGGAGACGTCGGATGACTGAGACGCCGCTTGCCGACATGCCCGACGAGACCTCTCACACTGCTCAATGGCAGCGCGCCCTGGGCAAGGTCTCGGAGCGCATCGAGGGGCTCGAATCGCGACGCCCCCACGGCAAGATCGTGCGTGCCACCGGCCTGGTGCTCGAGGCCACCGGTCTGCGTCTGCCTCTGGGCAGCGCCTGTCTGGTCGAGCTGGCCCAGCACGGGCATGTCGGCTATGCCGAAGCCGAAGTCGTGGGCTTCGCCGGCGACCGCCTGTTCCTGATGCCGCTGGGCGACACCCACGGCCTGGTTCCCGGGGCGCGCGTGCTGACGCTGGGCAATAACCGCCAGGATGCCGCCAGCGCGCGCCGTTTCCCGCTGGGCGACGCACTCCTGGGGCGCGTGCTGGATGGCAACGGCCGCCCGCTGGACGGCAAGGGCGCACTCGATCACGCGTCCCACGCCCCGCTCTCCACCGCCCCCATCAACCCGCTGGATCGCGCGCCGATCGACAACGTCATCGATGTCGGCATTCGCGCCATCAACGGCCTGCTGAGCGTCGGGCGCGGCCAGCGCATGGGCCTGTTCGCCGGCTCGGGGGTGGGCAAGAGCGTGTTGCTGGGTATGATGTCGCGCTACACCCAGGCCGACGTGATCGTGGTCGGCCTGATCGGCGAGCGTGGCCGCGAGGTCAAGGACTTCATCGAAAACATCCTCGGCCCCGAGGGCCGCGAGCGCGCCGTGGTCGTCGCCGCCCCGGCCGACGTATCCCCCTTGCAGCGCTTGCAGGGGGCCTCCTACGCCACGCGCATCGCCGAAGGGTTCCGCGACGAGGGCCGCAACGTCCTGCTGATCATGGACTCGCTGACCCGCTATGCCATGGCCATGCGCGAAATCGCCCTCGCCGTGGGCGAGCCCCCGGCCACCAAGGGCTATCCGCCGTCGGTCTTCGCGCGCCTGCCCGGTCTCGTCGAGCGCGCGGGCAACGGCCGGCCCGGCGGCGGTTCGATCACGGCGTTCTATACCGTGCTGACCGAGGGCGACGACCAGCAGGACCCGATCGCCGACGCCGCACGGGCGATTCTCGACGGGCACGTCGTCCTGTCGCGCCAGCTGGCCGAAAGCGGGCACTACCCCGCCATCGACATCGAGGCGTCGATCAGCCGCGCCATGACGGCCATCGTCGAGGGCGATCACCAGCGCCGCGCACAACGTTTCAAGCAGTTGTTCTCGCGTTATCAACGCAACCGCGACTTGATCAGCGTCGGCGCCTATGCCGCCGGCCACGACCCGCAGCTCGACCGCGCCGTCGCGCTGTACCCGCGTCTCGAGGCCTTTCTTCAGCAAGGGATCGACGAACGCGCCGATGTCGACTCGACGCTCGACGCCCTGGCCTCGCTGTTTCCGGAGACGCGCTGATGCCATTCACCCTGCATTGCGGTAAGGAGGTCTCATGAACGCACGCTCCCCGCTGACCACACTCAAGGATCTTGCGCAGGATACCTGCGACCAGGCCGCGCAATCGCTGGGGCATTCACGGCGCAAGCTGCAGGAAGCCCAGCAGCGCCTGGATCAGTTGCTGACCTATCGGCACGAATATCGCCAGCGCCTGGAAAACAGCATGCAGCAGGGCATCGAGCCTGCCAACTGGCACAACTATCAACAGTTTCTGGCCTCGCTCGACCAGGCGATCGCCGGTCAGCGCCAGGCCGTCAACGATCAGCAGCGCCACCTCGACCGCCAACAGCAGGCATGGCAGGGTGAGCGTCGCAAGCTCAACACCTACGACACGCTGATCACGCGCCGTGACAACGCCGAGCAACAACGCGCGGCGCGGCGCGAGCAGCAACTCTTCGACGAAATGTCGGCGCGCATGACACGCCGCCAAGCGAACGACCGTGGCCTCGATGTCACAACGACCGATTCGTCCGCTTCCACTACCCGCTTTTGACGAGGCATGCACATGGATATTGCCCTGCTCAACACCCTTCAAGGCGGTAACCAAGCCTCCGCCACCACGCCCGGCAGCGCGGGAAGTCAGCGCGGCGGCAAGAGCGCCGACGACAACGCCTCGCCATTTGCCAGTCTGCTCGGCAAGGCCCGTGGTGCCGGCGATGCCAGTCAAGAAGGCGCTGTACGCGAACTGGCCGGGAGCGCCTCCAAGAAGGATGGCAGCGACCTGCTGGCGACGGTGAACGCTCTCTTGCAAAGCGACGACGGCGCCAAGCTGCTCGACGAGTGGCTGGCCAGCGGCGACGCGGGCGAGCTCGACGCACTTGTCGAACGACTGGCTTCACAGAGCGAAGCGCTCGGTGATGCCCTGTCGGATAGCGACGCACTCGACAATGAGGCGCTTGCCGCCCTGCTCGTCTCGCAGCTCTCCTCGTCGAGTGCCCAGAACACGGCCAGTGTCACCTCCTCTGCCACGCAACAGCCGACCAGCACCACTCAGAGTGCGCTGTCATTGAGCGACATCCAGCAACGCATGCTGCTCATCCAGCAAGCGGGCCAGGGAGGCAACGGCGATGCCTCATCCCGTCAGGACCTCATGGCGCGCCTTGCCAATGCCGCCTCCGGTGACAGTCAGGCCAGCCAATCCCTGACCCAGTTGCTGCAAGGCGCCCAGGGGCAAGCCAACCAGTCGGCCTCTCAGCTGCAGGGCAGCAATCAGCTCACGCCCTCGGCCGTCTTCGGTGCCAACCTGGTGCAACAGGCGCAGTCCGCCGCCAATGCACAGCGTGGTGACCTGCTCGCCACCCAGGGGGGCGATCGGAGCAGCCCCGACAACGCCTTGCTGACCGGACTGGGGAACGCCACCTCGCCTTCCGGTATGACGGGCAGTGCCGCCAACGCCGCCGGCAATGCGGCAAGCGCCACCCCGACCGCCACCTTGACGCCACAGGTCGGCATGAACGAATGGGGACAAGCGCTGGGTCAGCAGGTCGTGCGCATGGCACAACGCGGCGACCAGCAGGTCGAGTTGCGCCTCCATCCGGCCGAACTCGGACCGATGAGCGTCTCGCTCAAGATGGGCGACCAGCAGCAGGCGAATCTCCAGTTCTTCTCTGCCCACGGGGCCGTGCGTCATGCCCTGGAAGCGGCCATCCCGCAATTGCGCGAGGCCCTGGCCGACAGCGGCATCGCCCTGGGTGAAACCTCGGTCGGCGAGCAGGACCAGTTTCAGCAGCAGTCCGATGGACAGCCGGGCCAGCCCTCACGCGAGGGCACGCCCGGCCAGGCACTGGCAGGCAGTGACACCGGCGCCGAGATGCCCAGCCTGACCGAGACATCGCTGCATTACGTCACGTCGTCGGGCATCAACCTTTATGCCTGAGCGTGTCTGCCGATAACCCGATGAGAGGCGTCCGCCAGCGGGCGCTTCGACAAAGCCCGAAGTGGCGTGCGTGAAGCTTCCTATTCGAGCAATCGAATGGCGGCCAACATCGCCATACTCGGTCCCACTCATTTACGTCGAAGCGAATGACAGAAACGATGGCCAAGTCTCAATCGGCAACTGACAAGCGCAGCAAGTCCCTCTGGTTACTGGGGCTTCTCATCGTATTGTTCTCGGTGGGTAGCTCCATCGGGGTCTACCTCTTCATGGACTCGCGCCAGCAGGCGTCGGCAAATGAAGAAACCACCGAACCCAAAGAGGCGCCCGCGCCCATTTTCGTCAAGATCGAGCCGTTCACGATCAATCTGCAAAGCGACGAATACAGCGATCGCCTGCTGTATGTCGGCCTGTCGCTGAAAGTCGGCGACGAAACCACCCGGGCCTTTCTCGAGGAATACATGCCGGAGGTCCGCAGTCGTTTGCTGATGCTGCTTTCCGGCCAGCAGGCCGACACGCTCATCAAGCCCGAGGGCAAGCAGCGCCTCGCCAACCAGATACTGGCGATGTTCGATGAACCGCTGACCGAGCCGCAGCCGTCTCTGGACGTCACCGGCGTGCTATTCTCCGAATTCATTGTGCAATAAGACGATATGTCCCAAGACGATCTGCTCTCGCAGGAAGAGATCGACGCCCTTCTCAAGGGCGTCAGCGGTGACGAGGATAACGCGCAGGACGAACGGGCCTCGCGCGAGGGGAAAGTGCGTCCGTTCGACCCCGCCAAGCAGCATCGCATCATTCGCGAGCGGCTTCATGCGCTGGACATCATCAACGAACGTTTCGCGCGCCAGTTCCGGGTCGCGCTTTTCAACCTGATGCGGCGCAGTGCCGACATCACGGTGGAAAGCGTCCGTTATCAGAGCTATAGCGAATTTTCGCGGAACCTGCCGGTCCCCACCAATCTCAACTTGATCACCATGAAGCCCCTGCGCGGCTCGGCGCTGGTGGTCTTTCCGCCGAGCCTGGTGTTCATGGTGGTCGACAACCTGTTCGGCGGTGACGGCCGCTTCCTGACCAAGTCCGAGGGACGCGAGTTCACGCGAACCGAACAGCGCATCATCCATCGCATGCTCAAGATGGCGCTGGAAGGCTACAGCGAATCGTGGAAATCGGTCTATCCACTGGACATCGAGTACACGCGTTCGGAACTGCAGGTGAAGTTCGCCAACATCACCAACTCGCCGAACGAGATCGTCGTCAACAGCACCTTCCACGTGGAGGTCGGCAATCTCTCGAGCGAGTTCAACATCTGCATTCCCTACTCGATGATCGAGCCGATTCGCGACATTCTCGCCAGCCCGCTGCACGACACGCATCCCGACGAGGAGCAGCAGTGGGAAGCGCGCATGGCGCATGAAATCCGCCACTCGTCCGTGGAGTTGACCGCCGACTTCGTCGATATCCCGCTGCGCCTGCGGGATGTGACCCAACTGTCGGTGGGCGACATCATTCCCATCGAGCTACCCGAGGCAGTGAATGTCAGTGTCGACGGCATACCCGTGATGACGTGCGACTACGGCAGCCAGAAATCCCAGCGCGCCTTGCGCGTCAGGCACCTCATCGAACACGGCTCGAGCCAAGTTGCAGCGAAGGATCCGAAAGATGACTGACCCCCAAAACCCAGACAAGAAAGGCACCGAGGACGAGTGGGCCGAGGCCATGGCGCAGCAGCAGGCCGAGGAAGGCAACGATGAGACCTCCGACGACGCGGAAGAGGACCTTTGGGCCGCCGCGATGGCGGAGCAGCAGGCCACCGAGGACGAAGCCAACGCCGAGGCGAGCGATCCCGCGCCGGACAAGTCCCAGGCGCAAAACGCCGATCACGAGGTGTTCAAGCCGCTCGACGAGGGCGCCTCGTCTACCACGCCCCGCGATCTCGACCTGATCATGGACATCCCGGTCAAGCTCAGCGTGGAGCTGGGCCGGACCAAGATCACCATCAAGCAGCTTCTCGAGCTCGCCCAGGGGTCCGTGATCGAGCTGGATGGCCTCGCCGGCGAGCCCATGGACATCCTCATCAATGGCTACCTGATCGCGCAAGGGGAAGTCGTGGTCGTGGATGACAAGTACGGCATCCGCATCACGGAAATCATCACCCCGTCGGAACGCGTCAAAAAGCTGAACAAATGAGTGTCGCCGATAGCGCCCGCGAAGCGGCCGTGTCACTCGACGGTAGCGGCGACACCGTGATGGGCGCCGCCTGGATCGGCAAGACCGCGCTCTCCTTGCTGCTGGTCGTCGCCATCATCGTCTTCTGCGCATGGCTGCTGCGCCGCCTCACGCCGGGACGCCTGCGGGCGTCCCGTCACGTCAAGGTCGTGGCCAACACCGCCATTGGCCAGCGCGAGCGCGTGACCATCGTCGAAATCGAGGGCCGCTGGCTGGTCCTCGGCGTAGGCGGTGGCCAAGTCTCGCTGCTCAAGGACATGCCGGCCGCCGAAGACGATACGGCAGCGACGCAACCGTCGCCGGCCCCGCTGACCGGCAGCTTCGCGCAACGCTTTCGCCAGGCGCTGGCCCAGAATATCGGAGGCCGGCCATCCGCCACCGAGGATGCCGCGTCAAGCAGCCAGCGCTCCCGGGACGAAAACGCACCGGACAAGGAAGCCGACCGATGAACGTCGCTGTCATGCTGCGTTGCGGACTCGCCGTATTGCTGCTGGCCTGGCCGGCCTTCGGTTGGGGGCAGGAAATTTCCGGCATCGTCAGCGAGCCCACCGGCGATGGCGGCCAGCAATGGTCGCTGAGCCTGCAGACGCTGCTGTTTCTCAGCTCGCTGGCCTTCCTGCCGGCGCTGCTGCTGGGCATGACCTGCTTTACGCGCATCATCATCGTGCTCAGCCTGTTGCGCACCGCGATCGGTACCCAATCGACGCCGCCCAATCAGGTGCTCCTCGGCCTGGCGCTCTTCATGACCTTCTTCATCATGTCGCCGGTGCTGGATCGCGTGCACGAGCAGGCCTGGGTGCCCTTCTCCGAGGAGCGGATCAGCCTCGAGCAAGCCCTGGAACAGGGCAGTCAGCCGTTCCGGGAGTTCATGTTCGGCCAGACCCGTGAAACCGATCTGGCGCTCTTCGCGCGCATGGCCGACGCCGATGAAATGCAGGGCCCCGAAGACGTCCCGATGCGTCTGCTGATACCGGCCTTTTTGACCAGCGAGCTGAAGACGGCATTCCAGATCGGGTTCAGCATCTTCATCCCCTTCTTGATCATCGATCTCGTGGTGGCCAGTGTCCTGATGGCACTGGGGATGATGATGGTGCCGCCCGCGACCATCTCGCTGCCCTTCAAGCTGATGCTGTTCGTGCTCGTCGACGGCTGGCAGTTATTGATCGGCTCCCTGGCCGAAAGCTTCTACATGTAAACGGCGGGCGGCCGTGTGCCGGCCACCTGCACGAGAACGACGCGAGGAGATTCCGCCATGACACCCGAGATGGTCATGGGGTTGGCGTACCAGGGCATGAAGGTCACCCTGATGCTGGCAGGCCCCCTACTCATGACGGCGCTGTTGATCGGCCTGCTGGTCAGCCTGTTCCAGGCCGCGACCCAGATCAACGAGATGACGCTGACGTTCATTCCCAAGATCCTGGGGGTGTTCGGCGCCCTGGTCGTCGCAGGCCCCTGGCTGATCCAGACCATCGTCGACTTCACGCGGGAGCTGTTCCTCAACCTGCCCTCGATGGTCAGCTGACCCCACATGGTACAGGTGACGTTCGCGCAGCTGCATGAATGGCTCACGCTGTTCTTCTGGCCGTTCGTTCGCATCCTGGCGTTCCTGGCGGCATCGCCGATCTGGAATCAGCACGGCGTGCCGCGCCAGGCGTCCGTGCTGCTGGGCGCCCTGATGGCCTTCGCCATCGGCCCCGCCCTGCCTCCCATGCCCGATACGCCCATCGTCTCGATCGGCGGCCTGGGCATACTCATCCAGGAAATGCTGATCGGCATTGCGCTGGGCATGGTCTTGCGCGTCACCATCGCCGTGGTGCAAGCCGCCGGCGAGTTCATCGGACTGCAGATGGGGCTTGCCTTCGCCACCTTCTTCACGCCGGGCGTCGGCAACAGCATGGTGCTGTCACGCATCTTCCAGATGATCACGCTATTGATGTTCCTGGCCCTCAACGGGCACTTGATCGCCCTGGAGATACTCGCCAATTCCTTCCAGACGCTCCCCGTCGGCGGGCCGAGAGTCGACGGAAGCGCGGGCGAGGTCATTGCTCGCTGGGGCGGCGAGATATTCA
Source organism: Chromohalobacter israelensis DSM 3043 (assembly GCF_000055785.1). Classification (GTDB taxonomy): domain Bacteria; phylum Pseudomonadota; class Gammaproteobacteria; order Pseudomonadales; family Halomonadaceae; genus Chromohalobacter; species Chromohalobacter israelensis. The sequence continues at coordinate 2,222,760 of NC_007963.1, forward strand.
CCTCCGGCGTGTTGATGGCCCTGCCTCTGATCGTCTCGTTGTTGATCATCAACCTGACGCTCGGCGTGCTCAACCGCGCCTCGCCGCAGCTGTCGATCTTCTCGATCGGCTTCCCCATGACCCTGACCACCGGCGTGGTGCTGCTGATGACGCTCATGCCGGACCTGCTGCGCTTCCTCGAGATCCTGTTCAGCAACAGCTTCAGTACCATGCAGGAGGTGGTCCAGCGCCTGGGCAGTGGCTAGAGGGCATCCAATGCACGCATGATCCGCCATTGCCCCCACGCACCGCCTATGAAAGAAAACGCCACGTCCCAAGGGAGTGGCGTTTTCTCTGCCTGAACGTCGCGGCCCGATTCAAACCCGACGCATTCGGAGATGGCAGGCTCAGTTGAGGAACTGGAACAGCGACATCTGCTGAATGTCGGCGAAGGATTTCTGCGATGCCTGCAGCCCGACCTGGCTCAGCATGTAGTCGGAAATCGCCGTGTTGTAATCCAGATCGACGAGATCGGAACGCGTCTGTTCGTAGGCGATTTCGCGGTTGCCGCCAACGTCGTCCAGCGCGTCCAGTTCGTTCATCCGCGCACCCACCGAGGCCCGCGTGGTCAGCACGTTGTCCAGCGAGGCATCCAGCTTGCGGCTCGCGGTGGACAGCGTGTTATCCAGCGCGGCTTGATCGGCATCGGTCTCGACGGGCTGACGCAGGGCATTGATGGTATCGCCGATGGTCTTGAACAGGCTGGCCTGCTCCTGACTCATGTCGCCTCCCGGCGTGACGGTAAACGAGTCACCGGCCGCCGGCTCGCCCTCCAGCGTCAACGCCATGCCACCGAACTCGATGGTCTCGCCGTCGGTGTAGGCAACGTTCGTCTGGTCGGCAAACCCCGCCCCGGAGCTTGAAATGTCATAGGTACCATCGCCGTTGAAACTGATGTCGAAGGTCTCGCCGTAACCGGCGGCATCGGCATCGCGAACGTCAGGGCCGGAAAAGGTCACGTTTCCCGTATTGCCCTCATCGGCTTCGGCGATATATTCGCTGCCCGCCGAGAAGCGCATGAATACATCGGTGCCGGTATCGCTGGTCTTCATGAGGCGTTCGGCATCGATCTTCTGCTGCTTGACGCCCTGATCGCCTTCATACGAGATGGTGTCGACAGCATCGCCCGCATCGGTACGCGAGAAGGCCTTGGCGTTGTCCTGATAGCCGCTGAACAGGTAAGTACCGTTGCCGTCGGTGGTATTGGCAAGCCCCACCAGCGTCTCGAACGCGCCCTCGAGATCGGACGCCAGCGATTCGCGATCGGCATCGCTCAGAGTGCCGTTACCGGCCTGCACGACCAGGGACTTGGCCGAGCCGATGGCATCGCTGACACTGTTGAGGACGCTCTCTTCCTGGCTCAACGAATTGCGTGCCGTCACCCGGCTGCTTTCCTGCTGCGCATTGACTGCCAGCGACTGCGACACGCTCACCGCCCGTGCGGCGGCACGGGGGTCGTCGGACGGGTTCACCACCCGCTTGCCGGACGCGATCTGCTGGCCGACGTCCATGAAGTTCTGCTGCTGGCGATTCATTGCCGAAACGCCCTGCTCGTACATCGTTACGGTGCTGATACGCATCTTCGCTTACCTCGTCACCACGCTGTGTCACCCAGCGTCGTATTGTCTAAACATCACGGCGTCGCCCGTGCGGCGACATCAACGCAACTGCAGGACCGAATCGAGCACCTGGGAGCCCACGTCGATGACGCGCGCATTGGCCTGGTAATACTGCTGGTAACGGACCAGGTTGGCGTATTCCTCGTCCAGGTTGACGCCCGATTCGGACTGCTGATACTCGCGCAGCTGCTCGGTCAGCCCCGACTGCGCATCCAGATTGACCTGGGTGATGTTGGTGGTGTTACCGACTTCATTGACCAGCGATGCGTAGGCATCGCTGATCGAAGAGGTTCCGCCGACCATCTTCTCGCTCTGCAGGTCGAGCAGATCCAGCGCATTCTCGTTGTTGCCGCTACCGCCCCCGCTGCTCGCCGCGGCGATTTCCGCCCCCTCGGTGATCGCCACCTCGAAACCCTGCGAGGCCGTACGCGTGGGCTGCAGCATGAAGGTGTCGCCTTCCTGGGCGGTACCGGAAATATTCAAGGTCATGCCGTCAAGATCGACATCACCACTACCATCCGGCGTCAGGGTCGTCGTGTCGCCATCCGAGAGACGCTCGGCTTGGTACTCGCCACCCGTGTAGGTGATTCGATAATCGCTCGAGGTCAGCTGATTCACGTCGCTGTACTCGGCGCTGATGGCACCGTCGCCGTCGTTCTGACTGTTGCTCATGACCCGCGGCGAACCGATCTCGAAAAAGGCCTCGCCGGCGTCGCCATTGAGGTCGACACCGTTCTCGTGCACGGCGTTGAACTCCGAGCCGAGTACTACCGTCATGCGGCCGAGCTGGTTCTGCACGCTGTCCAGCGTTTCGCTGCGAAACGACAGCAGACCGCCCAGTTCGCCGTTCTCGAAGGCACTGTCATCGATCTGGTTGACGTTGCCCGCCGCATCCCGATAGGCGATCACGGTGCGCGACGGATCCTCGTTGGACTCCACCGCCTCGAGATCGTAGCTCTGGGTGCCCGAGACCAGCGGCTGGCCGTTTTCCAGATTGATGTTGTAGGTGTCGCCATCCTGGATATTCAGGTCCGCACCCACCAGCTCATTGAGGTCGGACACCAGCTTGTCGCGCTTGTCGAGCAGCGAGTTGGGTTCCTCGCCGGACTTGGCCCGCGCCTGGGTGATCTGATCGTTGAGCTTGGCGATCTGGGTGGCGGTGTTGTTGATATCCGTCACCGTGCTTTCGAGCTGGCCATTGAGGCTGCTGCGCATGTCGCCGAGATAGGAGTCGAAGGAACGGAACTGTGCCGCCATGGACGATGCCGAGCCCAGCACGCCCTGGCGGGCCGCCGGGTCGGATGCCGCACCGGTGAGATCGTCGAGGCTGGAGAAGAAGTCCTGCACCAGCGGTGCGAGCCCGGCGTCGCTGTCGGCGAGCAGATCGTCGATCTGCGAGACCTGGCTCTGATAACTCTCCAGCGCGCTTTTCTGGCTGTTGGCGTCGTTGTACTGCTCGGTGACGTAACTGTTGAACTGGCGCTGCACTTCGTCGACCGACACCCCCGTGCCCGTCGAGCCGTTGCTGTAGCTTTCTCCCAGGATCGTCAACTGACGGTTATACCCTTCGGTATACACGTTGCTCAGGTTGTTACTGGTCGTCGACAACGCTGATTGGGCCGCGCTCAGGCCACTCAGGCCGATCGAGAAAATGCTCATGGCACCTATTCCTGGCTAGGGGCGCCGGGCATTACCAGGGGCATGCTCGGCACGACAAATGATGACTATAAAATCTATCGGCAGCGTCACGCACGACTTGAGCGAAAAACGCCATGACGTCAAAAAATTCCCGTGGGCATCCGCGATATATCATAGGGATCCGACGAACCGTTGCGCGTCGGCGCGCCGCCTTGCGACTCGCTGACCTCGGCGGTGCTGGCCAGGGTCGGCCCGCTGGCAAGACGGTCGTCGATCTGCGCCATGACGGCGATCACCTTGTCGGCATAGTTCGGGTCGGTGGCATAGCCGCCGGATTGCAGAGCTCGGGCGGCGTTCTGCGGCGTCGAAGCCGTGACCACCCCGGCATAACGTGGATTGCCGCCGATCAACTCGGCGTAATCCTTGAACGCGGCTTCGAAGGAATCGTAGACACGGAACTCGTCGACCTGTTGGCGGGCACGACCGTCGACATATTCGGTGGTGGTGATGCTGGTGGCCTCGCCATCCCAGCCACCGGTCGCCTTGATACCGAAGAGGTTGTGGCTGTTGCCGCCATCGCGCGCGGGAATCTCACGCTCGCCCCAGCCGGTTTCCAGCGCCGCCTGGGCCAGGATCAACGATGCCGGCACACCGCTTTCGCGGGCGGCGGCTTCGGCGGGCTCATGCAGCCGCGACAGGAACGCCTCGACGTGCGGCGCCGCTCGTGCGTCCTCGATATCGGCACTCGACGGTGACATCTCGCGACTCGTCGCCACCTCCGACGGTGCGCTCGAGGACGAAGCGCCGGAAGCCGAGGTCACGGCGTCATCCCCGGGCCCTGAATCCTTGGAGGCGGCCTCGTGGGGCACGATCGGATCGCTCAAGACACGTGGCGTGCCGCGGGGAATCCCCGCGATCAGGTCGTTGCGCGTCACCTCCTCATCGCGCCCCACGAGGCCCCGCCCCTGAAGCTGCTCGACCAGCATGTCCGAGAGGCCGACATGCCCCGCCATCTTCTGCGCCCACTGCTTGTCGAGCATCGAGGTATAGGTATCGGTCTCGTTGCTGCTCAGCAGGTCCGACTGCGGTATGGCGTCGCGCATGCTCTTGAGCATCATCTGCAGAAAGATCGCCTCGAATTGGTCCGCCGCCTGGGACAAGCCCTTCTCCGGCGACTGGCTCGCCGTGTGCTTGAGGCGCGACAACGACTGCACATCGAGGGCGAACTGATTGCTGAGTCCATCGACGCTCATCAGATGATCTCCAGTTCCGCATTCAGGGCACCGGCCGATTTCAGCGCCTGCAGGATCGACATCAGATCCTGCGGCGATGCCCCCAGCGCGTTGAGCGCGTTGACGACATCCATGAGATCGGCACTGGTATTGACCATTTGCAGCGCACCGCCCTCCTGCTGGATGGAGATGTCCGCATCGGGCACCACCACGGTCTCGCCCTCGCCCAGCGGGTTGGGCTGGCTGACCTGCGGGTTGGAGTCGATGGTCACCGAGAGATTGCCGTGCGCCACCGCCGCGCGGTCCAGCGTCACCTCACGGTTGAGCACCACCGAGCCGGTGCGCGAATTGACGATGACCTTGGCCGGGCCCTGGTTGGGTGTGACATCCAGATTCTGGATGCGCGCCATGAAGTTGACCCGCGAGTTGCTGTCGCTAGGGGCGTTGAGACGAATCAGACGTCCGTCCATGGCAGCCGCCACGGGAGAACCGAAGTCCCGGTTGATGGCCTCGACCACGCGCTGCGCCGTGGTGAAGTCGGACTCGTTAAGGTAAAGGTCCAGGGTACCGTCGGCCCGCCCGAGCTGCAGGGCCACTTCCTGCTCGACGGTAGCCCCGCCCGGAATGCGGCCGGCGGCGGTGTGGTTGACCTGTACGCTGCTGCCGGCCTGCTGGGCACCGACCCCGCCGATCAACAGGTTGCCCTGGGCCATCGCATAGACGTTGCCATCCACCCCGCGCAACGGCGTCATCAGCAGGGTACCGCCACGCAGACTGTCGGCGTTGCCCATCGAGGAAACGGTGACATCCATTTCCTGCCCCTGGCGGGCAAAAGGCGGCAGTTGCGCCGTCACCATGACCGCGGCCACGTTGCGCAACTGCATGTTGGTGCCTTCGGGAATGCTCACGCCCAACTGCGAGAGCATGTTGATCAACGTCTGGCCCGTAAACGGCGTCTGCGTGGTCTGGTCGCCCGTGCCGTCCAGCCCCACCACCAGGCCATAGCCGACCAGCTGGTTCTCGCGAACTCCCGCGAAGCTCGCCAGATCACGGATCCGTTCGGCCTGCGCGGGAGCGGCACACAGGCCACACAACAACAGCACGCCCATCCAGCGCAGCAAACTTCTCATGACGTATCCCATCCTCATCAGAAAGGCGCAATGTTCAGCCAGAGACGCTGGAGCCAACCCATGTGCTGCGCCTCGTTGATATAGCCATCACCCACGTATTCGATGCGCGCATCGGCCACCTGCCCGGAAGGCACGGTGTTCTGCGTCGTCACCGAACGCGGATCGACCACGCCCGAGAAGCGGATGTACTCGGTGCCCTGGTTGATGGCGATGCGTTTTTCCCCGCGGATGCTGAGATTGCCATTGGGCAGGATGTCGACCACGGTTGCCGTCAGCGTCCCCGTGAAGGTGTTGCTGGCGCTCGCGCCACCGCTGCCCTCGAAGTCGTTCTCGCCCGAGACATCCAGACCGTTATCCTCGAGGAAGCTCATCAGGTCGGGGATCGTCTCCAGATCCAGCCCCATGCTGCCCTCGCGATTGGCGCTGGCCGAGGAATCCTTGCTGGCGCTGACATCCTCGTTGATCGTGATCGTGATGATGTCGCCGATCTGGCGCGGACGCCGGTCCTGAAAGAGCGGCTGATACCCGTAGCGCGCCTGATAGATCGCCCCGTTGGGCTGCGGCAGCGGTGCCTCGGGATAGCTCACCGGCCCGGTATCGGGGACCACCGACTCATGCGGCAACTGCGCGCACCCGCTCATGATCAACATCAGGAGCAGGCATAGCGCGCGTACCCCGCTTTTCACATCCATTCCCGTCACGACGCCACTCCTCACAGCTGCGTCAGGCGCGACAGCATCTGGTCGGAGGTCTCCACCGCCTTGCTGTTGATCTCGTAGGCACGCTGGGTCTCGATCATGCTGACCATTTCCTCCACCACATTGACGTTGGAGGTTTCCACGTAGCCCTGGTACAGGCGCCCCGCCCCTTCCATGCCGGGGATCAGGTCGTTGCGCGGGCCGGAAGCATCGGTTTCCTGGTAGAGGTTCTCGCCCATGCTCTGCAGGCCGGCGGGATTGATGAACTTGGACAGCGTCAGCTGACCGACTTCCTGCGCCGCCGTGTCACCGGGCTGGGTCACGGATACCACGCCATCCTGGGAAATCGAGACCGACAGCGCGTTCTCGGGAATCACGATGGGCGGATCGAGCGGATAGCCGCCCGCGGTGACCATCTGGCCGTTTTCATCGATCTGGAAGCTGCCGTCCCGGGTGTACGCCGAGGTGCCGTCGGGCATCTGCACCGCGAAGAACCCTTGACCGTTGATGGCCAGGTCCTTGGAGTTGTCGGTGTTCTGCAGGCCGCCCTGGGTGTGCAGCCGCTCGGTGGCGACCGGACGCACACCAGTGCCCACCTGCAGGCCGGAAGGCAGCGTATCCACCGCCGAAGCCTGGGCACCGGGCTGGCGCACGTTCTGGTAAAGCAGATCCTCGAACACCGGCCGCGAACGCTTGAAACCGTTGGTCGAGACGTTGGAGAGGTTGTTGGAAATGACGTCGAGCTTGACCTGTTGAGATTCAAGCCCCGTCTTGGCCGTCCACAGCGATCTAATCATGACTCTTACCTTTGTGCGGGCACCGCGCGGGCGATGCCGAGAATTCGATGGCGCGTGACGCGTCGAACGTCGCTACGCGTGAACCGCCGTTACGCCTGAACGGAGAGCAAGCTGTTGGCGCGCTGCGCGTTCTGGTCGGCGCTCTCGATCACCTTCATCTGCATGTCGTAGCGGCGTGCACCGTCGATCATCGCGACCATGGCATCCGTGGCGCTGACGTTGCTGCCTTCCAGCACGCCGGACTGCAGGCGCGCGTCCTCGTCCAGGGGCTGCGGCGCCGCGATTTCGGCATCATCGCCCGGCGGCAGGCGGAACCAGCCGTCATCGCCGCGAGTCAGGGCCTGCAAATCCGGCGTGACCAGCTTCAGCCGTCCGACCGGCGCGATTTCATCGGGATTGGCACCCGCCTCGAGCACGCTGATCGAGCCGTCGGCGCCAATCGAGAACTCCGCGTCCGGCGGCACCACGATCGGCCCTTGCTCGCCCATCACCGGCTCGCCCTTGACGGTCAACATGCCGTCCGCATCGACCTGCAGGTCACCGCGACGGGTATAGGCCTCGCCGCCTTGCGGATCCTGAATGGCAAGAAACGCATCGCCCTGCATGGCGACATCCAGGCGCCGCCCGGTGGCGTTCATGTAACCCGGCGAGAAATCCGTGCCCGACGTAGTGGCCGCGACGGATGTGCGTGTCGCCAGACGGCCGTCGCCCTGCACCGGCACCGCGCGCATGGCATCCAACTCGGCACGGAAGCCCGGCGTCGACACGTTGGAAAGATTGTGATTGACCACCGACTGCTGCTGCATCGCCTGGCTGGCGCCGCTGCCGGCGGTATAAATGATCCGATCCATGCTGATCGTCCTGCTCGACTCACAACGAATGAAGCCGGCCGAAGCGGCCGGCCGGCTTAGGCGTTAACGCAAGTTGGTGACCGTTTCCAGAATGTCGGACTGAGTCTGGATGGCGTTGTTGTTGGCCTGGAAATTGCGCTGCGCGATGATCATGTCGACCAGTTCCTGGGTCAGGTCCACGTTGGAGGCCTCCAGCGTGCCCGATTCCAGGCTGCCCAGCTGACCGGTACCTGCCTGTCCCAGCAGGGCCGCGCCGGATTCCTGGGTCGCCGCCCACAGGTTGTCGCCCTGAGGCTCCAGGCCTTCCGGGTTGCGGAAGTTGGCCATGCCGACGGTACCGACCGCTTCACTGTTGCCGTTGGAGTAATTGGCCAGGACTTCACCGTTCTCGGTGATTTCCACGCCCACGAAGGTACCGGAAGCATTACCGTCCTGAGCGAACTCCCTCAGCTCGAAAGCTTCGCCATACTGGGTAGTCCCTGCCAAATCGACCTCAATATTATCGAAGTCGGCTGACCCATTTCCCAAGTCGCCGAAGTTAAAGCTCAAGGCAGTATCAACGTCAGGAACACCACTTTCATTAAAGCTTATGGATTGCGCGGCACCACCATCAGCCATCTCACCATCGAGTGCAGCTCGAACCTCCCAGTCATTTTCACCCGTCTTCGTATAATAAAGACTCATGTCGTGTGCGACGCCCAGGGAGTCATAGACGGTACCGGCATTGGTTACGTAGCTATAGGTATCGCTTTGGTCTTGATTAAAATTATTGGGTGCAAGCGCCTCAGTCTCGGCATTCAGGTTGAATGCTGTCTCCACGCCAGTCGTCGCCTGAGCCCCCTGGCTGAACTGTGTGACCTGCAGCGGCTCGCCTTGCTGATCGGTCAAACGCGCACCCTGGGCATTCTCGAAGTAGCCGTCGGCGCTCATGCTGAGCTGGCCGTTGCGCGAGTAGGCCAGTTGTTCGTTCTGGGTGAACTGGAAGAAGCCGTCCCCGGCGATGGCCAGGTCGAGACCGCGGCCGGTGGTTTCCAGACTGCCGGTACCGAAATCCTGAAGCTTGCCCGCGACACGTGTGCCGAGGCCCTGGCTATTGGCGAAGATATCCGCGAACTGCACCGAGGAGCTCTTGAAGCCCACGGTCTGCGAGTTGGCGATATTGTTGCCGATGGTGTCCAGTTGAGAGGAGGCCGCGTTGACCCCGCTCAATGATTGTGAAAAACCCATTTTCCCTTCCCCGCGTTATAGTGGTATCGAATCGTGATCAAAGAATCTGGCGCACGTCTTCGAGCGCGACGCTATCGGAGGTGCCAAGGTCCAGGGTCGGCCCGTTGTCACCCGAGGTCACGCCCTGCACCAAGGCGTAGTTGAGCGGCGTGACGGACACCTCTTCGCCTCCGACCCTGGCCGTCATCTCGACGTTATAGGCGCCCTCGGCCACGGCATTGCCATCCAGCCCCGTGCCCGGCCAATCGAAGGACTGCACGCCAGACGGCACATTCTCCTCGACACTGCGATGGACGACCTCGCCGGAGCCATTGGTGATGGTGATCTCGAGTTCGTCGGCACCAGTTGCCAGCTCGGCGCCCAGCGGCGTGGCCACGACGCCACCGTCCTCGGTCTCGCCGACACGCACGGTGCTGCCCGGCACCATCACGCCCTGGCCGATCAACGAGGAGGCCTGCAAGGTCTTGCCGGCATCGATCTGTTCGTTGATATCACCCAGCGAGTCGTTGAGTTCCTGGATGCCGCTGACCGTATTGATCTGGGCCAGTTGCGCCGTCATGTCCGAGTTGTCCATCGGCTTCGTCGGATCCTGGTTCTGCAACTGGGTGATCAACAACGTCATGAAGCGGTTGTTGAGGTCCTCGGACGACTCCGCACCCGTGGTACGAGTCTCGTTCGAGGCATTGGCATTGGGCGTACTATTGATCGAGGCAAGCGTGTTACTGCCGATGACGGGGCTGGCCATGTCGCTCTCCGTTATCCTTGTCCGATGGAAAGTGTCTGTTGCATCAGTGACTTGCTGGTATTCATGACCTCGACGTTGGCCTGGTAGGAACGCGACGCCGCGATCATGTCGACCATTTCGTCGACCGGATCGACATTGGGCATGGCCACATAGCCGTCTTCATCCGCCAGCGGGTGCCCGGGGCGGTACTCCATGCGCGGTGGCGCATCGTCCTCGACCACCTCGGTGGCACGCACGCCGCCCAGCTCGCTGCCGCCCTGGGACTGCGCCTGAAACATCACGTGCTTGGCGCGATACGGCTCGCCATCGGGCCCGGCCACGCTGTCGGCGTTGGCCATGTTGCTGGCGGTGGCATTCATGCGCTGGGACTGCGCGCTCATCGCCGAGGAAGAAATATCGAAAATGCTGAACATGGACATATCAGTTCCTTAGCCTTCCGGCTGCATGGCACCTTTGATGCCTTGGATCTTGCGCGTCAGAATCGTGGTGTTGGCCTGATAGCGCAGCGCGTTGTCGGCAAACGCGGCGCGCTCGCGATCCATGTCAACGGTGTTGCCATCCAGGCTCGGCTGCTCGGGAACGCGATACAGGAGATCGTGGACACCGCCACCGCCCGGCGCCTGAGCCGGGATGTGCCGCGCGGATGTCGTGGCGAGCGACAGGCCGCCTTCCCGACCGCCGCCGGATTGCATGGCGCGATCCAGCTCCGCCGAGAAATCGAAATCGCGCGCCTTGTAATTCGGCGTATCGGCATTGGCGATATTGTTGGCCAGCACCTTCTGGCGCTCGTGGCGAAGGCCAAGCGCTTCCTGATGGTAATCCAGGTAGCCTGCAAGCTTGTCGATCATGCCCTGTGTCCCTGTCTCATCGCGTTCGTGTCGCGTGTCGTTCCCCTTCGCTAGACATGGGGAAATGTGCACGATGCAGAATAGCCGCGCCGCCGTCACGGCAAACGACTAAACAAGCCGATATTTGAGCGCCATTTCCGCCTTTGCTCGGTGTGCCGTCCCACTAGAATCAGGCCATCGACCATTCGCCTCGATTCTTGCTTCCGGTCAACGCAGGCGACTTCCCGTTCACTCAACTTCAGGCAGGGGCTCATGCAATGCAGCGCTTCCTCGGCAAGGCAGTTCGGGCACTTCCCTATGCGCGGCGCCTCAAAGGGCGCGCGCCCGGCTTGCCGATGAAGGTGAAACGCTTGCTGGTGACGGGCTTGCTGATGGCCATGGCGCCCTCCGCGGCGCTTGCCGTGCCGGACGACCCCATCGCCCAGGCCACCCAGCGCTTTCTGCTGAGCCAGGCCGCCTCGCTGGGCGACGACGTCAGCGTCGAGGTCAACAGCGACACCTCGCGACTGCCCGAATGCCAATCGCCGCAACCGTTCCTGCCTCGCGACGGTGTGCCGCAGGGGCGTGTCATGGTGGGTGTGCGCTGCAGCAACGACCAGCAGGTCCGCTATGTACAGGCACGCGTCTCGGCCAGCGTGCGCTTCCTGGTGGCGGCCACCGCCATCCAGCGCGGCCAGCGTCTCAGCGCCGACATGCTCGGCTGGGAACGCGCCGATGTCTCGCGCCGACCCCGCAACGCCCTCGACGACCCCAGCCAGGCCATCGGCAAGGTCGTCATGCAGCGCCTCGTCAAGGGCATGGCCTTGCGCGGCGACAGGCTGCGTCAGCCGTATCTGGTGCATCGCGGCGAGGCCGTGACGCTCATCGCCCGCGGCGACGGCTTCTCGGTGACCCGCGAGGGCGAGGCACTGAACAATGGCGGCAAGGGCGATGCGATACGCGCACGCATGCCCGATGGGCAGGTGATTCGTGGCGAGGTGGATGCGCAGGGAAGGCTCACGGTGCGTTATTGATCGCCAGTCTCGATCGTCATGCCTGACCGCCTCCCCAACACCCGCTATAATGCCGGCGGCACGGTCATGACCCGAGCCATGTAAAGGCAGGTTCAAGACCGAGTGTAAAAAGATAGGGTCAATGCCTACAGTTTTCGCGAGTGTGGCCGATACAGGGGTTAAGCCCGCGCTGCAAGAGAGTTCAATTTTGAAAATCTCCAATCTACATCCGCCAACGCAGACAACTCAGAGTGAGCAAGGGGACGCCGCCCAGCGCACACGCCGTGGCGATGACACCGCGCAAGCCAGTTCCCCGGCAAGCATCACCACGCTGAGTCAGAGCAACGAAGCCGATACCAGCCAGGATATCGATGTCGGCCGTGTCGCCGAGATTCGCCAGGCCATCAGCGATGGCCAGCTCGAACTCGACACCGGCAAGATCGCCGACGGCTTGATCGACAGCGTCCGCGACCTGCTGGGCGATACCGCCGAGCGCTGATGCCACGGCACGTCGGATAGACGACGCTGTTTGCCCTTGGGCCGCCCCACGGGCAAACCACCATGAGAACGGGACACCATTATGTCGCTCGCCGAAACGCTAGACCGCCAACTCGATGCCATGCAGCGCTTCGTGACCTTGCTGCGCGAGGAGCGTCAGTCATTGACGCAAGGCGAGATCGACGGCCCCGAACTGGAACGCCTCGCCGAAGCGAAATCTCAGGTTGCCGCCGAGCTGGAAACCCTCGATGCGCAGCGCCGCGACGTCATGCGCGAGCTCGGCCACGGTGAAAGCCGCCAGAGCGCCGAACGTGCCGCGACCGAAGCGCAGCGCCTGGATAGCTGGCATCAGCTGCGCACCATCGGCGAAGAGGCACGCCAGCTCAACCGCATCAACGGCCTGCTGGCCATGAACCGCATGGAACAGAATCAGCGCATGCTCAACTTCCTCAAGGAAGCCGCCGGCAGCACCCTGTACGAACCCGATGGCCGCTCGCGCCGCCAAGGGCTCAACCGGATCAGCTCACGCGTCTAGGCGTTATCGCATCCAGTCATTCTCGTACCTGCCGGTTTTCGCCCTCCCCGCACGCGACTCTCCGTCCGTGACCGATCCCTTGTCCGGCCTGCCCCATCCCCGCACGCGGGCCCGCCATAAGCACGTTCAGCATCAGGATCGACATTGCCGCATCGCGCATGAGAAATCGCCAAAACTGCACCATAATGATGGCATGCTCATCGTCTGAGGGACCCGACACCATGGACCTCGTCGCCGTTGCCTTGAGTCTGCTGCTGATCAGCCTCGCGCTCCCCGCCGACCCTGCCAAGCCCTCGCGCACGCGCACGCCACCACTCAATCGTCCCCGGCATGGCGCGCACTACCAGCGCCGCGCCCCCATGCCACCACCACGTTGCGTTCATCACCGCAACACGATCGATTACAAGGATTAACGCAGGTTATTGGCAGCATTTCAGCCTTAGTGTATGGCACCTCTGCGGGTAATATATGCCTTGAGGCTACGCTGCATCCCAAGTTTAGTCTCTGCGTACAAAGCAAACTTTGCCCCATCCATTTGGCTGGGGCTTTTTTCTTTCCTGGTGCTGGCCTAAACGTCCTGGGCAACGTTATCCAGCCGCTTCAGCAAGACGTCCCGCCTTTCCTCCGCCATGAAGGCGGCTTCGAGTGCATTGCGTGTCATCGCCAGGAAGTCGTTCCGCGTCCATCCGAAGGCTTCGTGACAGGCGACATGATTATCCAGCATGCCGCCGCCGAAGTAGGCGGGATCGTCGGAATTGAGGGTGACGTTCAAGCCAGCATCCCGCAGGGCCGGCAATGGATGCTCGGCAAGCGTGGGCGTCACCTTGAGCTTGACGTTGGATAACGGGCACACCGTCAGGGGAATCCGGCGCTCGCGCAGCGTCGCCACCAGATCGGCATCCTCGAGGCAGCGCACGCCGTGATCTATTCGGCACACATCGAGTGTCTCCAGCGCTTCGCGAATATAGGCCGCAGGGCCTTCTTCCCCTGCGTGCGCCACGCCGGGAATACCCATGGCCCGCGCCCGAGCGAACACCTCGGCGAACCGCCCCGGGGGATGGTCGCGTTCGGCGCTGTCCAGCCCCACCGCAGCGATCGAGGCGTGCCAGGGAGCGGCCTGCTCGAGCACCTCCATCGCCTCGGCGGGATCGCGATCGCGCAGAAAGCTCATGATCAACGCCGAGGAAATGCCATGCCGCGACTCGGCCTCCCGACACGCCGCCAGTAGCCCTTCGAAAGGCGCCTCGAGCGGCACGCCACGCACACGATGCGCCTGCGGATCGAAGGACAGCTCGACATGCGCCACGCCGTCTTCCCGGGCGCGGTCGAAATACGCCATCGCCAGGTCGAAGAAGTTCTCGCGGGTGTGCAGCACGCCCATCCCCTGGTAATACAAGGTCAGAAACGACGGCAGGTCATCGAAGTCGTACGCCGCACGCACCGCTTCCACCGACTCGTAAGGCAGCGTCACGCCATTGCGCTCGGCCAGGGCGAACATCAACGCCGGCTCCAGCGTGCCTTCGATGTGCAGGTGCAACTCCGCCTTGGGCAACTCGCGCAGCCAGGCTGTCATCTCCGTGTCGCGTGTCGTCATCGTGTCACTCGCCTCGTGTTGTCCGGTCGGTCAAGCATGCCTAAAGCGCGTTGCGAAGCCAATGGGGGGACTGGGCAATGAAATGGCCCCGCTGTCATGTCGCCTCCCAACGCCTGACCGCCACCATGGAGACGAACTTGCCCTCCTCGCTGAACGTCAGGCGGAACACGCCCCGCGCCCCGTCCGGGGTGACGATGCGGCGCAGCGCCACGGCGGGAAAGCTGACCCGGCGGCCGTCCACGCTGGTGGCGATCACGGTTTGCATGGCGCCTTCGTAGTGGTAACGGCAGGTCTCGAGGGACAGGTCAAGCATGATATCCAGCGAGGGCATGGCGGGCAGGCACTCCAAATGGGCAGGCAGGGAACGGCACGGCACATGTTGAGACACATGCAAAAGATGCGGCACGAGTATACCCAGCCACGTCGCATGAAAAAATTTGCAATTCACCCTAAAGCGAATTCTTCCCGCGCCGATAGATGAGGTAACGGCCAACGGCGCCGTTGTGGCAAGCCCCGGTGTCACCGATCGGCAAGCCAATGGAGCCCAACAGAGAGGAAAGTCAAAATGGCAGTTATCAATACGAACATCACGGCCATGATCGGCCAGCAGAACCTGAGCCAGTCACAGAGCGCTCTGTCCACTTCCATGGAACGCCTGTCTTCCGGTCTGCGCATCAACAGTGCCGCCGACGACGCCGCCGGTCAGGCCATCGCCAACCGCATGTCCAGCCAGATCACCGGTCTGAGCCAGGCGCAGCGTAACGCCAACGACGGCATCTCCGTTGCCCAGACCACCGAAGGCGCTCTGAACCAGGTCAACGACAACCTGCAGCGCGTGCGTGAACTGACCGTTCAGGCTCAAAACGGCACCAACAGCCAGGAAGACTTGGATTCCATCCAGGACGAGATCAACCAGCGTCTGGGTGAGATCGACCGTATCTCCGAAGAAACCAGCTTCAACGGCGTCGACGTTCTCGCTAGCGACCAAGAAATTTCCATCCAAGTCGGTTCTGAAGATGGCCAAACCATCACCATGAACCTTCAGGAAGTTAATGCGGAGACTCTTGGCCTCAGTAATTTTGACGTTTCTGATCGCGCAGAGTCAGTTTCTGCAGGTGGCTATGACTCCGGCTCAACAGTTGCAGCTGATGACGCAACATTTAGCTTCACTGACAGCACAGGTGCTGTCAGTGATTTCGACGGGTACTCCGTCGTAGAAAATGATAGCGGCACTTTCGTTCGTGATGACCAAGGCAACTACTATGATGCTACAATGTCAGTAGCTTCTGCTGATACAAGCTCAGTAGGGGTAACATTTGACTCGGATAGCGCCTTGACTGCTGATGAACTATCCACAAATGGTCTCTCTCCACTGGCTGACATTGATGCTGCAATTAGCAACGTTGATAGCCAACGCTCTGAGTTGGGTGCCATGCAGAACCGCTTCGACTCGGCCATCACCAACCTGAGCACCACCGAGACCAACCTCTCTTCTGCTCGCTCGCGCATCGAAGATGCCGACTACGCGGACGAAGTCTCCAACATGACCCGTAACCAGATTCTGCAGCAGGCAGGTACTTCCGTGCTGGCCCAGGCCAACCAGCTGCCGCAGAACGCGCTGTCTCTGCTGGGCTAATCGCTCTCCAGCCAGCCACGGCAGTAATGAAGCGGGCCCATTCGGGCCCGCTTTTTTAGCGAAATAACAGTCATCTGCTGCAAAAGGCGCAAAAGCTCCCTTCCCAAGAGCCTTTTCCTCTCTTTGATATTGTGGCATCGCTTTATAGTGATGGTATCGACCACCGTCATGATGCGACCTTTATGTCCAAGAAACGCCACTCATCAAGCACTAACAAGCTCACGCTGCCGCAAGCACGCAAGCAGGTTCAGCGTCACCCCACGGATCCTGATGCCTGGCTTACGCTAGGTAAGTTGCAAGCTGGCCAAAAAGAATTTTATGACGCCAAGGCCTCATTGGAAAAAGCACGAGAGCTGCGTCCTAACCATCATGAACAGGAAGAATGGTTGGGCTATGTCGCACACAAACAGCATCGTCTCCAGGATGCCCTCCAGCATCTCCAGGATGCCTTGGAGCTGGCGCCCAATTCAGCATTTGGCTTGGCAACCCTCTCTTACCTTTATCTCGACATGGGAAAGCCATACAAATCCATTGAATACGCTAAAAAAGCTTGGCAATTTTCTCCGAAGAGCTTGCGTGTGCTCGACTCTCTTGCTAATAGTCTAAGTGCCTTATATCGTTACAATGAAGCTCTCGACATTTACGACCAACTCATCAAGCTAACACCAAGCAGCTACATACCTTGGAATAGTGCTGGCAACATGTATCGAGAGTTGGGGTTGCTGAACAAAGCATATCGCTGTTATCAAAAAGCTAGCGCGCTAGCGCCACACAATGCCATTCCCTATTCCAATCATCTGACTGCGTTGCACTACGATCCCCGTGCCAGTCGCACCGAGATTGCGGCCTTTGCCAAATCCTGGGAAAAGCGTTTCGCCCCCGAAAAGAGCGCACTCTCCCCCCGGCCTGCACGCGTAGATAAATCTTACCAGCGCCACTTGAAAGTCGGCTTGCTCTCGGATGGCCTTCGCAATCACCCCGTGGGCAAGATGATCGTCCGCTGCCTGGAAAACATACCACCGAACCAGATGACACTGGTGGCCTATAGCAGTAGTGAAATCGATGACGCGCTGACACGGCGCATCAAGAATCAAACTCATACATGGTACCCTATTCGACACCTGAACGATGACGACCTCGTACAGCAAATTCGTGATGACGAAATTGATGTTCTTATTGACCTATCAGGCCATAATGCCGGTACTCGAATGCGCGCGATTGCCATGCAGCCGGCACCATTGCTCGTCAAATGGGTCGGCGGGTTGATCAATACCACGGGTGTGCAGGCCATCGATTACTTGATCAGCGATCATGTCGAGACGCCTGGAGGCGAAGACGAGTACTATACCGAGAAACTCATCCGCCTGCCGGACGACTATATCGTCTTCGATCCGCCTGCAAAGTTGCCTGCATTGCGCGAACTGCCGGCCAAGCGAAACGGCTATATCACACTAGCGTGCTTCAACAACCCCACCAAGCTCAATGATGTCACGCTCAAGCAGTGGGCAGGCATCATGCACGAGCTGCCTGATTCCCGCTTGATGCTCAAGGGACGCCCCTACACCAGTGAGAGTTTCTGCGAACGCCTATATGCCACACTTGAAGCTGCGGGCATTGCTCGCGAGCGTTTGATCATCGAGGGGCCGGGCAGCAATTACGAGATGCTGGACGCCTACAACCGAGCGGATATCGCCCTCGATCCCTGGCCCTACTCGGGTGGTTTGACGACCTGCGAGGCCTTCATCATGGGGGTCCCCGTGGTGACTCTCCCCGGCCCGACCTTTGCCGGCCGCCATAGCGCGACACACCTGGTACACGCCGGCATGCCGGAACTGGTAGTCAACAGTTGGGACGAATATCGTGCACGCGTGATCGAGCTTGCCAGCGATCTGGAAAGCCTGGGCACCATTCGGCAGCATCTGCGTGACGTGTTGTTGCAATCTCCCGTGTGTGACGGCCCACGCTTCGCCAAACACTTCACCGATGCCATGCGCGCCATCTGGCAACGTTACTGCGACGACAAGGCGCCCGCCTCGCTTACCTTCAACAAGGAAGGCGAAGCTCGGTTCGAGGACGAGGATGTCCCGGTGGAAATCCATTACGCCGAGGCCCCCGAGGATGACTCGACGTTTCAATGGCAATTCGACGGCAAGCTCATCGCCGTGGACAACGGCGGGCAACTGCTTGAAAGCGACGTCGTTCGCCAACTGCTGCAAAAGGAAGCGCTCGAGCTGATCGCCTTCGATCCCAGCAGCCAAGCTCCGGACACCTCGCTCAAGCAGCACAAGGGCGTTCATTACTACCCCAATGCGACGCTGGGAGACGGCCAGCCAGGCCAGTTGCATGCCTGTCTCGACCCCAAGTTGAGCGCGAGCCTGGCACCGCTAGACGACGAGTATCAGCCTGAGGCCATCCGCAAAGGCAGCCAGGTGCTCACCCGGCTGCCGCTCAATACCATCGCGCTGGATAGCATCCAGGGCCTACCCGCCATCGACTGGCTGGTATTGGATGGCCTGAATGACGCCTCTGCGATTCTCGACAATGGCACCCAAGCGCTGAAAGACACCCTGCTGCTTCAGGTTAAGGTCGCGTTTCAGCCCACCCACGAACGGCAACCCAACCTGGCGGAAATTCAGCATTGGGCAAGTCGTAACGGCTTCCGCTTATATCGGCTGCATGAACCGCAGCACCGCAGCCACCTCCCCGAGGAGGTACCGGAGGCACAGCGCCAGGCTACAGAGCTGACAAGCGCAGACGCCCTGTTACTGCCCAGTTACGCTCGAATGGAAGCACTCTCCGATAATCAGCGCATGCGGCTCGCGTTTCTGCTGCATTCAATATATGGCATTAAAGACATTACATATAATCTACTGGAGAATTCAGAAGATCAGAAAAGCCTCTCCTACCTGCATGCGGAAGGACTAAAAAAAATTTTCCCGACAACAGAAGGAAAAAACGAAAAATATAGTGCAAACGAAAGCCAGATACTAGACAAAACTATTTTTGTTGTAGGGTGCGGACATAGCGGAACTACTCTGATGGCTTCTTTACTGGGAGCTCACCCTGAGGTCCACACAATACCAAGAGAGACTTACTGGTTCTTGAACAACCCAAACCTAAATAACGAATATTACCAAGAAAAGCGCAAATCTCGAAGGGAAGGAAAAAGCATTGTCTGCGAAAAGACGCCAAGGCATATCTACAAAATAAAAGAAATAAAAGAAAAATTCCCAAATGCTCAAATAATTGCCATGACTCGTGACAGCAAAGATGTTGTATCATCTTTGAAAAAACGCTCTGGGAATTTCGAGCACAGCGTACAGCGTTGGATAAGCGACAACAAAGCACTTCTGGAATTCAAGAACGAAAGTTGGATAAAGCTAGTAAAATATGAGAACCTTGTCACGAGGAAGGAATCAGTTGTACATGAAATACTATCTTTCCTAGACTTGACTTACACGGAAGAAGTATTTGATTTCCACAAAAAAAACTACAAATGGTTTGGTATAGAAGATGCCAAAAAAACGGATGGCCGGGGCGAGGAAAACCATATCTCGCTACGTTCATGGCAGATGACACAGCCTATTCATGACAACCGTGGCGTGTGGAAGAAAGGGCTAAGTAAAAAAGAAGTTGCTATAGTAGATGCCAAATGCAAAAATCTAGAGAAAACCCTAGATTTTACAAAAGAAAGCACCTCAGAGAAAGGGAAGATCAAGGTTTTTGGTGACTCCCACATACAATCGATACAAAATATTAATAAAAACAGCAATGAAGAGTCACTTCTAGTACATGTTATTCATGGCGCGACCATACTGGGACTGGGAAAAAGGAAGTCAACATTAGAAACAAGAAAAAAAATAACAAACTCCTTAAACCCTAATGACTTTGTCACCCTTGGGTTTGGCCAAGTAGACCTAGAATTAGGGTTCTACTATCGAAAGATAATAAAAAAAGAAAGAATTTCTCCTAATTACTTTTTCGACTTACTTATAGAGAACTATAAAAGATTCATAATTGAAATAAAAAACAACTGCGCAGGAGTTGTTATAAAGGGCGTCAACCTTCCAGTGCTGAAGGAACATGACGCGGCCGTCAGCTATGTATCCAGAATAATAACAGAAAATATAAGCTGCGACACCACAAAACACTCGCTATTAGCAGAGCTAAGATCGAAGTACGATTCTTATGAAAGTAGAGCAATTTTCGCACTGGAGTTAAACAAAAAAATAAAAGGTCTTGCAAAAGACACACAATGCGAATACTTCGACATAAATAGCTACATATCCAAAGAAAGCACAAATGAGGTTGACAACAAGTATATACCAGAAAATATTGACCATCATATCTTAGTTTCAGAAGACCTTCGCAGCTATACAGTCCAGCTCATCGAGGAAAAAGTAAGGCAATTAATAGCGAAGAAAAAATAATGACAAAAATATGGCATAATCACAAAATCCACCGTTCACACCGTGAGCGCCTTAATGGCCACAGGGCGTGCCTGCTCTGGTTCACGGGGCTGAGCGGTTCGGGCAAGTCCACTATTGCCGGCCTGGTGGAAGAAAAGCTGCACGCGATGGGCAAGCGCACCTATCTGCTTGATGATGACAAGGTGTGCCACGACTTGAGTTGAGACCTCGGGTTTTCCGACCGGGGCAGGATCGAGAACATTCGCTGCATTAGGGAGATGTCGTGGCTATTCGTCGATGCCGGCATGGTCACGCTGACAGCATTCATTTTCCTCTTTCGGGGCGACCGCGATGCGGAGCGGGAGCGCATGGCGGTCACTTCGTCCAGGTATTCATCCATACCTCGCTTATCACTCGTGAGCGGCACGATACCAAACGCTGTACCAACGGGCGCGTAGGGAGCTGCCCAAGGGCTGCACTGGGGTCGATTACCCTTGTGAGCCCCCGAAGCGCCCGAATTGCACATCGTAAATGGTGGTGTCTCGCCGCGAGAGGCTTCGGAACGGATCGCCACTACCTGCAAATTCAAGGCTACCTGCTCCCGCAGAAGCCACCGTCATACTAAAAGAGGTAAGCTCATCCGTCACCTGGCGCTGGAGTGCTAGCAGCGTCTTTCCTCAAGAAACGTGCCTCTTGCCACTACCAGTGAAATGTACTCATAATGAACAAGACGCATTAACATTAAAAGTCACGATAACGTCATCTTGCGAGGTGTTAGCAAGCCCATATCGTGCCCCGCCCTTCGTCAATGATACCTTCGTATGCCCGACAAAAGATAGCGATTGTTCTTCTCTAATCCCTTGCAAAACAAGCGACACGCACAGCACTAGTCATCTCACTCATATGTGATATAACGACTCTTGAGAGAGCAATCGTCTGGCGGTATCCACCGCCAGTGTATAGCCTACTCAAGACCCTCATGAGCCGTCGGTCAGCACACAGGGAGGGTGTTGACGCAGGCGCTTCCCTGAAGGTGGAAGTCATGATAGCTGCAAAAACATTAATAAAAATTAATTTTAATTAGGAATAAGAATTTTAGACAATCAAGACCCAATCATCAGTGAGAACGCCTCTCATCCCGGCAATACTCTCTGATGCAATATTTTAATAAATAGCAGGTGCTCCATGCTGACCAAGGGTAGTTCTGGAAACCATCTTGCCGGTGTGCTCCGATCACTGGTATCGAAAGAGCATACAGTGACTATCTTCTCAAAAAAGACAACACGCCCGCTCCAAGCCGACATTACTAATCTGGACTTGGAGACGGGCGCCTTCGACCTGATAGTCAATTATGAAAAACCCGAAATCGACTCCTATTTCTATCAAGGAAACTTATCGTTCGATATCGAGGTTCCACCGGCTTCCGATGAAGAGGCATCGGAAATCTATAATTTCGAAAAGATCAAGGCAAAGCCGCTAAAGAAAGAATCCGGCGTCTACGAAATAAAGTGTCAGATCACGGATGAGCTTTTCGCGCGAGAGTCTCGTGGCGCGGTACGTATCCCTTTCATCCTGGGGATGCGTGCCCAAGCCAACCTGGAAGTCTATACCAACGAGCTGCTCATCAAGGGACGTGTCCGCAACCTCTCCACGGGAGGCTGCATGGTCGATATCGCGTTGGAAGACAGCCTGCCGCTCTATGTCACACAACGACTACCTAGCGTCACTATCGAATTTCCGAATGGAGAATACTTCCATTCTCCAGGCGGCATACGCCACATGCGCCCGTTCGGCAACGAAGGACACGCAGCGGTGGGCATCGAATTCGTCGATGTGGAACACGACATGGAACACGCGTTGTATCGCCTGGTCTCCGAATCGGAACGTGAATCGGCGTACCGGGCCGGTATCGAGGGGCGCGGTGTCAGCCAGTCGCCGGTTTTCATTCCCCGCAAGAAGGAGAGCGATATCCTGAAACACGACGCTCACAAGTCGACCGAGTTTCCCCATGCTCCCCCCATGGTCAAGGGAGTGCGCTCGGTCGCGCGCCAGCTGCAGGCGGTGCTGATCTTCGTCAAGAACTGGAACGCGTTCCCGGAAGAAACGCTCTACGACTGCACCGATTCGCTCATTCACCTGGTCAAGCAGGACCGAAAGGCACTGCTGTACGCGCTGTCCTACTTGCAGGATCAACCGGAGTGGGTACGTCATGCGCTTCAGGTGTCCGCATACCTGGCGGACATGATGGTGCTGCGTGACCCTCACTCTCCTCAGTTGCGCGAAGCCGTGGCCGGCGCCCTGCTGCATACCATGGGGAAACCGCTACTCATGAGCGAGCAGTTGCCCTCGCTCAAGACCAACATGACGCCTCAGCAGAAGGAGATTCTCCGTAGGCACGTGGAGCAACTGCTCGAAAAAACCGATGCCTTGGGCTGGCAACCTAGTCCCGAATGCCGGGATATCATCGAAAATGCCAACGAACTGCTCGACGGCAGCGGCTATCCTGCCGGCAAGACGGCGCGCGAGCTGTCCGAGACCGCCAAGACGGTCAGTGTTATCAAGGCGATCAATAAATATACTCACGAACGCAACGGCGTATCGCCCCGTACGCCGCTGGATGCCTACCGTTGGGTACATGAGCATGAGCACTTGTACGACCGCACGATCATCATCGATTACATTCAACAGTATGGATTGTACCCGATCGGAAGTCTGGCCAAGTTTTCGCGGGGCTTCTTAGCCTGGATCATGGATATCGACAACAAGGGGATGCCGACGCAAGTGCATGTCGTGAAGAACCTGTCATTCATTGACGCCAGTATCGATACAGTGCTCACTTCGGCCGACTTTTCCCAGATCGGCCGACTGGAGGGTGTCGTCAACCCCAACGACTATAACGTCAACCATAAGGCCTGAGGCGACAACGGTTATCGGCCATGGGCACTAAAGTTCTGTGATGCCTGGCCGATAGCGTTTGAGTCAGCAGCCACGCCATCATACGGACATCCACTCGCGGTGTACCGCACAAGCACACGATGCGCGGCTGCCGTCAACTCGCTGTGACGACGCTTGCCATTGGCAAGGCTTGGGCCAGCAGTCAAGCTGGCCCCTTTTCCACATGATTCAGCCAGCCAGCAGCGGGGCCTGTCTTTTACCGGCGTACGATGCTTCACCCTGTCTAGGTACGAGGGCCTGACGCACTGGTGATTCTCCTTCTTCGGTATGGCTCAACTTGAAGGAGTCGATCAGGGCCATGAGACGTTCCGCTTGATGGCTCATTTCATCGGCGGCGGCACTGCTTTGCTCAACCATCGCCGCATTCTGTTGCGTCATGGTATCCAGTTCGGTCACGGCCGTGTTGACCTGGCTGATGCCGCTGCTCTGTTCCTGGGAGCCGGTGCTGATTTCACCGATCAGTTGCGTAACTCGCTCGATGCTACCGGCAATGTCTTCCATCGTCTGGCCGGCTTTACGCACTTTCTCCGAACCTGACTCGGCATTGGCGACGGAGTTGTTGACCAGTTCGCGAATTTCACGTGAGGCATCGCTCGAGCGCCCGGCCAGCGTGCGGACCTCCTCGGCGACGACGGCGAAGCCCTTGCCATGCTCACCGGCTCGTGCCGCCTCGACGGACGCATTCAGCGCCAAGATGTTGGTCTGAAAGGCAATCGAATCGATCATGCCGATGATCTCGTTGATGCGTGATGCGGACTCGCCGATATCTTTCATGGTCGTTTCGACGTCTTGCATCGCAGTCTGACCGGCACGAGTCACCTCCACGCTGCGGCGTGATAGTTCATCGGCTTGTGTGGCCGTCTCGGCCGTGTGACGAACCGTCGCGGTAATTTCTTCCATCGACGACGAGGTTTCCTGCAGGTTGGATGCCGTCTGCTCGGTACGTGACGCAAGGTCCTGACTGCTCTTGGCGATTTCGTCCGAGGCCGAGTTGACACTAAGCGTACTTGAGCGAACCGCTTGCAACGTTCCATCTATCCGGTCGATGAAGCCATTGAAGCGTTCACTCAGCTCGCCGATTTCGTCACTACGGCGGGATTCAATACGCTGAGTCAGGTCACCGTCTTCCTCGGCAATATCGCGGATTCGCTCACTGACGTCCCGAATCGCTTTCGACATTCTACGTGGGCCGATCAACGCGAGCGCGATGGCAGCCATGAAGATGACCGCCGAAATAGCGATGACCCACGTCTGCTGGGTATTGATCCGGTCAAGCATCGATGCTTCGAGTTCGGTCACTTTTGCATTCACGGCCTGGCCAGCAAGATCGTAAATTTCGCGCAGCTCATTGAAGCGACGCGTGCTCTCTTCATCGAATAATGTTTGCGCTTTCTCTACTTCGCCACCTCGGTGCAACTCGACGATATCATCGGATACACCTACCCAGGTGTCGAAGCGTGCTTCGAATTCTTCGAGCTCCGTTACTACGTCCGGATATTTCGACATGAGTGCCGCGAATGACTGCATGCGATCATAAGCCTGCTCGGCGTTTTCCTGATAAGCTTTTGTGAATTGCTGACTTTCGTCGCTTTCTGGCTCTTCATCTAGAAGCTCCAGTACCGACATTTGCCCCTGATACAGGTCTCGATCCGCATTCAGGACATTGGAAATCGCCACATTGAATTCACCACTGAAGGCGGTCATCCGCTTCTTGACGAGATTGACCAATCGCTCGTCCACCACCACGATCGTCAACATCGACAATGCCACCGCAATAAAAGCGGCCGCATACTTGACGCTAATTTTATTCAGCTGTTTTTTATTTAGAATATTCGACATAACTCTCTCCCCGAGCGCACACGTAATTACTTTTTGTGTATATAACGAGGATATCGACGGGTGGAGAAAAAACTTTATATCGTCGAACGCAGCCAGCGATAAAATCTTATTTGGTGATAAAAATATCTCTTTATCAGAATAAATATATTCAGAATATCTACCCAGGTTCACACGAGGATCCAAGGCAGCCATGCCTATCCATCGCCACGATGACGTGCCAAAACGCTAAAGTTGGCAGGATCCATGCCGATATCCCTGAGAGTCATAGCACCCTTGTCGTGCTGAGTGTCTTTCTTTACAGGCGATACCATGTCTTCTTCCCGTACCCAAATGACCGTAAGTGAGCTGAATGACGAGATCGTGCCGCGCCTCGACCTCATCGAAAGATTGATCAGCACGACACTGGCCTCGCTGATCGAGACCACGGACTCGGCGGAAGAACGCGAGCGCCGAGAGGATCAGAAGCGTCGGTTCGAATTGATGCTGCTCTCAATTCGCATGAACGTCGCCAGCGTGACTCGCCGCCATGCCTCGGTGATTCGCGCCTTCCAGAACGGCGACCGTGCCGGCTCGTCAATACTGCAACTGGACGAAAACGAGGCCATCGCGATGGACAACGCGAAAACACTGTATGAACAGGTGAAGGCGCACACGCGCGCGTGATGTACTTGTAGTCATTGGTAGCAGCGCCCGACGCCTTGTTTTTTGGCATACTACGTTAAAGAATATTTCTACTTCTTTTACCGTGGCGGCTTGAAGCGTATGCGAGCGTTATTGCGTAGTCAGTTCTTTCTCGTGTTGCTGTGGATCATGGTCATGGCAACCCTCCCCTACACGACGTACAAGCTCTTGATGCTTCAGCGCGAGGCACCCACGCTGCTGGCCGAGCATGTCACGGCCCTGGCCATCGGCAACATCGTCATGACGGCTGTCCTGATCCTCATGATGCTGCTGGTGACCGCCGCACACTGGCAGCTTCGGCAACGCCGCGTATCGCGAGCAGGCAGTGAGCGGTCGCTCCCCACCGCCCCGGCTCCTTCACGGCCCAAGCCATCATCGCGCACCTCGAAGCCATCCGAAGCCGCCCCGGCCAGTACCGGCCTTCAACTGGTCGAAGTGGGCGCGGAAAGTCCGTTGCAAAGCCGCTTACCCATGGGCGCCATCGTCGTGTCGGTCAACGGCACTTCCGCCACATCGCTGGAAGCGGCTGAGTCGGTGCTCAAGCCAGGCGTCAATGAAATTGACTGGGTGGACGATGCCGGCAAGCGCAACATGGCTTACGTCATGGTGCGCGATGGCAAGCTTCACGCGGAGTTTCGCCCGGTCTGACGGAGCGCGATGAGAGACGACAGCTTCTCACATGCATTTTTTTGCATGCGATGCTAAAGATGATCCCGCGACGGCCGATAACCAAGAAGCCACAGGGGAATCGAATCAGCAGGGAATGCGTTTGAACGTGGATATAACAAGCGTGGAGCCGACACGCCACCAAGAGAAACCACCAACGCGAGGCCCCCGATGACGCATATCGGTACCTTCATCACCGAGTCCGAGACCAGTGTGAAAGAAAAGCTCTCCCAGGCGCTCGAGACACTTCTCGAGCGCGACTCGCACCTGCTCACCGCTTCGGCAACGGAACGCTCACTTTCCTTCCGGCTGGGAATGTATCTGCAGCAGGCGTTTCCAGACTGGGACGTGGATATCGAGTACAACCGCTGGTCCGGCCCCTGCAAGCGCACCCGCCATATGACGACCGTCAGCCACACCGCTGACACCGACGCGCGCACCGCCTACCCCGACATCATCATTCATCACCGCGGCACGCACGAGAACCTGGCGGCTATCGAAGTGCAAAAGAGCACCAACAGTTTCGGCAAGCATCAAGACATCAAGAAGATTCAGTCTTACAAACGGGATAGCGGCTTCCATCACGCCATCTTCGTCGATATCGGCGTGGGGGACGACGCCGGTCGTACGCAGGTCGAACTGATGCCGTGAAATACGACATCGAACGCGCCGCCCGCTGTGCCATGACAAACAACCCAAAAAGCACCATCACGACACGGGGGAACACAGCATGTCGTCGAGCATACCCGAGTTTCCAGCCAATAGTGGTCCGTCCACCGCACATATCACGCCCAACCCGCTGAGCGGCCGCCAGCGCCTGGACATGGCTCTGGCCCACCTGCGTCCCGAGTCGGCGACACAGGTCGCATCGCCCTCTTCGTCGCTCACCATGAGTGAACTCGCCGCGCCTATCCAGCGCGTCAATGAAGTGATGAGTGCCTACAACATCCAGTTCGACTTATCGGAATACGAGGGGCGCATCGTGACGCGTATCGTCGATCGCGAGAGCCAGGAACTGATTCGCCAGATTCCCAGCGAGGAAGTGCTGCGTATCGCCGAGGCTCTGGAGCAACGCCAGGGTCGCTTGATCGAATGGGAAGTGTGACAGTCGCACGATCAAGTGGCACTCAGGTCGCTTGCGGCGCATAACCGACGCGAAAGCCGCTACAGTGCCGGCATGAAACCCGGAATCGGGAGGCCATGCATGGCCTCCCCGGCGTCCTGCCTGCAGATGTGCATGAGTCGTGCCTGCGCGTGCGCGCCGCAACGGCTGCCGGTGCGGGTGCCGGACCACCACTTG
Source organism: Chromohalobacter israelensis DSM 3043 (assembly GCF_000055785.1). Taxonomy (GTDB): domain Bacteria; phylum Pseudomonadota; class Gammaproteobacteria; order Pseudomonadales; family Halomonadaceae; genus Chromohalobacter; species Chromohalobacter israelensis. Next base: position 2,250,689 of record NC_007963.1, read on the forward strand.
CTACGCTGTGCCAGCGACCGCACTTTCTCGGCGACCACGTCACGCCGCCACCAGACCCCCGCTCTGCCAGCCAAACGCCAACCGCTGCTCCCACGAGTGTCGCATGACTGCATCGGCCAGGCGACGACCACGTTGCCGGCACTAGGGGTCATCCGGCCACGAAACGCAGGCGCCACATCAGCCCCCATTCGCTTGCACACGGGGCGCGCACGTCTCACCATTAGCGGCCTTTAGAAGATTTTCAGCATCGTGACGCTTTCTTGCGCGCTTTTTCGCGCATGGAACGGTTTCGATCACATGAACACTCGCTTACATCAATATTCGCTCACCTAAACAGGACCCGGATGCTCAAGCGCTACCTGCCCATTCTCGAGTGGCTGCCGCGTTACGATCGTCAGACACTCTCGCAAGACCTGTTCGCCGCCGTCATCGTGACGCTCATGGTCATTCCCCAGGCCCTGGCATATGCCCTGCTCGCGGGACTGCCGGCGGTAACCGGTCTGTATGCCAGCATGCTGCCGCTGGTGGCCTACACCGTCTTCGGCACCAGCCGCACCCTGGCGGTCGGGCCGATGGCGATCGTCTCGCTGATGACCGCCGCGGCGCTGTCCGGCATCGTCGCCACGGGAACCGTCGCCTACAGCGAAGCCGCAGCAACGCTGGCGTTTCTGTCCGGCGTCATGCTGATGCTGATGGGCATCTTTCGCTTGGGGTTCTTCGCCAACTTCCTGAGTCACCCCGTGATCTCGGGGTTGCTCAGCGCCTCCGGCGTGCTGATCGCCACCAGCCAATTGGGCAACCTGCTGGGCATTTCGATGTCCGGCTTCACGCTGATCGACCAGCTGGCCGGGCTGGCCCTGCACTGGCGGGACTTCAGCATGCCCACGGCACTGATCGGCCTGGGATCGCTGGGTTTCTTGATGGTGATGCGTCGTGCGGGGCCGGTACTCAAGAGCTGGGGCCTCTCGGCCACGCTCAGCGGCTTCATCGCCAAGGCCGGGCCGATCATCGCCGTCGTCGTCTCCACCCTGCTGGTATGGGCGTTCGATCTGGAAGCGCACGGCGTGGCCGTGGTCGGCGAGATTCCCCGTCATCTGCCGCCGATCGCATTGCCCTCGCTGGATCCGAGCCTGCTGAGCACCCTCTGGATGCCGGCGCTCCTGATCAGCCTGGTGGGCTTCATCGAATCAGTCTCGCTGGCGCAGATGCTCGCCGCCAAGCGCCGACAGCGCATCTCGCCGGACCAGGAGCTGTTCGCGCTGGGAGGCAGCAACCTCGCCGCCGCGTTGAGCAGCAGCATGCCGGTGACAGGCAGCCTGTCACGCACGGTGATCAACTTCGATGCCGGGGCACGCACGCCGGCGGCAGGCAGCTTCGCCGCGCTGGGCGTGGCGCTGGTGACGCTCTATCTCACGCCGCTGATCCACTTTCTGCCCATCGCCACGCTGGCCGCCAGCATCATCGTCTCGACCTTCACGCTGCTCGACGCGCGGGGCCTGAAGCGCACCTGGCGCTACTCGAAGCGTGACTTCGCCGCCATGCTGGCCACCATCGTGCTGACGTTCGTGGTCGGGGTCGAGGCGGGCGTCATGGCCGGGGTCGGCTTGTCGCTGGCACTGTTCCTGTACCGCACCAGCCGGCCGCACAGCGCGCTGGTGGGTCGCGTGCCCGGCACCGAGCACTTCCGCAACGTGGAACGCTACGCCACCGAGAACGACCCGCACGTGGCCTTGCTGCGGGTCGACGAAAGCCTGTACTTCGCCAATGCGCGTTATCTGGAAGATACCGTCTATGCCATGGTCGCCGAGCGTCCCGCGCTCAAGCACGTGGTCTTGATCGGCTCGGCGGTGAACCTGATCGACGCCTCGGCGCTGGAAAGCCTCGAAGCCATCAATGCTCGCCTGGAGGACTCCCGAGTCAAGCTCCACCTGGCCGAGGTGAAGGGACCGGTCATGGACCAGCTCAAGCAGAGCGACTTCCTCGAGCATCTCACCGGCGAGGTGTTTCTCAGCACCTACCACGCCTGGGAAGCCCTGCGCGAGGAAGACACCGTAGTGACGCCGCTGGATGGCGACGACGCCTCCCGCCAGGATTAACGTCGACTCTCCAGGCGAGGCTAGGCCTCGACCTGGGCCCTCACCTGCTCGACGATATGCGCACCGATGGGAATCGCCGAGGTGGCGGCGGGCGACGGCGCGTTGCACACGTTCACGCTGCGCCGTGTGTTGACGAACAGGAAGTCGTCGATCATCTTGCCGTCCCTGCCGACCGCCTGGGCGCGTACGCCGGCCGGATACGGGCGCAGGTCGTCGCGAGTCAGGCCGGGGCAATACTTGCGGACCTCCTCGAGATAGCCGCCCTTCGACAGCGAATTCTTCATCTCGCGCAGGCCCGGCTTGAGATTGGCGCGCAGCACCCGGCGGATGCCGGGGTCGCGCGCCATCGATGCAATGTCACCCAGCGAGATATCACGCTTGCGATAGCCCTCGCGCTTGAGCGCCAGCACGGCGTTCGGCCCCACGGTAACGGTGCCGTCGATCATCCGCGTGAGGTGCACGCCGAGAAACGGCATCGCGGGGTCGGGAATCGGGTAGATCAGATGATTGACGATCCGGTTGTGCTCGGGCGGTAACAGGTAATACTCGCCCCGGAACGGGCAGATGCTGAACTCGGGCGTCACGCCCAGCATGCGCACCACGCGGTCGGCCATCAGCCCCGAGCACGACACCAGGTGACGCGTGGTGAAAACCCCCTGTCCCGTGGTGACCACGACCTCCCGGTCGCGCTCCTCCAGGGCCGTGACCGGCGCCTGGTAACGTATCTCGCCGCCGGCGTTCCGGAACACCTCGGCCATCGTCGCCGTCACCTGGCGATAGTCGACGATACCGCTGGCCGGCACGAAGATGCCGCCCTGCCCGATGATGTTGGGCTCGCGCTCGCGGAGTTGATCGGCGTCGAGCCATTCACGCTCCAGCCCGTTGGCCGCGGTTCGCTCCCATAGCGCCCGCATGCGCTGCATTTCCACCTCGTTGGTGGCGACCAGCAGTTTGCCGCAGCTCTCATAGGCGATGCCGTGGGTGTCGCAGAACGCCTTGGTGGCGCGATTGCCTTCCAGGCAAAAGCGCGCCTTGAGGCTGCCCGGCGTGTAATAGACGCCGGCATGGATCACCCCGCTGTTGTGGCCGGTCTGATGGCAGGCCGGCCCGTCCTCCTTCTCGACGAGCAGGATGCGCTTGTCGGGATAGGCCTCGATGAGCTGCATGGCGGTGGACATCCCCAGGATGCCGCCACCGATGATGATGAGATCGTACACCGCATTCTCGCTTCTATAATCTCGCTTCGGGGTTCGACGCCTGACAGCCTGGGCAACGCCCGCGCCTCGTTCAAGACGCACGCTGCGCCCGTCTCCCCTCAGGTGTGCCTGGGGTTGGCCAGCGTCTGCCGGTGCGTGAAGTAGCCGCGCTGGCGCATCAGTTCGCGGCGCAATTCCGGGTGCGGCGTGAAGCGGTCGCGGCCGTGCAGCCAGAAGTGATTGTTGATGAGCAGGAAGCTGCCCACCGGTACCGGCACGGAGAGCCGCGCCTCGCAGCTTTCCAGCGACTCGGACAGTTCGCACAGCCAGTTGCCCTCCTCGAAGTCGCGCGGCTGCACGAACTGATCGATGTAGGACATCACCGGACGCCCCTCGGCATCGACCCCGAACACGGGATGATAGACATCGTGGCTGACGTTCTTGCTGGGCGGCGCCGCCCAGCGCATGTCACGACGCGCCAGGGGATGCGTGTAGAAGCGCTCGAGATCCGCCCAGTCGTCGAGGTGAAGCAGCAGAGAATCGCCGCCCTCCATGTGCTGCTCGTCGATCTTCATCATCAGCACGTAGTCGGTGTCCTGCTCGACGAAGGTGCCGTCGTTGTGCAGCTCCATCACCCGATGCGGCTGGCGCAGATAGCTGTCGGAGGTATCGACGTTCTGGACCACGAAGCGCGCGTAATACTGCCCGCTCATGGCGTCGAAGTTGGAACGGCCCATGCAATGCGCGACGGCCGTGGCGAACTTGACCATGTCATCGGCCTGCGCGACGTCGTCGAGGCCTTGCGGGTTGACCACGATCCCGCCCGTGCCACGGTCGGTCATCGTTTCGACAAGCAGCGGCTGCAGGGTGTTGGCGCACAGGTCGTCGAGGATCTTGGCGACGCGGAATCGCAGCATCGACTTGTATTCCAGCGCCTGGACCGGCCACTCGGCGGTCGCCTCCCGAAACGCCGCGACGGTCGCCTCATCGAAGGTCAATGCCAGCAGCCGCGATGACTGCGGCGAGGCCTCGAGCGTGAAGCCCCGGGGCGAGATATCGGTATAAAAATGCGACAGCGCGTTCATGACAACCTCCAGCGTAGTCCCTTGGCCTGGCCCGCCCTGCGGATGCAGCGAGTCAGCGTGAATAAAGCTTACGCTGAAAATATCTACATTTTCATGAAACGTCAAAATTAAACCGAAGCCTCGCACCTTATCCCACAACGTCTCCCCGGTCGTGGCCTTGTCCGGTATCATGCGAGGGCATTTTCAGGGAATCGCGTCATGACCAGCGCCAGTCCGCGCCCCAATCTCGCCATCACTGCCTACCGACAACTCAAGCGCGATATCATTCGCGGCGTCTACGCGCCCGGCGAAAAACTCCGCATGAGCCATCTCAAGGAACGCTACGCGCTTGGCGTTGGCCCGATGCGCGAGGCGTTGTCGCAACTGGTCGGGGAGCGCCTGGTCACGGCGGTCAGCCAGCGGGGCTATCGCGTCGCCGAGATGTCGATCGAAGAGCTCGAGTCACTCTACGATGCCCGTGCGGAACTGGAGGGACTGGTGCTGGAACTGGCCATCGCGCGCGGCGGCGACGACTGGGAAGCCGGTATCGTCGCCAAGGCGCATGCCCTGGCCAAGGTGGCCGAGGTACACAGTGCCGAGGACATGCTCGATGTGTGGGACACGCGCCACCAGGCGTTTCATAGCGCCATCGCGGCCGGCTGCGACTCGCCGCACCTGTTGCAGGCACGCACCTGGTTATTCGATCAGGCCGAGCGCTATCGTCACCTGTGGCTGTGCCAGACGGTGTTCTCCGCGGAGGCACTGGACGCCAAGCGCCGGGAGCACGCCGCACTCACCGACGCCATTCTCGCCCGCGACACGCCCACCGCCCGCGCGATGATGCGCGAACATCTGATGTCACCGGTGCCGATCATCAAGGAGGTCATGCAGCAGCGGTGAACGACCAGGCACGATCGCAACGCGGCAAGGCATCGCGCCGGTGGGCGAACATCAACACGCTGCGCCCGTCGAGCCAGGTATCCAGGCGCTCGGCGATGATGCCGGCGGTCGCCTCGTCGAGTCCCGCCAGGGGTTCGTCGAGCAACACCAGCGGCGCATCACGCAGGATTACCCGTGCCAGGGCCACGCGCCGCGCCTGCCCGCCGGACAGCTGACGCCCGGCCTCGCCGACCCAGGTCTCGAGCCCCTGGGGCAACTCACGCGCCCAGCCATCCAGGTCGACTATCCACAGCGCCTGCCACAGGGCGCGTTCGATCGCTTCTTCCCCCAAGCCGTGGTCGACCGGCAACCCCAGCCGCAGGTTGTCGGCCAGCGACGCATGAAACAGCTCAGTATGTTGCGTCAGGTAGCCAAGACGGGCCCGCAGCGCCACCGGTGCGAGGTCGCGCACATCTCGCCCGGCCACACGCACATGGCCGTCGCTGGGGTCGAAGGCGCGGGCGACGAGCTGTGCCAGGCTCGACTTGCCACTGCCCGAGGGGCCCAGCACGGCCAGCCGCTCCCCGGCGGCCAGCCGCAGGTCGAGATGCGCAAGCGCCGGCGTGCTCTCCATGCCCGGGTAGCGCAACGACACGTTGTCGAAGACCACTTCCGGCGCCTCGCCAGGCGCCAGAGGCCAGGCATGGATGCCCTCCTCCGCGGACGACAACGCGGCCTGGTCGTTGAGGCGCGCCGCCGCCTGACGTGTCGCGCCCAGTTGCACGAAGGCCGCCGGCAGCATGGCGAGGCCTTCGTTCAAGGCCAGGACCGCCAGCGGCAGCATGCTGGCCACCGGCGCCGACAGCTCGCCAGCGGTGAAGGCAAGCAGCGCCAGGCACAGAATGCCCACCCCCGCCCCCTGCACACCGAGCGTGACCAGCGCGCTGCCGAGGGCCGCACGCCGTTCCAGCCGACGCTGATCGTCCAGCAGGCGGTGCTGGGTGGTCTCCAGCGTCCCGCGATGCGCGCCCAGCGCCGCGAAGGCCCGCAACTCGGCCAGCCCCTGAAGATGTTCCAGGGCACGCACGCGCAAGCGCTCGAGCGTCTCGATGCGCCGCGCGCTGGGTCGACGCCCCGCCAGGGCCATGCCCAGCGTGATCACGCCCCATAGCGGCAACAACACGGCGAGCAGCACGATCCCGAGCCGAGGCAACGCCAGCGCCAGCACGCCCGCCACGCCGAGAATCGCCAGCAGCCCCACCAGCGGCGGTGCCAATAGGCGCAGGTAGAGATTGTCGAGGGCGTCGATGTCGGCCGTCAGGCGATTGAGCCATTCCCCGGCACGGTAGCGCGCCAGTTCACGCCCGGGGAGACGCGCCAGCCCGGCGAAGGTCCGCCCGCGAATGTCGGCGAGCAGACGCAGCACGGTATCGTGATTGTAGAGACGCTCGGCGTAGCGCGCGGCGGTACGCCCCACGGCGAACAAGCGGATCCCGCTGCCGGGCGTGAAGACATCCAGCGTCGCCGCCGCCCCGGCCGCCAGCGCCATGCCGGTCAATGCCGTCGCGGTGATGAACCAGCCGGAAAGCGTCAACAGGCCGATCGCGAACACCATGGTCAGCAGCATCAGCAACGCGCCGATCGCCAGACGCGCGCGACGCTGCGCCATCACGCGCAGCCAGGGGCCGAGCGCCTTGAGACCGGGCCCTGGACTGCGTGACGTCGTCATGCGCGGTTCCATCATGATGACACCTCCGGCGAAGCGTGGGTGGCACGGGGCGTCAAGCGCCCCCCATCGAGCGCGAGCACTCGGTCGGCCATGCGCATCACGGCGGGATGGTGCGTGGCGATCACCAGCGTGCGCCCCTGCGCCGCGAGCGACGCCAAGCCCTCGATCACCAGACGCTCGCTGTCGGGATCGAGACTGGCCGTGGGCTCGTCGAGCAGCACCAGCGGGGCATCGCTGAGAAACACCCGGGCCAGTGCCAGGCGGCTGGCCTGCCCGCCCGACAGCCCCAATCCGCGCTCACCGAGCGGCGTGTCGAGCCCCTGAGGCAAGGTGGCCAGCAGCGTGTCGAGCCGGGCCGCCGCCAGCGCCTCGTGCAACTGCGCGTCGCTGGCCTCGGGCGCGACCAGTCGCAGATTGTCGGCCAGCGTGCCCTGCATCAGAAACGGCCGCTGATCGAGCCAGGCGAGACGCGCGGGCTCGCGCAGGGCGACGCGACCGATCTCGGCGTCGACGAAGCCGGCCAGTACCTGCAACAGCGTCGACTTGCCGGCCCCCGAAGGCCCCACCAGAGCAATCACGTCGCCATCGGCAATGGTCATGTCCAATGGCCCCAGCACACGGCCTCGTCCGGGATGCGACACGACCACGTCGCTCAGCCGAGCACGGGGCGAGGCGTCCCCCGTCAGGGTCTCGACGGCACCGCGCGGCGGTGTCTGGGCAAGCAGGTCGCGCAGCCCTTCGGCGGCTCCCAGGGCACTGGCACGGTCATGATAGTGCTGCGCCAGCAGGCGCAGCGGCTGGAAGAAGTCAGGCGCCATGAACAGCAGGAACAGGCCGCTGAACAGCGTCAGCTGCTCGGCCGGACCGAACTGGATGTAGCCCAGCAGGCCGAAGCCGATGTAGATCGCGATCACGGCGATGGACACCGAGGCGAAGAACTCCAGCACCGCCGAGGACAAGAACGCCACGCGCAGCGTTTTCATGCTCCGCCGTCGGTAATCGTCGGCCACCGCGACGACCTCCTCGGTGGCCTGCGATGTGCGGCCGAACAATTGCAGGGTGGTGAGTCCGCGCACCCGGTCGAGAAAGTGCCCCGCGAGACGGGTCATGGCCTGGAACTGCTGCTCGTTGAGGCGCTGCGCTCCCATCCCCACCAGTGCCATGAACAGCGGAATCAAGGGCGCCGCCAGCAGCAGAAACGATGCCGCCAGCCAATCCAGCCAGAACGCCACGCCCAGAAAGAGCAGCGGCACCGCCACCGCCAGCGTGGCCTGGGGCAGATAGCGCGCGACGTAGCCTTCCAGCGCTTCCACCTGGTCGACCAGTTGGCCGGCGCTGCTCGCGCTATGCCGCTCGGCCAGGCGGACCGGCCCCAGGGCGGCGAGATGATCGAGCAGTTGCCCCCTGACGCGCGCCTTGACCCGCAGTCCGGCCTCCAGACCGCAGGTCTCCTGCGCCCACTGCACCAGCGCGCGCAGGAGCACCGTACCGCCGAGCCCCGCCGCGTATGGCCAGAGCGAGGTCAGCGTCGCATCGCGCGCCACCACGCCGCTGATCAGCCATGCCATCAGGCCGAGCTGGACCAGCGTCAGGACACCCACGGCGAGCCCCGCGGCCACGGCGAGCGTCAGCCAGCCACGCACGTCGCGCGCTTGCTCGGCCAGCCACCGGCGCGATGCCCGCGCCGGGGAAGCCGATGAAGAAGACGTTGAACGAGAAGCTGACATGATGGCTCAGTGGTAGCCTTCGCCGACACGCACCTTGCCGCGGAACACCCAGTACGACCAGGCGGTGTAGGTCAGGACGATGGGCACCACGAACAGCACGCCGATGAGCAGGAAGAACTGCGATTCAGGCGCGGAGGCCGCATCCCACAAGGTATAGTCCGGCGGGATGACATACGGCCAGCGACTCACCAGCAGCCCCATGTAGGTGAACACGAACATGCCCAGGGTGAGCAGGAAGGCCAACAGTTCGCGGCCCTTGCGATTGGCGGTGTAAACGCCGATCACGCAGGCCAGCGCCAGCGCGGGCAGCAGCCAGATCACCTGAATGTGGTCGAACCAGCGCTCCCAGACACCCGGGTCGATCCACGGGGTCCACAGGCTGACGATGGCGAACACCGCGACCACGCCGACGAGCAGCTTGGGCACCAGACCCCGCGCCCACTCGCGCACGTGCCCTTCCGACTTGAGTACCAGCCAGGTCGCTCCCAGCAGCGCATACCCGGCCACCAGGCCCAGGCCGGTGATCACCGAGAAGGGCGTCAGCCAGTCGAGCGGCCCGCCGACGAAGACCCGGTTGGCGGTCTCGAAGCCTTCGATATAGGCTCCCACCACGGCGCCCTGGGCAAAGGCCGCCACGAACGAGCCGCCGGCGAAGGCTGCGTTCCACCAGGTCCGCGTGCGGCGCGACTTGAAGCGGAACTCGAAGGCCACGCCGCGGAAGATCAATCCCGCCAGCATCAGAAACACGCCGATGTACATCGCCGGCAGGAGGATCGAATAGACCAGCGGGAAGGCGCCGATCAGCCCCGCCCCGCCCAGCACCAGCCAGGTCTCGTTGCCGTCCCAGACCGGCGCGACCGAGTTCATCATCACGTCGCGCGCGTCTTCGTCGGGCGCAAAGGGAAACAGGATGCCGAGTCCCAGATCGAAACCGTCCATGAGCACGTACATGATGACGCCGAAAGCGATGATGACGGCCCAGATCAACGAAAGGTCGAACATATCCATGGCTTAACTCCTGCTCGGTGCGCGGTCGTCGCGCTCATCGTCGAAGGGAACGTGGGCGGCGGACATGGGCCGCGCCGGCCGATCGTGGCTATCCAGCTCGTCGGTCTCGTCACGCTCGTCGAGCCCCTGGCGGATCACCTTGCACAGGTAATAGACGCCGGCGTAGAAGATCACGGCATAGACGGCGATATAGCCCAGCAGCGTGAACAGCACCATGCCGCCGCTCAACGAGGGCGTGATGGCATCGGCGTAGTCGAGCACGCCATAGATCAGCCACGGCGAACGGCCGGTTTCGGTCACGAACCACCCCGCGACCACCGCCACGAACGGAGCCAGGCTCATGCCCTGCAGACCGCGCAGGAACCAGCGGCTGCGGTAGACGCGTCCGCCCTTGCGCAGCACCAGGCCGGCCACCGCGAAGGCGATCATCAGAAGCCCCAGCCCCACCATCACGCGGAAGCTGAAGAAGGTGATCCATACCGGCGGCTGCTGCGCGGGCTCGAGCTGGTCGAGGCCCGGCACGACGCCGTCCGGGTCGTGACGCAGGATGAGACTGGCGCCGTTGGGAATGCCGATCTCGAAGCGGTTGGCCTGCAGATCCCGGTCGGGCAATGCGAACAGCAACAGCGGCACGTTCGACTGGGTTTCCCAGTTGCCTTCCATCGCGGCGATCTTTTCCGGCTGATGCTCCAGGGTGTTGAGCCCATGTTCGTCGCCGACGTAGACCTGCAGCGGCGCCAGGATCAACAATAGCCACAGCGTCATCGACAAGGCCCGCTTGTGGGCGTCGACATCGCGCCCACGCAGCAGGAACCAGGCACTGACGCCGGTCACCACGAAACCGCCGGTCAAGAACGCCGCCAGCGCCATGTGCGTGAAGCGATAGGGGAACGACGGGTTGAAGATGGCCTCGACCCAGGAAGTGACGTGAATCACGCCCTCGCGAATCTCGAACCCTTGCGGCGTCTGCATCCAGCTGTTGGTGGCCAGGATCCAGAAGGCCGAGATGAAGGTCCCCACGGCGACCATCAGTGCCGCGAAGAAATGCACCGCCGGCGAGACCCGGTGGCGCCCGAACAGCAGCACGCCCAGGAAGCCGGCCTCGAGGAAGAACGCCGTGACGACCTCGTAACTCAGCATCGGCCCGATGAAGTTCGCGGCCATCTGCGAGAAGTTGCTCCAGTTGGTCCCGAACTGGAACGCCATCACGATGCCCGACACCACCCCCATGCCGAAGACCACGGCAAACACCTTGGTCCAGAACAACCCGAGGCGGTCCCAGACACGATTGCCGGTGGTGACGTACAGGCCCTGCAGCACGGCGATGTAAGAGGCAAGCCCGATCGTGAAGACCGGGAAGATGGCATGAAAGGAAACCACGAATGCGAACTGCAATCGCGACAGAAGAATCGGATCTAGCGCCATGGCTGACTCCTTGAAGCCCACGTAGTCGAATTGTCATCGGAAGTCGCCGGCGGTCGATGCCGGAGCGCCTGGCCACCGCGAACGTCACCTGGCTTGTCTTGACAACGGTCTTGGCAACAGCCTTGACAACGGTTTTGGCGACGCCTGCCAATCGCGCGGGTGACGCCGCAATCTGGATGTTGTTCTTTCGCCTCCGATGCCCTTTCATCGTAGAGGCTTTATGTAGCGTTAAAAAGCGCCATGGCGGGGTTTATCGTGTGTCGCGTTGCCGCAAGGCAAATTGTCGCATGTGCGTCTTTGTCGCGATTTCGACCTTCATGGAAATGACGCATGGCGCCCCCCTGCGACACGACGTGTCCATAGCGTAGGCAGGTGCTTCGACTATCGCCATGTTCTCGCGCGCCTGATGCGTTGGTCTAACGGAGAACGCCATCCTGCTTTGGTAGGGTAAGCGCACCACAACAGCGCATCGTGGATGCGGTCCATGCCGCACTCACTATCAACAAGGATCACTCATGAACGCTATCTGGATTGCCCTGTTCGGCGCCGTGTGTTTCGTGATGGGCTATCGCTTCTATTCGAAGTTCATCGCCGAACGCATTTATCGACTCGATGCCGACTTCCAGACGCCGGCGCACGCCTATCGCGACGGCGTCGACTACGTGCCCACCAACAAGTGGATTCTCTGGGGCCACCATTTCACGTCGGTGGCCGGAGCGGCGCCCATCGTGGGGCCTGCCATCGCGATCTACTGGGGCTGGCTGCCGGCCATCCTGTGGGTCGTGCTGGGGACCGTCTTCGCCGCCGGGGTGCACGATTTCGGCGCGGTGGTGCTCTCCAACCGCCACAAGGGCCATTCGATCGGCACGCTGGCCAACAAGCTGATCGGACAGCGCGCCAAACTGCTGTTCCTGTTCATCATCTTGATCCTGGTGTTGATGGTCAACGCGGTCTTCGCCTGGGTCATCGCCAAGCTGTTCATCACCTTCCCGGCCAGTGTGCTGTCGGTCTTCATCCAGATCCCGCTCGCCGTGTGGATCGGCTACCGCGTCTATCGCCATTCGGGCTCGATGCTGCTGCCGTCGGTGATTGCACTGGCCGTGATGTATGGCGCAGCGCTGCTGGCCAGCGAGATTCCCCTGCTGCAGATCGATCTGGTGAGCTGGTTCGGCGGTGCCGAGGCGCCGGTCGTGGGTGGCTTCAACGGCACCTCGATGGCCTTTCTGGTGTGGATCGTGGTGCTGATGACATACGTCTACATCGCCTCGACGCTCCCCGTCTGGAAGCTGTTGCAGCCGCGCGATTACATCAATTCGCACCAGCTCGTGGTCGGCCTGGCGCTGCTGTATCTGGGGCTGCTGTTCGGTGCACCGGAAATGACCGCCCCCAGCGTCAACGGCGAAGCGGACATCAGCTGGTACCCGCTGCTGTTCATCACCATCGCCTGCGGGGCGATTTCCGGCTTCCACGGCCTGGTCGCCTCGGGCACCACGTCCAAGCAGCTCGACAAGGAAACCGATGCCCGCATGGTCGGCTACGGGGGCGCTCTGGGTGAAGGCATGCTGGCGATGATCGCGATCATCGCGGTGGGCACCCTGTTCGCCTCCGGTACCGATTTCACCGCGACGTACTCGAGCTTTTCCGCGGCCGGCTCCAACGGCCTGGGCTCGTTCGTGAAAGGCGCTGGCCAGCTTGCCGGCAATCTGGGCATTCCCGAGCACATGGGCTCGACCCTGGTCGCGGTGATCGTGGTGAGCTTCGCCGCCACCACGCTCGACACCGCCGTGCGCCTGATGCGTTACATCATCGCCGAGCTGGGCAACGAGTACGGCATGCCGGTGATCGCCCGCAAGCACGTCGCGACCAGCATCGCCGTCATCGCCAGCGCCGCGCTGGTCATCCTGCCCGAAGGCCCCAACGGCTTCGGCTCCGGCGGCTACCTGCTGTGGCCGTTGTTCGGCACCAGCAACCAGCTGCTGGCCGGCATCACGCTGATGCTGGTCTCGGTATGGCTCAAGCGCCAGGGCCGCCCGGTGGTCTTCACCCTGGTTCCCATGCTGTTCCTGCTGGTCATGACACTGTGGGCCATGGGGCAGCAGGTGATCTTCACCTGGTCGGGCTTCGGCGATGCCGACCGCAACCTGCTGCTGTTCACCTTCGGCAGCCTGATCATGGTGTTCACGCTGTGGATCCTGCTCGAGGCGTCGCGAAGCTTCCGTCAGGGTGACCCGGCCGCGCAGCAGCAACCGCTGAGTTCCGATGAATCACGCTGATGACGACGGTTCCGTGATCGCCCTGTGGCGATCACGGTTGCGCCGCGCGATCCAGGGTTACGACGCGGTCCTGAGCTTGCCGCACCGGCGCGAAATCGCCCGGGAGCTTCAGGATGAGGAGGACCTCTTCATGCTGCTGTGCTTCTGCGACATGATGGGCATCCCCAATCCCGTCAGCGACATGACCCTGGAGCTGTACCCGCACATGCTCGAGCGCTTCCATGAATGGCACCAGCGCCAAGGCATGCCGCGTTCGCCACTGGATGGATTTCGCTGCTGCTGAGCGTGCCTGTCCCACGAGGAACTACTCATGGCCAAGAGCCTTTTCTTCGGCGGCAAGGGCGGGGTCGGCAAGACCAGCTGCGCCACCGCCTACGCGCTTGGCTGCGCGGCGGCCGGCTGGCGCACCCTGCTGGTCTCCACGGACCCGGCGCACAATCTGGCCGATCTGTTCGGACGCGCGCCGGGGCCGACCCCCACACGCATGCAGGCCGGCCTCGATGTCGTCGAACTCGATCCCGACCACGAAACGCAACGCTACCTGGAGCAGGTCAAGGCCACGCTGCGTCCTCTGGTCAGCGGCGAGCGCAGCGCGACGGTGTTTCGCCAGCTCGATCTGGCGCGGCACGCGCCCGGCACCGAGGAAGCCGCCCTCTTCGATGCCCTGGTCGGCCTGTTGCTGGATACCGGCGAGAAGTACGATCGGCTGATCTTCGACACCGCCCCCGGCGGGCACACGGTTCGCCTGCTGGCGCTCCCCGAGATCATGGGCGCCTGGGTGGAAGGCTTGATGCAACGCCGCCGCAAGGTGCGCAGCGACTACAAGGCGTGGCTGGGCGACGGCGAGGTGGTCGACGATCCCATTCAGGAAACGCTGATGCGTCGTCGCGGACGCCTCGCCGCCGCCCGCGAGCACTTGACCTGCCCTGCACACTCGGCGGTGATCCTGGTCGCCAACCCGGAACGCCTGCCGGCACTGGAAACCGCGCGCACCCGCGAGCTGCTCGAAAGCCATGGCCTGCACGTCGGCGCCGTGGTGATCAACAAGTGCCTGCCCGCCGAGGTCGATAGCCAATGGCTCGCCAACTGGCGCGAGGAACAACGCCCCTGGATCGAACATCTCGAGGCATCTTTCCCCGACCGCGAGCGCATTCGCATCGACCACCAGCCCCATGCGCCCGCGTCCTGCAACGACCTAGCCCCTCTCCAGGAGGCACTGGGCCGACTCGCTCCCTGGCATGACCACGCCTAGCGCGTGCCGATCACGGACATCACCAGCCACGCCGTATAGGCGATGAACGTGCCCAACAGCAGAGCAGCCTCCAGGCGGTTGATACGCCCCTGGCCTTTCCAGCCGATGCCGAACACGGTCAGCGCCAGGGTCAAGCCCGCCATGACCGGCCAATCCCGCACCAGGACTGCGCCGTCGACGTCGATCGGATCGATGACACCCGCCAGCCCCACCACGGCGAGGGTATTGAAGAGGTTGGAACCCACTACGTTGCCGAGGACGAGGTCGTGCTCGTTCTTGCGAACCGCACTGATCGAGGAAGCCAGTTCCGGCAGCGACGTGCCGATGGCGACCACCGTCAACCCGATGACCAGATCGCTGACCCCGAATGCCGAGGCGATATCCACCGCCCCCCAGACCAGCAGACGTGAGCTGACGATCAGCAAGACCAGGCCCACCAGGGTCCAGGTGATCGCCCGCTTGAGCGTCATCGCCTGGATATCGAGGTCGGCCGTGGTGTTGTCGGCGAGCGTGTCACTGCCCTGCTGCCGGCCGCGTATGATGCTGTAGGTCAAGAAGGCTGCCAGCATTGCCAACAGCAGTACCGCGTCCCAGCGCGACACGGCGCCGTCCTGAAGGCACCAGAGCGATGCCAGGGTCACCAGCATGAGCAGCGGCAACTCTTGACGCAGCACTTGCGAGTGCATGGTCAACGGACTGAGCAGGGCCACGAAGCCGACGATCAGGCCGATATTGGCGATGTTGGAGCCGTAGGCGTTACCCAGCGCCAGGCCGGGGTTGCCTTGCCAGGCGGAAAGCGCCGATACCATCAGTTCCGGGGCCGAGGTACCGAACCCGATGACCACCATGCCGATCAGCAGGGGCGGCAATCCAAGATGGCGCGACGTCGCGGCCGCACCGTCGACGAAGCGGTCGGCACTCCATACCAGTACCGCCAGCCCGAGAGCGACGGCGATGATCGCCATTAGCACGATAGAATCTCCTTGCAGCTGTATAGGGGATGTGTCGGCGCACGCCAGGGGCTCCTCCCCCGGACACCGCCGACGCCAGGCTACTGACAAACATACGCATGTGAATGTACGCTGTTCGCTGCCCTGACACGCCTGATCGTCGGTCCGCGTCGCCGCACGCCACTCTAGATACCAGGCATTGAGGCAAAAGCATAGCGGAACGACAACGCTGCGAGTTGCTCAAGTTGCTATAGTAGCGTGAGATCGATGGTACCGACGGTGGGCAATCGATCAATACTCGAGCCCCCTTCGGGACTGGTGCGTCTGAACCAACGGCTCGAGCCATCACGCATCATGTCCGACACCCTGGAATATCAACGCGAGACTCAGCTTGGCCGACACGTTTTCGTCACAGACCGCCCATCCAGCTCGCGTGCCGCCCGTGGCGACGACACGTCATTCGCGGCGGCGTCTGCGCGCCTGTCACGAATGCGATCTGCTGGTGGCATTGCCGGCCCTGAAGCCCGGCCAGAAAGCAGACTGCCCCCGCTGCGAGCACACCCTGGCCGTCCGCCATCACAAGCCCGCCGAGCGCAGCCTGGCCCTGGCTATCGGCGCGCTCATCATGCTGCTGCTGTCAGTGGCGTTTCCTTTCGTCAGCTTCGAGACCCGTGGCGTCAGCAATCGTATCGAGCTGACCGAGACCGCCTCGACGCTGGTCGGTTTCCATGAGCCGCTGGTGGCGATCTGCGTGCTGCTGACCGTGATCATTCTGCCCACGGTCTACCTGTGCGGCGTGATGTGGCTCTCGCTGGGGCTGCTGAGCCGGCGCTTCCTGCCGCATTCGCGGGGTGTCGCCCGGGCGCTGAAACACCTCACCCCCTGGATGATGGCCGATGTCTTCGTCATCGCCGCCCTGGTGAGCCTGATCAAGGTCGCGGGCATGGCCGAGGTCAGCCTGGGCCTCTCTTTCTGGACATTTTGCGCCTACGCCCTGCTCTTGCTGCTGACGACGCAGTCCCTCGATACCGACTGGATGTGGTTCTCGCTGGCCAGCGAACCCCTGGCGCCGGCGGGCGCACGCCCGGGTGAGCCGGCATCGCCGCAGGGGTTGAGCGGTTGCGCCACCTGCGGCCTGGTCAATCGTCTCGATGCCAACGGACGCGGGCACTGTCGACGCTGCGGTGAGTCCCTTCATGCTCGCACGCCTCGCAGCCGCCAGCGTACGCTGGCCCTGCTGCTCGCCGCGGTGGTGATGTACATTCCCGCGAACCTGTACCCGATCATGACCACCACGTCGCTGGGCAACAGCTCGCCCTCGACGATCATCAGCGGCGTCATGCTGTTCCTGCAGCATGGCGATATTCCCATTGCCCTGATCATCTTCACCGCCAGCGTGGTCGTCCCCATCGGCAAGATTCTCGCGCTGGGCTGGCTATGCTACGCCGTCCGCCACCGGGGCGAACCGCTGCGCAACGTCACGCGCGTTCGCCTGTACCGCATGACCGAATTCATCGGCCGCTGGTCGATGGTCGACGTCTTCGTGGTCGCCATCCTGGTGGCACTGATACGCGCCGGCGAGTTGATGTCGATAGCGCCCGGCCCCGCCGCGCTCTCTTTCGCTTCCGTGGTCATCCTTACCATGCTGGCCGCGATCAGCTTCGACCCCCGCATGATCTGGGACGATCTGCCCGAAAAACCGCGGCGGCGCGGGATGTCCCGCATCGCCGCCCTCGCTTCTCCACGCAAGGAACCCGACGATGCCTGATGCTCCCCTGCGCGCGACGCGCCACCATCGCCGGCGGCTTTCGCCGATCTGGATCGTACCGCTCGTGGCGGTTCTCATCGGCGCATGGATGCTCTACGACAATCTCTCGGCACTCGGCCCCACGATCACCCTGGAGATGAAAAACGCCGAGGGCATCGAGGCCGGCAAGACATTGATCAAGACGCGCAACGTCGAGGTCGGCCGCGTCGAGGACGTGACACTCTCCGAAGACATGTCCCACACCATCATCACGGCCCGCATGAAGCCCGATACCGAACGCATGCTGAATGACGAGGCGCGCTTCTGGGTCGTCAAGCCGCGTATCGACCGGGAAGGCATCAGCGGACTGGGCACCGTGCTCTCGGGGGCCTATATCCAGCTGCTGCCCGGCAACGGCGAAACCGCCCAGCGTGAATTCGAGGTACTCGACCAACCGCCCGTGGCTCCGCCCGATGCGCCGGGCATTCGCGTCAACCTGGTCAGCAAGGTGGGCAGTTCCCTGCGCGCCGGCGACCCCATCACCTATCAGGGATTCACCGTCGGGCGCGTGGAGAACACCGAGTTCGATCCCGAAGAAAAGGAAATGCGCCATCGCCTTTACATCCAGTCGCCTTATGACGTTCTGGTCACGGACACCACACGCTTCTGGATCTCGTCGGGTGTCGACGTGCGCCTCGACTCCCAGGGCTTCCGGGTCAACGTGGAATCCATGGAATCGCTCATCGGCGGCGGCGTGACCTTCGGCGTGCCGGAGGATGTCGCCATGGGGCATCCCGCCGAATCCGAGGCGACCTACCAACTCTTCAGCGACGAGGAAAGCGCGCGTGAAGGCACCTTCGACCGCTACCTCGAATACGTGCTGCTGGTCGACGACACCGTACGCGGCTTGAGCCGAGGCGACTCAGTCGAGTACCGCGGCGTGCGCGTGGGGACCGTGGAAGCCGTGCCCTGGCGCTTCTCCGCTCCCCAGCCGGATACGCTGAACCGTTTCGCGATTCCGGTACTGATTCGCATCGAGCCACAGCGCTTCGACGACGCCATGGCGAATTTTGACGCCGAGGACTGGCGTGCCCGCCTCGAACGCATGTTCGAGCACGGCCTGCGCGCCACGCTCAAGGCCGGCAATCTGCTCACCGGCGCGCTGTTCGTCGACCTCAACTTCCGCGACGACCCCGAGCCCTACGAAGCGCTCACCTTCGAGGGCAAGACGGTGTTCCCGACGACGTCGGGCGGCTTCGCGCAAATCGAGCAGAAAGTCTCCAACCTGCTCGACAAGCTCAACGAGCTCGAGGTCGAGCCGATCCTCACCTCGCTGAACGATACCTTGACGACGACACGCGCCACGATGCGCAAGGTCAACGACATCGCCAACTCCGTGGATACCTTGCTGAACGACCCGGCGACCCGCGAGCTGCCGCAGAACCTCAACGAGACGCTGCGCCAGACCCGCGATACGCTGCAGGGCTTCTCGCCCGACTCGCAGGGCTACCGTGAACTCAACGACACACTCTCGCGGCTCGAGTCGCTGATGCGCGACCTGCAGCCCGTGGTGCGCACGCTCAGCGAGAAACCCAACGCCTTGATCTTCGACCGTGAAGAGACACGAGATCCATTACCGAGGGCCCCAAGCCAATGACCATCGCCGCCTTCGAAACACCCCGTCGATTGGCGCAGCGTGCTCGGCACGCTGCGCTGCTGGGCGCCGGCGCACTGGCGCTCTCTCTCGCCGGTTGCGCCACGCAGGGCACCGAGGACACCCGTTACACATTGCCCGACGATCCATTGTCCGACGACAGGGCCGCTGCCGAGGCCGTCGGCGACTTCGACGGCAGCGTATGGCTTTCCCCCCTGTCCCTGACGAGTTATCTCGACGATCAGGGCATCGTCATGCAGCTGGACGACATTCGCATCCACCAGGCACGTCATCATCTCTGGGCCGAGCCGCTGGACAGTCAACTCATGCGGCAGTTGCGCGAACGCCTGAGCACCGCCTTGCCCGAGGCGGATATCCTGCGTCGCGGGCAGACCGCACAGGCGGCGTCGCCGGCCCTGCATGTCGATCTCAGGGTGGAACGCTTCCAGGGGCGTGATGACGGCATGGCCGTGGTCGGCGGAGACTGGCGCATACGCGATGCACAGGATCGCACGCTGTCACGCGAGAGCTTCGCGATCGAGCGCCCGCTCGACAGCGACGGCTACCCCGCGCTGGTTCGCGCCCTCGGTGGCGCCTGGGACACGCTCGGCGAGCGCCTGGCCGAGGCACTGACGGAAGCCGGTACGCGTGCGACGAGCGATTGATGTCGCATCACGCTTGAGTGGTTATAAGCAGGGTATCGTTTATAGCGGGATGATCCTTGTACTCATCCCGCCAGGCCCCCATTATCCCATCCGCCATGTTCCAACCACGAGACATTTCCCCTCATGTGCCGCTCACGGATGCCGGAAGCCGAAGCCCAGGAAGCCGAGCGCGTCGCCGCGCTGCATCGGCTGGGCATCTACGAAACGTCCTGCGATCCGGAGCTGAACCGGCTCATGACCATGATCGGGGAACTCTTCGACGTTCCCTGCGCCATGATCAATCTCGTCGACCGGGAACGGACCTGGTGCCTGGCGAGTTCCAGCGACCTCGCCGCGCCGCCGCGTCGCGAGGATTCGCTCTGTGCCTTCACGGTGGATCATGATACGGCGTTGTTCATCGAGGACATGCGCGATGCCGATGGATTTCGCGAACACCCGCTGGTGAGGGACACGCCTTTCATCCGCGCCTTCGCCGGCGAAAGAATCCTGTCGTTGAGCGGCCATCTGCTGGGCACGCTGTGCCTGGTCGATATCCGCCCACGGGTTTTCGACGCCGAGAGCCGGCAACGCCTGGCCGACCTGGCCAAGCTCGTCTCGCTGCGCCTCAACCAGCGCCTGATCGACGAGCAGCGCCATACCGCCGATGCGATGATCGATCAGCAGACCCAGCTGCTCGACCATCTACCGGACGGGATCGTGCTGCTCGACGACCGCCGCGTCGTGCATTACGCCAACGCCGCCGCCCAGCGCCTGCTGGGCGGCGCCTCTCATGACGTCAAGGGCTGTGCCTTCGACACCCTCGTCGCACAGCCCGAAGGGCACGATTTCGCCACGGCGTCACGCACCGGCTCGCCACTCGAGATCCATGCACTGCCCAGGTTCCAGGGGTTCGAGGCCTTGCAGCTGGGCGACCGCGCCTCGCTCGTGGGCACGCACCAAGCCCTGCAACGCTTGCGCAGTCTGGTGGATGCCTGGCCCGATGGCGTACTGATCTGCGATTACGACAACCTGCGCATCGTCGAGTGGAACATCGCCGCACGCCGTTTGCTAGGCACGCAGGCATCATCGCTCGAAGGCACTCGTCTTCCCCAGTGGTTCCTGTCGGGCGACCGGCGCACGCTGCAGCGGCGCATCCGTGCGGAGCTCGGTGAAGGGGATGGCACCCTGCGCCATAACGCCACCTTGCACAACGACACTCCGGTCGAAGTCACGCTGGTGCCGATGCAGGACGCCAGCGAGACATCGTTGATCGTCGTCCTGCGCGACCGCAGTCCTTATCTTCAGCACCTGCGCACGGTCACGCGCAAGCTTGCCAAGGCCGAGGAAATGATCAGCCAGGATGCCCTGACCGGCCTGCTCAACCGCTTCGGTTTCAAGCAGGCCATCGACGAGTTCATGGTCGAGGCCGAGCGCGGCGTCCCCTTCGCGCTGCTCATCGCCGATATCGATCATTTCAAGGATATCAACGATACCTATGGCCACCAGCTAGGCGACGAGGCGCTCAAGATCGTCGCCAGCCGGCTTGCCGAGCAGCTTCGTGATGGCGATGCCGTGGCACGTTATGGCGGCGAGGAATTCTGCATGCTGATGACGGTTCCCGAGGACCGGGTCGTGGAAGTGGCCGAGCGAATCCGGCGGACCGTCGCCGCCACGCCCGTGACACTCGATGACGGCAAGGAACTCGCGCTCACGATTAGTATCGGCGCGACGTACCATACCCCCGGCCTGGACGAGGACAGCATGTTCGAACGCGCCGACGAAGCGCTCTATGAAGCCAAGGAGTACGGACGCAACCGTACCGTCATGCTAAACGCCGCAACGCCCAGGGCGCGTGACGAAGAAGAGTGACGACGAAAGGGTGACGACAGCCAGCGCCTTGCGGTAGAAAAGCTCCGGCGCCGAATCGGTGACCCGGAGGCGATGCCACTAGGCCGCCAGCCGGGCACGCAGCCTGGCGACCGCCTGGCTATGCAACTGACACACCCGCGACTCGCTGACGCCCAGCACGGCGCCGATTTCCTTGAGGTTGAGCTCTTCCTGGTAATAAAGGCCCAGCAAGAGCTTTTCGCGCTCGGGCAGGTGCTCGATGGCCGCGACGAGATGCGTACGGGCATCGCCTTGCAGCAAGGCATCGTGAGGCGTGGCCGGCGCCGTGTCGCCACCGGGGGGCTCGCCCAGCTCGGACACCACATCGTCGAATCCCAGCAGGTAGCCGTTGTTGGCATCCAGCAGCAGCTGGTGATACTCCTCCACGCTCATCCCCAGCGCGTTGGCGATCTCGCGCTCGTCCGGTGCGCGCCCCAGGGTCTGCTCGAGCTTGTGCACCGCCTGATCCAGGGCACGCGCGCTGCGCCGCACGCTGCGCGGCATCCAGTCACGGCTGCGCAGCTCATCGATCATCGCGCCACGCACACGCTGATTGGCAAAGGTGGAAAAGCTTGCCCCTTGCGTGGCATCGAAACGCTCCAGCGCATCGAGCAAGCCCACCATTCCGGCTTGAATCAGGTCATCGAGTTCGACACTGGCCGGCAGACGCACCTGTAGCGCCAATGCATGACGCCTGACCAGCGGCATGTATTGCTCGAGCAGTGCATGTTGGTCGATTTTGCCCTGTGCCGTATACATCACTTTCGCCTCGGATGTTCGGATCGGCGCGTAGCGCGACGCTCCCGCATGCCATTATTGAGGTTACGGGGCACCTCACAAGGCGGGAATAACCGCCGCTTGAGGGGCCTTTTCCCGATTTTGCCCTGCCCGCCCGGGCTCAGCGGTAGTTCACGATCAACTGCACCCGGCCAATGCGGATGCTCGAAGATGCCGTTTCATCACGTCGGAAACGCAGCACGAACGGCATGTCGGCCGGCAGCCCCTCGAAACGCCGGGTACCGCCACGCCCCGACGCCAGTGCCACGCAACGTCGGGGATGGCAGAGCCAGGCACGTACCGCATGCCGGTCGTCGGACACCTCATAGCGCCAGGAGACCCGGGTGATGCGTCCGCCGGCGACGTTGCGCGGCGCCGGGGAACGCAATTCGGCGGTGGATTCCGAACGCCCCGGCGTCGTCAGCAACGGGCCACGCGGCAGAGTCACCGCCCAGCTGCCGGCCTCCGCTGCCAGAGCGGGGGCAGCGTTCATGCCCGGCAACGCCAGCATGCCCATCAGGATAAAGATCGCCATCAAGCGACCGCCGCCATGGCGACACCGGGTCCTGGGCGACGTCGACCACGTCATCTCGTGCCACCGGACTCGGTCATGGGCAAGGTCTGGGCCAGCCAGTCGGCCGGGTCGGTGAACAGCTTGATTCCCAGAAAACGCCGTGCCGCGTCCACCAGGTTATCCAGCGGCATGTCCTGGGAGGCCGCCGGGTCGCGGATGATCAACAGGGGGGGCAGACGCTCGCGCTGGGACCATTGCTTGAGGTCGCGATAAGCGCCCTGCAATCCTTCCGCCCCGGGCGCCACGCCGATCCCCCAGTACGGAGAGGAACGTTGCGCCGATGACGCCTCGCCCAGCGCCAGGGGGAGCGTCTCCCAGGCCAGGCCACTGAGTGCCGAAAG
Source organism: Chromohalobacter israelensis DSM 3043 (assembly GCF_000055785.1). GTDB lineage: Bacteria > Pseudomonadota > Gammaproteobacteria > Pseudomonadales > Halomonadaceae > Chromohalobacter > Chromohalobacter israelensis. The sequence continues at coordinate 2,273,912 of NC_007963.1, forward strand.
ACGTTCGCAGGTGGCATTCACCGCCTGGGGCGTGGGCCGCCCGATGGTCACCAGGCTGGCCTTGTCGCGACGTTGACTGGCGTAGGCGCGCAGGCCCGCTGCTTGATCGTTCATCGCCGTCCTCACTCATCCGGGGACAGCGCCACGTGCGCCGTCAGCAGATGGATCGACCCCGCCAGCAAGGTGTCGGGGCTCATGCGCTTGCGTTCCCCGGCCAGGCGCCGCACCACCGGACGCGTGTCCAGCGCCCAGCCCGCATCGCTCAGATCCAGACGCAACGCCAGTGCCGCCAGTTGTGCGGCCAGGTAGACGCGCAGCTCGCAATCGAGCGGCGACACGCCACCCAGCTGCTGCCAGGCCGACCGCATCAAGCGCGGCAGGTCGTCCTGCTCGGTCTGTCGGTAGATGAAAGCGCGCATGTCGATATCCAGCGCATCGCCGACCTGCCCCAGCCAGTGATAGACGCCGCGTTGCCGCCCGTTCTCGGGGTCATGTGCCGTGGCGACCCACAGGCTGAGGGTCGGCGCCTCGTGCTCGGACAAGGCCACCGGCAAGCGGGCGAGCGTGACGCGTCGCGGACGTCCACGCAGGCGACAGACATGCTGGCCGCAGGGCTCGGCGAGAGAGGCGAGCTCGCCGACCGCCAGTCGCTCGCCGGCATGCCAGACGCGCTGCTGCACGCGCACCCGCGCCAGCCAGGGGCTCTCGGAATCGTGCAATTGCTGCCGGACATCGCTCTCCGGGACCCGGGCGAACACCACCCAGTGACTGCCCAGATGACGACGCGCCAGGGTCAAGCGCTGGGCGTCGGACGGCGGCCAGCGATGCAGCGGCCAGGCCAGCGGCAAGACATCGCCATTGGCATCCAGCGGCAGCATGGGCGGCACCCAGTCCATGCCGCGAGGCTGACCGCCGGACCAGACCAGGCCCGTGGCCTCGGCCTCGCGAATCGCCGCGATCATCGGCGGCGGCGCCAGGTGGCGTTCGAGCCAGGCCTGTTGCGCGGCCCGCGGCGCCTCGCGCTGTCGCCAGGCATCGATCAGCAGTGTCATCCCGGGAACGGCCGCCTGCAGCGTTGCCATGACCCTTGCCAGTTGCTGTCGCTGCGCCAGCAGGTCGCGAGACAGCGCCTGCACGCCCTGACCGGACGCGGAGGGTCGCAGCATGTCGGTCAGCACGTTTTCATCGTAGGTGAACGGCGACCCCTGCTCCACGGCCAGTGCTTCTTCCAGCAGGTCGGGGGCTTCGGCCAGACGAATGTCCTCGGGGACCCGCTGCCCATGAGACACGTAGTAAAGACGCAGCCGGTGACGCATGACCACATCGAGCACCGCCCCCAGACGAGGTGCCTCGTCCACCTTGGTCAGCAGGCAGCCATAGAGCGGCGCCCCGGCATCCCGCGAGGCCCGCTGATAGGTCTCGACGACCTCTTCGAGCGTATCGCCGTGGCTGGCGGCATTGAGCAGCAGCAAACGACGTACCGGGCGCGCGGCGCCGCCGAGTCGCGCGATCTGCCCGGCGACGCGCTGATCGCGCTGACTCATGCCGACGGTGTCGACGATCACCATGCGCTTGCCCTCGAGGCGCGTCAGCAAGCCTTCCAGATCGTCCTCGTGATGCACCGCGTGCACATCGACGCCCAGCAGGCGTGCGTAGATACGCAATTGTTCGTGCGCGCCGATACGGTAGTCGTCGGTGGTGACGAGAGCGACATCGTCCCCCCCGAAGCGCATGACATAGCGCGCCGCGAACTTGGCGGTGGTCGTGGTCTTGCCCACGCCGGTGGGCCCCACCAACGCGAAGACGCCGCCCTGCTCGAGCATCGATGCCTCGTCATCCAGGACATCCAGGCGGCTTTCCAGCTGGCGACGGCTCCAGGCGAGCAGGCCAGGGTCGTCGGGCGTCGCCTGGGAGAACTCCTCCGGCAGGTCATCGAGCATTTCACGTACCAGGCGCGCACTGAAACCGGCGGTGATCAGCCGCTGGCGCAACACGCCTTGTACCCCGGGACGCGCGTTGCGGGCACGCGGCGTCTCGGCAATGTGCGACATCAGCAGCTCGCGCATGGCCTGCATTTCGGCGTACAGGCGTTCTTGCCCCACCGGCGACGCGGCGTCGGCGGAAGACGTTTCGGCGGGGCGCGACTCGGCATGCTCGACCAGGGAGGCCTGCGCGTCTTCAGCCACGGCCACTACCTCGACCCCGTCATCGACACGCCGGTTGGACAGAATCAGGGCGTCGTCGCCCAGCGCATCGCGCACCTGACGCATGGCCTCGCGACTGTTGACGCCCAGGAACCGCATCACGCTCATGAACGGGCTCCGATCGTGGTGGTGACACGCAAGGTACGATCATCGGGAATTTCGGCGTTCGACATCACCACCAGGTGGGTGATGCGCCGGCGCAGGAAGCGCGCCAGCAAGGCCCGCAGGCCGTGCTGCACCACCAGCACGGCCGGGTCGCCGCGCGCCTCCTGGCGCTCGACGGCGGATACCGCCTGCTCCATGAGCGTGTCGGCCAGCCCGGGCTCCAGGCCACCGCCGTTGCTCAACGCCTGGGTCAGGACCTGCTCGAGGTTGGCATCCAGGCCGATGACGTGCATCTCCTGGTCGCCGGGGAACCACTGCTGGGTGATCGAGCGTCCCAGCGCGACACGCACCATGGCCGTGAGTTCGTGCGGATCGGACTGCTGGGGCGCATGCTCGGCCAGGGTGTCGAGAATCGTGCGCATGTCGCGGATCGAGACTTCCTCGGCCAGCAGGTTCTGAAGGATGCGCTGCATCGCGGTCAACGACAGCAGCTTGGGCACCACATCCTCGACCAGGGACTTGTTCTCGGCGGCGATCTTGTCGAGCAGTTGCTGAACCTCCTGGCGGCCCAGCATGTCGTTGGCATGACGATGCAGCAAGTGATTGAGGTGCGTGGCCACCACGGTGCTCGCATCCACCACGGTGTAGCCGTAGACCTGCGCGCGTTCACGCTGCGCCGAGTCGATCCATACCGCAGGCAGACCGAAGGCCGGGTCCTGAGTGACCGTGCCTTCCACCTTGCCGGACACCTGACCCGGGTCGATGGCCAGCCATTGCCCCGGATGCGCATCGGCGCGCCCCACTTCGACGCCCTTGAGCGTGATGACGTACGTCGAGGCACCCAGTTCCAGGTTGTCGCGGATATGCACCACCGGCGGCAGAAAGCCGACATCCTGGGCGAATTTCTTGCGCACGCTCTTGATGCGCCCCAGCAGCTCGCCCTGCTGACGATGGTCGACGAGCGGGATCAGCCGATGGCCGACCTCGAGTCCCAGGGTGTCGACCAGTTGCACGTCATCCCAACTGGCCTCAGGTACCTCGGGCTGCGGCGGCGGTGTCTGCGGCGTTGCCGTCGAGGGGGCGGCCTCGCGCTGATTGCGGCGCCACATCCACCAGGCCAGGCTCCCCAGCAGCACGGTGAACAGCAAAAACACCAGGTTGGGCATGCCCGGCACCAGGCCCAGCAGGCCCATGACACCGGCGGCCAGCATCAAGACCTGCGGATTGTTGAACAGCTGGCTGATCAACTGCTGGCCGACATCCTGGTCGGTATTGACGCGCGACACGGTGACACCCGCCGCGGTGGAGATCACCAGCGCCGGGATCTGTGCCACCAGACCATCGCCGATGGTCAGCAAGGTGTAGGTATGCCCCGCCTCGGAGAAGCTCAGGCTGTGCTGGGCCATGCCGATCGCCAGACCACCGATCAGGTTGATGAGCATGATGATGATGCCGGCGATGGCGTCGCCGCGCACGAACTTGCTGGCCCCGTCCATGGAACCGTAGAAATCCGCTTCCTGGGAGATTTCCTGGCGCCGCGCCCGGGCATCTTCCTCGCCGATCAGGCCGGCATTGAGGTCGGCATCGATGGCCATCTGCTTGCCGGGCATGGCATCCAGGGTGAAGCGCGCGCCAACCTCGGCGATGCGCCCCGCCCCCTTGGTGATGACCATGAAATTGATGACCACCAGGATCATGAAGACCACCAGCCCGACGGCGAAGTTACCGCCGATCAGGAAGGCGCCGAAGGCCTCGATCACCTTGCCGGCCGCGTCGCCGCCCTCGTGGCCCTCCATCAGCACCACGCGCGTGGAGGCCACGTTGAGCGACAGGCGCAGCAGGGTCGAAAACAGCAGGACCGCCGGGAAGGCCGCGAAATCGAGAGGCTTCTGGGTGAACATGCTGACCAGCAACACCATCACCGCCAGCGTGATGTTGAAGGTGAACAAGAGGTCCAGCACGAATGCCGGCAGTGGCAGGATCATCATGGCCAGGATCATGATGATCAACACGGGTCCGGCCAGGACCTTCAAACGGGTGTCGTTCAACCACTCACGACGCCCCCATAGCTGACTTAACGCATTCATGGCGTGTCCTTGGCTCCGGCAACGTTATGCTGGGAAGGGTCCAACTCATTCGGCACGGGCAGGTCGTGTGGCGTATCAGGCCAGTCACCTCCCTCCTCGCGCACGCGTTTCAGGCGATAGGCCCAGGCGAGCACTTCCGCCACGGCGGTATACAGCGTCGCCGGCACTTCCTGGTCGATGTCCACGTGCTGATGCAGAGCACGCGCCAAGGGCGGGGCTTCGAGCAGTGGCACGCCATGGGCCTCGCCGAGTTCTCGAATGCGCGTGGCGACCAGATCCGACCCCTTGGCCACGACGCGCGGGGCTTCCATGTAACTCCCCTCGTAGCTCAGCGCCACGGCATAATGCGTGGGGTTGGTCACGATGACATCCGCTTCCGGCACCTTGGCCATCATGCGGCGCCTCGCCATGGACTGCTGCTGGGCACGCATGCGCGCCTTGACCTGGGGGTCGCCCTCGGTTTCCTTGTGCTCTTTCTTGATCTCGTCCTTCGTCATGCGCAGCTTCTTGGTGAAACTCCACAGCTGGAACGGCACGTCGATGAGCACCACGACGATGAGCATCGCCACGCATAGGGACAGGCACAAGGCGGCGAGATCCATGCCCCGCGCCAGGGCTTCGCTGAGCGGCAGGCTCATCAGGCCCAGCAGATCGCCGCGATTCAACCACAGGAACGCGACGGCCACGCCGCCGACCAGCACCGACTTGGCCACGGCCTTGCCCAGCTCGGCCAGCACCTGCGACGAGAACATCCGCTTGAAGCCCTTGAGCGGGTTCAGCTTGGAGATCTGGGGCTGCAGCGCCTTGCCGGAAATCAACCAGCCGCCGAGCATGACCGGCGCCGTCAGCGCCACCACCGTGACGATGAGGAACAAGGGCAGCAAGGCCAGCAGCGTATTTTGTCCCAGGGTCCAGACGTGCGCCATCAAGACGGCGGTATCGAACGCCTCGGCACGCGAGAACAGGAACGATTGCTCCATGACCACGCCCATGCGGTCATAGAGATGCCCCCCCAGCGACCACAAAGACCCGACCCCCACGGCAAGCAGCATGAAAGTGGTCAATTCGCGCGAGCGCGCGACTTCGCCATCTTCCTTCGCCTTGTCGAGTCGTCGAGGTGTCGGGTCTTCTGTTTTTTCCTCGTCGCTATCCTCGGCCATGACCCTCTCTGACGTCGCAGCGTCGGGCGTCCCACGCCTGGACGAAAGCCCAGTCGCCGAACGGCCTGTTCATCGAATGCGAGCTATTTTCGAGGCAACGAGGAGAAGACGATCATCGGAATAGCGCCCACTATGCCCTGTTATTCAAGGCACGCGACGCCAAACGCTGCCGGCGAACCCCGGCAGCGTCGGGAGGAGGTCAGAATCCCAGGCTGTCGAGCAGATCGTCGACCTGGTCCTGACTGTTGACGACATCGGTACCCTCGGGCTTGACCTGAGGCCCGTTGAGGAGCTCGTCATCGCCTTTCTTGGTCTTGCGCGAGCGCTCGTCGGCGAGCTGTTGCAGCTCTTCCTTGTTATGGCTGTCCGGTGCGGTATCGATCAGCACCTGAACCAGCTGCTGCTCGATCTCGCGGATGACGTCCATCATCTTCTTGATGACCTGGCCGGTCAGGTCCTGAAAATCCTGGGCCATCATGATTTCGAGCAGCTGCGCGTTGGTCGCCTTGGTCTGGGTGGGCACGTCGTGCAGAAAGGCACGCGTATCCCTGACCAGTTCCTTGGCATCGTCCAGCTCGACGGGCGCGGCGAACCACTCTTCCCAGCGTCGGTCGAGCTGCTCGGCCCCCGTCTCCATGCGCTCCTGCAACGGTTGCGCCTGATCGATGGCGTTCAACGACCGCTCAGCGGCCTGCTCGGTCATGGCGGCGACGTAACTGAGGCGATCCCGTGCGTCGGGAATCGCTTCGGCCGCTTTTTCGATCTCTTTGTCCAGCCCCAGCTCGCGCATGCTTTCATGCAGCATGCGCGTCATCTTGCCGATCTTATGGATCAGATCGTCTGCGGGGGTGCCATCCGTGCTGTTCTCCGGCTCCGTTTCACCGCTCATGGCCTGCCTCCCTCGTGCGAACTTACTTGCCCAATTTCTCGAAAATCTTGTCCAGCTTCTCTTCCAGCGTCGCGGCAGTGAATGGCTTCACGACATAACCGTTCGCCCCGGCCTGTGCGGCAGCGATGATGTTCTCTTTCTTGGCTTCCGCCGTGACCATCAGTACCGGCAGGTCGGACAACGCATCGTCCTGACGAATCTCCTTGAGCATCGAGAGACCATCGAGGTTGGGCATGTTCCAGTCCGACACCACGAATTCGAAGCCGCCGGCACGCAGTTTGTTCAGCGCTTCCTGCCCGTCCTCGGCTTCATCCACATTGTTGAAGCCCAGTTCCTTGAGCAGGCTGCGCACGATACGCCGCATGGTCGGGAAATCGTCCACGACCAGAATGCTCATGTTCTTGTCCGCCATATATCCTCCGATTCACTAAAAGCTGACCCATTGACTGACAACCCCGCCCGGGTGACGCCCCATGGCGCCACCCGGCGTGCGGCATGCTTAGAATTCTTCCCACTCGTCCTCTTCTTGGGTGACCGGCGCGCGCTTGGCCGGCACACGCTGAGAGGCACCCTGCGCAGAGGTCGATGGCGTCGCGGACGATCCGGCGGACTTGCCGGGCGACGTATTGGCACGCGACAACTGACGCGTGCTGCCGCCCGGCAGACGGAACGTGGACACCACGTCTTCCAGGCGCTGCGCCTGTTCCTCGAGCGACGCGGAGGCGCTGGAGGCTTCCTGAACCAGGGAGGCATTCTGCTGGGTCACCTGGTCCATCTGGGTCACGGCCTGGCTCACCTGCTCGATGCCGTCGCTCTGCTCCTGCGACGCCGCGGAAATTTCATCCATGATGTCGCTGACGCGCTTCACGGCCTGCACCACGTCGCGCATGGTGGTTTCGGCATTGCCGACCAGCTCGGAGCCCTGCTCGATCTGTGTGGTCGAGGTGTGGATCAGCCCCTTGATTTCCTTGGCGGCTTCGGCACTGCGGCTGGCCAGGTTGCGCACCTCGCTGGCGACCACGGCGAACCCGCGGCCCTGTTCACCGGCACGCGCCGCCTCGACCGAGGCGTTGAGCGCCAGAATGTTGGTCTGGAAGGCGATCGAATCGATCATGCCGATGATATCGGAGATCTGCTTGGAGCTTTCGGTGATGCCCTGCATGGTCGTGGAGACCTCCTGCATGACATCGCCGCCGCGTCCGGCCGTGGTCGAGGCATCATTGGCCAGGGAACTCGCCTGACGCGCATTGTCGGCGTTCTGGCGCACGGTGGAGGTCAGCTCTTCCATACTCGACGCGGTTTCCTCGAGCGAGGCGGCCTGCTGCTCGGTGCGCGAGGACAAATCGGCGTTCCCGGAGGCAATCTCGCGGGCCCCGCCATGAATCGAGCCGCTGGCCTCGCGCACGGAGGTGACCGTCCCCACCAGGCCTTGCTGCATGTCGCGCATGGCGTTGAACAGGCGGCCGATTTCGTTCTTGCCACGTTCGTCGACATGGTGCGAGAGGTCGCCCTTGGCGATGTGTTCGCAATGCTCGACCGCTTCATCCAGCGGCTTGACCACGGACTTGACGAGCACCAGACGCACCAGAATCGCCACGATGATGGCGAGAACCAGCAGCACGATGGACAGGATTTCCATCAGCTGGCTGTTGCCGGCATCCGCCACGATGGCGTCGCCGACACGCCCCTCGGCATACTTGATGAAATCGCGCACGCTATCGTCGAGGTCGTCCATCAGCGGGTTGATGCGCTGATCGTCCTCGGTACGCACGGCATCCTCGCCGGCGTTCATTTCACGTTCGATTTCGTCGCGCAAGGCGACAAAAGCCTCGTCGATGCGTGCCGCGTATTCTTGTCCGGCATCCGTCTTGGTCACCTGAGCGAACTGATCGATACGATCGCTTGCCTGGCCCACGGCGTTGGCAACCGCTGTCTGCAAGTCTTGCGCTCGCTCGGTATCCCCGGCTTCCACCGCATTTCGGTAGCTGGCCAGCAGACCGCGCGCACGTATCAGGTTCACGGTGGCGCGGTTGATGGTGTTGGTCTGCTCGAACCCGATGGTGCCGATGGTCTCCATCGCCTCGGCGCTTTTCTGGTTCGAATAGAATCCCATGGCGCTGATGATCGCGCACATGACGACCATGACGGTCAATGCGATCGTCAAGCTGGCCCTGACCGAAAGGTCGTTCAGCATTTTTCCCATGTCGTCTCCTGAAGAGTTCCCTGGCGTCGGTTGCAATGATTGAGTCGGTGATGAATAAGGGTGGCCCCGGTTTATTGTCTAGATCGCGGTCATACCCGCTGCGCGCGCCCGGAGGCTTCGGCGCGTTTCATCAGCGCAGCGGGGATCTCTGAGAGCGCAATGGTATCGATTGCCGCCCCCGCGACGATCGCCTCGCGCGGCATGCCGAACACCACGCAGCTCTCTTCGTCCTGGGCCAGGGTGTAGCTCCCGGCCTGACGCATCTCCAGCAAGCCCGCCGCGCCATCCCGGCCCATACCGGTGAGAATCACGCCGATGGCGTTGCGCCCCGCACTCTGTGCCGCGGAGTGGAACAATACGTCCACCGAAGGGCGATGGCGATTCACGGGCGGCGCATCGTCCAGGCGTATCACGTAGTTGGCGCCCGAACGGGCCAGCTTCATGTGCCAGTCACCCGGCGCGATATAGGCGTGACCGGGGAGCACGCGCTCGCCGTCGACCGCCTCCTTGACCGAGATCCGGCAAAGCTTGTCGAGACGCTCGGCAAAGGATTTCGTGAACCCCCCCGGCATGTGCTGTGTGATCAGCACCGCCGGGCTGTTCGCCGGCAAGGGCTCGAGGACATGACGAATGGCTTCGGTGCCCCCCGTGGAGGCGCCGATGATGATCACCTTCTCGCTCGACAGCAGCGGCGCCTTGAGCGGAGCCTTGTCCTTCGCCGGAGGCTGCTTGGCCACGGCACGCGGGCGCGAGCGCGCCGCCGCCCGAATCATGTCGGCGATCATTTCCGTGTACTCGAGCATGCCCTCGCGGATGCCCATTTCCGGCTTGGCGACGAAATCGACCGCCCCCAGCTCCAGCGCACGCAAGGTGATCTCCGACCCCTTCTGGGTCAGCGACGACACCATCAATACCGGCATGGGTCGCAAGCGCATCAACCGCTCGAGAAAGTCGAGCCCGTCCATGCGCGGCATTTCCACGTCCAGCGTCAAGACGTCAGGATTGGTGCGCTTGATCAAGTCACGCGCCACCAGGGGATCCGGCGCCGTGGCGACGACCTCCATGTCCGGCTGGCTGTCGATGATCTTGCTCATCAAATCGCGAATCAGCGCCGAATCATCGACACACAGCACCTTGATCTTGTTCGAGGTCAACGCCACTACTCCTTAATCTTCATGCACACATGTGACGCGGGGCCACGCGCGCCGCGCCTGTCGCCACGATGTCGAGCACGACACACTCATATAGATCTACTATCGGCCAGTACCATGTACGCTGAAGGGTCAGCGCGATAATTCGTACACGGTCTGCCCTCGCAGCCTGAAACTCTGGGTCAGGTAGGAGAAATTCTCCGAATGGCCGGTGAACAGGAGGCCATTGGGCTTCAACAAGGGCGCGAAACGCTCGAGGATGCGTGCCTGGGTTTCCTTGTCGAAGTAGATCATGATGTTACGGCAGAAAATGGCATCGAAGGGTCCCTTGGCCGCCCATCCCGACGCCGTCAGGTTGAGCGGCTGAAAGTCGACCATGGCCGCCAGCTCCGGCCGCACTTTCGCCATGCCGGCGCGAGCGCCACTGCCACGCAGGAAGAACCGCCGACGATATTCCTCGGAGACTTTTTCCAACTGATCTACTGAGTAAATGCCCTGGCGCGCCTTGTTCAAGGCATCGGTATCGATGTCCGTGGCCAAGACTTCAGCCTGTTGCGCACGACTCCCCAGGGCCTCGCTGAGCGTGATGGCGATCGAGTAGGGCTCCTCGCCCGTCGAGGCCGCCGCACACCAGATCCGCACGGGGCCGCTCACCTGCTTGACATGTTCCGCAAGCAGCGGGAAATGGTGCGCTTCTCGGAAAAAAGAGGTCAGGTTCGTCGTCAGGGCGTTGGTGAACGCCTCCCACTCGGAGGAGTCGGGCCGCCGATCCAGCCGGTCCAGATAATCAGCGAAACGGCGCATCCCGTGCAGCCTCAGCCGCTTGGCCAAGCGGCTGTAGGCCATTTCACGCTTGTGCGACGCCAGCACGATGCCGGCGCGCTGATAAATGAGCGTACGGATCTTGTCGAAATCCGCCTCCGTGAATTCGAGGTCACGGTCGGCGGTTCCGAACAGGCCAGGATGTTCCTCCTGCGGCGCAGGAAACTGACGAAAATCGCTCAAAAGGATTCCCACTCCTCTTCATGTGCCGAGCGCTTGTCATGCAAGGCTCGCTGGTTATGGCCCTCATCGGACGCGTGCTTCGTCACCGCCTGCGCTTCCCGGCGCTGCGGTGCGGACGCCCCCTTGCCCTGACTGCGCCCAGGCGATGACGACGCTTGCGAGGACGACGTTTGCGAGGACGGCAAGGCGCCCGAGGCCTTGTTGCGGCGCACGGTTTCGAAGCCACTCCCCGAGAGACGGAAGACGGCCACCGACCGCGACAGCTCGGTGACGCTTTGTTCCAGGTTCGCCGCGACAGAAGCCGTCTCTTGTACACGGCGGGCATTCTGCTGAGTCACATCGTCCATCTGGGTGATGGCCTGGTTGATCTGCTCGATGCCACTGCTCTGCTCGTCGGATGCCGCCGTGATCTCGTTCATGATGTCGTTGACGCGAGCAACCGAGTTGACGACTTCCTCGATGCTGCTCTCGGCCTGGCGCACCAGCTCCGTGCCGCCTTCGACTTCCTTGGTCGAATTGTCGATCAGCTCACGGATTTCCTTGGACGCCTGCGCACTGCGACTCGCCAGGTTGCGCACCTCACCGGCAACGACGGCGAACCCGCGGCCCTGCTCGCCGGCCCGAGCGGCTTCCACGGACGCGTTCAAGGCCAGGATATTGGTCTGAAAGGCGATCGAGTCGATCATGCCGACGATATCGGCCACCTGGTGCGAACTGTCGCGGATGCGCCCCATGGTGCTGACCACCTGCCCCATCACCTCGCCGCTCTGGCGCACCGTGTCGCTGGCAGTGCTGGAAAGCTGGCTGGCCTGGCGCGCGTTATCGGCATTCTGCTTCACCGTGGCGGTCATCTCCTCCATGCTCGACGCGGTCTGCGCCAGTGACGCCGCCTGCTGCTCGGTACGCGAGGAAAGATCTTCGTTGCCCTCGGCGATATTGCGCGTCGCCGGCGTCACCACTCCCACGTTTTCGTTCACTTCCTTGACGATGTTGCCCAGGCTGCGGCGCATGGTATCCAGCGCACGCGTCAAGCGCCCGATCTCGTCCTGCTTGCCGCCCTTGAGGGTGGCCCCCAGGTTGCCGGCTGCGATCTGCAGGGAGAAGTCGAGCGCTTCACGAACCGGCCGCAACGTCGAGCGCACCGTGAAGATGCCCAGCAGCACCAGCACGACCACCCCCGCGATCAAGACACCGGCCTGCCACATGAGCATGGTCTGCTGGGTCTCGGCGGCCTCGTTGGCCATGTCCAACGCGGCGCTGCGCTTTTCGTCGACCAGGCTGTTGAGAAGCTCGCTGGTCTCGCCGCGCTCGCCCTGCAGCACATCGTTGTAGGCGACATAGGCTTCGTAGAAATCGCCCGCGTTGAGCGTGTCGAGCACGACCTGCATGCCATCGTTCAGGTAGCGCTGGACGGCGGCATCGAAGGCCTCGGCGGCTTCGGTATGGTTGTCGGGGCGGCCCTGATAATAGGCATCCCAGGTCTTGCCGAGCCGGGCCATCAGTGCCTCGGCCTCGGCCGTCACCGCCTCCATGTCACCCGACATCGGGTTGCTCACCGGCTTGTCGACCAGTTCGCGACCGCTCGACATCAACTGGTCGATTTGCTGCAGACGTGCCACGTCTTCCAGCCCTTGCTGGGACAAGTCCTGCAGCTTGGCACCCGCACCCTGCAGGCTCACCATCGAGAGTGCACTGCTGACGGCCAGCATCAGCACCGCAACCACCACCATGCTCACCAGGCGGCCCTTGAAGGTATTGACCCTGAGGCGCTTCAGGCGCGCCAGCAAACCGGTATGCTGAATCGCCCCGCGCTCGAGCTTGACCCCGCGGCGCTTGCCCGCGGACAAGGCGGCATAGGTACGCTCTGCCTCGGCACGGGCCCGGGCGGAGGGTTTGACACGCACCGAGGTATAGCCGACCACCTCGCCGCCCTCGAAGATCGGCGTCACGGTCGCATGCACCCAGTAGAAATCACCGTTCTTGCAGCGGTTCTTGACCAGCCCGGTCCAGATTTCCCCTTTCTTGAGCGTCGCCCACATATTGTCGAATGCCGTCGGCGGCATGTCCGGGTGACGCACGATGTTGTGCGGCGACCCCACGAGCTCGTCGTAGGTGAAGCCACTGATCGCGACGAAGGCCGGATTCGCGTAGGTGATGACCCCTTTCACGTCCGTACGGGACAGCAGGTAATCTTCATCCGCGAGCTCGTGCTCGCGCTGGGTAACGGGCTGGTTGTTGCGCATGGTACGGTTCCCTGGTGTTCTGTTTTTATTGATTTATGCCGCGACATCTCTCGACGCGGCCGCTGGTGTCGTTATTTGGTTTGCTGCTCGACCAGTGCCATCTCTTCGCTGGTCAGCAGCTTCTCGATGTCCACGATGACGAGCATGCGATCCTCGAGGCTGCCCAATCCACTGAGGAAATCGGCGGAAAGCGTCACCCCGAACTCGGGGGCGGGCTTGATCTGATCCGACGACAGCGTCATGACATCGGAGACACCGTCGACGACGATCCCCACGATGCGGTCGGAGACGTTGACCACGATCACCACGGTCTGCCCTTCGTACTCGACCTTGTCGAGATTGAACTTGATGCGCAGATCAACGATGGGAACGATCACGCCACGCAGGTTGGTAACGCCCTTGATGAAGTCAGGCGCATTGGCGATGCGCGTCACGTTTTCGTAACCGCGAATCTCCTGCACTTTCAGAATATCGACGGCATACTCTTCACTGCCCAGCGAGAAGACCAGGTATTCCTGACTTTGGGTGTCGATGGCCGCCTCGGCAGCCTGGGTCATGTCACTCATGAAACTACGTCCTCCTGGCGTGATACGGTGTTTTCAGCGTGCTTGGGAGCGCTGGAGCGCTGACGATGCAAGCGGTTGACATCGGCGACGTCGAGGATCAACGCCACGCTGCCGTCCCCGAGGATCGTCGCCGCGGAAATCCCCGGCACCTTGCGATAATTGGTTTCGAGATTCTTGACCACCACCTGCTGCTGGCCGACCAGGTCGTCGACGAGCAAGGCATAACGGCGCCCCTCGGCTTGCAGAATGACCGCGATGCAGCGGGTCGGGTCCCGCTCGGCTCCCTGGATGTGCAGGATGTCGTGCAAGGCGATCAGGGGCAGATATTCGTCACGCACCTTGAGCAGCTTGTCGTCGCCGGCCATCGAATAGATGTCGTCATGACTCGGCTGCAGGGATTCGAGTACCGCCGACAGCGGCAGAATGAAGACTTCCTGCCCGCTCTTGATCGACATGCCGTCGAGAATGGCCAGGGTCAGCGGCAGCACCACGCGGGTCGTGGTGCCCTCGCCGGGCCAGGACTGGATCTCGACGTGGCCGCCCATGGCCTGAATATTGCGCTTGACGACATCCATGCCCACCCCGCGGCCGGAGACGTCGCTCACCTGGTCGGCGGTCGAGAAGCCCGGCGCGAAGATGAGCTGCCAGACCTCGTCGTCGCTCATGCTGTCGGACACGGCCAGACCGTTATGCGCCGCCTTGGCCAGGATCTTGTCGCGGTTGAGGCCGCCCCCATCATCCTTCACCTCGATGAGGATGTTGCCGCCCTGGTGCTGCGCGGACAGGGTCAGCTTGCCGGTGCGCGGCTTGCCTACCGCTTCGCGGGCATCGGGCATTTCGATACCGTGATCGAGACTGTTGCGCACCAGGTGAGTCAGCGGGTCGATGATGCGCTCGGTCAGGCTCTTGTCGAGCTCGGTGGACTGCCCTTCGGTGACCAGCTCGATATCCTTGCCCAGCTTGCCGGTGAGATCCCGCACGAGACGAGGAAAGCGGCTGAACACATAGTCCATGGGAACCATGCGGATCGACATCACCGACTCCTGCAGGTCGCGGGCATTGCGCTGCAGCAGGTTCATGCCGTTGACCAAGGGCCCATGCGCGACCGCGTCCAGCTCGCTGGCGGTCTGCTCGAGCATCGACTGGGTGATGATCAGCTCGCCGACGAGGTTGATGATCTGATCGACTTTCTCGACGGGCACACGGATCGTCGCCGACTCGGCGCCGGCCTTTTTCTTGGCCGGCTTCTTGTTCGCCGGCTCGACCTTGCCGGGTGTCGCCGGCGCACTCTCGGCCGGCTGTTTTTCGGCCGGCTTGTCTTCCCGGGGCTGAGACGCGGTGTCTTCCGCCGGGGGCTCCGGCATGTCGGCGGCGGGCGCCGCGGACGTTTCGGCACTGCCGGGGGCGGGTATCGCGGTGATGCTCAACTGCTCCGGCTCGACGATGAAGCACATGACGGCTTCGATATCGTCACGGCTGGTGGCACTTTCCAGTACCACTTCGTAACGCGAGGCATCGCCATGCTGTTCGTTGATGGTGCCCAGGTTGCCCAGCTCTTCGACGAGCAGCTCACGATCCTTGTCGGATACGTTCAACAGCGCCACTTTCAGCCAGCCACTGTCTTCCGCCGCCTCATCCACAGGCTGCTCGGTGTCGGGAGTGGCGGCGGCGTCCTGCTGCGCTGACGACGTCTCGTCGCCAGCGTCACCGGCGGCGGGAGCGGCATCCGCTTCGCTGTCGCTGCCCACGCTATGCCCGAGTTCTTCCAGCGCCAGCTGTTTCAGCGTCTGGCAGATACGAGCGTAGGCCTCCGGGTCCGGTTCGGCGCCATTGCGATAGGCATCAAGCTGGTCGTGAAGCATGTCCTTGGTTTCCAGAAAGAGGTCGACGATATCCGTGCGCAACTTGAGCTCGCCTTGCCTGGCGTTATCCAGCAAGTTTTCGAGCATGTGCGTGGTTTCCTGGAGCACGCTGAACCCGAACGTCCCCGCACCCCCCTTGATCGAATGCGCGGCACGGAAAATGGCGTTGAGCTGTTCCGGGTCCGGCTCATCGACATCCAGTTCGAGCAGATGGCGTTCCATGTCGCCCAAAAGCTCTTCGGCCTCTTCGAAAAAGGTCTCGTAGAATTCGGTTATATCCATGCTCTTTCCACGTGATCGTGATCGTTAGGGAAACACTGCATAAATGCCCGTGCGAGCGAGTCGCTGCGTTGTGTGGTACTCGAACGCTCGCCTACCCCCCATGTCATGTCTCGCATGCCGCGCCCCCTTCGTCTTGCGCCTCGTCTCGCTCGCCGCCCTGTCAAGCGCCCTCAGGGCGATGACTGATCTTGCCCTTCACCGCCACCGGCGGTGCGCTCGTAGACTTGGGGAAGCGCGTTGTGCATCAGCGAGTTGGCACCCTGCGTGGGTGATAGCGTCGCGTCTTGCGTGCTTGCCGCACTGTCTATGACGCCCTCCGGGGTCGACGCCCCCGGCGCACCTTGATCGCGTATCTGCTCGGCGGCACGCTCGGACAGCACGACGATGCTGATGCGACGGTTGACGGCATCGCTCGGCTGCGTGCCTTCGAGATTGACACGCGCCCCCATCCCCGAAACGCGCAGCAATTTGCTGGAATCGAGCCCTGCGGCCACCAGGGCCCGACGCGAGGCATTGGCTCGGTCGGCGGACAACTCCCAGTTGCTGTAGCCCTTTTCCCCGCCGGCATAGCGCAGGTCGTCGGTATGTCCGGTCAGGCTGATGGCGTTGGGAACGTCATTGAGCTCCGGCGCGAGCGCCTGCAGCAGATCGCGCATGTAGGGGGCAAGACGCGCGCTCCCCAGCTCGAACATGGGCCGCTTGTCGGTATCCACGAGCTGAATCCGCAACCCTTCGGGAATGAAGTCGGTGCGCAGCTGGGAACTCATCTGACGAAGATTGGGATCCTCTCTGACTTCGCGCTCGAGCCGCTCGCGCAACGCCCGCAGGCGACGAATCTCGTCGCTCGGCCGGGACTGCTGGCGAATGTCCAGGCGCCGTCGTTCGCCTTCCGAGAAGGTGGGATCCGCGCCCCCGCCGGGGATCGCACTGGTACTGGCGGTAGACTTGTCTCCCCCGGTCAGCGCCACCGCCAGGGGCGTGCGAAAATACTCGGCGATATTGTCGAGCTCGTTCTTGGGCACCATCGACAGGATCCAGAGCACGAGAAACAGTGCCATCAATGCCGTCATGAAATCGGCGTAGGCAATCTTCCAATTCCCTCCGTGGTGCCCCTTGCTGACCACCTTCTTGCGCTTGACGACGATCGGACGACGCTCGCTCATGCTTATCCCGTCCCGGTGCCGCGCGTGGAACTACCCTCGGAGCGCACATGCTCCTCGAGCTCGGTGAACGAGGGACGCTCAGCCGTGAACAATGCCTTGCGCCCGAACTCCACCGCCAGCTGCGGCGCCATGCCGTTGAGGCTGGCCATGAGCGTCACGCGGACGCACTGCAGCATCTTGATCGCCTCGGTGACCTGCAACTGCAGACGTTGCGACACGGGAAGCACGAAGCCGTATGCCAGCAAGATGCCCAGGAAGGTCCCCACGAGTGCCTGCGCGATCATCTGCCCCATCGCGGCCGCCCCCTGGTCGGCGGCTCCCAGAGCATGCACCACGCCCATGACGGCCGCGACGATGCCGAACGCCGGCAAGCCGTCGCCGACGCTATGCAGGGCGTGCGCCGGGATTTCCGCCTCATGCTGGAAGGTATCGATCTCATGCTCCATGAGCGTATCGATCTCGAAGGGATCCATGTTGCCGCTCACCATCAGACGCAGGTAGTCGGTGATGAAGGCCATGATCAGGGGGTCGTTGGCTATCTTCGGATAGTCCGAGAAGATGGCACTGTCCTCGGGGGCGTCGATATCACGCTCGATGGCCAGCATGCCGTCCCGCCGTGCCTTGGTCAGCAGGCGGTACTGCAGCGCCATCAGTTCCATGTACATCGTCTTGTTGTATTTCGTCGTGCGCTTGAGCTTCGAGAACGTGCGCAGGGTCGCCTTGATCGACTTGCCATTGTTGGCCGCGATGAAAGCACCGACGGCAGCCCCGACGATCATGAGAATTTCGGATGGTTGAAAGAGTGCGCCGAAGTGGCCGCCGACCAGGGTATAGCCGCCCCCGATCGATGCGATAACAACCAAATAGCCGAGTAGAATCAACACAGCAGAACGCTCCTAGCGACATGCATGACTGGCCCGTTGATATCCCTATCGGCAGGAAGCGACGCGGCTTGAATGAAAAAACGTAAAAGCCTTGCGTCGCTCCCGGTCGCCCTCTCGGGGTATCGCTCGAAAATGGCGGCCTTACATGCCTCTGGCGACCAGCCGGCGCCCGGTCATGCTGTCCCGCTCACTGAGAGGAACGGGGTTTCGTGGGGTCGCGGCGCGCTCTTCCTGACGCTTTTTTCGCGTCTTTCCGGCACGCGAGGGAGGCTGGCAGATTCCACACACGAAGTCCTGGTCCGGGCTGTGTGCGTGCGCCACGAAATGCCCACCGCAACTGGTGCACGCGGAGAGCTGCATCATGCCGCTCTCGAAGAAGCGGATCAGCGTCCAGGCTCGGGTCAGCCCCAGTACCGGTTCGCTCTCGTCGAGACTCACCTGCTCGAGGTACAGGCGAAAGGCCTTGACGAAGGCCGACATCCGTTCGCAACCGCAATCTTCGAGAAGACTCCAGTAGATGTTGTAAAACAAAGACGAATGAATGTTCGGCAGCCAGGTAATGAACCAGTCGGTCGAAAACGGCAGCATGCCCTTGGGGGGCGACATGCCACGCACTTCCTTGTAGAGCTTGATCAAACGGCCGCGACTCAGGTCGGTCTCGGTTTCGAGCACCTGCAAGCGTGCCCCGAGGTCAATCAATTCGATGGCGAGCTGCACTTGCAGCATCTCGCCGACCAGGCTTTTCTCACTCACGACGCTACCCCTCAGTTCGAAGAGACGGACGGGCACTCGCTACGTGCGCTCGCCATCAACAGGGCAGCATGCGTCTGCCCCAACCCCTGCTCGCGCTGATTGTGCGTCAGCTTGCGAAGTTGCTCGGGCTCGTCATAACAGAGCCGGCACAGCAGTTGATTCGTGCGTGAGAGTTGCGTGAGCTGTTTGATCGACAAGGACGCGATGAGGTCCGCCATCTCGTCGTCGATCTTGAGGCGAAAAAGCGCGGTGGTGCGATCTTCGCTGATCATGCGCTGCGCGAGCAGCAGGTAGGACAGGTTGATATCTTGGATATCATCCAGAAGGCTATCGGTTTCCATAAAGTTTCCCTGCGTACGACGTTATTTTGGTGAAGGAGACTTCTTTGGCCTCTCTCCGGTGAGTCGCTTCTCTTGGCTGACTCGATTCTTACCGTCGCATCATTTTGAGACGTTTTTATGAAAAGATTCAACATCTCCTACAGGAGGACCAACAAAATATTACAAAAAAGGGATGAGGCCGCCCACACAGGAGTACGATGCTGCACCACAAAAAAGCATGAAAGTGCCCTAGCCATCGGCCTGTTGACGGAATCAAAGCCTCTATGACGAAACTTATAATTAGTCCGTTACCGTTACCGGGTGCGTCAATACGTCGCAGACGTTCGTGGGAACTAACGCGAACCGGAAAGCGCCGACTCGGCCAAGGAAGCCTGCTCTCGTTCCAGGTCATAGACCCAGGCCAGCAACTCGGCAATCACCTGATAGAGGGTGGGGGGAATTTCCGCATCCATGTCGACCTGCATCAACAGCGCCACCAGCTCAGGCGCATCGTGCACGAATATGCCTTCGTGCTTGGCCTTCTCGACGATACGCTCGGCCAGTTCGCCATAGCCCTTGGCAACGACGACGGGCGCGGCCGAGGCATCCTGGTAGGCCAGTGCCACGGCACGCTTTCTATCATCGCTGCGCTCACTCATGGCCTTCCTCGCTCGTCTCATCGGTGGCACGCACGTCGATCACTGCCTGGACCCCCAAGGCATCGAGACGTCCATGCAAGGCCTCGGCCTGCGCCGACAAGCGCTCCAGCGTCTCGCTGCGAGGCGCTGAGAGCGACAGGGAGAGACGCTCGGCCTTCAGTGTCATGGCAATATGAACATCCCCCAGGTGCGGCAGGGAAATGTTCATTTCGCTGTGCCAAGGCGCGTTATGGCGTTGCTGGCCGCTTTCCTGGCCCGCTTCGCCACGCTCGCCACCTGCCCACTGCTGCAGCGTCATCGCCATCATGATCCCCGGCCACAGCATGCCTTCCCAGCGAAGCGTCGGCGTGACCAGCATCTCGAGCTGATGACGCACCACCGACTGCAGGGTCTCGCTCTGGTCCGCACCGAGTTGCTGCCATGGCGAGGATGTCGCGGCCCCCTGCTGTGATTGTGCCTGTGCCTGGGAGGGAACGGCGGCTTCCGCTCGCGCCGCCGCCTCGGGCAGGCTCGCCGAGCCGAAGACACGAGGCGCACCGGCCACCGGGCTTGCCGATGGCACCGGGCGCAGCGTGGTAATGGTCGCCAGGGAGTCGGCCACGTTCATGCGAGGCATGGAAGGCGACCCGTCGGCTGCACGCCCCTCCGCACCCGATCCGGGCATTGCAGCGGGAACCCCGACGCCTGCTGACATACGCGGCATCAAGGCCATTTGCGGCTCGCGCGATAGTGCGGCCGTCGACCACTCCCCCTTGAACCAGCGCGCCAGGTGCGACTCGTAGAACACCCCGCTTTGCTGAATGTTTTGCTGCAATTGGGCCGCCAGCACACGCGGCGATGTCTGCCCGGCTTCCAGCAAGGGCTGGGAAGACACGATCGATGACTGCGGTGCGGGGAAGCGCGCCAGCACATCGGCGATGGTGCGCGCGGCGGCACTGAAATGCGTGGCGGCGGATGCAGGAGACGAGGACGGCTCGCCCCCTCTGGGCAGACCCGCGCCCTGTTCGAGGGGCGCCTGGGGGCGCGTCGGCGTGAATTCGGCCTGGGAGGCACCGCCTTGCTTGAGTCCGCCGCCCTGGGTGAACGCCTCGATGGCATTGCCGGGCAACATCGGCTTGACCGGCTCGGGCAGATCCCGTGCCACGGGGGTATCGACACGCTGCCCCAGCACCTGATGAAGCAGCGTGTCGATGATGGGATTGATGCCGCTCACGTGCGGCCTTCAGTGCCCGGCGAGGGGCGCATGCGTTGCGACAATTTTCCTTGCCCCTGGTTGTAGGCCCGCATCAGTGCCTGCTGGCGCCGCGAACTGCCGATCAATTGCGACAGTTCCTCGCAACGCGCATCGAGGCGCTCCCGTATGGCGCGATCGTGCTCGAGAATCTCCTCGAGTAGCTCAGCACAATGCCGGCGTTCCTGTTCCGTGAGACGGTCGCTCTCTGGCTCGCGCCGCAGCTTCTCGACATCCGCCACGAACCGGGCACGCTGCTGGATCAGTGCGTCCCACTCCTGCTGGTTCGCACTTTCCAGCATGGCCCGCGAACGCACCAGCATGTCCGCGTAAAGGTCGAGACGGCCGGACGCATCGCTCATGTCAGGCTCCATCCACTTGCGGACCGATCTCGCGCCAGGCAGAGCCGATGTCGTCGAGCAGGCGTGCCGCTTCATCGAGCGCGGCCTGATCGTTATGCCGATTCGCCTTCATCAGCAGGCGGACGACATAGTCATACAGACTCTCCAGCCGCTCCGCGAGTTCACCGCCCTGCTCACGATCGAGCGCCGCCGCCAGACCATTGTTGACGATGTCCATGGCCTTGGAGATCGACTGCCCCTTGGCAGCGATGTTGCCATCTTCCATGTGAAGCTTCGCCGCCCGAATGGCCGCCTGGGCGCCATCGAACAGCATCACGATGAGTCGATGGGGGCTGGCAGACATCACCCCGGACTCGACACCGACACGGGCGTATGCCTGGGCCCCGCGCATCATGTTCATGTTAGCTCCCCTCACTGATTCAGTTGTGCGTTCAAGCTGTTGAATTGCTGCGTCAGATACGAACTGGTCGAGTTCATCTGAGCGACCATGGAGTCCAGATCGGCGAATTGCTCGCGATAACGCGCGATGGTGGCGTCGATCGAAGCCTGCATGCTGGTATAGCGCTCATCTACACGCTCGATACTGGTATCGATACCGCTGGTGGCGACGTCGAGCGAGCCGCCCTCGTCAAGCATGGTGCCCAGTGCCGCATCCAGCTTGGCGGCAAAACCGTCGCTACCGTCGCTGCCCTCGAAGAACGCGCTGACATCGCGGAGATTGCCTTCGACCGCCTCGTCGAGGACGTCATCGTCGACTTCCAGCTTGCCCTCCACGGTCAGCGAGATGCCCAGATCGCCGAGCAGGCGGTAATCGCCGTCGCCGACATTGCCCATGGCATTGCGCAACTGCGACTCCACCCCTCTGAGCGTGGAATTGCCGAGCAGTTGACCGGCCTCGCCCGACTCCGCATCGAAGGAGGTCAGACTGGCCATGGTGTCCTGCAGGGAGTTGTAGGCGTCCACGAAGTCGTTGATGGATGCCTTGATGGCCTTGTCATCACGACTGAGCGTCAACGCATCGCTCGTCCCGGTCTCGTGGGTCGCCTGCAGATCGAAGGTCACGCCCTGAAGTGCACCCTCGACGCGATTCGAAGCACTCGTGATCTCGATGCCGTTGACGCTCAACTGGGCATCCTGGGCGGCCACGGTTTGGCGCATGTCGCTGGCGGTGGGATCCGCGGCGTCGAAGCCGAACGCCGCCTGCAGGGTCGCATCCGTGGACGAGATGCCGATCTGATTGGCTTCTCCGGTCTCGGTCGAGGTCAGCACCAGGCGCTGGGGCGTGCCGCTGCCATCGTTGACGATCGAGGCACTGATGCCGGCATCCTGATCGTTGATCGCGTCGCGCAGACCTTCCAGGGTGTTGTTGTCGGCGTCGAGGGTGATCGAAAACGCCTCCTCGCCGATGGTGAACGCCAGCTCCCCTGTCGCCAGCTCGGCGTCCTCCGCGAAACCGCTCGAAGCCAGCGTCTGGGACTGGGCCAGGGCACTGACTTCCACCTGATAACGGCCGGGCACGGCAGTACTGTCCGTCGACACGGTGACGGCCTCACCCTGCATCTTGCTGCTCAGCGCCTGAAACGTCTCGGGTTTCCCAAGCGCCGTCGCCGACTCGCGCAGGGACTCAAGGGCATTTTCCAGTCGCCCGAAGGCCGACAACTTGGCCTTGTAACTTTGCTTTTGGTCGCTAATCGGCTCCAGCTTCGCGCTTTCGGCCTCTTTCAGCTGGTCCAGCAAGCCACTCAAATCGAGCCCGGAGCCCACCCCCAGGGAAGTAATCGTTGGCATGACACACCCTCACTGAACAGGTTTATCTTTTTACCATGAGGCCCGTCGACGCTATTGCCGAAAAGACACGCTTTACGGGCTTTGTTCGTACATCGGCACGCAGCACCGAAACTTTAATCCGATCGACTTCGTCTTTCATCGGGTACGTGCGTGCAGGCGAGCCCGCCCTGGCGCTGGCATTGTCACGGTCCGATGAGCGATGATGGGAACCTTGACCCGACTGCAAGGAGCCTCAGCCACGATGGATTCGACATCGCTTTTCGCCGACTATGCCCGCTGGCAACGTTTTCAACAGCAGGATCAGCTTCATCGCGAGCATAAGGCGGCCGTACGCAAGCTGGCAGAATCCGGCGCAATGGCATCGCGTGTCGCCGAGGCATATCGCAGCATGGCGGAAAAAGGCGCGGCGGAAGGCGCCTGCTATCGCACCCTCTTCCTGCGTCAGCGTCCGCATGGCGAATCGCTGGCCTGCGAGGGCTGGCTCTTCGTGAGGCGCGTGCTCGCCGAGGGAGGCATCACGCGTGTGCGCGGCACGTTGCTGGAAAGCTTCACGCTGGAGGACGGCGCCCTCACGCCGGGAGACAAGCCCGCCCTCAAGGTCACGCTGGATATTTACGACGAGATTCTCGTCCAACGCACCATGAAGATGGGATGCCGCATCGACCGTCAGGACGATCAGCAGGACACCCATTTCATCACTCTGCTCGACAGTGTGCGCGGCGACCTTCGCGCGCACATGTAAGCCACGCCCGCCAAGTACCCTGCCTGCACGGTTACCGGCGCTTGGCGGGCCCGTTACCGAGGGCAACGTACCATGACATCTCGTACACCGCGTTTCTATGACACGCTTCCTCTGGCCTCGCTGGACGGCGTCAGCGGCATCGCGCAGCCTCCCGCCGCCAGCCACAAGCTGACTCTGGACAGCCCGGCCGTGCGCCTGCTGACCGACTTCACCGCGCAACGCGCCCAGACCATCCTGACGTCCAACACGACCGATCAGGCCCTCAACGTCATGAAGCAGGCGGGCGTGCGGTTGCTCATGGTCATCGGCCCCGATGGGCGCTTCACCGGCGTGGTCAACGCTCGCGAGCTGGTCGGTGGCCGCAAGATCACCATCGCCATGCAGCAGCACGACGTGCCGCGCGAGGAAGTGACGGTCGACATGATTCAAACGCCCCGCGCGCAACTGCACTCCCTCTCGCTGGAACAGCTGGAGAATGCTCGCGTCGGCGATCTGGTGGAAACGTTGAAGGCATTCGGGGATCAACACGTGCTGATCACGGCCGTCGATGACGGGAAGACCATCATTCGCGGTCTGGTCTCGGCTTCCGATATCAGCCGTGCGCTGGGCATCGATCTCGAGCATCCTCCCGAGGCGCGCAGCTTTGCTGCCATTTGCCAGGTCATCCTCGGGCACGACCTGTAAATGCGAATGATGGCCCCGCGCGATGGCATGACCATCGCGCGCGTTCACTCGACACTCAGCGCAGGAGCTGGACATGCTTGACTGGTTGCGGGATCGCCTGGCACCGAGACGCGGCGTCGCCATCTGGGTCATCAAGCAACTCGACGAGACCACCCTGCACTTGTGCGGTGCCGGCATGGCGGAAGGCACGCTGCGACCGTCGCGTCGCCGGCGCGCACTCGCCGAAGGCCGTTTCGTGGGTCCCATCCGCATCGGCGATCACCACGACGTGCTGCATTCCGACCTCTTCGCGCGGCTGCCGCTGCGTGAAAGCCTGCGTCTGATCGACGAACAGCAGGCCGACTATCAAGGTCGACGATTCCGCGTTTCCTGGGTACCGGAGCGGTGCTGGCGCTTCGATGGCGTCCTGACCAGCCATCCGCAACGCAGCGATGGTCAGCTGCGCTTCGTGAGTCACGAAGACGTGGAAGCGATACGCGCCAAGACCGCATCGCGCGAGCCCGATACCACGACCGACGCCCCCTCCCGCGGCTGGACGCTAGCCGACAAGGACGATAACTAGGTATCATCGCGCGCTCATTCGCTTGCGTGCCGGGATGCCATCGCCATGACGACTGCCAACACCATTCTTGTCCTGTATACCGGGGGCACCCTCGGCATGATCGAGAGCGCCCACGGCCTGCGCCCCGCCGGCGACTTCGAAGCACGCCTGCGCCTGGCGATCTCGCGCTTGCCGGCCTCCCGTGGCGATGGCATTCCTCCCTTCGAGATGCTCGAGTACGCAACGCCCATCGATTCGAGCAGCGCGACACCCGTCGACTGGCAGCGACTGGCACGGGATATCGCCACACGGCATGCCGACTACGCGGGATTCGTGGTTCTGCATGGCACCGACACGCTCGCCTGGACCGCCTCGAGTCTGGCCTTCCAGCTGCAGGGCATCGACAAGCCAGTGGTCGTGACCGGCGCCCAGAAGCCGCTGGAAGCGCCAGGCAGCGATGCGCTGGGCAACATCGAGACGGCCCTGCGCTTCGCGGCACTCCCCGGCCTTGCCGAAGTCACCGTCGCCTTCGCGGGCAAGCTCATGCGCGGCTGCCGCAGCCGCAAATGGGACACCCACGCCTTCGACGGCTTTGCTTCGCCCAACTGGCCACTGCTGGGAGAATGCATCGACGGCGCTCCGGTCTTGTACCCCTCTCGGCTGTTGTCGCCGAGCGGCGCACCCCGCTTCGAACTGCCCGATCTGTCGACGACGTCGTCGGTCGTGCGCCTGGCGCTGTGGCCGGGCATCCAGGCCCGTCAGGTCGCGACCCTGCTCGACGAGGACAGCGTGCGGGGGGCCGTGCTCGAATGCTGGGGCAGCGGCAACATGCCCGACGACCCGCACCTGGCGGGGGCCCTGGTTACCGCCAGTGGCGCCGGCAAGCTATTGGCAGTGGTCAGCCAGTGCCCGCATGGGCCGGTGGCCCTGGAGACCTATGCCAGCGGCCAGGCACTCGGTGATGCCGGCGTGCTGGCCGGCGACGACATGACCCCCGAGGCAGCCTTCACCAAGCTCACCCATGTCCTGGCACAACCACTGACGGATGCACAGCGCCGTCATCGCTTCCTCAGCCCACTGTGCGGCGAACGCAGCGCGCTTGCATGACACGGTTCGCGGGCGCCGCCCGAGCCGCGCAGGAAGACGCGACGGCCTGATCCTCAACGACTAGCCGGCGAACGGTGTGCCGGTTACACTATGCGCGCTTCGTCCGGACCGGATCCCGGGCGTATTTCCCAGGCGTGCCACCACACGCTGGGCGCTATAAATTCTCCGCTCAGGACAATGCCTCATGTCGGACCTTCCCCGTCATTCTCCCCGGCGCCAACACGCCGGGGAAAGCGCCGTTACCGCCATCACCTCGCCCGAAGACACCACCAAGGCCGTGGTCATCTATTCCGGCGGAATGGATTCCTACACCGTACTTCACCGCGCGCTGCGCGCCGGTTTCGAGGTACACGCGCTGTCATTCCACTACGGTCAGCGCCACTCCCGCGAACTGGAAACCGCTCATGATGTCTGTCAGCGGCTCGGCATCGCGCATCAAGTCGTCGATATCCGTGCCATTCACGGATTGATCGGCAACTCGGCCCTGACCGACGCCACCCAGACCATGCCCGACGGTGACTACGATGCCGATAACATGGCGGCCACGGTGGTTCCCAACCGCAACATGATCCTGCTATCGCTGGCCATCGGCCATGCCGTCAATATCGGCGCCAACGTGTGTTTCTACGGCGCCCACGGCGGCGACCACGTGCTTTATCCGGATTGCCGCCCCGAGTTCGTCGAGCGGATGAACGATGTCGCGGCCATCGCCGACTTCACCCCCGTGCGCATCGCGGCGCCCTATCTGCACGCCAGCAAGGAAGAGATTCTCGCCGATGGCCTGGCGATGGGTCTCGACTACGCGCAGACCTGGACCTGCTATCTCGGCGCCGAGCGCTCCTGCGGTCACTGCGGCAGCTGTCGTGAACGTCTCGCGGCCTTCGCCGCCCAGGGCGTGACGGACCCTCTGGTCTATGCCGGTGCGGGAGCCTCTGACTGATGTACAGCGTCAAGGAAGCGTTCTATACCTTGCAGGGCGAAGGTGCACGCGCCGGACGGGCCAGCGTCTTCTGTCGCTTCACGGGGTGCAACCTCTGGTCGGGACGGGAACGCGATCGTGCGCAGAGCCGTTGCCGTTTCTGCGATACCGACTTCGTCGGCACCGACGGGCAGAACGGCGGACGCTTCGCGGACGCGCATGCCCTCGCCACGCACCTGCACCGACTCTGGCCCGGCACCGACGACACGGCCGCAACGCCCTATGTGGTCTTCACGGGCGGGGAGCCGCTGCTGCAACTCGACACGGCACTGATCACGGCGATGCGTGCCCATGGGTTCGAGGTCGCCGTCGAAACCAACGGTACGCTGACACCGCCCGACGGCATCGACTGGCTGTGCGTGAGCCCCAAGGGCGACGCACCGTTGAGAATCACGCAGGGCGATGAACTCAAGCTGGTCTATCCCCAGGACGACGCGCCGCCGGCGAATTTCACGCATCTGGACTTTGCGCATTTCTTCCTGCAGCCGATGGATCTCGCGCCCCGTGGCGGGCAAGGCACGACCATGACGGATACCGTCGCCTACTGCCTCGACCATCCGCAATGGCGCCTCGCGCTGCAAACCCACAAGATCGCGGGAATCGACTGATGACCCTTTTCGTCAATCATCTCACCCACATCGATGCGTCGCTGTGGTCGCCCGAACACGGGCTGACGGGCGTCAGCTGGCATGTCGATGCCGAACTCGACGGCGAGCTGGGCCCCGATGGCATGCTGTTCGACTTCGGCGAGGTCAAGCCCTGGATCAAGTCACGTCTCGATGCGGGGCTCGACCACACCCTGCTGGTACCCACCGAGGCAGCGGGCATCCAGGTCGTCGACTGCGCCGAAGGCCTGTGCCTGTGCACGCAGCTCCCCTACCGCATGGAAGTCCGTGGCCCCCGACAGAGCTTCACCCTGCTCCCCTGGCCAGAGATCACCGCCGATCGTCTGGCCATCCATCTGTCGAGCGAGCTGAGCCGTCGGCCACCGGCCAAGGTCGACACGATCCGCCTGCGTCTTCGCGACGAAGAGATTGAGACTGCCGCCTATACCTACAGCCATGGTCTCAAGCATCACACGGGCAACTGTCAGCGCATCGCCCACGGTCATCGTTCGCGCTTGCATATCTGGCGCGACGGACGGCGCGATGCCGCTCTCGAAGCGCAATGGGCACAGGCACTCGATGCCAGTTACCTGATCCACGACGAGGACCTCGACACGCCGTTCGACGAACAGCCCCTGGACGAGCTGAGCGTTGCCTACCAGGCCGCTCAGGGGCGCTTCTCTCTCAAGCTCCCGAGACAACGTTGTCATCTGCTGTCGACGCCGACCACCATCGAGCACATCGCCGCCTGGCTGGCCGATACCATCGCCCGCGATACCGGCAGCCGCATCCGTGTCCAGGCCTTCGAAGGCATCGACAAGGGGGCCATGGCGGATGCCATGCCACCAGCGACGACTCATGACGACGCATGACGAAGGAGTCTCGTATGTCCTGCCGCGCCGGCTGTGGCGCTTGCTGCATCGCCCCCAGCATCAGCTCTCCCATTCCCGGCATGCCGGATGGCAAGCCGGCGGGAGTGCGCTGTATCCAACTCGATGACGATAACCTCTGCCGCTTGTTCGGCGACCCGCGGCGTCCCGCCGTGTGCCACGCCTTCGAATATGACCGGGCGGTTTGTGGCGACACCCGGGAACAAGCGCTGGTGATCCTCCAGGAGCTGGAGCACCAGACCGGCTGACCGCTTCCCGGCGTGTCCAGGGCCGATCTCCCGCGGCATCGTGACGGCCACGACGACATAAAAAAAGCGCGGCTCCATGAGCCGCGCTTTCATTTGCCGCCTTGCAGGCGAGCGTCTAGTCCCGTTCGATCTCGGCGTCTTCGCGCAGTGACTCGGTCAGCCCTTGAATCGCCGCCTGTGCACGCAGGCGTTCCGCCATTCGCGCGCTGTTGCCAGCTTCTTCGGCATCCCCATCGCGTACCTGCGTCAGCTCGATGATCGCGACGCCGGCGTCGGTCATCGCGTGTCCGTAGGTCTGGCCATCGTTGGGATGCGGCAAGCGGAAGGCCTGACGCAACACGGGCTCGGGCGCCGCGTCTCCCCGGCGGGTTGCATCGTCGACCTGCTGCCAGTCGAGGGACACCGCATCGCCATTGCGGAGTGATGCGACGAGACGTTCGGCACGCGCTTCGAGGGCCTCGCGCGTCTTGACCTCGCGCGTCGCTTCACGCACACGCTCGCTCACTTCATCCAGCGACAAGGTCGTGGCCTCACGATGGTCGACAACGCGCAATACGGCGCGGCGCTGGTCGTCGAGCTCGATCACATCGCTGTTATAGCCATTCTCGAGCACGTCCTCGCTGAATGCCGCATCCATCATGCCCGGCTCGGCCAGCACCCCCTCGGCACTGTCGGCGGATACCCAGTCGCTGGTCTGCACATCGAGCCCCAGCTCATCGGCGACGCTTTGCAGATCGTCCGCGGCGTAGCTGCGATCCTCGAGTTGCTGGGCGCGCTCATTGAAGGCGTCGCGGGAGTTGTCGAGACGAACCTGCTCGGCGAGCTCGTCGCGCTGCTCGTCGAAGCTCGGCATGTCGATATCGGTGACCTTGATCAGATGCAGGCCATCGCCACTATCGACCACCGAGGAGACCTGGCCCTCATCCAGCGAGAACGCCGCATCATCGAAGGCGTCGCCGAAAAAGCCGCGGTTGATCACGCCCAGGTTGCCGCCCTTATTCGCCGTGGTCGCGTCATCCGAATACTCGGCTGCCACATCGGCGAAATCGGCACCCTCGGCGAGCTGGCCTTGCGCTTCTTCGATGCGTGCCATGGCCTCGTCCCGCGAACGTTCATCGCCGTAATCGACCATGACATGCGCCACTTCGCGCGGCGCGTCCTCGCGCTCGGCAGCGTAGGCATCCCTCAGCTGCTGCTCATCGACGTCGACGTCCTGAGCCACGTCCTGCTGATTCAGTACGACATACGCCACCTTGACCTGTTCGGGACGCTGGTACTGATCCTGGTGCGCCTCGTAATACGCCTGCATGTCGCTCTCGGTGACCTCGACCGGCGCTTCGAGATCGTCGGCCGTCAACGACGCATAGCGGAAGTCACGCGTCTGATTCTGCAGGGCTTGCAGACGCTCGGCTTCTCCCGGCAGCACGAACGTGGAAAGTGCCACCCCCTGCTGCAGCTGCTGACGCTTCATGTCACGACGCAACTCGCGACGAAACGACAGGGGGGTGTACCCCGCGCTGGCAAGACGATTGGAGAAGAGCTCCTGGGAGAAATTGCCCTCGGAGTCCTGGAATTCGGGACGACTGACGATGAGCTGGTCGATCTGCGCATCGGAGAGGTGCATGCCCCCCTCCTCGGCATATTGATCCAGCAACTCCGTGGTGATCATCTGGTCGATCACCTGTGCGCGGAGTTCACGCTCCTGCTCAGGGGGCACTTGGCCGGAACGAATGCCACGTTGCACCTGCAACTCGACCGCCTGGCGCTTGATCGGCTCGCCGTTGACGGTCGCGATATCGTCGCTGCCTGAGGTGAAGACCCCGACGAGGGACTCGGCCCCGAAGAGCGCGAACGTCACTATGATCGCACCCACGATCATTTTGGCGACCCACCCCTGAGAGCCTTCTCGAATTCGTTGCAGCATGCTTGCCTCGACGTGATGGAGATTCTTGAAACCAGAGCGGATTATACCGGCATCGAGTGTGTCCCGGTCAAAACGGGCTCACATCTCGTGCACCTGCCCCCGACACGAAAAAGGCGCATCGCTCACGCGATGCGCCTCCTTGGGTGGACCGAACCGACACGACATCTCGCTTCAGACACGGCTTACGTCATGCGTCACGCTCATGGCGATCGCCCCGGCCCCACTCGAACCGGTCTTAGTTGACCGAATCCTTGAGCGCCTTGCCGGCCTTGAACGTCGGCACCTTGGCGGCGCTGATTTCGATCGTCTGCCCGGTCTGCGGGTTGCGGCCAGTGCGCGCGGCACGCTCTTTGACAGAGAATGTGCCGAAGCCGACCAGCGCGACGGAGTCGCCCTTCTTCAGACTATCGGTGACGGTATCGACCATGGCGTCGAGCGCACGGCCTGCAGCCGCCTTGGGAATGTCGGCAGATGCAGCAATGGCTTCGATCAGCTCGGACTTGTTCACACTTCACCCCTTGACTGTTTCGGTAATGACTGGAAATCGGCGCGAAACTTCCACTGCCTGAAGCGTCACAACAAAGGCTGGAATTTATAGCAATGCCACGAAACTCTTGTCAAGAAAGCTTCGCGCCGAGCCGCGCCATGCGCGGATTCAAACCGCGTCATGGCCGCTAAATTCTGTCAATGCGTGCTGATATTGGAACGCGTCGGTTGGCTGGTTTCCGCTAGGGATTCACCGCTTTCCACCTCTGCTTTTTCCACCAGCGCCGCGTCGAGAACTTCATCAATCCATTTGACGGGCCGGATATCCAGGGCATCCTTGATATTGTCCGGCACTTCCTTGAGATCCCGGCGATTTTCCTCCGGTATGAGCACCGTCTTTATACCACCGCGTCGCGCCGCCAGCAATTTCTCCTTGAGCCCGCCGATCGGCATGACCTCGCCACGCAGGTTGACTTCACCGGTCATGGCCACGTCACAGTGCACCGGACGCCCGGTGTAGGCCGAGACCATCGCCGTCACCATGGCGATGCCCGCACTCGGCCCATCCTTGGGCGTGGCGCCCTCGGGGACGTGAATGTGGAGGTCCTCTTTCTCGAAGCGCTCGGGATCGATACCCAGCGCTTCGGCGCGTGCCCGCACCACGGTAAGCGCCGCACTCACCGACTCTTTCATCACATCGCCGAGCGAACCGGTCTTGTTCAGGCGCCCCTTGCCCGGGGAGACCACCGACTCGATGTTGAGCAGCTCGCCCCCCACCGATGTCCAGGCCAGCCCCGTGACGCGCCCGACCTGGTCTTCCTTATCGGCCAGGCCATAGCTGTAGCGACGCACGCCGGCATAGGTCTCGATGTCCGCAGCCGCCAGCAGTTGCGGCCCTTTCGCACCTTGCTGCTTCTCGGCCTCGACACGTTCGCGCAGCACCTTGCGGCTCACCTTGGCGATCTGGCGCTCCAGCTCACGAACGCCCGCCTCGCGGGTGTAATAACGCACCAGCTCGAGCAGAGATTCGTCAGAGAAGCTCAGCTCGTCCTCCTTGAGCCCGTTGGCCTTGAGCTGCTTGGGCACCAGGTAACGCTTGGCGATGGCGAGCTTTTCGTCTTCCGTGTAACCGGGCAGGCGAATGATCTCCATGCGGTCGAGCAGCGGCTCCGGGATGTTCATCGAGTTGGCGGTGCAGATGAACATGACGTCGGAGAGGTCGTAATCCAGCTCCAGGTAATGGTCGCTGAAGGTATTGTTCTGCTCGGGGTCGAGTACTTCGAGCAACGCCGACGAGGGGTCGCCGCGATGATCCATGCCGATCTTGTCGACCTCGTCGAGCAAGAAGAGCGGGTTGCGTACCTCGGCCTTGCTCATGCGCTGAATCAGCTTGCCGGGCAGCGAGCCGATGTAAGTACGGCGATGCCCGCGAATCTCGGACTCGTCGCGGATACCCCCCAGCGCCAGGCGCACGTAACGCCGGTTGGTCGCCCGTGCGATCGACTGACCGAGCGAGGTCTTGCCGACCCCGGGCGGGCCCACCAGGCACAGCACCGGCCCCTTGAGCTTCTTGACGCGCTTCTGCACGGCCAGGTACTCGAGGATGCGCTCCTTGACCTCTTCCAGCCCGTAATGGTCCTCGTCGAGCACCTTCTGGGCATGCACCAGGTCGTGCCGCACGCGCGAGCGCTTCTTCCAGGGTACCGCCACCAGCCAATCGAGGTACGAACGCACCACGGTCGCCTCGGCGGATGTCGGCGCCATCATCTTGAGCTTGCCCAGCTCCTGGCGCGCCTTGTCGGCCGCTTCCTTGGGCATGCCGGACGACTCGATCAGCTGCTCGTACTTGTCGGCCTCGTTGGGCGCGTTCTCGAGCTCGCCCATCTCCTTCTGGATGGCCTTCATCTGCTCGTTGAGATAGTACTCGCGCTGGGACTTCTCCATCTGGTCCTTGACCCGCGAACGGATGCGCTTTTCCACCTGCAACAGATCGATCTCGGACTCGATCAAGGCCATCAGGTGCTCGATGCGATCGCGTACGCGATCCATCTCGAGCAGCTCCTGCTTGTCGCCGATCTTGAGCGACAAGTGCGCGCAGATCGTATCGACCAGGCGGCTCGGGTCCTCGATGCCGGACAACGAATTGAGGACTTCGTTGGGCACCTTCTTGGACAGCTTTACATATTGCTCGAACTGATTCAGCAGGACCCGCACGAGCGATTCCTGCTCGCGCTCGGTCAATGCCTCGCTCTCGCGACGCGTGGCCTCGGCCGATACATAACCGGACGCGTCCTCATGGACATCACGAATGTCGGCGCGATAGTCACCTTCGATCAATACCTTGACGGTGCCGTCCGGCAACTTGAGAAGTTGCATGATCTCGGCCACGGTCCCGACATCGAAAAGGTCGCCGAATTCCGGATCGTCCTGACTCGCCTCACGCTGGGCCACGAGCAAGATACGCTTGTCGTTTTCCATGGCCGTCTCGAGCGCGCGAATCGATTTCTCGCGCCCCACGAACAGCGGAATCACCATCTGCGGATAGACGACCACGTCCCGCAGCGGCAAAAGGGGAAGACTTAAGGTCTGTTCAGCGTTCTGCTCCATCGCAGACGTTCCTCAACAAAATCGGTGGATGGGCCGCGAGACGGCACTAATGCCTGGGAAATGGGGGCGCATCCCATGCGATGCAACCGTGCAGCCCGTCGGTTTCATGGCGCGGCGGTAGGTTCAATACGAAAAGGGGGCCCTCAGGCCCCCAGGATGGCTCGACCGGGCATCAACCGTCCTTGCCGGCCACCTTGCTCTCTTCCTGCTGGGAGTAGATCAGAAGCGGCTCGCTGTCGCCGGTAATGACCGAGGCATCGATCACCACCTTGGTGACGTCCTCCAGCGAGGGCACCTCGTACATGGTATCGAGCAGCACGGACTCCAGAATCGAGCGCAGCCCGCGCGCACCGGTGTTGCGCGCCATGGCCTTGTGCGCCACGGCGCGCAGGGCATCCTCGCGGAACTCCAGCTCGACGCCTTCCATCGCGAACAGATGGACGTACTGCTTGATCAACGAGTTCTTGGGCTCGGTGAGAATCTGGATCAAGGCTTCTTCGCTG
Source organism: Chromohalobacter israelensis DSM 3043 (assembly GCF_000055785.1). Taxonomy (GTDB): domain Bacteria; phylum Pseudomonadota; class Gammaproteobacteria; order Pseudomonadales; family Halomonadaceae; genus Chromohalobacter; species Chromohalobacter israelensis. The sequence goes on from NC_007963.1 coordinate 2,308,145, forward strand.
AGCTCGGTCAGCGTGGCAATGACCGGGACACGCCCCACGAACTCGGGAATCAAGCCGAACTTGACCAGATCCTCGGGCTCGACGCCAGCGAGGATATCCCCCATCGCCTTCTCGGAGTCCTTGCTCTTCACCTCAGCATTGAAGCCGATGCCACCCTTCTCGACACGATCGCGGATCACCTTCTCCAGACCGGCGAACGCGCCCCCCACGATGAACAGCATGTTGCTGGTATCGACCTGCAGGAATTCCTGCTGGGGATGCTTGCGGCCGCCCTGGGGCGGTATCGAGGCCGTGGTGCCCTCGATCAGCTTGAGCAGGGCCTGCTGCACGCCTTCGCCGGATACGTCACGAGTGATCGAAGGATTGTCGGACTTGCGCGAAATCTTGTCGATCTCATCGATATAGACGATGCCGCGCTGCGCCTTGTCGACATCGTAATCGCATTTCTGCAACAGCTTCTGGATGATGTTCTCGACATCCTCGCCAACGTAGCCGGCTTCGGTCAGGGTCGTCGCATCGGCGATCGTGAACGGCACATTGAGCAGCCGGGCCATGGTCTCGGCCAGCAATGTCTTGCCGCTGCCGGTCGGACCGATCAGCAGGATGTTCGACTTGCCCAGCTCGACGTCTTCCGACTTCACGTCGGCACGAAGACGCTTGTAGTGATTGTAGACCGCCACGGACAACACACGCTTGGCGCGATCCTGACCGATCACGTAGTCGTCCAGCGTATTGCGGATCTCGCGCGGTGCCGGCAGGCGTTCTTCATCGCCCTCGGCATCGGCTTCCAGCACTTCTTCGCGAATGATGTCGTTGCATAGATCGACACATTCGTCGCAGATGTAGACGGAAGGACCCGCGATCAGCTTGCGCACTTCGTTCTGATTCTTGCCGCAGAACGAGCAGTACAGCAACTTGCCGCTCTCGTCTTTGCCTTTGCCGTCAGCCATTCGCGTACCTCGTCATAGCGGCATCCCTGACGGGCTGCCGGTAATAAATGCATGTCTCGCTATGAGTCATCAAGTGTCATCAGACGCTATCAGGATACGGGGCGCTTATCCAGCATGGCATCGATGAGGCCGTACTCCACCGCCTGCGTGCCATTCATGAAATTGTCGCGATCCGTGTCCCGAGCCACCGTTTCCGCATCCTGACCGGTGTGCTTGGCGAGGATCTCGTTGAGCTGCTGACGGATGTTGAGAATCTCTTTGGTATGGATCTCGATATCCGCGGCCTGGCCCTGGTAACCGCCCAGCGGCTGGTGGATCATCATCCGCGAGTGTGGCAGGCAGTAACGCTTGCCTGCGGCACCACCGGCGAGCAGCAATGCCCCCATGCTGGCGGCCTGTCCGACACATACGGTCGACACGTCCGGCTTGATGAACTGCATGGTGTCGTAGATGGACATCCCCGCCGTCACCGAACCTCCCGGTGAATTGATGTACAGGTGGATGTCCTTGTCCGGGTTCTCGGATTCGAGAAACAGCATCTGCGCCACCACCAGATTGGCCATGTAGTCTTCCACCGGGCCAATCAGAAAGATGACACGCTCTTTCAGCAGGCGGGAATAAATATCATAGGCCCGCTCACCACGCGCATTCTGCTCCACCACCATGGGGACTAGACCGCCGGCGTTGCTGATATCGAACTCATTGCCCATTGCGTGGCTTCCTTAATCCGATGACTGATTGCTTCAGTGACTAGAGACCCGGCCGTAGCCGGGTCCAGGCACTTGCGACGGCATGCGCGAAGGGGCTCAGGCGCTGGTCTCTTCCTGCGCCTCTTCTTCCGCACCTTCCTGCTGCTGTGCCGCCTGCAGGGCTTGCTCGTAGGACATCTCGACATCCTTAACCTGAGCCTGCTCCAGCAGCTTGTCAACTGCCTTGTCTTCAAGAACCGAGGACTTGATCTGGTTCTTCATTTCGTCGTTCTTGAGGTAATACTCGATCACTTGTTCGGGCTGCTGGTACTGCTGCGCCAGCTCCTCGACACGCGCCTTGATCTCGTCGTCGCTTGCGTCGAGTTCATTGACCTTGACGACTTCGGCCAGCAACAGCCCGACCTGCACGCGCTTCTTCGCCTGATCGGCGAACAGTTCGTCCGGCAGCTGGGAGACGTCGAAGTCCTCGCCGAGGCCGAACTGCTGCGCGGCCTGACGCTTGAGTCCCTGGGTCTCCTGCTGGATCAGCGACTGCGGGACCGGAATGTCGTTGGCCTGCTGCAACGCTTCCAGAGCCTGCTGCTTGACGCGATTGGTCACGGCCTGGGAAAGCTCGTGCTCCATGTTCTTCTGCACGTCGGCGCGGAACGCGGCAACACCACCCTCTTCGACACCGAAACGCTTGATGAATTCATCGTCGACTTCCGGCAGCTGCTTGCCGGCGACCTTGTGCACCTTCACCTTGAAGGTGGCTTCCTGGCCCGCCAGATGCGCCGCCTGATAGTCCTCGGGGAACGTCACCTTGATCTCGAGCTCGTCGCCGGCCTTGGCACCCACCAGCTGCTCTTCGAAACCGGGAATGAAGCTGTTGGAGCCCAGCTCGAGCTCGTGACCTTCGGCGGCACCGCCTTCGAAGGGTTCGTCGCCCAGGTAACCTTCGAAGTCGATGGTCACCTGGTCGCCATTGGCCGCCGCACGATCGACCGCTTCCCATTCGGCATGCTGGGTGCGCAGCGTTTCGATCATCTGATCGACGTCGGCCTCGGTCACCTCTGCCTGGGGACGCTCGATCTCGGTGTTTTCGATCGAGTTGAGCTCGAATTCGGGGTAGACCTCGAGCGTCGCGACGAACTCCAGGTCCTTGCCGTCTTCATCGACGGTCGGCTCGACCTGCGGCGATCCCGCCGGGTTGAGGCTCTCCTGGGTAATCGCCTGCACATAGTGCTGGCGCATCATTTCGCCCACCACCTCGTTGCGGACTTCTCGGCCGAAACGCTGGCGAACGACCGTCAGCGGAATCTTGCCACGCCGAAAGCCGTTCAGCCGCACGTTCTTGGCGGTTTCCTGCAGACGGGTAGCCACGGCTTGATCGACCTCGGCAGCCGGCACTTGGACGGTGACGCGACGTTCGATCTGGGAAGTCGACTCAACGGAAACTTGCATGAATGATCCTCTACCGACAGGGGGCGTTCTGAAAATACGTATAAGACGAGGATTCTATGAATCCCCATTCGCGCTGGCAAGCGCCATTGCGTGGTTTATGGGGCTACAAGGCCCATCTTACAAGGGAAACGGGATGAAAAAAGCACGTCAAACGTCGCAATGGCGATATCGACGAGCAGTTCCTGGCCACACGGATGCAACGCACGCGTATCGACCGCAATCGACAGCAACGAGACGAAGGAGAAACGAATGAAGCACGAAAGGAAGGTTGTCATCGCTGGGGTGGATGATGGGGATCGAACCCACGACCACCGGAGCCACAATCCGGGGCTCTACCACTGAGCTACATCCACCACGACGACGATAGACTGCGTGACATTCGAGCTTGGGGTGGATGATGGGGATCGAACCCACGACCACCGGAGCCACAATCCGGGGCTCTACCACTGAGCTACATCCACCATGACTCGACACGCAACGGGCAATGCCCTTCATCGACAAGCACGCGACATGGCGCGCCCAGCAGGACTCGAACCTGCAACCTACGGCTTAGAAGGCCGTTGCTCTATCCGGTTGAGCTATGAGCGCCTTGATGTCACGCCGGCACAGGCTCAACCGAGAACCGATCCTCTAAAGGATCCGGATGCTGGTCGGGGTAGAGGGATTTGAACCCCCGACATCCTGCTCCCAAAGCAGGCGCGCTACCAGACTGCGCTATACCCCGTCGCCCCGAGACCGTTTGGGCAAGGCCAATCGAGCCCGTCGATGCGCAACGTATTGTACGCATCTTCCTTGCCAGGTCAAGCCCTTACGCCTCCCTCTTCGCCAGGGGCGCGGCAAGGATACATTGACTGCGCCTCCCAGCGTGCGAAAATTGCGCCTCTTTTAACGCCGCCCGACACCGGGCCTAGCAAGCCAAAGGAACGAGTCGATGACCGCTCAGTTGATCGACGGCAAGGCGATTGCCGCTAATGTCCGCGAACAGGTATCTCGCCAGGTCCAGGCACGCCGCCAGGAAGGCAAGCGCGCACCGGGGCTCGCGGTCGTCCTCGTCGGTGAAGACCCCGCCTCCGAGGTGTACGTTCGCAACAAGCATCGCGCCTGCGACAAGGCCGGGGTGCACTCGGTGCAGCACAAGCTGCCGGCCGACACCACGCAGGCCGACCTCGAGGCGTTGATCGACTCGCTGAATGCCGACTGCAGCATCGACGGCATTCTGGTCCAGTTGCCACTGCCCGACCATCTCGACGCCCGCCCGATTCTCGAGCGGATTCGCCCCGACAAGGACGTCGATGGCTTCCATCCTTACAACCTCGGCCGACTCGCTCAGCGACTGCCGGTCCTGCGCCCTTGCACCCCCAAGGGCATCATGACGCTATTGCAGGAAAGCGGCATTCATGCGCGCGGCCTGGACGCGGTCATCGTGGGCGCCTCCAATATCGTCGGCCGCCCCATGGCCCTGGAGCTGATGCTGGCCGGCAGCACGACCACGGTCTGCCACCGTTTCACCCGTGACCTCGAATCACACGTACGGCGCGCCGATCTTCTCGTCGTCGCCGTCGGGCGGCCGGGACTGGTCAAGGGCGAATGGGTCAAGGAAGGCGCCGTGGTCATCGATGTGGGGATCAACCGTCAGGACGACGGCAAGCTCGCCGGTGACGTGGAGTTCGCCCCCGCCGCGGCGCGCGCCAGCTACATCACGCCCGTACCGGGGGGCGTGGGACCCATGACGGTGGCTTCCCTGCTGGAAAACACGCTGTTCGCCGCCGAACTGCACGACGGCATGCACGCCTAGCGTACAGGCGTTACAATGAACGGCTACATCCAGTTCGAGAAAGGAGTGGAGAGATGAGCGACAAAGAAATGAACGTCGAGAGCTTCAACCTCGACCATACCAAGGTCAAGGCGCCCTATGTACGCCTGGCCGGGATCAAGACCGGCGATCACGGCGATGCGATTCACAAGTACGATCTGCGTATCTGCCAGCCGAACAAGGCCCACATGGAAATGCCCGCCCTGCATTCCCTGGAACACCTGATGGCCGAATTGTCGCGCAACCACACCGACAAGATGCTCGACATCAGCCCCATGGGCTGCCAGACCGGCTTCTACGTCACGCTGATCAACCACGACGATTACGACGACGTGCTCGACCTCATCGACAAGACCCTCAACGACGTGCTCGTCGCCAAGGAAGTGCCGGCCTGCAACGAAATGCAGTGCGGCTGGGCCGCCAGCCACAGTCTCGAAGGCGCTCAAGCCCTGGCACGCGACCTGCTGGCCAAGCGCAATGAATGGAACCAGGTGTTCGCCTGATCGATAGAGGGGTCACACTCCAAATGCGCAAGATTGCCATCATCGGTGCCATGGCCGAGGAAGTCGAACGCCTCGCCTCGCATCTGGAAAACCGCCAGACCCGCCAGCATGCCGGCTCGACATTCCATTCGGGCCACCTGCATGGCGTCGAGGTCGTCATTCTGCAGTCGGGAATCGGCAAGGTGAATGCCGCCGTCGGCACCACGCAACTGCTCGAAGCCTATCAGCCGGATGCGGTGATCAACACCGGCTCGGCAGGCGGCTTCGGCGTCGACCTCGACGTCGGCGATGTGGTCATTTCCAGCGAGGTGCGTCATCACGATGTCGACGCGGTGGTGTTCGGCTACGAATACGGCCAGGTCCCGCAGATGCCGGCCGCTTACGCACCCGACCCTCATCTGGTGAACGTCGCCCGCGAATGCATCGAGGGACTCGGCGAGCTGCGCGTCGCGGAAGGCCTCATCTGCACCGGTGACATCTTCATGGCCGACAAGGCCGCGGTCGACCAGGCCCGCGAACGCTTTCCGAGCATGCTGGCCGCGGAAATGGAAGCGGCTGCCATCGCCCAGACGTGCCATCTGTACGGCTGCCCCTTCGTGGTCATTCGTGCGCTGTCCGATATCGCCGGCAAGGAGTCGGACCTCTCCTTCCAGGCCTTCATCGAGAAAGCCGCAACGCACTCGGCGATGATGGTCGAAGCCATGGTCAAGCGGCTGGGCACTGCGAGCTAAGAATGCACCTTCCCCGCGATGACGGGTGACAGCGACAAGGCAAAGAAAGGGGAGAAAAGGGTCTTTGCCAAGAACCCCATACCGCCAACAGCCTTGAGATGCAAAAAAGCCGCGATCCGTGATCGCGGCTTTTTTGCGTGGGGACAAAGGCACTGCCCGGTGGCGGTCAGTCGCCCTCGACGACCCAGGTCGTACCGTCGCGACCATCCTTCAACACGATCCCGAGCGCCGCGAGCTCGTCGCGAATGCCATCGGCGGTGGCGAAATCCTTGGCTTTCTTGGCCTGTGCCCGCGCCTCGATGCGCGCCTCAATGTCTTCCTCGCTCATCGGCAGCCGGCCCGCGCCCGCCTGCAAGAAACCTTCGGGGTCCTGGCCGAACAAGCCCAGCACACCGCCCAGCTCCTTGAGCTCATGCGCCAGAGCCGGCGCATGCGCGGGCGCCTCCTGCTTGGCGCGATTCAACTCGCGCGCCAGATCGAACAGCACCGCCAGCGCCTCGGCGGTATTGAAGTCATCATCCATCGCGGCGATGAAACGTTCGCGATACCCCGCCGCCACCTCGCCGGCCACCGGAGCGACTCCCTGGAGCGCGTTGTAGAAGCGCTCCAGCGAACGACGCGCGTCGCTCAAGGCATCCGGCGCATAATTGATCGGGCTGCGATAATGGCTTGCCAGGAGCAGGTAGCGCACGACTTCCGGCGCATGCGCTTCCAGCACTTCCCGGATCGTGAAGAAATTGCCCAGTGACTTGGACATCTTCTCCTGATCGACCCGCACCGCTCCGGCATGCATCCAGGTGTTGACGTAAGGCCGACCCGTTGCCGCCTCGCTCTGCGCGATCTCGTTCTCATGGTGCGGGAACACCAGATCCGGCCCCCCGCCATGAATGTCGAAGGTATCGCCCAGGCAGCAGGTCGACATCGCCGAGCACTCGATATGCCATCCCGGCCGCCCATCGCCCCAGGGTGACGGCCAGCTTGCCTCGCCCGGCTTGGCCGCCTTCCACAGCACGAAATCCAGGGGGTCTTCCTTGGCGGTCTCGACCTCGACACGCGACCCGGCACGCATGTCATCGAGGTCGCGATTGCTCAGCTTGCCGTAGCCCTCGAAGCGGCGCACCCGGTAGTACACGTCGCCGTTGGCGGCCGGATACGCGTACCCCTTGTCGATCAGACGCTGGACCATGGCGACGATGTCATCGACATGCGCCGTGGCACGCGGCTCGCGGTCAGGGCGCAGCACGCCGAGGCGGCCCTCGTCCTCATGCATGGCCGCGATCATGCGCTCGGTCAACGCCGCGATCGGCTCGTCGTTTTCCTCGGCACGCTTAAGGATCTTGTCGTCGATGTCGGTGATATTGCGCACATAGTCGACCTCGAAACCACGCCAGCGCAGGTAGCGCGTGATCATGTCGAACGCCACCATGACGCGGGCATGCCCGATGTGGCAGTAGTCGTAGACGGTGATACCGCACACGTACATGCGCACCCGCCCCGCGTCGAGCGGCGTGAACGTTTCCTTGCGTCGCGTCAGCGTGTTGTAGATCTGCACGGCAATCCCCTCTCAGCCTTTCTTCTGTGCCTTGGCCCAACCATCCTTGAGCCCGACCGTACGATTGAATACACGCTTGCCATCCTGACAGGCGTGACGGTCGGCACAGAAGTAACCCACGCGTTCGAACTGGTAGCGGCTTTCGGGCTCGACCTCGGCCAGGCTCGGCTCGGCGTAGCCTTCGACGATACGCAGCGATTCGGGGTTGAGGTGCTCGAGAAAATCGCCGTCACGGTCGCGATCCGGCGCCTCGACCTGAAACAGGTTGTCGTAGAGGCGCACCTCCACCGGCACGGCATCCGCAGCGCTCACCCAGTGAATGACCCCCTTCACCTTGCGCCCCTCAGGGTTCTTGCCCAGCGTGTCGAGATCGACGCTGCAATGCAGCTCCTGCACCTCGCCCTGGGCGTCCTTGATGACCTCGTCGCAACGGATCACGTAGGCATTGCGCAGACGCACTTCCTTGCCGGGCGCCAGGCGGAAGAACTTCTTGGGCGGCTCCTCCATGAAGTCGTCCTGGTCGATCCAGATCTCGCGCGTCAGCGGCAGCTGACGCACGCCCATGTCGTCACGCGCCGGATGCCCGGCCACTTCGAAGGTCTCGCGATGATCTTCGGGCAGGTTCGTCAGCACCACCTTGAGCGGCTTGAGCACGCACATCGCGCGCGGCGCGTTATCCTCGAGATCGGAGCGGATCGCGTGATACAGCATGGCGATATCCACCATGCCGCCGTCGGCGCGCGTCACGCCGATCATCTCGCAGAACTTGCGCAACGACGCCGGCGTGTAGCCCCGGCGACGCATCCCCGAAATCGTCGGCATGCGCGGGTCGTCCCAGCCATCGACGAGCCCCTGGTCGACCAGCAGCTTGAGCTTGCGCTTGGACGTGACCGTGTGTGCCAGATTGAGACGCGCGAACTCGATCTGACGGGGCTTGCTCGGTACCGGCAGATTGTCGAGGAACCATTCATAGAGCGGTCGATGGTCCTCGAACTCCAGCGTGCACAAGGAATGCGTGACGCCCTCGATCGCATCCGACTGCCCGTGGGTGAAGTCGTAGGACGGATAGATCTTCCACTTGTCGCCCGTCTGATGATGACGCGCGTGGCGCACGCGATAGAGGATCGGATCGCGCATGTTGATGTTGGAGGCCGCCATGTCGATCTTGGCACGCAGGACCTTCTCGCCTTCGGCGAACTCGCCTTGACGCATGCGTTCCAGCAGGTCGAGGTTCTCCTCGGGCGACCGGTCGCGATAGGGACTCGGCGTGCCGGGTTCGGTCAGGGTGCCGCGATACTCGCGAATCTCGTCCGGCGACAGATCATCGACATAGGCCTTGCCTTCACGCACCAGGTGCTGCGCCCAGGCGTAGAGCTGGTCGAAATAATCCGAGGCGTAACGTACCGCCCCGTTCCACTCGAACCCGAGCCAGGCGATATCGGCCTTGATGGCATCGATGTACGCTTGTTCTTCCTTGGCGGGGTTGGTGTCGTCGAAACGCAGATGGCATTGACCGCCAAACTGCTCGGCAAGCCCGAAATTCAGACAGATCGACTTGGCATGACCGATATGCAGGAAACCGTTGGGTTCCGGAGGAAACCGAGTGACGATGGTATCCTGGCGACCGGCCTCGATTTCCTCGCGAACCTGATTGCGGATGAAGTTCGGGGCGGAGTGGCTGTCTACGCTCATGGGCTGTCTCAAAGAACCTCTGTTCGTTCGCGGAGTGACCGGAGGGCGCATCGAAGCATCGGCTGGCGCCTCGACACGGTTTCGCCCGCGGGTGCAAAGCCGCTATTATAGCGCGACGCCAGCGCGCGACGCCAAGTCACGCTCAGTTCTCTTGCCAGGATACGCCCATGATCGTTCTGCAAACCAATTACGGCAGCATTCGCCTGCGCCTCGACCATGACAACGCCCCGAAGACCGCTGCCAATTTCGAGCAGTACGTGCGCGACGGTCATTACGACGACACCCTGTTCCATCGTGTCATCGACGGCTTCATGGTGCAGGGCGGCGGCTTCGACACCCAGTTCGAGCAGAAGCCCACGCGCGCGCCGATCGACAACGAGGCCGACAACGGCCTGAAGAACGTCAAGGGCAGCGTCGCCATGGCGCGCACCCAGGACCCGCACTCCGCGAGCGCACAGTTCTTCATCAACGTCGCCGACAACGACTTCCTCAACCACCGCGACAAGTCCATGCAAGGCTGGGGTTACTGTGTCTTCGGCGAAGTCGTCGAGGGCATGGACGTCGTCGAGAAGATCAAGAACGTCCCCACCACGCGCCGCGGCATGCATGCCGACGTACCCGCCGAAGACGTCATTCTCCAGCGCGCCTACGTCGAAGACTGATCGTTACGCGTCGCCGTGCCCGCGGGCACGGCATCGCCCTTCCGCTTCCTTCTCGCCACGTTCACGAGGACGCCAGCACGATGACCACCCTGCTGATTTCCGACTTGCACCTCCATACGGGCCAACCGGACATCACGCGCGGTTTCCTGGATTACCTGGAACGCGACGCACGTCACGCCGACACGCTCTACCTGCTTGGCGATATCTTCGAGGCCTGGATCGGCGACGATTATCTCGGTGACCTGGAACGCCAGGTCATCGAGGCACTGAGGCGTCTCAGCGATGCCGGCACCCAGCTCTATTTCATGCACGGCAATCGCGACTTCCTGGTCGGCGAGGACTTCGCCGCCGCCGCCGGCGCCACCCTGCTCGACGATCCCTGTCTCGCGACGCTCGGCCGTCAGACGGTGCTGCTGATGCACGGCGACAGTCTCTGCACCGGCGACGAGGAATACATGAAGTTTCGCGCCATGGCACGGGACCCCGAGTGGCAGGCCCAGATTCTTGCCTTGCCCATCGAGCAACGCCTGGAGCTGGCCAAGAGCCTGCGCATGCAATCCTCGGATGCCAATACGCAAAAGGCGGATGCGATCATGGACGTCACGCCGGCGGAAGTCGAAGCGATCATGCGCGAGCATGGCGTGAGCACCCTGATCCACGGCCACACCCACCGACCGGCGGTACACGAATTCACGCTCGACGGCCAGCCCGCCCAGCGTATCGTGCTGGGTGACTGGCGCCCCGGACGCGGCTGGGAGGTACGCGTCGAGGACGACGCCCCCCCACGGCTGCGTGAATTCGCATTCCAGGCCCGCGCCTGATCAAACCCGGCGCCGACACGACTGGCGCCCTCTTCACGGTCTCAATGCTGGGGCTCGCCGAGCACACGGTCGAGTTGCGTACGCCAGCGCACCAGCATCGGCGCATCACTCAACGCCACCTGCCCCAGCAAGCGACGAAAACGCCGACGCACGTCATCGTCATGCGCATCGATCAACGTCAGCCATACTTCGCATGCGTAGAGCTGGTGGTGGCGATTTTCCTGCTCGCAGGCCACGCGATAAGCCTCGGCCGCCAGACGACGCACATCGTCCGGCGCATGCCCGAGGGCATGACGCGCCCGCACCATCTGCAGCGTCAACTCGGGCAGGTAGAGCGAATTGCGCTCACGCGCCACGATCAGGCATTGGTCCAGATACTCTTCCGCACGCGCGTCGTCATGCAATGCCAGACAGGCGTCGCCATACCACAGCAGCGCACGCTGATAACGGTCCTGCCCCGTGGCCTCGGTAACCTGCTCCATGCTGTTCTCGATCAGCGTCAGCCCCTCGGGATCGCCGTTCATCGCCTTGTACCAGCCGAGCACGCTTTGCGCCGCGCAATGCCAGAGCTGCAGATCCGGCGTCGAGGTCAGCTCGAACGCCCGCTCGGCACGGGCCCCGGCCAGGTGGACGTGACCGAGCTGGCGATACAGCGCCGCCGCGAACACCAGTGACATCGCCAGGGAACCGGGATGCTTGATCGACTCCGCCAGGCGGATCGCTGCCTCGATCTGTTGCTCGGCACGCCGGTAATCGCCACGCAGGCATATCGTCCAGGCGTGATAGCACGCCGCCGCCACCTGGGGATGGTCGGAGAAAGGAAGCCAGTCGAGCACCATCGGCTGATGCAGCGGATCGATTTCCTCGAGATGCTCGAACGCATGGCGAATGCGCCCCGCCCAGTACTCGCAGTTGGCACGCGCATAATCCGCCAGTCGCTTGTAGCGCGGATCGCTCAGGCACTCGGCCAGCTCCGACAGGCGTGCCGTCAGGGCAAAGGCATCGGCATGCGCATGACGCTGGCTGCATCCGACCCAGAGCCCCCAGGTCACCAGGAACGACAGTTCGTCGTCGGGATCGTCGTCCCCGGCGCGCCGCGCCTCCAGGGCACCCAGCAGATCCTTGGCACGCACGAAGCTTTCATGGGCGGTGGGCGATCCATGTCCTTCCAGCGCAAAGGCGGCTTGCCCGCGCACCGTCAACAGACTGATATGGCGCTCTTCCTGAGCCGTCAAGTGCTGCAGGCACGCCAGCCCCGCATCGGCCATGTCGAGTGCCGTGCGATTGGCACTGAGCTTGAGAGCGGCCCGCGCCGCCAGTTCGAAATAGCGCGCCGCCCGGGCATGATCGCCGCTACGGCGCAGGTGCGAGGCGAAGTATCCCGGGTGGCGTCCTATCAACGCCGGGAAACGCTCTTCGATGAGCGTCACGACCTGATGATGCAGGCGCTCCCGAACGTCCCTCGGGCAGGACAGATACGCCGCCTCCTGAAGCAGCTGATGGACGAACTGATAATCGAACGCACTGTCGCCGTGACATGGCTCGATGATCTCCAGGCGCTGCATGTGGGCGAGCACCTGCCTGAGTCGCGTGTCTCCCAGGCCGGTACATTCGCGCAGGAAGGTCACCCGAAACTGACGACCGACCACCGCGGCGACGTGCGCCACGTCGCGATCGGCGTCGAGCTGCTCGATACGGCTTGTCAACAATCCCAGCAGGCCACGGGGAAGCTCATCCACCTGGACACGTCGCCCCTCGCGCCGGTCCATGTCGAGGCGCCGGCAGATCTCCTGCAGATACAGGGGCACGCCGTCGCAGCGCTCGATGAGCTGGCTGCGCAGCCGGGGCGTGATGTGCAAGCGATAATGCCTGGCCAGCTGCATCAAGAGTCGCGACGACTGCCCGCTATCCAGCCGTCCCAGCACGACATGCTGATCCCAGTTGAGCCGCACGGGCAGCGCATCGGGTCCCTGGTGGCTGGCCACCAGCATGAAAGGCACATTGATGGGCAACCGCGCCTGCAACGCCAGCAGCACCTTGAGCGAGGGTTCGTCGAGCCACTGCAGGTCATCGATGATCAAGGCAAGCGGACGTTGCGCGGTGAGGCGCTCGATCAATTCATGCAGCAGCTGCGTCACCGCATCGAGGCTGTCGCCCACTTCCTCCTGGCCACTGTCGCTCAACGCCTGGAACAGCGTCGCACGCCGGGCGTCGTCCAGGCCGGGCTCATCGGCCAGCCACGCCTCCAGCGTGGCTGCATCGAGTTCGCGGTCCAGGTGCCAGCGCAGCAGGGCACGCACCACGCCATAGGGCGTCTGGGTCGACAGGCGCGTCATCGGCTGCCAGCACATCGCCACTTCCTGGCTCTGCTCCCACTGTCGAAAGCTCACCAGCAAGGCCGACTTGCCCATGCCCAGGGCCCCCTGCACCAGCACGCTCTGGCGCAGCCCGATCACCACCCGCGCCAATGAGTCGCGCAACTGACGCAGCGCCGTTTCACGGCCGATCAAGCTGGGGGGCGTTGCATCACGCCCCCCTTCGTCGATACCCAGAACCAGGGCCCGCAGGTGCACGCGGCCATCCGCCGCCAGCAGGCGCGTGGAGAGACGTGGCTGCAAGTCCAGTGCCGGCGGCATGTGCTGGCTCGCCTCTTGCGATATCACCAGCTCACTGCCCTGCGCCGCGCTCATCAGCTCGAGTGCCGGCTGGGTCACCTGCCCCAGGGGGTCCGCCAGGCGACGTTCGGGTAAATACAGCCCACGGCCACTATTGAGGCCCGCCGCCAGTTCGAAGCGCGGTGCAGCCCCGCCACCCGTCCAGTGCCGCTCGACCTCGTCGGGCAGCTGACGACGACAATGCTCGTAAAGCGCGACCAGCTCGGCCAGTTGATGCGCCGGCCCGTGGGTGCCGAAACAGGCCAGCCCCAATCCGCCCGTGGCGCCCGGCAGCCAGAAGCCCCCCAGCAGATGGCATTGACGCTCCAGCCAGCGCATCAGCTCCACTTGCAGCAGCAGGCAGGCATGCCCCTGGGCACGCTCCTGCCAATCGCCATGCAACTGCAGGCGGATCGCCATGACCGAGAGCTGCCGGTAGTCGATTTCCTCTTCACGAATCGGCGCGCTTTCCAACGCCACGGCCCGCGAGAAAGCCCCCTGGGGAGATTCGGGAGTCACCGGCGAAGCGCCATCGGACCAGTAACGCGCCAGTTGCAGGAACTCGGGCTCCGGCTGCTGCCCCGACAACGCCAACAACTCGAGGTAGGCGTTGAATTCTTCGTGTGCAGCGGCACTTTGCCCCTGTTCGGCCAGCTGTCGCACGCGCCGCTCGTGAAACGGCCCGTACCCCGAGAAGCGGCTCACCAGCTGGCGGAGCACCTGATCGGACACCACATCGGCGGTTCCCAGCGCCTGTTCGATATAGGCGATCACTCGTTGCCGCCATTCGCTGCGCGTCTTGAGCAGCCAGCGCTGGAACTCGCCGCATTGCGGCAAGTGCAATTCTTCCACCAGGTCGCCACGGTACAACGACAGCAACTCGTCGACGATGGCGATGTCGACGGGGCCCTGAAGCAACGCTTCCAGGCGCCGGACATCGAGCTGCCAGTGGTCCCCGCAATGCAGCTCGATGCTTTGCCGGGACACGCTCAGCGCTCGGTCGGCTTCGTCGCCCAGGCTCTGGCGCAGGCAATGCAGGGCGTGGCGCAGGTTGGTACGCCCCGAAGAGAGTCCCTGGTCGGGCCACAGCATTTCCGCCAGCCCGGCACGATTGACGGCCTGCCCATTGAGGAGCAGGTAGACCCACAGCGCCTTGACCTTGTCGTAGCTGAACTGGGTCAGCGTCGTTCCGCCCAGCGTCATCGAGAAGTGCCCGAAGAGCGTCAACCGGGGCGGTGCCAGGCTGTCCTGAGTCATCGTCGTCATACCCTGGTTAGGCCGGTGTCCCGGCGAGCCCCTCAGGCCGCTGCCGGAACGCCGCTATGGAAGCGAAAACAGGCATCCGGTGCCTCGATCAACTCGCGCTCGCGTTCGGCGAAGAAGGCGATGCGGGGACCGATATCCTGGGTGGCGTATTGCGTCGCCAGCGCCAGATAATCCTCGTAATGGCGCCCTTCCGACTTAACCAGAGCGCGATAGAACTTGGCAAGCTCGTCGTCCAGAAAAGGAATCAGCCGTGCGAAGCGCTCGCAGGAGCGCGCCTCGATGAAAGCCCCCACGATGAGGATGTCGACCAGTCGCTCGGGGTCGTCGCGGCGCACGTGGCGACGCAGGCCCTCGGCGTAGCGCGAGGCGCTGAGTTGCCGATAGGTGATGCCGCGGTCGCGCATCAGCGTCACTACCTGCTCGAAATGCAGCAACTCCTCGCGGGCCAGTTGCGACATCTTGGTCAGCAGGTCGGTATGCCCGACATAGCGGTACATCAGGTTCATCGCCGTGGACGCGGCCTTCTTCTCGCACTGTGCGTGGTCGATGAGCAGCAGCGTGGGATGCGCCAGGGCCTCATCGATCCAGGCATCCGGTGTCTCACAGGACAGGAAACTCTGCAGTTCCCGGGGCAGCAAGGCGTTTGCATCAGTGGACATGGCGTTCTTCTATCAGATGGACGGTCGTGAGAGTCAAACGGGAGGATCGGTGGGCGCCGTCGTCAGACGCAGGCTCGCCTCCTGCATCAGCGCCTCGTTCAGCGCCGCATACAAGGCATCGGGCGCGAGATGAGCGACGCTGGCATGACGCCTAAGCCCATAACGGCTCAGGTCCTGCATCCGGGTACGACCGACACGCAGCAGCTCCACGGCGCGTGACAGCGCGGGCTGATCGGCCCGAAAGCGGATTCGGTGACGAACCAGCTGCGCTTCCAGGCACGCCGGATCGTCGACATGCAAAAACCGCGATGCCACACGAGCACGCAGCGTGTCCAGCGCCAGCATGCGCTGTGTCCGCGAATCGGCATCCAGCGCGAACCAGTCGCGGATCTCCTCATCGGTGCGCTGGCAGCCGCGACATACGCGATCGCCGACGGTCGTCGAGCACAATCCCACGCAGGGCGACTGAATGCGTTGCATCCCGCTCCGATTGCTGGCCATCATCCCTCCCGTTTACCGAGCGCCCATGGTAGCGCGACCGCGGCGCCTCGGCGACCGTCCCGCATGCCGACACAGCCTTTGACCATCGTCTCAGCCCCGTCATCAGGGGCTTGCTTAACATTGTCGACAGTTTCGAGTAGAATCCCGCTGCTTATTGAGACCGGTGAAACCTGCACCAGGTCGGTGGGGAGGCGGTGACGGCCGAGCGCCTGCCCATGACTCGCCGCCGCCCTGGTTTCGATGACTGATGAGGGTCCCCAACGTGCTTGAAGCCTATCGCCAACATGTCGAGGAGCGCGCCCAGGCGGGCGTTCCGCCAAAGCCGCTGAACGCCGAGCAGACGGCTGCCCTGGTCAAGCTGCTCAAGAATCCGCCCGCCGGCGAGGAAGAGGCCATTCTCGACCTGCTGACCAACCGCGTGCCGCCGGGCGTCGACGAGGCCGCCTACGTCAAGGCCGGCTTCCTGACCGCCATCGCCAAGGGCGAGGCCGAGTCCCCGCTGATCGACCGCGTCCACGCCGTCAAGCTGCTGGGCACCATGCAGGGCGGTTACAACATCGTCTCGCTGGTCGAGCTGCTGGATGACGACGACCTGGCCCGCGAAGTCGGCGAGCAGCTCAAGCACACCCTGCTGATGTTCGATGCCTTCCATGACGTGGAAGAGCGTGCCAAGGCCGGTAACGCCGTGGCCAAGGAGGTCATCGCGTCCTGGGCCGAGGCCGAGTGGTTCCTCGCAAAGCCCAAGCTGGCCGACAAGATCACCCTGACCGTGTTCAAGGTGCCCGGCGAGACCAACACCGATGACCTCTCCCCGGCCCCGGATGCCTGGTCGCGCCCGGACATCCCGCTGCATGCCAATGCCATGCTCAAGAACCCGCGCGACGGCATCGAGCCGGTCGAACCGGGCGTCACCGGTCCGCTCAAGCAGATCGAGGAAGTGAAAGCCAAGGGCCACCCGGTCGTCTACGTCGGCGACGTGGTCGGCACCGGCTCCTCGCGCAAGTCCGCCACCAACTCCGTGCTGTGGTTCTTCGGCGACGACATCCCCAATGTGCCGAACAAGCGCGCCGGCGGCTTCTGCTTCGGCGGCAAGATCGCCCCGATCTTCTTCAATACCATGGAAGACTCCGGCGCCCTGCCCATCGAGATGGACGTCGAGAAGCTCGAGATGGGCGACGTCATCGACGTCTACCCGTATGAAGGCAAGGTCTGCAAGCACGGCACCGACGAGGTGCTGACCACCTTCGAGCTCAAGACCCAGCTGCTGCTCGACGAAGCCCGTGCCGGCGGCCGCATCCCGCTGATCATCGGCCGCGGCCTGACCGCCAAGGCCCGCGAGTCCCTGGGCCTGGCCCCATCCGACGTCTTCCGCCTGCCGGAGCAGCCGGCCGATACCGGTCGCGGCTTCACCCTGGCCCAGAAGATGGTCGGCAAGGCCTGCGGCATGGACGGCGTGCGTCCCGGCATGTACTGCGAGCCGAAGATGACCACCGTGGGTTCCCAGGACACCACCGGTCCGATGACCCGCGACGAGCTCAAGGACCTGGCCTGCCTGGGCTTCCAGGCCGACCTGGTGATGCAGTCCTTCTGCCACACCAGCGCCTATCCCAAGCCGGTCGACGTGGAGACCCACCACACCCTGCCCGACTTCATCATGAATCGCGGCGGCGTCTCGCTGCGTCCGGGCGACGGCATCATCCACAGCTGGCTCAACCGCATGCTGCTGCCCGACACCGTGGGTACCGGCGGCGACTCCCACACCCGTTTCCCGATGGGCATCTCCTTCCCGGCGGGCTCCGGCCTGGTGGCCTTCGCCGCCGCCACCGGCGTGATGCCGCTGGACATGCCGGAATCGGTGCTGGTGCGCTTCAAGGGCAAGCGTCAGCCCGGCGTCACCCTGCGTGACCTGGTCCACGCCATCCCCTACTACGCCATCCAGCAGGGCCTGCTGACCGTCGAGAAGTCCGGCAAGAAGAACGCCTTCTCCGGCCGCGTGCTGGAGATCGAGGGCCTCGAGGACCTCACCGTCGAGCAGGCCTTCGAACTCTCCGACGCCTCCGCCGAGCGCAGCGCCGCCGGCTGCACCATCACCCTCTCCGAGGACAGTGTCAGCGAGTACCTGAAGTCCAACATCACCTTGCTCAAGTGGATGATCGCCAACGGCTACGGCGACGCGCGCACCATCGAGCGCCGCATCAAGGGCATGGAAGAATGGCTCGAGAACCCGAGCCTGATGCGCGCCGACAAGGACGCCGAGTACGCCGAGGTCATCGAGATCGATCTCGACCAGCTCAGCGAGCCGGTGCTGTGCGCCCCGAACGACCCGGACGACGCCCGCCTGCTCTCCGAGGTGGCCGGCCAGAGCATCGACGAGGTGTTCATCGGCTCGTGCATGACCAACATCGGCCACTTCCGTGCCGCCGGCAAGCTGCTCGAGAAGCAGCCCGCGGGCAGCCTGAAGACCAAGCTGTGGCTGGCGCCGCCGACCAAGATGGACCAGCACCAGCTCACCGAGGAAGGCTACTACGGCATCTACGGCCGTGCCGGTGCGCGCATGGAAATGCCCGGCTGCTCGCTGTGCATGGGTAACCAGGCCCGCGTCGCCGCCAAGAGCACCGTGGTGTCCACCTCCACGCGCAACTTCCCCAACCGTCTGGGCGATGGCGCCGATGTCTTCCTGGCCTCCGCCGAGCTTGCCGCCGTGGCCGCGGTGGAAGGACGCCTGCCGAGCGTCGACGAATATCGCCGTTACATGAGCGAATTCGACGCCATGGCCGGCGAGATCTATCGTTACATGAACTTCCATGAAATCGAAGAGTTCCAGAACGCGGCCTCGAACGTGATTCCGGTCGCCGAGGAAGCCTGACCACTCGTCTCCAATGCTCGCCTGTTGAGAAAGAGTGCAGGTCACCGAAACGCCCCGCCGATGCGGGGCGTTTTTTTGAGCCTGTCGCCATCCGGCAACGCCCGAGTACGTTTTTTAACACTGTTCGACTTGCGAGCCAACGCGCGAGACGCTTAGATATGAAACGCTCGTTCGCTTCCCCATGCCGCTCGGCATGATGCGAGACGGCAGGACGCCACGACATTCGGCAGTCTTCCGCCGCCCTTTCGGGACGGCATGCGAGGGCCTGGTGCAATGTTCCAGAATTCAAGGAGAGTTTCATGACAATCAAGACGCTGCTGGCGGCCTCCGTGGCCACTTCCACATTGTTCGTCTTCACCCCCAATGCCATGGCAGCGCCCAACCCCGAAGGCCTGTATTTCGGTGTCGGGACCGGCTTCAGCTCGCTGGAGAACGATGACGACGACATCGACGATTTCATCGAGTCCGGCAGCGAGGATTTCGATGTGGACGATGACGACAACACCTTCAAGGGTTTCGTGGGCTATAACTTCAACCGCTACTTCGCCACCGAAGCCTTCTATTCGGATCTCGGTCGCGTCAAGCTCAAGGGCAACGGCACCGCCAATACCGATCTCGAATCCGAGGCCTACGGTGTCAGCCTGGTCGGTAAATTGCCCATCACCC
Organism: Chromohalobacter israelensis DSM 3043; assembly: GCF_000055785.1. Classification (GTDB taxonomy): domain Bacteria; phylum Pseudomonadota; class Gammaproteobacteria; order Pseudomonadales; family Halomonadaceae; genus Chromohalobacter; species Chromohalobacter israelensis. The sequence continues at coordinate 2,327,634 of NC_007963.1, forward strand.
AGTGGTTCGAGCTCTTCGCCAAGGCGGGCATGGCAAAATGGGAAACCGACATCGACGGCAACCTCGGCGGCGCCAGCACCGACCTTGAAGACAACGATGGCGTGGACCCCGTGTACGGCGCCGGCGCACAGTTCAACTTCAAGCCCTTCCTGGTCCGTGCCGAGTACGAACGCTACGACTTCGACAGCGACTACCAGATCGACTCGTTCACGGCCTCCGTGGGCTGGCAGTTCTAAGAAGCCCCCCAGGGTTTCTCGCAGCGATCGAACGCTGGGCAACGTCCCGGCGTTTGTCTTTTTACTAGCGGTCATTCCCCCAAGGCAGCACTGGCCTGCCGCCCTTGGCGTGGCATGATGGCATCTACGCTTTCCCGACGACTAACCGCAAGGAGACAACATGCCTTCCATGATCGTCACGCCCGATATCTGCGATGCCTACCCGGACGTCAAGGTTCTCGAACCGTTGTTTTTGAACCTCGGCGGCCCCGATGCCTTCTACGGCCCGGTCCGCACGGTCAAGTGCTTCGAGGACAACTCGCGCGTCAAGGAAGCCGTCGGCGAACCCGGCGATGGAGCCGTGCTGGTGGTCGACGGCGGCGGCTCGCTGCGTTGCGCCCTGCTCGGCGACATGCTCGCCGCCAAGGCCGCCGACAATGGCTGGGCCGGCATTGTCGTCTATGGCTGCGTGCGCGACGTCGACGTGCTCAACGACACCGCCCTGGGGGTGCAAGCCATCGGCACCCATCCCCGCAGGAGTGAAAAGCGCGGCGAAGGGCAGCGTGACGTGACGGTCACCTTCGCCGGCGTCACGATTGCGCCGGGGCAGTGGCTCTACGCCGACAACAACGGCATCGTGGTTGCATCGGAGGAGTTGACGCTAGACGGTTGATAGCAAGCGAGTTGCCAGCGGCGCAAGACGATGCGAGGCTGACGGCGCCGCAGCTCGAACCAAGGAGTCGTCATGCTCGCCACCCGCACGCTGCTGGGTGACATTGCCTCGCAATTGCGCGCCCAGGGACGGGCGCTGCTGGTCTTCCACCTGTTCTTCACCGTCCTGGCCACGGCAGTTCTGGTACCGCTGACGACCTGGACCCTGGCCGGCCTGCTGCATGCCTTCCAACAGCCGGCGCTCAGCAACGCTCAGATCGCCGAGATGGCGCTGTCGCCGCTGGGCCTGGCGTGGGGCCTGGTGGCGCTGGGCCTGAGTTTCCTGCTGATATTCCTGCAGCAGGCCGGCATGATGCGCTTGCTCGCCCTCTCCGGCTCGGGACGCTATCACGCATCGATGAATGCGTTGTGGCAAACCGGCAAGCGCTTGCCGGGCATTGCCGGGCTCACCTTTCTGCAGGTCGGCGCGCATCTGCTACTGCTCGTCCCCTTCGCGCTGCTCATCGCCACGGCCTATGACCTTCTTCTGGGCGAAGCCGAGTTGTACGTGGTCATGCGCCTGAAGCCGCCGGCCTTCTGGTACTTCGCATCGATCGGGGGCAGCCTGGGCGCCATCGCGCTGTGGTTGCAGGCCTGGCTCTATGCGCGCTGGTTCCTGGCGCTTCCGGCGCTGGTGCTGGACCGGCTCACTCCCGTTCAATCCCTGGCGCGCAGCCGCGAACTGACCCGGGGCCGTCATGCCCGCATCACGGCCCTGGCACTGGCCTTCGCGTTCGGTGTGGCGGCCTTTCCCATCGCCTTCAGCCTGCTCTTCAATGCCCTCGCGATGCCGTTGATCGAGCACCTGCCGGATCGTATGTCGCTTCTGATTCCCGTCATGCTGATCTATGTGGCGGTATACAGCGTGCTGATCATCGCCATGACCTTCCTGGGGGTCGCAGCCAACAGCCTGCTGGTGATCAACCTCTACCACCGCCTCGGCGGCAGCACACTGGCGCTCGATGACCTTCCCGCACCGGCACGTTCGGGCTGGTGGGCCTGGACGGCGGAAGCCGTGCTGCTGATCTTCGCGCTGGTGCAAGCCGGCTGGGTCCTGAGTGACTTTCAACTGCGCGACGACGTGCGCGTCACCGCCCATCGCGGCAGCTCGATCGCCGCCCCCGAGAACACCCTGGCCGCCATGCGCCGGGCCATTCAGGAAGGCGCCGACTACCTGGAGATCGATGTCAGACAACTGCGCGACGGCAACGTCGTGCTCTCCCACGACCGCAACCTGAAGCGCCTGACCGGCCGGGACCTGGACATCACCGACCTCACGCTGGCGGAAACCCGCGACATCGACATCGGAAGCTGGTTCGACGACGCCTTTGCCGACGAGCGCCTGGCGACCCTCGACCAGGTGATCGGGCTGGCGCACGGCAAGGCACGCCTTTACGTCGAGCTCAAGCCCGCCCCCGGCAACGAAACCGATCTCATCGAGGCCGTCGTCGAACGCTTGCGGCATCATGGCATCGCCGACAGCGCGGTGGTCGCCTCGCTTTCTCCGACGATCATCCGCGATGTCGAGGCATACGCTCCCGACATCGACACCACGCTGTTCGTTCAATTCCTGTTGCCCGGCGCGCTGGCCGCGACGCCTGCCGACAACATCGGACTGCGGCATACCCAGGCCAATACCGATGTCGTGCGTCTGGTTCAGAACAGCGGCCGTGAGCTGCATGTATGGACCGTCAACGACCCGCGCGAGATGTCACGCTACATCGACATGGGCGTCGACAACATCATCACCGACCGCCCCGCGACATTGATCGACCTGCTCACCGAACGCGCCACGCTGAGCGACGGCGAGCTGCTGCTGGTCAAGCTGCGCAACTGGCTGCACCACTGAAGTATCGCCCGAAAAACGAAAAAGGCGCGCCCGTCATCGGGCGCGCCTGATACCGCATGGCGATGCATCGTACGCTCGGGATCGCGTCAGCCGAGCTTTTCTCCGGCCAGCATGAACCAGGTTTCGAGTACCGCATCGGGGTTCAACGATACCGAGTCGATGCCCTGTTCCATCAGCCATTTGGCCAGCTCCGGGTGATCGGAGGGGCCCTGACCGCAAATGCCCACGTACTTGCCCTGCGCCCGGCATGCCTGGATGGCCATGGCCAGCAGCTTCTTTACCGCGGGGTTTCGCTCGTCGAACAGATGCGCCACGATCCCGGAGTCGCGATCCAGCCCCAGCGTCAGCTGCGTGAGGTCATTGGAGCCGATGGAGAAACCGTCGAAATGCTCGAGGAACTCGTCGGCGAGCAGCGCATTGGCCGGCAGCTCGCACATCATGATGACCTTCAGCCCTCGTCCATCGGGAATGCCGGCCTCGCCACGCACGAGCCCGTTGGCGGCCATGAGCGACACGACCTCGCGCCCCTCCTCCGGCGTACGCACGAACGGCACCATGATCTCGACGTTATCGAATCCCATGACATCCCGGACGCGTTTCAAGGCACGGCATTCGAGCTCGAAGCAAGGACGGAAGGTGTCCGAGATATAGCGCGAAGCCCCGCGGAAGCCCAGCATCGGATTCTCCTCACCGGGTTCGTAGAGCTTGCCACCGATGAGATTCTCGTACTCGTTGGACTTGAAGTCGGACAAGCGCACGATGACCCGCTTGGGATAGAATGCCGCCGCCAGCGTGGAGATGCCCTCCACCAGCCGATCCACGTAGAAGCTCACCGGATCGTCATATCCCGCGGTACGCAGGTCGATGGTCTGCTGCAGGTCGGCGGGCAGCGTCGCGTAGTCGATCAACGCCTTGGGATGCACGCCGATCATGCGATTGATGATGAACTCCAGGCGTGCCAGCCCGACGCCGGCATTGGGCAGGCTGGAGAAGCCGAAGGCGCGATCGGGGTTGCCGACGTTCATCATGATGTCGAACGGCAGAGACGGCATGTTGTCGACCGTCGTCGTCTGGCAATCGTAATCCAGCAATCCGTCGTAGACGTGACCGGTATCCCCCTCGGCGCAGGACACGGTCACCTCGCGGCCGTCGGCGAGCGCCTGGGTCGCGTCGCCGCACCCGACCACGGCCGGAATGCCCAGCTCGCGCGCGATGATCGCCGCGTGGCACGTCCGTCCGCCGCGATTGGTGACGATCGCGGAGGCACGCTTCATGATCGGTTCCCAATCGGGATCGGTCATGTCGGTGACCAGCACATCACCGTCGTGCACCTTGTCCATCTGCTCGGGACTGGCGACGATCTTGACCGCACCGCGCCCGATCCGCTGGCCGATGGCACGCCCGTCGACCAGCACCCGGCCTTTCTCCTTGAGCTGGAAGCGCTCCAGCGTGCCGCCTTCCACGTTGGAGACCACGGTCTCGGGACGCGCCTGGACGATGTACAGCTTGCCGTCATCCCCGTCGCGCGCCCATTCGATGTCCATCGGGCGCCCGTAATGCCGTTCGATGGTGACCGCCTGGCGTGCCAGGTCCATGACGTCATCGTCGGACAGGCAGAACCGCTGGCGATCGGCATGCGGCACGTCCACCGTGTGCACCGAACGCCCCGCGACGCTTTCCTCGCCATACACCATCTTGATCAGCTTGGAGCCCAGGGTGCGACGCAATACGGCGGGACGTCCCGCCGCCAGGGTCGGCTTGTGCACATAGAACTCATCGGGGTTCACCGCCCCTTGCACGACCGTCTCGCCCAGGCCCCAGGACCCGGTGACGAACACCGCGTCGCGGTAGCCGGACTCGGTATCGAGGGTGAACATGACTCCGCTGGCCGCGGTCTCGGAACGCACCATCTTCTGCACGCCGGCGGACAAGGCCACGTTCTCGTGGGGGTAACCGCGGTGCACCCGATAGGCGATGGCACGATCGTTGAACAACGAGGCGAAGACCTCATGAACGGCGCGCTTGACGTTCTCGAAGCCCTCGATGTTGAGAAAGGTTTCCTGCTGGCCGGCGAACGACGCATCGGGAAGATCCTCGGCCGTCGCCGAGGAGCGCACCGCCGCCTTGAGGTTCGGATGCTTGTCCTGCAACTGGCCGTAGGCCTCGGCCAGGGCCCGCTCGAATGCCGGCGGCAAGGGCGTGTCGATCACCCATTGGCGAATGCGGGCACCGGCCTCGGCGAGGGCCGTGACGTCATCGACGTCCAGACGCGCCAGCGCGGTATTGATACGCTCGTTGAGCCCCTCGTGCGCGAGAAATTCACGATAGGCAAACGCCGTGGTCGCGAACCCGCCCGGCACCGTGACACCGGCGTCCGCCAGGTTGGAAATCATTTCGCCAAGCGAGGCGTTCTTGCCGCCCACCCGCTCGACGTCGCCCATGCCAAGCTGATCGAACCAAACGATATACTCTTCCAAGAGAACCCCCTAGAGTCGGGACGGTCGCGATGACGACGTCGTCACAGCCAATACCGCGCGAGACAGATCGGGGCGCGGCGGATGAACGTACCCTACCAACGAGGCCACACATTCGCCATTGGTCTAATAGCGAACGCATTGGAGTATTTTTACAACAGCCAGGTGTTTTAGGCGATTCTTGTAGTCACCGCATCCGCCGCGCGACGAACGCCCATTTGCGCCGACGGGCAAGCCCCCGGACAATGGAGGCCTCCTTTTCACCACGTTCGGACGCCTTCCATGTCACGCACCGCGTTCTTCATCTCCGACGGCACCGGCATCACCGCCGAGACGCTCGGCCGCAGCCTGCTCGCCCAGTTCGAGGGCGTCGACCTCACCCTGGTGGTCAAGCCTTATATCGATACGCTGGAAAAGGCCCATGACCTGGCGGCCATCATCGCGCAGACCGCCGACCGCGACGGTGAACGCCCCATCGTCATCGATACCATCGTCGACCAGTCGATCCGCGACATCATCGCCGCCGCGCCGGGTTTCAAGGTGGATATCTTCTCGACGTTCCTGGCGCCGCTCGAGGAGGAGCTGGCCACGCATTCGACCTACACGGTGGGACGCACGCATGCCATCGGACGCGACGATGTCTACATGCACCGTATCGACGCCGTGCATTTCGCCCTGGACAACGATGACGGCGCGCGCACGCATCAATACGACCAGGCCGATGTCATTCTGGTTGGCGTATCGCGTTGCGGCAAAACGCCCACGTCACTCTATCTGGCGCTGCAATTCGGCATTCGTGCCGCCAACTACCCGCTGACCGAGGACGATCTGGACGAGGACGGCGTCTTGAACATGCCCAAGGCGCTGGCACCCTATCGCCACAAACTGTTCGCGTTGACCATCGACCCGCGACGCCTGGCAGCGATTCGCAGCGAACGCCGCCCCAACAGCCGCTATTGCTCGATGGATCAATGCATGCAGGAACTGCAGCAGGCCGAGGCGCTGTTCCGCCGCTATCACATCCCCTATATCGACACCACACGCTTCTCCATCGAGGAGATATCCACCCGCATGATCGCCGAGACGCATTTGACGCGACGTTTCAGTCCGCGTTGAACGGGCTCAAAGATCCGCCAGTGGATGCGTGTCGGCGTCCCAGAGCGGCATGAAGAAACCGTCGATGTAGCTGGGCGGTACGCTGGCGACATCCGGATACGCCCAACGTGGAGCCTTGTCCTTGTCGATCAGCAGCGCCCGGATGCCCTCGGCCAGCTCCGTGTGTCGGCAGCACTGCACCGACAGTGCCAGCTCGTCGCGGAACGTCTCGGCCAATCCGCCATGTCGGTGCCGACACAGCATGCGCCACACCAGATGCGCCGTGGCGGGACACCCCGCCGCAAGGCGCTCGCGATTGGCGGCGAGCCAGGCATCCTCGCGGGTGTCGTCGAGGATGCGCTGTACCACCGTGGCGATATCCGCGCCGTCGCTCAATGCCTGCAGGTGATCGAGCCGCGGCATGACTTGCGCCTCGGGGGCTCGCGCGCGCGCTTCGAACGCTTCCAGTACCTGTCTGACGGCGTGATGGGGCGAGCGATGATCGGCCCGGGTCAAGGCATCCAGCACGTCCTCGCGCGCCGCATGTGGTATGAAGCGGTCCGCCAGCCCCAGGTCGAGGGCATCCCGCGCATTGAGGTGCGCGCCGGTCACGCCGACGTAAAGCCCCACGCCACCGGGCATGCGCGACAGGAACCAGCTGGCGCCGACATCCGGATAGAGCCCGATGGAGATTTCCGGCATCGCCAGGCGGCTGGTGTCCGTCACCACGCGGTGGCCGGCTCCCTGCAACAGTCCCAGACCACCTCCCATCACGACGCCGTCGCCCCAGGCGATGAGCGGCTTGGGATAATGATGCAGAAAGTGGTCGAGACGATATTCGGCACTGAAATACGCCGTGGCCACGTCGGCGCCACCTTCGTGGGCACCACGCATGGCGTGGTAGAGCGCCACGACGTCGCCTCCCGCGCAGAACGCCTTGCCCCCGGCGCCCTGGAGCCACACGGCATGGACCGCAGGCGCCTGGGCCCAGGCCTCGAGCCTGGCGTGGAGGGCATGGATCATGGTCAGGGACAGGGCATTGAGACTGTCCGGTGCGTTCAGCGTCGCCACACCGATGCAACCGCCATCGCGTGTAGGCTTTTCCTCGAATGTCACCATCGGTTCCGTCATTCGACCCCCTGCCACGTCATGTCATGACCGTGAAGCGAGGCGCGATCGTGCCTTAGATCACATGCCCCGCGGCGCGAAGATGCCCGGCGCGTTGCGCCAGTAGCCTTTGTAGTCCATACCGAAACCGAACACGTAGCGGTCGACGACTTCCAGGCTGCAGTAGTCCGCCTGCAACCCCGGCACGGCCTTGCGATCGTGACGTTTGTCGACCAGCACCGCCGTCGAGATGCTCGCCGCCCCCGCCTGTCGGCAGTAGTCGAGAATCGCCGCCAGCGTGGCGCCCTCGTCGAGAATATCATCGACGATCACCACATGCCGTCCGGCCATGGGAATTTCCGGCGAGACGCGCCAGAACAGCTCTCCGCCGCGCACGCCGCCACGGTAGCGCGTCGCATGCAGGTAATCGACCTCGAGCGGGAAGCCCAGCCGCGTCAGGAGATGTCCCGTGGTGATCAATCCCCCATTCATGACGCAGTAGAACACCGGCAGCTTATCGCCCAGATCCCGGGTGATGTCATCCGCCATGCGATCAAGGGCACGCTCGACCTCCTGCTGCGAGATGAGGCAGTCGGCATGCGCCATGACATCGCGCATGGAGGCCAGGGACGTCTGGCAAACGGAAGTAGGTTGGTTAGGCATCGGATTCCTGATCTTGATCCTGAGAAGCGTCTTTCGCCTCGCCCTGTCGCGCATCGCGCGCACGCTGCCGAGACGAGGTATAGGGTGCCTCGCGGGAGGACGCCGCCCGCGAGTGCGTGGTGCCGGATGCATCGTCGGTCTCGGCGGTCTCGCCGTCATCCTCGCTGGCGACCGTCACCGGCCCCGCGACATGCAGCTCCGAGGCCGGCAGCGCCAGGCATGCATCGTGTTCGCGCACGATGTCGTAGATGCGCAGCAATACGTCCTGCTTCATCGACTGGAATTCGGACCAGTCGGTGGTTCTGGCGAAGGCATAGACCATGATTTCCAGCGCATGCTCGCCGTAGGTCTGGAAATACACCAGGAGCTGCTCGTCGGTATCGACATCGTCATGCGACTCGAGCATCGAGCGAATCGACTTGACGATCTCCGCCACGCGTTCGATGTCCGTATAGCGCAACCGGATGGTCTCGAACAGACGGCGATTGAACATGCGCGAGGGATTCTCGAGCACCAGATTGCTGAAGGCGGAATTGGGTATGTACAGCGGACGTGACGCGAAGGTGCGGATGCGTGTCAGCCGCCAGCCGATGTCTTCCACCACCCCTTCTATCTCGCGCTCCGGCGACTTGACCCAATCCCCGACACGAAACGGCTTGTCCAGGTGGATGACCAGCCCGCCGAAGAAATTGGACAGCATGTCCCGCGCTGCGAAACCGATCATCAAGCCGCCGAAGCCACCGAACGCGACCACCCCCGAGAGCGACACGCCCAGGCTGGAAAGCATCAGCAGGCCGGCAAGCACCACCACCACGGCGCCCAGGATCTTGGACACCGCCGAGGCCGTGTCTGCATCCATCGGCTTGGCGCGATGTCCCGCCGGCGGGAATATCAGACGCTTTTCGAGCAGTTTCACGGCGCGCAGTCCGGCCCATGCCAGCAGGAACAGCGAGACGACCGCCCGCGCCTGGCTCAGGTGTCCCGCGATCCAGTCGATCTCCCAGTGCAGACGGATGATCGTCAGGCATAGCAGCCCGCCCATCAGCCAGATCCAGATGCGCAGCGGACGGCGCAGCGACTGGATCAGGATGTCGTCCCAGCGATTGCTGGTTTTTTCCAGCAGCGGTCCCAGACGCCAGAAGACCACCCAGCTCACCAGATCGATGAGCAGCGTCATGACGATGACCAGGCCGATCGCCGCCACCCACAGGGGCACGCCGAGCGTGGCCTGAAACCAATCCATCACGGGAGTGAAAAATTCGAACACGAGGATCCTTCCTTCTAGTGCGAGTCCGGTACCGGGTAGCCCCTCAACGTTCGGACGACATCAACTCGCCGGTGTTTCCGAGAGCGCTTCCAGGCGTGCATGGGCACGGCGCCAGCGTGCCAGCGCCGGCAGCGTCTCCAGTTCCGGACGGGCGCGGCCGTAGCGCAGCTTGCCCAGGCGCTTCGAGGTCCGGCCGGCCGCGGCGTCCACGATCTCGAGCGCCGCCGCGCGGTCGTTGCACACCAGCACCATGTCGCACCCCGCCGACCAAGCAGCCTCGGCACGCGCCGCGGGGGTGCCCGCCACATGCGCCCCCGCCATGCTCAGATCATCGGAAAACACCACGCCCTTGAAGGCCATTTCCTCGCGCAGCATGCCCAGCCAGGAGGGTGAGAAGCCCGCGGGACGTGTATCGAACGCGGTATAGACGACATGCGCCGGCATCATGGCATCCAGCTTGCCGGAGAGGGCCTTGAACGGCACCAGGTCATGCTCGCGCAGAACCGACAACGGCCGATTGTCCTCGGGCAAGGCATGGTGCGAGTCGAGGGTGACGCCGCCGTGGCCGGGAAAGTGCTTGCCCACGGCCACCATGCCGGCCTCGTGTAATCCTTCGATGAAGGCCTCGCCGAGAGCCGCCACGACTGTCGGATCGGCGGAAAAACTGCGGTCCCCGATCGCCGGCGAACGCTGATCGTCCACGTCGAGCACCGGCGCGAAAGTGACATCGAAGCCGCAGGCGGCCATTTCCATACCCAACAGCCACCCCGCCTCGTGTACCCGCGAACGCACCTCATCGGGCGCGTCGGCATAACCGGCGGCCAGCGCGGCCATGCTCGGCAAGCGCGTCACTCCCTCGCGCAAGCGTTGCACTCGACCACCTTCCTGGTCGATCGCCAGCAGCATGTCGGGGCGCAGTTCGCGAATCTCGCGCGTCAGGCGGCGTACCTGCTCGGCATCACGCGTATTGCGTGCAAACAGAATCACGCCACCCACCTCGGGGCGTTCCAGCAGACGACGTTCCTCATCGCCGAGCTGCGTTCCTTCGATGTCCAGCATGACCGTGCCGAGGGGTTGGGTCATCGTCGCGCTCCTGGAAAATGGAGGAAGGATTCTAGGCGGTGAGCGACATGGCGTCGAGCCGCTCAGTCATGCAACCATACCGGCGTACCGGGCGGTGCTGCGGCAAACACCGACAGCAGTGCCGCATCGCGCAGCCGAATGCAGCCATGCGAGGCCGGTACCCCCATCGGCTGATCATCGGGCGTACCGTGCAGGTAAATATAGCGGCGCTGGCTGTCGACATCGCCTCCGCGGTTGACGCCACGCTCGAGACCACATAGCCACAGGATACGCGTCAGAATCCAGTCCCGCTCCGGATACTGGCGCGCCAGGTCGGGGGAAAACACCTCACCGGTGGGACGACGTCCGCGAAACACGCTGCCGCGGGGCAAGCCATCGCCTATCGCCGCACGCACGTAATGCCATCCCACCGGCGTCTGACCGCTGCCCTCCTGCTGGCCGATGCCGCGAGCCCCCGAGGAAATGGCGAATGTCTCGCGGCGCTCATCGGCCTCCCAGACCGTCAGCGACTGCGCCCCCAGATCGATCTCCAGCCAGGTCCCCTGCCGGGGCGGCAAGTCGGCCAAGCGAGGCGTGATGGTCATCCCGCCACCTTGAGAGCATCGTCGGGCAGCGGCGCCTGCATGCCGGCCACCACCACCGGACGCAACCGCCGGATCAAGTCGCGCACGCTGACGTGCTCGTGATAGTCCTTGTCGGCGATGTCACGCAAGGCATCGAGCCCCGACAGCGTGAAGATCACCGTACCCAGCATGAAATGCAGCCGCCAGAAACGCTCGGCTTCGGGCAGCTCCGGCGTCGCGCGCCGCACGAGACCACTGAAGCGCGAGAACACATCGCCGTAATGGGTCTGGATGTAGCGGCGCAGATGGCCTTGCGCCTGGGTATACGCCAATCCCAGCAAGCGCATGAATACCTTGAGACTGTTGCGCTCGGCAGGCACTTCGAGCACGGTGCGAGCCAGGGTTTCCAGCAGCACGTCGAGGGGAATCGGGGCATTCGCGTATTCCGCTTCGAGAGCGTCCAGCGCCTGATGAAAACGCTCGGAGAAAGGGTCCAGGTAGCGCGCGAAGACCGCCTGGATGAGCGCCTTCTTGGAGCCGAAGTGATAATTGACCGCCGCCAGATTGACCTTGGCCTTGCTGGTGATCGTGCGTAGCGACGTCTCGGCGAAGCCCCGCTCGGCGAACAGCACCTCGGCGGTGTCGAGAATACGCGTCACTGTGTCGGTTTGAGCCATCGGGGTGCTCCGCGCAGAATAAACGAATGTTTAAAACGAACTCGATTCTAAGCCCTGTCGGCGGTGACCACAAATTCCCGCGCTTACAGCGCAGCGCATTGCGTCTGGACGGTTGCACCACGCCAAAGACTGGATACAATCACATACTGTATACTTGAACACGTCAGTGCCCGCCGGAGGCCCCATGTCTCGCTCGCTAACCTCGCGCCAACAACACGTCTTCGATTTCATCGTCAAGACCATGAACGAGCTCGGCTATCCGCCGACCCGCGCCGAGATCGCCCGCGCACTGGGCTTTCGTTCGCCCAACGCCGCCGAGGAGCATCTCCGAGCGCTCGATCGCAAGGGCGTGATCCGCATGATCCCCGGCACCTCGCGCGGCATCCGGCTGACCGGCGAGGAGGACGCCGCAGCGACGAGCACCGACGGCCTGCCCGTGGTCGGCGAAGTGGCCGCGGGCAGTCCGATTCTCGCGGCGGCGCACATCGATCGCCACTGCCCGCTCGCACCGGATTATTTCACGCCGCGTGCCGATTACCTGCTGCGGGTGCGCGGGCTGTCGATGAAGGATGCCGGCATTCTCGACGGCGATTTGCTGGCCGTGCATCGCACGCAGCAGATTCGCGACGGGCAGATCGTCGTGGCCCGCCTCGACGACGAGGTGACCGTCAAGCGCTTCAAGCGCCAGGGACATCACGTCTGGCTAGTGGCCGAGAACGCCGACTTTGCCCCCATCGAAGTCGACCTGCGTCACCAGGACCTGGAAATCGAAGGACTGGGCGTGGGGGTGATTCGCGGCGGCGGCGGCAACGGCCTGCACTGAGGCCCCACTGGCCCACGCCATGCGCAAGATCCTCCACGCCGACTGCGACTGCTTCTACGCCGCCGTGGAAATGCGCGACGACCCGGCGCTGCGCGACGTCCCGCTGGCGATCGGCGGCAGCCCCGAGCAACGCGGTGTCGTCGCCACCTGCAATTATCCGGCGCGGGCCTTCGGCATCCATTCGGCGATGCCCATGGCCCGAGCCATGCGCCTGTGCCCTCACCTCACCCGCCTGGCGCCCGATTTTCCCAAGTACCGGGAGGTGTCGGCGCGCATTCAAGCGCTGTTTCACGAACTGACCCCGCTGGTGGAACCGCTGTCGCTGGACGAGGCCTATCTCGATGTCAGCGAGGTGACGCAATGCCAGGGAAGCGCGACCTGGATGGCTCGCTGGTTGAAGCAGGAAGCGCTGACACGCACGGGTATCGTGATTTCGGTGGGCGCGGCGCCCAGCAAGTTTCTCGCCAAGCTGGCGAGCGACTGGGACAAGCCCGACGGCCTCTACGTGATCGCGCCGGAGGAAGTCGAACCCTTCCTGCTCGAACTGCCGGTCAAGCGCCTGCATGGGGTGGGACCGGCGACGGCGGCCAAGCTCGAAGGCCTGGGCATCGTGACCTGCCGCGACTTGCGTGACTGGCCCCTCGACACCCTGCTCGAGCGCTTCGGAAAGTTCGGACGACGCCTCTTCGAACTGGCCCGCGGGATCGACGAGCGCCCGGTGCAGATCGAGCGCGAGAGGAAATCGGTCAGCGTGGAAACCACCTACCACCGTGACCTGCCGAACCTCGCCGCCTGCCACGACGCCCTGTCGCCGCTGATCGAGCGGTTGCGAGAGCGGCTGGCCCGCCATGGCACGCCGGCCATTCACAAATTGTTCGTCAAGGTACGCTTCGACGATTTCAGCAGCACGACGCTGGAGGCATCGGGCCGCGAGGCGCAGACGACGCGCTTTCAGGCGTTGCTGGAGGGCGCCTGGGCGCGTGGCGAGAGACCGGTGCGGCTGCTCGGTGTCGGCGTGCGACTGGCCCCCGAGGCCCAGCGTCGCCAGATGACGCTCTTCGACTGAGCGGCGTGCCTAGCCCGTCAACCAGCCGGTTTCGATGCACAGCGTCCATAGCCCGATGGCGATGAACAACAGGCTTGCGACACCATGAATCGTCTTGAGGGGAAGATCGCGGCAGAAACGGTGACCGACCCACAGCACCGGGGCATTGGCGGCCACCATGCCCAGCGTCGTCCCGAGCGTGACCGCCAGTACGTCGTCGAACCGCGCTCCCAGCAAGACCGTGGCGACCTGTGTCTTGTCGCCGATTTCGGCGACGAAGAACAGCACAAACGCCGTCATGAACACGCCGTAGCGCACATTGTCGGCATCGAGAGCTTCGTCGTCATCGGGCTTGAGCAGCCAGATGCCGATGGCCAGGAAGGCGAAGCCCACCGTGATCGTCAGCGTCTGCGGATCGAGCATGTCCGCCAGTGCCGTGCCCAACCAGGCGGAAACCCCATGGTTGATCAGCGTGGCGACGAGAATTCCCCAGAGAATCGACCATGGCGCAAGAAAACGCGCCACCAGCAGCAAGGCGAGCAGCTGCGTCTTGTCGCCGATCTCGGCGAGCCCCACGGCGGCGACACTGGTCAGCAGAGCATCCAACGACGTCTCCTCACGGCGCCGGCGAGTCACGGTCAGAACACCTCGCTGCCGGCACCGGAAGCGGGTGTTCTGAGTCTCGTCAGGCCCGGAGGCTGTTTGCGCCATGGCCGGGATGGCCAAAGGTGTTGACGCAAACCTTTCATTGCATGCGCGAAGAGGCGCGAAACGCCCCGTCGGCGGGAAAGAGACTACTCCCTCAAAACGGGGCGCATCATACCGGCTGCCATGCGCCATGCCAAGCCGATATGCCACTGCCTCCGTTCACGCGAAGACGACCGTCTTGTTGCCGTGGATCAACACCCGGTCCTGCAGGTGCCAGCGCAGGCCACGCGCCAGCACCGCCTTCTCGACGTCGCGCCCCAGACGCACCAGGTCATCGGCGGTATGGCAGTGCGTCACGCGCTGGATGTCCTGCTCGATGATCGGACCGGCATCGAGTTCCTCGGTGACATAGTGACAGGTGGCGCCGATCAGCTTGACGCCGCGCTCGTAGGCCTGGTGATACGGCTTGGCACCAGCGAAGGAAGGCAGAAAGCTATGGTGGATATTGATCACGCGCCCCGCGTAACGCTGGCACAGGTTGGGCGGCAGGATCTGCATGTAGCGCGCCAGCACCACGGCATCCGCGCGAGCTTCTTCGACCAGTGCTTCGACACGCGCGAACGCTGCCGCCTTGTCGTGCGGCTCGACCGGGACATGATAGAAAGGAATGCCGTGCCACTCGACCAAGGGGCGCAGCGATTCATGATTAGAAATCACGCAGGGAATGTCGCAATCGAGTTCACCCGCATTCCAGCGATACAACAGGTCGACCAGGCAATGCGAGGCACGCGATGCCATCAGCACGACCCGCTTGCGCCGCGCGGTATCGCTCAATGCCCACTCCATCGAGAACTCGTCGGCAATGGCGGCGAAATCGTCGCGCAGCGCCTCGATATCCAGCGCCAGCGATTCGGCCTTGATTTCGTAACGCATGAAAAACCGTCCGGTAACCAGATCCGAATGCTGATTGGCCTCGGTGATCCAGCCGCCATGGCCGGCGATGTAACTGGACACACGAGAGACGATGCCCACGCGGTCGGGGCACGAGACGATAAGACGATACGAATGGGACATGCGAGCTACCATCAATCCTGAAATAAGGTGGCGATACGCGCTAGGACATATCGCCGAAGGGCGCCTATTGTAGCGGATTCATCACCGACAAGAAGCCTCGATTGTGGGCACGCCGACGCATCACGTATAGTAATGGGTCATGCCCACGATTAAGGATGACGATGTCCCAGCCACGCATCCAGGTTCGCGCCCGTCGAAAGCCTCCCCTGCATATGCTACCGCTCGGTGGTTGCGGTGAAATCGGCATGAATTTCACGCTTTACGGCCACCAGGATCATTGGATCGTCGTCGATTGCGGCATGATGATTCGCCAGGATCTCCCGCAGGCACCGCTTCAGGTTCCCAACGTGGACATGCTGGCGTCGCAGAACATCGTTCCCCGGGCCATCGTCGTGACGCACGGGCATGAAGATCATATCGGCGCGATCGCCTGGCTCTGGCCCCGCTGGCAATGCCCCGTGCATGCCACGCCCCTCGCCGCCGGCTTGCTGCGCCTGCGTTTTGCCGAGCAGCAATTGCCCACCAGCGCCATCCAGGTCATCACGCCCGGTGACGCCATGGAAAGCGGGCCGTTCGACATTCGTTTCCTGCCGCTGCCGCACTCGATTCCCGAAAGCTGCGCGCTGCTGCTGACGACGCCCCAGCACCGGATATTGCACACCGGCGACTGGAAGCTCGACCCCGAACCTCTGATCGGCAAGCCGGCATCCCCTCAACGCTTCCAGGCGCTTGCCCCGGTCGATCTGGTGGTCGGCGACTCCACCAATGCCCCCGTTCCCGGTCACTCGCGCAGCGAGGGTGAGGTCGCGCGCGCCCTGGAGACCACGATAGGCGCATGCCCGGGACGCGTGATCGTCAGCTGCTTTGCCAGCAATCTGGCGCGAATCCTGGCGCTGGGACGCGCCGCGCATGCCTGCGGACGGCGCGTGAGCCTGATGGGACGCTCGATGGAACGCATGGTGGGCGTCGCACGCGGGCTCGGCTACCTGGAGGACTTTCCGCCGCTGGTGCCGGTACGCGATCTCGGCTACCTGCCGCCCGAGGAAGTGCTGGTCATCGCCACCGGCAGTCAGGGAGAACCCCGTGCCGCGCTTTCGCGGCTCGCGCAGGGGCGGCATGCCGATTTCGAATTGCACCCCGGCGACAGCGTGATCTTTTCGGCCAAGGCAATCCCGGGCAACGAACTGCTCATCGAACGCCTGCAGGCCGGCCTGAAGCGTGCCAAGGTCACGATTTTCGACGAACGCAGCCACCCCGAACTGCATGCCTCGGGACACCCCGCACAAGCGGAATTGCGCCGTTTTTACGAATGGGTCAAGCCTCGACGCCTGCTGCCCGTGCATGGCGAGCAGCAACATCAACAGGCCCATCGTGCGCTGGCGGAATCGCTGGGCATCGAGGTGCCCTGGATTCCCCGCAACGGCGATATGCTACGTCTCGACGCCGAGGGCCTGCACTGCGAGTCACGCCACTCGCTGGCGCCGCACATCGTCACGCAGAACCGCATTCACCCCCTGGAAGGACTGCGTGCTCCCGAGGCCTCGAGCATGCATCGACGCAGCGGGATTCTGAGCCTGACCCTGCCGGTCGTTCGCCAATCCACTGGATGGGTACGGATCGGACGACTGCTCTGGGATACCAGCCACGACCTGCCTCTGGACGACGTGGCTCTCGCCGACTGGGTCGACGAGCAGCTCGCAGGCCACGACGCGGATACCATCGTCACCTTGCGCCAGCGCTTGCATGGCCCCTTGATGCACTGGCTGGGCGACCATCTGCGCCACCTTCCCGACGTGCACCTGCACATCATGGCCGCGGAAGGCGATACCGTTTACGATGCCTGACCCCTCATGAAAAAACGGACCCGAAGGTCCGTTTGCTCATGCAAGACGCCGGTTTACTGCTGGCGCTCTTTATCCTTCTTCGGCGGACGACCGCGACGCTTGCGAGGCTGTTCGGACATCAGATCGTCCAGAGAAAGTCCCGCATCGTTCATCGCTTCACGGATTTCCGCAAGCTTGCGTTCTTTCGCCGCCTCTTCGGCCTGACGCTTCTGATCTTCCTGCTGCTTCTGTTCGATCACTTCACCGATGACTTCCGACAGCTTGTGGAGCTGTTCCATGCTGAGCTGTCGCGCAGCGGCGCGAGCCACGTTTTTATTTCGCGCAATGCGCTCCAGGGTTTCAGTGGACATTCGCCTCCTCCATTTAAAATAACCAACCTGAAGCATAACGCTTCGGGTTTTTGAAAAGTATATGACGCGAACTTGGTTTAGCAAGAAAATAATGCTGTCGACGCAAGCCGAGTCTTATACTTTTATCGTCAGGAGGCGTAATACGCTACCGCGAATAAACGCATCACGCAAAACATTACCCACCCGTCATATTCATGAACCGTACAATATCGACATCGCCATCGGTACGGAAATGGTGGCGTTCCGGTTTGAGCGGCATCGCCTCGACGATACGTTGCTTGAGACGCGCCATATCGCCGGGATAACGACGCATGACCTCACGCAGATCGACCGAATGCTCATTGCCGAGACACAACAACAAGCGCCCTTCGACGGTGACGCGAACCCGGTTGCAGGTATCGCAGAAATTGTGACTATGCGGCGAGATGAAGCCAACACGCGAGTCGCTGTCCGGCATCCGGAAGTATCGGGATGGCCCCAGAGTATTCTCGGTGGTCGGCATCAGAGGATAACGCTGCTCGACGGTGGATTTCACATCGTCGCTGGAATAAAAGGTTTCGCCACGCGAGTGGTCGGATACATCGCCGAGCGGCATCTCTTCGATGAAGCTGATATCCACGCCTTCTCGACGCGCGAAATCGACCAGATCCAGCACCTCATCGTCGTTACGGCCCTTGAGCATGACCGCATTGAGCTTGATCCGCTCGAATCCTGCATCGCGTGCCGCGCGGATACCTGCGACGACATGCTCCAGGTTGCCCGTGCGCGTCAGCTGGCGGAAGCGTTCGGGATCGAGCGAGTCGATGCTGATGTTGAGGCGCTGGAGCCCCCCTTCGCGCAATGCCTTGGCGTGCTTCACCAGGCCCGCGCCATTGGTGGTCATGGCGAAGTCCTTGAGTCCCGGCAACGCACCGATACGCCCCACCAGATCATCGATGCCGCGCCGTACCAGAGGCTCGCCACCGGTGAGGCGAATCTTTTCCACCCCCAGCTCGACGAATGCACGCGCGACCTGCTCGATTTCCTCGAGGGTCAATACCTGGGCACGCGGTAGAAACGTCATGTCCTCGCTCATGCAGTACACACAGCGAAAATCGCAACGGTCCGTCACCGAAATGCGCACATAGCGAATACGGCGCTGGAAGTTGTCGATCAGCTCGGTCATGTAGCCTCCCAACGGGCTGCGTCCTGCGCATCGCTATCACGTGCCGACACCCAGTACGTCCCGCTTGCGGTATGTTCTTTCTTCCAGAATGGCGCACGTGTCTTGAGGTAGTCCATGAGAAAATCACAGGCCTCGAACGCCGCGCGTCGATGCGCGCTGGCCACCATGACCAGCACGATCGGGTCGCCAGGCGACAAGCGCCCGATGCGATGCACGATGCGTATGCCGTCAAGGGGCCAGCGCGCCGTTGCCTGTCGAGCGATATCGTGCAGGGCAGCTTCGGTCATGCCGGGGTAGTGTTCCAGTGACAAGGCTTCGACATCCGGGCGTTCGTTGAAGTCCCGTACCAGGCCGGTAAAGGTCACCACGGCGCCGACATCATGCCGCCCTGACAGCAAGCGCTGCTGCTCTTCGCCGACGTCGAACACCGCCGACTGTACGCGTACCTCGATCATACCGTTCTCCTCAACCACCGGTGACCGGCGGAAAGAACGCCACCTCGTCCCCTTCGGAAAGCAGCGATGTATCGTGCGCCATGGCCTGATTGACGGCGCAGAGAATGCGCGCTTCCGACAACGCCGCGAAGCGTGGATCCTGCGCCTGGAGCGCGGCCTTGAGGCTGGCGACATCGCGCTTATCCAGTCTCTCGACGGGCACCTCGAGATCAGCGACATCCAGCCGCTCGCGCAATTCGGCGAGAAACTTCACGCGGATCGAAGCCGATTCGCTCGCGGCCGACGGCAAGGTCACGGGGGCTTCCGGCGGCAATGGCGCCACGTCGCTGTCGCGATGCCATTCGCCGGACTTTCCACCGATCTTGTGTTCCAGCCTGACCGCTTCGATGGTCATGTCCTTGTCCACCGCCTTGCACATGTCGTAAAGCGTCAGGCACGCCACCGACACTGCCGTCAATGCTTCCATTTCCACGCCGGTACGGCCCGCCAGACGACAACGCGACTCGACATGCACGCACGAGGCCGCTTCATCGAGGCGAAAGTCGACGCTGACCTTGGACAGCATCAGCGCATGGCACAAGGGAATCAGCTCATGCGTACGCTTGGCGGCCTGGATGCCCGCAATGCGCGCGGTGGCCAGCACATCCCCTTTCGGCAGGCCACCCTCGGCCAGCATGGCAAGCGTTTCCGGGCGCATGACGATACGCCCCGAGGCCACGGCTTCACGCTGGGTTTCGGCCTTGTCGCCGACGTCCACCATATGGGCTTCGCCCCGAGCATTGAGATGGGTCAGACTCATGTCAAATCACCAAACGGTTGAATCGTTACCGGGGCGCCGACATCCACGGTGGCGCACTCGGCGGAAATTTCGATCAGACAGTTGGCGGCCACCATCGAGCTGAGAATGCCCGACCCCTGGCGGCCGGTGGTGTTCACCCATAACCGTCCCGCCTCGTCACTGGCATAGATGCCGCGATGGAAATCGACACGCCCCTCGCGGCTTTTCAGAGATTCGCCCGCCAACGCCGTGAGCCGTGCAGGTTGCCAGGCGTGCTCGCCCTGCATGCGTCGCAACATGGGCTGCACGAATTGCAGGAATGTCACCATCACCGCCACGGGGTTGCCGGGCAAGCCGAAAAACGGCACCGGCGCTCCCGCCTCGCGCCGGATCCGACCGAACGCCAGCGGCCGCCCCGGGCGCATGGCGATGCGCCACAGCCCCAGCTCACCGATGGCCTCCAGCGCCGGCTTGACCCAATCGGCCTGCCCGACCGACACGCCACCGCTGGTCATCACCATGTCCGCATCACGAGCCGCCGTGGCGAGCGCCCACCGCATGGTCTCGAGATCGTCGCGGAGAATGCCGAGGTCGATCACCTCGCAGCCCAGCCGCTCCAGCAACCCGCGCAGCGAGAAGCGATTGGTATCGTAGATGCCCGCGGCCGGCAATGCCTCTCCCGGCGCGGTCACCTCGTCACCGGTGGAAAACACCGCCACACGCACCGGCCGGAACAACGAGACATCGGCCAGGCCCAGCGAGGCCAGCAGCCCCAGATGCTGCGGTCGCAGCCGCGTGCCTGCCGCCAGCGCCAGCTGACCGCGGGCGAGATCCTCTCCGGCCCGGCGCACGTTCTGCGCCCGCCGCACCCGCTCGGGATGCTCGATACGCACCCGTGACGCGGCGCTCGTCGCGAGCTGCTCGTTCATGATGACGGTATCCGCCCCGTCGGGAAGCGGCGCACCGGTGGTGATACGCACTGCCTGTCCGGCTGCCAGCCGAGCCTCGAAGCGGGTGCCGGCCAGCACCTCGCCCACCACCGTCACCTCGGTCGGTGGCGCCTCGGGCCATGCCAGCGCAATGCCGTCCATGGCCGCGTTGGTGTTCTGCGGGACATCGATCGGTGACACGACATCCGCCGCCAGCACGCCGCCCAGCGCCGACGACAGCGGCACACGTTGGCATGCCACGGCGGGCGGCGTCATCGCCGCCAGTGCGCCGAGCGTCTCGTCGACGCCGAGCATGCGCTCACCCAGTTCGAAACAGGACAGGGTCATGTCGCCTCCCGGGGGCCTCGGCGCATCGCCGGCCAGCGCTCCGGCCATGCCTGCAGCCACGCGACGAGCGCCGCGTGATCGTCCAGAGGCAGGCGTTCGACGCCCGTCGGCAGCGCCACGTCGTCCGGGGTCGCCACCGCACGTACCCAGACATCATCCGGCGCCATGAGCGGCTTCCCCAGTGCGTGCCGATGCAGCTCCAGCTTGGGCAGTGGCCATGCCTTGAAGCCTTCCACCAGAATCAGGTCCGGCGACAAGGGCAAGACATGGGAAACCAGCGCGGCCAGGTCCGCCTCTTCCTGCTCGGGCGTTTCCATCATCAAGGCAAAACGCTTGCCCGAGGCGACGAGCATCGGTGCCGCCCCGGCCTGGCGCAGTCGATGACTGTCCTTGCCGGGCTGGTCGACGTCGAAGGCATGGTGGGCATGCTTGATCACCGCAACGTGCATGCCGGCGGCGGACAGCCTGGGCAACAACGCTTCCAGCAGGGTCGTCTTTCCCGTACCGCTCCAGGCGGCAATACCCAATAGCGGCGTCTCCAGCGTCTCGAGCGATAGCGTCATCGCGTCTCGTCATCCTCGTGTCGGTGCATTGCGGCAGGCGTGGCAGCCGCGGTTCGGTGGGCGTCTCCGCCAGCGTCGGCAACAGAACATGGGCAGCAGAAAGCACAGGCAACAAACGTGCCGACACGAGGTCGGCGATACGCGCCTGACGCGCGACATGACATGAAAAATCCCGCCATCTTGCATGCCTCGGGTCAAAATGACCCACCCGAACGCCATTGCCGCTCCATATCGTCACGGTCTCCCGGCGAATTGAGATTGGTAAATGCCTGAGGTTGATCGGAAAAATCGACGTGACACCATGGATGACGCGCGTACCAGCGGTCTATCTTGCGCTCGCCCGCCTGCAGGGCATCCGCGAGGTCATCGCGCAGCGAGGTGTCGATCAGGGCCACCACCGGGTGCGCTCGCTGGCCGTCGTGCGCGACCGCGATGCGCCGCGATCCCAGATGCGCGTACAGACGCGTCACCAGATCGACAGGCAGTACCGGCGAATCGCAGGGCACCACCAATGTCCAGGGCGTCTCCACGGCACAGAGCGCGCTCCAGATCCCCATCAGCGGCCCATGATACCCCGCCTCGCGGTCGGTCACGAGCGGATGCCCCAGGGTGCGGTAACGCGCCAGGCTGCGGTTGGCGTTGATCGCGATACGCTCGACCTGGGGAGCCAGACGCGCCAGGACATGCTCGATCAGCGGTCGCCCGGCGACCGGTTCCCATCCCTTGTCGCGTCCGCCCATGCGCCGCCCTTCACCGCCCGCCAGGATCACGGCCGTCACTTCATCGTCGCGCATGTCATTGCTCCTGCTGGATTCGATCTCCCACCATCATACTCGGCTTTACCCCGGACACCGAATCAGCACACCCGACATGCCTTCGCCTCTGCTCGCTCAAGCCGGCAACGGCGCCTCACGGGTCGCCACGCCCAGACGCTGATGGGCAATATACCAGTGTTCGTCGCAGCGCTCGGTCAACTCGCTGGGCTGATGCGCACTGAGGACGACGGCACAACCGGAGGCATGCAGCGCGCCGACGAGAGCCGCGACATCGCGAACGGCCTGACGATCGAGACTGGCGGTGGGCTCGTCGAGAAGCAGCACGCGCGGCGACAGCAACCAGGCGCGAGCCAGGGCCAGACGCATGCGCTCACCGCCGGACAAGGAGCGTGCCCGCTGCCTGGCATGCTCGGCCAGGCCACAGCGCTCGAGCATCTCGTCGATCCGTCGGCGCATCGCCTCGCCACGCCAGCCGTTCCAACGGGCGATGTAATGCAGATTGCCGGCCACCGTGGTATCGAAGAGATAGGGCTGCTGATGAAGGTAGAGCAGGCGCCCAGGACAGGGCGGAGGCTGTGCGGGCGCATCGTCGAGCGACCAGCGCACCGTTCCCTGACGCGGCACCTCCAGCCCCGCCAGCAAGCGCATCAAGGTCGTCTTGCCACTGCCATTGTCTCCCTGCAGATGCACGAGCGATTCTCCGCGCCACCTCAAGTGGGGGATTTCCCACAACGCCGGCTGTCGCCCGAACCCATGGGCGAGATGGCATACCTCGAGCATCGACTCTCCTTTCGTCTTCTTCGACGCCTTGCGTTCAGCGGCATCCTGCACGCACCGCCCCGTCTGCGCGGACAGCTCAGACACTCACGGTCTGCTGTCCTCGCCCTCGCATGACGCCCAGCAGCACATTGAGCAACAAGGCCAGCAACAGAAGCACCAGCCCCAGGGCCAACCCCTGGGCAAACTCGCCCTTGAGCGTTTCCAGTGCGATGGCGGTCGTGATGGTTCGGGTGAAGTGCTCGATGTTGCCGCCGATCATCACGGCGCTGCCCACCTCGGCGATGATCCGCCCGAAGGCCGCCAGCAAGGCGGCAATGACGCCGAAGCGTGCCTCCCGAATCAGCATCCACAAGGCCTGGAACCAGCTCGCCCCCAAAAGGCGGGCCGTCTCCCAGGCACGCTGATCGAGACTCTGGAACGTGCTGTGCAGCATGGCTGTCAGGATCGGCATGGCCAGCAGGATCTGACCGATGATCATGGCTCTTTGCGTGAACAGCAGCCGCAGCTCTCCCAGCGGCCCACTGCGTGACAACAGCATGAACAGGACCAATCCCACCACCACGGTGGGAACGGCCATCAAGGTGTTGACCACCGAGATCGCCAGCCAGCGCCCCGGAAACGAGACGCGTGCCAGCAGCAGCGCCAACAGCAGCGAGGGAGGCAACGACACCAGGATCGCCGTCAACGATACCCGGAACGAGACGCCGATGATTTCCCACAGCGCGGGGTCGAACGAGACCAAGAGCCGCAACGCCTCCCCGGCCGTTACCATGAGTTCATCCATCGACGCCTCCGGGTGGCCTGGTTATTCCTGGTTAGCGACGCTTTCCGGATCGACGTCCTCTCCGGCGCTGGCGTGGAACAGCACCTTGCCGTTGAGGCGGAAACCATCGATCAGGGACTGGCCTTCATCGGAAATCAACCATTCGGCAAGCGCCCGCGCGCCCTCGGTATTGAGATCGTCATAGCGTTCGGGATTGACCAGGATGACCTGGTAGGGATTGAACAGCTGTGTGTCGCCCTCGACCATGATCTCGAGATCCAGCTTGTCCTGCATCGCCAGCCAGGTGCCACGATCGGTCAGCGTGTAGCCCTGCAGTTCGCTGGCCATCCTCAGCACTTCCCCCATGCCTTGCCCGGCGGCACGAAAGCCATCGAAATCGGGCGTCACGCCGGCTTGCTCCCACAGGATCTTCTCTTTCTTGTCGGTGCCCGAATCGTCACCGCGCGAGACGAAAAGCGCATCGTCCTCGGCGAGCGTGGCAAATGCCTGGGTGGCATCATCGCCCCCGGCGATCCCTGCGGGATCGTCGGTCGGCCCCACGATCACGAAGTCGTTGTACATCACACCGTGCGGTTCGACACCATAGCCGGCATCGACGAAGGCTTTTTCCGCGGCAGGAGCGTGCGTCAACACCAGGTCGACGTCCCCATCGCGCCCCAGGCGCAGCGCCTTGCCGGTTCCCACCGGAATGACCTGGATCTGGTAGGGATGATCGGCTTCGAACTTGGGCAGCAGGTAGTCAAGCAGGCCGGAATTGTAGGTACTGGTCGTGGTTGCCAGCCGCACGGTGTCGGCTGCCTGGGCCACCGGTACCAACAGGCAGGAGAGCGCCAAGGCAGCGATCAGCGAGAGTCGACGTTTCAGCATGGGAACTCCTCGTATATGTGCTTTCAGGAACGTGCCCACGTCTTCTTGCAAGTGGCATGCCTGACGTGACCCATCGCGATAAAACGGCGACAATTGCCGGATTGCGTCGCGCCTTTTACCATGAAAATAATCTTGCCGCGCACCAAATGTAACAAATTGACCCAATGACGAGACATACTGTCCCGTCGCGTAGGGAATGCCGCCCATGACCGCATCCACCGAATTGCCTACCGCCTCCGTGCTGATCGTCGATGACGAGCCCGGCATGCGTAGCTATCTGAGCAAGGCGTTGGCGTCGCGATTCGCGCTGATCGAAACCGCCGATTCGCTCACCGCGGCGGAGGCCCTGCGTCAACGGCTGCACTTCGATCTGCTGCTGGTCGACATCCGGCTCCCCGACCGCTCCGGCATCGAGTGGCACGAGGCACTCGGCCCCGAGCGGCGCAGCGACATCATTTTCATGACGGCCTACGCCGATCTCGACATTGCGGTGAAGGCATTACGCGCCGGCGCCAGCGACTTCATCATCAAGCCGTTCCGGCTGGAACAGCTGCAAAGCGCCGTCGATCGCTGCCTGGCCCAGCGCCGACTGGCACGCGAGAACTTCGTTCTCAAGCGCGAGGCGCAACGTCTGCACAGTCCCGACGAGAGCATGATCGGCGACAGTCAGGCCATGGCACGGGTCAGGACGATCATCGAGCGCGTGGCGCCTACTCCCTCGGCGGTCTTGATCTATGGCGAGTCGGGCACCGGCAAGGAGCTCGTGGCCCGCGACCTGCATCGCCTGTCGGGACGTTTCGGCGCCTTCGTACCGCTAAACTGCGGCGCCATCGCCGGCGACTTGCTGGAATCGGAGCTGTTCGGACACACCAGGGGCGCGTTCACCGGCGCGGTGAAGACCCGTGAAGGGCTTTTCACCTATGCCGACGGTGGCACTCTCTTCCTCGACGAAATCGCCGAAATGCCGCTGGCCATGCAGGCCAAGCTGTTGCGGGTGCTCGAAAGCAAGCGCATCCGTCCGGTGGGCAGCGAGCAGGAACAGCCGGTGGATGTGCGCATCGTCGCGGCCACGCATCGCAATCTGCAGCATGAGGTCAACGAGGGTCGCTTCCGCGAGGACCTGTATTTTCGCCTCAACGTGCTGACACTACCGTTGCCGGCGTTGCGCGAACGTCCCGAAGACATACCCGCTCTGGCACATCATTTCTCGCGACAGTTGTCCCGCGACCTGGGACTCGACGCCCTGCCGTGGCAGCATGCCGACCTCGAGCGCCTGACGCATTATTCCTGGCCGGGCAACATCCGCGAGCTCAAGAACTTCATCGAACGCTGCATCCTGCTCGGCCAATTGCCGAGCGACATGTTCGATGATGCCGTCGTTGCCGAAACCAACCTCAACGCCGACGGCTACCCCACGGACTGGACTCTGGACGCCGTCGAACGAGCGCATATCCTCAACGTGCTGGACGCGCACGCCAACAACAAGTCCAGTGCCGCTCGCGCGCTCGGCGTGTCGCGCAAGACGCTCGATCGCAAGCTCACCGCCTGGCAAGACCTCGACGCATGAACGGCCTGCGCCGCTGGTTGCGCGCCTCGATCCGTCGCCGCCTGCTATGGCTGGCCTTCGCGCCGCTGGTCCTGCTGGCATTGGCGCTCGCCGGGCTCACCGCCTACTGGACCTCCACGTACAACGACCGCCAGCTGTACATGAAAGTTCGTGCCGACCTGGCCGTCGCCTCACGCGTGCTAGACAGCTTGAGTCAGCAACAGCAGGCACGCCTGGAAGAACTCGCGCGCAGTCATGCCCTGGCCTCGTCGCTGCAAGGGGATGGCACGCAATCGCTCGATGCCCTGCTCGATGAAACCCAGCGTGCGATGCAACTGGACTGGCTCCGCGTGGTTTCCCCCGACATGCTCGATGGCGACCCGCAGTTGCAACGCCGCCTGCAACCGCCCGATGACGGCAGCGGCATTTCCGGTCTGGACGTGCTCAGTGCCTCACGGCTCGAGACACTGGCACCGGGTCTGGCCGAGCGCGCACGCCTGCCGCTGCGCGAGACTCCGCAGGCAGTCCCGAGCGAACGACGGCATGAAACGCGCGGCATGGTGCTGCGCACGCTGACGCCCTTGCGTGACGCCCAGGGCCATCTGCGCCTGCTGCTGGACGGCGGCCGCCTGCTCAATGGCGACGCCGGGCCGGTCGACGAGATTCGCGACCTGGTCTACGGACCCGGCACGCTGCCCGAGGGCACCACGGGCAGCGTGACCCTGTTTCTCGACGATGTGCGCATCGCTACCAACGTGCGCCTGGCCAACGGCGAGCGCGCCCTGGGCACTCGCGTCTCGCAGCCCGTCAGCGAGCAGGTGCTGGCGCGCGGCGAACGCTTCATCGACAACGCCTTCGTGGTCAGCGGGTGGTACGTGGCGGCCTATGCGCCCCTTGCCTCGCTGACCGGTCAACGCATCGGCATGATCTACGCCGGCTTCCCCCTGACGCCGTACCAGCGTCTGTACCGCGAAACGCTGCTCCAGATCGGCGGCGTCCTGGCCGTGATCATGCTGATCTCCGGCTTGATGGTGATTCGCGGCGTGGATACCCTCGCCAGCCCCGTGCGCCGGATGCACCGCGTGATTCACGGCATCCGTGAAGGCCGTCAGTTGCGTATCGGGCATCTCGACAGCCAGGACGAACTGGCCGAGCTGGCGCAGGAATTCGATGCCATGCTCGACCGGCTGGACGAACACCAGCATGCCCTGGAACGCGCCGCCCAGACGCTCGAGCGTCGCGTTCAGAGCCGCACGCACTCGCTGACCGAAAAAACCCGCGCGCTCGAGGAGCACGTGGCCTTGCTCAAGCAGGCACGGGCCAGCCTCATGACCCAGGAAAAGCTCGCGGCCCTGGGCGAATTGACCGCCGGCATCGCGCACGAGATCAACAATCCCGCGGCGGTGATACTCGGGCACGTGGAACTCATTGCCGATACGCTGGGGCCCGACGTGGCCCCGGTACGCGACGAGGTGGACACCATCATCGCGCAGGTCGAACGCATCCGCGCGCTGATCGACAATCTGCTGCAATACTCGCGCGCCGGCGGCGGTCAGGAACCGGCGTTCCGCGCCGAGGACATCAATGCCATCGCCGCGGACACCGAAGTCCTCGTCCGCCACGCGCTCGACAAGCATGGTCACCGGCTGGTGAGCGCCCTGCATGCCACGCGGCCGGTCGAATGTCATCGTGGTCAGCTGCAGCAAGTGTTGATCAACCTGCTGCTCAACGCCGCCCAGGCCAGCACCGCGCCGGTGACCATTCACCTCGTCACGCGCGACAGCGTGCGCGAGGTGCCGGGACGCGGCGACCTCGACGGCGTGGAAATCCGCGTCGCCGATCCGGGACCGGGCATGTCCAAGGCAGTCCGCCAGCGCATCTTCGACCCGTTCTTCACCACCCGCGAGGCCGGCTCCGGCCTGGGCCTGGCGATCAGTGCCGGCATCGTGCGTCGCAGCGGGGGAGACATAGGTGTCGCCTCGAGGCCGGGCCGCGGCACGATCTTCCATGTCTGGCTGCCATGCCGGGCAGCACCCAGCGGCGCAGAGGAGGCCACGACCCGCAAGTTGCTCGACTCTCTCAGCGATGCCACCGCGCCGTCGTCACGCGGCAGTTAAGCTTGGCGCGCCGACCCGCTATCATGGCCCGCAACGTCTCACAGCATGCCAAGGAACCTTCATGAGTGGATTCGACGTCGGTGCACGTCTCAAGCAGTTGCGCAAGTTGCGTGACCTGTCGCAACGCGAGTTGGCCAAACGCGCCGGCGTGACCAACAGCACCATCTCTCTCATCGAACAGAACAACGTCAGCCCCTCGGTCAGTTCGCTGAAGAAGATTCTCGATGCCATGCCGGTCTCGATCAGCGAGTTTTTTGCCGGCGAGGAGACCAGCCCGCAAGAAAAATTCTTCTATCGTGCCGAGGAGCTCACCGAGATCGGCGACGGCAATCTTTCCTGGCGCCTGGTGGCGGCGCGTCATCCCAGTCGAGGCATGTCGATCATCCACGAACATTACCCGCCCGGTGCCGATACCGGCGAGGAAATGCTCGAGCACGAAGGGGAAGAAGGCGGCGTCGTCATCGCCGGCAGTATCGAACTCACCGTGAACGGCGATACGCAATGCCTGCATGCGGGCGATGCTTACTATTTCGACTCCCGCCTGCCCCACCGCTTCCGCAACCCCGGCGATGGCGACTGCGTCATCGTCAGTGCCAACACGCCGCCGGGATTCTCGGAGGGCGGCGCCAGCACGCACCATCGCCGTTGACCGTGCCTGACGGCCGCGTTCGCCTTACTCGTGGGTGGCGGCGGGCGGAAGCACCCAGTTGAGGACGATGCCGACCAGGGCGGCCAGGCTCACGCCCTGCAGGGCGTATTCGCCACTGCCGAGCTGCATGCCACCGATACCGAACACCAGGATCAACGACACCACGACCAGGTTGCGTGGCGCCGTCAATGACTGCCCGCCGCGTACCAGGGAATTCATCCCCACTACGGCGATGGAGCCGAACAGCAACGTCATGATGCCTCCCATCACCGGCGTGGGGATGGTCTGCAGCAACATGCCCAGCTTGGAGACGAAGGCCAGCACGATGGCCGTGCAAGCCGCGACGATCATGATCACGGGATTGAAGTTGCGGGTCAGCGTCACCGCCCCGGTCACTTCCGAGTACGTGGTGTTGGGCGGTCCCCCGAACAATGCCGCCACCGCAGTGGCCAGACCGTCGCCCAGCAAGGTCCGCTGCAGACCGGGCTTCTCCAGATAATTGCGACGCGTCACCGAACCGATCGCGACCATGTCGCCGATGTGCTCGATCACCGGCGCGATGGCCACCGGAATCATGAACAGGATCGCCGCGAGATTGAAGGTCGGGGCCACGAAATCCGGCAATGCCAGCCAGGCGGCGTCGTGCACCGGCGAGAGATCGATCACGCCCATCGCCAGGCCCAGTGCATAGCCGACCACGATCCCGCCCATGATCGGAATCAGACGGATCAGGCCGCGCCCGAATACCGCCAGTACCAGGGTGACCAGCAGACTGACCATCGACAGCGTGATGGCCTGGCCATAGCCCATGTCGCTGTTCTGTCCGGTGGCCATGTCCACCGCGACCGGCGCCAGGGCCAGGCCGATCACCATGATCACCGGCCCCACCACGACCGAGGGCAGCAGGCGATGCAGCCAGGCCGTCCCCTTCAAGCGCACGATCTGCGAGATTGCCACGTACACCAGCCCGGCCACGAACAGGCCACCCAATGTGGCAGGAATGCCGTAGCTGGCCACCGACCCTTGAATGGGCGCGATGAAGGCGAACGACGATGCCAGGAACACCGGAATGCTGCGCTGGGTGACGAACTGGAAGAGCAGCGTGCCGATGCCCGCCGTGAACAAGGCCACGCTGGGATCCAGTCCCGTCAGCAAGGGCACCAGCACCAGCGCACCGAAGGCCACGAACAGCATCTGCGCCCCCGTGATCAAGGTGCGTAGCGGGGTGTCGGTCGGCATGGTTGCCGTATCGTCGGTGGTCATCGGGAGACTCCTGGCATTGGGGGGGAGAAGCGCACGCGCGGCATTCTAGCAACCCTGGTCGTTGAATCGCAGCCTGGTCAGGCCAGTTGAGAAGCAGCCAGCAGCGAATCACCGTTTTCCCATGCCGTCGTGGCCGTCCCACGCACGAATGGACGCGTGGCACGCATACCGAAGAGCTGACCGGGCCCTGCCATTGCGGTGCCGTCCGGATGGATATGCTCCCCTTCCAAGCAAAGAGCCCCGCTCGATACACATCGAGCGGGGCCTCAGCCTCGTTCAGACAACCGCCGGCACGATCTTGAGCGACCCCGGCAATATCCGGGGCGATGGCGGGCGGATCAGGTGATCCGCCCCGTCATCATTCGCGAGAACCGGCGGCCATCCACGCCTCCATCATTTCGTCATAGGGAACCGTCTTGCCCTGCGGCATCTCGTCGTCGAGCTTCGGTTTCGGCGAACCCGGCTGATCGAGCCAGTACTGCGGATCACGCTCCTCGTTCAGGTTGGGCGCATAGGTATCGAAGACCTTGGCTCGCGCCAGGCGCGCCATGATGTTGTCGAGATCCCTGGCCAGGTTGTCGAGCGCCTCCTTGGGCGAGATATCGCCACTGACCGCCGGCGACAGGTTCTGCCACCACAGCGGCGCCATGCGCGGGTAGTCCGGCACGTTGGTGGAGGACGGCGTCCAGTTGGATTCGTTCGGGCTACGATAGAATTCCACCAGACCGCCCAGCTTGGGAGCCATCTCGGTCATCTGTTCGGAGAAGATGTCCGATTCGCGGATCGGCGTCAGCCCCGCCATCAGCTTTTCCAGCGACACTGTCTTGGAGACGGTGAACTGGGCGAACAGCCAGGCAGCCGTGCGACGATCCTCAGGCGTCGAGTCGAAGAAGGTCCAGGCCCCCACGTCTTGATAACCGACCTTCATACCCTCTTCCCAGTAAGGCCCTGTCGGGGACGGCGCCATGCGCCACTTGGGGTTGCCCTCTTCATCGGTGACCGGCAGTTCAGGGTCGGTCATGTCGGCCGTGAAAGCGGTGTACCAGAAGATCTGCTGCGCGACATTGCCCTGGGCCGGCACGGGGCCGGCTTCGCCAAAGGTCATGCCGCTGGCTTCGGGTGGGGCATACTTGTCGAGCCAATCGACCATCTTGGTGACGGCGAACACCGAGGCCGGGGAATTGGTGGCCCCGCCACGCGACACGCTGGCCCCGACCGGCTGGCTCTGCTCGTTGACGCGAATCCCCCAGTCGTCCACCGGATTGCCGAACGGTACGCCGGGGCTGCCCATGCCCGCCATGGAGAGCCAGGAGTCGTGGAAACGCCAGCCCAGCGAGGGATCGCGACGACCATAGTCCATGTGGCCATAGACCTTCTCGCCATCGATCTCGCCGACATGCTCGGTGAAGAACTCGGCGATGTCTTCGTAGGCAGTCCAGTTGGTCGGCACGCCCAGGTCGTAGCCATAGAGCTCACGGAACTGCTTCTGCAGATCCTCGCGCTGGAACCAGTCATAGCGGAACCAGTAGAGATTGGCGAACTGCTGGGTCGGCAATTGATAGACGCTGCCATCCGGACCGGTGCCATACTGCAGGCCGATGAAGTCATCGAGATCCAGGGTCGGCAACGTATAGTCGGCCCACTCGTTTTCCATGGCGTCGGAAAGATTGATGGTGGTGCCGTAGCGAATGTGCGTACCGATGGAGTCGGTATCGTTGACGTAGCCGTCATAGATATTGCGACCCGACTGCATCTGGGTCTGCATGTTGTTGACGACATCCCCCTCGCCGATGATGTTGTGCGTCACCTCGATACCCGTCAGCTCGGTGAACGCGTCGGCCAGCACATCCCGCTCGTAGATGTGCGTGGTCAAGCCTTCCGCCACCGTGTTGATATCCATGCCTCTAAAAGGCTCGGCCGCCTTGGCGAACCACATCAATTCCTCGATCTGCTCTTCGCGTGTCAGCGTCGACTCCTGGAAGTGCTCATCGACCAGGCGCTCGGCGATGGCGCGAGTATCTTGATCATCGGCGTGCAGTCCCCCGCTTGCCAGCATCACGCCAGCCGCGAGTAGAGAGAGTCGCATTGTTGTATGTTTCATATTGACCTCGTGGTTTTGTTGTCGTCCCGTCCTGGACATTTCGCTCCATGCATTACCTTTATCCCCAGCGCATCAGTATCAACAACCACAGCACCGACACGCCCAGAGCCAGCCAAATACTGAACGGTGTAAACCCGATCACTATCAGGTGAATATAGGCAGCCGACAGCAGCGCGATGAAAAGGCGATCACCACGCGTCGTCGAGATTGGCAAGAAGCCCTTGCGCTCGATGGTCGGCGAAACGACTTCCCATGCCGTCATACCGGCGAGCAGGGCCGCGATCACGGCAAAGAAGATTGTGGTGGGCGTGGTCCAGACCATCCAGTCCATGTCACCGTCCTCCTCAGGTACGGCCCAGGGCAAAGCCCTTGGCAATGTGATTGCGTACGAAGTAGACCACTATGATGCCGGGCAGAATGGTCAAGGCACCGGCGGCAGCCAATGTCCCCCAATCGATCCCCGAGGCTCCCTTGGTCTGGGTCATCACCGACGCGATGGGCTGGGCGCCTGTGGAAGTAAGCGTGCTCGCCAGAAGCAGCTCCACCCAGGAGAACATGAACAGGAAAAACAGGGTGACCCCGATTCCCGAACTGATCATGGGAATGAATATCTTTATGAAAAAGCGCGGAAAGCTGTAGCCATCGATGAAGGCTGTCTCGTCAATTTCCTTGGGCACCCCGCTCATGAACCCCTCCAGGATCCATACGGCCAGCGGGATGTTAAACAAGCAATGTGCCAACGCGACCGCCACGTGCGTATCGAACAACCCGACGGTGTAGTAAAGCTGAAAGTACGGCAGCAAGAACACGGCCGGCGGCGCCATCAGGTTGGTCAACAGCCAGAAGAACAAATGCTTGTCGCCTATGAACTGATAACGACTGAAGGCATAAGCAGCCGGCAACGCCACCGCGATGCTGATCACCATGTTCATCAGCACATAGATGATCGAGTTCACGTATCCCATGTACCAGCTGGATTCGGTCAGAATCTTGGCATAGTGCTCGACCGTGAAGTTCTCGGGCCACAAGGTCAGCCCCCCGAGAATCTCGGCGTTTGACTGAAAGGACATGTTCAGCAGCCAATAGATCGGCAGCAGCACGAACACGAGATAGGCTGCCATCAGTCCCCGGCGACGCCACTGCCGAGAAGCCGGACGAGCCTTGCGACGCCGTCGATTGTCGGCTTCCGCTGCACGCTGGCGCACGGCTTCGGGCGTTGTGGGTGATGTGTGGCTCATGTCATGCCCCCTTGTTGTCATCTTTTTGCATGTTCATGATCGCGGTGTAGAACACCCAGGTGACCAGCAGAATGATCAGGAAGTAGATCAGCGAGAAGGCGGCGGAGGGGCCGAGATCCTGCTGACCGATGGCCATGGTGGTCAACGACTGGCTGAGGAAGGTGGTGGAGCTGCCAGGCCCCCCGCCAGTGAGCACGAAGGGCTCGGCATAGATCATGAAGGAATGCATGAAACGCAGCAGCACGCCGATCACCAGGACATTGGTCAGCTTGGGCAGTTGAATGTAGCGAAAGACGGACCATTTCGAGGCACGGTCGATGCGCGCTGCTTGATAGTAGGCGTCCGGGATCGAGCGCAACCCGCTGTAACAGAGCAACGCGATCAGCGGGGTCCAGTGCCAGACATCCATCAGGATGATCGTTGCCCAGGCATCCACGGGGCTCGCCGTGATGTTGTAGCCATACCCAAGCTCCCGCAGGCTCCATCCCATCAGGCCGATATCGCCTCGGGTGAACAGCTGCCAGATGCTTCCCACCACGTTCCAGGGGATCAAGAGCGGCATGGTGACCAGAATGAGGACCACCGATGCCTGCCATCCCCGCTTGGGCATGAGCAGGGCAATGCCGATCCCCAGCGGCACCTCGATAGCCAGGATGGTCAGCGAAAACGCGAACTGGCGAAGCAGTGCCCCCTGCAGCACGGGGTCGTTGAGCATCTTCACGAACCATTCGGTGCCCGTGAAAAAGCGCGTGTGGGCATCGAAAACGTCTTGCACCGAATAATTGACCACCGTCATCAGCGGAATGATCGCCGAGAAGGCCACCAGCAGGAGCATCGGCAGGATCAACCACCAGGCGCGGTTGTTGTAGACTTTATTCATGAGGAAGCTCCACCCGGAAGTCATCGACATATAACCCGATCTTCTCGCTCGGGAAGCGTAGCCAGGCTTTATCGACCGGCGTTATCTGATCTTCCTCGACACGCGCCTTCAGCGAGATACCACCGAGTGAGGCATACACGATCGAATAGGTCCCCAGATCCTGGGCATGCTCCACCTTCACTGCCATGCCGTCCTCGACCGGCTCCTGGTGCACCTCGATGAACTCGGGGCGAATTCCCAGCTTGACGTTGTCAGAGGTGGCACGCGCGATGCCGTCGTAAACTCGCTTGTCGACTAAAAGCGGCGCCTCACCGGAAAACACCTTGCCATCACGTACCGTGACGTCTAGAAAATTCATTCCCGGGCTACCGATGAAGTAGCCGACAAAGGTGTGGTTTGGCGTCTCGAACAACTCTCGGGGGGTGCCGAACTGCACGACCTGCCCCTCGTACATCACGGCTATCTTGTCAGCGAACGTCGACGCCTCTAGCTGGTCGTGGGTCACATAGACCATCGTGATGCGGAAGCGATGGTGAATTTCCTTGAGCTTGCGCCGCAGCTTCCACTTGAGCTGGGGGTCGATGACCGTCAGCGGCTCATCAAACAGGATCGCCGACACATCATCGCGTACCAGACCTCGCCCCATGGAAACTTTCTGTTTCTCATCGGCATTCAAATTCTTGGCCTTGCGCTTGAGCTGGGGCGTCAACTCCAGTACATCGGCCACTTCCATGACACGTTCATGAACACGAGCTTCCGGCGTTTTCATGTTACGCAATGGAAATGCCAGGTTGTCGTATACCGTCATGGTGTCGTAGATGACAGGAAACTGAAAAACCTGGGCAATATTGCGTTCTTCTGGCGGCAACGAATTGACAACCTTGCCATCGAAGAGCACCTCGCCGTTCGATGGCTCGAGCAAGCCTGAAATGATATTGAGCATGGTCGACTTGCCACACCCCGAAGGGCCAAGCAGCGCATAGGCACCGCCCTGATGCCAGACATGATTCATCTCGCGTATGGCATAATCCTGTGCTGTTGCGGGATTCTTCGAATAACTATGCGCCAGGGACTTGAGCGTGATCTCGGCCATGTCAGACTCCCCCCAGGTGCGCCGGGATATGTGCCACTCCGCCATCGCGGTCGAAGACATACAGTTTATGTACCGAGAAATAGAGCGTGACTGGCGCATCAACGTCAAACTCGTGCACGCCTTCGAGATGTACCGTCATGTAAAAATGCTCGTTATGCACAT
This sequence comes from Chromohalobacter israelensis DSM 3043, assembly GCF_000055785.1. GTDB lineage: Bacteria > Pseudomonadota > Gammaproteobacteria > Pseudomonadales > Halomonadaceae > Chromohalobacter > Chromohalobacter israelensis. The sequence goes on from NC_007963.1 coordinate 2,363,616, forward strand.
GCAGAAAAGTCTCCGAACCACTGATTTCAGCCAGATCGACGGTCATGGCAACTTCGATGTCGTTCGGGGTCCGGGGAGTCAGGGAAATATGCGAGGCACGAATGCCAAACCGATATTCCCCCTGTTTTAAATGTCGCAGGTCGTCTCCGATGGAAAAGTGGAGGCTGTCCCCGAAGCTGATTTTCGTACTCGAGATAAAACCCTTGACGACATTGATGGGGGGTTCCGAGAACATCTCGGCGGCCTTGATGTCACGCGGACGATGATAGACCTCGTCGGTGCGTCCATATTGCAGAAGCCTGCCTTCATGCAGCACTGCCGTATTGCCGCCCAGAGCAAGGGCTTCGGCAGGCTCGGTAGTGGCATAGACGGCTATGCATTTGCGCTCGCTGAATACGGCGCGCAGTTCCTCGCGGAATTCCTCGCGAAGCTTGTAGTCCAGATTGACCAGCGGCTCGTCGAACAGCACCACATCGGCATCCTTGACCAGAGCGCGCCCCATGGCCGTGCGCTGCTGCTGACCACCGGAAAGCTCCAGAGGCAAGCGATCGAGAAAGGGCTCCATGTGCAGCATTTCGGCGATGCTTCGCACTCGCCGATCCAGCTCGGCACGCCCCACCCTGGCGAGACGCAGGGGGGAGGCAATGTTCTCGTACACCGTCAGGCCGGGATAGTTGATGAACTGCTGATAGACCATGGAGACATTACGATGACGCACGGAGCGCCCCGTGACGTCCTCTCCATTCATCAGAACCCGCCCCCGGGTCGGCATGTCCAGCCCCGCCATCAAGCGCATCAGCGTGGTTTTACCTGCCAGCGTCCGGCCCAGCAGGACATTGAAGGATCCCGGCTCGAGCGTCAGGTTCATGTCGGCAATATATGTCTCGCCGCCGACAACCCGATCGATGTTTTCTAGGGTCAATGACATACGGATCTCGGCTGTTATTCGTTATGAGACCACGCGGCGTAGGCGTGTGAAATCACGTTAGTCGAGATTCGAATTCAGACACAAATGTTATTTATCGAAAATGACGCCCGGCGCTATCGACGACACGCCCCGATACTAGCAACCTTTTGTTTTTACTATAAAAAGACCCTGAGTAGAACTTTTGTCTACTTCATGGAGAAAAACGGCATTCAGCGCTTTCCGAGGGAGGGGAAATCATCTTTTCGCTTTCGAACATCAAAGGGCTGCATCGACAGCCCTGCTTCCTGGGGGGAACGTGAAGATGGGGGGAAGGAATCCATGCCCGCCTCGGCGCTGCCGATTCGGGCGTGTCGACACATGTCAGCGCGTGCCGAAGATCTTGTCGCCGGCATCCCCGAGCCCAGGGACGATATACCCGTTCTCGTCGAGGCGTTCATCGATGGACGCGGTATAGATTTCGACGTCCGGATAAGCCTCCTGCACCCGAGCAATCCCCTCCGGCGCGGCCACCAGCACGATGACCTTCACCAGCGGGCATCCCCGTGCCTTGAGCATGTCCAGAGTCGCCACCATCGAGCCTCCGGTGGCCAGCATGGGGTCGATGACGATCGCCAGACGCTCGTCGAGGTCGCCGACGAACTTTTCGAAATACGGCACCGGCTCCAGCGTCTCTTCGTTGCGATACAACCCGACGACACTGACACGCGCGCTGGGAATCAGATCGGTCACGCCGTCGAGCATGCCCAGACCGGCGCGCAGGATGGGCACTACCGTCACCTTCTTGCCCTTGAGCAACTCGACCTCGAGCATCTCGCCGCTCCACCCCGGAATCTCGGTCTTCTGGGTCTCGAGATCCTGTGTCGCTTCGTAGGTCAGCAGCTTGGCGACTTCGCTGGCAAGTTCACGAAAGCTCTTGGTGCTGATGCCGGCTTCGCGCATCAGGCCCAGCTTGTGCTTGACCAGGGGGTGTTGAATGGCATGAACGCTCATGTCGGGGGGTATCCTTTCGGCGATGACGAGCCGGACCTCACTCGTCCCGGCCGGGGAATGGCAGCGGCAGAGACGTGGGACGATCCGGATTTGCGCGTATTCTAGCGCGCCAGGGGGCGCGGGTTAAGGGCGGCACGGGTCCTGCCTGCGTCAACCCTCGGGCTGCATCGGCAATTGCCAGTCGATGCCTTGCCGGCCGCGAGCGCTCAAGAAAGCATTGGCCTGGGAAAAATGCCGCTGACCGAAGAAACCACGATGCGCCGACAGCGGCGAGGGATGCGGTGCATGCAGGACCAGATGTTTCTGACGATCGACGAACGCGGCTTTCTTCTGGGCATAGCTGCCCCACAACAGAAAGACCACGCCTTCGCATTGTTCGTTGACCACCTGGATCGCACGGTCGGTGAAGGTCTCCCACCCCTGGCCGCGATGAGCGCCGGCATTGCCCTGTTCCACGGTGAGTACGCTGTTGAGCAGCAACACGCCCTGTCGCGCCCAGGTCTCGAGAAAACCGTGCGGCACCGGTGTCACGCCCAGGTCCTGGGCCAACTCCTTGTAGATGTTCTGCAGCGAGGGCGGCGCAGGAATGCCCGGGCGTACCGAAAAGCACAACCCGTGCGCCTGGTGAGGCCCGTGGTACGGATCCTGGCCCAGAATCACCACGCGCACCTGATCCAGCGGGGTCAGTTCGAAGGCGCGGAACCAGTGTGCGGAATGCGGGTAGATGACCTTGCGCGCGGCTTTTTCGCGCGCCAGGAAATCACGTAACGCCTGCATGTAGGGCGCATCGAACTCGGGGCCGAGATGATGCTGCCAACTGTCCGGCAAGACCTGTGACATCGCGGAACTTCCTTGCCTCTGACGGTGGATGATCACGAATCGCGCGAACGCACCTGATCGACCAGCGGCTCGACATAGGCGACGCCCATGTCCCACGGGAACTGGATCCAGCAGTCCTGCGCCACTTCGGTCAGATACTGATCGACCAGAGGACGTCCCTCGGGTTTGGCATACACGGTCACGAAATGCGCCTCGGGCAGCATCTCGCGCACCGCGCGTGCGGTGTTGCCGGTATCCACGAGATCATCGACCAGCAACCAGCCCGCGCCGTCGTGATCGATCCCCTTCATGACCTGCAGACCGCCTTGATCCTGGTGCTCATAGCTCTTGATGCACACGGTATCGACCAGGCGCACATTGAGCTCGCGGGCGATGAGGGCGGCGGGGATCAATCCGCCGCGGGTGATCGCGACGATGCCCTGAAAGTCGCGTTCGACGAGCTGGTGACACAGGGCACGCACATCGCGATGCAGCTGGTCCCAGGAAACGGTGAATTGCTGATGGTAACGGTCGATACTCATGGGTAGGCCACACGGAAGCGTAAGGAAACCGGCGGGACGCGATGCGCCCCGCGTGCGTCATTCGTTTTCGGTAAAGGTGCACACCGCGAATACACCGTGGCCGGCATCGCGAATCTTCTGTGCGCCACCCAGTTCGGGCAGGTCGATGATGGTCGCGGTCTCGACGACCTGGCCGCCGCTGCGCTGGATCAGCGAGGCCGCGGCCAGCATGGTACCGCCGGTGGCGATCAAATCGTCCATCACCAGGATCCGGTCGCCTTCGCGGAAGGCATCGGAATGCAGCTCGACGGTGGAAGCGCCATATTCCAGCGTATAGGTTTCGCTGATGGTCTTGAACGGCAGCTTGCCTTTCTTGCGCACCGGCACGAAGCTGCAGCCCAGCTCATAGGCGACCGGCGCGCCGATGATGAAACCGCGCGCATCGATCGCGGCGATCGCATCCAGGTTCAGTTCCTGATAGCGGTGCACGAAACTGTCGATGAGCTTGCGGAACGCGGCGCTGTTCTGCAGCACCGGCGTGATGTCACGGAAATTGACGCCCGGCTGGGGCCAATCGGGAACGGTACGGATGACCGATTTGATGTAATCGCCATAAATGCTCATCTGAGGCTCCATCAGCAATGCTCGCGACTCGCGCCGCGACGGGCAGCGGACAAAGCCGCAAATGGTACCCAATGCCAGGCCAGGAATCGAGAGCGCATGACCGCGCGTTCGTTCATTCGCTGCGACGCGATGCCAGCACCCGCTCCACCGTCTCGACGATCGCCTGGGTCTGCGGGTCGACCTCGACGTTCACCCGCTCGCCCAGCACGCGCTCGCCCAGGGTCGTGCGCGACAGGGTCTCGGGAATCAAGTCGACGCAGAAGCGCGCGCCGTCGACGGCACCGATGGTCAAACTGATGCCATCGACGCCAATATAGCCTTTCTCGAACAGAAAGCGCGCGTGTACTTCCGGCACCGCGAACCACAGACGGCGGTTGTTGGGCGCCTCGTCCAGCTCATCCAGTACCGCCTGGCAGAGGATGTGCCCCGACATGGCATGGCCGCCGATTTCATCGCCGACGCGGGCCGCGCGTTCGAGATTGACGCGATCACCCACTTCCAGGGCGCCCAGATTGGTCAGCCGCAGGGTTTCGCGCATCAGGTCGAACGCCACCCGGTTGCCGTCGATATGAGTCACGGACAGGCAGCAGCCGTTGTGCGCCACCGAGGCTCCGGTCTGCAACCCCTGAATCATTTCCTCCGGAAACGCCACCACGTGGCGGCGGAATTGCGTCGCCTCCTCCACGGCCACCAACGTTCCCACTCCCTGCACGATACCGGTAAACATCTCGACTCCTATCCCAATACGCCACCAGCCGGTGGCCACGACGACCATCACTATATCATGGGCCGACCACCCCACATCGAGCAGAGAAATATGCTCTACATCGGCCTCCAGGCAGGTCATCTCGCCAGGCAATTGCCATGGCATGAAAACCTGGCCCAGGCACGTTGACAACGAGAGCCGCCCCGCCTAGTATTCGCCGATTCTTGAGCGCCGATTTGTACCCAGATTGCGGGCGCTCCCGGGTCCGTCCCGGGAAAATACCGCTAAAAGGGTGTGTCCAGCGTTGATGGCCACCCGCCTGGGTGGCCTTTTTTTATGGGCCCGCCGACAAATCCCGCCACACCGGCAACCCGACGCCCTATAATGACGGGTTTGCCACACGCGACGTCACGCCGGGCTCGCCCTGCCCCACAAGGGCTCGCTGGCTTGCCGACGGCCAAGACGTCCAACGCATCGACCCGAACGAAGACGATGATCAAACTCGAAGGTGTCTCCAAAACCTATGGCGCCGGCCCCACGGCGGTCCACGCCCTCAAAAACATCGACCTTGACGTCCCGCAGGGCGCCATTCACGGCGTCATCGGCCTTTCGGGGGCCGGCAAGTCGACGCTGATACGTTGCGTCAATCTGCTCGAGCGTCCCACGTCGGGCCGCGTCATCGTCGACGGCCAGGACCTGACCCGACAGGATGCCGAGGCATTGCGGCAATCGCGTCATCAACTGGGCATGATCTTCCAGCACTTCAATCTGCTGGCCTCGCGCACCGTTTTCGATAACGTGGCCCTGCCTCTGGAGTTGATGGGTGTGTCGAAGAGTGACATTCGCGAGCGCGTCGAGCCACTGCTCGACCTGACCGGGCTGACCGACAAGGCGCGACAGTATCCGGCCCAGCTCTCCGGCGGCCAGAAACAGCGCGTGGCCATCGCGCGGGCTCTCGCCAGCCGCCCCAAGGTATTGCTGTGCGACGAGGCGACCTCCGCGCTCGACCCCCAGACCACGGCTTCGATTCTCGAGCTGCTGCAGGACATCAACCGCAAGCTGGGCCTGACCATTCTGCTGATCACCCACGAAATGGAAGTGGTCAAGAGCATCTGCCATCGCGTCGGCCTGATCTCCGACGGCGAACTGGTGGAAGAAGCCGATGTCGGCGATTTCTTCACGGCGCCCGCCACGCGTCTGGGACGTGATTTCCTCAACGCCTTCCTCGAGCTCGAGCCGCCCCAGGCCCTGGTCGAACGCCTCGAGGAGACAGCCGGTCCTCACACCCACCCTGTCGTGCGACTGGCATTCTCCGGCGCCACGGTCGCGACACCGCTCATTTCGCGCCTGGCCCGCGACAGCGGCGTCGACGTCAGCATCCTGCAGGCCAAGGTGGAGTCGATCCAGGGACGCACGCTCGGCCTGATGATCGCCGAGCTCATCGGCTCGCCCGACACGACGTCGCGGGCACTCACGCAACTCGAAGCACACGATATCAACGTGGAGGTACTCGGCCATGTCCAGCGCGATGCTTGAACTGATCCTCGAGGCAACGCTCGATACGCTTTATATGGTCGCGCTGTCGGGGGCGGTGTCGGCATTGATCGGCATCCCGCTGGGGGTGCTGCTGTACGTCACTCGCCCCGGCCAGATCCTGGCGCAGCCATTCGCCCAGCGCGTGCTCGCCATCGTGACCAACATCGGCCGCTCGATTCCCTTCATCATTCTGATGGTGGCGATCATTCCCTTCACGCGCCTGATCGTGGGCAGCTCCATCGGCACCAATGCCGCCGTGGTCCCGCTCATCATCGCCGCCATTCCCTTCGTGGCGCGCCTGGTGGAAGGCGCATTGAACGAGATTCCTCCCGGGCTGATCGAGGCCGCGCAGGCGATGGGGGCGACGCCCTACCAGATCATCACCAAGGTCCTGCTGCCGGAAGCCAAGGGCGGCATTCTCAACGGCCTGACGATCACCGTCGTCACACTGGTCAGCTACTCGGCCATGGCCGGCGCCGTCGGCGGCGGCGGGCTGGGCGACCTGGGCATACGCTACGGCTACAACCGCTTCGATCCCCTGATCATGCTCATCACCGTGGCGATCCTGGTGATCATGGTGCAAGGCTTCCAGAGCCTCGGCGACCACCTGGTACGCAAGGCCGACCACAAATGAACACGTGGTCAGTCAGAAAACGCAAAGCTATAATAGGCGCGTCTTTTATACTCAAAAAAGCATAAATGCTTTCGGGAGCCGGCCCTCCCCGCCGGCGAGACCACCTCGTTCAAGGAGAAACATACGATGAACACCCCTCTGGCTCACGTTCTACGCCCCGCGCGTCTGCTCGGCGCCGCGGCACTGCTGGGTGCCGGCCTGATCGCCGGCTGCGGCGGTGACGATGCCGAGACGCAGTCGATCAAGGTAGGCACCGTGGCCGGCCCGGAAACGGACGTCATGCAAGTCGCCAAGCAGATCGCCAAGGACGAATACGGCCTCGACGTCGAGATCGTCGAGTTCACCGACTACGTCTCGCCCAACGCCGCACTGGCCGATGGCAGCCTGGACGCCAACGCGTTTCAGCATGAGCCCTATCTGAACAGCATGGTCGAGGATCGCGGCTACGACTTCGCCATCGCCGGCAAGACCTTCGTCTACCCGATCGGCGCCTACTCCGAGCGCTACGACGACATCGCCGACCTCCCGGATGGTGCGAGCATAGCGCTGCCCAACGACCCGTCCAACGAGGGGCGTTCGCTGATCCTGATGCACAACGAGGGCCTCATCGAGCTCAACGACCCCGAGAATCTCGAAGCCACGCCGATCGACATCAGCAACAACCCGCATGACTATGAGTTCCGCGAGATCGAAGCCGCGCAATTGCCGCGCGTGCTGCCCGATGTCGACCTGGCATTCATCAACAACACCTTCGCGCAGCCGGCGGGCCTCAGCCTCGATGACGCGCTGATCAAGGAAGGTCCCGAATCGCCTTACGTCAACCTGATCGTGACGCGCGAAGGCAAGCAGGATGACGAGGCGATCCAGAACCTGGTCAAGGCCTACCAGTCGCAAGCAGTCATCGACAAGGCCGACGAACTGTTCAAGGGCGCCGCGGTTCCCGGCTGGAAGTAACCTCCGCTCTGTCCTCGCAACTCACAGGCCGGCCTCGCGAGGCCGGCCTGTTTCGTTACCCCTCGCAAACCTCGCTCCGGAGACACCATGAGTGACTACGCCCTGCTCGCCCGCCAGCTCGAAACGCTGCTGGACACTCGCGACTGGCTGACCAACACGGCGCAAACCTGTGCCTTCTTGATGCACGAAATTCCCGACCTCAACTGGGCCGGCTTTTACCTGCAACGCCAGCCCGGCACCCTGATCCTCGGCCCCTTCCAGGGCTTGCCGGCCTGCAACCCCATCCCGTTCGACAAGGGCGTGTGTGGCGCCGCCGCGACGTCCCGCCACACGCAGCGCGTCGCGGACGTCCACGCGTTTCCGGGACATATCGCCTGCGATGCCGCTTCGCGTTCGGAACTGGTGGTTCCCATCGAGTGCGGCGCCGAGCTCTGGGGCGTGCTGGATCTGGATAGCCCGCAGCCGGCGCGCTTCAGCGACGCGGACCAGGCCGGCATCGAGCGCCTGGTCGACGTGTTCGTTGCCGCCAGCGATCTGCCGACCCCGGAGGCATAACGCAAAAACCCCCGATGCCTGGCATCGGGGGTTTTTGCTAAAACTGGTAGGACCGAGCGGATTTGAACCGCTGACCTCCACGATGTCAACGTGGCGCTCTAACCAACTGAGCTACGGTCCTGCAAATCGGATTGTCGGGCAGTCGAAAGCAAGCGTGGAGCAATCTTTCATCTTGCAACGCTTGGTAGGACCGAGCGGATTTGAACCGCTGACCTCCACGATGTCAACGTGGCGCTCTAACCAACTGAGCTACGGTCCTATCTTTCGCACGATGTCGGTCTTTCATTCGACTTTCATCGTCCTTGCCTCGCAACTCGTTCATTTTCATCGAGTCGCGCTTGCCGCTGGCGACGCTCGCCTTGGCAACGGATGCGCATTCTACGCAGATCACCGGAAAATGCAAGCGTCGAAGACAAAAAATCGCCGACGCTCAAACGCTTGACCGTTGTCTGCCATCGAACATTGCCACGATCATGCCGACCGCCACGATCAGGCCGGCGCCGCGATGCCGCTTCATGCTCGGCCACGTGTCTCGGCGGAGCACTTGACCCTCTCGATGGCGTCCAGCCAGCCACGATAGAGACGTTCGCGCTCGGCCTCCTCCATGCTGGGCTCGAAGGTGCGCTCGCAGCGCCATAGCCCGGCGATCTCATCGAGATCGGCATACCATCCCAGTTGCAGCCCGGCGAGATAGGCGGCGCCCAGCGCCGTCGTCTCGAGCACCGTCGGCCGGTCGACCGGCACGCCCAGCATGTCGGCGAGAAACTGCATTACCCAGTTGTTGCTGACCATGCCACCGTCGACTCGCAATCGGCCAGCGCTGGCTTCGATGTCGTCATCCATGCAGGCCTGCAGGTCCCGCGTCTGATAGCACACGGCCTGAAGCCCTGCCGCGACGATCTCGGCGATCCCCGTGTCACGCGTCAACCCGAAGATCGCACCGCGCGCCCCCGGATCCCAATGCGGCGCCCCCAGCCCGGTGAAGGCCGGCACCAGATAGACGCCGTGCCCTGCCCGCGTCTGACGTGCCAAGGCTTCGGTCTCCGAGGCATCAGCGAACAACTTGAGCCCGTCACGCAACCACTGCACGGTAGCACCGGCCACGAAGATACTGCCCTCCATGGCATAGGTCGTCTTGCCGTTCAGCCGATATGCCACGGTCGTCAGCAGACGATTATGCGACACCTCCGCCTTCTCGCCGGTATTGATGATCATGAAGCACCCCGTGCCATAGGTGCTCTTGGCCATGCCCGGTGCAAAGCAGGTCTGCCCCACCAGAGCCGCCTGCTGGTCGCCGGCGATCCCGGCGATGGGCAAGGGACCGCCCAGCCAGTGCGGCTCGGCGCGCCCGAAGTCGGCGCTCGAGTCCTTGACCTCCGGCAGCAACGAGGCCGGAATCTCGAACAGCGACAACAATGCCTCGTCCCATTGCTGGGTATGAATGTTGAACAGACAGGTACGCGAGGCATTGGTGGCATCGGTGGCATGCTCGCGGCCACCCGTCAGTCGCCACAGCAGGAAGGTATCGACGGTACCGAACGCCAGCTCGCCACGTTCGGCCCGTTCGCGTGCGCCGGGCACGTTCTCCAGCAACCAGCGCAGCTTCGTCGCCGAAAAGTAGGGGTCGATCAACAGCCCCGTGCGGGATTGGATGAAAGCCTCATGGCCGGCGTCGATCAGCGACTGGCAGTAGGCGCCGGTGCGTCGATCCTGCCAGACGATCGCGCGATGCAGGGGCTCCCCGGTACGCCGATCCCACAGCAAGGTGGTTTCGCGCTGGTTGGTCATGCCGATGCCGGCGATTTCCTCGATCGACGCCCCGGTACTCTCCATCACCTGCCGGCAGGTACGCAGTACCGACTGCCAGATATCCTCGGCGTCGTGCTCGACCCAGCCGCTGGCGGGAAAATGCTGGGCGAATTCTTCCTGCGCCACGCCCGCGACTCGCCCCTGGCGGTCGAAGAGAATCGCCCGTGAACTGGTGGTGCCTTGATCGATCGAAAGCAGATAGGAGTGCATGTCCATTCCTGTTCATCGAAGTTCGTTTTTGTCGGAAAAACCTATGCCTATTTTCGCTTTACAACAATCTATAATGGCTTTTTCCCTACTAGACCATGGTTTAACATGACTCATCCGACCCCATTGCAGCACCATTGCGACGCTCTCGACTCATGCTTCGACGCGCTTCGCACATCCGCTGCTTTCTGCCCTTTGTGACGGGAGTCCGCATGACACAACAAGACCGCCATGACGCCATCGTCACCCTCGTCAAACGCCAGGGATACGCGTCCATCGAGCAATTGACACGGCATTTTTCCGTCACCCCGCAGACGATTCGCCGCGACCTCAATCAACTGGCGGACGAAGGCGCCATCAAGCGCGTGCACGGCGGCGCAGGGCTGGAATCGAGCACCGTCAACACCGCCTACCATACACGCAAGACCCTCAACGCCGATGCCAAGCAACGCATTGCCGAATGTGTCGCTGCCCAGATTCCCGACCGCGCCTCGTTGTTCATCAACATCGGCACCAGCAACGAGATGGTCGCCGAAGCCCTGCGCGGCCACCAGGGGCTGGAGGTCATCACCAACAACCTCAACGTCGCGGCCATCCTGCAGCACAAGGAAGACTTCAACGTCATCATTGCCGGGGGACAGGTGCGCTCGCGAGATGGCGGCATCATCGGCGAGGCGACGATCGACTTCATCAACCAGTTCAAGGTCGATTACGGCATCATCGGCATCAGCGGCATCGACGACGATGGCTCACTGCTCGAGTTCGACTATCAGGAGGTGCGTGTCGCTCAAGCCATCATCCGCAACTCGCGCCAGGTGTTCCTGACCGCCGATCACTCCAAGTTCCACCGCAACGCCGTGGTCCGCCAGGGCAACATTGCGCAAATCGACGCGCTATTCACGGACCGCCACCCCCCGGAAGGCATCCAGCGCCTGCTGCGCGAGCATGACGTGACCCTCCACCTGGCCGATACCCCTTCCTGATACTCCCTGCCTGATACGGCTTTCCGAACATGGCGCTCTTCGTGGCGTCATGTTCGCATTGCCCCTTGATGTTCGTTTTCGACTACGCTACTTTCACAATCGAATACTGCAGTCGTCATCGACGATCACCGACCTGCGACATCAACCTTGCGGAGCCTGCCATGAACGCCTGCCCCCGACAGGACATACTCGATCTCTTCGTCATCGGCGGTGGCATCAATGGCACCGGTATCGCCAACGATGCTGCCGGTCGCGGCCTGCGTGTCGCCCTGAGCGAGCAGCGTGACCTGGCCAGCGCCACCTCGTCGGCGAGCAGCAAGCTGATCCACGGCGGACTTCGCTATCTCGAACACCGCGAGTTTCGCCTGGTCAGGGAGGCGCTGCACGAACGCGAAGTTCTGTTGCGCAAGGCGCCGCACATCGTCTGGCCGCTGCGTTTCATCCTGCCGCATCAGCCGCACCTGCGGCCGGCATGGATGATTCGTGCGGGCCTGTTTCTCTACGATCACCTTAGCCAGCGCGACAACCTGCCCGCATCACGCAGTCTTCGTTTCGGCGCCGACAGCCCGTTGCAACCGAGCATCAAGCGCGGTTTCGAATATTCGGACTGCTGGGTCGACGACGCACGACTGGTGATCCTCAATGCCATGCAGGCACGCGAAAAAGGCGCCGACATTCAAGTCGGCAGCCGCTGTATCGGCGCAAAGGCAGAAGATGGCATCTGGCATATCACGCTGGAAGACGTCACCACCGGCAAACGCCAGACACGCCACGCCAGGGCTCTGGTCAACGCGGCCGGCCCCTGGGTGGAGAACGTGGTGCGCGAAGGCGTGCAACGCGATTCGCGTTACGGCGTGCGCATGATTCAGGGCAGCCATATCGTGGTTCCGCGCCTCAATGGCGACGAGCGCGCCTACATTCTTCAGAACCGTGACCGGCGCATCGTCTTCGTTCTACCCTATCAGCAAGACTACAGTCTGATCGGCACCACCGACGTACGCTATCAGGGCGACCCCGCCCAGGTCAGCGCCAGCCGACAGGAGATCGACTATCTCCTCGAGGTGGTCAACCAGCACTTCACGCATCCCCTTACCCACCAGGATGTCATCGCCACCTTTTCCGGTGTGCGTCCATTGTGCGATGACGAGTCCGCCGACCCGTCGGCGATGACGCGTGATTACACGCTCGATCTCGACGCACGCGACGCCCCGCTGCTTTCCGTCTTCGGCGGCAAGATCACGACCTATCGCAAACTGGCCGAAGCCGCGCTGGAGCAACTGTCACCGTACTTCCAGGATATCGGCGAGGCCTGGACCGCCGGCGCCGTCCTGCCGGGGGGCGACATCGATTCGCGTGAAGCCTTTGCCATGCAACTCGTGCGTGATTACCCATTCCTTGGCGAAGCACGTGCACGACGATTCGCTTCGAGCTATGGCTCGCTCTGCCTGCGCTTTCTGCACGACACGACCCACGAAGCCCAATTGGGCGATACCTTCGGCGCCGGGCTGACGCAGGCCGAGGTCGATTATCTGGTCCGCGACGAATGGGCCCGCTCGACAGACGACATCCTCTGGCGGCGCACCAAACTCGGTCTACGCCTCGACGCTGCGCAGCAGGAGCGGCTGACCACTTATCTCGAGCGTCACCGCCGGGAACACGCCGCCTGAGGCGCGACGCAGCAAGAATCTTGGCCCAACGGCCGCCTGGCCTGATACGCTCAAGACTCACGCTACCAGGGACGGTAACGCACCGCTCGCTATCGGGAGCTGGTGCTGTCGAGAACGAGGCCATGACCATTACAACGATCATCGAGACGACGCTGGCACTGCTGGCACTACTGCTCTTCGCGGCGACGGCGATTCCGTGGCTGAACCTGCGCTACTGGTGGGTACGCGGTTTCGACTTTCCCCGCATGCAACTGGCGATTCTCGCCGCCGTGACGCTCCTCGCCCTGCTGACCACCCTGCCATGGGGCGTCTGGGGATGGGTCGGTGCAGTCGCCGCGCTCATCGTCATAGGAGTACAAGGCGGCAGCATTTATCACTGGACACCGCTCGCCAGGTGTCATGTGGTCGATGCCGACGGCGAAGATGCCTCGCGGCAATTCTCGCTGCTGGTCGCCAATGTTCTCACCAGCAACCGCCAGTCGGCATCCCTCATGCGCCAGATCCGCGAGACCGACCCGGATATCGTGCTGACCCTGGAATCGGATGCCTGGTGGCAGGAGCGCCTCGACGAGACGCTCGACGAGAGTCATCCGTATGCCACCCGGATTCCGCTCGACAATCTTTACGGCATGCACCTGTATTCTCGCCTGCCGGTACACGCCCCTCAGATCGAGTGGCTGATCCAGGATGATATTCCCTCGATCCACGGCTGGTTCGAACTTCCCAGCGGCGACCGTGTGCGGTTTCACGCCGTCCACCCAAGGCCGCCTGCGCCCGGCGAAAGCGATGAATCCTTGTGGCGGGATGCCGAACTCTTGCTGGTCGGTCAGACGATTCGCGACTCGGGGCTCCCCACTCTGGTGGCCGGCGATCTCAACGATGTGGCATGGTCGAAGACCACCCGTCTGTTCTGCCGCATCAGCGGAATGCTCGATCCACGCCGGGGTCGCGGTCTCTACAGCACCTTTCATGCCGAGTATCGATGGCTGCGCTGGCCCTTGGATCATGTCTTCGTCAGCGAACATTTCACCCTGGTGGCCCTGCAGCGCCTCTCGGCCTTCGGCTCCGATCATTTCCCGATCCTCGCCACCTTTCGCTACCACCCGGCACGCGCCGACGAAAACGACAGTCCCGAGGCCGATCGCGAAGAACGCCAGGATGCCGAGGAAACCATCGAGGAAGCCCACGAACGACGCGGCGAAGCGCCCGTCAAGCACGACGACTGACGTCCACACGACATGGGCGCCCCGGGGGCGCCCATGTCGATGCCGATGCTTCTCGCCACGCGCCTGCCGACGACAGGCACCAGGGCGGCTGTCTCCTGCCTTACCCGGGGATCCCGCCATGCGTCAGTTGCGCGGGGTCGAGCAGGCGTTCGAGTTCCTCGCGCGACAGGTCGGTTTCCTCCTCGGCCACGTCGATGATCGGCCGCCCTGCCTGATAGGCTTTCTTGGCAACCTGCGCCGCCGCGTTGTAGCCGATCACCGAGTTGAGTGCCGTGACCAGGATGGGGTTGCGCGACAGCGGTGCCTCGATGTTGTCGCGACGCACGTTGAACGTGGCAATGGCACGATCGGCGAGCAGCGTGCTGGCCCGTGACATCAAGCGCACCGAAGTCAACAGGTTGCTGGCGATCAACGGCAGCATGACGTTGAGCTGAAAGTTGCCACTCTGGCCTGCGACCGTGACCGCGCTATCCAGCCCGATCACCTGGGCCGCCGTCTGCGCGGCCGCCTCGGGAATCACGGGATTGACCTTGCCCGGCATGATCGAGCTGCCCGGCTGCAACGCTTCGAGCTCGATCTCGCCCAGCCCGGCCAAGGGACCGGAGTTCATCCAGCGCAGGTCGTTGCTGATCTTCATCACCGCGCAGGCGTAGGTCCGCAATTGCCCGGAGAGTTCGACGGCGGCATCCTGCGAGCCCAGGCTGGCGAAGAAGCTGTCGTTGGGGCGCAGACGCAGTCCCGTCTGCTCGCTGAGCGCCTTGGCGACGCGTTCGGCGAATTCGGGGTGGGCATTGATCCCCGTGCCCACGGCCGTGCCCCCGAGCGCCAGACGCGCCAGACGCGACTGCGTGCCTTCCAGCCGCTCGATGGCCTGGGCAATCTGATTGGACCACCCGCCCAGTTCCTGGCTCATGCGGACGGGCATGGCATCCATCAGGTGGGTGCGCCCGGTCTTGACGACATCGTCGACGTCGCGCGCCTTGGCATCGATGGCCGACTGCAGATGGCGCAATGCAGGCAGCAGGTCGTGTTCGACCGCCAGCGCCGCCGACAAGTGCAGCGCCGTGGGAATCACGTCGTTGCTCGACTGCCCCATGTTGACATGATCGTTGGGTCCCACCTCGGTGCCCGCCCGAGCCGCCAGGTGCGCGATCACCTCGTTGACGTTCATGTTGGTCGAGGTGCCCGACCCGGTCTGGAACACATCGATCGGAAACTGGTCGGCATGCTCGCCATCGACGAGACGCTGGGCAGCGGCGGCGATCGCCTCGGCACGCTCGTCATCGAGCAGGCCGAGATCGCGATTGACCTGCGCTGCCGCCAGCTTGATCCGCGCCACGGCCTGGATGAACTCAGCCGGCATCGCCTGGCCGCTGATGGGAAAATTGTTGATGGCACGTTGCGTCTGTGCGCCATACAGCGCGTCGGCGGGAACCTCGAGCTCCCCCATGCTATCGCGTTCGATGCGCGTCTCGCTCATGACAGCCTCCTCTCGGTTGAGGTCACCAGTGTGCGGGCCGCATCATGGCGATGCCAATCGATGTCGGCGATCATGACGATAGACACGCCGAGGCACGCACGCCCGGTGACTGTCGATATAGGATTGTGCTGCCCAGGGCGCCTTTCAAGGCGCCGACCACCACGCATCGGGAGGAATGAACATGTGGCACCGCACCACGCTGACCCTGCGTCCCCGTCGGCAAGGCTTTCACCTCGTCACCGACGAGATCCTCGAGCAACTGCCGGTGCTCGCCGACGTGCGTCTCGGCCTGCTCCACCTGCAGTTGCTGCATACCTCCGCCTCGCTGACCCTCAACGAAAACGCCGATCCCGACGTGCGTCACGACATGGCACTCTACGCCGAACGGCTCGCTCCCCAGGGCATCGACGGCATGCAGCACACGCTGGAGGGACCGGACGACATGCCGGCACATGTGCTGGCCAGTCTCTTCGGCACGCAAGTCACGCTCGCCGTCGACAATGGCCGATTGGCCACGGGCACCTGGCAGGGCATCTGGCTGGGCGAGCACCGTCGGCAGGGTGGCGCACGCCGACTCCTTGCCACGCTCAACGGCGACGACGCATGAACCGTCGCGCTACCAGCCCAGCGCCTGCTTGACGAAGGGAATGGTCAACTTGCGCTGAGCGGAGAGAGAGGCACGATCGAGCCGCGCCAGGGCATCGAACAACGCCGGCAACTGGCGCGGCCCACGATGCAGGATGTAGCGCGCCACTTCGTCGGGCAGCTGCATGCCACGCACTCGCGCGCGCAGCTGCAGGGCCTCGAACCGCCCCGCATCGTCCAGCGGGGCGACGTGAAAGGTCACGCCCCAGGTCAGGCGCGAGGCGAGATCGGGCAGTACGGTGGAGAGCTGGCGTGGCGCGGCATCGGCAGCGATCACCAGACGCTTGTCGGCATCGCGCATGCGATTGAAGAAGTGAAAAAGCCCTTCTTCCCAGCGCTTGCGGCCCAGCACCGCACTCAGATCGTCGATCGCCACCAGGTCGAGGCGCTCGAGATCTTCCAGCATGTGGGGCGGGAAATGACCGAGGTCGTGCAGAGGCAGGTACAGCGCGCGGTCGCCGCGATCGCCGGCTTCGTGACACGCCGCCTGCAGCAGATGGCTGCGTCCGCTGCCCAGCGCGCCCCACAAGAAGAGAAACGGCTCGCCGTCCACGTCGAGCTGACCGCGCAAGCGTTCGAGCAATGGCGCATTGCCACGCGAGTGAAAATTGGCAAACGTTGCGTCGTCACTCAGCCCCACTCCCAGTGGCAGCTGCGCGGGCCCGGTCATGACGTTTCCTCATCGCCTCCGTTCGAGGCGCCAGCGTGGCGGGAATTATCGTATAAGCGACTGTTTTTATAGCGCTCATGAAGGTAGCGCAATACTACCATGACGATGGCGGCGACCGGCAATGCCAACAGGATGCCGGTGAATCCGAACAGCTGCCCGCCCGCCAGGACCGCGAAGATGACCGCAATCGGATGCAGACCGATCTTGTCTCCCAGCAGGACCGGCTGAAGCAATGTGCTTTCGACGACCTGACCGACGCCGAACACGAGGGCGACGCCCAGCAGCGGCAGCCATTCACCGAACTGGAAGAATGCCACCAGCGCGGCGATGCTGATCCCCACGATCACGCCGAGATACGGCACGATACTGGCCAGCCCCGCCACCAATCCGATCAACAACCCGAAACGCAGGCCGAGCAGGCTCAAGCCCACGGCGTAGATCACCGCCAGACTGAGCATCACCAGCAGCTGTCCGCGCAGGAAGGCCGACAGCACCTCGTCGCACTCACGCCCCAGGCGCGTGATCGTCGGCTCGACATGACGCGGCATCAGATCACGCAGACGCGCCTTGAGCCGATCCCAGTCGAGCAGGAAATAAAAGGTCGTGACGGGAATCAACGCCAGGTTGCCCAGCCAGACCGCCACTGCCATGCCCGACTTGGATGCCTGCGCCAGAACGGCCGCCGCCACGGTACCGGTTTCCCGCCAGTTGTCCATCAAGGTGCTGCGCAGCTGATCGAAGTCGGCGCTGAGATCGACGCCGGTCAGCGACTGGACTTCCGGCAGCACCGTGGTCTGCACCCAATTGAAGATGGCCGGGAACGATTCGGCCAACTGCGCCAACTGGCGCCCGAGCAAAGGAATCAAGACCAGGCACGCCAGGACGATATTCAACGCCAGGACCAGAAACACCACGCTCACCGACAGACGCCGGGAAAGACCGCGCGCCTCCAGCCAGTCGGTCACCGGATCGCCCAGGTAGGCCAGTATCATGCCCACGAAAAACGGCATCAAAATCGGCTCCAGCAGGACGAGCAGCCAAACCAGCCCCGCCGCGCCCAGCAGTCCCCACCATTGTATGCGTGTCATTACGATGCCATCTCCGATTTCATTGATACCGATTCTACACGCCCCGGTGGGCGATGCGCCTCCCGTGGGGCAATGCTACAATGCGGGCTTCCCTTATTCCGCTCTGGCCTCGGGCGCCAGGCGGCGCCATCGGCTTCGCTCGGTCGCCTCCGCGACCGGCTCACTGTTGACAGGAATGCCCATGACTCGCAGTTCGGACACGCCCTCCTCTTCCCGCGCATCGCTCAGCTACAAGGATGCTGGCGTGGACATCGACGCCGGCAACGCGCTCGTCGAACGCATCAAGGGCGTCGCCAAGCGTACCTCCCGCCCCGAAGTGATGGGCGGCCTGGGAGGCTTCGGCGCGCTGTGCCAATTGCCCACCGGTTATCGCGAGCCGGTGCTGGTCTCCGGCACCGACGGCGTCGGCACCAAGCTTCGTCTGGCCATGGACCTCGCACGCCATGACACCATCGGCATCGATCTGGTGGCCATGTGCGTCAACGACCTGGTCGTCGCCGGCGCCGAACCCTTGTTCTTCCTCGACTACTATGCCACCGGCAAGCTGGATGTCGATATCGCCGCCGACGTCGTCACCGGCATCGGCGAAGGTTGCGCCCAGGCCGGATGCGCGCTGATCGGCGGCGAGACCGCGGAAATGCCCGGCATGTACGCGGGCAGCGATTACGATCTGGCCGGCTTCTGTGTCGGCGTGGTCGAGAAGTCCGAGATTCTCGATGGCAGCCGCGTCGCCGAGGGCGACGTGCTGTTGGGCCTGGCGTCTTCCGGCCCGCATTCCAACGGCTACTCGCTGATCCGCAAGATCATCGAGCGGGGCCAGGCCGACCTCGAGCAGGAGATCGACGGCATTCCCCTGCGCGACGCCCTGCTCGCGCCGACCCGCATTTACGTGAAGTCGCTGCTGTCGCTGATCAAGGAAAGCGACGTGACCGTCCACGCGCTCTCCCACATCACCGGCGGGGGTCTGCTCGAGAACGTGCCCCGCGTGCTGCCCGATACGCTCGCGGCGCGCATCGATGCGGCGAGCTGGACGCGCCCTGCGGTCTTCGACTGGCTGCAGCGCGAAGGCAACGTCGACGAACACGAAATGCATCGCGTGCTCAATTGCGGTATCGGCATGGTCGTCGTCGTCCCCGCCGCTCAGGCCGAACGCGCCCAGGCCGCGCTCGAAGCGGCCGGCGAAACGGTGCATCGTCTCGGCGAGATCGTCCCGCGCCAGGACGAGGAAGAACAAGTCCGATTGGAGAACGTCCGCTGATGAACGACATGCCTCACGCCGATAACGCCGAAGCCGACACCAACGGCTTCACCCCCGAACCGGTGGACAAGCGTCGCGTCGTGGTGCTGATTTCAGGCAACGGCAGCAACCTTCAGGCCCTGATCGATGCGCAACGACACGATGAGCTGGGCGGCGAGATCGTTGCCGTGATCTCCAATCGCGGCGACGCCTACGGCCTGGTGCGCGCCAAGGAAGCCGGCATCGACGCCGTGGTGTTGCCCCATCAGGAATACGACGACCGCGAGGCCTACGACCGAGCGCTGATCAAGGTCATCGATCGCCATGCGCCCGACTTGATCGTCCTGGCCGGCTTCATGCGCATTCTCACCCCGATGTTCGTCCACCGCTATGCCGGTCGCGTGCTCAACATCCACCCCTCGCTGCTCCCCGCGTATCAGGGGCTGCACACGCATCAGCGAGCGCTTGACGATGGCGTCGCCGAACATGGCGCCAGCGTGCATTTCGTCACCGAGGAACTCGACGGCGGCCCGGTCGTGATGCAGGCCGTGGTCAAGGTCGGGGAGAACCAGTCCCTGGAGACGTTGGTCGAGAAGGTCCAGGCCCGCGAGCACCTGATCTATCCCATCGCCGCGCGCTGGTTCCTCGAAGGCCGCCTGCGGCTCGGCGCCGAGGGCGCCCTGTTCGACAACATGCCGCTGCCGCCCACCGGACTGCGGATGTCGCACGAGGATGCCGCGGAAGAGCTCGACGAGGATATCGACGCGTAAACGCTTGCGGAGACCACTGCAAAACGCCCCACGGCCGCTGGCCGTGGGGCGTTTTTCTTCCTGCGTCAGAGGCCTGGACAGCCCCGACGGATACGCTTCCGATCAAGTACGTGGCAGGGTCACGCCACGCTGGCCCATGTATTTGCCGCCGCGATCCTTGTAGGAAACGTCGCAGACTTCATCGGATTCCAGGAACAGCATCTGTGCCACGCCTTCGTTGGCATAGATGCGTGCGGGCAGGTTGGTGGTGTTGGAGAATTCCAGGGTCACATGCCCTTCCCACTCCGGCTCCAGCGGAGTGACGTTGACGATGATGCCGCAACGCGCATAGGTGGACTTGCCCAGGCAGATCGTCAGGACGCTGCGCGGAATACGGAAATACTCCACGGTGCGCGCCAGGGCGAACGAGTTGGGCGGAATCACGCAGACATCGCCCTTGACGTCGACGAAGCTCTTCTCGTCGAAGCCCTTGGGGTCGACCACCGCCGAATGAATGTTGGTGAACACCTTGAATTCATCGGCACAGCGCACGTCGTAGCCATAGCTGGACGTCCCGTAGGAGATCACCCGCCGCTCGTTCACGTAGCGGACCTGATCCTCTTCGAACGGCTCGATCATGCCCTCACGCTCGGCCATGCGCCGAATCCATTTATCGGATTTGATGCTCATTGAAATTTCCTGCTCGGTGCGTGCGCTGACGCGGTGGAGTCGGCGCGTAACCGCCAACACGAAGGGCCGTTATGATAACGGCCCTGTCGCATCACGCCAACGCGGCGCTCATCACATCATTCGCCGAAGCTGATCGTCGGCGACTCATCGGCCTGGGCGTCGATGCCTTCGGCGACGGCACGCGCCACCTGACGAAACGTCTGCGCCACGCTGCCCTCGGGGTCGGCGATGACGCTGGGCTTCCCGCCGTCGACCTGTTCGCGGATCGTGCCGTCCAGGGGGAGCTGGCCCAGCAGTTTCGTCTGATAACGTTCGGCGATTCGTTCGCCGCCGCCACTGCCGAAGATCGGCTCCTGGTGGCCGCACTGCGAGCAGACGTGCAGGCTCATGTTCTCGACCACGCCCAGCACCGGCACATTGACCTTGCGAAACATCTCGATGCCCTTCTTGGCATCCAGCAGCGCGATGTCCTGCGGCGTGGTCACGATCACCGCCCCGCTGACCGGCACCTTCTGCGCCAGCGTCAATTGCACATCCCCCGTGCCGGGCGGCATGTCTATGAAGAGGTAGTCGAGGTCCTTCCAGTCGGTCTGATTGAGCAGTTGCTGGAAAGCACCGGCCACCATCGGGCCACGCCAGACCATGGGCTCGTCGATATCCACCATGAACGCCATGGACATGGCCTGCAGACCGTGCGCCTCGAGCGGCGCGAAGGCGTTTTCACCCGCCGGCTGCGGACGCACCCCCGGGGCGATGCCCAGCATCTGGGCCTGGCTGGGGCCGTAGATATCGGCATCGAGCAACCCCACCCGGTACCCCTCGGCCGCCATCGCCAGGGCCAGGTTGACGGTCACGGTGGACTTGCCGACGCCCCCCTTGCCCGATGCCACGGCGACGATATGCTTCACGCCCTCGATCACAGCAACTCTCCTTTCAACGGTATGCCTTGTCTGCCTGGCGCCGTAACGCGACGCCATCTGCCGCCAGTATAACGTCCGGCGAGGGCACTTACCCAAGCGTTTCAGTCAACTTTTTGAGCGACGCATCAACCGTCGGGCATCACCTCGAGCTTGGTGCGAATGAAATCGCCGTGACTGACGTAAAGCAGATCCGCAAGGCGCCGGATGCGGTGCTCCTCCAGGGCATCGAGCTCGCCGTCGGCAAAGGCCAGTTGCCACATTTGCGCGACCAGGGCCACGCGGTCCTCGTAGTCGTAATGGTCGCGAATCAACCTGACGAACTCGTAATGGTCGACGGCCTGCTCGACCTCCGCCTCGGCCAGCGCCATCAGCTCCTCGACTTCCTCGGCGCTGACGCGCAAGCGCGCGGTCAGAAGCTCGCGCAATAGCGCCTTCTCGCGTGGATCATGTTCGAAATCGGCACGCATGATTTCACACAACAGCGCCGCCACCGCCAGCTCCAGCGTGACCTGACGCCGGGACGACTGCGGCGCGTCCAGCATGCGTTGAAAGAATTGCTGAATACCTTCGAGACTCAAGGCTCGCTCCTGTGACTTGGGGATGACATGACATGTGACAGGCCAGACGCACGAGGGTTGCATCCTTGAATCGAGGCAGAGACCGCGGGGCGAATGCAGCGGCCCTCAGCCGGTCGTCGCGGAGTGCGCCTTGAGGCTCATGAACTGCTCGACGAAGGCATCCATGACCGGCGGGTCGTACTCGCGCAACCCGCTGACCACCAGCTTCTTGGAGCCATGCCCGATGACGGTATCGGCATCGGTCATCTGGAATTGCAGCAAGGCATCGCCACGCTTGCCGGTGACATCCAGCGTCGCCCCCGTGAAGGCAACGCCCGCCTCGGCGACATCCAGGCGCGACAACGAGAAGCCCATGCTGTCGTATATCACCAGGGGACGCTGGGGGTTGAACATCACGCCCTGCTCTTCCATCAGCGGCTTGAGATAATGCGGGAAGTTGCGCCCCGAAAAGGCCACATAGCGACGCGTGAAGGCTTCGATGACACCTGCGTCGTGGGTAATGTCGCCCCCGCGCTCGACCTCCAGGTACACCTTGCCGTGGTGATCGGTCACGCTGACCGTATCGCCGTGCTGCGCGAAGCACAACGGCACGCTGTCGCCGACCATGCCCTTGAAATGGAAGGTCATTCGCTGCGCCAGGCCGAAGCGCGCCATCACCAGCGCGAACAGCAAATCGCCCGGCACGCAGAACCGGCGCGCGTCCGGGTCGTGAATGGGATTGTAATCGCCAGCGATACACTTGGCGAAGCGGCTCGCCTGCTCGGCGGTGATGCATAGCCGGTCATCGGTCACGGTGTGAAAATCGTCGAGAAACATGCGCTTATCCCTGCCCATAAAGAAGCGCCCACCACGGCGCGGATCACGAACGTGTCGATGGTATCAAATTCATGTGCGCTCGGGCGTGGCGACAGCACACATTTCTCAACATAGCGCCACCGGTCGGTAACATCGAGCATGATCGTCACGGCCCCCTGCGCCTCCGGGGACAACTGGCGAGCCCTCCGGCACCTTGCTACCATGGCGCGCCCATCGTCAGTCGACATGAATCACATGCGGTATCGCGTCAAGCTGTTCCCCGAGATCACCATCAAGTCAAGGCCCGTGCGCAAGGAGATGGTCCGCTGCCTGCGCACCAACCTGCGCAACAGCCTTGCGCCCCTGGTGCCCGATGTACGCATCGCCGACTGCTGGGATGCGCTGGAGGTACGCATTCGCCGCCCCATCGACGAGACGACCCGCGAACGGGTGGAAGGCGTCTTGTCCCGCACCTCCGGCATTCACGAGACGCTGGTGATCGAGGCCTATACGTTCACCTCTTTCGATGACACCGCCGCACACCTGGCGGCGTTATGGCAGGAGGCACTGGCAGGCCAGCGCTTTCGGGTCAGCGTCAAGCGCCGAGGACAACATGACTTCACCTCGGCGGAGCTCGAGCGTTACCTGGGAGGCGCCCTTCTTGCCGCCGCTCCGCAGGCCAAGGTGGATCTCACGCAGCCCGACGTGGATGTCACTCTCGAACTGCAGGACCAGCATCTGCGCCTGGTCACACGGCGCCTTCCCGGCCTGGGCGGCTATCCGCTGGGTACCCAGGGTCAGGCGCTGGCGCTCATCTCGGGCGGCTACGATTCCCCGGTAGCCGCCTGGCGCATGATCCGCCGTGGCCTCAAGACCCACTACCTGTTCTTCAATCTCGGCGGGGCCGCGCATGAACGCACCGTACGCGAGGTCGTCCATCGCGTGTGGCAAGGCTATAGCGCCTCTCATCGCGTGCATTTCATCAGCGTGCCGTTCGAGGAGGTGCTCGACGAGATCCAGCGACGCGTGCCTGCCGGCCTGGCGGGGGTCGTGCTCAAGCGGATGATGCTGCGCGCCGCCAATCGCGTTGCGGCGCGGGCACGCATTCCCGCCCTGATCACCGGGGATGCCCTGGCCCAGGTCTCCAGCCAGAGCGTCACCAACCTGGGGCTGATCGATCGCGTCAGCGAGCGCCCCGTGCTGCGTCCGCTCATCGCCGATGACAAGCAGCGCATCATCGAGGATGCTCAGCGCATCGGCACGGCCGAGCATGCCGAACGCCTGCCGGAATATTGCGGCACGATTTCACGGCGCCCCAACACGCGCCCCAAGCTCGCCCAGATCGAGGCCGCCGAGGCCGATTTCGACATGAGCGTCCTCGATGCCGCCCTGGAGGCCGCGAGTCGCACCCGGGTGGATCGCCTCCTCGATGCACCGCCGTCACGTCCGCTGGATGTTCCCGTGATCGCCTCCGCCGACGCACTGCGCGCAGCCGAGGACGTCACGGTGATCGACATTCGCCACCCCGATGAACGCGATGCCGCACCGCTGAAGCTGCCGCATGGCGAGCCGCTGGCGATTCCGTTTTACGAACTCGCCGCACGCGCCGCGCAGCTTTCAGGCCGGCAACGCTACGCGCTCTATTGCGCCCAGGGCGTGATGAGCAAGATGCAGGCGCTTCGGCTCGCCGACCAGGGCCTCGACAACTTCCTCGTCTATCGGGACGACGCTCACGCCGAGCGCTGAACCCGCGTCGCCGTCAACGCAAGGTCGCCATGCATTCACCCGTTCTCGCCATTCGCCGCACACCGCTGGTCGCCGTTTATGGCACGCTCAAGCGTGGTCTGCACAATCATCACTGGCTGCAGGACGCCGAGTACCTCGGCCGCGACACCCTGACCCATATCACCCTCTACGACCTGGGCCATTGCCCCGGTGCCAAGCAAGAGCCGTCGCGCGGCATCGAGGTGGAGGTCTACCGGGTCAATGCCAGCGGCCTGGCAGCGCTCGACCGGCTGGAAGATTACCGCGTGCGCGCCCCGTCCCGGGGCACCTATGACCGCAGCGTGCATGCCACGACATTCGGCCCCGCCTGGCTATATCTCTACAACCCCGGCGTCGCCGGCCGCCCGGCCATACGTCAAGGCGGCTGGCCGGCGAACTGAGCACGCGCCACCCGGGCGTCGCGTGGCGCCACGGATGCAGCCAAGCGCCAAGCGGGCTACAATCGCCTTTTCGTCGATGTCGTTCGAGACACCTTTTCTTGTTCCCGATTTCAGTCACTAGAGCCGCCATGCCGACTACCGCCAACGCCAAGCGCAAGATCCTGGTCACCAGTGCCCTGCCTTATGCCAACGGCTCGATCCATCTGGGCCACCTGCTCGAGTACATCCAGACCGATATCTGGGTGCGCTTCCAGAAGAGCCGCGGCCACGAGTGTCATTACGTGTGTGCGGATGACGCCCATGGCACCGCGATCATGCTGCGCGCGGAGCAAGAAGGCATCACTCCGGAACAACTGATCAGCAAGGTCAGCGCCGAACACCAGGCCGACTTCGCCCGCTTCGGGGTGGCATTCGACAATTACTATTCCACCCACTCGGAAGAGAACCGTCAGCACAGCGAGCGCATCTACACGGCGCTGCGTGACGCCGGCCATATCTCGACGCGTGACATCGAGCAGATGTACGACCCGGTGAAGGGCCTGTTCCTCGCCGACCGTTTCATCAAGGGCACCTGCCCCAAATGCGGGGCGGGCGATCAGTACGGCGACAATTGCGAGGCGTGCGGAGCCACCTATACGCCGGCCGAGCTGATCGATCCGGTCTCGGCGATCAGCGGTGCCACGCCCGAGGTGCGCAGCTCGACGCACTTCTTCTTCAAGCTGCCCGACTTCGCCGACTTCATGCAGGGCTGGATCGACGGCGGCCACGTCCAGCCGCAGATCCGCAACAAGTTGCTCGAATGGTTCGAATCGGGCTTCAACGAGTGGGACATCTCGCGCGACGCCCCCTATTTCGGCTTCGAGATCCCCGACGCGCCGGGCAAGTATTTCTATGTCTGGCTGGACGCGCCGATCGGCTACCTGGCCAGCTTCCAGAACCTCTGCGAGCGTGAGGGCATCGACTTCGACAGCTACTGGCGCCGCGACTCGGACGCGGAGGTCTATCACTTCATCGGCAAGGACATCGTCTACTTCCACGCCCTGTTCTGGCCGGCCATGCTCGAGGGCGCTGGGCTGCGCACGCCGACCGGCGTCAACTGCCACGGCTTCGTCACCGTCAACGGCGCCAAGATGTCCAAGTCCCGCGGGACCTTCATCAAGGCGCAGACCTATGCCGAATATCTCAACCCCGAGTACCTGCGCTACTACTTCGCCGCCAAGCTCACCGCCGGCGTCGACGATCTGGACCTCAACCTCGAGGACTTCGCCTCGCGCGTGAACGCGGATCTGGTCGGCAAGGTCGTCAACATCGCCAGTCGCTGTGCCGGCTTCGTCAAGAAGCTGGGTGCCGGCCGACTCGCCGCGCACTGTGCCGAGCCCGAGCTGGTGACCCGCTTCGTGGAGGCCGGCGAGGCCATCGCCGCCGATTACGAGGCGCGCGAATTCGCCCGCGCCATGCGCAAGGTCATGGACCTGGCCGACGAAGCCAATGCCTACATCGCCGACAAGGCGCCCTGGGTGCTGGCCAAGGAAGAAGGCCGCGAGCAGGAGGTGCTCGACATCTGCTCGGTGGGCATCAACCTGTTCCGCATCCTGATGGTCTACCTGCAGCCCGTGGTGCCGGCGATGGCCGAGCAGGCACGCGACTTCCTGCAGATCGAGTCGCTCGACTGGGAAAGCCGCCGCACCTTGCTCGAGGACCACGCGATCGCCAAGTTCAAGCCGCTGATGACACGTGTCGATACCGACAAGATCGCGTCGATGACCGAGGCGTCCAAGGAAGTCCTCGCCGAAGAGCAGAAGCTCAAGGAACAGGCCAAGGGCCCCCTCGCCGACGATCCGATCGCCGACGAGATCGGCTTCGACGATTTTGCCAAGCTCGACCTGCGCATCGTGCGCATCGCCAAGGCCGAATACGTCGAGGGCGCCAAGAAGCTCCTCAAGCTGACGCTCGACCTGGGCGGCGAAACGCGGACGGTCTTCTCGGGCATTCGCGCCGTCTATGCGCCCGAGGCGCTGGAAGGCCGCCTGACCGTCATGGTCGCCAATCTGGCACCGCGCAAGATGCGTTTCGGCGTTTCGGAAGGCATGGTGCTGGCCGCCGGCGACAAGGAGGGCGGCATCTATCTGCTGTCACCGGACAACGGGGCGGAGCCCGGCCAGCGGGTGTCCTGAGGAGGCATGGTGTCCGCTAACGCCGCGCTCATCGAGACGCTGGATGCCGCGCTGCCGCAGACCCAATGCGGCAAGTGCGGGCATCCCGGCTGTCGTCCCTATGCCGAAGGCATCGCCGCCGGCGAGGCGATCAACAAGTGCCCGCCCGGCGGCGAGGCGACCGTGATACGTCTGGCCGAGCTGACCGGCCAGACGCCACAGCCTCTCGCGCAGCCCGCGGAGTCGCCCAAGGTCGCCTTCATTCGCGAAGCGGAATGCATCGGCTGCACCAAGTGCATCCAGGCATGCCCGGTGGATGCCATCCTCGGCGCGGCCAAGCAGATGCACACCGTCATCGCCGGGGAGTGCACCGGCTGCGAGCTGTGCGTCGCGCCCTGCCCGGTCGACTGCATCGACATCCTGCCGCACCCCGAATGGGTCGCGGCAGAAACTCGCGCCCAGCAGGACGCCTACCTGACCAGGCGTGCCGAACTGGGCCGGCAACGCCACGAGGCGCGTCAGCGACGTCTCCAGCGCCAGGCCGAGGAGAAACGCCGCAAGCGCGAACGTCGCCAGGCGGCCCTGGCGGCAAAGACCACACGCGAGACCGCCCCTGCCAAGCCGACGCCACAGGAGGCCACCGCCGGCGTGGATGCCACGTCTCTCAAGGCGACGCGCGCCACGCTGGTCGCCGGCCTCAAGCGTGTGGAGCGCCAGCGCCAGCGCGATCCACTGGACGCGGAGACACGCCGGGCGCTCGATGAACGCGCCGAGACGCTGACATCGCGCCTGGCGGACATCGACCGGCAGCTCGGCAACGCCCAGACAAGGCACGCCGACACCTCCGTTACGCATCATCGGCGCATGGCCGTCAAAGCCGCCGAGCAGTCATTGCGCAAGGCCCGCCAGCAGGTCGCCCACGCCGAGCGACACGGCGATGCCGCCAGCCGCGAGGCCGCCCACGGCCAGGTCGAAGAGGCCCAGCGCATGCTCGATGCTGCCCGTGCCGCCCTCGATTCCTCTTCATCGCCTTGATTCGCTCATGAACGCTCAAAAACGCCACGAGATCTTTTCGCGCCTGCGCGACCACAATCCCACGCCGACGACGGAGCTGCATTGGCAAACGCCATTCGAGCTGTTGACGGCAGTACTTCTTTCCGCCCAGGCCACGGACGTGGGAGTCAACAAGGCCACCGCGCGCCTGTTCCCGGTAGCCAATACGCCGCAGGGCATCCTCGACCTGGGCCTGGAAGGTCTCAAGGACAAGATCAAGACCATCGGCCTGTACAACAGCAAGGCCGATAACTTGATGAAGACCTGCCACCTGCTGCTCGAACGGCACGGCGGCGAGGTGCCGAATACCCGCGAGGCACTGGAAGCACTACCCGGTGTCGGCCGCAAGACCGCCAACGTGATTCTCAATACCGCCTTCGGGCAGCCGACCATGGCGGTGGATACGCATATCTTCCGGGTCGCCAACCGCACGCGCATCGCGCCAGGCAAGAACGTGCTCGAGGTCGAACAGAAACTGATGCGCCACGTCCCCAGGGAATTCCTGCACGATGCGCATCACTGGCTCATCCTTCACGGGCGCTACACCTGCGTGGCTCGCAAGCCGCGTTGCGGAAGCTGCGTGATCGAGGATCTCTGCGAGTACAAGGACAAGACCGAACTGGCCTGACCCTTCTACGCACCTCGCAACACGTCGCGATACGCCTCACGCCACGCCGGCCATTGCCAGGCACGCGCATCGGGCAAGGCGGGGCGCGTCGCCGGTTGAGTCAGCCACTCGGCCAGGCGGGCCTCGAGCGCGGCCTGGTCGCCGGCGTACCGACATTCAGGCGGGTAATATTCGGGAAAGCACAGGCGTTCCGGCACCAGCGGCACGCAGCCATGGGTCACCGCCTCCATGACCGCCAGCCCCTGGAATTCATGATCGGTCGTGGACACCACGATATCGGCACTGTCGAGGACCTCACGGTAGGCATCGCCGGGCTGCTCGCCCCAGCTGACCACGCGATCTCCCAGCCAGGCCCGCGCCGCCTCGAAGATCGGCGGTTGATCGCGGAACTGCTGCCCCACCACCGCTACCTCGAACTCGATGCCGCGGTTCGCCAGTGCCTGCAGCGCGGCGAAAAACATCTCGGGGTTCTTGTCGTATTCCCAGCGGTGATTCCACAGCAGACGCCGCCCGCGCCCTGCCGGGCGTGGTGTCTGCTCGGGCAAGGGCACGGGAAGAATCACGGCCTTCTCGGCCAGGCGCGACAACAGTGCCGACAGCGGCAGCCGTTCGGGCATGCGCGACAGGAAAGTGCGCGCGCCGACGAGGAAGCTGTCGCGGTTGTGGGCACTGTTGAACACCACGACATCCGCCGCCAGGGCCGCATAGAGGTTGACCATCAGGGGTTCCGCCTGCACCCGCTGCCCCTTGGGCAACGGGTAAGCGAACTGATTTTCATGGAAATACACGACCTTGCGCGCCCGCCCCAACGAGGGAAACAGCCCCACCAGGGTCGCCAGATCGACCATCGACGTGGCCACGACCAGATCATGCTCGTCGGCAAGGCATTCACTCGCCTGCCCGAGCCACGTCAGCGGATTGCCGCGAATCCGCCAGGAAAAGTGCCGAGGCGGCAATGCCAGACATCGCCAGTCGAATTCGGCAAACTGCTGCTGCAGCCCCTCCGCCCAATGGCGATGACTCATGGCGGCATAAGCGGAAAGCAATAGGGCCTTCACGGCAGACTCCTGCTGAAAAGGCCCCATGGTAGCCAACCGCGTCGATGGGCGGGAAGTGGCGTCGACGATTACGGCGACGGGGTTTCGGCAGGCCGTGTATCGCCCTCACCCGGCTCGCTGCTCGCCTCCCGGGGCG
Source organism: Chromohalobacter israelensis DSM 3043 (assembly GCF_000055785.1). Taxonomy (GTDB): domain Bacteria; phylum Pseudomonadota; class Gammaproteobacteria; order Pseudomonadales; family Halomonadaceae; genus Chromohalobacter; species Chromohalobacter israelensis. Next base: position 2,393,820 of record NC_007963.1, read on the forward strand.
GCAGCGCGGCATCCTCGCTGGACATCGCCCCGCTGCCTTGCGCGCCGCGCCGATAGATCACCTTGCGCGAGCCGCCATCGCAGCTGCCCACCACCTCGCCCCCGGCCAGCGGATCCCCTTCGCGGACCCCATCCTCGTCGACACGCGCGCTGGCGATGAGATCGAGCTGGAACTCGTCGACACCATTGGCACGAATCTTGGCTTCGATCTCATCCTGCAGGACATCGCAGTCCATGACACCGGGCTCCCCGAGAGCGCCGTCGTCATCTCGGTGCGACGTCGTCTGGGCAACAGCGATGGCGGGAAGCGCGAGCACCATCAAGACCGCCCCATACATCCAACGATGACTTGTCATGATCGTTCACCTCCTCTCAGCGTGTCGCACTCAGGTTCAGCTCGCCGGTCTGCTCCACGGCGCGCTGATAATCGGCCCGGGCACGTATGCGAGTCAGCCACTCGCCGATGGCCGGAAAGCCCGCGAGCCCCCGCCGCGACTCGACCGCCAGCACGGGGAAGCTCATTTGAATGTCCGCCGCCGTGAACGTCGATCCCGCAAACCAGGCATGCTCGCCGAGCGTCGCTTCCCAGAAAGCCAGATGGCGCTCGATTTCGGGATCGAGAAACTTGGCTTGCACGCCCTGTCCCAGTTTGCCCGCCAAGGGACGCAGCAACGCCGGAACCGGTGGCTTGCCCAGGCGGGAAAACACCAGATGCATCACCAAGGGTGGCATGGCGGACCCTTCGGCGTAATGCAGCCAATAGCGGTAATCGCGATGCTCGGGCGTGCCCGGGGCGGGCGCGAGCCGACCGTCGTCATAGCGTTCGATCAGGTAATCGATGATCGCGCCGGACTCGGCCACGGTCAGCCCCTCATCGACGATCAACGGCGCCTTGCCGAGGGGATGAAGCCGTTTGAGGCTTTCCGGGGCCAGCAGCGTCTGGGGGTCGCGATGGTGCGTCACCAGTTCATAGGGTTGCTGCAGTGCTTCCAGCAGCCAGACGATGCGCAACGAGCGGGAATTGTCGAGATGATGCACGGTAATCATGCGCAGCTCCATCGGAAAATACAGGGCCTTAGGCCATCGCCCCGGGGGCGAGTTCCTGGCACGAGCGGGTCGGTGGTGGCGGCTACCAACGACAACCCCGCCACCTCAAGGGTAGCGGCGCTGTCGCAAGATGCCGCTTTTATTGCCACGACGGCCTGACACGCTCGACGTCTCAGCGCTCATCGAACATGGCGTCACCCGTATCATCGATGAAACGCTGGGCCTTGCGCAGCGTGAGCTGGATGCAATCCTCGCGGCTGGAGACGATATCCGAGCGCTCGAAGCGATGCTCGCGCGTTTCGCCTCCCTCGACGGGCTTGCGAATCCAGCCGCTGACACGGTACTGACCGCCGACATCCTGCGGGTCCGGGGTGATCAGGAAACCTTCATAGTCGGTGGCGGGGATCTCCTCGTCGTTGACGTTGCCGCTACGAAACAGCCCGTCGATCAACTTCTTGAGCATGACATTCTCCCTGCGCGTGGGGGCCGGCGCGACACGCGCGCGCCGGCCCGAAGACGATCAGTCGGCCTGACGCCCCTTGCCGGCGGCGATCCGCAGGCGAAGCGCGTTGAGCTTGATGAAGCCCTCGGCATCCTTCTGGTCGTAGGCGCCGGCGTCGTCCTCGAACGTGGCGATCGAGGCATCGAACAACGACTGCTCCGACTTGCGCCCCACGACCGTGGCGCTGCCCTTGTAGAGCTTCATCCGCACCACGCCGTTGACGTTGTCCTGCGTGGCATCGATGGCAGCCTGCAGCATCTTGCGCTCCGGGCTCCACCAGTAGCCGTTGTAGATGACCTCGGCGTACTTGGGCATCAGCTCATCCTTGAGGTGCGCCGCCTCGCGGTCGAGCGTGAGTGACTCGATGGCGCGATGCGCGCGTAGCATGATGGTGCCCCCCGGCGTCTCGTAGCAGCCGCGCGACTTCATGCCCACGTACCGGTTCTCGACGATATCGAGACGCCCGATGCCGTTGTCGCCGCCCATCCGGTTGAGCCTGGACAGCACTTCGTGCGGCTTCAGGGGTTCGCCGTCGATGGCCACGATATCGCCCTTGTCGAAGGTCAGCTCGACATAGGTCGGCTGCTCCGGCGCGGCTTCCGGCGAGACACTCCAACGCCACATGTCTTCTTCCGCTTCCGCCCACGGATCCTCGAGGATGCCGCCCTCGTAAGAAATGTGCAGCAGGTTGGCGTCCATGGAGTACGGCGATTTCTTCTTGCTGGTGGAGAAATCGACCGGGATGTCGTGCTCTTCGCAATAGTTCATCAACTTCTCGCGCGAGTTGAGGTCCCACTCGCGCCACGGGGCGATGACCTTGACGCCGGGCTTGAGTGCATAGGCCCCGAGCTCGAAGCGCACCTGGTCGTTGCCCTTGCCGGTCGCACCGTGCGAAATGGCGTCGGCACCGGTTTCGTTGGCGATTTCCACCAGGCGCTTGGCGATCAGCGGACGGGCGATGGAGGTCCCCAGCAGGTACTCTCCCTCGTAAATCGTGTTGGCGCGGAACATCGGGTAGACATAGTCACGCACGAATTCCTCGCGCAAGTCCTCGATGTAGATTTCCTTGACGCCCAGCGCTTGTGCCTTGGCGCGCGCCGGTTCGACTTCTTCGCCCTGACCGATGTCGGCGGTAAAGGTCACCACCTCGCAATCGTAGGTTTCCTGCAACCACTTGACGATGACGGACGTATCAAGACCGCCGGAATAGGCGAGGACGACCTTTTTCACATCGGACATGCGGGACTCCTGAACAGATGGATGTTGATCGAGTGGATCGGCTGCGCGAACACAGCGTAACGCGTGATCCGATTATAGCGCCGAGCGCCGTTCAGTAACACCGAGCGGCGGGACGTCGGGGGGCGAAAATGCTACACTCGCTGCCACTTTGTCGCCCCCACCCAGGCGTGGCGACGCTTATCGAGACCGCATTGGGATGGGAGCAAAAGCATGAGCGACGGCCAGGCACGCGATTTGATGGCTCAACGTTTTCGAGGCTTTCTCCCGGTGGTGGTCGATCTGGAAACCGGTGGCTTCAACGCCCAACGCGATGCCTTGCTCGAAATCGCCGCCGTGACCTTGACCATGGATGCCCAGGGCAACCTCATGCCCGATGACACGCACGCCTTTCATGTGCGTCCCTTCGAGGGTGCCAATATCGAACAGGCAGCACTGGACTTCACCGGCATCGACCTCGACAGTCCGCTGCGCCAGCAGGTCGCACTGAGCGAACACGACGCGCTCGGCGAGATCTTCAAGCCGGTCCGCAAGGCTATCAAGGCCAATCAGTGCACGCGCGCCATACTCGTCGGTCACAACGCCGCTTTCGATCAGGGCTTTCTGAATGCCGCCGTCGAGCGCAACGGCATCAAGCGCAATCCGTTTCATCCTTTTTCCTGCTTCGACACCGCGACGCTCGGCGGGCTGGTGTATGGCCAGACCGTCCTGGCACGCGCCTGCCGAGCGGCGGGAATCGAGTTCGACAATGCCTCCGCCCACTCCGCGCGCTACGATACCGAACGCACCGCCGAGCTGTTCTGCGCCATGGTCAACCGCTACAAGAACCTGGGCGGCTGGGATCTGGCTTTGAAGGAACAGGGCATGGACGAGGACTGACGCTCAGGTCCGACAAACGAAAGCCCCGCCGGTGTGAGCCGACGGGGCTTTCGCTATACCGCCCCCTCCCTTCGGAGCGGGCCGCGGATCAAGGCTCCACCTGCTTGCGCCTCATTCCTTTTCGGTTTCGGCGCTGGCCGCGGCATCCTTGATGAGCTTTTCCAGCTCGCCGCTTTCGTACATTTCCACGATGATGTCGCAGCCACCGACCAGCTCGCCGTTGACCCACAGCTGCGGGAACGTCGGCCAGTTGGCGTACTTGGGCAGTTCGGCGCGAATGTCCGGATTGTCGAGGATGTTCACGAACGCGAAGCGCTCGCCACACGCCATCACCGCCTGGACAGCCTGCGCGGAAAACCCGCACTGCGGCAGTTGGGGCGTGCCTTTCATGTAAAGCAGAATCGTGTTTTCGCCGATTTGCTGCTGAATGTTTTCGAGAGTGGTGCTCATCTCAGTTTCCTCACGCGGGGCGACTTGCCCATTGGCCGGCGCCTCCGCAAGACGTCGGGTGAATGTAGGCCCATTCTACTGATGGCGAACGCCGAAAACAGCCCTCGTGACGACGACATTGCGCCATCTCGGCAGGCTGGCTAGGATGGTCGACTTTCCGTACGGCCCGCATGTCGCCCTGCACGAGGCCGGGTGCGCGAGGACGAGCCCCGATCGCGGCCCGTCGCGCCCCGTTTCTTTTCGTTGGCGAGTGCCGTCGATTTCATCTGCAAGGAGCGTCGCCATGGCCACACGCCATTTCTTGACCTTACTCGATCTGACACCCGAGGAGCTTAGCCACCTCATTCAGCGTGCGATCACCATCAAGAACCGCCTCAAGGCACAAGGGCCGACCTACACGCCCTTCAGCAACCGCACGCTGGCGATGTTTTTCGAGAAGTCCTCGACGCGTACCCGGGTCTCCTTCGAGACCGCCATGGCGCACTTCGGCGGCCATGCGCTGTTCCTCTCTCCACGGGACACGCAACTGGGACGCGGCGAACCGATCGGCGACACCGCCCGCGTGCTCGCCGAGATGGTGGACATCGTCATGATTCGCACCTTCTCGCATGCCGGGCTCGAGGAATATGCCGCCGCCAGCGCGGTTCCCGTGATCAATGCCCTGACGGACGATTACCATCCATGCCAGCTGCTGGCCGATGTCATGACCTGGACCGAATGCCGTGGCTCGGTCAAGGGCAAGACGGCGGTGTGGATCGGCGACGGCAACAACATGTGCCATTCCTGGATCAACGCGGCACGGCAGTTCGATTTTCGGCTGCGGGTGTGCTGCCCGCCCGGCTACGAGCCGGATGCCGACATCGTGGCCGCGGCCGGCGAACGCGTGGAAATCCTTCACGACCCACGGCAAGCGGTGCAGGGCGCGGATCTCGTCACCACCGACGTCTGGGCCTCGATGGGTCAGGAAGAGGAGCAGGCCCGGCGCGAGCGGGATTTCGCCGGCTTTCAGGTCACCGAGAAGCTGCTCGATCATGCCGCCGATAACGTGCTGTTCCTGCATTGCCTGCCCGCCCACCGTGGCGAGGAAATCAGCACCACGTTACTCGACGACCCACGCGCCGCGGTATGGCAGGAAGCCGGCAACCGCCTGCACGCCCAGAAAGCCCTGATCGAATTCCTGCTGCTGGGCAAAGTCGAATAACGTCAAGACCGAGACCGGCCAGAACGATGCCCGCCATCTTTCTGGCAACAATCTGGCCGGTTCAAGCCCTCCACAAGCGCCGTCTTCGGCCTGTAGTCGGCTCGCTTGTAATTCGACTACGCCGACGAAAACGCCCCTGCTCTCTCGACTTGCCCGCCACATGAGTTTGCGCGCCGACATCGACCGCATTTCCGGTTGATTTTTTACTACCCGGACGTCGCCAATGTCTACGTTGACGTTGCCCGGCCAAACGCCGACTTTTCACTCTATGAGCCGCGCGCTCACAGGCTTCGTGCCTTGCCGTCACAGCACGGCGAACATGCTTCATATCGAGTCGAGACCACGGCAGGAGAGCATCATGTTTCTCATCGAGCAGAACGACAACGAACGCACCATCGAATGTCCGGCGTGCAGCCTCAGCGAGACCATCAGCGATGACGAACGTCTTCAGGCATTCGAGGAGCGTCATGCCCAGGACGGCATGCAATACCGCTGTCTGGAATGCGGCGCCAGCGGCCCCGCCAGCCCGTAATCTCCGGACCATCACGCACGACCGGCCCGAAGCGGTCGCCGACGAACTCTCCACCCACACGAAAAAGCCGCCGACGCATTGCGTCGGCGGCCTGGTATTCGAGCGGAATATGGTGGAGCCTAGCGGGTTCGAACCGCTGACCTCAACACTGCCAGTGTTGCGCTCTCCCAACTGAGCTAAGGCCCCGAATTATCGATGCATGTCGCATGCATCTTTCACTGCCAAGGACGCGATTCCGCCACAGCGCCCTTGGAACGCTGCGTATACTACGAACCTCCTTGCCTCGTGTCAAGACGCGTTTTTCTTCCTTCCTGGCACGCCATATCCACCGCCGCAGAAAGCGCGGAAATGCAAAATCGATGGCAGCATAACGGGAACATTGCTGTTACGTTGATTTTAGGACGTCTTGATATGAAGACGACGACGCTCGCACATAGCGAAACGCATCGCGACCTCCCATAATAACGTCACAATGGCCTTCGCCAGGGCCATCGAGGTCACCATTCCGCTAACCGGCTATTGATTGCAGGAGTTCCCTTGATCAAGGTTCTTGTCGCTGACGATCACCATTTGGTACGTACTAGCATCGCCCGCATGCTCGACTCCGAGGACGGCTTGAAGGTCATCGCCGAGGCCGTCGATGGCGAGGAGGCCGTCAACATGGCGCGTGAATTGCGCCCCGATATCGTGTTGATGGACATCCGCATGCCCGGCATCGGCGGGCTCGAAGCCACGCGCAAGATCATGCGCGGCATGTCGGATATCAAGGTCGTGATCGTGACCGCCTTTCTGGAGGAGGCCTTTGCGCAACGCCTGATGGACGCCGGTGCCGCGGGCTTCATCAGCAAGGGCACGGAGCTCGATGAAATGGTGCGTGCCATCCGCGCCATTTTCGATGGGCAGCGCTACATCAGCCCCGACATCGCGCAGAAAGTCGTGCTTTCCAAGATGGGGACACAGGACAATCCCTTCGATCAACTCTCGCATCGCGAACTGCAGGTCGCGATGATGATCGTCAATTGTCAGAAGGTCAGCGATATATCCGATCGCCTGTTCCTGAGCCCCAAGACGGTCAACACCTACCGCTACCGCATTTTCGAGAAGCTCAACGTCCAGTCCGACGTCGAACTCACCCACCTCGGACTGCGCTATGGATTGATCGACGGCTACGAGGCGTCGTGATACCAGGCATATCGGCATCGCAGGGCGCGCCGGGCCCCGTCCTCCTTTGATACACTGGCGGGCATGATCCATGCAACGATTCCCCCGCGCCCATGAGCTTCGATGCCAAGCACTTCCTCAAGACGGTTTCCGAGTCACCCGGCGTGTATCGCATGCTGGATGCCGAAGGCAACGTGCTGTACGTCGGCAAGGCCAAACGGCTGAAGGCCCGCCTCGCCAGCTACTTCCGTGGTGCGCTGAATGCCAAGACCCAGGCCCTGGTCAGCCGGATCGAGGACATCCAGGTCACCATCACGCGGACCGAGACAGAGGCCCTGCTGCTCGAGCAGACGCTCATCAAGGAACAGCGTCCGCCGTACAACATCCTCCTGCGTGACGATAAATCGTACCCGTTCATCTTCGTCTCGGATCGGCACCCCTACCCCGCCCTCGAATTCAAGCGCGCGCGGCAGAAACGTGGCGACGGCCGTTACCTGGGGCCGTTTCCGAGTACCACCGCGGTGCGTGAAAGCCTGTCGTTGATGCAGAAGATCTTTCGCATCCGCAACTGCGAGGACAGTGTCTTCGCGCACCGCACCCGGCCCTGCCTGCAATATCAAATTCAGCGCTGCAGCGCTCCCTGTGTCGACTACATCGGTCGCGAGGAATACCAGCGCGATATCGACCACGCCATCATGTGCCTGGAAGGGCGTAGCGAGCAGGTCACCGCGCAACTGACCCGCGACATGGAAACCGCCAGTCAGGCGCTGGATTTCGAGGAAGCCGCGCGCCTGCGCGACCAGATCCAGCAACTTCGCCGCCTGCAGGAACGCCAAATCGTCGATACTGGGGACGGCGATGCCGACATCTTCGCTCTGGCCGAGCGCCCCGGCGGCCTCTGCATCAGCGCACTGGCCGTGCGTGGCGGCCGCATGCTCGGCGCTCGCCACCATATGCCGCAGAACGGCCTGGACCTCACGGCGGAGGCGCTTCTCGGCGAGTTCATCAGCCATTACTATCTGGGACATGAGCGCGAGATTCCCGCGGAAGTCATCACGGCTCTGCCCCTGGCGGACAGCGACGTCATTCAAGCCGCCCTCTCCGAGCGTGCCGGCAAGCGGATTCGCCTGGCCCATCAGGTTCGCGGCCACCGAGCCCAATGGCTACGCCTGGCGGAAACCAATGCCGAGCAACACCTCACCACGCAACTGGCCAATCGTTCGCAGCTGGCCAAGCGTTTCGCCTCCCTGCGTGACGCCATGCAGCTGCAGGAGACACCGACACGCCTGGAATGCTTCGACATCAGCCATAGCCATGGCGAAGCGACGGTCGCCTCCTGCGTGGTGTTCGACCAGGACGGGCCGGTCAAATCCGATTACCGACGTTTCAACATCGAGGGCGTGGCAGCGGGGGACGACTACGCGGCCATGCGGCAAGCCCTGACTCGACGCTACAAACGCTTGACTCAGGACGACAGCAAGCTTCCCGGCATCCTGATCGTCGATGGCGGCAAGGGACAGCTCAACATGGCACGCGAGGTGCTCGAGGACGTCGGCATCACCGGAACGCATCTGCTCGGCGTGGCCAAGGGCACGACACGCAAGCCCGGACTCGAGACGCTGTTTCTGGAAACCGTCGACAACAGTCTGGCACTGGACAGCGCATCGCCGGGGCTGCACCTCATTCAGCATATTCGCGACGAAGCCCACCGTTTCGCGATCACCGGTCATCGTCAGCAACGCGACAAGCAACGCCGTACTTCGACCCTGCAGGACATTCCCGGGATCGGGCCCAAGCGTCGCCGGGAGTTGCTGCGCTTCTTCGGTGGGCTCCAGGGCGTGCGCCAGGCCAGTCGCGACGAGCTGGCGCGTGTGCCCGGCATCAGCGCCCAAATGGCCACGACCATCCATCAAGCCTTGCATGGATGAGCCATGAGCGGAAAGATAGAATAATGCGGTTACCTCATTCACCAGCCAGGACTTACGTCGCTCGATGAACATTCCCAACCTATTGACGCTTGCTCGAATCGCGTGCATTCCGTTGCTGGTGATCGCCTTCTATCTCCCTTATGCTTGGAGTTTGCTGCTGTGCGCCGGTCTGTTCGGGCTTGCCGCCGTTACCGATTGGCTCGACGGCTATCTGGCACGTCGCTGGAACCAGAGCACTCCCTTCGGCGCCTTCCTCGACCCCGTGGCGGACAAGTTGATGGTCGCAGTCGCACTGGCATTGCTGATCGAACGCTTCGATACCGCCTGGCTGACGCTGCCGGGGCTGGTGATCATCGGCCGCGAGATCGTCATCTCGGCCTTGCGCGAGTGGATGGCGGAGCTAGGCAAACGCGGCAGCGTCGCCGTTTCCTGGATCGGCAAGCTCAAGACCACGCTGCAAATGGTCTCTCTGCTGCTGTTGCTGGGCTTTGCACCGGGCACCATGATCGCCAACGTGGGTGTGGTGCTGCTTTACGTCGCCGCCGCGCTGACCCTGTGGTCGATGTACCAGTACATGCGTGCCGCCTGGCCGGAGCTCACGCGCTCAATGTGAGCATCCAGGATGAGGCGCATAAACGTTTGACATTCACAGACTTATCCTTATAATGCGTCCTCGAGTTCGGCGGGAATAGCTCAGTGGTAGAGCATCGCCTTGCCAAGGCGAGGGTCGCGAGTTCGAATCTCGTTTCCCGCTCCAACTTTTGAAAGCCCTGCATGTCTTGTGTCAGGCTTTCAAGCCAAGTGGTTGGCCTGTTCTATCAGGCGCTCAGAGGCTGGATGGCAGAGTGGTTATGCAGCGGACTGCAACTCCGTGTACGCCGGTTCGATTCCGACTCCAGCCTCCATCATTTCCCCGCGGTGTTCTCTTCCACATCCGTTAGCCCGGATGGCGAAATTGGTAGACGCAAGAGACTTAAAATCTCTCGGTGGTAACACCGTGCCGGTTCAAGTCCGGCTCCGGGCACCAGCATCATGACGCATTTGGCGCCCTCTCCACCAAGCACTTGCCAAGACCACTTGCCTTCTTTGTCGTCATCAGCCTGATCGCTATCGGTGTCGTTTCCACCTCAATGCGTGGACATGGATGCCAGCCGCTCGGGTGCCTCATCGGCAGTATCCCAGATCGAGTGACGCGAACGCCCATCCGCCAGCGCGGCCAATGCCTCCAGATCATCGATGCGAATTTCTCGCCCCTTTGCCGTCAGCAACCCCAGGTGTTGAAAACGCCCCAAAAGTCGACTCACGGTCTCGACGGCCAGTCCAAGATAATTGCCGATATCGCTTCGCGACATGGAGAGACGGAAGCAGAAAGGTGAGTAACCTTGCTGGCGAAAACGGCCCGACAATGCGAGAAGGAAACTCGCCAGCCTCACGTCGGACGTCCGATTGAGAAACAGTCGCACCATCATCCTTTCTTGATGCATGGCTCGACTCATGACACGCAAGAAGCATCCGCCGACGCCGCGTTCGGTACGATCGCCATGGGCGAGCTCTTCTATCGACTCCGGCCCTATTTCGCAAACGGAGGTTGTCTCCAGGGCGATCGTGGCACCGGGATGAAAGCCACTGCTCAGGGCGTCGAGTCCCACGACTTCGCCGGGCAGATAGAACTGGGTGACATGTTCTTCGCGCGTGATATCGCGATATACCTGCTTCAAGCTTCCACAACGCACGATATAAAGGCTTCTGAACGCCTCGCCCTGCTCGAAGAGTGTATGGCGCTTTCTCAGCGGCGAGACTTGTCGACTGATGGCGCTGAAAGTTTCCAATTCCCCCATGGAGAGAGGCGCTGGCAAGCATACGTTGCTCAAGCGATAAGTCTGCTCCGGCATGTCGCGCGGCGTGGCAAACCGAGAGGCTTTGTATTGTGATGTCATGGTTGACTCCCCGCGTCTGAATCGAGTTTCAAGTATGCGGGAGAGCCTCTTTGAGAACAGTTTGATATTCGTGTTTGTGTGACTGATTTTTCTCATGCGGTATACGAATTGTCACGGCGCATGACACTCATCAAAGTCATGTGAGGCAATTCGCACTATGCTGTCTCCATTCGGTCATATCCTTGTCGTGTCGACGCTGCACAGGGAAGTCGACACGCATGCGATCACACAAGAATGCCTTTGTCCGGCTCGCCGAGGAGACCCGAGATGCAGCACGCCAGCGCTCAGGACGTCATGGTTGGCACACCCGTCGCTCTTTCGTGTTCTCTACTCATGCATGAGGTGGCGACGGCGCGTGACTATCGGCGCCTGGCGCTTCGCCTGTTGACGCATCACCGCGGAATGAGCCGGCTGATGGAGGTGCTCGCTGACGAATGCCAGCAACGCTGCGAGACCTTGCAGCGACACGACGCCCTCGCCCGGCTCCCTCTTCCGCGCACGCTACCGGTGTCGGATCGGGCGACGCCACAGTTTTTCGTCACCGAGAACGTCATGGCCTATCGACTGCTGTGGGCATGTCAGCAACGCGCACGCCATGCCCTGCAGCACTGTCGCGTCGCACTGAACGTCATGCTTGCCGATACCCGACCCCTGCTGGTTTCCCTGGTGGAGCAGAAAGAGGCCGAGTACCGGATCCTTCAGGAGAGTCACTTCTGACAGGAAGTGCATTTGACAGGAAGGCATTCGTGTAGCGCCTTCAAGCAGCACGCTGCTGCCCCTCGACCTACATGGAAGCCAAGCGCTCGCTGTCGTAGACACCCGACATGCGTACCAGCGCGATCGCTTCGTCGCGAGACGCGACACGCTCGACTCGCACCAGTTCGTCATCGAGTCGCACCGGCTGACCGGCCTGCTCCGCCAGCATCGACTCGAGCGTTCGCGCATCCAGTTCGTCATCGAAATGCAGCGTATTCACCGCGGCGGTATCCCGACTCGGTAGATAGATCGTGCCATTGGAGAAGTCGATGGCGTACGCGATGACACCGGGGATGATGTAAAACAGCAGGCCCACCCCGTCGGCGATCGCCACCGCCGGGTCGATCCGGCCGCTCGGCTGCCCCTTGCGCTCGGGATAGAAGATGCTCCCGCAGCCCGCCAACGTCGTGGTGGTGGCCACGATGGTCAACCCGGCGATCCAGCGGCGGGCCCTGGGAGACGTCCAGCGGTTCATAGCGTTCATCATCCTCTCCTCTTATCCTATGCGTTATGCGTCACTGTCGGAAAAGGCGACGTCGCCACGACAGCGGGCGTGGAGACGTACGCTGTGCGCGAAAGCATATCGCAAAGCGCGACGACGTGTGAGCGGCAATCGCCCGCACAGCAGAACCCCTTCGATCAGGAGATGTCATGGCAGCGGTCACGCTGAAGGTCTGTCAAGGTCGCGACATCGCGCCGTATCTCGACGCTCTCGCCGCACTGCGCATTCAGGTGTTTCGTGACTACCCCTATCTTTACGATGGCGATGCGGAGTACGAAGCCCGCTATCTGGCCCGTTACGCCGACAATCCCGCCAGCCTTTTCGTGCTGGCCTTCGCGGACGACACCTTGATCGGCGCCGCCACGGGCCAGCCGCTGGCCGACGAATGCGAGGAGTTTCGTGCCCCTTTCGAACGCCAGGGACCCGCGCCAGCGCGCGTGTTCTATTACGGGGAGTCGGTATTGCGTCCGGAATATCGAGGTCGGGGCACCGGCAAGGCCTTCATGCACGAACGCGAGTCACATGCCCAGGCCCGAGGCTTCGACGTGGCGGCGTTCTGTGCGGTGGAGCGCGACCCGGCGCATCCGCGACGCCCGGTGGATCACCGCCCCCTGGCCCCCTTCTGGGAACGCCATGGCTATCAGCGCCGCCCCGACCTGTATACCCACTTTGCCTGGAAGGACGTGGATAGCGAACAGGCCACCGACAAGCGCATGGTATTCTGGCTCAAGGCATTGGCCTGATGTCCGCCACCCGAGCGATCGCCCCCATGAGCGGCGTCGAGTCATCGCTTTTGCCGCGTTAACGCCTTGACCGTACAATAGCCTCATCTGCTGCGCCGCTTTCGAGCGACGCGATGTTAGGCCTCGAATCCAAGGAACCGCTTGTCCATGCGCGCCAGTCAATTGCTGATCTCCACCCTCAAGGAAACCCCTGCCGACGCCGATATCGTCAGCCATCAGCTGATGCTGCGCGCGGGCATGATCCGCCGCCTGAGCTCGGGGCTCTATACCTGGCTCCCCCTGGGACTTCGCACCCTTCGCAAGGTCGAGAACATCGTGCGCGAGGAAATGAATCGCGCCGGCGCCCAAGAAGTGCTGATGCCGTCGATCCAGCCGGCGGAACTGTGGCAGGAGTCCGGACGCTGGGATCAGTACGGCAACCTGTTGTTGCGCATTCGCGACCGCCACGAGCGCGATTTCTGCTATGGTCCGACGCACGAGGAAGTGATCACCGACCTGGTGCGCAACGAAATACGCTCGTACAAGCAGTTGCCCTCCAACTTCTACCAGATCCAGACCAAGTTCCGCGACGAGACGCGCCCGCGTTTCGGTGTCATGCGCGCCCGCGAGTTCATCATGAAGGATGCCTACTCCTTCGATATCGACCAGGCCGGCCTGCAACGCTCCTACGATGCCATGTACGACGCCTACATGCGCATCTTCACGCGCCTGGGGCTGGATTTCCGCGCCGTCGAGGCAGACAACGGCGACATCGGCGGCAGCGGCTCCCACGAATTCCAGGTGCTGGCCGACTCCGGCGAGGACGCGGTCATCTTCTCCACCGGCTCCGACTACGCTGCCAACATCGAGAAGGCCGAGGCACTGCCCGCGCCCTTGGGCGAGACACCTGAACGCCCCGCTCCTCAGGAAGAACTGCGACTGGTCGACACGCCGAATGCGCGCACCATCGCCACCCTGGTCGAGCAGCACGGCCTGCCCATCGAGAAGACCATCAAGACGCTGATGGTGCACGGCAGCGAGGGTGGACTGGTCGCCCTGCTGGTGCGCGGCGATCACGAGCTCAACGAGGTCAAGGCCGAGAACCTCCCCGAGGTCGCCGCTCCCCTGACCATGGCCAGCGAGGAGGAAATTCGCGCGGCGGTGGGCGCCGGCCCCGGCTCACTCGGCCCGGTGAACCTCGATATGCCGCTGATCATCGACCGCAGCGTGGCGCTGATGAGCGACTTCGGCGCCGGCGCGAACATCGACGGCCAGCACTACTTCGGCATCAACTGGGAGCGCGACGTCGCCCTGCCCAAGGTGGCCGACCTGCGCAACGTGGTCGAGGGCGATCCCTCGCCGGACGGCAAGGGCACGCTCTCCATCGCCCGCGGCATCGAGGTCGGCCACGTCTTCCAGCTGGGCACCAAGTATTCCACGGCGATGAATGCGACCGTGCTCGACGACAACGGCCAGGCCGTGCCCCTGCTGATGGGCTGTTACGGCATCGGCGTGACCCGCGTGGTCGCCGCCGCCATCGAGCAGAATCACGACGCCGGCGGGATCATCTGGCCGGATGCCATCGCCCCGTTCGAGATCGCTCTGGTGCCCATGAACGCCCACAAGTCGGAACGGGTCCGCGAATACGCCGACACCTTGTATCAGCAGCTCAGCGATGCCGGCTTCGATGTCCTGATCGACGACCGCGACCTGCGGCCCGGCGTCAAGTTCGCCGACCAGGAGCTCATCGGCATTCCGCACCGCGTCGTGATCGGCGATCGCGGCCTCGATAACGATGAGCTGGAATACAAGGGACGGCGCGACAGCGACGTCACCATGGTTCCCACGGAAGGGCTGCTGAGCTTTCTGCGTGAACGCATCACGAAGTGAAGCCTCCGCGCGTTGACGATCGTCGGGGTGCACAACCGCACCCCGACCGTGCTTCCCTCCACCCCTGATTCACTGACAAGATGGATCTGCGGCGGGCGATGCATCGCCAGGCCACCGACGAGTGCGGCCCCTTTCGACACAACGCAGGATGGCGCATGACGGTTTCCCTCTTCCCCGACCACGACCGGTGTCACGCATGATTTCCGACATCGTCCGTCGGTTGCACCATTTGCGTAGCGAGCATCGACGCAATATCGCGCTCTTCTGCGCCCTGGTGGCGGGCAGCGGGCTGGCCGTGCTCATGTCGCTGTTTTTCGATGGCAGCATGACGGGGCTGCTCATCGTGATCGGCGGCGTGATCCTGCTGGCGACATTGCTCCTGCGGCGCATGGCCCGCCAGACGCGGGACAGCATTCGCCAGTGGCAAGCCTTGCTGAACGCCCAGCAGCGCCAGGCGGATCAGCAGGAAGCCTGGCGCCGCATGCGCGAGCTTCTGCAACGCGATCTGGACGAGGATGCCTTCCTGCGGGCCTTGCTCGATACCACTGCCGAAGTGCTCGGCGTCGAGCGTGCCGGCCTGTGGTTCCTCGACGAAGACCGCGCCCTGACCTGTCGCATGTCCCTCATCGACTCACTCAATGGCTTGCGACTGCCCCCCAACGGGCTGGATGGCTATCTTGCATCGCTGACATACAACCCTTGTCTGGTCACCTCCGACGCCCAGCACGACGAACGGCTAGCCGGCCTGCGCGACTACCTTCGGGACAATCGCATTCAGGCCATGCTGGACGTCGGCATTTTCGTCGGCGGCGAGCTGCGCGGCGCGATTTGCTGCGAATCGACGCATCCGCGTGAATGGCAGGGTGATGAAATCACCAGTCTGATGGGCTTCGCGGGATTGTTGTCGCAATTTTCCGAATCCCTGCGCCGGCGGGAGGTCGAACACGACCTGTATCGTCAGCTGCACCATGACGAAGTCTCCGACCTGGCGACGTTGAAGGGGTTGCTCGAGCGTCTTCACGCCCTGATCCGGAGCCATGGTTCCTTCCATCTGCTGGTGGTACGCCTCGGCGGACTCAGTCATATCAACGAGACCCTGGGGCAGCAGGCCGGGGACGAAGCGATTCGTCAGGTGGCGGCCAAGCTCAAGGAGCGCCTGACCGAGCTGCAAGGCGAGATCCTCATCGGGCGTCTTCCGGCCAACCGGCTGTTGATCACGATTCCCGGCCAGACCGACGACTCGTTGCGCCGCTACTGCCTGCAACGGCTGCTGACCCTCGGGGATGGCACCTGGCGCGTCTTCGGCACTCCCTGCCAGTTGCGCTTCAACATCGGCGTGACGCGTTACCCCTACGACGCCAGCGACATCGAATCCCTGCTGCAACGTGCCGAACTCGCCGTACAGCATGCCCGCGAAACCCTGCCTCACCATCTGGCCTTCTACACCAGCCAGCTGAGTGACTGGGAGCATCGCCTGAGCCGTCTGGAACGCGAGCTGCGTACGGCGCTCGACGCGCAGCAACTGCGTCTTTACCTGCAGGGACAATTCGATACCTCGGGCCGGCTGGCCGGCGCCGAGGTGCTGCTGCGCTGGCAGCACCCGCGCGAAGGCCTGCTGGCGCCCGGCAGCTTCATCGCCGAAGCCGAGCACAGCGGGCTGATCCGCCCCATGGGGCAATGGGTCCTCGAACAAGCTTGCGCCCTGCTCGGCGGCGTGCTGCGCGACAGCGACCTGACCCTCTCGGTCAACGTCTCGGTGCAGCAGCTGCATGACGATGCGTTCATCACGACCCTGACGCACCTGCTCGACCGGCATGGGTTCGCGCCTCACCGGCTGATCCTGGAGGTCGTCGAGTCCCTGCTGGTGACGCCGGGCGTCGCCAGCCGGCTCAACGCACTGCGGGCACTGGGCATTCGTCTTGCCCTGGACGACTTCGGCACCGGCTACTCGTCGCTGCGCTATCTGCAGGATTTCCAGGTCGACGAGATCAAGATCGACAAGATCTTCGTCGACGCCATCAAGGAACGCCAGGACGCGCCCCTGGTACGCTCGATCATCGCGCTTGGCAAGGCTCTGGAGCTGCGCGTGGTGGCCGAAGGCATCGAGAGCGCATTTCAACAGGACTATCTGGTCACCAACGGCGTCGATTTCCTGCAGGGGTATTACCTGGCGCGTCCCGAACCGGTAGACGCCTTCCTGCGTCGCCTGGACGCGCCATCGAGGCGATGACGCACGCCGCCCCAAGCATCACGCCTTGCGATCCTCCACCTCCGCCGCCGTCACGTCGGCAGCTAGCGGATGCCCCTTGGCCAGTTCCGCCCGGGTCGCCGGACGCACCTCGAGAATCTCGACCTGATAGTCGAGGGACTGACCCGCCAGGGGATGGTTGGTGTCCACCTTGACCTGGGTGTCTCCTACCTCCAGCAACGTCACCGTGCGCGGGCCATCCGGCCCCTGGGCCTGAAAACGCATGCCGGGCGACAACTGCTCGACGCCAGGAAACGCCGTGCGCGACACGCGCTGTACGCGCTCGGGCAAATGCGGCCCGTAGGCGTTCTCGGGAGCGAGATGAATGGCGCATGCATCACCGGCAACCCGCCCCGCCAGCGCCGCCTCCAGGCCGGGCAGGATATTGTCATGGCCGTGCAGATACTCGAGGGGTTCCTCGCGGCGTCGCGAATCATCGAGAAGCTGGCCTTGTGGGTCGCGCAACGTATAGTGCAGACGAACGACGTGTTGCGGCGAGATACGCATGCTGACTCCTGAACTGGATGGCGATGTGAGGATGAGGTGACGGGCGCGATCGCGGATCGCGCTTCAGGTCGAACGGCGCAGATGCCCCACCGGCAACTCGAGACGTTGCTGATGGTGCAGCATATTGAGCAGCACGATGGCCCGTTCATCGCCCTGCTGGGTATCGAATACGGCCTGCAGTGCCTGGAAGGGACCTTCGGTGATCTCGACGATCTCGCCCGGCCGGAAGTAGGCATTTCCCGACGTCCGGCTCGCCTCGTCGAGATGGGCACGCGCGGCCAGCGTCTCGATCAGCGCATCCGGCACCGGCAGCGGCTCATCGCCGAATCCCACCAGCTTCAGCACCCCGCGCGTGGAGCGGATGGGGCGCCAGTTGCTCGCCACCCGGTCGAGATGGATGAAAAGGTAATGCGGAAACAGGGGCTCGGCGATCCATACCAGCTTGTTGCGGCGTTTCTTCTGCACCTCGAGCACCGGATGGAAGACGCGATAGCCTTGATTGGTCAAGTGCTCGCCGGCGCGAAAGGATTCGCCTCCCTTGCACTGCACCACATACCAGCGTGGGCGCGCCGCCGTATCGTCGGAGGCAACGGGGTCGAGCTGATCGGTCATGTCCTCTGGCCTTCATCGTCGGGGTATGCCACGGTACGCAACCAACGGTTCCGGCCTTCGCCTGGAACGCAGGCCACCGCAGTGCAAACTGCCGCATTCTAGCATTGTGTCGGGTTCATGTCCGAGCCGCGCCCGGCGGCTCGCTCACGGGAGGAACGGATGACTCACCCTGTCGAGCGCCGCCGCTGGCGCGACGCCTTGGCGACCTATCTGCAGGCGCCGGTCATCACCATGCTGTTTCTCGGCTTCGCCGCCGGCCTGCCCTTTTTGCTGGTGTTCTCGACCCTCACCGCCTGGTTGCGCGACGCAGGCGTGGAAGTCGCCGCCATCGGCTTCTTTTCGTGGATCGGGATCCTGTATTCGATCAAGATCGTCTGGGCGCCGGTGGTGGACCGTCTCGCCCTGCCCGTGCTGTGTCGCTGGCTGGGACAACGCCGTGGCTGGATGCTGGGCGCGCAGATGACGATCGCCGCCGGCTTGCTGGGCCTCGCCGGCCTCTCGCCCCTCGGTCATCTCGGCTGGATCGCCGGCCTGGCTCTGGTCGTGGCGTTCGGCGCGGCGACGCAGGATATCGTCATTGACGCCTATCGCATCGAATCCGCCGAGGAAAGCGTCCAGGCCGCCATGGCCTCGATGTACATCATCGGCTACCGGGGCGGACTGCTCGCCGCCGGCGCAGGGGCGCTATATATCGCCGACGCGTTTTCCTGGCATGCGGCCTATGCCAGCATGGCGGCACTCGTCGGCGTAGGCATGCTCACCACGCTGATCAGGCCGGAGCCGCCGCGCTCGCCGCTGGGAGCGCAGCTCGCCAGCGAACCGCGCGTGCGCAGCTTTCTCCACCGTCACCGGCACGCTCCCCGGCACCGCCGTCGCCTCGGAGCCTGGGTGATGGGCGCCATCGTCTGTCCGTTCACCGACTTCTTCACTCGACACGGGCGCACGGCACTGTGGCTGCTGCTGCTCATCGGCCTGTATCGCATCAGCGATCTGGCCATGGCCGCGATGGCCAACCCGCTGTATATCGATCTCGGGTTCAGCCTGTCGGAAATCGCCAACGTGACCAAGGTGTTCGGCATCGCCATGAGCATCCTGGGCGGCGTGGCCGGCGGTTTGCTGGTGGTGCGTTACGGGTTGGGACGCATGCTGGTGATCGGTGCGCTGGCCACGGCATTGACCAACCTGCTGTTCGTGGCATTGGCGAACCTGGGGCACAACCTTCCCATGCTGATCGTCACCATCATGAGCGACAACCTCGCCAATGGCCTGGCCAGCACGATCTTCATCGCCTTCCTGTCGAGCCTGACCTCGCGCGCCTACACGGCCACCCAGTACGCCCTGTTCTCGTCGCTGATGACGCTGCCGGGCAAGTTCCTGGGCGGGTTTTCGGGACTCGTGGTGGATAGCGCCGGTTACGCAGGCTTCTTCACCCTGAGCGCCGCGATGGGCATTCCCGCCGTGCTGCTGGCGCTGTGGATCGCCCGTCGCCGCTGGCCGACGGCGCGGGCATGAGAGCGACCGGCGCTCAGCGCTGCTCCGCCAGCCATGCCAGGGCGCCCGGCGTCGCCAGCCACTGGTCGCGCATCAGCTGCCGGTACTGCCAGGCTTCCGCGCGCGTGCCCGGCGCCGGCGCATCGACGGCCAGTGCCACCGGGCGCGGGCGCTCATCGCACAGCATCGGCACGAGATAGGGGTTGGCGCGCTGCGCGGCGGCCAGCGCACGGGCCGCCTCGTCGCGCCGTGCGAGGCGATAAAGCGCCAGTACGCGCGCCATCGCCACGCCGATCACCTCCTCGTCGTCGACCGGCCCGCTCAACTCGGCCGCTTCGTCGTCACGCCCTTCACGCAGCAGTTGGTCGAGGACCAGTTCGCGCAGCCCCAGGTCGTCTTCTTCGTCGAGCTTCAGGACACGCTCGGCGAGATGCCGCGAACGCATCCGCGCGCCGCGCTCCATCCCCACGATCAGCGACAGGGCGCAACGCAGCAGGATGGCATTGTCGGCATCGTCCCAGGCGAAGGTCCCTCCCAGCGCCTCGACCTGCGCCAACCACGCCTCGAAGCGTGTCGCCAGCGGCGCGAAGAAGCTGTCCGCCATCCACGGCAGGCTTCCGAAGCGGCTGGTCAAGGCCAGGCTCAACGACTGCAGCACCGCCGGGGCACCCAGCCATTCCGGGTGCGCGCACAGCGCAGGTAGCCATTCGGCGGCGTTTTCCCACGGGTCGGCGGCGAAACTCAGTGCGGCATCTTCATCGATGGCCGCCTGAAAATGCTCGAACCAGGCAGCAAAGGCCGTATCCTCGCGTGCCGTGGCGTGATACTCCACGCGTCCTTCGGGCGTCAGCGTCAACGTCAGCCGTGGCGGCGCTTCGAGAGTTTCGAGCAGGGCCGACAACGACGCCAGCGGCTCGGCCAGCGCCTCCTCGGAGTGAATCATCTGTTCGGCCAGGGTCGCCTCGGGGTTGGCGGCGAGATCGGCCAGGAACTGCAGCTGCTCGGCCTCCAGGTCGGCGCGCTTGGACAACCGGCGCCACCAGAAATGCGCCCGCGCCCGCGCCTCCTCGGGGTGACCTTCGTGCAACAGCAGCATGGCCTCGATATAGGCCAGTGTCGGGGAGTCCGGCAGCGTCTGCTGGGCACGCACGAACGCCTCGCGTGCGCTGGCGAGATCGTCGCTGTCGAGGTGCATCAGGCACAGGCGCTCGAGTGCCACGCCGCGCAGGAACGTGGGCCCGCGTTCCAGCACTTCATCGAGCAACGCCGCACGCTTGCGATGAAACCCCCGCGCCTGATAGAGATCGACCAGGATCTCGAAGGCCGGCTCGGCCTGTTCCGGCAGGCGCGACCAGTCGCGCTCGGTGGCGAACAGGCTCTCGAGTATCTGCTGAGCCCGACCGCGCTGACCGCTTTCCGCCGCGATCAAGCCGGCTTCGAGAAGCGCCTGATCCGGCGCCTTGCCGCTCGCCAGCGCCGCCTTGAGCGTCTCGCCGGTCCATTCCTTGAGCGACAGCATCCACATCAAGTGCGGCGGTATCGCGCCGGGCAGATCCACCGCACCGCAGCATTGCTTGGTCTTGCGCCCGGAATCGCACCAGCACGGCTCGTTGCGCCCCGGCCAGGCCAAGGGTTCGGGATCGAAATCGAGCCGTACCAGGGGCGTCTGGTTCCACAACAAGGGCGCCAGTGCCTGGGCCACACCCAGCTCACCGCCGACACGCATGGCACCCTCGTCGCGTGCCCACGTCATCAGCGCCGGATAGTGTTCATTGTCGCGTATCGCCTTCAACGCACCGCTGGCATACCCCAGCAACTGTTCTACCCATGCGGCCAGCATCGCGACCCTCCTGAAAAAATCGCCTTATTCTAGCATGTCCGGCGAGCCGCCCTCATCCGTCGCACCGCTTCGTGCACCATCGTCGCTTTTCGGGTATTGTCGCCGCTTGTCCGAGGCCCGCCATATCAAGGGATGTCATCGTGCTCCTGCCGTTGCCGTTTCAGCGTAAATCATCGACCACTCAAGAAACCTCGCAGGTACGCCTCGAGCGCGAGGGGCGCAACGAGATCCGTCGCATCACCGCGGCGGTCGACAAGGTGCCATGGTCGGTCAGCCTGATGCAGATCCTGTGGACCGCCGGTCCGGTGACCCTGCTCGGCGCCTGGGGTGGTTATCTCCTCGGCTATGGCAAGGCACCGACCATGGAGAACTACGTGTTCTTCATTTCCTACACGGTGATCACCGGCGCCGCGGGGATCCTGGCCAACCTCGGCTACCACCTCACACGCGGGCGCAAGGCCGAAAAGATCTCGGGCCAGATCGAACAGGTCATCAAGGCCCTCCCCGAGCTGCTGCTGGTGACGCGGGACCTGATCGTCGACAACCTCGAGGGCGATGCAAGGCGGCGCGAAGCCGCCGCCATGTTGCTGCGCAAGCACGACCTCTCGCCGGAAGGCGTGGAATTGGCCGCCATCGAGCTCCTCGACGACCGCGAAAGTGCACGCCTCATCGGCCAGATCGACGTCTATCGCCGAGTCGGGCTGCATGCCCGGATCCGCGACCTGGTCGCTCAGTACCGGGATATCCTGGAGCCCCAGTTCAACGCCCTCTACGAAGCCGCGCCGATCGCCACGCACCTGCTGCGGGAACGCTTCGAGGGACGCGCCCCCGACCTGCACCAGGGCGTGCCGCGGGATGAGAACTTCATCGAGCGCGTCATGGCCGCCATCGAGCAGGACAACGATCTGCTGATGACGCTGCAGGACGTCGAAGAAATGCTGATCCTGGCATTCGAGCTGATCAGCGGCCGCGAGATTCCCGTGCTCTCTTTCGAATACCGCGGACGCTGGCGACTCGCTCAGGCCTTCGACAACCTGGAAGAGGCCCGGGCACGCCAGCGCATCGCGCAGGCAACAGGACTGTCGCGCCTAAAGGCACTCAACGTGTACCTCGCCGAGCAGTCCGGCACCCTGGTCGAGGACGCCGCGTCGGGGCTCCGCGCCGAGTTGCTGCTGGAACGCTCGGTGAAAGCCATGGATGCGCTCGCCGAGCAAATCGTGCACCTGGCCCAGGCCGTGGAAGCCGGCCAGGAAGAACGCAAGCGCGCGCTGCGCACCAAGTCAGACATTCTCGCCAACGCCATCCAGCTCTACAAAAGCGTGTCCAGCGCTTACGAGCAGGTCGGCCGCAGTCACGCTCAACTGCTCAAGTCGGTGGACCGCTGGGAGCGCATCACCGCCAGTCTCTCCGACGATACCACTCGACTGCGCCTGGGACCGGGGCGCCGCGGCCTGCGCATCCGCGAGCGCACCATCGCCCTGGATGACGAGGCCAAGGCACGCGTATGCAAGCATCTGGCCCGCTATTTGACCCAGGCGGGGATCACCTCGCGCCATCGCGACACCCGGCTCAGCGTCGGCGTGGATGCCGCCAAGCGCCTGGCGATCGAGATTTTCATTGCCCTGGAACCGCACGTCGGACTGTCGCAACCAGCCACCCAGCGGGCCATCAACAGTTCCAACGCCGCCGACTTCGGCCAGATCGAACCCAACCTGTCGGCGGCCGCCAAGGCCGCGCTGGGAGCCTCCATGGTTCGCGAGGTCGACACCGAGCTGTCGCGCGCGGCGGAATCGCTCGCCCTGGCCCTGGTGCGTCACTACCGTGTCGAACTGGAGCCCGCAGCCATCGAGTTTCTCAAACGTCAGTACGGCGCTCGCGACAGCACCCTGAAGATGCTGTCCAACATCAACCTCTCGGGGCGTGGCGACTCGCGCAACGTCAGCTTTCTCAGCCATCGCCCGCCTGCCGTGGGCAGCCCGCACCGCGACTGGTATCGCGCCCTCGTCCGCGCGCGCCGACTCTTCGGACGCCGTTGAGACCTCGCACCCCGTTTCGCCACGTTCCGGGGGACGTGGCAAACTGACCGCCCGATAGCCGGAAATCGTCTCCATGCGCTTGATCATCGCCGAAAAACCCAGCCTGGCACGAGCCATCGCCGATGCCCTGCCAACGGCGCCGCAGCGCCATGAGGGCTACCTGGTGTGCGGGGAGACCTGCATCAGCTGGTGCGTGGGACATCTCCTCGAGCAGGCACCGCCCGACGCCTACGACGCCCGCTATCAGCAATGGCGTCTGGATCATCTGCCCATCGTGCCCCGGCAATGGAAGCTGATCCCGCGTTCCAAGGCGCGCGCGCAGCTGGCGGTGATTCGCAAGCTGCTCAAGCGTGCCGACACCGTCGTGCACGCCGGCGACCCCGACCGCGAGGGGCAACTGCTGGTGCAACAGGTGATCGCGCATCTGGGCTGGCGCGGCTCGATCTCGCGCCTGCTGGTCAGCGACCTCAATCGCCCCGCCGTGCGCCAGGCCCTGCAGTGCATCGAGGACAATGCGCGTTATCAATCGCTGTTCGAGGCCGCCGAGGCCCGTTCGAGGGCCGACTGGGTATATGGCATCAATCTGTCTCGCGCCTGGACCCTCACCGGTCGCCAGGCCGGCTATCAGGGCGTCCTGTCGGTCGGCCGCGTGCAAACCCCGGTGCTGGGGCTCATCGTGCGCCGCGACCTGGACATCGAAGCCTTCACGCCACGCCCTTTCTACCCCCTGTGGGCGGACCTGAAGGTCGAGCACGGAACCCTGCGTGCCTGGTGGCAACCGCAAGCCCCCCACCCACTCGACGAGCAGGGCCGACTGCTCGAGCGCGCCCCGGCCGAGGCCCTGGCGGCCCATCTGCCCGGCGCCGAGGGCCACCTGAGCGAGTTGCAGAGCAAGCGACAGACGCAATCGGCACCGTTGCCGTATTCGCTTTCTGCCCTGCAGGTCGATGCCGCGCGCCGCTACAAGTTGCCGGCCAAGCGCGTGCTGGATATCTGCCAGACACTCTATGAACGCCACCAGTTGATCACCTATCCGCGTTCGGATTGCCGCTACCTGCCCGAGGGGCATTTCGCCGCGGCGAAGAAGACGCTGGACACGGCCTGCGCCCAGGACGCCACCCTGCGCGGGTGGTATCAAGGGGCGGATTTTTCGCGCCGTTCGCGCGCCTGGAACGACAAGCAGGTCGGCGCCCACCACGCCCTGGCACCCACCGGGCGGACGTTCGACGCCTCCCGCCTGACCGGCGACGAGGCCAATGTCTTTCGTCTGATTGCGCGCAACGTGCTGGCGCAGTTCTATTCACCGCTGGTGACCCGCGACGTCAAGGCAGCGTTCTCGATTCACGGCGAGCACTTTCGTGCCCAGGGGCGCGAGATTCTCGAGCCTGGCTGGAAGCCGCTCTTCACGACGCGCGACGAGGCCCCGCCCTTGCCCGCGCTGCACGAAGGCGAGGCGGCACGGGTCGTCGACTGCGCGGTGGAGGATCGTCAGACACGGCCGCCGGATCCCTTCACCGATGCCAGCCTGATCAAGGCCATGATGAACATCGCCCGCTACGTCGACGACGCCACGGTCAAGCGTACCTTGCGGGATACCGACGGACTGGGGACCGAGGCCACGCGCGCGGGAATCATGGAAACCCTCGTCACGCGCGGTTATATCGTGCGTCAGCAAGGCGCGTTACGTGCCACTCGCACCGGACGCGCGCTCATCCAGGCCTTGCCGGATACCGCCACCCGTCCCGAGCGAACGGCACTCTGGGAACAACGTCTTGCCGACATCGCCGAGGGCCGCGGCGATGCGGATGCCTTCCTCGACGCGCTGGTGGGTGATGTCCGCCAACTGCTCGACCAGGCGGATGCCGCACGCATGCGCCAGGCGCTGGCCACCACCGGCGGTGCCGAGCCGAGCTCGCCCTCGCGGGGCAAGAAGCGCGGCACCCGGCGCGGCAGCGGCGACGCCTCGTCCAGCCCCCGACGCCGCGCCGGGAAGTCCACGGCCAGGCGTCGCACCTCCTCCAAGAAAGGCCAGACATGATGCCCGCCTCGTCTCCTTGGTGGCTGCTCGGTGCCGGCGCCATGGGACGCCTGTTCGCCGCCCGCCTGAGCGTCGCGCGTCCGGTGTGCCTGATCGGCCGCCGCGACGCCCCGAACGTGCTGCATTATCGCGACCCAAGCGGCGTCGATCACGCCTTGGACGTGCCCTGCTGCACACTGACGTCACTGGCGGTATCGGATCCGACACCACCGGGCCTGGTCGTGCTCGCCACCAAGAGCCATGACACCCAGACCGCCCTGGACGCGTTGAGCGCGCATGTCGACGCCCGGACGCCATTGCTGCTGTTGCAGAACGGCTTCCGCGTCCAGCCGATCGTCACGCGTCAGTGGCTGGGTCCCGTGCTCTGTGCCAGCACCACCGAGGGGGCCTATGTCGAATCCGCACCCGACGGCGGAACGTGCGTCGTCCATGCCGGAACGGGCGTCACCTGGATCGGCGACCTCGACCACGCCTGGCCCGACCTGGCGCATGGCGTCGTCGAGGCACTCACGGCAGCGGGGATGAGGGCGCAGGTCGATGACGACATCGCGCAGCGCCTGTGGCACAAGCTGGCCGTCAATGCCGCCATCAATCCTCTCGTGGCACGCCACCGAATTCGCAACGGCCAGTTGCGCGATCGGCCGTTTCGACGCATGGTCGACGCACTCATCGACGAAATCGGGCCGCTGATCGAAGGTCAGGGTGTCGAGCCTCCCGCGGCCGGCTGGTCGGCACTGATCTGGCAAGTCATCGAGGCCACGGCCGACAATCGCGCCTCGATGCTGCAAGATGTGCTTGCCGGCCGCCCCACCGAACGTGAAGCGATACTCGGCCCGCTGCGGGACGCGGCCCGGCGCCAGCAGCGTTCGACCCCGTCCCTGGATGCGCTGTATCGCGACACGCCTTCGTGATGGCGACGCAACTGGCACGGGGCAGGCCCAAGGTAACCATCATCCTCAAGGAGACGTCATGCGCCACCGCCTCTTCATCACGTTACTGCTGGCATTCCTGCTGCCGGGGCTCGGCCACCTGTTCCTGCGCCGCTGGGGCTGGGCGGCACTGTGGCTGGCGGGCTTCGGCGCACTGCTAACCCTGATGACGATTCCCATCCGCTGGTTGAGTTTCATCTGGCTGCTGCTGTTGCTGCTGCTCTGGGCCGCCAGCATGGTCCATGCGGCGAAACTGGCGCGCGGCAAGGGGCGTGGCGCTCGCCCTTCCCCCACGCCACGCTGACGCGTCGCGCCGGGACAACACCTCGGGCGCTTGGTTACACTGGGCGCCCGACACGGCCATCCCGACCGCCTGGTGACGACGACGCATGTTCCCGACCTTTCCGCCACCCCTATCGAACGCTTACTTCGCCACGCCAATCGACACCCCCACGGAGGCACGCTCACGGTGATGTCGCTTTCACGCCTCCGCGATCCGTATTTCATCTATCGCTATCGCCATCGTCTGCACGTGTTGCGCACATCGCTGGCGCTGGCCATCACCTATGTCATCATCCTGACCCTCGAGATTCCCCACGGCAGCTGGGCGCTGGTCAGCACGATGATGGTGATGGGCAACCTGCCGCATATCGGCGGCGTCATCGACAAGGGGGGACAGCGCCTGCTGGGCACGGTACTCGGCGCGATCTGGGGCGTGTTGCTGGTGCTGATCCCGGCACCGGCACCCTGGGTGATTCCCGCCTGGACGCTGATCGGCATCGCCGTGGCCACGCACACCACCTTTGCCACGCGCTATGGCTACAGTGCGCTGATGTTCGGCGTGACGCTCCTGATGGTCGTCGGCGATGGGCATCAGGATCTGGGCATCGCGCTGTGGCGCGCCTTCGACGTCCTGATCGGCACGCTCGTCGGCATTCTCGCCACGCTCTTCATCCTGCCGCAGAAAGCCACCGACTTGCTGCGCTTTTTGCTGGCGGACAACCTCGACAAGCTGGCGCGCCTTTATCATGCCCATACGAGCGCCGCCCAGCAGGAAGACGTCGATACGCGCCAGTTGCTCAAGACCACCTCCACGCAACTGGTCAAGCAACGTGGCCTGGTGGACGCCATCCACAGCGAGCGCCGCCTGCACCGCGACGACCTGGAACGCATCCTGTCGCTGGAAAGACGCATGCTGTCGACCATCGAGCTGTTGCTGGAGACGCACTGGGCGACCCGAGCCGGCCACGACATCATCGCCGGTCTGGAAGGCTTGCGTGACGAGCAGCACCGCCTGGCCCGCGCCCTGGGCAGCCTGGCCTTTCAAGTGCGCACCGGGCAGAGCATCGACCTCACGGTGGTCGCCTTCGACCTGCAGCGTCACGCGCAAGCGACCTTGAGCGTGCATGCCGACGACGGTCGCGCACTCTTCAGCCCAAGCGGCTATCTATGGCTCAACCGCGAGCTGGCACGCCTCACCCAGGCGCTGATCGACACGCTGCAGACCATCAACCGCTTGCCCAGTGCCCGCTTGCGTCGACGCGCCTCGCGCCAGGCCTTGATCCGCGACCGCCTGGCCATGCCGCTGGATCCGTCCCAGGGGCGGCGCGACGGCGACAAGGACAAGCCCAACTGAGCGACACCTCCACACACTGCCATGCCCCACGGCCACGCCTTCTCCCAGCAGGTTACCAAGCGCTCGCGATCGACGTGCGCTTCGTCTGCCACGGTGACGCGTCAGCGCCGAACCTGCGGCATCGAGGCCAGAAGCCGTACACGCAGCAGGCGGCGCGACGTCGCCGATGCGCTGTCCGGCCACAGCCACAGCGTGCGATGCCCGATACGCAGGCCGATCAACCAGGCGCCCACGCGTACCGGCGCTGGATGCACCACCTGCCACGACTCGCCGGGACGACGCCATTGCCAGGTGGCGTGCCGTCCTTCGACGCTTTCGCGCAGTTCCCAGCGGCGCTGGCCGCACCACCAGCGTCCCATCAGCAGGCCACCGCTGACCATGACCGAGCCGGCCAGCCAGGCGCTGCCCAGGGAAACGGCCAGCCCGCTCACCGAGGCCCAGACTCCCAGATGCGCCGTCAGCGCCAGCCTAGAGGGTGCGATACTGAGCGTTGGAAGTGGTTTCGGCATAGTCGACGATCATCTGCACGATACGCCGCAATTCCGGGTCGGAAGGCCAGTCGCGACGCATCAGCCATATGAAGAGGTCCTGGTCCTCCTGGTCGATCAAGGCCTGATAGCGTGCCTTGTCCGCATCGTCGAGCTGGGGGTAGCGATGCTCGAGAAAGGGGATCAACAGCAGGTCCAGCTCCCACATGCCGCGCCGCGAGTGCCAGTAAAGCCGTTTGGTGGTGGCGTCGTCTTGCATGAAAGCTCCCAGTGCGAAGTCGTGAACAGGCCACGAGTATACCCGAGGGCCTGACGTGACACATCGTTTCCCCTCTTTGCCGAAAACCGGCTAAGCTAGACTTGAATTGTGCTAGTGCGTTGTTTTATCAAGGTTTGAGCAGTATGCTGAAATCACAACAATATCGCGCTCGCCCTGCTGCTTGCCGCAGCGGAGCGATGGTATCGCTTGGAGGCATCCGATGACCAAGTCCGAGTTGATTGAGCAAATCGCCATACGCCAACCCGAGTTGTCGGCCAAAGAGGTCGAAGCTGCGGTCAAGATCATTCTCGAAGACATCACGCAATCGCTGTCCAGCGGCGGACGTGTCGAGATTCGCGGGTTCGGCAGCTTCTCCCTACACTTTCGGGAGCCGCGTACCGGGCGTAATCCCAAGACCGGCGACCCCGTCGATCTGCAAGGCAAGTACGTACCGCATTTCAAGCCCGGCAAGGAGTTGCGCGAACAGGTCAATGCCAGTCGCGCGCTCGGCTATTGACGGACACGCCGGGGAGGCGAGAAATGGGACACGACACGGCGTGCTATCATCGCCACCCATCAGGTCCGGAATCGACAACGATCGCTGAATGTCACGGTGAAGCCGCCTTATCGAACGCGATCCGATACCGGGCGCCATCCCTCATGCAAAAGGAACCTGCCCATGCGTTGGTTTAAAGGTGTCGTGCTGGCCATTCTCCTTCTGGTCGTCCTGTTGCTCGGCATCCTGTTCGCCGTCAATAACCAGCAGGCCATGCCCCTCGACCTGATCTGGGTCGAATTGCCGCCTGCGTCGCTATCCCTTTGGTTACTGCTCTCGCTGGCCTGCGGGGTGATCCTGGGCATGCTGGCGATGACCGGCATCTATCTGCGTCTGCGGACCCTGTTGACCCGCGCGCAACGCCATAACCAACAGCAGCGCAAGGAACTGGATCGGCTTCGCACCCAGGAGTTCAAGGAAGCGCCCTGAATGCTTGATCCACTGCTGCTTGGCCTGCTGGTCGCGGCGATTGCCATCGGTTGGTGGCTGGGACGGCGCGAGCGCCGGCGCGCTCGCGAACAACCCGCTCCCGGCGTGTCCCTGCCCCGGGACTATTTCATCGGCCTCAACCACTTGCTCAATGAGCAGCCGGATCGTGCCATCGAGACGTTCGTGCAAGCGCTCGAGGTCAACAGCGACACCATCGAAACCCATATCGCGCTGGGCAATCTGTTCCGCTCTCGCGGCGAAGCCGATCGTGCCGTCAAGATTCATCAGAACCTCCTGGCCCGCCCTACCCTGACCCCCCATCAGGGCGGCCTGGTGCAGCTGGAACTCTCGCGCGACTTCCTCCACCTCGGCTTGCTCGACCGCGCCGAACGCTTGCTGCAGAGCCTCGTCAAGGACGTCCCCGATGAAGGCCTTCGCGATGCCGCCAAGCGCTTGCTGGTCGACCTCCTGCAGCGCGAGAAGGAATGGCAGCAGGCGCTGGATGTCGCCACGCCGCAGCTCGTCCGCCAGGACGCGGACATCCAGCGCGCCGCAGCGCACTGGCTATGCGAACTCGCCCAGCGCGACCGGCACAATGCCAGCCCCGGCATGGCACGCAAGCGCCTGCGCCAGGCCCTGTCGATCGACGAAAGCTGCGTACGGGCCACTTGGCTGCTGGCCGAGTTGGAACGGGATACCGGCCACTACAAGGCCGTGATTCGCCATCTCAAGCGCATCCCCGAGCAGGACCCGGGCTTTCTGCCGGTCATCCTCGAGCCCTTGCATGAGGCCTATCGACGCCTGGAAGACGAGTCGGGCTGGCGCGCATTTCTCGAGACCAAGCTGCAGGAAACGCACTTCACCAGCGTCGTGATCATGCTCGCGGCGTCCCGACTCAATACCGAAGGCCAGGACGCGGCCATCGAATTGATCAGCGAACAGCTCCAAGCGCACCCCAGCCTGCGCGGCGTCGATTACCTCATGGACCTGTACCTGATCGGCGAAAATCACGGCGACCGCGAACGCCTGCTGCTGCTCAAGCAACATACTCAGAAACTGCTGGCAGCACGCCCCCGTCATCGCTGTCATCGCTGTGGCTTCGGCAGCGCACAACTGCATTGGCAATGCCCGCGCTGCCAGAGCTGGGGCACCACCAAGCCGATCACGGGACTGGAAGGCGAGTAGCCGCGTCCTTACGACGGCTCCGCAAGCTCGCGTTCGATGGTCGCCAGCGCCGCCATCGGATCCGGCGCCTGCGTGACCGGGCGTCCCACCACCAGATGCGTACTGCCGGCCGCCATCGCCTCGCCCGGGGTCAGGGTGCGGCGCTGGTCGTCGGCACTCGACGCACGCGGCCGGATGCCGGGCGTGACCTTCAGGAAGTCGTCGCCGCACGTAGCACGCAACGCCGCCGCTTCCTGCGCGGAACACACCACGCCTGCCATGCCGCTCTGCTGCGCCAACCTCGCCAAACGCTCGACCTGTGACAGCGGCTCGGCCTCGACGCCCACTTCGATCAGGTCATCACGTTCCATGCTGGTCAACACCGTGACCGCGATCAGATGGGTACCGAGCCGACGACGTTCCAGTCGCTCCCGGGCCGCCTCCATCATTCGGCGCCCGCCGCCGGCATGCACGTTGACCATCCATACGCCGTGATCGGCAGCGGCCTCGACGGCGCCGGCCACCGTATTGGGAATATCGTGAAACTTGAGATCCAGAAAGACCTCGAACCCCAGCCCGTGCAAGGCCTCCAGAACCCGGGGCCCGGTGCGGGTGAACAGTTCCTTGCCGACCTTCACGCGACACCGCGATGGGTCCAGGCGCTCGGCCATAGCGAGTGCCTGATCGAGGCGTGGGTAATCGAGTGCGATGATCAGCGGCGTATCGAGGTCCGGCGACATGGGGTCTCCTGCATAAACGGCGAGATGAAGCCGGGATTATACCGTCGTGGTCGTCGCGCCACCTAGGCCCGCACGTTTTGCGCCTCAAATAAAGCATTGCTAAATAAGGTTATTTTAATTTTAAGCATTTCACCTACACGTTTTGTAAGCAAAGGCTTACACGCCGTGTGCGCGGAACTGGATAGGGTAAAGCGGCATGTATTAGAAATGATGCAAGGGAGGTTTCGATGAAGTATCTGCTCAGCTGTACCCTGCTGGCGCTCTCACTGAGTGCCGCTCCGCTGGCCCTGGCGCAGGAGAACGCGCCGCAGGCCATCGACATCAACCATGCCACCGCCGAGACTCTGGCCGAATTGCCGGGCATCGGCGAGGTCAAGGCACAGGCCATCGTCGAGGATCGTGAAGCCAACGGGCCGTTTGCGTCTCTCGAGGACCTGACCCGCGTCAGCGGCATCGGCGAGGGAACCGTGCACGACCTGGAGAACCGCGTGACCTTCTGATCGCACCGACGGTCCGGCATGCCCGCGCGCCGATGCGCGGGCCATGTCGCACTCCCTGCCCCGGCTCGCCGGACACCAGGCCCTAGACCCTCAGACCACCATCGCACTCCAGCACCCGGCCCGTGAAATAGTCATTCTCCACGATGTAACGCACGCTGTGCGCGATATCCGCTGGCTGGCCCAGATGCCCCAGAGGGATGCCACGGCTGATTTTCTCGAGCACGTCATCGCGCATCGAGGCGGTCATCTCGGTGCGGATGAATCCCGGCGCCACCGCCGCCACGCGTATTCCCTGGCGCGCCAGCTCTTTGGCCCAGGTCACCGTCAGCGCGACGACCCCTGCCTTCGAGGCACTGTAGTTGCTCTGCCCCATGTTGCCCGCCCGGGAAATGCTCGACACATTGATGATCACGCCACCACGCGCGGCCTCGGTCATCTGGGTCGCCGCCTCGCGACCGCACAGGAAGACCCCCGTCAGATTGACATCGAGCACTTGCTGCCATTGCTCGAGGCTCATGCGTGACTCGACATGACCGTCCCGGCTCTTCACCAGCAGGCCATCGCGCGTGATGCCGGCATTGTTGATCAGGACATCGAGCGGTCCGAGCAGCGCATGCTGCTGAGCAAACGCTCGGGCCACGGCCTCTTCATCGGCGACATCGACCGCGAAGGCATGTACCTCGACATCCGCCTGGCTCAGCGTCGTCACCGCCTCCTGCATGATCTCTTCATCGCGATCGAACAACGCGATACGCGCCCCCTGGGTCCCGAGTTCGGCCGCCATCGCCAGCCCCAGCCCCTGTGCGCCTCCCGTTATGCCCACTACCGCACCATCAAGCCGCATGGCCTCTCCTCCTCATGAACCGGTGGCTTCCACCCACGCCACCCGTTTTGTGCGTTGCAGCATAAAGAGTCTAGCATGCACCTCACGCCCTCTCCATCTCGTCGCCATGTCTCCCTTGCAATTCACACTCGTGCCACCATTTATTGCCTAGTCGATCTTACGGAGCCGTCATGCCACTGTTACTTTTCATTACGCTTTTCGGTCTGCTCGATTTCGTGATCCTGTTCGCCATCGGTGGACAGATCGGCCTGCTGCCTACGCTGGCGCTGGTCCTTCTGTCCGGCGCACTGGGACTTCATCTGATCCGCCGCGAAGGCGTCCAGACGCTGCAGCGTGCCCAGGCACGCTTTGCGCAGGGGGAAATCCCCTCGGACGAACTTATTACCGGTGCCGCGCTGATTTTCGGCGGGGCGCTGCTCGTCGCCCCGGGCTTTCTGTCCGATGGACTGGGGCTCTTGTGCCTCATTCCCAGCAGCCGCCGCCTGCTCGGCAAGGGGCTCAAGCAGGGTGGCTGGCGGGCCCGCATGTTCTCGATGGGCGGTCACGCCCAGCGCCCCGGCCAGCATGCGGACGACGCCTGGCACGAGCATGCGCGTCCCCGGGAAGACGCTCATGACGGCGGAACGCAGCGCGATCGCCCGATCGAGGGCGATTACATAGGGAAGGACGATTCCCGGCATTGAAAAATTTCATCAAGGCCCCTTGAAAGTGGTGACGTCGACCCAATCAAGGGCCTTAACAGACGATTCGGCCGTAACGCATTGATGCGTCGGCTTTATAAACAGAAGGCCTAGCCTTCACCCCGTGCGCCTGGCGTCACGGGATTACCACATGACCCATGTAACCATCAGGAGAACGTGAGCAATGAAAATCCGTCCTTTGCACGATCGCGTCGTCGTCCGTCGCGTGGAAGAAGAGCAGAAGACCGCTGGCGGCATCGTGCTCCCGGGTAATGCTCAAGAGAAGCCCACTCGCGGCGAAGTCCTCGCCGTGGGTAACGGCCGCATTCTCGAGAGCGGCGAAGTGCGCCCGCTGGACGTCAAGGTGGGTGACACCGTGATCTTCAAGGATGGCTTCGGTGTCGAGAAGCAGAAAATCGATGGCGAAGAAGTCCTGATCATGAGCGAAAGCGACATTCTCGCCGTCGCCGAGTGATCTTCACGCTCGCCGAGCACATTTTCGTTTCACGTTTGCGCGATGCATCGCGCCTACTACCTACTAATGGGAAGAGCTAGACATGGCAGCTAAACAAATCAAATTCTCCGATGATGCCCGCAAGCGCATGGCGCGTGGTGTTAACGTTCTGGCTGATGCGGTCAAGGTAACTCTCGGTCCGAAGGGACGTAACGTCGTACTGGAAAAGTCCTTCGGCTCTCCCACCGTGACCAAGGACGGTGTATCCGTCGCCAAGGAAATCGAACTCAAGGACAAGTTCGAGAACATGGGCGCACAGATGGTCAAGGAAGTCGCTTCCAAGACCTCTGACGTGGCCGGCGACGGCACCACCACGGCAACCGTCCTCGCGCAGTCCATCGTCACCGAGGGCATGAAGGGCGTCACCGCCGGCATGAACCCGATGGACCTCAAGCGTGGCATCGACCAGGCCGTCGACGCCGCCGTCAAGGAAATCCAGTCGCTTTCCGTGCCCTGCACCGATGCCAAGGCCATCGCCCAGGTCGGCACCATTTCCGCCAATGGCGACAAGCGTATCGGCGAAATCATTGCCGATGCCATGCAGAAGGTCGGCAAGGAAGGCGTCATCACCGTCGATGAAGGTCGCGGCTTCGAAGACGAGCTGGAAGTCGTCGAAGGCATGCAGTTCGATCGCGGTTACCTGTCGCCCTACTTCGTGACCAACCAGGACACCATGATGGTGGAACTGGAAGATCCGTACCTGCTGATGGTCGACAAGAAGATCTCCAACATCCGCGAACTGCTGCCGGTGCTGGAAGCCGTCGCCAAGTCCGGCAAGCCGTTGGGCATCATCGCCGAGGACATCGAAGGCGAAGCGCTGGCCACCCTGGTGGTCAACACCATGCGCGGCATCGTCAAGGCCGCGGCGACCAAGGCGCCCGGCTTCGGTGATCGTCGCAAGGCCATGCTGCAGGACATCGCCATCCTCACCGGTGGTACCGTGATTTCCGAGGAAGTCGGCTTGACCCTCGAGCAGGCCAACCTGGACCACCTGGGTAGCGCCAAGCGCGTCACCATGTCCAAGGAAAACACCACCATCATCGACGGTGCCGGTGTCGAAGCCGATATCGAAGCGCGCGTCAGCCAGATTCGCGCCCAGATCGAAGACACCAGCTCCGATTACGATCGCGAGAAGCTGCAGGAGCGTGTCGCCAAGCTGGCCGGCGGTGTCGCGGTCATCCGCGTGGGCGCAGCCACCGAGTTCGAGATGAAAGAGAAGAAGGCTCGCGTCGAAGACGCGCTGCACTCGACTCGTGCTGCCGTCGAGGAAGGCGTGGTGCCGGGGGGCGGTACCGCTCTGGTCCGCATCCTGAACAAGCTCGTCGACCTCAAGGGCGACAACGAAGACCAGACCCACGGGATTGCCATCGCCCTGCGCGCCATGGAAGCCCCGCTGCGTCAGATCGTGACCAACGCGGGTCAGGAAGCGTCCGTCATCGTCAACCAGGTCAAGGCCGGCGAAGGTAACTACGGTTACAACGCACAAACCGGCGAGTATGGCGACCTGTTCGACATGGGCGTTCTCGACCCGGCCAAGGTCACGCGCAGCGCGCTGCAGTCCGCTGGTTCCGTGGCGGGTCTGATGATCACCACCGAAGCCATGATCGCCGACGACCCGGACGAGAAAGAAGCCGGTGGCGGCGCACCGGACATGGGCGGCATGGGAGGCATGGGCGGCATGATGTAACGCTGCCAGCCGATTCCCGGGCCCTGTCCCGTGGCACGAACCCCTGCCGGGCGACCGGCAGGGGTTTTTCGTTGCCGGCCGGTCACCGGTGCCGTAGCCCGTAGCCCGTAGCCCGTAGCCCGTAGCCCAAGTACACTATCGCCCTGCCCTAGACTGCCTCGCGACTTCCTATGCTCTCCAATATTCGCATCGTACTCGTCCAGACCTTTCACCCCGGCAATATCGGCCAGGCGGCACGCGCCATGAAAACCATGGGCCTCAGCGACCTGGTGCTGGTCAATCCGCGCAGCTTTCCGGACGCGGAAGCGACTCGGCTGGCCGCAGGCGCCACCGATGTCATCGACAACGCACGCGTCGTCGAACACATCGCGCAAGCCGTGGGTGACTGCGTGCAGGTGGTAGGTGCCAGCGCGCGGCTGCGCAGCCTTCCCCTGCCGCATTTCGACGACCCCGAGCCCATGGCGTCCGAGCTGATCGAGCATGCACAAGACGCCCCGGTAGCCCTGGTATTCGGTCGCGAACGCTTCGGGCTGACGAATGATGAGATTCGCCATTGCACGCACCAGGTCAGCATCCCTGCCAACCCTGAATATGGCGTGCTCAACCTCGCCCAGGCGGTGCAGATCCTGGCCTACGAGGTGCGCCGAGCCTGGCGTCATCACCAGGCCAGCCCCGCGACCTCGCAAACACCGCCCTCGCTACCGACCCGCGACCAGATGGCCCATTTCGAGGCGCATTTGCACGAGGCCCTGGTGACATCGGGTTTCCTGACGCAACCTCATGCGCGTACCGAGGATCACCTGCGCGCACTCTTCGCGCGTGCACAGCCATCCCGCAAGGAGCTGTCCATTCTACGAGGCGTGTTATCGACGCTGGAGAAAGCGGGCAGTAATCCGCGTTCCTCCTCGTAGGCCCCGGCGTTGCCCCCGGCCGGACACACTCCGGCCTGGCATTGCCCCGACACATGTCTCTCGCCCCGGCCGCAGCCGGATGGTTCCCCTGCGCCCTCTCTAGCCGCCCAGCAGCATTTGCGCGCCATGGCCGGAGACGAATGCCAGCCCGGCGGCGGCGGATCCCATGCACAATGTCCGCAGCCCCGAGCGCCAGGCCGGCAGGCCATAGACCGCACTTTTCAGCATGCCGATACCCAGGAAGACAGCGGCGGCCACGCCCAGGCTTGTCAGAAACTGCGTGACGACGCTCAGCCCCGGCAACGCGTACGGCAACAAGGGCAACGCCCCCACTCCCAGAAAGGCCGCGAAGGTGACGAGTCCGGCGCGGAGGGGGCTCAGGCCCTCGCGTGACAAGCCATATTCCTCTCGCAGCATGGTGCTCACCCAGACCTCGGGGTCGCGGCACAACACCTCCACGACCTGCTCGAGCAGTTCGCCCTCGAACCCCTTGGCGCGAAACAGCTGGCGAATCTCCTCGCGCTCGCCTTCGGGCACCAGGGCAATATGTCGATGTTCGGTGCGCTCAGCGCTGGCGATCTGGGCCAGTTGCGCCTGACCTGCCTCGTAATTGCTGACCGCCATGCTCAAGCCATCGGCCAGCAAGTTGGCGAAACCCAGCACGAGCGCCACCTGTGGCGAGAATCCGGCACCGAATGCCCCCGAGACCACCGCGAAAGTGGTCACACAGCCATCGATGCCCCCAAGCACGGCATCGGGCAATGTCGAGGCTTTCGGCGTTATGCCCAGTCGTGCCTGGACGGCATCGGGCAGGTGATCGGCAAGAAGGCGCTGACGACTCGGGATTGGCATGACGAAGCGCTCGTGGAAGGCGAAGATGTGACTCTCGAGAAGGGCCGAGTCACCCCGGATCGACGCTGGATGCCGACGCTTCGCTTGCATCCTCGACACCGGCTCTCGATCGAGATCAGCGTAGCACCTGTGTGCCAATTTCGTCGGTCCCGGGGGCCGGATAGCACGAGCTGGAGCGCGTCACTCGGAAATGATGCACAAAAAAAACCGTGCCTCTCGCGAGGCACGGTTTTCGTTTGGCTTAGCGAGCCAAGGCCGTCGCGTGCGGGACGCGACGGCGATGTGCGGGCTTATTCGCCGCCCATCTGCTGCTTGATCAGATCACCGATGGTGGTCGGACCGGACTGCGGCTCAGCTTCCTGGTCGCGCAGTTTGCCCATGGCACGACGGGTATCCGTCTGATCCTTCGCCTTGACCGAGAGGTTGATCGCACGGTTCTTGCGATCGACGCCGACGATCTTGGCTTCGACGCTGTCGCCTTCGCTGAGCACGTTACGTGCATCTTCGACGCGATCGGCGCTGATTTCGGAGGCCTTGAGCACGGCGACGACATCGGTGGCCAGCTCGACGTGAGCTTCCTTGGCGTCGACTTCGACGACACGGCCAGTGACGACACTGCCCTTGTCATTCACGGCCAGGTACTCGGAAACCGGATCGGTTTCGAGCTGCTTGATGCCCAGCGAGATGCGCTCACGCTCCGGATCGATCGACAGGATGACCGCTTCGGCTTCATCACCCTTCTTGAACTTGCGCACGGCTTCTTCGCCGGGCTCGCTCCAGGAGATGTCGGACAGGTGAACCAGGCCGTCGATGCCGCCTTCGAGACCGATGAAGATACCGAAATCGGTGATCGACTTGATGGTCCCGGCAACACGGTCGCCCTTGTTGTAACGCGCGCTGAAGTCTTCCCACGGGTTGGTGGTGCACTGCTTGATGCCCAAGGAGATACGACGACGCTCTTCGTCGATATCCAGCACCATGACTTCGACGTCGTCGCCGACCTGAACGACTTTCGACGGATGGATGTTCTTGTTGGTCCAGTCCATTTCGGAGACGTGGACCAGGCCTTCGACACCCTCTTCCAGCTCGGCGAAGCAGCCGTAGTCGGTGAGGTTGGTGACGCGGGCGTTGACGCGCGTGTTTTCCGGGTAACGATCCTTGATGTTGACCCAGGGATCTTCGCCCAGCTGCTTCAAGCCGAGAGACACGCGATTGCGCTCGCGGTCGAACTTGAGCACCTTGACGTTGACTTCGTCGCCGACGGCCACGATTTCGCTCGGATGCTTGATGCGCTTCCAGGCCATGTCGGTGATGTGCAGCAGGCCGTCAACGCCACCCAGATCGACGAACGCACCGTAGTCGGTGAGGTTCTTGACGATACCGTTGATCTGCTGACCTTCCTGCAGGGTCGCCAGCAGCGCTTCGCGCTCGGCGCTGTTCTCGGCTTCGAGAACGGCACGGCGAGAGACCACGACGTTGTTGCGCTTCGGATCGAGCTTGATGACCTTGAAGTCCAGCTCTTTGTGTTCCAGGTGAGCGGTATCGCGCACCGGACGGACATCGACGAGAGAACCGGGCAGGAAGGCACGGATGGAAGAAACGTCGACCGTGAAGCCGCCCTTGACCTTGCCGTTGATCACGCCCTTGACGATTTCGTCCTTCTCGAAGGCCGCCTCCAGCTCTTTCCAGGCCTCGGCACGCTTGGCCTTCTCGCGAGACAGGCGTGTCTCGCCGAAACCGTCCTCGACGGCTTCCAGGGCAACTTTGACTTCATCGCCCACGGCGATAGTCAACTCGCCGTTGTCATCACGGAACTGCGCCGCGGGGATTTGCCCCTCGGACTTCAGACCCGCGTTGACGGTAATCCAGTCACCTTCGATGTCGACCACGGTTGCCATGACGATGGCACCGGGCTCCATGTTGATGTCCTGGAGAGACTGTTCGAACAGTTCAGCAAAGCTTTCGCTCATGTCGTTCCTACGTGATCAACGTTAATAGCGGCCAGGCCGCTCGTTCTCCGCACCACCAGCGAGTGCGGGCCTTTCCTACATATCCCTGGGGACGTTGGCGCTGGTTCGACCTGCGAAGGCTCTCGATTATCGCCCGCGCACGTCATGACGTCTGGCCAGGGTCTCCGGATGGGTGCCCGTTTCACCCCAGCTACTCAGTTCGGGAGGTCGAGCCCACGTTCACTGAGTAGCCTTTCGATACGCTCCACCACGTCCGGTATCGCAAGACTCGTGCTGTCCAGCAAGACAGCATCGTCGGCCGGCTTGAGTGGCGCCACCGCGCGTTGCATGTCGCGCGCATCACGAGCCTTTATTTCCTCTAGAAGACTCGCTAGATTAGCATCCACACCGGCATTCAGCAACTGCTCGTGGCGACGCCGCGCGCGTTCCTCGGCCGAGGCGGTCAAGTAGATCTTCAACTCGGCCTGCGGGAACACCACCGTGCCCATGTCGCGCCCGTCGGCCACCAGGCCTGGCGCGGCGCGAAAGTCGCGCTGACGCGTCAGCAAGGCATCGCGCACGCGCGGCAGCGACGCCACCTGCGAGGCCGCGTCACCGACCGCCTCGGTGCGGATGTCCCCCGTCACGTCCTCGCCTTCCAGCATGATGCGGGCGTCTCCGTCCTGGGCCACGAACGCGACATCCAGGGTTTCGGCGCAGCTCGCCAGTGCCATGTCGTCGTCGAGCGCCAGGCCATGCTTGAGCGCCGCCAGTGCCGTCAGGCGGTACAGTGCCCCGGAGTCGAGCAGGTGCCAGCCCAGGCGCTCGGCGATCAGGCGACTCACGGTTCCCTTGCCCGCACCGCCCGGGCCGTCGACGGTCAGGACGGGCATTGCCGAATCCGGCGAACTCATGACACCTCCTGCTCGTCCAGCACCAGCCCCACGCGACGCGCGAGATCCACGAAGCCGGGGAACGAGGTGGCCACGTTGGCGCAGTCATCGATGACGATCTCGTCGCTGGCCCTCAGCGCCGCCACGGCAAAGGCCATCGCGATACGGTGATCGCCCAGGCTATCGACCTGTCCGCCGCGGTAGTGTGCTGCCGGCGTCTCGTCCGCGCTGGCCCGCCCGACGATATCGATACCGTCCGGATACACGGTATTGTCCACGCCCAGCGTGGTCAGGCCGTCGGCCATCGCCTGGATGCGATCGGATTCCTTGACGCGCAACTCTTCCGCGCCGCGCAGCCGGGTCACGCCCTCGGCATTGGCCGCGGCGACGAACAGCGCAGGGAACTCATCGATGGCCAGCGGCACCTGATCGGTCGGAATGTCGATGCCCTTGAGCGGCGCATAGCGAATGCGGATGTCGGCCACCGGCTCGCCCCCCACCTCGCGCGGCTCCTGAAGGGTGAGATCGGCCCCCATGGCCTGGAGTATGTTGATCACGCCGATACGCGTCGGATTGATGCCGACATGCTCCAGCAGCAGGTCCGACCCCGGGGTGATGGCCGCCGCCACCAGGAAAAACGTGGCCGATGAAATATCCGACGGCACATCGATGGGCGATGCCGCCAGGCGACCGCCTCCCTGCAGCCAGGCTTCATCGCCGTCGCGCTGCACCGGGTACCCGAAGCCGTTGAGCATGCGCTCGGTATGATCGCGCGTCGGCGCCGGCTCGCGCACTCGCGTTTCCCCCTCGGCATAGAGTCCCGCCAGCAGCAGGCAGGACTTCACCTGGGCGCTGGCCATGGGCATGTCGTAGCGGATGCCGGAAAGCGCCTGCCCGCCGCGGATCGTCAGCGGCGGCCGGCCGCCCTCCGCGGTTTCGATCACCGCCCCCATCTCGCGCAGCGGATCGGCGATGCGCCCCATGGGACGCTTGTTCAGCGAGACATCGCCGGTCAGCTCGGTATCGAAGGCCTGCCCCGCCAGCAGCCCGGCGAACAGACGCATGGCCGTCCCCGAGTTGCCCACGTAGAGCGGCCCGGCGGGCGCCGTCAAGCCGTGCAGCCCGACTCCATGAATCGTCACGCGGCCGTGATGCGGCCCTTCGATGGCCACGCCCATTTCACGAAACGCCTGCAGGGTCGCCAGGCTGTCCTCGCCTTCGAGAAAGCCGTGCACCTCGGTCACGCCGTCGGCCAGCGCGCCGAGCATGATCGAGCGGTGAGAGATCGACTTGTCGCCGGGGACGCGGATCTGACCGCGGACGGCACCACCGGGACTCACACGGTAGCGGATATTGCGTTGTTCCATCGCCTGATAACTCGTCTGGTTCAAAAGCGTATCGAAGTATTGCCGTGCATGGCTGGCACGGTCGAATACCGCCAACATGGCATCGCCATCGCCCTCGGTCACGGCGCGCCGTAGCCGCGCCACCCCGGCTTCGAATTCGTCCAGCGCACCGAGCACCGCGTCGCGGTTGGCACTGAAGATGTCCCGCCACATGACGGGATCGCTGCCCGCGATCCGGGTGAAATCGCGAAACCCGCCCGCCGCGTAACGAAAGATATCCAGGCGCTCGTCCTGACGGGCCAGGGTATCCACCAGCGAGAACGCCAGCAGATGCGGAAGATGGCTGGTCCGGGCCAGCACCTGATCGTGCCGCTCCGGTGTCATTTCCAGCAACTGTGCACCGCATGCCGCCCACAGGGCGCGCACGCGGGCCAAGGCGTCGGGATCGGTATCCTCGCGGGGCGTCAGTATCACCTTGTGCTGTCGATACAGTGACGCATCCGCGGCCGCGACGCCGTTTTTCTCGGAGCCCGCGATCGGATGGCCGAGCACGAAACGCGGCGGCAGATGCCCGAAGACCCGCACCACTGCCGCTTCGATGGCACTTTTGGTGCTGCCCACGTCGGTGACCACCTGCGCGTCGAGCCGAGGCGCCAGCGTTCGCAACACGTCTTCCATTGCCAGCACCGGCACCGCCAGCACGATCAGCGAACTCTCGGCGACCCAAGGGGCGAGCTGCGTGCCGCCGTCATCGATCAACCCCATGTCGATCCCGCGTGCCACCTCGTCGGCATCACAGTCGCAGGCCACGATGCGTCCCCGATACCCCGATGCCTTGAGGGCCGCGGCCAGGGAGCCGCCGATCAGCCCCAGGCCGACGATGAGGATGCCCCGCTCGGCGGGGGCACATGGCATTGCCGACATTTACAGCACACCCACCGGATAGGACCCCAGCACCTTGAGCTCGGCGGCACGCAGGGTGATCTCCTCGAGCACCGCCGCCACCTGCGGGTCGTCGCGGTGGCCCTTGAAGTCGATGAAGAATACGTAGTTCCAGACCCCCGTGCGCGATGGCCGGGTCTCGACGCGGGTCAGGTCGATCTTGTGGCGATGGAACGGCTCGAGCAGATCGTGCAGCGCCCCGGGCTGGTTGCGCATGGCGACGACGATGGATGTCTTGTCGTCGCCTGAGATCGGCGTGTCCTGGTGGCCGATGATCAGAAAGCGCGTCGAGTTGTCGGGTCGATCCTCGATCTTCTCGGCGACCTTGTCCAGCGCGTAGCGCTTGGCGGCCATGTCGCCGGCGATCGCGGCGCTGTGCCATTCGCTCTTGATCAGGCGCGCCGCTTCGGCGTTGGAGGACACCGGCACTCGCTCGGCATTGGGGTAATGCGCATCCAACCACTTGCGGCACTGCGCCAGCGACTGGGGATGTGAATAGATCCGCGAGATCTTGTCGCGACGCGTGGTATCGGAAACCAGCAGATGGTGGTGAATGCGCAGCACCACCTCGCCGCAGATTCGCAGGCTGGCGTCCATGAAGGTATCCAGCGTGCTGTTGACGATCCCCTCGGTGGAGTTTTCCACCGGCACCACCCCGAAATGCGCGGCGCCGGCTTCCACCTCGCGGAAGACCTCGTCGATGGCGGCCATCGGCAGACTCACCGCGCTATCGCCGAAATGCTTGAGCGCTGCCTGCTGGGTGAAGGTACCCTCGGGCCCCAGATACGCGACCTTGACCGGCCGCTCCAGCGCCAGGCACGCCGACATGATCTCGCGAAACAGGCGGGCCATTTCCTCGTCGTCGAGCGGCCCTTTGTTGAGCGCCATGATGCGCCGCAGGACCTGGGCCTCGCGCTCGGGTCGATAGAAGGTCGCCTGAGGATCGGAATCGGTCTTCACCTGCGCCACCTGCTGCGCGCAATGGGCACGCTCGCTGATCAGCTCGAGGATCTGGCTATCCAGCGCATCGATCCGCTCGCGCAATGCCGGCAGGTCGGCCGAAGTGACGGGGACGTTGTTATCGGACATGTCGTGATCAGCCATGACGT
This sequence comes from Chromohalobacter israelensis DSM 3043, assembly GCF_000055785.1. Lineage (GTDB taxonomy): Bacteria > Pseudomonadota > Gammaproteobacteria > Pseudomonadales > Halomonadaceae > Chromohalobacter > Chromohalobacter israelensis. Next base: position 2,437,762 of record NC_007963.1, read on the forward strand.
CGTTCGAACTCCTGCATGAAATCGACCAGCGCATCCACCGCCGCCTCGGGCACGGCGTTGTACAGGCTGGCGCGCATGCCCCCCACGCTGCGATGGCCCTTGAGGTTCAACAGCCCCGCCGCCTCGGCGTCACGCAGGAACGTGGCATTGAGCGCGTCGTCCGCCAGCACGAAGGGCACGTTCATGCGCGAACGATTGGCCGTGGCGATCGGATTCGAGTAGAAGCCGCTGGCATCGATGGCCGCATACAGCTTGGCGGCCTTGCGATCGTTGATGCGGTCCATGGCCTCGAGACCGCCGACGTCATGTCGCAGCCAGTCGAACACCAGCCCCGCCAGATACCAGGCATAGGTCGGCGGCGTGTTGAACATCGAGCCATGCTCGGCCATCACGCGGTAGTTGAACATGGTCGGGGTCGAGGGCAAGGCGCGATCGAGCAGATCGTCGCGCACGATGACCAGGGTCAGTCCCGCCGGCCCGATGTTCTTCTGCGCTCCCGCGTAGATGATCCCGAACCGCGACACGTCCAGCGGACCCGAGAGGATCGACGACGACATGTCGCACACCAGCGGCACCTCGCCGACCTCGGGAATGTAGTCGTACGCCAGGCCACCGATGGTCTCGTTATCGGTGTAATGCAGATACGCCGCATCGTCCGAGACGGCAATGTCCGACGGACGTGGCACGGCCGTCAGGCCGTTGGCCTCGCTCGAGGCCGCCACGTGGGCACCCGCGAGATGACGCGCCTCGTTGATCGCCTTCTTGCCCCAGATGCCGGTATACAGGTAGTTCGGCGTGCCTCCGGCGCCCAGCAGGTTGTAGGGCACCATCGCGAACTGACTGGAGGCACCGCCCTGCATGAACAGCACCCGGTAGTTGTCGGGCACGCCAAGCAGCTCGCGCAGGTCACGCTCGGCCTGGGCGGCGATGTCGGCGAAGGCCTCGCTGCGATGACTCATCTCCATGACCGACAAGCCTTGGCCATGATAGTCGAGCAGCTCGTCGCGGGCGCGTTCGAGCACGGGGGCAGGCAGTGCCGCGGGTCCGGCACAGAAGTTGAATCTACGTGTCATCAGCGTCATTCCAAACGTAAAGCGGCCCCTCCCCCGGAGCGGCCGCATTGAGCCTCAATCGTCTTGCGGCGCCTCGTCGCTCGGTGCACCGTCATCCGGCGTTGGCGTCGCCTCTGCGGTTGCCGCCCCTTCTTCTGAATCGAGGGCTTCGGCGTCGAGGGCATCGTCCTCCACGGCATCGGGTTCATCGACGCGTACCGTGGCGACCAGGTGCTCGCCTTCCCCGGTACGGATCAGGGTGACCCCTTGGGTGTTGCGCGAGGAAACCGAGACCTCGCCGACCCGAGTACGCACCAGCGTGCCCTTGTCGGTGATCAGCATCATCTCGTCGCTGTCGCGCACCTGGATCGCCGCCACCAGGGCACCATTGCGCTGCGAGGTCTGCATGGCGATCACCCCTTGGCCGCCGCGTCCGCGCAGCGGGAACTCGTCGAGGCGCGTGCGCTTGCCGTAACCGTTCTCGGACGCGGTGAGGATGTAGACCTGATCCTCGCCGACCGTCTCGACCGGGCGCTCTTCCGCGTCATCGTCGGTCTCCGCGTCGATGGTCAACGACTGCGGAATGATCAAGCTGATGACCTCGGCGCCGCCTTGCAGGCGCATGCCGCGAACGCCGCGCGCGGTGCGTCCCATGGCGCGCACGTTGCCTTCCTCGAAACGAATCGCCTTGCCATTGGAGGACAACAGCATGGCGTGGTCGTTGCCGGACGTGATCGCCGCACCGACCAGGCGGTCGTCCTCCTCGAGATCGATGGCGATGAGCCCCACGCTGCGCGGCCGCGAGAACTGCTCCAGCGAGGTCCGCTTGACGGTCCCCTTGGCGGTGGCGAAGAAGATGTAACTGTCCTCGCGGTACTCGCGCACCGGCAGGATGGCGTTGATGGCCTCGCCCTCGTCCAGCGGCAGCAGGTTGATCAACGGCTTGCCGCGCGAACCGCGACTGGCGTTGGGCATCTCGTAGACCTTGAGCCAGTAGACCTTGCCACGATTGGAGAACAGCAGCACGGTGTCGTGGGTCGAGGCCACCAGCAGGTGCTCGATGATGTCCTCGTCCTTCATGGTGGTCGCCGACTTGCCGCGGCCGCCGCGCCGCTGCGCCTGGTAGTCGGACAGCGGCTGCGTCTTGGCATAGCCGCTGCGCGAAATGGTGACCACCATGTCTTCTTCGTTGATCAGGTCCTCGATGGTCAGGTCCAGATGGCTGGCCTGAATCTCGGTCTTGCGTTCATCGCCGTACTGATCGCGAATGGCCTGGAGCTCCTCGCGGATGACGTCCAGCAGTCGCTCCGGGGAGGCCAGAATTTCATTGAGTTCGGCGATGCGCTTGAGAATCGAGAGATACTCATCGAGCAGCTTCTCGGTCTCGAGCCCGGTCAACCGGTGCAGGCGCAGTTCCAGGATGGCCTGGGCCTGGGCCGGCGACAGGCGATATTCGTTCTGGCCTTCGGCGAGGCCGTATCCTTCTTCGAGATCCTCGGGCTTGCACGAGGTGGCACCGGCACGCTCGAGCATGTCGGTGACCTGCCCCGGCCGCCAGGCGCGCGCCACGAGCTTTTCCTTGGCTTCCGCCGCCGAGGGCGAGGCCTTGATCAGCTCGATCACCTCATCGATGTTGGAGATCGCCACCGCCAGACCCTCGAGGATATGGCCGCGATCGCGCGCCTTCTTGAGCTCGAACAGGGTGCGCCGCGTCACCACCTCGCGGCGGTGACGGACGAAGGCCTCGAGAATCTCCTTGAGATTGAGAATCTTCGGCTGACCGTTATCCAGCGCCACCATGTTGATGCCGAACACGGTCTGCAACTGGGTGTGCGCGAACAGGTTGTTGACGACGACATCGCCGGACTCGCCGCGCTTGACCTCGATCACCACGCGCAGGCCTTCCTTGTCGGACTCGTCGCGCAGCTCGGCGATGCCTTCGATGCGCTTGTCCTTTACCAGCTCGGCGATCTTCTCGATCAAGCGTGCCTTGTTCACCTGATACGGCAGCTCGGTGACGATGATGTGATCGCGACCGGTCTTTTCGTCATGCTCGATGGTGTGGCGAGCCCGCACGTAGATGCGCCCGCGCCCGGTGCGATATGCCTCGAGAATCCCGGCGCGCCCGTTGATGATTCCCCCGGTGGGGAAATCGGGGCCGGGAATGTAGGCCATCAGATCGTCGATGCTGAGCGTGTAGTCGTCGATCAGCGCCAGACAGCCATCGATGATCTCGCGCATGTTGTGCGGCGGGATATTGGTCGCCATGCCCACGGCGATGCCCGAGGCCCCGTTGACCAGCAGGTTGGGGACCTTGGTCGGCAACACCTCGGGAATGCGTTCGGTACCGTCGTAGTTGTCGACCCAGTCGACGGTATCCTTTTCCAGGTCGGCCAGCAGCTCATGAGCGAGCCGCGACATGCGCACCTCGGTGTAACGCATGGCCGCCGCGCTGTCACCGTCGATGGAACCGAAGTTGCCCTGGCCGTCGACCAGGACATAGCGCATGGAAAACTCCTGCGCCATGCGCACGATGGTGTCGTAGACGGCGCTATCACCATGCGGGTGATACTTACCGATCACGTCACCCACGACACGGGCCGATTTCTTGTAGGCTTTGTTCCAGTCGTTACCGAGTTCGTGCATGGCGAACAACACGCGCCGGTGCACAGGCTTGAGGCCATCGCGTACATCCGGCAGCGCACGGCCGATGATCACGCTCATGGCGTAATCGAGATACGACTGCTTGAGTTCGTCCTCGATATTGACTGGCAGAATTTCTCTGGCGATCTCACCCATGGGTCGTTCAATCCTTTGCACCGCGCCATACCATCGGTCATGGCACTGAATGAAACGAACAGTGTTGCCGCATCGGGCACGAGGCCCCTGCAAGCCACTCTTCAGCGCTCGACGCCAATGGCCGTCACAGCAATCATTGAGCTTCGATGGCGGACCCCACCTCACGGGGGGCCCGAATCGAGCCATCATACCATTTCACATGCCATTGCGGCAGGCTTGGACCACGCATTCATGCCCCGGCGCTGCAACGTCGCCCCGCTTTTTCAGTGAACGCCGTCATGCCGTTTTCGACGCTCGACGCCTGATCGGCGAACGCATCCCGCCCGGGGAGGTGGCACGGGCCGCGGCGTTTCGCCATAATGAGCCCCTTTGTGATGGAACAGGCCCATGTGGTTCAAGCACTTGCATCTCTATCGTCTGCACGACACGACGCCGGTCGCGCTCGATGCACTCGAAACGGCACTGGAGGCATTCGCCTTTCGCCCGGTGTCGCCCAGCGAGGGCAAACGCCTCGGCTGGCAGTGCCCTGCGGGACGTCACGGGCAGCAACGCGTGCATGAGATCCAAGGCCATCGCCTCCTCTCCGCCCTGCGTCAGGAGCGCCTGCTGCCCGCATCGGTGATTCGCGAGGAAGTCGAGGAGCGTGCCGCCGAGCGCGAGGCTGCCGAAGGCCGCCCCTTGCCGCGTCGCGACCGCCAGGCGATCAAGGAGCAGGTCGTCGAGGAGCTCCTGCCCCGCGCCTTCACCCGCAGTCAGCGCATCGACCTGTGGTGGGACACCGCCCGCGGGCTCATCGCCATCAACTGCGCCAGCCGCACGCGTGCCGAGGAGGCCCTCGACCTGCTGCGGCAGTCGCTGGGGTCGCTCCAGGTGACGCCGCTCACGGTGCGCCAGTTGCCATCGCGCACCATGACCACCTGGCTGGAAGACATGACGTCACGCCCCGAAGGACTGCGCCTGGGCGATCAGGTCGAACTCAAGGATGCCGGTGACGACGGTGTCTGGCGTGCACGTGGCATCGACCTCGACGGCGACGAAGTGCAAAGCGTGCTGGCCGGCGGCCGCCAGGCCAGCCGTCTGGCGCTGGACATCGAAGACCAGCTGTCGCTGGTCTTGCATGATGATCTGACGCTCAAGTCGTTACGCTTCGCCGACGCCGTGCTCGACGAAGCGTCGCAAAACGAGGACGATGACGACCCCATACTGCGCCTGGAAACGGACTTCGCCCTCATGGCCCACGTACTTTCTGGATTCATCGAACAACTCATCGACTGGCTGGGCGGTGAAGCCGACCCGGCAGCGCCGACATCATGACGCACGCATCGACTCCGCATTCCGCCCCGCACGACTTCGACGCCATCCGTCCCTATCACGACGACGAGGTCGCCAGCGTTCTCGATCGCCTCGCCCATTGCGACGAGCTGCTCGACGCGATCACGCATTTCCGCCTGCCTCGCCTGGCGCGCCACGCCCCCCCCGTGGCACGCTTCTTGGCACGCCTGGGTCTGCAGCGCGAAATGCGCAACATCGAGAGTGTCGCGGCCTTCCAGCAGCGCATCGCACGCTACATGGCCCGCATGATCGCCACCACCACGGATGGCTTCGAGATCGAGGGGCTCGAGCACCTCGATGCCGACAAGGCCTACCTCTTCATCGGCAATCATCGCGACATCGCGCTCGATCCGGCCTTCGTCAACTACGCGCTGTACCAGAAAGGACGCAACACGGTACGCATCGCCATCGGCGACAACCTGCTGCAAAAGCCGTTCGTCAACGATCTCATGCGCCTCAACAAGAGCTTCATCGTTCCCCGCTCCGCCAAGGGCAAGCGCGCGATGCTGCAGGCGTATCAGACCCTGTCGCGCTATATCCGGCACTCGATCACCGTCGACAATCACTCGATCTGGATCGCCGAGCGCGAAGGACGCGCCAAGGACGGGATCGACCGCGCCGATACCGCCATCGTCAAGATGCTGGGCATGGCACAGCGCATGGACGATGGCGAGGCCGACATCGGCGCCGCGGTGGCCGAGCTGCGCCTGGTGCCGGTCTCCATCAGCTACGAATACGATCCCTGCGACCTGCAGAAGGCACGCGAGCTCCACGCTCGACATACGGAAGGGAGTTACGAGAAGGTCGAGTTCGAGGACATTCAGTCCATCGTCGCCGGCATCACGGGACACAAGGGACGCATCCGCCTGACGTTCGGCACGCCCTTGAGCCGCGACTTCGACACACCCGAAGCCGTGACCCAGGAAATCGACCGCCAGGTACTGGCGAACTACCACATGTTCCCCAGCCATCAGCTGGCGCTGGAAGCCAGCGGCCTGGCACCGGAACTGGTCGACCTCAGCGAGGTCACCGATGCCGACCGCCAGCGTTTCGAAACGCGGCTGGCATCGGTGCCCGAGCATCTGAGGTACTGGTGGTTACGCCAATACGCCAACCCCATCCTCAATCGCGCCGGGCATGTCGAGGAAGAGGCCTGAGGCGTCACTTCCGCCAGAAGGTGGGCGTCAACAGCACCAGCACGGTCAGGATCTCCAGACGTCCCATCAGCATGCCCAGGCTGAGCAGCCACTTGGCCGCATCGGGCAACGGCGCGAAGTTCCCCGCCGGCCCGATGATCGGCCCCAGCCCGGGGCCGACGTTGGCCACGGCAGTGGCCGCCCCCGACAGCGCCGTAACCAGATCCAGCCCCAGCAGCGCCAACCCCAGCGCCAGTCCCGCGATGGTCAAAAAGAAGAAGAACGAAAATGCAATGACGCCGCGCACGACCTCGTCACTCAACGGATTGCCGTTATAGCGCTGCGCGAACACGCCCTGGGCATGCACCAGGTGGCGCAGTTGCGTGAACAGCATGATGGCGCCGATCTGAAAGCGAAAGATCTTCATGCCGCCGCTGGTCGAACCACTGCAGCCACCGACGAAGGTCAGGTAAAAGAACGCGGCGACGATCAGCGGTCCCCACTGGGTATAGTCGTCGGAGGCGTAGCCCGTGGTGGTGACCACCGAGATCACGTTGAACGCGACCTGGGTCAGCGCCTCGAAAAACGCCACACCCCCGACGACGCGATACAGCGTCAACCCAAGTATCACCACGAGCAGCAGACTCAGCAGGCCACGGACCTGCTGGTCCTGCCACAGCACCTGAGGCGTATCGCGTAACGCACGGATGAACAGCACGAACGGCAAGGCGCCGCATAGCATGAAGAACGACGCCAGCCACAGGATCAGCGGACGATCCTGATACACCCCGAACGAGGCATCGGAGTTGGCGAACCCGCCGGTGGCCATGGAACTCATGGCGTGCACCACGGCATCCAGTGGCGTCATGCCCGCCAGCCAGTATGTCAGCATCGCCAGCAGCGTGCCCCCCAGGTAGATCGCACCGCTGGCCTTGGCAATGCCCCCGGCACGCGGCAGCACCTTGTCCGACCAGTCCGACGACTCGGTCTGGAACAGGCGCATGCCGCCTACCTTGAGAAACGGCAGGATGGCGATCGCCATCACGATGATGCCGATGCCACCCAGCCACTGCATGAGGCCACGCCATAGCTTCAAGCCATCGGAGAGGTCATCGATGCCCACCAGCACCGTCGAACCGGTGGTGGTGATCGCCGAGATGGACTCGAAGACGGCATCGGTGAAGGAAAGCTGCGGCGCCCCCAGTATCAGCGGCAAACTGGCACAGGCACTCACCAGCACCCAGCTCAGGGTGGTCAGAATGAACATCTGACGGGGCCGCAGCAGGATCTCCACGCCCCGCGTGATCAGCAACATGGTCAAAGCGGCCCCGGCGACGACGGCGATCGACAGCAGGAACGCCATGCGATCGGGATCGCCTTCCAGGGTCAGCACGATCAACGGCACCACCATGAGCACGGCCAGCACCAGCAGCAGAACCGCCAGGATCCTGACCACCGGCGCACTGACCGCCAGACTGCGCATGATACGCGGATGAATCACCGCCATCCCGTTACTCCTCGGCCTCTCGTCGCGTGTTACACGCTCCATGCCTCGCGCCCGCGCGAGACGACAAACGGAGCGACACTATAAGGGGCGGCGGGCACTTTCTCCACCCACGCGCATCATCCTCCCCGCACGCTTTTCAGCCGACGGCACGGCCGGTGCCGTCTTCCGCCACGATGTGCTATCGTCCGCGACATCGTCCCGCGACCGACTCGCGATACCGTGAACGCACGGCACGCGAGCCCGCATGAGCCATACGGAGAGAGCCCCATGAGTTCCGCGTCCGAAATGCAGAAAGTCCGGATCATCAACGAGCTACGCGAATTCATCAAGAAGCTGCTGCAGGATCCGGCGATTCTCGAGCAGTCCCTCGCCATCGCCCGCGAGCACTACACCGAGGAAGGCGACAGCCGCCAGATGTGGGCCACCATCGCCAACGAAATCTCGGACAACACCAGCGTGCATATCCCCGAGGACCCCAGCGAGCACTCGGAAGCCGACCGGCTGTTTCTGGAAGTGCTGAAGGAAGTCGTCGACGAAGGGAAAGCGTTGTACTGAAGCGGGAAGGCTCGAGAGAGAAGAAGGAAGGAAGAAGAACGAAGAGCCTCAGAGACAACCCGAAAGCGAGACACTAAAAGGCCGGCGGATGCCGGCCTTTGGCTTACTAGGAAACTTCTCAGCCATCCTTTAATTAGAGTTAGCCACACAGCTATCGGGCACGACATCGTCGTCAATACCCTGCGATGCTGAGCACTCCCAGCCTCCATCGTCTTGACGCTCAAGCGTCAAAGTTTCGTTTGAGAAGTTCCCTTCATCATCAAACGTGAAAACGATACTCGGCGTAGAGTCATCCTCGCCATCAAAGTCACTAAGCCCGATCGTTCCATTTTGTACTGAGTCGCTGGACAGCCCCAATTCGGACAAATCGTCATCGCTTATCGTTCTACCCTCCTGAATCGCCAGTTCGGCCGGCGTCTGCAGCGATTTGAGGGTCGCGAGCGCAGCGCTGACTTCCGAGCGCGCCACATAGTTCTGATACTGCGGTATGGCGATGGCGGCGAGAATGCCGATGATCGCGACGACGATCATCAGTTCGATCAGCGTGAAACCACGTTGTTGACGTTCCATGAACTTCTCCTGTAACCCCTGGTTGAATACCCTGCTGTCCACCTTCTAGGCGGGCCCGGCGCGGAGGGATGATAACGCGTCGCGCGCGCACCCGCGAGGCGCCGGCAAGATGCCGAGGCGCACCGAGACGGCCATCCAGACCGTTACGTTAAATTACACTTCTCATGCTGGCAAGGTGGCGCTACCTAAAGGTTCGCCCCGCCACGCCGATCTCATCTATAAGCGCTAATTGACGAGATATCTCATACCAAGGGTCACCAAGCGCCCATGCATGGGGTAGGATGCGACGAGTAGCGGGCGGTGACGCCGCCCCGTTTGGTCACTGCCCTGGGTGTCGCAACGCCTATGCCATTGTCTTCATCATCCACCTCCGATACGGAGGCATCACCGCTGAAAGGGCTCGCCGCGCGCCTGGTGCAGGAAGGTCTGCTCGAGGAACAGCAGGCGCGCAGCGCCCTGGAGGCCGTACGCGAAAGCCACCAGTCGATGCTCGAGTATGTCATCGAGCGCCAGTGGGTCCCTGCCCGCGCGGCGACCCAGGTTGCGGCCTGGGAGTACGGTCTGCCGTTCGTCGATCTCGAGGCCGTCGACCTCGGCCGGCTCCCCACCGGTGAGGGCCTGCCCGATGCGATGATACGTCGTCTGGGCATACTGCCCCTGGCGCGCAGCGAGCGGCATATCAGCGTGGCGGTTCCCTACCCCGCGACCCTGGCGAAACTGGACGAACTGCAGTTCAGTACCGGCCTTTCCGCCGAGGGGGTCCTGGTCGCCGCCGATCAGTTGCAACCCGCCATCGACAGCCACCTTGCCCAGCGCGAGACGCACGGCATGCTCGAGGCCCTTGGCGATGCCAGCGAAGCGCTCGAGACGCTGGATCTCGACGATGTCGAGCCTCTCGAGGATGGGCTCGGTACCGAGGACGACGATGCGCCGGTGGTGCGCTTCGTGCACAAGATGATGATCGATGCGGCCCGTCGCGGCGCCTCGGACATTCACTTCGAGCCGTACGAGTCGACCTTTCGCATTCGTTTTCGCATCGATGGCATCCTGGTCGAGGTCGCACGCCCACCATTCAACCTGCGTGCGCGTCTGTCGGCACGCCTCAAGGTCATGTCGCGCCTGGACATCTCCGAACGCCGCCTGCCTCAGGACGGCGCGATCAAGCTGCGGCTGTCGGCATCGCGAACCATCGATTTCCGCGTCAGCACCTTGCCCACGGTCCATGGCGAGAAGATCGTGCTGCGTCTGCTGGATGCCGGCGCCACGCGCCTGGGGATCGATGCACTGGGGTTCAGCGAGGCGCAGCGCGCGATGTTCGAGCACGCCCTGGCACAGCCCCAGGGCATGATTCTCGCCACCGGCCCCACCGGCAGCGGCAAGACCGTGACCTTGTACACTGGGCTCAATATCCTCAACACCGACGCGCGCAACATTTCCACCGCCGAGGATCCCGTCGAACTCAAGCTCGACGGCATCAACCAGGTCAGCGTTCAGCCGAAGATCGGGCTGGATTTCGCCAATGCCTTGCGCGCCTTCCTGCGCCAGGACCCCGACGTGGTCATGGTCGGCGAGGTGCGCGACCTGGAGACCGCCGAAATCGCCGTCAAGGCCGCGCAAACCGGACACCTGGTGCTCTCGACGCTGCATACGAATTCGGCGGCGGAAACGCTGACGCGCCTGCGCAACATGGGGGTGGCGGCCTACAACATCGCCAGTTCGGTGAGCCTGATCGTCGCCCAGCGGCTCGTGCGACAACTCTGCCCGCACTGCAAGACGCCCGTCGAGCTGCCCCGGGAGCTCTTCATCGAGGCCGGCTTCACGTCCACCGACATCGAATCGACGACCTGCTATCGTGCCGCGGGCTGCGCCCAGTGTACCCACGGGTACAAGGGACGCGTGGGAATCTACGAGGTACTGCCCGTCAGCGAGGCCATGAGCAAGTTGATCATGGCCGACGGCAATTCTCTGGAACTGGGGGAACTGGCCCGTCAAGAAGGCCACCCCGATTTAAGACGCAGCGGACTGAGCAAGGTGCTCGCCGGCATCACCAGCCTCGAGGAAATCAACCGCGTGGTGCTGGAATGAAAGCTCAGGGCAAGTGACAAGAGGGGAACGACATGGCGGTAGCGACACGTAGCAAGGCGCCACGGCGCGTCGTCCTGCATCGCTGGCGATGGAAGGGCAAGAATTCCCGTGGCGAGACCATCCAGGGCGAGCTGGTGGCGGCAGATGAAATGACGGTGCGCCAGGAGCTCGGCCGCCAGAACATTCTGGTCAAGCGCATCCAGCGCGTGCGCAGCCCCTTCGGCATCGGCCGCATACGCCCCCAGGACATCACCCTGTTCGCACGGCAGATGGCGACGATGATCCGTGCCGGCATCCCGCTGCTGCAAGCCTTCAGCGTGGTGTCGGAGAGTCTCAAGCGCCCCGCCATGCACCACCTCATCGAGACCTTGATGAACGAAGTCTCGGCGGGGGCCAGCTTCTCCGAGGCGCTGGCCCAGCATCCGCAGCATTTCGATCGCATGTTCGTCAACATGGTCGAGGCCGGCGAGCAGTCGGGATCGCTGGATCGCATGCTGGAGCGGGTGGCGAGCTACAAGGAAAAGATCGACTCCCTGCGCGCGCGCGTGCGCAAGGCCCTCTATTACCCCGCCGCCGTGGTCCTGGTGGGCATGGGGGTCACCGCCTTGCTGCTGGTCAAGGTCGTACCTCAGTTCGAGAGCCTGTTTCGCGGCTTCGGCGCCGACTTGCCCGCCTTCACGCAGTTGACCATTGCGCTGTCGCAGTGGGTCCAGGCGTACTGGCCGCACCTGCTCGGCGCCTTCATCGCTGCCTTGCTGCTGGTCCGTCTCGGCATCCGTCGCTCGCCGGGCTTCGCCTACCGTGCCGATGCGCTCATGCTGCGCCTGCCGGTCATCGGCGACATTCTGGACAAATCGTCGGTGGCGCGCTTTTCGCGCACCCTGGCGACGACCTTCAGCGCCGGGGTGCCACTGGTCGAATCGCTCAACACCGCAGCCGGCTCCACCGGCAATCGGGTCTACCAACGCGCCATCGGCGAGGTCCGCGAGCATGTCGCCAGCGGCCAGCAGCTCAACTTCGCCATGCGTGCCACCGGGCGCTTCCCCAACCTGGCGGTGCAGATGATTGGCGTGGGCGAAGAATCCGGTGCGCTGGACGCCATGCTCAACAAGGTGGCGGATTTCTACGAGGAAGACGTCGATACCAAGGTCGACGCGCTGACATCGCTGCTCGAACCCTTCATCATCGTGGTGCTGGGCGTACTGGTCGGCGGCCTCGTCGTCTCGATGTATCTGCCGATCTTCGAAATGGGCTCGGCCATTTGAGCCGGCCGCACGCGTCGCGCTCGCCCGCGCCGGCGTGACACCGGCCCGTTCGCGCCCACTTCTGCCTGTCCATCCCGAAGGCAGGCATTTTCAGACATAGCGTAGGAGTTGCAAGTTGTTGGCCGATATCCCCCTGCCCTGGCTGGCCGTGATGGCTTTCGTCGTGGGTACGCTGCTGGGCAGCTTTCTCAATGTCGTCATCGTGCGCCTGCCGGTCATGCTGATGCAGCAATGGCGTCAGGAGGCGCGCGAATCGCTGGCCCTCGAGACGGAGGACGTGCCGGCCTACAACCTGTGCACGCCACGCTCGCAATGTCCGCGTTGCCGAGCGCCGATCGCCTGGCACGACAATCTGCCCTTGATCGGCTGGCTCAAGCGACGCGGTCGCTGTGCGCATTGCCAGGGGCGGATCAGCGCACAATATCCTCTGGTCGAGCTGGCCGCTGGGCTGTTGCTGTTCAGCGTGGTGATGGTGCATGGCGCGACCTGGTCCGCCCTCGCCTGGGGCGGGCTGTGCCTGACGCTGCTGGTGGTCGCCGTCATCGACCTGCGCACGCAGCTGCTGCCCGATATCATCACGCTCCCCCTGCTCTGGGCGGGGCTTATCTACCAGCTCGTCTTTCAGCCCTATTGGCTGAGCAACGCCGTCATCGGCGCGCTCGCCGGCTATCTGCTGCTCTGGGGGTTCTACTGGCTCTTCAAGTGGATCACCGGCAAGGAGGGCATGGGGTACGGCGACTTCAAGCTGCTGGCGGCGCTGGGGGCCTGGTTCGGCTGGACGATGCTGCCGATTCTGCTGATCCTTTCCGCCGGCCTGGGAGCCGTCATCGGTGGGCTATTGCAACTCACGCACCCCCGGCTACGCGGCATGCCGCTGCCCTTCGGCCCCTTCCTCGCCCTCGCCGGCTGGGTGGCGGTCCTCTTCGGCGCACCGCTGCGCGCCTTGACCGGTCTATGAGGCACTCGACATGACCACACCCGTACGCATCATCGGGGTGACCGGCGGCATCGCCTCGGGCAAGTCCACCGTCGCCGCCATGTTCGCCGAACACGGTATTCCCTGGGTCGACGCGGATCACGTCGCCCGCGATGTCGTCGCCCCCGGCGAGCCGGCGCTCGCGGAGATCGTCGCGCGCTATGGCCCCTCGCTTGTCGATGACCGCGGCCACTTGCAGCGCCGCGTCCTGCGTGACATCGTCTTCGCCGATGATGAGGAGCGACGCTGGCTGGAAAGCGTCACCCACCCGCGCATTCGTCAACGGCTATGCGACACGCTCGACACGATGCGCCACGGCGATGCCCCTTACGGCCTGCTGGTGTCGCCGTTGCTTTTCGAGACGGACCAGGCCTCGCTGGTCGACCGCTGCCTGGTCATCGATGTGCCGGAAAAGGTGCAGGTTGCGCGCGTGCGAGCCCGGGATACCGTGAGCGAATCGCAGGCGCATGCTATCCTCGCCGCCCAGATGCCACGCCAGGCGCGATTGGCACGGGCCGACGACGTGATCGAAAATGATGGTGACCTGGCATCGCTCAAGGCGCAGGTCGCCCGGCTCGATGCCCGTTACCGGCAACCTTTGGATGTCCCGGATCAGGAGGATTCGCCCTAGCATGACGGATACACCCCAAGACCGCCCCCTCGAGGTCGCCTGCCCACAGTGCCGCACCAAGGTCGCGTGGACGACCGAAAACCCCTACCGGCCCTTCTGCTCGAAGCGTTGCCGCCTGCTCGATCTCGGCGCCTGGGCCGATGAGTCCCACCGCATCGCGGGCGAGCCCGCCATGGACGAAGCCGATCTCGATCGCCTGATCGATGGCCTGGAGCGCGGCGAGTCGTCGTGAGCGCCGGATCGTGGCCGGAGATTCTTGACCGCCCTTGCTTGACCGCCAATGCAAACGGCCCGCATGCAGCGGGCCGTTTGTCGATGGCAAGGTGCGTCAGGCAGGCGTCACCATCTCATTTCCAGAGATCGCGGATCGAGGCGATCCCCTGCGCGCCCACTGCACGCGCCTGATCGATATCACCACGCGTCACGCCCCCCAGCGCGAAGACCGGCATGGCGGCCGTCTCGACCAGTTGCTGGAAATCGTGCCAGCCCACGGGCGCGGCATCGGGGTGGCTCGGCGTGATCCGCAATGGCGAGAAGGTCACGAAATCACAGCCGATCGTCGCGGCCTGGGCGAGCTGCTCGGGGTTGTGGGTCGAGGCGGCCAGCCACTTGCCGGTCGCGATGGGGCGATGCTCGAGCGCCATCAAGGTGCGGCTGGGCAGGTGGACACCATCGGCATCGACATGCTCGAGCAGCGCAGGGTCACCGTTGAGGATCAAGCGCGCCTGGTAGCGACGACAGAGGGCCAGCGCCTGCTCGGCACGCTTCAGGTAGGCATCTTCATCCAGCGACTTGGCCCGCAGCTGCACCAGGCGAACCCCATCGTCGCGGAGAGCCCGCTCGAGCTTGCCGAGGAAGACCGCATCGTCGTCTTCCTCGTCGCTGATCAGGTAATCGTGAGGCAGGCACACCGCACGCAGGATCGCATGGTTCGCCTCCGGGAAGGGATAATTGTTCAACTCTTCCTGGGGCACCCAGCGCACCGCCTGGCCCTCACGGCCGAAGGGTTCGCCCTCGAAGGCATGCACCTGCCAGACATCGAGCAGGATACGCTTGTCTTCGTATTCATGGTGGACGCGAATGAGCGGCTGGGCCCGCTGTATCTCGATACCGAGCTCTTCGCGCAATTCCCGCCGGAGGGCTTCGAAGCCGGTTTCATAGGGCGCCAGCTTGCCACCGGGAAATTCCCACAAGCCACCCTGATCGACGATCGAGGGGCGGCGTGCGAGCAGCACATGCCCATCCTCACGAATGATGGCAGCCGCCGCGACGTGTACCCTTCTCTTCACCATGTTGGTCATTTCACCTTGACTGACTGTTCATGATCAGTGGCCCGCGCGCCCCTGATCGCTGCTGCCATCCGCACTCAGCTACGGTAATCGGCATTGATGGAGACGTAATCGTGTGACAGGTCCGAGGTCCAGACCGTGGCACTGGCATCGCCGCGCCCCAGATGGATGCGAATGGCGATCTCGGCCTCGGCCATGACGGCGCTGCCTGCCTCCTCGGTGTACGACGCGGCGCGCCCGCCATTCTCGACCAGGCGAACGTCGCCGAGATCGATGACGATACGCGACACGTCCAGCGCTTCCACCGGCGCACGTCCGACCGCCGCCAGGATACGCCCCCAATTGGCGTCACTGGCATACAGTGCCGTCTTCACCAGCGGCGAATGCGCCACCGTGAACGCCACATCCAGCGCTTCCCGACGCGATGACGCGCCCTCGACCTCGAGGGTGACGAACTTGGTCGCGCCCTCGGCGTCGCGGATGATGGCCTGCGCCAATTCTACCAGCACCTCGGTCAACGCCGCAGCAAAACGCGCCTCGCGCGCGTCACTGTCGATGCTTGCGCCGCGGCCGGTGGCCGCCAGCGTGCAGGCGTCGTTGGTCGAGGTATCAGAGTCGACGGTGATGCAATTGAAAGAGGCATCCACGGCCGCCCGCAGCAGCGGCTGCAGTCGCGCTTCGTCAATGGCGGCATCGGTGAAGACGAACCCCAGCATGGTGGCCATGTTGGGCTGGATCATGCCCGAGCCCTTGGCGATGCCATTGATGGTGACCACATGACCGTCGATATCGATCTGACGCGTCGCCCCCTTGGGCCGGGTATCGGTGGTCAGAATGCCCTCGGCGGCAGCGTGCCAGCCATCGGCGTTCAACGCCGACAAGGCATCCGGCAAGGCATCGCACAGCCGCGTCACCGGAAGCGGTTCACCGATGACACCGGTGGAAAACGGCAGCACCGACTGAGCCGAGACGCCCGCCAGCGAGGCCAGCGCCTCGCAGCTGGCCTCGGCATCGCGCATTCCCTGCTCCCCCGTTCCCGCGTTGGCATTGCCGGTATTGACCAGCAGATAGCGCGGTGCCTGCGCTTCCAGATGGCGCCGCGCCACATGCACGGGCGCCGCGCAGAACGCATTGCGCGTGAACGTGGCCGCCAGCGTCGTCGTCTCGGGCAGCTCGACCACGACCAGGTCACGACGCCCGGGCGTCTTGAACCCGGCCATCGCCGTTCCCAGGCGAATGCCCTCGATGACCGGCATGGCCGGAAAACTCGCTTCCCCCACCGCCATGTTTTTCTCCTCAATCGACGTTGGTCACGCTCAGTATCAATTCAACTTGCCGTGACAATGCTTGTACTTCTTGCCCGATCCACAGGGACAAAGGTCGTTGCGCCCCACCTTGGGCCCGTCGCGGCGCACCGGCTGTGCGTCGTCGGCGGATTCGCCGCTGGCTTCCTCGCTCTCGGCCACGGCCTCGGCCGAGGCCACGGCATCTTCATGCACCGGCTGGCTGACCGCCCGCTCACGCTCCAGCGTCGCGCGGCGCTCACGTTCGAGTTCGTCGACTTCTTCCTGGCGCCGCACCTGGACGTGACTCAGGATGCGGATGACATCGTGCTTGATGTTGCCCAGCAGGGCCTGGAACAGCTCGAAGGCTTCGCGCTTGTATTCCTGCTTGGGATTCTTCTGGGCGTAACCGCGCAGGTGGATGCCGCGACGCAGATGATCCATGTGCTGCAGATGCTCTTTCCAGCGCGTGTCCAGGACCTGCAGCATGACCTGCTTCTCGAAGCGCCGCATCAGTTCCGGACCGACCGCTTCGGCCTTGCTGGTGAACAGCCCGCGATGCTGGTCATGCAAGCGCTCGCGCAGCAGTTCCTCGTGGAAGTGCTCGTCTTCTTCGGCCCACTGCACGAGCGGCACATCGAGATTGAACTCTTGCTTGAGATAATCCTGCAGCCCCGGCAGGTCCCACTGCTCGGCCAGGCTCTGGGGCGGCACATAGCTGCTGATGGCCTCCGACAGGACCTGCTCGCGAATCTCGGCGATGTTCGATGACAGATCGTCGGCGGCGAGCACTTCGTCGCGCTGTTGATAGACGACACGACGCTGGTCGTTGGACACGTCGTCGTATTCCAGCAGCTGCTTGCGGATATCGAAGTTGCGCCCCTCGACCTTCTTCTGCGCTCGTTCGACGGCATTGGAGACCATCTTGTGCTCGATCGCCTCGCCATGCTCGAGCCCCAGGGCCTGCATCAAGCGTTGCACGCGGTCGGAGCCGAACAAGCGCATGAGGTTGTCTTCCAGTGACAGGAAGAAACGCGTCGACCCCGGGTCCCCCTGGCGGCCGGCACGTCCCCGCAACTGGTTGTCGATACGCCGGGACTCGTGACGCTCGGAGCCGATGACATGCAGCCCGCCCGCGGCGAGCACGGCATCGTGGCGCTCCTGCCAGGCGGCCTTGAGGGCTTCGATCTGTTCGTCGCTGGGATCGTCGAGCGCTGCGGCCTCGGCCTCCCAGTTCCCCCCCAGCACGATGTCGGTACCGCGGCCGGCCATGTTGGTGGCGATGGTCACGGCCCCGGGGCGCCCCGCCTGGGAGATGATCTCGGCCTCGCTCTGGTGCTGCTTGGCGTTGAGCACGTTGTGAGGAATCTGGTGCTGCTGCATCAGCTTGGCGAGGTATTCGGACGTTTCGATCGACGCCGTCCCGACCAGCACCGGGCGGCCGGCTTCACGCTGGGTCTTGACGTCTTCGATGATCGCTTCGAATTTCTCCTCACCGCTCATGTAGACCAGGTCATTGTGGTCCACACGCACCAGCGGCCGGTTGGTGGGAATGACCATGACATCCAGGCCATAGATCTGGCGGAACTCGAATGCCTCGGTATCCGCGGTGCCCGTCATGCCCGACAGCTTGTCATAGAGGCGGAAGTAGTTCTGGAAGGTGGTCGACGCCAGGGTCTGGCTTTCCTTCTGGATGGTGACCCCTTCCTTGGCCTCGACGGCCTGGTGAAGCCCCTCCGACCAGCGGCGTCCGTGCATGGTGCGGCCGGTATGCTCGTCGACGATGACCACCTCGCCGTTGGCGACGATGTAATCGACATCGCGATGGTAGAGATGGCGCGCGCGCAGGGCCGAATGAACGTGTTGCAGAAGCCCGAGGTTCTGGGCCGAGTACAGCGAGTCGTCCTGCCCGAGCATCTCGGCGTCGCGCAGCAGGCCTTCCAGCTTCTGGTGCCCGGTTTCGGTGAGTTCGACCTGCTTCTGCTTTTCGTCGAGGATGAAATCCCCGCTGGTGGGATCTTCCTCGTCGCTGCACTCCTCGAGCTGTACGGAGAGCTGATTGATGCGCCGATACATGTCGACGTTTTCCTCGACCGGACCCGAGATGATCAGCGGAGTACGCGCTTCGTCGATCAGGATCGAGTCGACCTCATCGATGATCGCATAATGCAGCGAACGCTGGACCTTGTCGTCCAGCGAGAACGCCATGTTGTCGCGCAGGTAGTCGAAGCCGAATTCGTTGTTGGTGCCGTAGGTAATATCGCAGGCGTAGGCCTCGCGCTTCTGCGTCGAGGATTGGCCGGAGAAGATGGTACCCACGCTGAGACCGAGAAACTCGTACAGGGGGCGCATCCACTCGGCATCGCGGCTCGCCAGGTAATCGTTGACGGTCACCACGTGCACGCCCTTGCCGGTCAACGCATTGAGATAGACCGCCAAGGTCCCCACCAGCGTCTTGCCTTCGCCGGTCTTCATCTCGGCGATTCGCCCCTCGTGCAGGGTCATCCCGCCGACCATCTGTACATCGAAGTGGCGCATCCCCATCACCCGCTTGCTCGCCTCGCGTACCACGGCGAAGGCTTCCGGCAGGAGCTTGTCGAGGGACTCGCCCGCTTCCAGGCGTTGACGAAACTCTGCGGTCTTGGCGGTCAAGGAGGCGTCATCGAGCGCCTCGAATGTCGGTTCCAGTGCGTTGATGGCCTCGCAGGCCTTGCGCATGCGTTTGACTTCGCGCTCGTTCTTCGAGCCGACCAGCTTGCGTACGATAGTATTGAGCATGTGAGATCCTGAATTCCAAAAGTGCCTGAACGAAATCGTCGGGTCACCGCCCGGGGGCGATGTCGGCATCAGGCGGCAAGCCGCCGTGAGCCATGAACGCAGGCAGTACTGGGAGGACCTCGGCGTGACAGGGTATCCACCCCGACGCTCATCAGGTGGCAGACACGCCGTGGCAATCGCACGCGGCGTGGCGTGAAGGGGCGACGACGTCCGGTCAGCAGGCGGCGACGGTGTGCCACGCGTCGCGACTGCGCCCGGATGACCTCGGGCGCCATCAGGCAAATCTGCGTCAGGCGCTCGGCGATGCGCAGCGCCTCGGGATGCATCAGCCCGGCGGGTAACAGACATCCGACCAGCAGTCCGGCGAGCCACCACTGGGCGCGGTGGCGCGCGCGCACCCGGCGCGGCGACGCGGGACTGTCGTGTGTAGCGCTGGTCATGCTATCGACGAGCTCCGGCTCATGGTAGATTGCGCAGACATTCTGCTTTCCTTCGCGCGGGCAAGCCCATGAGTATAAAGGCTAAGCGTTTCCGAGCCCAGTCCATCCACCATCTCATCGACGGCTCAGGCGAGCTGGGCTCGGTGGTGCGCATGGCCAAGCTGCTGGAGCGGGCACAGCAGCACCTGCGGAGCAGCCTGCCCAGCGAGGTCGCCGAGCACCTTTACGTCGGCGGCTACCGAGAAGGCGCCTTGACCCTGATTACCGATGGTGCGGTGTGGTTGACGTGGCTGCGCTACGAACGCCAGCGCTTGCTGACGCTGTTGCGCCAGTTGCCCGAGTTCGAGGCGGTGCTCACGCTCGAATTCAAGGTACGCCCGGTACACCCTCTCAAGGCGCCGGTCACCCAGGCACGCACGCTGTCCTCCGAGGCCGCCCACCATCTCAAGGCCTGCGCCGAAGACACCGACGACCCACGACTCAAGAAAGCCCTCGCACGACTGGCCGCCCACGCGCCCGATGCGTCACGCTCCTCCTGACGCTCGAGGCCACGCATAAAAAACACGCATAAAAAACGCCGGCCCGGGGCCGGCGTCAATCAAGCTTGTCCATTCGCCTGCATGTCAGGCCAACGCTGGTGCCGCATAGGAAATCGGCGCCGTCTGGGTGTCATCCTCGAAGGTGACGATTTCCCAGGCATCCTGCTGAGCCATCAGCGCACGACACAGCTTGTTGTTCAAGCCATGACCGGATTTGACGCCACGGAATTCGCCGATGAGGCTGTGCCCCAGCTGATACAGGTCGCCGATCGCATCGAGCACCTTGTGCTTGACGAACTCGTCCTCGTAACGCAGGCCGCCCTCGTTGACGATGCGGTAATCGTCGACGACGATGGCGTTGTCCAGGCTGCCGCCCAGCGCGAGGTTCTGCGCGCGCAGGTGTTCCAGGTCACGCATGAAACCGAAGGTTCGCGCTCGCGAGACTTCCTTGACGAAGGACGTCGTGGAGAAATCGACGCTCGCCGTCTGCTTCTGATGTGCGAAGACCGGGTGATCGAAATCGATGGCGAACGCCACCTTGAACCCGTTGTGCGGCAAGAAACGTGCTTCCTTGCCGTCTTCCTCGACCACGATCTCGCGCTTGATGCGGATGAACTTCTTGGGCGCGCCCTGCTCGGCGATGCCCGCCGACTGAATCAGGAAGACGAAGGGACCGGCACTACCGTCCATGATCGGCACTTCCGCTGCGCTGAGTTCGACGAAGACGTTGTCGATTCCCAAGCCCGCGAACGCCGACATCAAGTGTTCGACCGTCGCGACCTTGACGCCGTCACGCGATAGCGCGGTACACAGCGTGGTATCGGTCACGTATTCGGCGTTGGCGGCAATCTGCACCACCGGATCCAGATCGGTACGCACGAATACGATACCAGTGTTGACCGGTGCGGGACGCAGCGTCAGGTAGACCTTTTCGCCTGAGTGCAAACCGACACCCGTGGCGCGGATGGTATTCTTTAATGTACGTTGTCTAATCATGGGCGTAAGCCAAGCTTGGAAATCGTTATGAAACGCCGTTCACTATAACACCGAACAGGCGTTTCAACAAAAAAATGTCGCCTGGCCACGCCTATGTGCCCAGCGGTTCTACGCGATCAATCGGCCTGGCGACGCAGAAACGCCGGAATGTCCAGGTAGTCGTCGAGTTCCTGGGACTTGCGACGCGACTCCTGGCGTGATTTCGCCGAGTCTTCCTGCTCCTTGGCCGCCTGCTGACGCATCACCGTGGGTTGCTGCAACTTGCGGTAGTCCGGCGACTCGGCGCTGCGCGCGGCCGCGACCGTTTCGCGCTGCGGTGTCGACACCGCGGCTTTTTCCTTGAGACCTTCGAGACCCGCGGCCACCACGGTGACCCGCAACTCGTCGGACATTTCCATGTCGATGGACGTCCCCACCACGATGGTGGCGTCCTGCGACGCGAATTCCTGCACGGTCGCCCCGACGTCGTTGAATTCGCCGATGGAAAGATCCGGACCCGCCGTGATGTTGACCAGGATGCCGCGCGCGCCATGCAGGTCGATATCTTCCAGCAAGGGGCTGCGAATCGCTTTTTCGGCGGCTTCGCGAGCACGGTTCTCGCCCGTGGCTCCGCCAGTCCCCATCATCGCCATGCCCATCTCCGACATGACGGTACGCACGTCGGCGAAGTCGACGTTGATGATGCCGGGGCTGGTGATCAGCTCGGCAATGCCCTGCACCGCGCCCAGCAGCACGTCGTTGGCGGCACTGAATGCCGACAGCAGGCTCGCGTTCTTGCCAAGCACCGCCAGCAGCTTTTCATTGGGAATGGTGATCAACGAGTCGACATACTCGGACAACGACGCCATCCCTTCCTCGGCGGCCCGCATGCGCTTCGGTCCCTCGAAGGGGAACGGGCGCGTGACGACCGCAACGGTCAGGATGCCCAGTTCCTTGGCCACCTGCGCGACGACGGGCGCACCGCCGGTACCGGTGCCGCCGCCCATGCCGGCGGTAATGAAGACCATGTCGGCGCCTTGCAGCAACTCGGCGACTCGCTCACGGTCCTCCATGGCTGCCTGCCGCCCGACTTCGGGATTGGCACCTGCCCCCAGCCCCTTGGTAATTTCACTACCAAGCTGCAGAACGGTCTTGGCGGCAACACGCTTGAGCGCTTGCGCATCGGTGTTGGCACAGATGAACTCGACGCCTTCGATGTTGCTTTCGACCATGTGGTTGACAGCATTGCCACCACCACCACCGACGCCAATTACCTTGATAACCGCGCTGCTAGAAGGTGCGTTATCTACCAGTTCGAACATAAGCCCCGTCTCCTGTGACCGCTACCAGTGCGGCCCTCTCAGAAATTTCCTTTGAACCAGCCTTTGATCCTTTCCAACCCCGAGCGCTCCTGCCTGTGTCCACGTCGGGTATGAGCCTCTTCCCTACGGGGCTGAGCCGACACGACGGCATTACGTTTGGCATCATTCATACCGTAGAGTAGCAAACCCACTCCCGTCGAATAAATCGGGTTGCGGACGACATCGGCGAGACCACGAACATTGTGGGGATAAGCAATGCGCACGGGCATGTGAAAGATTTCCTCGGCCAGCTCGACGACACCCTCCATGCGCGACGTACCGCCGGTAAGCACGACACCGGCCGCCACGAGATCCTCGTAGCCGCTACGCCGCAGTTCTTCGCGTACCAATGTGAACAATTCTTCGTAACGGGGTTCGACCACTTCGGCCAGGGCCTGCCGGGACAAGTCCCGCGCCGGCCGGTCCCCCACGCTAGGAACCTTGATCATTTCGTCGCTGCTCGCGAGCTGGGTCAGCGCACAAGCGTATTTGACCTTGATGTCTTCTGCATACTGCGTCGGCGTACGCAGCGCCATGGCAATATCGTTGGTGACCTGATCGCCCGCAATGGGAATCACCGCCGTATGGCGTATGGCCCCTTCCGTGAACACGGCGATATCTGTCGTGCCGCCACCGATATCCACCATGCAGACACCCAGCTCGCGTTCGTCTTCCGTCAGCACCGCATAGCTCGACGCCAGCTGTTCCAGGATGATGTCATCGACCTCCAGCCCGCAGCGACGCACGCATTTCTCGATGTTCTGAACGGCATTGAGCGCCGCCGTCACCAGATGCACGCGCGCCTCGAGACGCACGCCGGACATGCCCAGGGGCTCGCGAATCCCTTCCTGATTGTCGATGGCGAATTCCTGGGGCAACACGTGCAGAATGCGCTGGCCTTCCGAGATGGCACGTGCGCGCGCCGAATCGATGACGCGATCGATGTCGGAGGGCGTGACCTCGCGCTCCTTGATCGCCACGACGCCATCGGAATTCATCGAGCTGATGTGGCTGCCCGCCACGCCAACATAGACCGAATGAATATCGCAACCGGCCATTAATTCGGCCTCTTCGACGGCACGCTGAATCGACTGCACGGTCGACTCGATGTTGATGACGACACCTTTTTTCATGCCGCGCGAAGGATGCGAGCCGATGCCGGCTATCTCGATGCTTCCATCATCGGAAGGTTGACCGACGATGGCCACCACCTTGGACGTTCCGATATCCAGCCCGACCACCATATTGGAAGCATTGGATTGTCCTGCCATAGGTCGGGTTCACTCCTCGAACTGAGCTGGGTTAAAAGCCATTGAGACACTAAAAACGCGTTGGGCCAATTATAGGAACAAGAGACTTGAAGTCACCACCCAACAAGCGAAACCGGCCTCAGAATACGGTTATTTTTGCAAAAAGGGAAACCCCCGACGCCCGGATTTCGTGGCCTGACGACGAAAAAGGCACCTGCAGCGTTACTCTGTCGCCTGCGTTTCGGTCTCGCCATGCCAGGCCACCGCGACCCCATTGGGATAACGCAAATCAATGTAGCGAATTTGCGACGCTTGCGCACCCAACTGGCGTTGCCAAGCGGCGGTAAAACGAGCCAGCCGAGGCTCCAGATCGGCGCGCCCCAGGATGACCCAGACACCATCATTGACCTGGAAACGCCAGGCACCGCGATTTTCGAGTCGCAACTGGGTCACCTGGAGGTCCAGGGTACCCAGCCGACGCACCAATGAATCGAGATACGCCAGCACTTCCGGCCCACTGCCCTTCGGACCGGCAAGGTCCGGCAAGGGTTCGTCGAACGCCTCGACCGGCCCCGGCGAAAAAGGCTTGCCGTGCGTATTGAGGAGCTTGTCGTCGTTCCAGTGCGCGACAGGCTCCTGCTCGAACAGCTCGAACCGCAACGCATCGGGCCACTCGCGGGAGACCTTCACCTCGGACAACCATTCAATGTCGCGCGCCTCGCGGCGCACCGCGTCCAGGTCGATGGACAACCATGTCTTGCCCTTGACCAGGGGCGCCAGGTTGCGCTGCAGATACGACGCCGACACATAGTCCAGATCACCGCCGACCGAGACCCGCTCGATGGGCCGGTCGAGCCAGATCCACAGCGTCCGCCCACCGGCGCCCAGCAGTACGACGAAGAGGATCAAGCCTAGCAAGGCACCCCGCAAACCGGCCTCCTTCATGGTATTGGTCAACTGCCGGTAGTGGTGTCGAGAATTCGCAACACCAGTGCATCGAAATCGAGCCCCGCATGCGCCGCCGCCTGGGGGACCAGGCTATGGTCGGTCATGCCGGGAACGGTATTGACCTCGAGCAACCAGAAGCGTCCCTGGGCGTCGCGCATCACATCGACGCGTCCCCAGCCACGCCCCCCGATCGCCTCGAAGGCGCGGCGGCAGACATCACCCAGCATGCGCTCTTCTTCTTGCTCCAACCCGCAGGGCAACAGATAGCGCGTCGTATCGGAATGATACTTGGCCTCGTAGTCGTAAAAACCGCTCGGCACTTCGACGCGAATCGCCGGCAGCACCTCGTCGCCGAGCAGCGACACCGTATATTCCTCGCCCTGAACGAAACGTTCCGCCATGATCGCGCTATCGAAGCGCGACGCCTCGGCATGCGCAGCGATCAGTGCATCACGCGTCTCGACGATGCTGATGCCGATCGTCGAGCCTTCGTGCACCGGCTTGACGATCAAGGGCAACCCCAGGGCCTCGATCACGGCATCCCAGTCGGGCTCGCCCTCGAGCATCACGCTTTCGGGCGTGGGCAGACCATGGGCGCGCCAAAGCTGCTTGGTGCGTTCCTTGTCCATGCCCAGCGCGGAGGCCAGCACGCCGCTGCCCGTATAGGGAATCCCCAGCAGTTCCAGCGCGCCTTGCAAGGAACCGTCCTCGCCGTCGCGGCCATGCATGGCGATGAAGACGCGATCGGGGGCCAGCGCTTCGAGACCGCTCAGACCTCCCCCGGCGAAATCGAACCCGTGCGCATCGACCCCGCTGCGCACGAGCGATGCCAGCACCGCTCCGCCGCTCAGCAGCGAGACCTCGCGCTCTGCGGAGCGGCCACCGTAGACCACCACGACACGCCCGTGCCGACGACGTGAAGCGTCTCCATCCGTTACGGTGTCACTCATAGTTCCATTCCATTCAAATCTAACTGACCGGCCGCCAGCCGCAGCGAGATGCCGCCGATGTCGCCCGCCCCCTGAGTGATCAGGATATCGTCGGGACGCAGCACGCGCGACAGCAGGGCCGGCAGTTCCTGCTTGCTCTCGACGAAGATGGGGTCGACCTGCCCGCGCTGGCGAATCGAACCTGCCAGAGTACGTCCTTCGGCGCCCGGAATGGACGACTCGCCGGCACTGTAGACATCCAGCAGCAACAGGGTATCGACCCCCGACAGCACGCGCACGAAGTCCTCGTAGAGATCGCGGGTGCGCGAATAACGATGCGGCTGATACAGCATGACCAGGCGTCGCTCGGGCCAGCCGGCACGCACCGCGTCGATGACCATTTCCACCTCGCGCGGATGATGGCCGTAATCGTCGACCAGCATGACGTCGCCTTCGCCTCCCGGCGCCGGATAATGGCCATGGACCTGGAAGCGACGCCCCACCCCGGCGAAGTGCAGAAGCCCTTGCTGGATCGCCGCATCATCGACCCCGGCGTCGCTGGCCACGGCGATCGCGGCCAGCGCGTTGAGCGCGTTGTGCCGCCCCGGCATGCCCAGGCGGATCTCCAGCGGCGCCATGCCCGGCGGACGCTCGGCGGTGAACTGCACTTCCCCGCCACGCTGCACGAAGTCGCGCAGGCGATAATCGGCATCCTCCGCGAAGCCGTAGGTCACGAACTGACGCTGAACCCGGGGCAGCAGGCCACGCACGTTATCGTCGTCGAGACACAGCACCGCCAGCCCGTAGAACGGCAGGTTGTGCAGGAATTCCAGAAAGGTGTCCTTCAGGCGCGCGAAATCGCCGGCATAGGTCGCCATGTGGTCGGCATCGATATTCGTCACGATCGACACCATCGGCTGCAGATGCAGGAACGAGGCATCGGACTCGTCGGCCTCGGCAACCAGGTAATC